>NZ_JBBORL010000001.1:4800000-6871458 GCF_038004565.1 Paenibacillus sp. FSL R5-0473
CTTCTTTTCGTAAACCCTATCAGGATGAGGAAAAGTTCGAAGTCAATCTAATGCCCTCTTCGGCGATCACTATATTTGAGCATGTACACCAACACGCACAATTCTACACACTGGTTGTGAAATCTGAGGCTTCATCTAATTTCCAGCGCATGATCTGTGATGTTCTTCGGGATCTGGCCTTACAGGATCTGAACCATATCTTCCCTCCGCACATCAACCATGAAATATTGGCAAGTTACCAATCTCATGCGATATTTGGCATGATCATGGAGTGGATCAGACAGGATTTCAAGCACAGCCCCGCCTACATGGCTGAGGAGTTGTTCAAAATCATCCATTACAAGCCGGATAATGTCGTGTTAAAAAACTGAAATTTTGAATCGTCTTACTTCCCTTTAGTAGGGTGATTGAGAGGAATTTTAAGAAAGCTTTACCACTAAAATTATGTAAATGTATTCCTGTAATTTCTGGTAATGATATGTTAGGTTATCCAATGGAATATAACAAAAGGAGGATGACATTACATTTGAAGAAGTCGTGGATTATATCATTGATTACCAGTTTTGTTTTGCTTGGCGGAGTGCTTCTCTCTCCAGCCGCTTCTGCTGATACAGCCAAAGTAGCAACCTCTACATATTCAGATTTGGATCAGAGTTATGCAGAATTTAAAGAGTACACTAATCAGTTATTTGCTCTTGAAACTTATGAGGCCAAAGCCTTCACAGCTTTGGAAAGCATCGACACCCAGGTAACTTCAACCAATCGCAAGTCCATGTATCTTAAACTTACGAATACGGTGATCCCCAATTATACAAAATTGGTATCCAAGGCAAAACAAATCAAGCCTACCAACCCGCAAATCAAGAAAATCCACGCTACATTTGTTAAGGCAAGTTACACTCAGCTCGAAGGATACCTGTTGTACCAAAAGGCAGTATCCAAGAACAAAGTGAATTACACGTTACTAAAACAAGGTAATGCCAAAGTAAACACCGCTAGTGTTCTAATGGATCAATGCGAACAACAGTTATACGCCTATGCAAGAAGCTTGGGGTATGACAGTTAGTACCTATCTTCATAGAAGCCCAAAAAGCGACCGTTCCTCATGTTTAATGAGGAACGGTCGCTTCTTTTTCTAATTATAAATAAAGAGGACAATCAAATAGGTATTTATTTCTCTCTCTCCTTATCACAGCCCCAGCTTTTGCCCTTTCTCCAACCGCTGAATCTGTTGCTCGCCGGTATCCGCAAGTTCACGGAACTGGTTAATCGTCTCACGCATTCTTGGCAGAGCTTCCTGCTTATAAAGACTAATCGAATCGAGCGCCGACAGCACATCGGTGAACGCCTGTTTCATCGTATCCACGGAGATGCTGGCTTCATACGCCTGCTTCTGAATGGCAATTCCCTGATCCTTGAGCATCTTGGATGTTCCGGCGATCAGATCGTTGGTTGTCTGGTTCAGCAACTCAATTTTCTGCAATACAATCTTCTGATTATACAAAGCACTTGCTACTGTAACGGCAATTTTCAATGCCGAGATCGTTACATTCTTCGCACGGTCTACGCCTCGGATCAGTTCCTTGTTGTTGCGAATCACCACTTCAATCGCCATGATACCCTGCTGGTTCACGACTAACATCTGCTGCAGATCCATCACCCGCTGACGGAGCGGAAACAGCACTTCTTCGGTAATAAATCGGACTTTCTCAGGGTCTTCATTACGGACCTTGGCGGCTTCAATCTGCGCGTCGATGGACTCATCCATGAGCATGCCAAGCTGGATTTCCTTTTGCAATCGCTTTGTGAGTTCTCGCAGGTTCTGTTGTTCGATCTCCAGCGTTGTATTATCGTTACGCAGGGTGGATCTGCCTTTATCCAAAGAGGTTACGATGTCAGCGATGACTGCGTCAGCCTTCTGGTATTTCAGGAAATAGGCGCGAAGCGGATTGAACAATTTCCCAAGGAAACCGGTCTTGGCAAAGTCGACCACACTCGGGTCGAGATCCTTCAGTTGCATATGCAGCTCGGTCAAACCTTTGGCGACCTGACCGCCCTCGTCTCCCGTCTTGGACAGATGTCCAACGGAGACTTGAAGCAAGGCGTTTTTCTCAGAAGAGGATCTCATCGTGTTCATGCCAAAACCGTCAATGGATTGCAAAATCTCTTTGCGCTTCTCCAAGGATTCGAGGTCCAGTGTCATGATCATCTCTACGTTGGCATTTGCCACTTGTTGAAGCTCCGCGACCTCGGCGGGCACGGGTTTCACCTCTTCCTCAATCACCTTCTGAATTTCCTTCTGGCTCGGTATTTCCATTGAAAATGACATCTACAGTTCCCCCTTTAGATTACATCTGTACGTTAAACAGGTTTCCGATCTTGTATACGACATCGTCGGTATCGGCATTGATGCTTGCTGCTTCGTTAATGCTGGAGATGCTCTCCAAAGCCTTGATGTCCGCGTTGTATCCAATCGTATAGATTGGCACTTTGTACGTCTCGACCAGATCCCGGATATCCTTGAGGGTATGACCTTCGTTGGTCTCGCCATCACTTAGGACAAAGATCAGCGGCTTCACGTTTGGATCAGCAGCCATATAATCTTCCAGCATCTTCATCGCCACCACGATCCCGTCAAAGGTCGCCGTACCACCGCCAGCTTGCAGACTATCAACTGTTCCGACAAACATGGACTGCTGGTTCGTATCATACTTGGCAATCGGCAGATTCACGGTTACCCCGCTAGAATAAGAAACCAGGCCGATACTATTCTCAGTGCCCAGGTACTTCTGACCTTTGCGTAGGGACTCCTTCAGTCGGTTAAGCGGTTCGCCGTCCATGCTTCCGGATACGTCTGTCACGAACACGGCAGCAATAGGTTTACTGCCGTTTTTCTTCTCTTTCCATACTTTCTGTGCAGACAACAACGTGCCGCCATCCACAGTAGCCAGCTCGGATTTGTAATCCTGTAACCCGTTGAAACCGAACTCCTCCGCCGATTGTTGGTACTTTGCTTGGGTTACGAATTCCGCGAATTTCTGGATGATTTCCTGTTTATTCTGCGGCAATTGTCCCAATGCATACAGCGGGCTATCATGTCTCACGCCAAATGGTGTAAAAACGTAACCACTCTTCAGATCGGCGGTATTCACATACGTCTGGTATTCGAGTACAAAGGCATCCAGTCTGCCTGACTTGGCAGCTTCCCGCATCTGAATCGTTGTTGACGCTGTAAACGGTACATTCGTCTGGAACTTTTCGAACCCTTCAATAGCCTTCTCGCCAAGTGGGTTGGCGCTGTCATACGTATTCAGTGCGGTCACCAGGAAATTCAGTCCTGTGGAGCTGGCAAATGGATCGGTATATCCCATCGCGAGTTCATTGTTGGCAATCGCTTCGGTTACGGTTTTTACATTAACGGAGCCGTACGTATCAACCAGTGAATCATATTTGGCTTTGGAGATGACAATACCAGGAACATTCCCGACCAGTCGCTCGGATACCATCTCTGTCTTCACTCCACTGGCCTCAACCATCTCGCCCCACAGTTCATTGGAAGGTGTGAATGCATCCGGCATATACTTACCGGACTTGATATAATCGGTGGCTGTTCCGGAGGCAATGTTGCGGATTTTGACCGATACCTGTTTGCCTCCAACGGTGATGTTCGCTTTGTTGAACTCCTCGCCCACTTCGGTTAACCAGCCGTCTACCCCGCTGCCCGACTTCTCTGGGGAAGAGAAGATTTCGACGTAATCATTTGTTGTATTCTCTACAGCAATCGCAAATTTGGAGATGTCCGGCAGTGATTCCGCCACATCGACCGGGTCGAGATCAATCTGTCCTTTGACCGGTTCCGCCGTCGCTGGCGCAATGTCCGCGTACAGTTTTCCCAGTTCCTTACCTGCATTCTCTGTGCTCACCTGTGTAGTCGACTTGCCAAAGTTCGACGTCAGTGTAATCCCTGCATAGACTAGACCAAATACGAGCACCAGCATTACAATCGATATGAAAAAAAACTTTCCCTTCTTGGCCATACTCGCAACCCCTCACTGTCTGTATAATTTGGTGTGCTTGATTAACTGATCAATCTCCTGCATACAAGGCATCTGTTCAATATCTCCGGCTTCGAAGCTGTCGAGGCGTGAAATCTCCAATAACAACTGATCGAGCTTGAGCAAAATTTCCTCATTGGTGTGAAGCGAATTCTTCACATAAGACAGATAATCGTTGTATACCTTGGTTTTTTCCTGAAAAAGCTTCTGGGGAAGTGTGGAGGACTTGGATTTCATCATGTTGGCATAGTCAGCTTCATCAAATACATTCAACCGGTTCAGCACACTGCGGATGTTCAGGTACAACAGCTTCTCCACTTCCAATGTGACCGAAGCGAATTTCTTGTAGCTCAGTTCCCCTGGATCAAAGCGTTGATGAAGCACATTCAGGAGGGTTTCTTTTTTCTTTTTCATTCGACTAAGTTGGGACAGCCCCAGCGTAATATCTTCTTCGAGGACTTTGATGCGTCTATAAAAAGATAGTGCTTCCACATAATCTTCATGCGTTTCAATATGCTTCACGGGCAGCACTACCGGTTGTCTGAACAGCAGGGTATAACTCCCATATAGGAGTGCCATTGCACTACCGAACAGAAGGGTAACGGATAGCGCAGTTGTGAATGCACCCTCCTCGAAATTCAGCCCGATAAAGCCGGGTGAGAATGCGAGAACATTCACAGCCACAATACCGAGGATTAATCCCAACAATTTTATGTACTTGATCATGTTCAATCATCCGACCTCCTTTCATGTTATATATTGGTGCTTCATGTCGTAATTTTCCTGTTCAACTTATTCTTATTGTACATGATGTTAACGCTCTCAGGTGGATATGATTGGATATTTGGATACTCATAATATACGTGGTTTGGGCTTATCCCATTTCATATTTTCAGGGACAACGTGGAACTTGGCAGGAAATTTTGTGGTCAATCCATAAAAAGTGAGCTTTACGAGACAGCAGATTGTGGAGAAGAAATGTTATCAGGTAATACGTGGAAAATAGCTATGCGTGTCATTTTTTATATAAGACTTGTCTGAAAAAAAAGTAATGCAAAAAGGACGAATCGGAGATCATCCGCTTTCGTCCCTTATGCGTTGGTTCATTATTTTTCGTGTTCTTATTAAAATTTTAATGCCTTATTCTACAGCTAACGAACTGAGGTGAGGTTATTTGGTGCATTTCAGCTCATCTGAAAATGTAATGAACCTGAGACACGTTATGTTCGTGTATTAGGTGTAAAAACGTTGTTTATCGCCTATTTCGAATGAAATAGCGTCACTGAGATTCGTTACATTTTCCACCACATCAATATTGCCCATATAAGACGTGTGCGGTTCGTTAAAAATTAGAAAGTCGATTTCTTATAAAACCCTCTCCTCCAGTGGACAGGCCACCGCCTTTTCACACCATGCCTGTTATCACGAAAAGATGGATTCCCGTTTACTTCGCGTGGTGCGCACCTCTACAACTTTCCCGGCACAGCCATTGTCTCCCTTCGCCTGGAACATTACTGTAACGCTGTTTTTGCCTGATGTTACGGCCTCAGGAATATCGTAGGTCACATAGAACACGTCGCCAATTTTATTCATGTGAATTCTCTGCTCGCCAATGAGTGTTCCATCCACGGTAATAGCGAATTGTCTGTCATATAACTTACCTTCCCGTTTAAACGCGGAATGATCTCCGCCCCAATAGGCCACACATAGATAATTGGTTGCTTTACGATCCACCGCCAGTTGGTAACTGAAGTAAGCTCCACTGACGCCAAAAGCCTCTCGCCACATATGCAACTTCTTACGGCCATCCGTGGTAGAACCATTATGATGCTCCCCACGGCAATTACTATCCAGTTGATGTCCGATCTCATCCTGCTGACCATCCGCCTGAACCCTGTCGATCGTAATATCGTTCAACTCTTTCTCCAGGGCGTCCCCTTCATCGTTAAACGGCCAGTACACAGTATAAAATTCGTGATGCACATCATAGAACGGAATGAGCTTCACGGCTTCGCCTGTGGAAGTAACATCTTTGCTAAGCTCAAATGTTAACGTGTCTGCATCCACAACCTTGATCCACTCTCGTACATCCTCCTGCTCCGTCCAGATCACAGGTACAGGTGCAGTCTTGGGATTCAATGCTGTTTCGTCCACGATCGTATCCTCGGGAAGACCCTCGTTTCCTAGTGCACCAGCGAGTACTATTGGGCCGTACAGGAATGCCACCTTGTGGGAATCATCCCTGGCAGTGTACTGGCGGAGTGACATCGGCAGTGTGATGGTGATGACATCGCCCGTTGTCCATGTGCGGTCGATGGAAAGATAGCCGGGTTCCATCCGTGTATACGGATGTTCCGTATCCCCGTTAACTGTTGCCGTCATTGGCTGTTGCAGCCATGAGGGCACACGTAATCTTAGATGAGCCGAGGCGTTGCCTCCGGTGATCGTCAGGGTTACCTTTTCCGAATAAGGAAAGTCGGTTTCAAGCTTCAGGGATAATCCCTGTGACGCCCAATCCAATTGGGAAGCGATATACAGGTTGACGTACAGGTCCTGTTCATCCTCAAAATAAATCGCCTCGGCATATTTGCCCGGGTTCTCCATGCCTGATCCTGTGCAGCACCACCAAGCGGTATCGTGAGTACCATAGATTTTGTAGTGGCCTTGCAGCGTTGATGCAAAATACGTTTTGTTCCCCGTATCGGGGTCCTGCGTGCCGAGGATGTGATTATAGATGGCGTTTTCATAATAGTCCATGTAGGCGCTATCGTGATTCCAGGCAAAGAGTTGCTTCGTTAGATGTAACATGTTGTGAGTACAACAGCTCTCTCCTGTTTTGATGCCAAGACTCTCCATGCCCTTTGCTTCGTAATGCTCCGAAATGCTCGTCGCACCAAATACGTAAGAACGATGATGCACCGTGGTGTTCCAGAAAAACTCTGCCGCTGTCCGATAACTCTCATGAGTATGATCCTGGTTGTAAATTTCGGCTGCACCGATCACTTTGGGAATCTGAGTATTGGCGTGTTTGCCTTGAAGATCGTCTTGTTTGTGCTCCAAGGGTCTCAGGATCAATTGATGGGTGAACTTATTAGCGATCTCAAGATATAAGGCTTTGCCTGTGATTCCATACAAGTGTGCAAATACTTCATTCATGCCCCCGTGTTCACTTTGAAGCATCGTCTGCATCTGTTCTTCTGTCATCGGAAGCAAACCTTCGACCGCCCAGTCTGCAAATCGAGTAACTACATCAAGTACCTGTCCGTTGCCAGTGAGTTTATGGGCATCAATCAGGCCGCGATAGATTTTGTGCACACTGTACCAGGGAACCCAGTATTCACCGATATTGAATCCACCGATATTCTCTGCTCGAAAAGCCATGTGGAAAGGTTCTTCGGACAAACCACCGATATATCCGCTCCCCGTGGTCTGCTGGATTCTCGCCAGTTCGGTGACAGCATAATCCAGTCTTTCTTTTAACGTGATATTCCCGGTTGCCTGATACGTCACAGCCAGGGCAGACAGATAATGTCCGAGGGAATGTCCGCTGATGGTACGTGCCTCCCAACCCGCGTAGCGCTCTTTTCGGGCAGGTAAACCATGCGCTTCGAAGCATGGAGCCAGGAATCGATCAATATCCAGTGATAACAGGTAACGCTCCCCCACCTCTTGTGATGTTTGGAACACACCATTTAACAGATCTACATGTTCCGGTCCCAGAAATCCTTTTTTCGTATCAATCATGACACTCACTCCTTCTCGGGATGTAATAGATATCCATTGATTCTTGAGGGGTAAAATCCGTTTTTTTAGCTACAAGACTAATACTCATCAATCCACTTTAGAGCTTGAATATCCTCATATTATCAAATAAAATACAATTACATCAGACTCATAATCCAAGAAAAGGTGGATAAATCCGTCCTATGCAAAAGCCACTGGAACATTACCTGTGCGGCAAGTTCATATCCGAAGGCAACTGGAGCCACATGAGACGCAGCATGCCCGTTCACGAGATTATTTTGATGCTGGAAGGTGAGATGTACATTGCGGAAGAAGAGGAACAATATGTAGTTCGTGCCAACGATCTGTTGTTTCTGCGCGCTGGTCGCACCCACTATGGCTACCAGATTAGCGACACACCCGTCAGTTTCTACTGGGTTCACTATGATGCCATGTCGGCAGAATTCAACCAGTTTAGGACACACGCCACCATTCAGGTACCTTCCATGGCCAATCAGTTATTCAAGCAGTTGCTGCATGTGTCATCCTTCTCACCGGAGGAAGCCAACGCTGCTTTGTTATTGTTGTTCAGAGAACTGGAGCGGAATATAGAGGCGGATTATCGTCCGCACAATGCGATTGTGGACCATATCTGCAAGTGGGTCGATATTCATCTGCATACAAACATCACGGTGAGTCAGATTGCGGAAAATTTTAATTTTAACAAAGACTATATCTCCAAAATGGTGAAACGCGAGAAAGGTACTGGACTCAAAACCTATATCCTCACAGAACGTATTCGCCGGGCAAAACAATTGCTGCTCAACACCAATGCCAGTGTAAAAGAAATCGCCGGACAGTGCGGCTTCTCCGACTACAAGCTATTCCTGCGCATGTTCAAACAATACGAAGGCAATACGCCAACCGAATATCGCAATCATCTGTATTCCACACAGCTCAATCGCTGATATGCTTTGATCTATAGAAATGACTGAGTTACCTATAGAAAATTTGAATGAATCGGATTGAATCCGTTATGGTAAAATGCAAGAAAACTATATTCCATGCTTAACCCATAAGAGAAGAGGAATTATAAGATGACAACGGCTGCCGTTACGATTCATCCTGCCACAGAAGCAGACCATCCAGAGATTGTAGATATCCTTGTTGCAAGTTATGCCGAGTATCGGGAGACTTTTGAGCAAAATGAACGCTGGGAAGCCTACCTAAAAGATATTCGAGAGTCTGTGGTTAATCCGTACCTGACACAATTATGGATCGCGAAGATTGATGATCAGATCGTTGGTACAGTTCAATTATTCGAAACAGCACGCAAGGCTTATCCAAACTTTGAATTGCCGATCGATTATCCGTTTATTCGGCTGTTGGGTGTTGATCCAAAATGGAGAGGTCACGGGATTGCCAGAGTATTGCTCCAGCAATGCGTAGATTCTGCCAAAGAGATGGGCAAAAATACGGTGTACTTATATACGGGCGGTCAGATGGTTAATGCCATCCGTTTATATGAGCGTTTTGGATTTACAGAGGATAAGGAATTCAGCTCCGAGAGTGACGGGGGCAAGGCGATCTGCTACCGTTATGATTCCTAGTGGAGGTTAACAGCAACACGGGATCAGGGAGCAGAGAATGAAATGTAAAACAGACCGATCATCTTCATGACGGTCTGTTTTACATTTATAAATGATCAATCAACATTTGAAATGACACTTCGCTATTGATTTTTTAACCGCCAATCTCCACCAAAATCTTCGCATGGCTCTTGTCGCTCATTAACAGCTCAAGCCCTTCCTGCACGATATCGTCCAGTTTGATTTTCTTGGTGATGACCTGTTTCACATCGAGCGACCCTTCAGCAATCAATGAAATCACTTCAGGGAAAATGTGGCGATATGCCAGCGTTGCCGTTAGATTCGCTTCTTTGACCAAAAGATCGAAGAAGTTCACTTGAAGCGGATTTGGAATCGCTGCGATGACAACAACTTCTCCACCTTTTTTGACAACCGCAATGGCGCTATCCATCGTTGGTTGCACACCCGCTGCTTCATAAGCTACATCAATGCCGCCCGATTGTTGCAGGATCACCTCTGTTGCATTGACTTTGGCACTGTTCACCGGAATCGCTCCCAGCTTGGCTGCCAGGTCCAGACGTTCCTCAAATACATCGACTGCATAGATTTCAGAGGCTCCTGCTGCTTTGGCAGACAGAATGGTCAATAATCCAATTGGACCTGCTCCATATACGGCTACTTTGTTCCCCACTTTCAGCTTGCTGTGACGAACCGCGTGAAAGGCTACGGCTGTAGGCTCTACAAGCGCACCTTCTTCGAAAGTTACGTTATCCGGGATGGGATGAACCATGTATGCTTCAACAACAACATACTCTGCAAAACCACCATCACCATTCAGTCCAACGAATCCAAATTGAGTACACTGGTTGTAACGCCCCTGGATACAGTAGTCACATTTTCCACAATGGTACAACGGCTCAACCACAACTCGATCCCCTACACTGACACCGCTTACATTACTCCCCAATTCACTTACGGTTCCTGCAAATTCATGACCCAATGTCAACGGTGCTTTCTGTCCTGAGAGCGGATGATTCTCGCCTTCTTGAATTCCTACACCATGATGATAGGCATGCAAGTCACTGCCGCAGATCCCTGCATATTCCACTTTGATTTTGACTTGACCCGCTTGAGCAACCGGAACCTCCCGCTCTTCCACACGCACGTCTTTATGGGCATACCATACTGCTGCTTTCATGAAGTTCATCCCCTTTGTATGATTGTCTATATATTATATCGCTGTTCATGTATTATTCATATTTATAGATACTAATGTTAACATTAGTTGTATTAATGCTAAACGGAGATGAAATCATGAATCTGGAACAGCTCGAATATGTCGTTGAAATTGCGAAAACGAAATCATTCTCCGCCGCCTCGGAGCATCTACATGTCACACAATCGGCGATCAGCCAATCGGTTCATCGTCTGGAGAAAGAATTGGGTATCATCCTGTTCGAACGCTCGCGGCAGGGAACTCATCCCACTCCCGAAGGCAAACAATTCATTGCCAAGGCACTGGACATTTTACAGCGGATTGATGAATTAAAATCCCTGAACGCAGAAGCCTCCTCACTTAGCGGAGAGCTTCATGTGGCTACTTTTCCAAGTGTCATGCCCTATCTTGTTCAGTCTGCTGCGGATATGAAGCGTGAGCACCCGCAACTTAACATCTCCATTGAAGAGAAAGGGTCCATGGAAATTATTGAAGATATTCGCAACAACAAAACCCATCTGGGCTTTATCGCGATCTACGCCAAACAATTGCGGGAATTCGATGGACTTCACTTCAGTCCCATGTACTCGGGCAGGCTGGTAGTTGGTACTCATCACCTGTCTGAACTTGCCAAGCACAGCCGTGTTTCACCGGATCAATTAAAAGAACACAAGCTGGCACTGTATCGAGATGGTTTCATCGAAGACTTCATCAAGGAATTCACCTATGATCATGGACCTCTGTCCATTCTGTTTAAAACAAATAATTCAGAAGCCATCAACATGGTGTTAAGAAACGATATTGCCGCTACGATTGGTCACGACTTTTCCTTTCACCAAAATCCCTTATGGAAAGAAGGTCTGGTGAAGATGGTAGAGATCGCTGGAATCGATCAACCGAAAATGCAAATTGGCTTTGTGCAGACGGAGTCCAAGGAGTCCGCCGTAGCCGCAGAACGATTCGCCCAACGCTTCAGACAGGCGATAGAGCTGGATCATTTAAAAATTTAAATCTAAAAAAGTGCTCCACCCTTTGAATGAAGTTTGGGATGAACACCAACTTCTCCAAGAGCGGAACACTTTTCTGACTATCTCTTGCGTTACTATTGCTACATCTAACTCAAACTATACTTTCACTTTACGTACGGCTTCACTCATCTCATTCGTCTGCTGCTCCAGCATGGTGGAGGTCTGTGCCACCCTGTTGAACATGGCCGACTGTTCACGCATCAATCGATAGATTTCATCCGAATGATCCGATACCCCGGCTGAGATCTGCGAGATCGTATTGACGGAGGCTGCAGCCTCTTCCGATCCTGCCGAGATTTCCTCTGCCGCAGCGGAGACTTCCTGAATGCGACTGGTTACCAGTTGGAACGCGTCAACTACATGAGCGAAAGCTTGCTCCGCTTCTGCGGTAATTGTAACCCCTTGTCCAATCTCGGTTGCAGTAACCCCCATCTGTGAGCCAATCTGCTGTGATTCTTGTTGAATACGAAGCAGCAAGTCGGAGATCCGTTCCATGGATGTGCTTGAGGCCTCAGCAAGCTTCCGAACTTCATCCGCCACAACCGCAAAACCTTTGCCGTGTTCTCCTGCATGTGCTGCCTCTATGGATGCATTAAGCGCAAGTAACTTCGTCTGACTCGCAAAGTCACGAACCGTGTGCAGGGCACCCCCAATTTCCTGGGAGTAGTTGTTCAGCACCTGAACCATCGCTACAACTTCACTTGAGACATTTGAGATGCTCTCCATCTGTGTTTTCATCAGTGTCATGCTCTGTTTACCGGACTCCGCCGTAGAAAGCGCACTTGATGCCGCATCCGATACAACCATCGAGGATTCGGATATATCCGTTATGCCTTTTGCGATCTCTTCCATCGCATGCGCGCTATCGCTTGCACCCTGCTTCTGCGTATGTGCACCCTGCCTAATCTGTTCGACAGATTGATCAACCGTCTTGCCCATCTCAAGCATCTCTTCGGTACTGCGATTAAATTCCTTCGTTGATTCCGATAAAATATCTGTGGTTACTGCTACGCCTTCAACCATGTTACTCACAATCTTATTCAAGTTACCAGACATATGTATCATCGCTTGATATGTTGTTCCAATCTCATCTTGGCTGCGCAAACGATACGACGTCAAAATTTGGTTCGCTTCTGCAAGCTCACCCTGTGCCATTTTTTCCACACTCGCCTTCAGCGGTTGAAGTGGCCGCAGTCCTCTTACGATAAACCACGTGACAACAGCAATGCCTATAAGTGTAATTAAAAGCAACAAGGCATAGAAAGGGATACTCGATTTCATAATATCCGATTCAATACTTCCGATGACCGATACCGCCGTATCGATACCAATTACACCTGTTACAGCACCGTTACTATCCAGCATGGGAGCGTAAGAGGAAATATAGTCGCCGTACTCCTCATTGTTAATAATCGAAGAACTGGCTGTTTGCCCCTGCAACAGCTTTTGAACAGCCTCCTCAGGGACATCCGTTACTTCATTAATCGGTGAGGCTTTATCTGCATCCTTCATACCGTCCACCATAATAAGTGGCGTACCTTTGTCATCTATTTTGACGAAATACACATACATTGCACCAATGCTTACGCGAAAGTCATCCAGTTCATCACGAATCTTCAAGAACTCGTCATTCTCCTTGGGGTCCTTGGCAAACTCGGCATAAGATGCTGTATCCAGCTGATTCACATAACTCTGAGCAATCTGGATGTTGTAACTCGAAATGGCCTCCTGCGCAGCAAGTTTCATATTGGCCACCTGTAACAGCATGCTTCCAACGGCTATAATCGTAATGACCAGTGTGACTACTGCAACAATGCGCACAACCAAACGTTTTCTAAAAAAACCAATCATCCGCTCCTCTTCCTCTCCCGTGAACCCAAGCCTTTTTGACTAGGCGCTACCCAAAAAACGCATGCTTGAAGCACTATGTATGGGAAAATAGTAAACGAATATGTCGAATTAGGCAAGAAAATATTGGGTTTACATAAAAACGCTATCATGGCCGTGGTAGCTTTGTTCATTGGAGCTGCATCTAGGCATAATTTTGGAGGATTTGTTTAGGTTCTTTGCAGTGAAAAATGATAGAAAAAAACATCCCGGCTCAAGCGCCGAGATGTTGATGTGTTCTACATTTGAATGTAAAAAATACTAAACTGTTCGTCCATTCGTCTTCCTGAATCGAATCAGGGACCATATAATCAGCAACGCGAGCACGGCAATACAGATGCTAATGCTGAACCGATTCCCTTCATCAAACACAAACATCACCGCAATCACACTAAGACATAGTACAACGACTCCGGTTATGTAAGGGAATCCCCAAACTTTGAAGGTCGGTTGAACCGGATATCTCTTCCGTAGTTTCAGCTGTGATGAAGCAATACAGATCCACACAAGGATTACAACAAACCCCGGAACTGCGAGCAATACGCGGAACAGTTGATCCTGCGCGAACAGGCCTAGCAAGGAACCTCCGAGCAAAACTACTGAGCACACCAGAAGTGTGTTAACAGGGCTTCCGTTGCGATTCGTCTGTGACAATGCCTTTGGAGCTTCACCGCCTACTGCCATGGAGTGCATCATCCGGGATGCACCATAGATCCCTGAATTCGCAGCAGACAGAACCGCCGTCACCAAAATAAAGTTCATTATGTGTGCTGCTCCCGGCAGTCCCGTGGATGCAAGCACCTGTACAAATGGACTGCTCTCCGGCCCGATCTCATTCCATGGGATAAGACCACAGATGATGAGAATCGGCAAGGTGAAGAACAGAATAATTCTGAGCATGAAATTGCCCACGATTTTTGGCATCACTTTTTCTGCATTTTCCGTCTCGGTCAGCGTCAGACCAATCAGCTCCGATCCCCCATAAGAGAACATAACCACAAGCAGTGCCGAGAAGATCGATGACCATCCGTTCGGGAAGAACCCGCCTGCTTGCGTATAATTTTGCAGATAAGGGGTGTTATCACTTGGGATAATGCCAAAGATCAATCCTGCACCCAGGAAGATAAAAATAATGATCATGGCAATTTTGATCCCGGCCAGCCAAAACTCAAATTCCCCGAACACACCTACACTTAACAGATTAACCAGTATAATGAACGCCGCACATGCCAGACTCAGCATCCACAGCGGTACTTCACTGAACCAATACTGCAAAAAGCTCCCGGCGGCAATCACCTCAATGACACACACCGATAACCATAGAAAGCAGTACATCCATCCCATAACAAAGGATACTCTGCTACCAAATGCCTCCTGCACGAAGTCTTTCATATTTTTGTTCTTGTACACCGTAGCCATCTCCGCCATCGCGGCCATAACAACCAGCAGCAATAATCCGGCAAAAATGTACGTGACAATAACGCCCGGACCTGCGAGTCCAATCGTCTCTGCACTGCCTTTAAAAATTCCCGTTCCAATGACACCACCCATAGCCATAAAACTGATGTGTCTTGGTTTAAGCTTCTTCTGTAGTGTTCCTTCTGTCTGAGCCAATTCAAGTCCTCCTGATGTAAAAAACGTCTGTAATGCTGTCTTGTTTCATAGACATAATGTCCAGTATACCCTATTGTCCATCAATCAGCCCAGAAGTTCCTCATGGCCAATTCATCCCAAACATATATGGACATAACCTATGTTTTATACCCCACAATGGCACGAAGCAATCTGTGTACAATCCAGGTTAGCAAAATGTACCCTGCCCCATAGATGAACCAAGCGCCTATGTTACTACCCCATGTTGAAAGATCACTCGCGATATACAACAAAGGCAGCATAAAAGATATAACCAGCGCTACCCAGAGTCTAAACCAATTGGCAAAATAACTGCATACTCCAAGCATCACAGCAATGATGGGACATAACACCAAGACAGCAAACAGCGGATTCATATGATCGAACCACCAGTAAATCATGTACGACTCCCTCCACATTCTTCGTCACAAGGCCACGTTGTTTTAATGCGTATTATTGAGTTTATTCTACTCTTTTTCCATCTCTTAAAATGTACGATATGTTGCAAAATTAAAAAACCAGCGTCCTGTAAAAAAACAGAATACTGGTTTGTCATGTGAATTCATTTAGATTTTTTTCGTCATAAACGTGCTGTTCGGGTCCAATACATAATCTGCGAATGGTTCGCAATATTCAAATCCGAAATCTTCGTACATCTTCCTTGCCGGGATAAATGAATCCATTGAACCCGTCTCCAGACTGATTCGCTTATAACCACGGTCTGTGGCAACCTCCATAATATGTGCCAAAATTTTTCTCGCTACGCCTTTTCTCAGATGAGCCGAAGCGGTACGCATCGACTTCAACTCTGCATGCTCTGGATCAAGTTCTTTGATAGCCCCGCAGCCGAGCAAGTCGTCCCCTTCCCAAGCACACCAGAAAGTAATTTCGGGCTCCTTGAGTCCGTCCAGATTCAACGCATGAATACTTTCTGGAGGCGAATCTGCTGCCATCCCTTGCAAGTGCTCCGCAATTAAAGCCTTAACTTGGACTCCACTCAAATCATCCACTTTGATCTCCATAACGTACCACTCCCGCCGACATTTTTATTGGTTTTATCACTGAATGTATATCAATCATTTCATCTTACTACCGTGTTAGGTTTTATGACAAGAGGTTACTTATATCCACTGAAATACGCTATTGTGATTCACCTATAATTTCCAGTATGATGAGGCTATCAGATGCCAAAGGGGCGAGGTCTATTGCGAAATATACATAGAGTTAAACGTGGAACTAAGGTGAAGCAAGCTTAACTTAATTTAAAGGAGAACCCTATGACACTCACTACGGATAACCTGTTTTATAGCAAACGATTAAAGATGACGCCACCACGCTCTGAAGACGTGCAGACCATGCTGCAATGGAACGAAGACCCGGAGTACCTTCGGAATGTGGATACTGACCTGGCCATTCCCTATTCGGAGAAACAGTTGGAGGATGAGGGCGAAACGAAGAACAAGGAAGTTTATTTCAGACTTCGCACGCATGAAGAAGATACGCTGATTGGTTTTGTCGTCATTCATGGCATTGAATGGAACAACCGCTGCGGACAGCTTGCCATTGGCATCGGACTTGCCAAACATCGCAACAAGGGATATGGTACGGAAGCGTTGAATCTTATTTTACGATATGCGTTCCATGAGATGAATCTGGACCGAGTTGGTCTGGATGTCATCGCCTACAATGCCAAAGCAATCCGTTCCTATGAGAAGGTTGGTTTTCAGTTGGAAGGTCGGGCACGCTCAGCTGTATTTCGTGATGGTAAGCGTTATGACCGCTTGATGATGGGAATCCTAAGACCAGAATGGGAAACACACAATCAGATCCATACGGAGGGTGAACAAGTATGACCAAGAATGCAGAAGTTACTGCGTTTATTGAACAGATTCAGATCCCCTGGCAAGTAGAAATCGCTGAACAATTGCGCCAGTTAGTGCATGATACCATCCCTGACGTACAAGAACGCGTACAATACAAGAAACCTCATTTTTTGAAAAACGGAAAGTACGCTGCGGTCATCTCGCCTTCCAAACAAGCCATGTCTTTCACCATCTTCAATGCAACCGGACTCGATCTACCCGATGGGATATTTGAAGGCCCGGAAGAACGAAAAACGATCAAACTCAAGGAAAAAGATACGCCGGACTATGAATGGTTGGCTGATTTGTTAAAGCAGGCATCTGCGGAATTGTAGACGGGTCTAGTAAAGAGGCACATACGCCGAAGTAGTAACTTAGGTAGTAATGTGTGAGTGGTAATGTGCGGTTGGAGTATATGGGGTGAGTTTGGGTTTGGGCCAAGCGCTAACGAATCGGACACACCTTATGTCGCAGTTTTACAAACATATGAAATTCTAACGAATCTCAGCAGTCTTATTACAGACAAAACCTCTGATTTGCTTCATAAAACCTTGTCAATAGAAGCAATAACGTGTCTAAGATTCGTTAGAATCCTACACTGCTGCAAATTCGCTTAATAAGATGTGCTAGGTTCGTTAGACTGTGTGAGTACGACAAGCGGCCTCTGCACGTAGAAAAAACAACCCATTCTCACTCTGGCGGCTAAATAAATAGCATAAACGACTGGCTGTAGCAAAGATATCTCACATCCATCCTGCGCAGGGCAAAGGGGCATCCCATGAAGTTCCAAGAACTTCGGGATGCCCCTTGGTTATAGTCTGTCTACTACTGTCATTCCAACCTTAAAAGCGGTGTAATATCATAATAAGATGACTGCTTATAATTGCTTTTATTATGTTTTATACTAGCTTCCACCATCAAGATTGCTGGTACGATACGGCGGTCATCTGACACGGCTCACATATGAACATGTAATACATACCCTCACCATATTTCTCAACCTCGCCCCAGTCCAGTTGTGCGACAGCCTTCATTCTCGTGGAACAGCGTGGACATGTTGGGTACTCCGCATCTTGAACCCATCCCGGATGGCCGCCGACCTGAGATAACGATGGCTCCATCGCCCACTCACTGGCATGGAATGCATGACGCGATGCATTCGCAATCCGAAACTGCTGGCCAACATCCGCTGCAAGTTTACCATAGTCGTCCAGGTCAATCTCGTCCATTCCCGCAGGCATGACATTATGTGAACTCCATAACGGTTCTCCTGCTACGTCCAGCTCCATGTAAACCACACCGTAACTGCTGCATATCACGCAAGTCTGTATCTGAAGTTGCTGGGCATGCCAAGAAACGTCATTCAATGCTGGATGCTTAACATCCAGACTAATTAAGATGGTTAACGCATTGCCACACCATGGACAGCAAGTTTTGCTAGGGTTCAGCATCGAGAGTGAATTTCCGGTTAACTCCACGTTAGGTCCTTCATTCTCTTTTACTTTATAGAGTGAATAACTTGGGGTGATGAATAATTCCCTGCGCTGCCCGTCTTTTGCAAGCTCCCAACCAGCTTCAGTGGTGTAATGCTCAGGTGCCACGTATAATTCGTTCGCCCAAGATGGAGGAGATTGTCTCCACTGCCGGAACTGCCGCACGACAACATCATCTCCGATATGGGCCAGCATGAGCAATATGTGGTTCCGATTCTCATCATCGGTATTCACCTGCTGTAAGAGATGATCACGAACCTCACCCGAGGCACTTTTATACAAAATGGCAGGATAATAGATCTCCTGTTCCAGCAGCTCAGGAATTTCGGCAGTCAACGATATATCATGGTAGCAGACCAGATATACCAGAATGTCTTTGCCCGTATCTTCATCACCTGTACAAATCCGTTGCATCGCGTAATCCTTCATCTGATCTTGTTGCTCTACAGACAAAGATAGATATACCTGTTCCTCGGATTGTTCATAGGGTGTATAACGAATTAGTGGATCGCGAACCTGAGGTTTGTGCATGATTTTCAAAATTTCGACCGGATCTGTGATACCTGCATACAAGTTCACGTCACGTCGATTCGCTTCAATGTATCTCTGGCGCTCCTCGCGTTCCATCTCCTGCTTGCAAGGCATGCAATAACCACCCGTTTTCGCCGCTGTTGCTGGTAAAATGGTATTTGCACACCCTTCCCGTATACACGGAATTCGTTCTGTCATGTTCCAACCCCCTCTACTATCTGCTCGCTTCATCATGCAATGGAAAACACGCCACAATGTGACGTGTTTGTCCCTTACTCATATTTCAATACTGCCTGTCTCGAAAAGGAAATGCGAATCAGTGATGTCCCAACTGGTCCTTGGTGAATTCGTAAAAAGCAAGCGCATCTTCACTGCTGGCAAAGCCTGCCTGAGCCATCTTTTCACTGCCCCCACCTTTGCCTTGATAGGCTCCAAGATTACCTTTGAAGAAAGGTCCACAAGCCCATTCAGGCGGTTGGCCGTTCTGTGCCAGAACTACTTTGGCCTCCGAGATGCTCACAAAGAGTACAAGCCCCTCATGGTCTGCCGTCAGCTTGGTAGCCAGGCTCTGCATATCCTTGAGCGATTTGTCTTCAAAGACCTGAGCAATCACTAGCCCTTGCCGAGCGGCCAGAAGTTCATCCGCATAGTAAGCATCATTCGTTGTTTTCACTGCATTCAGCTCGGTTTGCAGCTGCTTTTGCTCCAGCTCCATTTTCTCAATGCGCTCCAATAATTCGTCCTTGCTGGTCTTTAATTTAACCATGATGCTGTTGAGCACGTTTTGTGTAGCTGTGAATTCATTCAGGGCTCTTGTTCCACATTTGAAATAAATGCGGGTGCCGCCCTTCACTTTTTCAGTTTTCAACAGTTTGATGATCCCAATCTCACCAGTCGCCGACACATGAGTTCCACCGCAGGCGTTATACTCCACACCCTCGATCTCAACGATGCGAATGTCCTCTGTTACCGTAGGTTGCTTCACCAGTGGTAACTGTGCAGCCTCTTCTGCTGTAACCCAGGACGTGTTGATGCGAGCGTTACGATAGATCTGACGATTCACTTCTTGTTCAATGGCAGTCAATTGATTCGCTCCCAGTTCTGCCGCAGCCACATCAATCGTGTCATACTCCGTACCAAGATGGAAACTGAGGGTCATCGCTTCAGTAAGCTTTAGAGTGATTGCCGATAACAAATGCTGACCCGTATGCTGCTGCATATGATCGAATCTGCGTTCCCAGTCAATCTCACAATGTACCTCAGTCTGTTCAGGGAAGCGTTCCAGCTTATGCCATACTTCACCATCTTCGATGTTCACATCCAGAACAGCGATTCCGCCAATTTGCCCCAGATCACAAGGTTGTCCGCCTCCATGCGGGTAAAAAGCAGTCTCCGCCAGCGTGACATATACACCATCTTCCTTGTCTACTCTGTCTGTAATCGTTGTATGCCACTCTCTTGTATAAGCAGAGTCATAATAGATTTTTTGCGTCATTGAATCATCCCGATCCCTTCTCGTTCAAATGGTTTTTTACCGATCTGCACCTAACCTCCAGATTACACTATCTGGAACTGCGAATCCAATTTAAGGCACACAAGATCGCTCCTCCATATCAAAAAGACCGCTCTGTAAGCCAAGCTACAGAGCGGTCCCTTACTTATATCCACGTTTAATGTAACGTTGGATATGGTTTGAGCTATGATTACACCGGAACGGAGATTGCAGACATATTACTTATTATAGACACAAGAGCGAAGCAGACAGAAAGGACCTGAAGAAGCGAAGCGTGCTCCTTTATCACCGGATTTCTACCTTCAGGGGAAAAATCATTAAAATCCGGGGATAAGAGAGATCGAAAGGTTTTCTGTCTGTGTAGTTCCTGAGTGTCAAATCAAGTATGGTCTGCAATCGGAATGGTCAAGTGTAATCCTAGGTGCATTCCATGTCTTTTTTTACATTAAACCAAATTCCAGAACAGGGCGGTATTCGCCACCGTAACCATCGTGAACAATAATGTGTTCACAAATGCGGCGAGCCATACATTATTCGTTTTTTCAAACAATTTGCGTGCATACACGGCAGCGATGATGAGACAAGGCACCAGTGCAAAGAGCAAAATGCCATTCAATGCCTGACCTGGATACAACGCCACACCTGTCATAAAGTCTTTGCCGTATTGTACCAGCAACCACAGCACCAACCCGCCAACATTCAGTACAATCGTCAGTAACGTTCCGCCACGTTTACCGCGTGTGTTGGCATTCAGAGCAACTGCACTGACAAAGTAATAAATCAGGAAGAACGGTGTATACCGTAAGGCGGTAATGAAGTGTTCACTCTCGAACGTACGGACCGCAAACGTCCAGATCCGGAAATCTGTTCCGAAGATCGCCTGCACTACAAACAGCAATGCGTATCCGATGACTACTGCGAGCACCGCGGTCACCAAGCTGGCAATGATCGTAACAGGATTCAAGCTGATACCATAATCGCTGAAACGGGTTCCTGCATCCTTTTTAGAGAAATAATGGAAGGCAAAGGTCACCAGGATCATAATTAACGCCGATACCAACGCCCAATACACAATCTGGTTCGTTGTTGGTTCATTGAAGTACGAACTTGTAACCACAATCTTATCTGCATAGTTGAAGATGATCCACATCACCAGAGATACGATAGCCATAATTACGCTGCCTACCGCAATATTTTTCATCCGGCGGCTTGATGTATAGTCGTTCTTCTTGCTTCCAGCCATCACGAGCCCAATAATGGCCCCAAGCACACTCACGGCAAGTACAATCAGAGCGATGATGCGAAGCACATTCAATCCATTCGCTTCTTTATCCATCAAGGTTGGGAATAGAATCGCTGGAATCAGGGTGCTGAATGCGATAGCGAGCCAATAGATTGATTTTTGTTTCCCACTGACTGCTGCGGACACCGTTGCAATCTCTCCCGTTACCGTTTTGCGCAAGAACGGCAGTCTGATCAACAACGTAATCAGCGGCACAATCATCAAGAAGAATCCAATCAGAGCGACAAAGTTAAATGCCTCTTTCGCCCACCAGATCTGATTGCCCGAATCCAGATTCACATTGGTCTGATTAGGCGACGTCACACCATTAAATGCATGTGCATAGAAGTCGATTAGATGCCCAGTTGTTGTACGCGAGAAATGGTTCCATGGGTGAGTCTGATTAGGCGTAAACAGAATATGCTCACCCGTTTGGGAAGGACGTACCACTTTTCCGTCTACGGTCAGATCGCCGGATGGTACTTTGGTAAATGTATCGGTCGTGCCTCTTGGCGCATCAGGAGCAAGGCCAAGGAAGGCTTTACCCGAAGCCGTTGCTGCAAAATCCTTGCGAGTCACCGTACCTTGTACTTCTTTCTCTGCGGCTGTTTTCTCTTCATCCGATTTGTTGAAGAAAAACTCGTCATATTTCCCCGCGACCATGCCCACCGTCCGACTGCCAAATGCAGCCTGAAGCTGATCCTGTGGCGCAACCGCCGCAGCGTAAGAGTAATCCGCACCTGCTGAGATGCCTGTGTAGATCATACGGTATCCTGTTTGAAGGGAACTCATCTCGTCCATGTACATTGACAACAGCGTTGAGAACCCACCCATGGAGTGACCGCTGACTGCCACGTAGGCATTGCCTTTCTCATCTTTCTTGGTGAAGTCCTGCTCATAAATATATTTGGCTGCATCAAACTGCGAGTATATCCAGAACGTTCCGAACAGATCCTTTACCGGAATATCTGCACTCCAGCGGGAATCCCCGTGGTCATACATGTCCAGTGCAAGCACAATATAGCCGCGTCGGGACATCTCAATAGCAGGTGCATCCTGCATTTCTTTCGTATTCAGATATCCATGTGTTGTAATAATGACCGGACGTTTATCATCCGCACCTGCCCCTTTAGGCATGTAGAGCAGACCCGATAGCGTGCCATGATCGGCTTGGAATTTGATCTCTTTGACCTTAACGGAATAAAAGGAAGAGTTGAACATTCCAGCAAACAAGCTGCCGAAAATGACCAAAATGAGTGATAAAACCAACAACCCTTGCGGTTTTTTTAAGAATGATGTGACTGTTCTCATAAAGGTCCCCTTAATAAATATAAAATACTAGATAAATGAATGTATAATAGTGCATTGTAGATACGTCCAAAGAGCTATTCAAATTAGATGTAAATGATAACATGTAAAAATTGACTTAGTATGGCCTAAAAAAGGCACACATAACGGCGCCGGACGTCCGGCGCCATTACCTGTGTCACTTGCTGCATAGTAGCTTAACGTTTGCTGACTCAATCTCTATACCTGTCTAATGAATGACGCTGGGCAAACCCGTGACCAATCTTATTTCATCGACTCGGATAATTCTGTGAAAATAACACCCAGCGCATACGCGCCAGCATCCGGGTAGCCCAGACTACGATCGCCGACGGCACCTGCACGTCCCATACGTGCCACGATGTCTTCCGTTTTCTTCGCACCTTCAACGGCTGCTGCTGCACCTTTGGCAAATGCTGTTTTGAAGTCATCGCCAGACTCCGCGCTTTGTGTCCATGAATCGGCACACGGAACGAGTGCATCGATCAAGGTTTTATCACCTACAACGGCGCCACGTCCGAAGGAACGTTCTCCTGTAGACTGAATCCCTTGTACGGCTGCATGGATCATCTCAGCAAATTCAGCAACGTTTAATTGCTGTTTATCCCCTACAGCTTTGCCAGCTGCACGGAATGCTGAACCCCAGATTGGGCCGGATGCGCCACCACAATATTCCATGATGACCAAGGAACATGCATCGAGGAATGATCCGATGTCTTTTTTATCTTCGTTAATGATGTGATTCCATTCGCGTTTCAACTGGCGGAAGCCTTTTGCCACACTCATACCAAAATCGCCATCACCTGCATGGGAATCCAATTCACAGAATGGTACTTCATTCTTGATGATGATCTCGCCCATTTTATCGATCAGATAGACGACATTGTTCAGTGAAAATTGATTGCCTTTGATGACCGCAGCTGATGCATCCGTCTCCACTTCGTAAGATACGGGAGCATCTTCACCCACAACAGCTTCCAGCGCTTCGGAATACGCCACTTGTGCTGCTGGAGGGCCGGATACTTTAAATGCAGGTGTATCACTTTCCTTGAACAACAGCGTTTTTAGTTCATCATCCAGTTTCAGGATCGTAACCGACGCACCCGCCATATCGATACTTGTCATGTAGTTGCCTACAAACGTAGTAGCGACCTTCAGACCTGCATGTCCAGCAAGCTCACGCTGAACGGAATTGTTGAGCAGATACAGTTCTTGCAGTGGTGTTGCACCAAAACCATTCACGAGCACCGCAATCTCAGCGGATGCATCCTTATCCAGCTTCATGTCTGCGAGCAATGCTTCGACCATACGTCCTGTCAATTCATCAGCCGATACGATTTTCTCCCGGCGAATCCCTGGCTCACCATGAATCCCTACGCCGAATTCCATCTCATCTTCAGCAATTTCGAATGTAGGCGTGCCTTTGGCGGGCACCGTACAGGATGTGAATCCAAAACCAATACTGCGCACGTTCTGAGCTGCTTTCTCAGCAACGGATTTCACATCTGCAAGACTGCGGCCTTCTTCGGCTGCTGCTCCGGCAATCTTGTGAACCAGTACAGTTCCGGCAACACCGCGACGTCCAACGGTATACAAACTGTCTTGTACAGCGATGTCATCCTCAACACGCACATACTGTACGTTGATGCCATCTTCTTCAGCCAGATGTGCTGCATTTTTGAAGTTCATCATGTCGCCGCTGTAGTTCTTGATGATCAGGAGTGTACCCTTGTTGCTGGCTGTTGCCTTGATCGCTTGATATACCTGGATTTGGGAAGGAGATGCGAATACATCTCCACACACCGCTGCATCCAGCATGCCTTTACCCACATAACCAGCGTGAGCCGGTTCATGTCCGCTGCCGCCGCCACTGATCAGACTGACTTTATCAGCCTGAATCTCTCTGCGTTTAATGACTTTATATTTTTTCAGAAATTCAAGCTCCGGGTGTGCAAGCGCAATCCCGTTGCACATTTCCATAACAACATGTTCGGCCTGGTTAATAATTTTCTTCATTATTTTACCTCCCGGCGAGCTGCTTTGTACTCACGGCCCATGCGGTCAGCCGCTGCAATGGCAGCAGCTACTTCAGGAACGGTGATTGGGAACGGCATGGCGTGAATGGATTCTTCCGGAATACAAGCGATCTCTGCCACTTTCAACAGTTCTTCCTGACTAATCGTATCTACACCGATATCCGCCAAGCTGATCGGCAGTCCCACTTCAAGACAGAAGTCCATGACTTCATGCAGCTCTTCGGTTGGTGCATTTTCAAGGACGAGCTGTGCGATTGTACCGAAGGATACTTTTTCACCGTGGAAGAAATGATGTGTGCCTTCCAGAACAGTCAAACCGTTGTGAATTGCATGTGCTGCGGCCAGTCCGCCACTTTCGAATCCAAGACCAGATAACAGAATGTTGGTCTCAACGATATTTTCCAGCGCTTGTGTCACAACGTTGCTGTCACTTGCTACTTTCGCTTTTGCACCATCAGTCAGCAGCATTTCATAACACAATTTTGCCAGTGCAAGTGCCGCATTGGTACCTACTGCAGATGGGGTAAATCCTTCGCGGGAACCCATTGGCAGACTTGCGTTTACACGGGAATAGGATTTTGCTGTTGCTCTTGCTTCGAAGTATGTAGAGAGCGCATCTCCCATACCGGATACGAGGAAACGTGTTGGTGCATTGGCAATTACCGTTGTATCAACGAGAACCACACTTGGGCTTTGTTTGAAGTAAGCATAGTCATCAAAAGAACCGTCCGGTGTGTACAATACAGCGGAGTGACTTGTTGGTGCGTCTGTTGCCGCAATCGTTGGGCAGATGATCAGTGCTTCGCCTTCAGCTACACATTTAGCCGCATCAATGGCTTTACCACCACCAAGACCGATGGTAGAGTCACATCCTTTTTCCTTTGCGATCGCTTGCAGACGAGCAACTTCCTCACGGGAACATTCCCCTTTAAAACCGCTTTCAACAAACGTAATATTAAATTTCTCGGCTGTTGCATCCAGCTTAGCTTTGACACGCTGTACATCATCGGGATGTGCAATCAGCAAAGCAGATTCTCCGAAGGATTTAACAAAGTACCCCAGGTTCAACAACTCGTCTTCGCCTTGTACATATTTAGTTGGGCTGATAAATGCTTTTCTCATAATATTATATGCCTCCTAAGGATATGAAATAGTGTAGTGATTACATCAAATTTTAATTTCTTACAATTGACCTTAATATAACGCATGAGCAACAGGTTTACAGTGGACTTTGATAACAAATTATTATAATTTACAATCGTAATTTTTTGCTTTTTGTCACAATCATGGTATCTTATTGTCATGAGATGGTTGAATTTTGACCTCCCATTATACATTACCCGTCATCATTACATCTTAATATGTACAACTTGCTAACTTTTAACGGCCTAAATTATGAATCTGGTTAGCCTATGGAGGTTGCACCAATGATCAAAGAATATCTGCATATCAATAAAATTCTGGACCTTAATAAATGGAAGCGTCTACAAGATTCTCTCGCAACAGTAACCAAACTGGCGATCCTCACCGTTGATTATAAAGGCATTCCCGTAACCAGTCACAGCAGCTGTCAGGCTTTCTGCCAGAATGTCCGTAAAGACCCGGAGCTTCTCCCCTACTGTCAAAAATGTGATTCACGCGGTGGTCTGGAAGCCGTTCGATTGAATGAACCTTATGTGTATTTATGCCATTTCAATATTATAGATATCGCGATTCCGATCACGATTGATGGCAAATATATCGGCGCCGTCATGGCAGGACAAGTGAAACTCGCCGATCCGGAAAAGGGTAGCGACTTGGAGCAAATTGTCACGTCCAAAAACGTACCCATGCATGCAGCCAAGCTGGAGGAATTAAAGGATGATTACGCCCAGCTACCTGTGATGACCTATGAAGAGATTGTGAAAATCTCCAACATGTTATCCCTGCTCTGCAACTACATTGTGGAAGAAGCGCTAAACAAAAATCTGTTAGTTGAAATGTTCGAGAAAGCTTCAGGCAATCAGGAGACTCTAAACCTCTCCACCATTCTGCCGGGTTACTCCATTCGTAATATCGAGTCGATCAAAAAAGAGATGACCAATGCGATAGCGGATGCTTATCTCAAAAATAGCCCAAGTGATACGGAAAGCTCCAGTCCGGTGCTCCAGCCTGCTTTTGAATACATTCACAGTCACAAGAGTGAACAAGTTTCACTCAAACAAATGGCCGATCTATGCCACCTGAGTCCGAGTTATTTCAGCAGACTATTTGCCAAGGAAACGGGTGAGAACTTTACTACCTACCTGGCTAAACTCAAGATTAAGTGGGCCAAACAATTGCTGGAGGTCACCGACATGCCTGTCTCACAGATCAGTGATGAGCTGGGATTTAATGAATCGGGATATTTTATCAAAATATTCAAAAAGTTCGAGGAAATTACGCCTGCTCTCTATCGCAAATACCTCCAGGAGAAAATGTAGATTCACTGATACTTTTTTCGTATCAAAGATGAGGTTAAAAGATATTTCACCTATTAATCTGCCATTGTTACAATGGAGTCCAGATGACTTAGGGAGGCGACATGAATGGAATATCGCAAATTAGGAAACAGTGGATTAACCGTCAGTGAGATTTCACTCGGCAACTGGATTACGCATGGAGCGCAAGTCGAGGATGGAATAGCAGAAGCTTGTGTGCGAACCGCATTGGATGCAGGTATTACCACATTTGATACCGCAGATGTGTACTCCAATACCAAGGCAGAGTCCGTACTGGGACAGGCTCTTAAGGATATACGAAGAGAAAGTATTGAACTATGCACCAAAGTCTGTCACCCAACCGGCACAGGTCATAATGACCGCGGACTTTCACGTAAACACATCATGGAAGCCTGCAATGGTTCATTGCGGCGGCTACAGACGGATTATATCGATGTCTATTACGCTCACCGTTATGACTACAATACTCCGCTGGAAGAGACTTTTCTGGCATTCTCCGATCTGGTGCGTCAGGGCAAAGTTCATTACATTGGCGTAAGTGAATGGAACGCAGATCAGATTGCAAGAGGAGCCGCTTTGGCGCGGGAACTTCATGTCCCCTTCATTGCAAGTCAGCCCCAATATTCGATGTTGTGGCGTGTGATTGAGCAAGAAGTCGTACCTGCAAGCGATCAAGCAGGACTGGGACAGATCACATGGTCTCCTCTTGCTCAGGGTATACTATCAGGCAAATATGCGCCTAACGCAGCATTGCCCACCGGATCACGTGCAGCTGCTGAGGCAGGAGCACCCTTTTTCAATAAACTGGCTGGTCAGTGGTTACGTGAAGATGTTCTTACCGCTGTGCAACAACTTGTTCCACTCGCTAAAGAGATTGGTCTAACTCTCCCCCAACTCGCTGTGGCGTGGGTTCTTCAGCATACGTATGTTAGTTCCGTCATTATCGGTGCATCCCGGCCAGAGCAGGTATTGGAGAATGTAAAAGCTTCTGGTGTGAAACTGGACCCTGCGATCATGACTCGTATTGATGAAGTATTGAATCCATGGATTGAGCGTGATCCAACCAAGACGGGTTAAACACATTCATCAACAAAGTTCATAAAACGGGATACCACTTCCTGATTCATATCCGTCCGCCATGCCGTGTACAACGGTACGGAGGGCGGATTTTCTTGTAATGGAAGAAAGACTACACCCTTACGCTGGAACACATCCACCGATGACGGAACAATAGAAACGCCCATGCCCGCCGCAACGAGATTCACAATCGTATACATCTGGATCGCTTCCTGTGTAATTCGAGGGTCTACGCCATGCTCCCTGCAATAATCCAGAACGAGACGATGGAACGGAGAACCCAGATGCCTTGGGAATAAAATAAAATCTTCATCCGCCAGTTCTCGAATTGAAACTTGAGTCTGAGAAGCCAACGGGTGATGATCTGGCAATACGGCAATCAACGTTTCCATCTGACAGGGGCGGAACGAGACATGACGAGTATCTTCCTGATATCTCAAAAATCCAATATGGATCTGTCCGTCTTCCAGTGCCTGCAATTGTTGGGACGAAGTCATCTCACGCAGCGTCAATTCAATCTGCGGATATGCAGCGCGAAATTTCCTAAGAACATCCACCATAATGCTCCCCGAAGCCGAATCCACAAAGGCTATGGTTATATGCCCGATGATGCCCTGATCTGCCTTTTGTGTAAGCTGAATAGATCGATCAAGTTGGGCCATGATCAGTCTGGCCTGTTCCAGAAATACGGCACCTGCCGGGGTAAGACGAACCATTTTCCTCGTGCGCTCCAACAGCTTCACGCCAAGCTCTTCCTCCAGATTCTGAATCTGCTGGCTCAGCGGTGGTTGCGTCATATTTAATTTTTCCGCTGCACGGTGAAAATGAAGTTCTTCTGCCACGGTGATAAAGTATCTTAACTTCCGAATATCCATAAGCCGATTGCGCATCCTTCCGTCTACCTTGTTAATTCATCTGTTCCTGAACCCAGATTGCCGACTCAGCCAGCATCGTCATCAATTCATTAAAGTCCACAGCAATTTCCCGCAGAGGAGTTTCCCCTGCATCGTGGATCAACATCATTATCTTGCCTGAACTTTGATCCAGTATAGCCGTACTTCCTTCACCAAATCCACCAATCGGGAAAGGCTGGAGGTCAGCTGGCAGCTCGTATTCTTTCTCATATTCACGGTATACTTCCAAAAAATCCGGATAAGCCCAGCTTAGTTCTTTCACCGAATACAAGGCAGGGTCGCCGAAGTTACATGCACCGAACTCAAGTAAAAGTGCGCGATACGCTGCGGGCAGTCTCACATTATGCTTTTGCTCAAAATCCTCAATGCTCTGTTGTTTCTCAGGAGTACATCCATCTCCCATTGTTGTATCGTAGGCCTTCACCAAAAGATCACGAATCGGTTCCAATTCTATTGACGTCACTTGAACTCCCCCTTAAGGTACTTTTCTCCACTGATCAGCCGTTGTGAATTCAATAGTTCTCCTTGAAGCGCAACACCTTACCCAAACAAGAGTCGAGCATTAAAATCAACTTCTTATCTCACCTGTTTACGCAACTCTTGATCCAGCCATTCCAGTGCTGCACGCAGCTTGTCCTGAGGAACTTTCTCATAACGATCACCCGTAGACAATTCAAAGGCACAGCTGTTCCCACTTGTTTTGTTCAGATATGAAGTCATTCCTATGCCATACTGCTGAGCCATTTGCACGAGAATTGGTTCAACTTCGGCAGCAGCGAGCGCAAAGTGCACATGGAACATATTGGATACCGGCACCTCGGGTAAGGTTTGTATTCCGTGACACGCATTCAGTAAGAAGGCTAGTTCTTGAGCCTGCTCGTAATACAACTCCATTTTGCCAATCCGTTCATTGAAATAATACTGAGAACTCAGAATATACGGATACAGGCCGATCAGATCTCCGCCGTGCCGACGTTTCCATACTTTCGATTCTTGCATCACATCCGGATCACCCGCCAATATAGCCCCCGCAATACCTCCAATGCCTTTATAAAAGGATACATACACCGTATCAAACAAACTGCAAATCTCCGCAGACGTTTTCTGATAATAGGGAGTAATCTCAAACAGGCGTGCCCCGTCCAGATGCAGCTTAATCCCGCGTTCACGGCAATAGGCCGAGATCGCTTCCAGTTCTTCATACGCCGGTAATTGCCCACCAATCTCGCGTTGCGGAAGTTCCAACAGCAGACAGGCAATGTCCTGATCAAGCGCTTGTACATCTTCCAAACGAATCAAACGATCCTTGTCCGCCAGTAAAATTGATTCAATCTGATGCAACTCTTTCAGTCCGTCTTCCTCATGGATTTCAAGATGACACAGAGGGTGGTAAGCTACTCGTTTTACATCTTTGCGGTCACACCAGATCCGTAATGCAATCTGCTGCGCCATCGTTCCACTTGGAAAAAATACCGCCGATTCCTTGCCAAGAACGTCAGCCATCTGTTGCTGAAATTCTTCAATGAGTGGGCCGTTCCCGTAGTGGTCACTGAACAACTCCCCATCGATCTGGTCCAGTACGTTCTGAAGTACCTTCACTTGGCGACTGCCATGACCACCTACAATAAAGTCTGCCTGATTAAATGCATCACCCAACGTTAACGCAGTTTCTTTCAAGATCACTCACTCCTTTATAGTGCATGTTCATAAACGGACTTTTGAACAACCTCTTATAGGTCTGGTTCTGTAATAATCTCAACCAAAGCGCTGAGTGCACTAGATATATGTTCACCACGGGAATACACAAATCCTACTTCCAACCGACAATAGGGATCAGGCAAAGACATCACCGCGATCTCACCTCTTAATTCTGCTTTGGTAACCGAAGAACGTGGCAGCAATGATACGCCGAGCCCGGCAGATACACCATTCAGAATCGTGTCCAGTGTTCCATATTCCATGATGTTAAGCGTGTGGATACCCTGATCGTTCAAAAAGGATTCCGCCTGAGTGCGATGAGTGCATCCGATCTCAAAAAACAACATCGGCCTGGACAATAACGTGCACATCTCATGTACTCCAGGTTCAGCGATCAACACCAATTCCTCGTCATACATCTTCATATAGTTCAGCTCAGGATGATCGATTGGGCCATATATTAACGCGCCATGCAATTCATGTTGAATCACCTTCTGGTTCAGTTCATGGGTCCCACCCGTGACAAGCGAATGCTGTACCTCCGGGTAGCATGAAGTATATTCAGCCAAGAGCGGCGTCAGAAAAGTAGAAGCTGCTGTCTCTATGGAACCCAGACGAAGCATGCCAGCTGGTGGGTTACCCACTTGTGTGGCCTGCTCTGCTTCATATAATAATTCCAATATTCTATCCGCATACCCAAGCAGGTTCTCGCCTGCTGGTGTAAGCGACATCCCCCGATTGGAACGATGAAATAGCGGTACTTGCAGTTGAGTCTCCAACTGTTTAATCCGTGCTGTTACATTGGACTGCACATAATTAAGTGAGAGCGCAGCTTTACTGATACTACCTTCGCGGGCAACCGCCTGAAATATTTTCAAATCACCTGCATCCATACCCTGATCACCTGCTCGTCGTTATATCGGCATTCTGCATCATCCGATTCATGCAAAGTGCTTATCTATTATTTTTAATGATACTGACAATCATTTTTGTTCATTTTACGTGAATCTGCTCCGTCTGTACAATGAGGCTCAGTAGTGAAATCTAGCTACACAGACAGGAGGAATATTGAACATGAAAGCTATTGTCCATTCGGCCCAGAGCGGCCTTGCAGGTCTTCAATATACAGAGTCAATCTCTCGGGCACCAGAAGCCGGGGAAGTGCAGATTCAATTAAAATCCGCTGGAATCAACCATCGGGATCTATTCATCATGGCAGGACGAGGAACCCAGGACACCCCGCTCGTTCCCGGTTCCGATGGAGCAGGTATTGTCGTAGCGATTGGCGAAAGCGTAAGAGGGTTCGCGATAGGAGATGAAGTCATTATCCATCCTACACTCGGTTGGGAACATGCATCTGAAGTGCCGACCGTACCCGATATTGTCGGTGGCCCTACGGATGGAACACTGGCTCAATATATAACGTTACCTGCTGAAAATGCCCTGCCTAAGCCAGCCCACCTGTCCTGGGAGGAAGCAGGCGTATTGCCCCTTTCAGCGCTGACGGCCTATCGCGCCTTATTCACTCGCGGCGTATTGAAGAAAGGTGAACATGTGCTCATTCCCGGTATTGGCGGTGGTGTTGCAACCTATGCCCTGCTCATGGCGGTAGCGGCTGGTGCCAAGGTGACCGTCACCTCCAGAAGTGAAGCCAAAAGAAATGAGGCACTGCGCTTGGGTGCTACCCATGCATTGGATAGTCATGCCGATTGGAGTACGCAGAACGATCTGGAACCTGTGGACATCATCTTGGATAGCATCGGACAAGCCATGTTCCCAAAATATTTTGATATAATCAGACCAGGTGGACGTATCGTGATGTATGGTGCAAGTTCGGGGGATGATCTGACCCTACCCATTCGCTCTATCTTCTTCCCGCAGATCAGTCTGATCGGCACCTCTATGGGCAGCCGTGAGGAGTTTATCCAGATGCTGCAATGGGTCGAGCAACATGACATACACCCTGTAATTGATGGCGTATATCCATTGCAAGACGTAGCAAAAGCATTCGAACGTATGGAAAAAGGCGAGCAGTTTGGTAATCTGGCTATCCTTATGGAGTGATATCTATTTTGAGATGGGCCTTCATGAATTGTTGAAAATTGATTTACGATAATGGGGTGAATCCATCTGACCCGTCTCGCTAAACGTATACTAATTGTTCTTATTACTATTATCATTGTGGCCCAAATTCCTATGTTAAAAGAAACCTTAGCCCGAGGAGCTACTACGTTATATGTGAAGATAAAGTATCCCGAACATTCCTTTCAATTCCAAGACTTCATCTACGAGTCTCATTTCGGAAACTATATCATTTCTTATACTGATCAAGACGAACAACGCATTAGTCTGATGCTTGAGCCCAATTTTTTTCCGGCGCTCATTACGTATGATCCATTGAATCAACCCATGAAATGACTAGTTTGTTCACACTATGAATCATTCAGGAGGTATCGATATGGACAATAGATTACATTTGGTAGAATTGGTTCGCAAACTGATGGACTCTGAAGGAACGGAAGCCGAGTTGGATGACATGTTAACAGAGCTACAGCAGCAGGTTCCACATGCGGAGATCAGTAATCTGATTTTCTGGGATGATCGAGACCTGACACCTGAACAGATTGTGGAAGAAGCCTTAGCTGCCCGTCCAATCATTCTTCCACCCCAATCTTAATATTCTTCAGGAGATGAACGATAGGATATGTCTGACATGTCTGATATGAATCATAATAACAACAATGAACACCCTGATTTTAACGAAATCAGTGGTGAAGAAAACATATTAGTCAGAGGAGCTGCCTTTGCTATTCTTGTTGCACATCAACAAGTTAATGGTGCAGCATCCGCGTTAGAATCACTTCAATCCGATCCTGATTTTGGCTCTTCTGCAATACGGGTACTGCATTCGAAACAACGAAGTAATAATCAATAAACCAAGTTTACCCTCCCTAATTTCCATAATTTCGTTATAATGGTAAGCAAGACACCATGCTATTGGAGGAGAATTATGGAAACGGAAGCTTTACGCAACGTGGAACAACTAGCTCTGAAGAAACACAAGATTTATAAACAAAGTTTAATCAGGTACCTCGCACGCTCCATGCTGGCCAGTATGTTTATCGGATTCGGCGTCATCGTGGCGTTTAAGACAGGTAACTTCTTTTATATGGAGCAGTCCCCGTTTACCTATCCGATGGCGGCAATTACGTTTGGCGCGGCCATCATTCTGATCGCCTATGGCGGGGGTGACCTGTTCACGGGCAATACGTTTTATTACACGTATGCGGCGTTGCGCAAGAAACTGCGCTGGTTCGAAGTGATCAAACTGTGGATTGCGAGTTATAGTGGTAACCTGATGGGCGCAGCTGTGTTTGCCCTGTTAATCTACCTGACCGGATTGTTCGACTCGTCTCAGGTGAACGGTTTTCTGTTAAGCGTGGTAGAACACAAAATGGAAGTTCCAACCATGCAGCTCTTTTTCCGGGGAATTCTGTGTAACTGGCTTGTGTGTATGGCGTTCTTTGTTCCAATGTTTATGAAGGAGAATGGAGCCAAAATGTTTGCCATGATGCTCTTTGTTTTCTGCTTCTTCATCTCGGGATATGAGCACAGCATCGCCAATATGTGTACGTTCGCGATTGCACTCGTGCTGAACCATCCGGGGACGATCTCAATTGAAGGTGTGATCCACAACCTGGTTCCCGTGACTTTGGGTAATCTCGTGGGCGGTGTGTTGCTGATGGGCTTTATGTATTATGCGGTGAACAAACCGTTTCTGGATGAAGAGACACATTAATCTCTGGCAAAAAAAGCCCTCCTTCCGGCCCGGTCCTTCGACCGTGGCTAATCGGTAAGAAGAATCCAAAACACCCCGGCAACCTTCCCATCTCAGGGAGAAGGTTGCCGGGGTGTTTCTCTACGGGCAGGCTCACGGATAAGCCGCCTGCCCTCCACACGCATAGCCATGTGATACACAACCACATGGCTCCATGCGGTGGGTTGGCAAGCAGGCAGCAATCAGGTTGCCCTGTGTTGCCCGCTTGCCAACCCCATCCGTGGCTTAGAAGTACTCCCGCCACGGAGTATATTCAATATCGTTGTCGCCGCGCGTGACCACGATCATATTCTCAATTTTGCCCGTGTCCTTATTGGTACGGTAGATCATCGTACGTGTCTCGCCTTCTTCCGGCACGGAGAACAGGAATTTGTCCGCGACGAAGGAAGAACCAAGTCCAGTGGCATGTTCTGTAAAGGCAGAGCCCGTCTTGCTTGTGAGCAGCAGACCAATCCCGTAGGCTGTAGCGGTTTGTGCTGCTTTGCCAAAGAGATGCTCGCCTTGACTGGTCGTGTGCGTTTGCTCCGAATACCTATACTTTTCCGTATCCTTGCTATAGTCCACCACATTGCCCTGTTTATCCAGACTGATGGTGGTTGTTTCGCCCTTGTCGCTTTTCACCTGATACGTACCTACGATGGAATCCTCGGTAATTTTCACCGTCTTGCCCGTATTGGGGTCAGTCTGATAGATTACATCTTCATACTGAAGCCGAATGATGTTCATGCTGGCCTGAATCTGTTGCGCCAGTTCTTCGTCACCCATCTCTTTGGCTTTCTTCAGCATTTCCTCATAGTTCTGGTATTTCTCGGCATCCTTCTCATCCCATTCATCCATGTTCTTTGGTGGACCTGGCGTTTTGTCCAGATCATCGCCTTTATTTTTGCCCATGGTTGATAGCGCCCGCGCTGCGGTCAGCGCCGTCATGATTGCCTGGCTCACCGCCTCTTCATCTGTCATGCGGAAACGCTCGGCAATCTTCTTAAGCTCCGACTGAATGGACAGAACCAGTTCCAGAACAGATTTCATCGTGCCTTGAGCCGTTGAATAATCGTTATAAAAACGCTCACGCTCCATGCCATCCCAGTTGCTCCGCATGACACTCATCTTGCCGTCCAATGTGGACATGAAGCCCGATAATTGCTGATGTGCCTGAGCGAACTGCCCACTGACCGTCTCCAGTTGTTCCGGTGTCACCTTGATCTGTGTCATCCTGCACACTCCTCTTCGTGGTCATTTATAACTCATGGTCTATCCATTACGACAATCTCTCGGCCTCTTCCTGTCTGATCTCCAGATGCAACAGCGGAAACGGATTACCGGAACTATCCAATTCGGAACGACCTGTCTGTACAAATCCCATCTTTTCATAGAATCGGGCTGCCCCAGTATTCTGCTCATTAACATCCACCTTGAGGTGACGACCTTTTATTTTGAAGGACTCACCACTTTTTTGTAGAACTGAATGTGATGCTCTTCCAAAAATGTATGTGTTGCCCGAACAGAACTCTCCCAAATCTCAACCAACTTGTCATGATCCTGTTCCCGATATGCAACGACTAACATGTCCGACGTATGCTCCTTTTCTATTAAAAGTAAAAGGTTATGTAAAAGCCCGATCCTGGGATCGGACTTGTTTAATACATCAAATTTGAAATAACTCTACGTTTATTTTACCATGTCCATCATTCAATCTGTACCCATAATTTCCAAGCTTGAGTCAACGTTCTACCTGCGTTTTTGGCTTCCAACGGAAGGTTGCTGCCGATTGGGAAGGCAGTATATATCGAAACGAATCTCCGCTCATGACTACATCAAAGGAAACTTCTGCCTCACCCGTGTTAGCTGCAACCAGCACCATCGTTCCATCCGGATTGCGGAAGGTTACGTTCTCGATCTTGCCCTGTTCTTGCGTGGAATCAACTCTCACAGCTCCCGGACGTACATAACGGCTGATGTGGCCTAACACATAATACTCGACATTTCTAGTGATTTCATCACTGTCCGGGTCAATCGTCACAACCCCACGACAGTTCTCACAGCCACCGTTCGTGGGTCCACCTTGCGGATCGAGTGCGATGTTCCAGAGCAGCACATTTTTTGCCCAGTTGCTAGGTGCACCAATGATGAGATTGGACATCTGCCAGCTCAGATTCTCGCCAAAATCAGGACTCCACTCCCCACCACTACATTCGGTAAAATAAATATTTTTGTCTGGGAAGCGCTCATGCACTTCCGACATGGCAGATGGATCACCTGCATAACAGTGGAAAGCAGATCCATCGATATATGCAGCAGCCTGCTCATCACCAAGCACCTTGCTGGTATAATCAACCGCCTGATCCCAGTTATGATCATACGCGATGATTCGCGTACCCAGTCCCGCATCCTGTAGCGCAGGGCCTAGATAATCCCGTATGAACATCGCTTGTTCATCGGCACCCATACTCATACTCGGATATTTGTCCGAGGTGAACTCCGGTTCATTTTGCAACGTGATCCCGTAGATGGGAATGTCCTTTGTCTGATAAGCTTTGATATATTTCACAAAATATCTCGCGTACGCTTCATACACCTGGGGATCGTTGTAATCCAGATACCAGCCGTTAGTGGTCTTTTCTCCATATTTCATCCAAGCTGGGGCCGTCCACGGTGTGCCAAATACTTTAAGATCCGATTTAAGACTAGCTACACGCTCCAGCATATTCACAACTTCCTGATCCTTTTCGATCGAAAAGTATTCCATGTCATAGTCCTTGCCAGACTCGATATCATCATAGGTATAACTCGAAGCTACACCTGATTCATCTACCGAATAATCGGAGGCACCAATCGTATGACGCACCATATCCATGTTCAGCCCTTCTGTTGTAAACAGTTCCTTCAGCAGTTGCTCTTGTTGTTCCTCTGGGAGCTCGTTGATCAGATGTGCCGATGAACCCGTCATCGCTGCGCCAAAACCATCCATGGTCTGATACGTCTTGTCCGGGTCAATCTGTATGGTGAACGCCGACGAAGAAATGTCTGGCTCCTGCGTTGAAGAAACTGAAGAACTTGTGTCTGCATCATGGTGATCGGTAATTGGAATGGGCTTCTGTCGTGCAAGCAGATTTTGCTGATCTCCCGTGGTTAACCAAACTTCGGCCGTTCTCTGTTTGTCCACAACCGGTGGCGGAGCGGGTTGTTCACTTCGGTTGAAGATAAGCCAGATTCCTATACCGACAAAACAAACAGCAGCGATCAACAGGATCATCCATCGTTTGGGATATTCTCGCCAACCTATGTTTATCATGCTTCACTCTCCTTCCATTGCGGAAAAAGCCGCGGCCACTAGGCCACGACTCATTTTCCTAATCTATATGAAGTAGAACAAACTGCATTTAACGAAATAACTTCGCCGGGAGAAAAACCTTCCAATCTCCCTTATTGAACTTTATTTACCGGACTTGCTTCCGATATTCACACTGCCTGTCAGACGGATATCATCCGATGCACTGCCAACATACACTTGAACTTTCCCCTTAGGCATTACCCATTCATGGGATGTTTCATCCCAATAGGACAATGCGCTGCGATCCAGTTGAATGTTGACCCGTTGTTGCTTGCCTGCTTTCAGATCAACCTTCGCCCAGCCAGCAAGTTGTTTCTCCGGGGTCTCGACTTTGGTTGGCAGATTGCCAACATAGACCTGTACAACTTCTGCACCGTCAACTTTACCGGTATTACGCAGGTTGAGGGATACTTCTACAGTTTCCTTATCGCCTTTACCTGTGTTTTTCACATGCAGATTACGATAATTAAAATCGGTATACGACAGTCCGTGTCCAAAGGCAAACGCCGGTGTCATGCCTTCTTTGTCATATCCTTTATACCCTACAAAAATACCCTCGGAATAGTTGCCCACCCCGTTCACACCCGGGAATTGTTCCGCAGTGGATACCGGGGTCTGGGAATCATCTGATGGGAACGTCACCGGCAACTTACCGGATGGATTCACATCACCAAACAGCACACGTGCCACTGCATTACCTTGTTCCTGACCTGCATACCAAGCCTGAACGATGGATGGCACTTCTTTTTGCCAGGAATCCATTTCAACAGCGCGACCACTCATTTGCACCACGATCGTTTTGGGATTGGCTGCTGCTACCTTGCGGATCAGCTGCTCCTGGTTATTCGGCAGCTCCAGGTCGGAACGGTCGACGTAACCTTCACTGTCATACGTACGAGTTACCACGACGGCAACATCGGATTTTTTCGCCAGCTCAACTGCTTTTTGCATTTTAATATCCACAGCGTCGTCTGGAGCTTCCCAGCCGAAACGAACCTGTGCACCCATATCATGATTGGTCTGTACCGGGAAATCCGTACGATACTCAATTCGAATATTGTGGGACTCACCTTCTTTGAATGTGATTTCTTTCTTCGTTGTACTCAATGTTTCACCTTGATTGTCTACGAGTAATTTATCATCCACATACAGTTTCGCAGAACCTAGACTGGTCAGGGACAGTTTATATTCACCCGTTTGAGGTGCTGTGATCGCCCCTGTCCAACGAGCAGACATTTTGGCATTGAATTTCGTAGGTGTCACTGGAAGCTTGGAAGACTGTGCGTTAAAACCTTCATAGTTGTAGAATCCAAGATTCATGTTGACCTGATTATCTGTACGGACCAAAGAAGGATTACCCTCCATATCTTTATTCGTCCAGTATTCAGCACGCAGACCGTATTCCGCACGATCTGTACCATAGTCTCTTTCACTTTCCTGAGCATCCGCTGGTGATAAAAGAGTAGAAGGTACGGCGGATGGTCCATTAAATGCATCTCCTGCGGAGATAGGATCCGTTCCGGCAGCATATTTTACATCCACACCGTTACCGGCACGGTTACGAATGCCTTGAAGTGGACTTACAGTATACGTCGGATTAACCAGACTGCTACCTCCACCAGCAGCAGATGCGTTATCTGCATCCGGACCGATGACAGCGATGGATTTCACGTTTTTCTTGGACAGCGGCAGCACATTATCGTTGTTTTGCAAAAGAACCATGCTCTCTTCTGCAATTTCACGTGCCTGTTTGCCGTCTTTCTTAGCATTGATTTGTGTATTCGTTACAGGGTTATCGAACAGCCCTTTATCGAACATTTGAAGCAAAATGCGTCTAACCTTCTCATCAACGGTTTGCTCGCTGACTTCGCCATTGTTCACGGCTTCCAGCAATTTGTCTCCCCATTTGCCGTAAGGCTCTCCCGGTGTCTCCAGATCCAGACCCGCATTGGCGGACTTGGCTGTGCTGAAGTTTGCACCGTAGTCACTCATGACAAACCCTTCGAAGCCAAACTGATCCCGAAGGACATTGGTCAGCATCTCCTTGTTCTCACAAGCATATGTACCGTTCACCTGGTTAAATGAACACATTGCTGAACCAAGATCCGCTTTTTCGACCATCGCCTGGAACGGACGTGCATAGACTTCCTGAATGGCACGTTCGCTGGCTGTTGCATTGGTCGTGAAACGTTCCGTCTCCTGGTTGTTCAGGATATAGTGTTTCGCTGTAGCGATAACTGGATTACTTTGAATTCCGTTCACATACGCTGCACCCATGCCGGAAGCCAGTAGCGGATCTTCCCCGAGAGATTCGAAGTTCCGGGAACCCCATGGTGTACGTGCAATATCCAGCCCAGGGCCGAGCACTACATTATGTGTTGTATCATGTGCTTCCTGACCGATCAGATCGCCATATTTCTTGGCCAGATTGGTATCCCAGGAAGCGGCAAGCGCGATGGGTGCAGGCAATGCCGTGGACTTTTTGTCCTGCACATCCGGGTTAGCCACACGTACTCCTGCGGGTCCATCTGCCATCTGTAATGCCGGAATGCCGAGGCGCTCCAATTCATCATTATAGAAACCATAATAGTTATTTACTTTACCGGTTACGAATCCAACTTTCTCCTCCAGCGTCATCTCCTTGAGCAGCAGCTCGGTGCGTTCTTCCGCTGATAGAGATTTGTTCATCCAAGGCCGATTGGCCCCAGATTCCGCCTCCGCGGCGAAGGCGTGCAGCGGCATAGCCGCAACCGCCACGATGATTAATAACATAAACCATCGTTTGAGGAAAATCAGATTGAGTCTTCTGTTCATGTTGTAAGTTCTCCTTCTCTCTTGATCATTTTTCTTGTGCACATATTGAATACATGTATACAAGGGAATGCGAACTGGCTTGATCCCAGTCTTTCAAGCATTCAGGTCGTCCTGCACATGGCTTCTGAAACTGCAGCCTGCAAGCAAGTCAGCAGATTTCGCTTCCTAACGATAGCCGACATGATCATGAATTACATCCCCTTAAATTTGGTAAATGACCGATTGGAACAAGCCTAGTTCTTTGGAATCACCATATTAATAATTCAGATAACAAAACAAGAAAACGAATTATTTACATTTCCGTAACTACTTTAGAACAAATTCTTTACTTTTAAAAACAGTCGGTTCGACCCACTCCCGATCAACCAATTAATGCAATTAATTATCAGATTAAGGAATATGTCGACACACTCTGGGTCCTAAGTCTATTTGAAAACGGAACCAATCCGGTCCATTGAAATATCCAAAAATATAAAAGCAACTGAGGTCCCTTTTAACAGGTTCTTCAGCTGCCTTTATGTTGGAATTGCTCCATATTGTTCACTTTCCATCCATGATTCTTGTTCTACACTCGTTATATTGAGATTCGAAGTTACATTGAAATCGGAGTAGCAAATAAAAAACCGCCCCAAGAGGGACGGCTCACTTCTAGTTCTGTAACTGTGCAAGAATCTGCGGGTCCTTGATCTTTTTATCTTCGGCGAGCAACATCACCTTGGACAAAATCTCAGCTGTTCTCGGATCTTCATCGAGGAATGGCAGGAAGATTCGACCCCGATGCTGACTGTGCACCGGAACAATATGAAGTGCACCTGTTGCTTGTTTAAACACATTACCACTCCCCAGATGAACAGCATACTCACCCAATTCACCATCAATTCGTGCGTAATTCCCGTCCAAACGTACATTGTCGATCTTCAGCAGACGCAACGACTCGTTCACAATGACGTGACGCATCTCGATTGTTGTCAGGCTGGCTTCCGGATCTACGCCTCCCACATGTGCAACGCTGACCACCAGATCGATATCACGCATAACTTCGGAGAAGAACGTCAGCGGCACATCTTGCAGCGCTACAGGTTTGTAACTCTTGCGATCGTAGAACTGCACCGTCTCCAAGGTAGGTGCCTCGGTATCTGCTGGTGAGAACCAATCTGCCATAGCATAGAGATTCGCAATCAGATTATGCTCATAACTTACCTTCTGCAGACCTTCCTCATAACTGACAGTCCATTGGCGTCCTTTAAGCAGAGCTACTGCTTTTTTCGGTTGAATCTGATACCCGGCGTATCGGCGAGACACCGTACCATTAGCCAATTCGTCCTCGTTAGGAAGATATAGCTCACGGAATACCTGCTTAAACGGCTGACGCTCCTGACGGGTGAACAGATCCCGCTGGAATTCACTCCAGCTTCCGCTCTGATACAGATGAAGAGGATGAGCAATCAACAGTTGATCCTGTTCCGCTAGTATATGGACCGTACCCTCCGCTCCTGGTGCAACCAAACCATTGGATGATACATCGAACCTTCCCGTCTTGTCACCTGACTGGAATACAAGTGTTCTTACCAGCGGTTGTATAACCGGATTTTGCATCAGACTGGCAATTTCCTCAAGTGTAAAGGATGTTCCAGCAGTCATCGAACGTTCCAGCTCCTGTCGTGCCCGGCGATACTGATCCACCAGATCCGATTTCAGCTCTTTCAGTTCAGCGATATATCCATCTTTTTTGAACCGGGCAGGTACAGATTTGAGTGTCTTGCCTTTGCTAACGATAACCATCTCGGGTTGGCCTTCCTCATCAATGACCAATTGCGCTGTCGTGTCAGCATCCAATGCATGAGGTTCAAAGAAAGATTTCATCTCATCCAACTTACGTGCTTCCATGTCCCACATCAGCCGCGTAACATCGGCATAACCTGCATTACGAGCAAGATTACCCAGTGCAATCTGCGATGCCACACCTTCACTGGCACGGCGTTGCGCACCGAATTGTTTGCTCTGCATCAGGAACTTCTGAATGAAGTCGTATCGCTCACGCAGATCCTGTTCGCGATTTACAGCGAATGGAATCAAACTGTAGGTTAACAAATGATCCTTGTTTCGCTTGTCTGACACGGACTCACGCATATCGTCCAGTCGAAGCTTACCCAGTGCAGCATCTGCGAACAATTGGGATCTACGGTGGTTGGATCCCCCGGAAATATACTTGGCGCAATCGTATAACAGATTGAACCGTTCCTCCCCGACAGCAGCATAGGCTTCTTCAAACCAAGCGATATCAAACGCACCTTCATTAAAGTCCTGTGGTGAGATTGGAGAATAGTGGGCCACGATGGTTTCTTTCTCGGCAGTAAAGCGTTCATTAATATGGGCATGGAAGTACCAGGCTGCACTGCGTAGACCTTCCCATCCCAGATGTTTCGCTACAATCTCCATCCACTGCGGGGCGTACATGGCTGCTTCCAGCAATTTTTTCTCATTCACCGGATACTTATGGAGCAACTCCCCAAGACGCTTATCATCTTCTCCATCCCGTGGATGACAATTCTGAATTAAATAGCTAAACGTCTCTTTACGTGTTGTGTTGTCTCCATAACTATAGATATATCCACGGACAAATGTATCCTGATCCATCGCCGAGACCAGATGTACCCAGTGTTCCATGCCTTCAATTCGATCCAGTTTCATGGCAAGTGTGCTTACTTCTGTAGAGAGTTCTCCCCGGGTCAGCTCAATCTCCAGAATGCGATCGACCACCGCATCTCGCAATTGAACAAGCTTCGGATCACTCGCGATCATTTCTGTACGAGTGGATGTTAAGTCCCGAATAAACAACAGACGATTCTCACCGACCAGCACCTGTCGATATATCTCTTGATCATCAATCAGGTTCAACTGGTACGCACGCAGGAAATCTTCAAGTGACAGTAAAGACAGCGGTTGACTACTCTCTACAAGACTGGTGAACTGGTAAGCTGTCTGGAAGAAACGTTTGAAGCTGTTATCGTCATGGATTTTGCCACGAACTACATAATTCCAAGGTCCAGTCAGAATATGAAGCATGCCTGACTCTTTTTCGAGTCGATCAGCAGGCATACTTGCGATGATGGAGGCCCAGGTTTTCTCAGCTATTTCAAACGTGTCGATCGGATCGCTATCCTGAAATGCCGCCGATATCAGTGCCACTACCTGATCCTTATACGTTAACGAATCCAGCATCTGCTGCAGCTTTTCGATGTCATCCAGAGGATAGATCCGTTCGGCAAACGACTTGCGCCAGCCTTCCAATAACGGAATCTTCTGCAATTCGTCATAGTCATACTGCTCACGGAAATAACTGTAATGGTCGCTCAAATTGCCATTGAACTCCCCGAGCTGTATAGCCATGTATAGCTGCATCAGTTCCACACTGCTGAACCCGGCATGTTGAATATAGTTCTCCCATACGTCATGAAGCGGGAACTGTTCCATCTGCTTCATTTCATTCCGCTCTCCATACGGAACCTTGGAGCGAAGACTCGCTCCGACTAACAATGTGTCTTTATAGCCAGCGTAGTATTCCACTTGATACTCATAATCCCTGTGTTCATGCACTAATTCACTAAGTCCCTCCAGAAATGGTTTGGTCTTATCCAGAGAGAGTGTAAAGATATCCTTCGGATTATGGCCCTTGAGATCACGCTTCTCATCCAGCAATGGCTCACGTCGCTTCGGATCAAATAAACCAAATCCATTAGAGGCTGTGTAACGACTGCCCTGATCGGTCAGCTTATCCAGTAGTTTCTGTTCCTTGGCAGTGGGTGTCTCAATCAGCTGCGCCAATGGCTGCAATTGCTCCTGCTGATCTATCCGCTCTGGATCTGCCGCAATCTCGGTCAATAATTCTAGCGCACCCAAGCGCTGCAGTTCACTCTTGGCCTGCAAAAGTCGCTTCAGCGAGACCTCCAATTGGTCCACGGGTTGCAGTAACAATACATGAATGACCTTCTGACGAAGTGAGCCTGTTTTGAGCTTCATCAACGCCTCCATCTGTTTCATCTCATCAACCGTCAACGTGAGCAGCTTCGCTTTGGCAAGTGCACTCTCCCGATTACTGATGCTTTTATCAGACAAACTCTCAAACACAAACTGTCTTTGCACCTCATTATCGGGATGCTGAACAAACTGGGACAACAGTTCTCCGCGCAGTTCCGGGCTTAAACGGTCCTTGATTGCAATGACCTCCCCGATCCATTCCGGGTCCATATCATATGCAGCCAAATATAACATTTTCTTGACTACATCATCCGTATCAATTCGGTAGTGAACATACTCAAGTACACCCGATGGTCCACCTGACCCGCCTTTTGGAATGGCAACCAGCATCTGTTTGAACCGATCAAAGTCCTGACGCCGCAAGGCCTTTTCTCCAAGAGCAGGCAATGGCCACACGTAGACGCTACGCTGATTCTCTCCATTCTCGAAACTCCAGTTGTACATATACATCGCATCATAGTTGGTCACAATCCAGTGCATCAACTCGGTATCCTGCGCCTCCAGATAACGACGTGCAATGTCCAAACGAAGCTCCCTGTTCTGGCTGTTCGCCAGTACATATTGGGCAACAATCTTCTGATATAACTGACCTTGATCCATAATCTCGATTATCTTGCTCTTCAATTCATTCTCTTCAATGACCGCTGTCGCCCACAGACTGATAAAGAGTTTGTTGGCGTTAGCTTCCTGCTGCCAGGCCTCGCGTACTTCTGGTTGCACAAGCGCCTGATAGGCCTGTTCAATCAACTGTGCGGCAACACGCTGGTTGGCTGCTTCTATGCCGATCCCCGTCCATACGGCAAGCGCTCTTACCACGGAACTGAAGCGAATCAGGTTGTTGTCGATAATGATTTTTAATATGTAAATATAGGCTTCCAGTGTCCCTTCATCCATCCGCTCCACAATGCTTTGGCGCAGCCCTTCCTGCAACCTTGCTGCAACTAGCAGCTCACCCACCATCTGATAGGCATCCGCCTGATCACTCATGAATATACCTTTGATCATTTCATGGGTTAACAGCGCCGTCTGATTGTCACCATAGATAACATCATGCAGCGCCTGCTTCATATCTCCGCCCTGATGATCCAGTTCATAAGCGATACAATCTGCCAGAACCCAACGGATCTCATGCAGATAATCCAGCTTGTACTCACGAAGTGACACGTATTCTTCCAGGGAGAAATTTTTCATTTCCATACGGAACAATCCCATCAGTTTACGGATGACTTGTTCTACATGCTGCTCCGGATCGGATGTGCGGAAAGGACGGCGTTCATAGTTGTTACTGTATGGGAAACGAGTCGCACGCTCTGCGATATAACGGAATCGTGCAACCAATGACTCGCTCGCCAGATGCTGGAGCACATCCAATAGTGGCTCGAATAATGGTTTCTGTGTTTCTGCAGCCAACCTTCCAAGCAACTTATCAGTATTCAAAAACATCTTTTCGTCTCCACGCAAATACGTAGACCCGGCGATCTCCACAACATAGCCTGCCAGCTCAAGCTGTACCCCTGTTAACGACTTGGCTCTTTCCTGCAATCCATCCATATACACCTGTACTTGCTCTTCCTGATTCATCCTGTTCTCCTCCTTCATCGCGCTCTACCACAGACGTCCGGCTAGCATTGTAAAACGAATAAACACCACGTTATCTCCGTCTTTTACAACAAGTGACTCATCCAGTTCCTGCAATTCTTCATCATTGAGAAACACTTTGTACAACCCATCCTCATAGGCGGTTATAGCTGTCTCCATCGCAACTTCCAGATCAGGAACACCCTCATTGTATACTGCGCCAAACCCAACTTTCCCCACCGCTCCTTGTGTCTCAATCTCATCCGGCATCAGGTAGGCGAGCAATTCTGCCTGTTGTTTCTTGTCCTGAAGAGCTTTTACTTGTAGAGCCACCATGTTCTCAATGAGCTGCCTTAACGTATGAGTTGTTTCCGGAAGTTCGGCAGCTTGCTTGGCAAGTACCGGCTTGCGCTTTCCCAGACTTTTTACCGTTATCCATACGTTCACTGCATTCCCTCCCTTATCTTGCTCTATTTGAAGAAGCTTCCATAAGCCCCGATATCTATACCACGATGCGGAATAACCTAAACTCGAAATGACTATCAGTCTCTAAATAAAATATAAAATACGTACATATGTACCCCTAATGAACATCATAACTAAAATTCAATCCATATTCATGAGCCAATCCTCATGTTTACGTGGAACCACGGAACTAGGGCCTACTTGCGTACATATACGCAAAAAAAGCCGCACAGTCTCATATAAATATGGACTGCGCAGCTGCTAAGCTACCATTAGAACAGTTTATGTCGCCGGTAACCTGTAATTTTATGAATCATCTCGCCAGACGCAACGGTCGAATGGTTACAGCTGCTGTCTTGAAGCCAGGCATCCGACAGAACGGATCTAGCTCTGGTCTGGTGGCCCGATTCACATTCTGAATGCCGCTCCAATGCATCGGCACGAACAAGGTATCCTCCCGAATCGAATCCTTGATGCGCGAACGAACCGCGAAGCTTCCGTACGTCGATTGAATCTCTACCCACTCTCCATCGTGAATACGATAACGGGCAGCGGTAGCCGGGTGAAGTTCAACAAAGTTCTCCAATTCACGAGCTGCCAGTGCCGGACTTCGATGTGTCTGCACCCCTGTAAGATAATGAGGCAGCACACGCCCATTGGTGAGAATTAAGGGGAACTCCGAAGATATATCATTCCAGCCCGGGCTGGATTCAAATGTGAACGCCGCTTTGCCATCCGGGTGAGCGAATCGTTCACCGAACAGCAGTCCTTCTCCCTGATCTTCGAGGGCAGAACACGGCCAGTATACCCCTTTCTCGTTACGCAAACGCTCATAGGTAATGCCATAGTAATCAGCGACTCCGCCGCGGCTCGCCACCCGAAGCTCATTAAAGATATCCTCAGCAGTGTCATATTCAAAGTAAGAAGCTTTACCCAATTGCGCGGCAATCCGGCATAATATATCCCAATCATCAAGCGTTTCTCCCGGTGCAGGCCGCCCCTGTTCACGGAGCAGAACACGCCCCTCCAGATTGGTCAGTGTACCTTCATTCTCCATATAAGATGTAACCGGCAGAATCAGATCAGCCATGCGTGCTGTCTCCGACAGGAACATATCTGCCACGATCAGAAAGTCCAGCTTGCGCAGACCTTCTTCCACCAAACGCACATTGGGGTTGGATACGACCGGGTTGGAGCCCATTACAAGCAACGCCCGAATCTCCTGATCATGGACCTTCTCCATCATCTCGTAGGCGGATACCCCTTTGCCTGGCAAACTTGCAGGTTCCACGCCCCAGACGGATGCCACATAGGCACGATCGGCTTCATTTTCAATGGATCGATAGCCCGGCAGCTGGTCAGCCTTCTGCCCATGCTCCCGTCCGCCCTGCCCATTGCCTTGACCTGTGATGGCACCATATCCACAGCCTTCTCTACCAATTTTGCCAGTCGCCAGCACCAGGTTCAAAAAGTGTCTAACGGCCATATGCCCATCCGTCTGCTGCTCCACACCACGTGCTGTCATGATCATGCCTGTCTCTGCCTCACCATAGGCCATCGCTGCCTGACGAATCAGCGCCAGATCAACCCCGCACGTTTGTGCCGCCTGTTCGAGTTGCAGATCAGCCAACCCTTGTATCAATTGATCGTAACCATGCGTTCGTTTGTCTATAAAATGAGGCTTCACCAATCCGGCATCCATAATCACCTTCAACATGCTATCTGCCAGCAGAGCATCCATGCCAGGCTTCACCTGCAAATGAAGGTCGGCAATAGCTGCGGTTGCCGTTTTGCGTGGATCAATAACGATAATGAATGCCCCGTTCGCCTTGGCTTGATTGAAGTATGGCAGAAGGGTAGGTTGGCATTCTGCAATATTGGTACCTGCGAGTACTATACAACCTGCCTTGGGAATATCGGACAGACGGAACGTCAATCCACGGTCCATCCCAAACACTTTACTGCCAGCTGAAGCCGCAGCTGACATGCAGAACCGTCCATTATAGTCGATATACTTTGTCCCCAATGCAACCCGGGCAAATTTTCCGAGCAGGTAGGCTGTCTCATTGGTCAAAGATCCGCCTCCGTAGACTCCGACCGTATCTGCTCCGTATGAATCTTTCAAGTCCTGAAACCGCTCTGCGATGGTCTGAATGGCCTCCTTCCAGGAACAGCGTTCAAGCTCGCCATTACGACGAATGAGCGGATGCATTAATCGTTGACCACTGAGCGCATGTTGATGAGCATTCATGCCCTTCACACACAACCTGCCCTGAGAGGCTTCATTCGGAACACCTTGAACCGTATACTCACCACGACGCTGGCCTGCAACAGGTGCAGCCAGTTCTTCAACAGTCATCTTGCACTGCACACTGCAATACGGACACTGGGTTTCCTTTACATACAGCTTTGAGGCTGTTGGTTCTGAACTCACGGATAATCCCATCTTTCCATCCCCGCCTTTCATCTATATATCAGCTTGAAGTGTAGCTGCAAGTTCCTTCTGTAACTGGTCATCCAGCAGCGTTTCCCGAATCGACATGAATCCCAATCGTTCCGTCCATGCCCATAACGGCTCATCATACCAAGCGGTTTGGCGATACCATTGAAGACAGGCTGATGCGAGTATGGCCGCTTGCACCTCTGTTTCAGCCACCCCAATCAAGCCACCTTGTTTGACCGGATGCTCTGCATGACCGCCTGCGTAGATCTCCCATCCAGCTGGTGAAGCCAGCAAGCCAATATCCTGCACCAGTGCGCTCACCAACGAACCGGGCCCTGGTGCAACTCCCATATTCACCGGCGACGGCATCGCAGCGCCGATCCAACTCTCACGAAGTTGTGCAGCCAACCCCTTGGCATCTCTTGCATAGGATGAAAGCGGGATCTGATCATCCCAGCGCACCTGAACCTCTGAGTGAGCTTCGATCTCTCGAACAACCATCGTTCCACCGGATACCTGTAAGTAATAATGAATTACGGGAAGACATACCGAGCAACCAAGCTCCGAACCCCAACCCAGCTTCTGCAAGATCAAAGATATGTCTGGTAGCCCTGTCTCCAGAACATTGATGTCAGCCAGTATTCCCTTCAACTCTGCATGCCCAAGATCCGTACAACTGCAAACAGGCATTGGAGCAGGTTTATCTGGTGTGGCTACCACGCCAGTACCCCCGTTATTTTTCAGGTTATGCGTATGTTTCAACAGAGCAGCCACCATCGGGCGACAGCCACCGCATGAACCTGACGCCTTGGTCTGCTCCTTCACCTGATCTGCCGTCTCGAGACCCTGTTCCTGAATAGCTTTCATAATGGCAGCCTTGGTCACATTGTTGCAGGCACATACGGTCTCCTGAGCCGGTAATGCCGCAGCAGCCATCTCAGCCGGGTCCGGAGCCCCTTCACGCGGAGCCAATTCCGCCACATCTGCGTCCCGTTGCACAAGTCCAAGCAATGCCGTTCCTTCGGTTGTATCTCCAAATAAAATGGCTCCACGCACTTTTCCAGCCTGCATCAGCACTTTTTTATATGTGCCTTGAATGCCATCCAGATGTTGAATTGCAGTCTGCATGCCTTCCCCACTGATCTCACCCGCTGAGAAAACATCAACCCCCGATACCTTCAACTGTGAGTAGGGAATAGATCCTTTGTATTCAGGTGTTTCCTGTCCACAGAGCGTACGTGCGAGCACCTTCCCCTGTTCGTATAAGGGGGCCACCAGACCATAACTAATTCCCCGATGTTCAGCACATTCCCCAACTGCGTAGATATCCGGTACACTGGTGCACATATAGTCATCTACCATAATTGCCCGATTGGTTGCGATTCCACTTCGTCTGGCCAGATCCACATTTGGCCGAATCCCTACAGCGACAATGACAACCTGAGCTTCAAGCTTGGAACCATCTGTGAAGAGCAGCCCCTGCGCCTGCGATCGTCCGGTGATTTTTTGCGTATTTCTGGTCAAAAGAAAGGACATACCCTGCCCTTCAAGTTCCTCCTGAAGCATCGTGGCAGCCTTCTGATCCAACTGCCGGTTCATAATGTAAGGTGCGTTATGGACCACCACAGCTTCCATGCCCAGATGCAGTAACCCGCGCGCAGCCTCCAGCCCAAGCAATCCACCACCAATGACGGCGGCCTTGCGATATGTTTTGGAATAATCAGACATGCGCGTACAATCATCAATCGTTCGGAAGGACATGACCCGCTCTTTATCAATTCCCGGAATCGGTGGGATAAAAGGTGAAGACCCTGTCGCCAGAATCAGGACATCATAGGTTTCTTTTAGTCCGGATTCCGTCTCTATATATTTTCCACGGGTATCAATGCGGTGTACCGTTTCACCTGTACATAGCCGTATATGATGCTCGGCATACCAAGTCCAATCATTGATAATGATATCCTGTAACGAATGCTCACCCTGCAATACTTTCGATAACATGATCCGATTGTAGTTGGGACGGGGTTCATTGCCGTAGATTACAATCTCATACGTATCAGGCTCCAGTGCGATAATCTCTTCGACACACTTCACTCCAGCCATGCCATTCCCGATAATCACCAGTTTGCTTCTGCTCATGGGCTGCCCCCTATCTCTCTCACTCCTGAAAATAAACAGAAAAATCCCTTCTCCATGATTCGGAAAAGGGCACCGTTGCCTCCGGAATCCACACGCCTTTGTGTGGATTCATATTAGATTCAGATTAAGGGAATCTCAATCTAATGTCAACTAAATTAACATTAAAAATGCGAATGACGATTAAAAAATGAATTATTTAAAATCTCATGTAATTTTTATTGACATACACATTTTCGCTTGATTATAATTTGAATCAAAATCACAGTGCTGTGATCAACTCAGATGCGGGAACACAATGACGTGTACCGCCTGTCGGCAACGGGGCCGCAAATCGTTCAGATCTGGACGAATTGCGGCCTTTTTCTGCCTTAACAAGCACATAGACAAATCACGAAGATCTCAATTGGATGAGGAGCGATGATGGATGATGGAGAGCAAAAGTTTTTGGAAAAGCGGGCATAAGCCCACCCTCTTCGGGGCGTTTATGTATTTTGACATCAGTTTTATGATATGGGGGATGCTTGGTCCACTCGCAGTTGTCATAGCGTTGGATTATCCGATGACTCCGCTGGAAAAGGCCAATCTGGTCGCATTGCCTATTCTCGGCGGCTCCATCCTGCGCCTTGTGCTTGGCTTCATGTCTGATTATATTGGTCCGAAACTGACCGCACAGATCGGGATGCTCGTCACCTTAGTTCCTTTGTTACTCGGCTGGTTATGGGTCTACTCTTTAAGCCAACTGTACGTGGTGGCACTCTTGCTTGGTGTCGCAGGCGCCTCCTTTGCTGCTGCGCTACCTCTGGCAGGCCAATGGTATGGCAAGGAGCATCAGGGTCTGGCCATGGGTATTGCCGGGGCGGGTAACAGCGGAACCGTACTCGCGACGTTGTTTGCCAATCGCTTGGCTACGCATTTTGGCAGCTGGGAAGTTGTGTTCGGACTTGCTATTATACCGATCGTTATTGTATTCATCCTCTTTTCTATCTTTGCCAAGAATAGCCCTAACCGGCCTGAACCCAAGAAATTGTCCCAATATGGAAGTCTGCTTAAACAAAAAGATGCTTGGGTATTCTGTGCCTTCTATTGTGTGACCTTTGGTGGCTTCGTTGGATTATGTAACTATCTCACCATCTTCTTCAACACCCAGTATGGGCTCTCTCCAGTTCGCGCCGCTGACATTACCACCTTCTGTGTAATCGCAGGCAGTTTCTTCCGGCCTGTAGGGGGTTATCTGGCGGACAAAATTGGCGGAACCCGTATGTTGACTTTCCTGTACACAGGAGCCTGCATCATGTTAATCGGAGTATCCTTCATGCCCCCGCTTCCTGTTGTAGTAGTCATGTTGTTCCTCGGTATGATGTGTCTGGGAGCCGGAAATGGCTCTGTGTTCCAACTGGTTCCCCAACGTTTCGGCAATGAGATTGGCCTGATGACAGGTATTGTGGGTGCCGCTGGCGGATTGGGCGGGTATGCACTGCCGCTGATTCTCGGTCAACTGTATAGCAGCTATCAATCCTATACACCAGGTTTTGTCATTCTTAGCCTGATTGCAGCAGCTTCCCTGTTCCTGGTTCTCTTCATGCAATCCCGCTGGCGTGTGAGCTGGTTGAGCCGAGGTAACAAAGGCATGGCGGAATCGACATCCCTTTCTTCCTGAGCAACCACTCGACCGTTAACCAATGGTACGGTGTATGTGGATGATCCCGAAGTCGAAGTAAGCAAAGAACAGCGCAGCCCGATGGGGCTACGCTGTTCTTTCTGCTTAAAGCTGCTTTTTTGCTTAAGATGAATATTTTTGAAGAATAATAACCGCATTATGACCGCCAAAACCAAAGGAATTAGACATCCCAATCCGCAGTTCTGCTTTTCTTGCCTCGTTTGGCACATAATCCAGATCACATTCGGGGTCCCTCTGCTCCTGATTGATGGTTGGAGGAATGATCCCATGCCGCAGACTTTGAATAAGTGAAATCGCCTCCGCACCGCCTGCTGCACCAAGCATATGTCCCGTCATGGACTTATTCGCTGTGACCGGAATATCATAGGCACCTGTCCCGAAAAGTTGTTTAATCGCTCTTGTCTCAGACAGATCACCTGCCTCCGTACTGGTGGCATGAGCGTTAATCACATCAATGTCCTCAGGCCCAATCTGAGCTTCTTTCAGTGATGCTTTCATCGCCAGATATGCACCCCTCCCTTCCGGGTGGGTAACTACCATATGATACGCATCTGAACTGGCACCATATCCAATCACTTCGGCAAGAATATTCGCCCCTCTTGCTAGAGCATGAGACAGTGATTCCACAACCAGAATTCCTGCACCCTCCGCCATGACAAAACCGTCTCTCCCTGCATCAAATGGACGGCTGGCTGCTTGGAACGCTTCATTTCGTGTAGACAACGCTGTCGCATTACCGAAGCTTGCCAGTGACACTTCGGTTACAGCCGCTTCTGTCCCTCCAGCAATAATGACATCGGCTCCGCCATGACGAATTAACCGGAAAGCTTCTCCAATGGCTGTATTTCCAATGGAACAAGCTGTTACTGGCGATAATGTCGGTCCCCAGCAACCAAACCTCATACTGACCATAGCTGCCGCCATATTGGAGATCATCATCGGTACCAGTGTTGGGCTGACTCGCGCAGGTCCCCGATCTGACAGGACCTTGCCTTGTTCCATTAATGTCTGGATGCCGCCTATGCCTGAACCAATATATACACCTACCCGTTCACGGTCCAGTTCATCCATCACAAGACCCGATTGTGATACAGCCTGATCCGCAGCAGCAACAGCAAATTGAACGAATCGATCCATACGCCTTGCTTCCTTGCGTCCAAAACGCTCTTCACCATCAAAATCACGGACCACTCCTGCGATTCTGGTTTTGTACGAAGCTGTATCAAAATGTTCTATAGGTGATACACCTGATCTACCCTCAATTAATCCATTCCAGAATGTATCTACATCATTTCCCAAAGGAGAGATAACTCCCATTCCTGTAATCACGACTCGTTCCATGTCCATCCTCCTTCAGCGCTGTTGTCTACCTTACTCTTACGCTCTGCCACTAATAGTGCACTTTTGAATATCCTATTACAAGTTGTCAATTATAATAGTATAATGACTACCATGATAACGAGGATTGAAGGTGATGGATTGAACTACGATGTCAGGTTACAGGCATTGTCCACTTTTCTGAAAACACAGCGTTCCAAAATTTCCCCCGAATCGGTCGGTTTACCCACTGGAAGTCGGAGAAGAACGCCTGGGCTGAGGAGAGAAGAGGTTTCCCAACTGGCAGGAGTGAGTACAACATGGTATACCTGGCTTGAACAAGGTCGGGATATTCAGGTATCCCATTCCGTGTTGGATAACATTGCTTCGGCACTGAGGCTTACTACAGATGAACGAAAATATCTGTTTTCGCTCGCCATGGAGCATCATACGGAGCTGCCCACACTGGAAGAAGAACCGGTTCAACTTCACCCTTCCTTGCAGAAAATTTTGCAAGAACTTCATCACTGTCCTACCGTGATCTCGGATCGGCGTTGTTACATTGTCGGCTGGAATGATGCAGCCCGGCATGTTTTTATGGATTTTGAACAGATTGCCCCCGAACAACGGAATATGATCAGTCTGTTATTTGATCGAAAGGAGTTTCGCAGGCTCGCGGTGAACTGGGAGGATTTTGTTAGCGGATTTCTGGCAATTTTTCGTGCTTACTATGGCCAGTATGTTGATGATGAATGGTATAATTTATTTTTGGATGACATGATGAACAGACATCCCGATTTTCATACCCTTTGGAAACAAAGCAGCGTCAGTAGTGCCCCGGACGTTTTAATCGAATTCAGGCATTCCAAAGCAGGCAAAATGTTGTTTGATCTGACTTCGTTGCAGGTTCAGGGTAGTTCCGATCTGCGTTGCAGTGTCTACACCCCTGCGCCAGAGAGCGCTACCGAGCGCAAATTGATGCGCCTGATCGAGCGTGAAGCTGATCCACATCTTGGCAAGCATTAAATCGGAGTCTCTCACCTTCTCGGAGTCATGTTAGAGCCTTGACATCCTCATGTTGCATGTTTTAAATACCAGGTATATTAAGTAATCCATGGATCTTAGTCCTTCTACAAGAAGGGGTTCAGAAAGGAATATCATGACGAAAGTGCTTATCATAGAGGACGACAACATGTTAGGCGATACATTATCCTTGTATTTGCAAGGTGAAGGGTATGATGTTATCCGTGTCGATAACGCAAGAGATGGTCTTCTACAGCTTCAAGCGCGGCCTGATATCCTGCTTCTTGACTTGATGCTCCCTGATTCGGGTAATAAGAATCCTAGTTCTCTCATGCGCCAACATACGGCAATCCCCATCATTGTCATCTCTTCCTTAACCGAGGTTTCTGAGCGGATTCGATCATTAACAGACGGAGCTGATGACTATGTATGTAAGCCTTTCAGCATGCAGGAGCTGAAAGCACGTATTGAGGCCGTATTGCGTCGTTACTCTATATTGAACAGCTCTGTTGTCACTGAACAGGAATCCGGAATATCTCTCGATCTGGCCCGAAGAACTGTTTTGTTGAATAACCAGCGCGTGGAGATGACGTTTTCCGAATTTGAGATCATGAAGCTGTTTATTCTCAATCCTGGCAAAGTCTACAGTCGGTATGCCCTGATCGAAGCCATTCGTGGTATTGATGCCTACATTAATGATCGCACCATTGATGTGCACATTACCAAGCTTCGCAAAAAAATTGAGGACAATCCAAAAAACCCCCAATACATTCAAACCATCTGGGGGGTCGGATATAAGTTCACACCTTAAAACAACACAGCTTCATTCCGATCACCATGGAAGAGACTCGGTAATTTTATCAATTTCCTGTTGTACCTTCTCCAATACTGAACGCTGTTCCTCATCTTTGAATAACGGACGGGACAAGAGCGATTCCAATTGGAGAACCGCACACATCAGGTCCACTGCATGCAGATTCGCAGCTACGCCTCGAAGAGAATGAACACTACGAATTACATCAGCAATCTGCTGTTGCTGAAGCTGAATCGCCAATTTTTTCTGAAACGAGCCATACTCCATTCTGAATTTCGTGAGCGCATATTGCAGAATATGCGGTTTGCCGTCCATCTGTCTGATCGCCTTATCTGCATCAATTCCATTGATCTCCCTTATGCCTTTTAGATCAATCCATATTTCCAAAATGTCTGCGAGCTGTTGTTCATGTATGGGCTTAGTCAGGATGGCATTCATACCTGCTTCAAGATATAATTCATGGTCCCTTTTTAAACCATTCGCTGTAAGCGCAATAATGGGTGTACGATCATATTTCCTCATCTTCCTAATGTGTCGCGCTGCATCAATTCCGTTCATATCTGGCATATAGAGATCCATCAGAATCAGTTCCCATGTTTGTTCGTCCAATTTCTTCAAAACCTCTGTGCCACTGTCTGCCAGTGTCACCTTGAATCCGGTATGTTCCAGCATGGCCCGAATGACCAGTTGATTGATTTCATGATCTTCAGCGATCAGAATGTGCCCTTTGGATTTAAGCAAGTAGGATTCATCACCTTCTATCATCCGCTTTTTCTCCAATGGCCCTTCACCCTGAAGTGCAAGTAATACTTCGAACAATCCCAGACGTGTAATCGGTTTGATCATCATGAGATCCGGGCGAAAGGATCTCTCCTCACGCCACAGGGCATTTTCACTAAAAGCATGGGTATAACCCACCATTTGAAATTTGGTTTGATTCATTCGCTTCATGAAACTGTCCCATGACGATCCGTTGACGGTCTCCTCTGCATCCATATCCATCATCATGATCATGGAACTTGCCCCATCTACATGATGGACATACCAATCACTTTCCATCATATGGTTCAAGGAAGTATACAGCGTCGGATTCATCCCGAATGAATAGAGCAGCTGCTTCAGATTTGCGCCCATCCGTTCATCATCTTCAATGATAACCACATCATTCGCACCATATAAGAGAGGGTGTGTCTGCAGGGAGAAACTCTCTTCTTCTTCCGAATCTGGAAGTTCAAATATCAAGTCGAATGTAAACAGACTGTACTCTCCCAAAACACTATCCACCCGCAAGCTTCCTCCCAAAGAGGTGACCAGAAGGTAACAGATGACCAGCCCAAGACCAGAGCCACCATATGTTCGATACGTCGAGGGTTCCGCTTGAGTAAACGGGACAAAGAGCCGTTCCAATTGTTCGGGTGACATTCCGATTCCCGTGTCCTGTACCTCAAAACGGACATGAACTCGCTCCGCCTCCGATGAAAGAACCTCTGCCTGCAACGTTACATATCCATGCTCCGTAAATTTAATCGCATTACTGAGCAGATTCAATAACACCTGTTCAAGTCGGAACGGATCACCAATCACCGTTAATGGCAGATCGGGATCGGTTGTAAAAATCACTTCGATATCTTTGTGCCCGATGGCCACACCGATCTGATCTGCCACACGTTTGATCACATCCTCTGGTGAAAAAGAGACCTTCTCCAACATCAGCTTGCCTGCCTCAATTTTCGAAAAATCAAGAATATCATTTACGAGGGCAAGCAAGGTTTGGGAGGACGCATTGATTTTACTCAAATAATCCTTTTGTTGTGGAGATAGATCTGTCCGTTGAAGCAACAACGAAAAGTTGATAATACCGCTCAGTGGGGTACGAATCTCGTGGCTCATGAATGCGAGAAACTCACTCTTTGCCTGGCTTGCTTTGTCAGCCTTAACACGTCTATAGTGATCCGAAATGTCATGAATGACTGCCTTAATTTTCTCACTCGAGTTTAATACTTTAACAGGGGATAGGTGAACCCGAACATGCTGCTCACGACCTTCTCCAACAATGAAACTCAGTTCCGTATCCTGTGTTATATTGTGATGTAAGGCTTTTTGGAAAACGAACAACCAGTTCTCCAGCTGCTCAATGAACAACAATTCTTCAAGCTGACGCCCAATCACTTCCTGCCTGCCGAGACCGAGAACATCCAGAAATTTCTGATTCACTGACACAATACATCTGTTGTTATCCAAACCGACAAACCAATCTGTCGACACTCGCTCAAGTGTTCGATATCGCTCTTCACTTTCTTGAATCCTTCGTTTAACCGCTCTGTGCTCCGTAATATCAAGTCCATATCCCACGACATATTTCACCACACCCTCTTCTCGCAGAGGGCGAACGTTCACCAGCGAATAGTAACCTCCATGCTCAATCTCGTAAAAAAAAGATTCCCCTTCCCATGCCCGGTTAAACTGCTTTCGCAGAAATTCTACCTTTTCCTGAGGTAAAATATCCAATGTGCCCAGTTTGTAATCTTGCTTCAGACTACTCATATCCAAGCCCAGTCGGGAGAGCATCTCTCCCTCAAGCACAAGATACTCGAATTTTCCGTTCTGTTTTCGGATTTTAAAAGTAAAACCCGGCTGCATACGAAGCATCTCTAGCATTTCCTGATCCCTCTGAATGACCAATCTCCTATATCGATGATTTTGGTTCAGATAATACAGGAATAATATAACGGAGAGCAGGCAGATACATTGAAAAAAGAGAATCTGCCCCATCATTAGCAGAGAAGGGGAATTGGTCTTTAGTGCAGAAAACTCATACACAGTAATCAACAGCAACGCTCCGGACAACCACTTCTGTATAAATCCCCTGATATACTTAAAGATCAGACATATGGCTACAACAAATAATAACTCTGTCAACGCATACTGCCAGTTCTCCAACAAGGGATTACGCCCCATATTAATCCGAAACATCCACATGAATGCAAAAGTAACGAAAGCAGAGCCACTCCCACCAAAATAAGCAGCAAGCAGATACACAATGGCCCGGAAATTCAACAATGTACCATCCTCAAGCACAATAGAGAAATAATAGAGCGCCGTGCCCAACATGCTCAGCGTAATACCAATAATGATCCGAGTCGTGATGGATGTTGAACGGGTAGCATTTGTATGGTTCAGATAGTGATGAATTAGGAAAACAAAGATCAAAATTAGCGTGAAATTTAATACAAGATCGCGTAGCAAATGGTCACCGTCCACATTACGACTTCAGGATTTCATGCATTCAATGAATGTTGTCAGATTCATGGTCGCAGTTCCTCAGTACACAAATCATAGTATGCCGTGCTCCCTTATTCAATTGACGATATTGACCATTTTTTTGAAAATAATTACTGCTTTCAGCTAACATCCCCTTATCACCAAACAACGTTTTTTTTCATGAAAATTCATCATTAAATATGCTGATATAAAAAAGAGAATCATCCAAATGAACCGATGTAATCGTAACCTGGGCTTCCCACACTTCCTGATCAACCTTCATCAGTTTGGCAACGCCGGACCAGGTCTGATTGCCTCTCCAGTGGGTATCCATTAGCAATCGGGCAGGCTGACCTATGGTGCTCTCCCGTGAGAATCCTGTTTTGGTTACATAAACGGAATTCACATCCAGAATCACACCCTCCTCATCTGTAATCATGACCGCATCCGTTAGCAGTAAGAAGGCTTTGAGTTCCAGTTGCATGGTTGTCCACTCCCTCTAATGAAACATGATGTGATGCTGTCCCTGTGATACTCTCTTCTACGATCCCGTTTAATACTTAAACTGTCTAATCAGGCGCTGCAGCTCTTCAGCCAGGGTGGACAAGCCACGAGCCGATGAAGAAATCTGCTCCATCGCTGCCAGTTGCTCCTCTGAGGAAGCGGCCACTTCTTCGGAAGTTGCGGCGTTGCCTGACGCAATGCCTGCCAACTCATTGGATACAGCAGATACTTCCTGCACACCTGCTGTGATCTCTTGCGACGTGGCAGCAATCTCTTCAATCTGAGGTGTCGTTTCCCGCATGCTATCCAGAATACGTTCAAACTTCCGAATCGCTTCTGTAGAGATGTCCATGCCCTCTCCAACCTCTGAAGTCACCTTCTCCATCATGTGAACAGAAGCAGCCATATCTTCCTGAACCGCCGTAGTCAGCACGGTGATTTCATTGACAGACTGCCCGGATTGTTCTGCCAACTTGCGAACCTCTGCTGCTACAACGGCGAATCCATTGCCATGTGTACCTGCACGAGCAGCTTCAATGGATGCGTTCAGCGCGAGCAGGTTTGTCTGTTTGGCTATATTTCCGATTAACTCCGTGATCGCTGAAATTTGGTGTGATCGTTCATATAACGCTTGAATCAATTGGTTTGTCTGTTCTACCGTCTCTTGAATCGATTGCATCTGACTCACCGTCTGCTTGACGGTGTTGCCGCCTTCTTCTGCTTGTACGGTTGTATGTTTCGCCAAATCAGCGACATGTATGGAACGTTCGGCGATTCTTGTAATACCAATCGTAATTTCATTCATGGCCTGATGGTTATGTTCAATACCTTCGGTCTGTTTCTCCGCACCACTCGCAATTTCCTGAATGGCTCGCGCTACCTGCTCACTGGCTGCACTGGTTGATTCCGCACTCTGAGTCATTTCATCCGATGAGATGACTACCTGACTGGCGCTGTTCTCCACATTTTGAATCAGCACACGCAGATTGTGCTGCATTTTGCCAAAGGCATCACTCAGTTCACCAATCTCATCATGGCTTGTGCTAGTAATGGTTTGGGTTAGATCCCCTTCACTCACCTGGATCGCCTGATCCTTCAACTGACGAATCGGTTTAACAATCGATCGCATCACGAGCCAGATGATCAAAATTCCGATGACAAGACAGGAAACGATGACCATAATCGTTCGATTCAGAATAGGCGCAGCGGCATCCTCTACTTCAGAAGAAAACATGGTGCCAGCGACCTTCCATCCCGTGGATGCATTCGTGGCGTAATACATCACTTTATCCGTTTGATCAACGGTATATTTGAAATTGCCCGATTCATTCGCATACACCGGTTTCCAAAAATCCTCTGTTGCATCTGTTCCGGGTTCTACCGTGGGATGGTAGATATACTTTTCGCTGGCATCCAATAGGATCAGATATCCCTGTTCTCCCACGTTAATTCCACTTACCAAGGTACTGATATTCGACAGATTCAGATCCAGCTGGACTACACCAGATCGGCCATTCAATGCCTTGGCGATGGTGATGGTGATTTCGTTTGTCTCGGCGGAAATATAAGGGTCTGTAACAATGACCTGCTCTGGAGTACTCATCGCTTCTGTGTACCATGGTCTTGTTCGCGGATCGTAATCTTCAGGCATTTCCGCATTGGAGGACATCAGGTAGACACCGGCTTCTGTTCCCACTCCTATGGTGATAATATCTTTGTTCTGTGCAGCGTACCCCTTCAATTCGTTCACAACCCGAACCTCTGCATCTTCTTGACGTAATTCCTCGGCGAGTGTATTCGCATAATATTCAATGTGGTCGCGCTTGGCATTAATCGAAAGATCGATGGTCGCACTGGCAAGGTTCACGTTTTCCATTGCACTATGTAGAATTTGCTTCTCAACTTCATTCTTCGCACTGTTATAAGACAAAACTCCAATACTAAACGATGGAATGGCCAAGAAAGCAATAAAAGACACCACCAGTTTCGTCTTAAAATTATTATGGATCTTGTTGAACCAATTCGATTTGCTATTTTTTCGGGACAAATTTCTCTACCTCTTCCAGATTAATTTAGTTTTACTTGGTCTAGCTCTCTTAGAGTACAGAACCCTCCTTCCTCAAGATATTAAAAATTAGGTCCTGCCTCTCGCAAAAGACAATTTTCGCACTAGAAATATTACTTAAATCTCTTAATTTATAATCCTAAAGAACTACTTTCAAACAAATTATACGAAAAAACTATTAAATAAAGTAACCCAGCGATATGACCAAATTGTTAAATTTTTAAATACTTGTTACAGTAACTTGCCGAATTCCATAAAAAAAGATCCAAGCGTTATCGCTCAGATCTCAAAAGCTGTTCACATAGGACTACGTATTCTCTATTTAAATGCCGGGATCGCGATATCTGCATATTTCTCTTCGAAGAAGGCTTTGACCTCTGGACCCGCCATGCGTTTAGCCAGCTTCTGGATCGCTTCGGAGTCCTTATTATCCTCACGAGCAACCATGGTGATGGCAAAATGGGAATCATCCTTCTCGGTTAACAATGCATCCTTCTTCGGTGTAAGACCGAGCGGACTGGCATATGCCGGTGTCATGGCTACCAGATCAGCATCATCCATCATGCGAGCCAGCATCAACAAGTCCACTTCCTCAAACTTGAAGTTCTTTGTATTCTCGGTGATGTCTGCCTGTGTGGCGTTAAAACCTACGCCCTCTTTCAGCTTAATCAATCCGTTCTGCTCCAGCATCACAAGAGAGCGACCAATGTTGGAAGGATCGTTTGCAATTGCAATCGTTGCACCTTCTGGCAATTCCTCAATCGTTTTGTACTTTTTGGAGTAGCCGCCATAGATGGCATTATAGATAGGCTGTATAGCCACCAGATTGGCATTGTTCGCTTCATTATACTGGGTCATGTAAGGTACGTGTTGGAAGAAGTTTGCATCCACTTCCTTGTTCGCGAGTGCCGTATTCGGCTGTACGTTATCTGACAACACAACAACTTCCAGGTTGACACCATCTTCCTTCAATAGCGGTTTAACAATATCCAGCACATCTGTCATCGGCGGAATCAACGTGGCTACTTTCAGCGTAACTTCTTGTGCAGCTTGTGTATCTTCTTTTGTTCCTTCAGCCGCAGGTGTTTCTTCTTTTTTGCCACAAGCAGCTACAACCAGCATTACTGCAAGCAACATAAGCATCATTTTCACTTTCATTTCATGTCTACCCCTCATCGTATAATCTGTATTGGTTATTCTTAATAATGCAATGCACCGTCCAACCGTTCAGGATCTGCGATCCAGCCAGTGGGACAGTCTGCTACCTGTGAATTGGATCATCTGTACCAGGATAATCATAATGATGATCGTAAATACCATAATCTCCGTTTCGAAGCGCTGATAACCGTAGCGAATGGCAAAGTCACCAACACCGCCGCCACCTACAATACCCATCACCGTCGAGTAGGAGATGAAGCTAATCGTAGCTGTTGTGAGTCCCAGTACAAGACTAGATCGTGCCTCCACGTACAAAAACTTCACCACAAGTTGCATCGTCGATGCCCCCATGGAAGCAGCAGCTTCAACCACTCCCCTCGGTACATCCAGCAACGCTTGTTCCACCAGTCTGGCGTAGTAGGCAATTGCAATGACCGAGAGTGGCACGGTTGCCGCCAACGTACCTATAGACGTTCCCACAACAATCCGTGTGAATGGAATCATGAATACAACCAGCAGTAAGAACGGAAACGAACGAACGATGTTAACGATACTGCCGAGTACAAAGGACAGCGTTTGATTCTGATACCGTTGTCCTCTACGGAATAAGTACAGCAGTGTACCCAGAGGTAACCCGATCAGAACAGCTGCCGCAATAGAGATGCCCACCATAACAAAAGTCTCTCCGATCGCCTGCCATATCTCATGCTGATACTTCAGCACAGACTCAGGTAACTTCATGACTTGTCCTCCTGTTCTGCCTTACGGAACAGAGACGAACCTGTCATCCCGTATTCGTCACCCGCAAGCAAGGAGGTCAGCAGATCAGGCTGCGGAGTAGGGATACTGCTCACTTCCGCTTTAGACAACGTACGAACGAGTCGCCCATCCTTCATGACGGATATCCTGTGACATAGTCTGCGAGCCACTTCCATCTCATGCGTTACTACAACAATGGTCACGCCCAGCGTTTCATTGATATGACGCAGCACATCCAGGATACCGTTCGTGGTCTGTGGATCAAGCGAAGAGGTCGGTTCATCACAGAGCAGCACATCCGGACGACTGGCCAGCGCTCGTGCAATCGCCACACGCTGCTTCTGTCCTCCGCTAAGCTGAGCAGGATATTGACCCGCCTTGTCTTCCAGTCCAACAAACTGCAGTACCTCAAGTCCACGTTCAACTCGCTGCGCACGGGGCATACCCGCAAGCTCCAATGGCATGCAGACATTGCCACTCACCGTTCGGTTACTGACAAGATTGAAGTGTTGAAAGATCATGCCAATGGATCTTCGTGCCTGACGCAGACTCTGTTCATTCATCTGGGGCAGGTGCTGCCCATTCACAACAACCTCACCATCATCCGGCTTTTCCAACCCGTTGAGCATCCGCAGAAGTGTGGATTTGCCTGCACCACTTGATCCAATGATGCCATGTATTTCTCCTTGTCCCACTTCGAGGGACACCGAGCTTAATGCTTCGAATCCCTGATCTGCACGGGAACCGCGCTCGTTATAACGTTTGCTTACACCATATAATGAGATCATGGAGAGTCCTCCCGTGAATGATCATGCATGGTTCTTCAAGAACACATGAAGAAAGCCCGCACAGCCGATAACCGGAGCGCGAGCAAGCCTGTTCATTTATAATAAATCAACATCCCTTACGAGACAAGCTTTTAAGGTGAGATTGCCTCCTGCAGGCGGCTGGCTTCATATACACGAAAACGTCCGTTCGACGAACCCACATACACTTCATTACCGATCCGGTTAATCATTCCATTCTTCGCATCCCGGTCCCGGTGCTCCGGGTTTCCCATCACAACGTCATGTATACGACCTAACAGTGCTCCATTCTTTTTGTTCATCACGAGAAGATTTTCGTCCATGGGCAACAGCAACTGATCATCAATGACCAGATAACTTCCCTGATTCGTCGGATGCCTTAGTGTTGCAATCGTATCTTTGGCATTCCAACGCGTCTCCCCCGTTTTATAATCCACAGCCGCCGGGTAGCCATTCTTAATCACATACAACTGATCCTCTTCCACTAGTCCTCGTTCAATCTTGCCCTTGAGCGTCCAGCGTGTTTTGCCTGTCTTGGCATCATACAGGGTGGTTGTAAAATCTTCATATTCTCCGTAATGATTGCCATTCTTGTTCTCACGGATCAACAGCATGCCATCATTCAGCTCCTCAAATCTCTGTCCTACCCGAGCAGGGAATTGGGCAAGCTTTTTCCCCGTGTTCAGATCAAGCAGAAGCCACTGATTATCTAGTGATAACCATCTTTCAGCATTCGTGGTTGCAAAGGGATCAAGACGTTCAATTCCACCAGTATATGGATCATTCCAAAATTGTTCTATGGTGGATCGTTTGCCCTTTAAGCTCCATACGGTTCGCCCTGATTGCGGATCGACTGCAACCAGCTTATTCTTTTCCCAATACAACACATAGGGGTCATCTGCACTCTTATTCAATAGTTCATAACCCGTAGCCAGTTTTCGCGTCCACAATGTTTTTCCGTTTGCACTGTCCAGAACCGTTAACCAACTGTTGCTTGAGCTCTCAACAACCGGGGTATCCACAACCACAACGTTCTTCGCAGCGGTGATACCATTTAGTCTAAAATTTTGCTTAGGGGTGTTCGTCCACGTGACCTTTCCGTTCTTCAAGTTCAAATGACGAATATGATCCACGTATTTTTTCTTATCAGGGTCATAATCGGTGTAGATTGTAACGTATTTGCGCTCTGCATCCACCTCTGCCTGCTGTCTTCCAAAGCCCCCATTAATCCCCCATAATTTCTGGCCCGAATGTCGGTCAAGAGCATATATGGAACCTTCGTAGTAATCCCCGCTAAATCCACCGTCATCCCCTTTCATCAGGAGTACATCATCCGTGGCTGCTTGTAAAAAAGTGTAGTTAATATCCCCCTGGTTGGTCCATACCGGTTTCCAAGGGATTGTCGTTGGCAGTGTTGTGCCATAGATTTTTGTTGTGAACCCATATTCATCCGCCCGACTGATGTTCCAATCGGAAACGACAGCATTTCGATTATCCTGTGCTAAATTCCAGCGTGTTCTGACCAGTCTGCCATTCTTGTTGAATGTGACCAGAAATTGCGCATCTTGCCGCTCATATCTCCAGGTCTGTCCAATACTCATTGCATAACCCGTGAAATTTAGATTGCTTGAATTCTCTTTCCACTCCGGCTCGCCTAACCACCCAGCCACTTGTTTGGAGGTGGTTGCCTTGTTCAGCTTAATATCTGTCAGATGGCGTATAACCGAAGTTGGTAGCGATGCATCCTGTTGGAACCAACCATCCGCCACATTCATCCGCTGTTCTATAGCCTGTGCCTTGATCCAGAAGAGTCCTGGCCGATACGTGAAGGATTCTTTATTCCAGACTCGTGGGGCAATGGAGACCCCATACCAGCCTTTCCACTTTGCAACAATAACAGCCTTATCTGTTAGCGCTCTCTCACTAGGCCAAGTTGTAGAACTATCCGGAGCCAGATACAACTTACTGCCTGATCGGAGCGTGAAGCTTTGGGGAGCTGTTTCCGTCATGCTTCTGCTCTCCTTCAGTGCATACCAACTTGGCAGCCAAAAGTTTCCATGATCGGTTGACTTAAGCTGCACCCACTCACCTCGAACCGAGGCCAACGTATACTTTTCGTTTTTTGTTGTATAGTATTCAATCCCCAGCTTGTCAGCAGCCACACTGCCGTCCCTTCTGTTTTTGAACAGAGGGATGTCATTAATAAGCGTAACGGTGTCTCCTTGTTTGTAAGCTAACTTTGCAGTTAAGACTTGGGAACTTGCCCCCAATGCTTGTGGCGTTGTAGCCAAAGCTTGTCCTTCAAGGGCGACCATTTTGGAATCCAGCAGCATCCAGCCCGTCAACAGCACAGCTGATAATCCAGTCATGGTAATCCATTTGTACCCCGTTCTCTGCCAGTCAGGACCCGTCTTCACTCTCGTTCATCCCCATTCATTAGAAGTTATTTCCAATAGAGACGCAGTAAAAAGGAAAAAGTTACCGTTTACCTCAATATATTTCTATCTATCTGCCCGTATCACCTTACATCCACCATCGTAGCATGATAAGGAAAGGTAACCCCGATGTAATAAGCAGTCGTTAAGGTGAGCATATAATAAAATACAAACCACAGATCAGCTCGCGAATAGCCAATCTGAATGTAATACGTGCGGCTCGCGCCATCTGTGAACCCTTTCGCTTCCATCGCTACCGCCATTCGCTGTGCACGGCGAATGCTCTGTGCCAGCAGCGGAATAGCGTAACGCTTGAGTGTACCATACACATTCCAGCGAGAGCCGCGTTGCTGTGTTCCACGAATACGAATCGCATAACGGAGTGTCTGGAATTCATCCAGCAAAATGGGGATCATGCGCATCGCGGCCAGAAAGCTATAGGCATATTTTGCGGGAAGCCGCCACTGCTGCATCAGGGAATAAAACAGTCTCACAGGCTTGGTCGTAAGACCAAAGAGTAACCCTGCCGCGGCCATAGTCAGCGAGCGAAAACCCAAGTGTAGACCGCGATAGAAACTCTCTTCGGTTATGTGGATCAGTCCCCACTTATACCATGTGGTCTCGCCCTTACCAAACATCATCATACCTGTAGACGTGGAGATAAACACCAGAATGAATGGTGATGCGTACAGCATCAATCTATACCACGGATGACCTGTCCAGCACAGTAATAACATCATCGCCACCGCAACGTTGGCCATTACATTCAGATTGTGAATGAGGATAACGATGACAAACATCATCGTCAGAATGATCATCTTTAATCCCGGATTGACGTTATGAAGCCAGGTTTCACGGTGAGGAAACGATAGTTGCATCAGTTAACCTCCCCTCATCTACCGTCCAGATTCGGGTGCAATATCTTTTTACAATTTCACGATCATGGGTAACCATAACAATAGCTGTTCCCTTTCTCCGCAATTGCTCCAGCTGTGCTAACATGGCAAACGTATTGCGGGCATCCTGTCCAAAAGTAGGTTCATCCAACAGCAGTATTCGCTGCTCTCTCACCAGTGCAGAGGCAACGCTCAAGCGTCGTTTCTGCCCCATCGATAATTGGTAGGGATGGCGCTCGGAGAGGTCGATTAATCCAAATTGATTCAACATATGATCAGTCCTGACAAGTCTTTCTTCCGTTGTCAGCCTGCCCCCCAGCAATGAGAATTCCACTTCTTCCGCGACCGTGTTGGTCACAAATTGAAACTCCGGGTTCTGAAATACAAACGCAATTCGATCTGCAAGCTGCTCCGTTTTGCCAGAAGGCTGACCTTCCACCTCATAATGACCTGTTGTTTTCAGGATATTCATCAGAGATAACAACAATGAACTCTTGCCAGCTCCATTAGCTCCGACAATACCAATACAGTCTCCATGCCATACCTTGGCCTGCTCCACCTGAATGAAAGGTGTTTTCCCACGCCATCCAGTGAACTGCTGCAAGTCCAGTGCAGGCAGATAGGCGGGAGATACAGGCGAAAAGGATGAGTCGTGAGATATGGGGGATATACCCGGTGTATCGGATAAGCCAGACGATTGCTGTGCTTCCAAACTTGAGATGCCGTGATCCACACACACTTGAAGCTCTCCAGAAGCACTTCCCTCTTCTTGCTTAGCTGCCTGCTCGTGCTCATCCCACACACCCGGATACCAGATTCCATAAGCCTTCAGCTTTTCCCGTTCATGAGTAAATACCTGCTGTGCTGGCCCATCCGCCACAATCTTTCCTTCAGGTGATAACACAATGATGCGGTCGACCATATCCACAATCTCGTTTATTTTGTGTTCAACGATGATGATCGTTTTGTCACTGGCGATTCGTTTGACGGTATCCCACACCTGGGAAGTCCCCACATCATCCAGCAGTGCAGTGGGTTCATCCAAAAACAATACCTCCGGGTCCATGGCAAGCATCGAAGCAATCGCAAGACGCTGCTTCATCCCCTGAGACATGGACTGGATCAATACACGATTCTGTTCAAAGGATAACCCCACTTGTTTCAGATAATATTCAATCAGAGCAGGCATCTCTTCACACGGAATATTTCGGTTTTCCAGAACAAATGCGATCTCTTCATCCGTAAAGGACATACAGAACTGGGTATCCGGATCTTGAAAGACTACTCCTGCTTGGGCGGGAACCTGAATATCATCACATTTCATCGGAATCTCAACCGAACGTGGTATCAGACCGCTCAAAATTTGCAATAAGGTCGATTTACCGGAGCCACTCGGGCCAAGCAACAGCACTTTCTCCCCTTGACGCACAGAAAGAGACAAGCCTTGAAATACCAAGGCTTTCTCTCCCGGGAACTTGCATCTTAGATTAGTCACCCTTACCGCTTGCGAATTCTCTTCCCCGTTCATCTAATCCAGCGCCTCATAATCTTGTTTGGATACCGGTCTGAGCGAACGCGTTACACCAGTCAGTTCCAATGCTTTGGCGAGATAATAAGCGAACACTCCAGCAATCAAGATGCTTCCGATGAAGCGGAATCCGATAAATAACGTGTAGTTCCAGGCCGAGAGTGAATCAATATACCCGTACTGGTAATCCAGCAAAAGCGAAGCCGCTGCGGCTCCTATGGCTGCAAGACAGGTGACAAACAGATTGGTTTTGCGATACAAAAATGCGGCGAAGAATATCTCGGCTCCCAATCCTTGCAACAGACCGTATACAAGTGTGGACATGCCCCATTCACTACCCAGAAAAGCACTTACCGTTGAAGCCGCAACTTCGGCAAGAATAGCCACGCCTGGTTTACGAATGATAACAAAAGCAAACGTGCCCGCCATAAACCACATGCCGTAGATCATCTGCTCCGCATGAACGCCAAATGGTTTCATCAAGTCATATGTAGGTCCCCATATCTTGTAAATCACCCCAAACACTACTGCGATCACGATGGTTACCAGAATATCCGTTAGTTTTAATCGCTTGTTGCCTGCTGTTGTTTCCATATTCTCTACGTCCTTCCTTTGTTCCCTGTGGGGGTTATCAAAATAAACGAAAAAGCCTCCCCGGTTCCGGGCAGGCCTTACGTACAGTGTACAATCCTCACAATGATGTATTGGATGGATGTCGAAAATACGGAATATCAACCAGCCCCCCTCCGTCATGGCAGATACACCACCACAGTTCAAAGAGGTCTGTTGTTCATCCACGTTCATTCCCACAATTCACCCTTACATATCGCAAATCCATGTTCTCTACGCTGGCATTACCCAGATCAGATGTACGGTCAGCGGCACAAGGCCACTCTCTCAGCCCAACTTCATTGAGCTCCCGGTTCACTTATTTCATTGCTTCTAATGTACATCAAATGGGTATTTGTGGCAATCCTTTAATATTGCGTGTTCCCAGACTGGCTCGTTTTCCCTGAAGCAAACCCCTTGAACAACGTTGGTACTTTGGAATAACGGGTATTCGTAATTTTCCCCTGTGATGTGCTGCTGTCTGTACGCATAATCGAATCTTTTACATTGGAAATGTTGGAGTTATCCAGCGTCATGTTAACTGCGAAGGAAGTTCCACCATTTTGGCGAACCAGTTTGCCAATATCATCTGCACGGAAATTTTTGATGTTAATTGTTCCAGCTGCATTCATCTGGAACACTTTATCATAAGCCTTATACGCTGCCCCACCGGTAATGTTAACCGTTCCCGCAGACTTCAATGTCAGTGCATCCTCGCCCACGTCCTGCCAGACCACATTCGATATATTACAGTTGCCATAACAGTGAACACCATCAGCAGCTGGTGATCCAATGTTTACGTTTTTGAGCGTGGCCCCTGCCTCCAGACGGAAGACTGGCTTCTGATTTTCTGCTTGAGATCCGTCGCCCAGTGTGGAAGGATTGGCTACAAATGTTTTACCTTGGCCGTCATAGGTCGTGCCCTTTGGTACCACAATGGTTGAATTTACAACGGTAGGTGCAGCCGCAGCCGGAACTGCACCAAATATAGAAGCAACCAAACCAGCGGACAGCAACAACGTCAACATTTTTTTCATAACTTTATTCCTCCCTTATTCTCTCGTTTTTTGGTATTGTACAAGCCTAAGCTTGTCCTGGAAGATCGTCAGAGGTGCACCTCTGTCCGATCCACAACCTAATCCTACCAAATAAGGAAGGTAATTAGAATAATCATTAGATCAGATATATCATGACATCGCACAATCCCTGTCATATCGGCATTTTTTGCATGCTAGGTCTCTCAAGCAATATGCTCATATCAACCTCTGGTATGCTCATTTGTAACGTATGTACCCCTCACTTAATCCCCAATAACAAAGAAAGACCACTACATTTGTCTCCAAATGTGTGATCTTGAATGGCTTCTGGCTTGCTGATATAAGATATCAGGCTCCAAATCTCTGACGATAACCGCACTTTCTACACAACTCTTCTACAGCTTCGCGTTTGGAGAAGCCATATACCAGATTGTTCGCTCGCTCACCCTCAATAATCTCCGAGAATGACTTCTCGTGAACGTTACCGAGGTTAATGACACCCTCGCCATCAAGACAGCATGGAACCACCGTTCCATCTACAAGCACAGCTGCCTGACCGCGAAGTGCATGGCAGAAGCCTTTGCCGTCATCTTCAGGTGCATCCAGACTTGGCCACTGGAACTCATGGTCCTGATTCAGGTATACATTCGGGGCAATTTTGACCCCGCTACCTGGAACTACTTTTTCCTCAATGCGAAAATCCAGATTGAACTCACGTTCCAATACTTCAAGGGTCTCCCGATTTCGATTCATCTGAGCATTCGTGAAGTTATCCTGTGTCAGATTCCACAACCGAAATGAGATGATGACATTGTGCTTAACGGCCTCGTGTACAAAGGACAAAATATGACGCAGATACCCGTCACGATCTGTTGAACCTTCATGCCCATCGAAGCTGTGCAGGGAGAAATTCATCTGCCGCAGCGCCGGTTTGCCAAGCAATTTATGCTGAGTCTTGGGCAGCAGTGTACCATTCGTTGTAATGTTCACCTTGAGTCCCTTCTCATGTGCGGAATCGAGCAACAGATCTATTTTGGGATGCAACAAGGGTTCACCTTTGACATGTAGATAAATATGATTGGTGTGTGGTTTAACTTGATCCAGTATATTGTTGAAGACTTCAGGGTCAATGAATCCTTTGGCACGCTGTGTCTGCGGACAGAAGCTGCAAGCCAGATTGCAGATACTCGTGATCTCAATATATACTTTTTTGAACGTTTTCAACTCGGGTCCCCATTCTGCTTCGGAGGGAGAACAATCCCGCCTGCATTTGTGATCCGGCCAATATGCGCCACCACTATTATATCGGGTTAGGGAGCCCAGGTAAATTGTTCAGTTGTTCGGGTCTGACTCCAAGTTCATCTCAACAATTCCATCATGCTGCCTCTTTACAGTTCATGTTCAAGTGATATATGCTGAACACACAACTGCATATCTTGAACTTTTGCACTAGGGGAGCCTTGCGGCTGAGACGAATATGACTATTCGGACCCTTTGAACCTGATCTGGATCATACCAGCGGAGGGAAGTGGAGCGGCCTTTTAGTAAGCGGAATTTTCTCATGTATGTGAAGATAAATTGCGGATTTAACTTACAGACCCACTCATTTCTCCGGAAATGGGTGGGTCTTTTTTGTTCCTTTTGCAGAGTATAGGATGCCGTTGTTATTGCAGTAGTCTGACATCAAGGGGGGTGAGGATCAGATGGATAACCATGTAACTATTCACAACGTAAGCTTTGCTTTTCCCGAAAAAAAGGATTCCCCTGTGCTCTCCAATGTGTCGCTTCAGGTTCAACAAGGAGAATTTGTCTCGCTCATCGGCTCCAGCGGATCAGGTAAAAGCACGCTCTTCAAGCTGCTCGCAGGCTTGCATGAACCAACCGTTGGCACCATCGATATAGCTGATGTCCCGCAAGGACAACGGCTCGGACGAGTCGCCTATATGCCGCAGAAAGATCTGCTGTTATCCTGGCGTACCGTCATGGAGAACTGCATGCTGCATGCCGAGCTTGCACCAGGCCGACAGGACAAGAACAAGTTACGGGCAAACATCCTAGCTGGGTTGGCAAGGTTCGGCCTATCAGGTTATGAGCAGGCCTACCCGGATGAGTTATCCGGCGGCATGCGGCAGCGGGTGGCATTTCTTCGTACCTTGCTTACAGGCGGGCAGCTCATGTTGCTGGATGAACCCTTCGGTGCACTCGACGCCTTAACCAAACGAGAAATGCATCGCTGGTTGCTAGAGCTGTGGGAGGGCTTTGGACAAACCGTGCTGTTCATTACACATGACATCGAAGAAGCCCTGCTGTTAAGTGACCGTATTATTCTGTTAACTCCAGGGGGGCAAGGTCAGCAGTTGCGGGAGATAACGGTTCCTTTGCCACGCCCAAGGCATTCGGACATGATCTACGAACCGGCTCTCGTGCAGATGAGACGACAACTGGAGGAACAATTACATGCAAAATGATAGAGCTGAGGTTAGCGTTTGGACGTGGTGTTTAAAGTGGCTCTCGAGGTCGTTTTCCCAATATGGTTTGTTTATTATGCTCATGTTCTTATTAATGGCGATCTGGGAAGTGATTGTGCGTATGGGATGGTTGCCCTCCTTCATCATTCCTGCACCCACGGCCATCGTAAGCTCACTGGTTGAGCATCGTCGTCTACTGTTGACCATCCATCTGCCTGCTACCTTTATGGAGGTTATTGTTGGTTTTGTCTTGTCCATAGTGACTGGAATTACGCTGGCAACAGGCATGCATATGAACCGATCGATTGAAAAGGCCTTGTATCCCTTCATCGTGATCAGTCAGACCATCCCGCTGATTGCCTTGTCTCCCGTGTTCATCCTGTGGTTTGGCTATACGTTGTGGAGCAAAGTCGCCGTGGTGTTCCTAATCGCGTTCTTCCCCATTGTGGTCAGTACCTACGATGGACTCCGCCAAGGCGATCCGGAGCAGCGTGAACTTTTGCTCACTATGGCCGCCAGCAAGTGGGATATTTTTTGCAAACTCCAGGTTCCACTGGCACTTCCCTCTTTTTTCTCGGGGTTAAAGATGTCTGTGGTGTACTGCGTGGTTGGGGCAACGATTGGCGAATGGCTCGGTGGCAGCAAAGGTCTCGGATACTTCAGCCGCCGCATGTCCAGCAACATGAACACGGATGCGATGTTTGCAGCTATTGTGCTGTTATCCCTGCTTGGGATCGTTTTGTTTGTACTGATTGCCTGGCTAGAGAAACGGTTTAGCATACGGCGGTATGGACATGGAGGCAAAAGAAAAGTTGGATAATACTTAGACAGAAATTAGATGTAAATACATTAGTTACAATCTTCAAAACATATCTTATGCACGAATTCAGCAGCATCTTCAATCAGTTCATTATTACATTGTCGTTATCATGCTGTTGCCCATTTTCTACAAATCAAAACGATGAAATGAGGAACTTCATTTATGAATAACAAAGGTATATACTCCCTGCTTCCCATCATGCTCATTAGCCTTTTGCTGATCGTCAGTGGATGCAGCACCACGAATACCAGCAATAACACGCCAACAACAGACTCTGCAACTAATGCACAGCAAACAGATCCGTCTGCAACCAAACCAACATCAGACGCCAAAGATAAACTGTCCATCATGCTCGACTGGTACCCGAATGCAGTACACTCCCTCATCTACGTTGCTCAAGAAAAAGGATACTTTGCAGATCAAGGTCTCGATGTCGAAATTCAGATGCCTGCGGATACCAATGATTCACTCAAACTTGTTGCTGCCGGTAAAATTGATCTGGCCCTAAGCTACCAGCCCCAAATTTTGCTCGCACGTGGCGAGAACATTCCTGTACGTTCCATTGCTGCTGTTGTTCGCCACCCCCTAGTGCATCTGTTGACCGAAACGAATGGCAACGTGAGCTCACCCAAAGATCTTGAAGGAAAAACTGTCGGTTATTCTTCGATTCCGCTATATGAAGCGATGGTACGCACGATGATCAGCAAGGATGGCGGCAATCCCGACAACATAAATCTGGTCGACGTTGGGTTCGATCTGATTCCTTCGCTGGCTTCTGGACAGGCGGATGCGATTATGGGTGGTTTTATTAACCATGAACAATTGATTTTGGAGAAAGAAGGACATGCCATGAAATCGATTAACCCCGTCGATTATGGTGTGCCTGATTATTATGAATTGGTCCTGACTGCGAGTGAAGCTGGCATTGAAGCGAAAAAAGACCAACTTACCCGGTTCGTCAAAGCGGTCCAGGAAGGACAGAAATATGTAATGGAGCATCCAGAAGAAGCCTTGAATATTCTGCTCGCTCATGAGAATGAAACATCACCGCTTGACCCGGAGATCGAAACCAAAAGCCTGGCTATTTTACTGCCACTTATGAATGAAGAAGGCCAACCGTTTGGTCGGCAGGAAATGGAATCGTGGGAAAATGTACGCGCATGGCTCGTTGAACAGGATTTGATTCCTGAATCGGTGAAAGCCGAGGATGCTTTTATTAATCTGCAAGGAAAGTAAATGATTTAGATTTTACGTTTCTGCTTTTCCCGCATTAATGCATCTGGCTGTTGTTAGACTCTGCGCCCCAACTCAACAAGGCAACTCATATCCTATTATTCTGTTGAGTGACTCCAGATATCGGACTTCCGCCGATCGGGTTACTTCAAAACAAGGAGGAAATTATATGTCTTATCTGGAACGTGTTCGTACGCAAAATCCGCTGGTACACAATATCACTAACCTTGTCGTGGCTCCATTCACAGCCAATGGTCTGCTTGCACTCGGTGCGTCCCCTTTTATGGCCTATGCTCATGAAGAGGTCGCTGATGTCGCCAAGATGTCAGGAGCCGTGGTACTCAACATCGGTACACTCAATGACAAAGTCGTTCAGGCAATCCGTCTGGCAGGCCAATCGGCTAATGCGCATCACGTGCCTGTGGTGCTTGATCCGGTTGGAGCTGGCGCAACCACCTATCGCACGGAAACCGTGCAGATGCTCATTCGTGAACTTCGTCTCACGGTACTGCGCGGCAATGTGGCAGAGGTCGCTAATGTCATCGGTGAGAGTTGGAGTATTAAAGGTGTGGACGCAGGATCAGGTGAGGGCGACCGAATCGGCATTGCGGAGCGGGCAGCGCATAAACTTGGCTGTGTCGTGGTCATTACCGGAAAAGAAGATATTATTACTGATGGACAATCCACATTCCTCACGAGTAATGGTCATGCCCTGCTCACTCAGGTCACAGGTGCTGGCTGTCTGCTCAGTTCGGTGATTGGTGCTTTTACAGCCATAGTGGAATCAGGAGCCGATCTTCTAGGCAGTGTTGTTGAAGCGCTAGCGTTTTATGGTGTAGCAGCTGAACTGGCGGCAGAGCGGACAGCTCATCAGGGGCCGGGCAGCTTCCAGATTGAATTGTTGAATCAACTGGCACAAGTAACACCAGACCTCTTGGCAGAACGCGCACAGATCCGTCAGATCCGTGGAGGTGCAGTATGAGTATTGCTCAAGCGCTAACCATTGCAGGCTCCGATAACGGGGGCGGCGCAGGCATTCAGGCCGATCTGAAAACATTCCAAGAACTTGGTGTATACGGCATGACCGTTATCTCCGCTATTGCTGCCCAAAATACAACTGGTGTGCAGGGCGTTTTTCCCATCCCTTACGATGGCATTGCCCAGCAATTGGACTCGACCGGCGAAGACTTTCAACCAACCGCAACGAAGACCGGCATGTTATATAGTGCCGAGATTATTCGTCTAGTGGCTGAGAAATGGCAGCAATACCGTTGGTCAAATCTGGTCATCGACCCTGTGATGGTAGCCAAAGGTGGCGCTCCCCTTCTCCAGCAGGAAGCTGTAAAGGCGTTGGTTACGGATCTGTTGCCCCATGCCCTGATCACAACACCCAATATTCCGGAAGCGGAACTGCTTACCGGGATGTCTATCACCAATCTGAGCCAGCGGGAAGAAGCCGCAAGACGGATTGTACAGATGGGCTCAACGTATGCTTTGGTCAAAGGTGGTCATGATGAAGGAAGTGGCATGATCGTGGATGTGCTCTACGATGGGCAGTCTTTTCATTATCTGGAGAATGTTCGTGTGGTAACACGTCATACACACGGAACAGGATGCACGTACTCTGCTGCGATCACCGCAGAGTTAGCAAAGGGTTCACCTGTTCTGGCTGCCGTTACGACCGCGCGAGCATTCATTCAGGCAGCCATCGAAGATGAGCTGGGGATTGGGGCCGGACATGGGCCGACGAATCATTTTGCGTATCAGCGCAGACAGCGAGGTGAGCAGTGATGCGCCCTTGGGATGCAGAAGCGGTACAACGCGCGATGCAGGTGTATTTGGTGATGGGCAGCGTTAATACAACGCAAGACCCTGTGGAAGTGCTGCGCCAGGCCATTGCTGGCGGCATCACGCTGTTCCAGTTCCGTGAAAAGGGAACTGGCGCCCTGGTTGGCGAAGCTCGCATCACACTTGCGATGCGGCTTCGCGAGGTGTGCAGCCAGCACGGGGTCCCGTTCATCGTGAACGATGATGTGGAGCTGGCTGTAGCAGTGGAGGCCGACGGCGTGCATGTCGGCCAGGATGATGCGGACGCGGCGCTAGTACGCGCCCGCATTGGAGATGGGCGGATGCTTGGCGTATCCGCCCACTCCGTGGATGAGGCGCGCCGTGCGTTGCAGGCGGGCGCCGACTACCTTGGCGTCGGGCCCATGTACCCGACGCGCTCCAAAGCGGATGCCCATGCTGTGCTGGGCCCCGCAGGGGTGGCGGAACTGCGCGCCGCAGGCATCGCAGTTCCGATTGTGGGTATCGGCGGCATTACGCCCGATACCACGGCCGCCGTGATGGCGGCTGGAGCCGACGGCATAGCCGTCATCTCCGCCATCGCGGGCGCGGCCGACGTGCGCGCAGCGGCTGCGCAGTTCGCTGCGGCAGTGCGCGGGATGCAGGCGTAGCCCTGCTCTCCCTGCACTGCTAACTCCGTGGACTGCACCGCATACATGGTGCAGCCCACAACTGCTCACGCTCCTCTCCATAACAGAGGAGCCTTAAAACACCCCCGCGGCGCGGCAGCAACCCATGTCTTCGACATAGAAGCGCATCCGCTCCCCTACAGTGACTGAATTTTACAATAATCTATATAAGTTGAACTAATCATTTAAACGATAACGGAGAGGACAGAAAAAACCTGAAGAAGCGAAGCGTTCGCCTTTATCCCCGGATTTTCCCATGAGAAAGGGGGATCGAAAAAATCTGGGGATAACAGCGATTGGAAGGTTATTCTGTCATCATAGTGTCTGTGTAAATAATCTTTAGTTCAACTTATATAGTCATACTTAGTCACCAATCCATGATCAAGATGCAGCTTCCATGCTCGCATCTTGTTTTTTCATTTTCAACGGTTGACTCTCACGTAACGTGACACTGTACAATCGGTGTTGTAAGGAGGTTTCACTCATGGCCATGAAGGTAAAAGAAGTTGCCGAACTTGCCTCGATCAGTGTGCGCACACTGCATCACTATGATGAGATCGGACTATTAACCCCGGACGAAGTAACTTCTGCCGGATATCGATTATATTCAGATGCCAACCTGGAACGGTTGCAGCAGATATTGTTTTTCAAGGAACTCGACTTCTCTCTGAAGGAGATCAAAAACATTATAACCAACCCCTCCTTCAATCCGGAAGAAGCACTTAACATGCATCGACTTATACTGCTGGAGAAGCGCCAACGCTTGGACCAGATGATTGCTACCATTGATAAAACGGTTTTACACGTGAGAGGAGAAATTAAAATGACAGCCAAAGAACAATTCGAAGGATTTGATTTTAGCCAGAATCCGTATGAACAAGAAGCGCGGGAACGTTGGGGAGACCATGCCGTCGATCACGCAAATCAGAAGCTGCACAGTAAATCAACCACAGATCAGAAGGCTCTATCCAATCAAATGAACGAAATCTACAAACGTCTGGCTGCACTTCGTCACACAGAACCAGCATCTGCCGAGGCACAGGCTGGCATTCAAGAATGGTACACCTGGCTGAACCAGATGGGAAGCTACTCGCCTGAAGCCTTCAGAGGACTTGGTCAGATGTACGTGGACGATGAACGCTTCACGCGTAATATTGATCAGTTTGGCGATGGTTTGGCAGTATTTATGAGAGATGCTATGGCTGTATTTGCTGACCAAAACAAATAATATAGCCCAGTCTTCAACCACATACAGTATTATTCAACTCTCATTGTCGTCAGATGTGTACTGTAAACGATAGTCTGGAAATTAAACCTCTGTCCGTAGTGGTAAAAGTAATCTCTCGTCATCAGCTATATCGCTGTACATGACATCAGGACATTTGAACCTTCCTCCTGTGGTGACCGTCCTTCTTGTAATTACCTTTTGAAGATGCTGAATATATACTAGGGTTACGTTGTAAATAAATTGGATCGATCCGGAGTTACTACAGCCATTATGAGCGGATATCCCGCCTACCTGCCCAGTAGATACACAAAAGGGACGTTCGCCCTCTCAGGCGTCACGTCCCTTTTGTGTATGGAAGTAACTCAGCCGCAATGTGAACAAACCTAACTGCTGCTCACTCTGAGTACTCTATAAATATCTTTTAAAGTAGATGCTCTTTACTACGTTTTTCTTCTGCTCCCAGTCCTTCGATATAACTTCATAAGTGCTTAGGATGATGAGCATTAAGTTTCTTCTGTCAAACGTTCTTCATTTTGCAACCAAGCGTCCACCGTCTATCCGATTAAGCTCTTGGTGCGTGATCCGATGAAGATGCATCCGTAGCTAGACTGGTTCTCGCCATCCGGCCAGGAATCTGCCATGCAGACACAATCGCAAGCACGATGAATAACAAATCAATCGGTTGACTGAAGTACTCCTGGAAGGTTTCCACAAACGCACTGATCATCTCGCTATCAAACACAAGTTCCATCACGCCGACATCACCAAACAGTTCGGAAGTAAAATAAACGACCGTCAGATATTTCCCCAACAAAATGCCGACAAGTGCAAACAGTACGGCAATAATCTTATGTACCGTCGCAATTTGTTTATTGGAGAACAACACAACTGCGTAACCCGTGAGTGCTCCAATCAAAATCGCAATTAATCCCACCTCATACTCGGTCATTGCAGCAATAGCTGCCCATACGATGCCTCCCAGAATGGCTGCAATTAAGCCACCAATGATCGGCATACCGATTTTAACTCCTTGTTTCTCTTCCACGTTGTCTTTCCCTCCTGAGTCATGCATATGCTTCTTTTCCAGAATTCACCTTTCCTATGAAACCACAAAAAGACTTATTATTCAACATTTTTCTACTTTTGGTGCCATGTATTTACATAATAGAAAAGATATATTAAGCATCCATTTCCTTATTCGCTCGAATATCATTTTAGTTTTGTCCACAAACCTCTCATAATCATTCCCTTGGCACATGAAAAACACCCCTCCAACAGCATAAATAGCCGTAGAAGGGATGTTGTCCATATCTGTATCATAGATATAACCAATGTAACCGAGAAAACTACATTGAAAAGCTCTCTCTATCTTACCTTTGCACTTCCTTGGAAGGCTGAATGACAGCTGCAATCTGTGCCAAAATGGCATCCACCGATGCCGGATCATGCACATCATACTCATCAATGTTCAGACGCAACACAGGGCAAGCTGTAAACTGATCAATCCACACGGAATAGCGCTCGTGCATGTGTTCCCAGTACGAACGGTCCGTCTGAATCTCCATCTCGCGTCCGCGTTCCGTAATACGGTTTAAAATCGAAGGCAGACTGCCTTCCAGATAGATCAGCACGTCTGGATGTGGGAAATACGGTGTCATTACCATCGCTTCAAATAAACTGCTGTATGTCTCGAAATCTGTAGCAGACATGGTTCCTTGATCTGCATGCATTTGTGCAAAAATGCCCGTATCTTCATAGATAGAACGATCCTGTACGAATCCGCCACCCAGTTCAAAAATCTTTTTCTGTTCCTTGAATCGCTCTGCCAGGAAATAAATCTGCAGATGGAAGCTCCAACGCTCAAAGTCATGATAGAACTTCTCCAAATATGGATTATGATCAACTTGTTCCAGAGAAGTCTTGAAATTCAAACGCTGTGCAAGCGCAGCCGTTAACGTGGATTTACCCACTCCAACCGTACCTGCTACCGTAATTAATGCATTCGTTGGAATGCCATAGTTATTCATATGATATACTCCTTTACCTGATTAACAATTTGCCTGAAGTGTTCAGGATGTTCCACAAAGTCGAGTTGCTCTGCATTGACCTTAATGATTACTGGCGGATTTGAGCTATTTGCCAGATAGTCCATGCCTGTTTTGTAATCGGCGATCAGTTGTTCCATATATGCCGGGTCCATATCCTGCTCAAATGAGCGTCCACGCTTGTTAATGCGGTACATCAACGTATCGAGTTCAGCTTCAATATAGAGCACCAGGTTGGGCTTTGGCAGATCATCTGTTAACAGATGATAGATTTGACGATATTTATCCCGTTTCGTTCCCTTTAAGGTACGATCGGCAAAAATCATATTTTTATAGATATGATAGTCTGAAATGACTGGGGTATTCTGCTCTACATAATGAACGCCCGTGTCTTCCAGTTGTTTAAACCGATTACACAGAAAAAACATTTCCAATTGGAAACTCCACTCGTCGATATCCTGATAAAAGGAAGCCAGAAATGGATTCTCTTCTACGATTTCTTTAACTAACGGAAGATTCAATTCATGGGAAAGCATCGTTGCCAGCGTTGTTTTCCCCGCTCCGATCGGACCTTCCACGGCAATAAACGGGGCTGATTTCATCGTGTTCACTGTTCCTCCTCGTACTTATGCGTGTTTCCGTTTTCTATATAGACCTCACCTATTGTATCACAGCTTTAAGGATTGGAACGCCAGTATTTTATGTATATAACAAGTCAAATCACAACTATTGAATTACATTAAAATAAAAAAGACACACTCGATATCATCAAGTGTGTCTTTAGATTGCTTGGCGGCGTCCTACTCTCCCAGGACCCTGCGGTCCAAGTACCATCGGCGCTAGAGGGCTTAACGGTCGTGTTCGGGATGGGTACGTGTGGAACCCCTCCGCCATCGCCACCAAACGCGTAGCTTACATTTCAGAGATCGTTCTCTGAAAACTAGATTCGAAACGAAACACGCGAATTACAACTTGCTATTGGATAAGCCCTCGACCGATTAGTACTGGTCAGCTCCATGCATTGCTGCACTTCCACCCCCAGCCTATCTACCTCGTCGTCTTCAAGGGGTCTTACATACTGGGAAATCTCATCTTGAGGGGGGCTTCACGCTTAGATGCTTTCAGCGTTTATCCCGTCCGTACATAGCTACCCAGCGGTGCTCCTGGCGGAACAACTGGTACACCAGCGGTACGTCCATCCCGGTCCTCTCGTACTAAGGACAGCTCCTCTCAAATTTCCTACGCCCACGACAGATAGGGACCGAACTGTCTCACGACGTTCTGAACCCAGCTCGCGTACCGCTTTAATGGGCGAACAGCCCAACCCTTGGGACCTACTTCAGCCCCAGGATGCGATGAGCCGACATCGAGGTGCCAAACCTCCCCGTCGATGTGGACTCTTGGGGGAGATAAGCCTGTTATCCCCAGGGTAGCTTTTATCCGTTGAGCGATGGCCCTTCCATGCGGTACCACCGGATCACTAAGCCCGACTTTCGTCCCTGCTCGACTTGTAGGTCTCGCAGTCAAGCTCCCTTATGCCTTTGCACTCTTCGAATGATTTCCAACCATTCTGAGGGAACCTTTGGGCGCCTCCGTTACTCTTTAGGAGGCGACCGCCCCAGTCAAACTGCCCACCTGACACTGTCCCCGCACCGGATTACGGTACCAGGTTAGAACCTAGATACGATCAGGGTGGTATCCCAACGTTGCCTCCACAGAAGCTTGCGCTCCTGCTTCAAAGGCTCCCACCTATCCTGTACAGATCGTACCCAAATTCAATATCAAGCTGCAGTAAAGCTCCATGGGGTCTTTCCGTCTTGTCGCGGGTAACCTGCATCTTCACAGGTATTAAAATTTCACCGGATCTCTCGTTGAGACAGCGCCCAAGTCGTTACGCCATTCGTGCGGGTCAGAATTTACCTGACAAGGAATTTCGCTACCTTAGGACCGTTATAGTTACGGCCGCCGTTTACTGGGGCTTCGGTTCACAGCTTCGGATTGCTCCTAACCACTCCCCTTAACCTTCCAGCACCGGGCAGGCGTCAGCCCGTATACTTCGCCTTACGGCTTCGCACAGACCTGTGTTTTTGCTAAACAGTCGCTTGGGCCTTTTCACTGCGGCCCCCTCGTGCTATTCACACTACCGGGGCACCCCTTCTCCCGAAGTTACGGGGTCATTTTGCCGAGTTCCTTAACGAGAGTTCTTCCGCGCGCCTTAGAATACTCTTCTCGCCTACCTGTGTCGGTTTGCGGTACGGGCACCATCACCTGGCTAGAGGCTTTTCTTGGCAGTGTGAGATCATGACCTTCGCTACTATAATTTTCGCTCCCCATCACAGCTCAGCCTTACAATGTGCGGATTTGCCTACACATCAGCCTCACTGCTTAGACGGACATCCATCAGTCCGCGTCACTACCCTACTGCGTCCCCCCATTGCTCATAACGGCTTACGGTGGTACAGGAATTTCGACCTGTTGTCCTTCGACTACGCCTTTCGGCCTCGCCTTAGGTCCCGACTTACCCTGAGCGGACGAGCCTTCCTCAGGAACCCTTAGGCTTTCGGCGGATCAGATTCTCACTGATCTTTTCGTTACTCATACCGGCATTCTCACTTGTATAATGTCCAGCGCTCCTTACGGTACACCTTCAACCCTTATACAACGCTCCCCTACCCCTGATGCAAAGCATCAAGCCATAGCTTCGGTGGTGTGTTTAGCCCCGTTACATTTTCGGCGCAGAGTCACTCGACCAGTGAGCTATTACGCACTCTTTCAATGGTGGCTGCTTCTAAGCCAACATCCTGGTTGTCTGTGCAACTCCACATCCTTTCCCACTTAACACACACTTGGGGACCTTAGCTGATGGTCTGGGCTGTTTCCCTTTTGACAATGGATCTTAGCACTCACTGTCTGACTCCCGGAAGTAAGTCTATGGCATTCGGAGTTTGACTGAGCTTGGTAACCCTTGCGGGCCCCGCACCCAATCAGTGCTCTACCTCCACGACTCTGTTTTCCGAGGCTAGCCCTAAAGCTATTTCGGGGAGAACCAGCTATCTCCGAGTTCGATTGGAATTTCTCCGCTACCCCCACCTCATCCCCGCATTTTTCAACATGCGTGGGTTCGGGCCTCCAGTGCGTGTTACCGCACCTTCACCCTGGACAGGGGTAGATCACCCGGTTTCGGGTCTACGTCCACGTACTACATCGCCCTATTCAGACTCGCTTTCGCTGCGGCTCCGGCTCTTCACCTTAACCTTGCACGGGAACGTAACTCGCCGGTTCATTCTACAAAAGGCACGCCATCACCCCTAAAACGGGCTCTGACTTTTTGTAAGCACACGGTTTCAGGTTCTATTTCACTCCCCTTCCGGGGTGCTTTTCACCTTTCCCTCACGGTACTGCTTCACTATCGGTCGCTAGGAAGTATTTAGCCTTGGCAGATGGTCCTGCCGGATTCATACGGGGTTTCACGTGCCCCGCACTACTCGGGATCCGTCTCGGAGGGAACCAACTTTCAACTACAGGGCTTTTACCTTCTTTGGCGGGCCTTTCCAGACCTCTTCGCTTAACCGGTTCCTTTGTAACTCCATGTGAGACGTCCCACAACCCCAAAGAGCAAGCTCTCTGGTTTGGGCTTCTCCGCGTTCGCTCGCCGCTACTGACGGAATCACTATTGTTTTCTCTTCCTCAGGGTACTTAGATGTTTCAGTTCCCCTGGTATGCCTCTACACAACCTATGTATTCAGTTGTGAGTAACTGGAAATTACCCCAGCTGGGTTTCCCCATTCGGACACCCCCGGATCAAAGCTTGCTTACAGCTCCCCGAGGCAGTTTCGTTGTTCGCCACGTCCTTCATCGGCTCCTAGCGCCTAGGCATCCTCCGTGTGCTCTTAGTAGCTTAACCATTTTGTTCCGGTTTCGGTCGCTCGCTTCCCTTGTTTTGCTTGCGCAAAGCCAAAAGTCGCTCTCACCCGATACCATCACAAAAGCAATTTGACTACCGTTTTTATTGAAACTTGTTTGCACAAGTTCAGCTAAAAAGGAATGTTCTAATTCGCGTTTGTTTCGTTTCGATATCTAGTTTTCAAAGAACAAGCTCCATGCAAAAGCAAGCTGTTTGAGAGTTTGAGCTCTCAAAACTGAGCAACGAGTGAGTGTTTTGCAGCTAAGCTGCATATTTGAATGTTTCCGTTGCAGGAAACGATTCTCCATAGAAAGGAGGTGATCCAGCCGCACCTTCCGATACGGCTACCTTGTTACGACTTCACCCCAATCATCTATCCCACCTTCGGCGGCTGGCTCCTTGCGGTTACCCCACCGACTTCGGGTGTTATAAACTCTCGTGGTGTGACGGGCGGTGTGTACAAGACCCGGGAACGTATTCACCGCGGCATGCTGATCCGCGATTACTAGCAATTCCGACTTCATGCAGGCGAGTTGCAGCCTGCAATCCGAACTGAGACCGGCTTTGTTGGGATTGGCTCCATCTCGCGATTTCGCAGCCCGTTGTACCGGCCATTGTAGTACGTGTGTAGCCCAGGTCATAAGGGGCATGATGATTTGACGTCATCCCCACCTTCCTCCGGTTTGTCACCGGCAGTCTATCTAGAGTGCCCACCCGAAGTGCTGGCAACTAAATATAAGGGTTGCGCTCGTTGCGGGACTTAACCCAACATCTCACGACACGAGCTGACGACAACCATGCACCACCTGTCTCCTCTGTCCCGAAGGAAAGATACATCTCTGCATCGATCAGAGGGATGTCAAGACCTGGTAAGGTTCTTCGCGTTGCTTCGAATTAAACCACATACTCCACTGCTTGTGCGGGTCCCCGTCAATTCCTTTGAGTTTCAGTCTTGCGACCGTACTCCCCAGGCGGAGTGCTTAATGTGTTAACTTCGGCACCAAGGGTATCGAAACCCCTAACACCTAGCACTCATCGTTTACGGCGTGGACTACCAGGGTATCTAATCCTGTTTGCTCCCCACGCTTTCGCGCCTCAGCGTCAGTTACAGCCCAGAGAGTCGCCTTCGCCACTGGTGTTCCTCCACATATCTACGCATTTCACCGCTACACGTGGAATTCCACTCTCCTCTTCTGCACTCAAGTCACCCAGTTTCCAGTGCGATCCGGGGTTGAGCCCCGGGATTAAACACCAGACTTAAATGACCGCCTGCGCGCGCTTTACGCCCAATAATTCCGGACAACGCTTGCCCCCTACGTATTACCGCGGCTGCTGGCACGTAGTTAGCCGGGGCTTTCTTCTCAGGTACCGTCACCTTGAGAGCAGTTACTCTCCCAAGCGTTCTTCCCTGGCAACAGAGCTTTACGATCCGAAAACCTTCATCACTCACGCGGCATTGCTCCGTCAGGCTTTCGCCCATTGCGGAAGATTCCCTACTGCTGCCTCCCGTAGGAGTCTGGGCCGTGTCTCAGTCCCAGTGTGGCCGATCACCCTCTCAGGTCGGCTACGCATCGTCGCCTTGGTGAGCCGTTACCTCACCAACTAGCTAATGCGCCGCAGGCCCATCCCCAAGTGACAGATTGCTCCGTCTTTCCAGTTTCCTTCAGGCGAAGAAAACAATTATTCGGTATTAGCTACCGTTTCCGGTAGTTGTCCCAAACTTGAGGGCAGGTTGCCTACGTGTTACTCACCCGTCCGCCGCTAACCATCAGAGAAGCAAGCTTCTCTTCAAGTCCGCTCGACTTGCATGTATTAGGCATGCCGCCAGCGTTCGTCCTGAGCCAGGATCAAACTCTCCAATAAAGTATTGAAAAGAGCGATAAGCTCATTTTGAATCTGACGAGATTAAAAATCTCAATTGTGCTCCAGTCGATTCAAGCCAAGGCTTGTTTCAAACTTTCGCGTTCATTCTGCAAGCAGAATGTTTACTCACTCGTTGTTCAGTTTTCAAAGATCAAACTTGTTTCGTTACCGAATGTTGTTCTCTTCAGCAACTCTTATATAATATCATGTCCGAACCAACTTTGCAAGCTCTTTTTTTAAGTTTCTTTCGAAGCTTATTTCATTCGCTTGCCGCACCGTGTAAACAGTGTTTTCTTGGCCGGATTAATAATATATCACGTATAGATATTAATTACAATACTTAATTTAATAAAATTCATTTACTACAAATCAACTACCTTTACTGTGTTGCTCTCCTCTATCCCAGTGTAAAGTTTATTATAGCTTAAATGACATTCTTTCCATTCATACATCGTAATACATGTCTAATTGTTTTTAAACTTATCAGCCTACATCTCCTCTCATATATTTTAGCTTCATTAATATGCTCAATTTAGGTTGTCCTTTTATCAAGGTCATGCAAAATTACTGGGGGGCACTGTAAGTTACCACGAGTATAAGTAGAAGTATTATAGAAGATAAACAAAAAAAGTGATGCACGCATATAACTATACGTGAACCACTTTCTTGTGTGTTATTACATTATATATAGAAGGAAACTCTTAATGTTGTGCCTGTGCTGATGCTGGAGGCGTCATCATCATTTGTCCATTACCTGCTTTTTGCATGCCAACTCGCAGCAAAGTAATTCCCCACGTAATAATCGAGATTAACAGAAGATGAACCATGTATCCCCCAACTGCTTCTCCACTATAGATCAAACGCATAAATCCCTGTACCCCATTGGAAGCGGGCAGAAAGTTTCCGATATAACGGTAGAATGGCGCCAGCATCTCGGCTGGAATTATATTTCCTGCTGTCATCAACTGGAGCGGAATCATCGCTACATTAAATAGAGGACCTGCATTGCCAAACAGGGCAAAACTCATTTGTGTAAAACAGATACAAGCCAGACTCACCAGCACATGATACAGATACAAAGCGCCGAAGGAGCTCGCAACATCTGTGAACTGAAGAGCTACTGTATCCACAATTAGGGGAACAATCAAAGCTATACACAATAACAGCAATTGCCGTCCCCAGAAGATTTCCCATTTGGAATGGGTACGCTTCATGATATTCGACGTAATATTAAACTGAATATTCATAGTCATCGAAGCAATATAGGTGATAAAACCCAGAATCATGGGCAGCATCGATGTTGCAAAATCACTCACGCTGTTCGTTTTATTAATTTCAGCCTTCACAGGCCCTTCATTCATCTTCGCCATCGCTTGTCCAATAGTTGCACTCAGTTCATCGCTATTTATACTATCGTTATTGAGTGTCACTTGAACCTTGGATTCCAGAATCCCTTGACCCATTTGTGCAGTCATTCCGGTCGCAGCATGTTCCACAATGGATTTGGCTACATCGGCATTTCCCTGATTGATATAAAAGGGTAAGCTCGCCTCTGTGCCTCCTGCAATCTGGTCAGTGAATCCTTCCGGAATAACAATAACCATCGCATAGTTACCTGCATTCATCTGTTGCTCAGCTTCCTCGGCAGAACCCAGTACATTGACATGGAAAGGCGCGAGCGTTTCAATCTGCTTCTGCACCTCTTTTCCCTGTGTCCCGTCTTCGTTCACCAGAGCAACTTGAAGTTGATCCACTCTCTCCGTGGCTTGATGATAACCCGTCATCCAGATCACAACAAATAACAGCGGAACAATCAATGCAAAAACCAATCCTATTTTTGTCTGTGGCACTTTAAGAAAATCTTTGAAGCTTCTCATTCGTTCACGACTCCCATTAGTTAAAATTAAAATAATTGCACTACATATATATGCACATGCACATATTTGGTCAAAAAAATTTATTTCATCTTCTCATAGATGCGATTCATCACATTCATGAATGCTTCAAGCTCTTCAGGGGAACATTCGGCGAGTGCCTCTTGCTCTTGCTGTTTTGCCTTTGGTGTAAGAACGTTATTCATTTCCAGTCCTTCCGCCGTCAAACAAAGCAAAACCGCTCTGCGATCCTGTGGATCTTCTTCTCTTGTCACCAGACCTTTGCGAATCAACTTGTCTATAATTTTGCCTACCGTTGTCTGGTCCCGCACTGTTAACTCAGCCAGTTTTTTCTGTGATATATGGCTTCCAGCCTTGCTCAATTCATTCAAGACTGCAAATTGTTCCGGAGTAATATCCTGTTCACTCAGATTTCTGGTTGTTGTTTTTTTGTATGCCAGATACGTCCGTGACAGTATCAGTCCAAGTGGATTTTCATCCATATTAACAGGCATGCTGTTGCTCCTTTCTCTATATAGTAGCACTACCATCTAATTTGCGTAAGCTCTATATTATTACCATATTTACATTACTGTCAATTTAATTTTTTATCTTTTCAAGCAAAAAGAGACCCACCCGTTAGTCAGGCAGCTCTCTCCTCTGGCATCGTCAAGCCACACTTACTCGGGCTTGCCACTTGAAGTTTCGGTATCGTCCTTCTTCTTTGTACCTTTACTTTTATAAGGCTTCGGTGCACTTTTCGCCCGGTTAGCAGCGGCTTGCCAACGGTTCCATCCTTTTTTACCCGTACCACGGCCGGTGCCGCCTTTTCCTTTTGCATTGCTCATGTTATCACTCCAATAATCCTGTATATGCTTAAAAATGACCGTCCTCGGTAACTTATCATGCAACCCAGCCCATCTAATTCACTTCCAGCAATTCTTATTATACCAAAAATCCACGTCTTTACGTCCATTTCCATAAATCATTGTATTGTTATTCTGTTATGAAAGCGGTATAGTGGACATAATTGAAAGAGGAAGCTACGTCTTCTTCGGGATTGTTACTGGTAAGCAGGCGATACCCAAACCAAGGCTGTCTATTAAGCCTTAGTTTGGGTTTTTTGTTATTATTACGACCAATTGAGGTGAAACACATATATGATCATCCGTCAGATTTTTAACAACAATGTCATCCGGGCTGAGAACCAGGTTGGTCACGAATTTGTTGTCATTGGCAACGGTCTTGGCTTCAAAAAGAAAAATGGACAGCCTGTGGATGAGGATAAAATCGAAAAAACCTTTGTGCTTAAATCGGATAAAATACCACAAAAATTAATCGATCTGATTGGGGAAACGTCGGTCGAATATTTGAAGTTAGCGGACGAAATTGTGGGCCATGCCAAACAGGAGATGGGCGATATTTTTAGTGATAATATCTATATATCATTGATCGATCATATTCAGTTTGCCATTACCCGGTACCGTAAATCCGTCGGGCTGAAAAATTCCCTTTTGTGGCAGATCAAGAAGTTTTACAAGAAGGAGTTTGGGATTGGCATGAACGCTGTGGAGCTGATTCAGGAACAATTCGGCATCCAAATGGATGAACATGAAGCCAGCTTTATTGCGATGCATTTTGTAAACGCTCGTCAAGATGCTCAAGGCATGAAACAAACCGTTGAAATTACCGAAGTTATTGATGATATCTTCAACATTGTGACCAACCACTACCAGATCGCTCTGGACGAAAATTCATTTAATTATTCACGGTTTATTACCCATCTTCAATATTTTGTGCAAAGAATGTTGAGTAATGAACAGGAGCAATTTGCTTCAGGAGACAACTTTCTGTATGAACAGGTGAAGGACAAATATAGCAACGCTTTTGAGTGCACACAGCGGATCAATCAGTACCTTGAAGACAAGTTTGAAAGTGCTATGTCCATTGATGAAAAGGTGTATTTGACGATCCATATTCAACGTGTCACTTCCCGTAACGAGCTACTCGACACAGAATAAAAAAAAGCTTGCAAACGATTTCGGCGTCATATATAGTAGGTCTCACAACTTAACGACAAGGATTGTTACTGCTCAAGCAGGCGATACCTAAATGATTGGCAACAGGTCATCTTTCCGATGATCATAGCCATTCGTTTAGGTATTTTTTTGTTTTCAGGCAATCTTAACAACAAAGGAGAATGAACATGGATCATAAAAAAATGGGGGATGACATCGTTCGTCTCGTCGGCGGAGAAGCCAATATCAATGGTCTTGTCCACTGTGCGACCCGGCTGAGATTCGACCTGAAAGATTCGAAAAAGGCCGAACGCGAAACGCTTGAAAAGCATGACGGCATTATTACCGTTGTAGAAAGCGGCGGCCAGTTCCAGGTTGTCATCGGTAGTAACGTGGCTCATGTATATGCGGAGATCATGAAAAACCGAGATTTCGGAGGAGATTCCTCCTCATCGGCTGAGTCCACAGGGGAAAAAAACTCGCTATTATCCAAAGTTTTTGAAATTATATCCGGAAGTTTCTCACCGTTAATCCCGGCTATGGCAGGATCAGGTATGCTAAAAGCTTTGCTGACTGTCCTGACCATGCTCGGATGGATGTCGGATACAAGTGACACATACCTGATTTTATCTGCTGCCGGCAACGCTGTATTTTATTTCTTGCCTATCTTCCTCGGCATCACACTGGGTATGAAGCTGAAAGCCAATCCTTATGTAGCTGGTGTAATTGGTGCCGCTCTGATGGAACCGAGCTTCACCGGGCTGATGGATAAGGGCTCCGATGTATCATTCCTGGGTATACCGGTTGTCATGATGAATTATTCAGCCAGCGTATTCCCAATCTTCATATCGATTAGTATCTACGCTGTTCTCGATAAGTTACTCAAGAAAATCATTTTGAAAGACCTGCAATTGTTCCTTGTACCGATGATTGCTTTGATGATTATGGTTCCTCTGTCCGCAATGGCCTTTGGACCATTTGGCACCACAGTAGGTGACTGGATCTCTTCCGGCGTAACTTGGCTCATTGGTGTCAGCGGTATATTATCAGGGGTTGTACTGGGTGGTTTCATGACCTTCATGGTTGTGTTCGGACTCCACTGGGGCTTCACTCCAATCACGATACAGAACATCGGGGTTGGCGGCGATCCGATTGAAGCCATGGCTGCTGCAGCTGTATTTGCACAAATCGGTGTAGCCTTCGGTATTTTCCTGAAAGCCAAAAAGAACAAAACCCTGCGCACTCTTGCTGGCTCGACCAGCCTTACCGGTTTGCTTGCAGGAGTAACTGAACCAATCGTATATGGTCTGATCTTGCGTTATAAACGTGTGATTCCTATCGTGGTCATCGCAGGTGCGATCGGCGGTGCCATCAATGGTCACTTTGGTGTTAAAATGACTGCTTATGTGTTCCACAATATATTTGCCATTCCTGTCTATACACCAACGGTTGTCTACGTGATTGCGATTGCCTGCTCCTTTGCGGTAGCCGCGGTATTAACGGTGATGTTTGGTTATGAAAGCAAAAAGAAAGACACAGTTTCCGAGAAAGATGATTCTGTCTCCAGCACATCGGCTGAAAGTACGCCGGCTGAACTTCCTGTCGTTCCTGAGACCAAAACAACGGAGATCAAGAAAGAACAAATCTATAGCCCACTTACTGGTAAAGCCGTAGCACTGAGTACCATTAATGACCCGGCTTTTTCGACTGGTGCTATGGGGAAAGGTTTGGCGATTGTCCCTGAGATTGGTGAAGTTGTCGCTCCGGTAGACGGTGTTGTCACTTCCCTCTTCCCGACTGGACATGCCATTGGATTAACCACCAACGCAGGAACAGAAATCCTGATTCATATTGGCATCAACACAGTAGCGCTGAAGGGAAAACACTTCTCTCCAGTTGTTCAGGAAGGTGATATCGTCAGACAGGGCGATCTGTTGATCCAGTTTGACATCGATAAGATCAAGGAAGCCGGATACGAAACCGTAACCCCTGTCATTGTGACCCTAACGCAGCAAGAAGTGGATGTGTTCGAAACGAATCAAGAACATGTACAGAAAAACGATGTCCTGTTGACTCTCGTTGTCTGACCCAACTTATATTATATGAATTCAACTTAGGAGGAGCTAACTATGAAACATACTCAACTGAAACCATTTCCTAAAGATTTTTTCTGGGGAGGTTCAACCTCTGCCTATCAGATTGAGGGAGCCTGGAATGAAGATGGTAAAGGCCCTTCTGTCATCGACATGGGGAATCATGTGGAAGGCGTAACCGACTTCAAGGTAACCAGTGATCACTATCATATGTACAAAGAAGATGTGGCGTTGCTCGCCGAAATGGGCTTTAAAGCCTACCGTTTCTCCATCGCATGGACACGCATTTACCCGCAAGGAGCGGGTGAGGTTAATCCGAAGGGACTCGCCTTTTACGACTCTCTCATTAATGAATTAATTAAATACGGTATTGAACCCATTGTGACCATGTATCATTTCGATCTTCCTTATGCGCTTGAAGAAAAAGGGGGCTGGTCCAACCGTGCAACGATTGATGCTTTTGAACAATATGCCAAGACCCTATATGAGAACTACGGAGATCGGGTTAAATATTGGCTGACCATCAACGAACAAAATATGCTGATCCTGCATCCTGGCTCTCTGGGTACACTGGATACAACACTTGTTGATCCGCAAAAAACACTGTATCAGCAAAATCACCATATGCTGGTTGCTCAAGCTAAAGCCATGGTGCTATGTCATGATATGCTGCCTGAAGCCAAAATTGGCCCAGCTCCTAATATCGGTGTGATTTACCCGGCGAGCTCCAAACCAGAAGACACACTCGCTGCTGATAACTATGCTGCCATTCGTAACTGGCTCTATCTCGATATGGCGGTATATGGGCGTTATAATCATATTGCCTGGAGTTATCTCGAAGAGAAAGGATATACTCCCATCATTGAAGACGGAGATATGGACATCCTGGCTCAAGGAAACCCTGACTTTATTGCATTTAACTACTACACTTCCCAGACGGTTGGTGAAAGTCTGAACGATGGCAATGACTTCTCTCATACAGGAGACCAGCATGAAATCGTAGGTGAACCGGGCGCATATAGAGGATCTGTGAATCCTAATCTGCAAAAAACGGAGTTTGGTTGGGAAATTGATCCCGTGGGCTTCCGCTCTACCCTTCGCCAGATTTACTCCCGTTATCATCTGCCATTGATTGTTACGGAAAACGGTCTGGGGGCCTTTGATAAACTGGAGGAAGGCGACGTGGTTAACGATCCATATCGTATTGAGTTCTTCAAGAAACATATCGATCAGATTCAACTGGCAATTACGGACGGCGTGGATGTATTTGGCTTCTGCCCTTGGTCTGCGATTGATCTGGTCAGCACACATCAAGGGTCGAGCAAACGTTATGGATTCATCTATGTGGATCGTGAGGAATTCGATATCAAGGAATTGAGACGTATCCGCAAACAGAGTTTCCACTGGTATCAAAAACTGATTGAAACGAATGGAGAAATTCGTTAATACACCTGATATTAAAAAAGTCGACTGCACAAGTTTCATGTGCAATCGACTTTTTGGTTTTTGATGAATTGATGTGGGAGCTTTCTTTTCCAATTATAAAATTACATTTCAGCCTTCGGTTGTTTTACCGCTTTGGCCCCTCTAAGTACCCGTAGGGATAAAAGGAAACAGATCGCCAGAACGGCAGCTGCCGACACATAAGGATAGTTAATATTCACATCGAATAATGCTCCAGCTACGATCGGACCTGCGATATTCCCCAAACTGGTATAAGCCGAGTTCAGTCCGGCCACAAAGCCTTGTTGTTCTTGTGCCAGTTTGGACATCTGTGTACTGATCGCCGGACGCAAAATGTCCATACCCAGAAAGACGATAAACGTTACGACAAGAATCATCCAGTACGTACTTACAAACAAGGTCAACAGTACAAATACGGCTACAAATAACAGACAGACCGATATAACCATCTTTTCACCAAACCGGTTGAGCAACCAACCGATCAGAGATACTTGTACAACCGCACCCGCGATGGAACCAAAAGTAATAATAAATGCAATGTCTTTGGTCGTGAAGCCAAACTTGTGATCCACAAATAGTGAAAATACCGTCTCATAGTTCGCCAGACCAAATGCCATAACAAACACAATAATCAAGCTGAAAAAGTACGGTTCACGGTATGAATTCAGCAATTGGGATACCATACCCGGAGCTTTGACCTTCGTTAAACCAGGGATAGGTTTACTTTGTTCTCCTGTACTTCGTGCAGATTCCGGCAAAATAATCAATGTAATGATGGATGCCAGCAAACCGGCAACCCCAGCGGCGTAGAATGGAATTCGAATGCCAAAGTCCGCAATGTATCCACCAATTCCCGGACCGATGATAAATCCGGTTGTAATCGCTGCATTAATCAAGCCCATACCTTTGCCGCGTTCTTCCTCTGTTGTAATATCTGCGGTGTAAGCCATAACCGCCGGGAAGATCATCGCCGCACCAATACCGCCTAACATCCGGGCTGCGAAGAGCAAGACTGGTGCATTGACCGCACCAAACATAAACTCGGATACGGCAAAGATCAGCATGCCGCCAACGATAATTTTTTTACGTCCCCATGTATCCGACCAACGACCCGCAAGCGGGGAGAACAGAAACTGGGTGAAGGAAAATGCCGCTACCAGCAATCCAACCGTGAATCCGGTGATATGCAGTAGATCCATATACGCAGGCATGATCGGTACAACCAGACCAATACCCGTAAAAACGAGAAAAATATTAAACATTAACAGCAGCAGTGCGCCCCTGTTCCGTGTTAGTAATGCCATGATTCCATCCTCCGTAGTTGTCAAAATGTTGCTTAAGCTTTATCTTTTGCAATCCCGTGCAAGAGTACACTAGCGGCCTGACGATATAGAGCGAGAGCCTGATCAGGTTCCATCCCCCGTGACATCTGACTAAGACCAATAATGGTACTTTCCAGTATCAGTGCAAGATTGTCTACATTGTCTGCTTTGAACTCACCGTTCTCAATGCCTTGGTCTATCATTTGTTTATTAAATTGAATATGCCGCTCAAACATTAAGGAGATCCGCTCCTCAATATCGTTTTCTTTCTTTTCCCCTGTGAAGAACTCATCAGCCGCCTTTGTCAGCGGGTGATTCATATCGTCCAGAACTAATTGTTCCGCCAAACCATAAATCTTCTCCGTGGAGGTACGATAGAGATGTTCTTTGGCCGCCCAACTCGCTTGCCACTCCCGATCCCACTCATCGATTAGATAGAGGAACAGACCTTCTTTACTTTTAAAATGGTAATATATATTGCCTTTGCTGCTGCCCGTCGCAGCTACAATATCCTCAATGGACGTTGCTTTATAACCTTTTTGTACAAAAAGGGCTTTGGAAGCATCCGCAAGTTTTTTCTTGGTCTGCTCAGTCTGTAGTTGTTTTTTATTCATATTCATTCCATTTCACTCCGTCCCATCCATACTGAACATTCGTTCTGTATTTTAACAGATGCACCCAATATAAGCAATGAAAAAGGAGAATTGGCACGCATGCCCACTCTCCCTCCACAATCATTTCACTTTTTTACCTTTACCATGCAATATTTTCAGTTGACCATTCTCATAACCTAACTGATACTCGACCCGATATTGCGATATTATATATTCCCCATCTTTGCGTTCATTTGCTGTAATCGTTGCCTTCACTTCCATCTCGTCATCGCCTTTATTGACTGAGGATACCTCACTGATGGTCACCTCACTTGTATTCAGATATCCTTCTCTGAACTTGGCATATGTTGTAGCACTCTGCCACTCGCTTCCGAGCAGTGCATAGGCCGTGACATAATCACTCAGATTAAGGCTTGTATAAAAGTCCGTTACAATTCCTTCTGCTTGCAATGTCTTAGTGGCTGAACCCAAGTCAGTATCTCCAACCGTCCGTACCGACGTTGTGCCAGAAGGATTTTTGGACCATGCCTGAACCTGCTTGAGCACACTAGTCATAGGAATACTGAATCCTATTCCCCCCTCCTGTTCCACGACCGCCGAATTAATGCCGATCACTTCACCAGTCTCCGCACTAATGAGTGGTCCACCACTGTTGCCATGGGTTATTGGTGCCGAGATCTGATAGAGGTTACTATAGATGTAAGGCGCTATTTCAAAGCTACGCCCCAACCCACTGATGATTCCGGTTGTTACGGTGTTCTCTAGCCCAAGTGGACTACCCAATGCCAGAATCTCGTCTCCGGTCTCAGCTTTGGATTTGGCGATGATTAACGGTTTAACTTTTTTCAAATCAGGAACTCTGACTACAGCTACGTCTGTTTCATCACCAATACCAATAACCGTCCCCTTATATTCCTCATGGTTCAAGGTCCGAATAGTTACTTCATTCGCCCCCTCCACTACATGGGCATTGGTCACGACATCTCCCTGATCATTGTAGAGAAAACCGGAGCCCAATCCGCTGCTACTCTCGATCGTTACAACTTTCTTCTGGCTTTCTTCTATAATCTGTTTGCGTGTCTTCTTCACAGGTTGCTTGGAGGCAGTCGTGGCTGCCGCATTTTCCGTTTCCTTCGCGACAACAACTGCCAGTCTGGGCCCATCCTGCAACTGATCTGCTGAATGCTGGTGTATCCAGAACACGCCCCCTGCTCCAGCACCAATAATAATAGCACTGGATATGATCATACTCCATGTTCGTTTGGTCATTCCAACCTGTCCTCCTATTCGAGATACCACGTTGCATTCACAACAGAGATTTCCGCTTCCTCGTACACACCATAATAATAGGTTTCAAAAAAACCTTCTTCCCCCACATCCAGCCAGCTTGGATACACATCTGCATAAGTTTGGCCCAGATACATACCGTCTATATTATAAATATCAATCAACACTGTAATGGAAGAGATCGGACGAGTTGCATTATTGATCAATGAACCGCTAATATAAAGATCCCCGTACATATCAAGCGTCGCATCAACGTTCACGACACTTACTGCCGCCGTTCGATTCATCAGATCTTCTTCTGCAGCCTGTTGCTCCGCCAGTTGAATCCGATCCGCTTCCGCTTTTTCAAATGCCTTTTTTTCACTGAGCACCCGTTCACGATACGAAGTCAGTTTTTCATTTTCCGGCGCATAGGACAATCCCTGGTCGACCGTTTGTAACGCAATTGTGAAATTCTTTTGCTTTACTTGCTGTTCCGCCTCTTTATAACTTATGCTTGCGAGCTTGTCGACAATTTGCTTCTCTACTGTCTCAGCTTCCTTGCCTTTCAAGTCTGATATGGTGTCCAACTTCTCGGCTAGTGCCTCAATTGTTGTCAAACTGTCGATTTCCTTTTTCAACTTTAATACGGCCAGTGTTACCTTTCTGTTGTTGAATGCGGTACGCACTTTGGCAAAAACAGGTTCTTCCCGCTCCATCAACGCTTTGGCTACAGCCTGAATGGTCTTGTCTCCTGCGGACAGCTTTCCTGTCTTCAGACTTGTGGATGCCTCATCCAGCTGATTCATCAAGTTGAACGCCTTCGCCGTAATTTGCCGATCCTGTATAAGTGCATCATAGTTCGGTCGTTTCGTTAGAGCGCTGTCCAGCAGTTGGAGAGCCTCTTTATATTTTCCCTCTAGTGCAGCCTGTTCCGCCTGTTGGTGCAGTGATTTAACCTCTGCATTTATACCTGTTTCCTGCTTGTAATAATACGTTAGCAAAGCTCCTACAACTACTGCCAGAAGTATGGGAATAATCCAGCTAAATGCAAGGCCTTGACCCGTATTTCCCTGTTTGGAAGCTGGTTGCTGCTGACGGGACAACGAATCAATTGCTTTTTGCGTTCCTTTATCCAAGTCAATGGCTGTTTCTGCCCAGATCTGTTCCTCTGTAGAGCTTGTTTCTTTCAATTTGGTTCTACACTTTCTGCACGTGTTATCCGCCGGACTGTTTTTGGTCCCACATACATGACAATACACCCTGATCCCTCCACTTAAGAACATATGTATACTTCGCTTTCCCGGGGTTCGCCTATCGCATCAATTGCTAAAAAACACCAACATGAATCGATATTTATCATATAGTAAAAAGGAATATTACACCATATGTTCTATAGATCTCATGTTTAAACGAGTCATAATGGATGCAAAAGAACCTTCCTATAGATCTAGGAAGGCTCTAGTTATTTTCATTTTATTACTCCGAAGGAAAAGCGCTGAGATCCATATAGGAAACTTCCCACAGGTGATCATCCAGATCCTGAAAACTCCATCCATACATGAATCCGTGATCCTGTGGTTCGTTGGATGGCTTCCCTCCTGCATCGAGGGCAGCTTGTACAATCACATCTACCTGCTCACGGCTATCTACAGACAGGGCAACGATGACTTCGGTTGTATCGGCGGCATTGGAGATTTTTTTCGAAATGAAGGATTGGAAACGTTCCTCCACCAGAAGCATGGCATAAATATTATCCCCGATAATCATACAAGTAGCAGACTCGTCCGTAAAATTGGCGTCAAACTCAAATCCCACCTTAGTAAAAAACTCAACGGATTTCTTCAAATCTTGAACAGGTAAATTGACAAAAATCTGCTTAGCACGAATAGCCACCATCGATCACCTCGAACTCATAGAATACATTCCACCTCAAAATAACACCTCGCGTATACGCTGTCAATTGAATATAATGAAGACAATCCAACTTGTGAGGTGACACGGATGTTGCTCCGTATTGTTCGAAGTAATTAGTCGTCGGGCTGGGTCAAAACGCGTACCAGCTATCAAGGGATACGTCTGTCCATTTGATCCTATTCGACCATTTACATTAGAACGATTGGGCACAACTCTCTTGTCCTGTTCAAACAAACTCACATTGGAGGAATATGAAAATGAAAAACAAAATAGATTACGCTGACTTTTATGAACGAGTAGGCCGGACGAATGGCTGGAACTTCAGCTCCATGAACGTTGTCTCGGAGAACATCGGATGGAACTTCTATGAGGAAGTTGTTCGCCATACGCGATCGTCCGATCTGTTGCTGGATATTGGAACAGGTGGTGGAGAAGCTATTCTGTCCATTGCGGAAGATGCCTTATTACTGGTGGGAATTGATCTCGCTCAAGGAATGATTGAGACCGCACAGCATAACCTTCAGGCTACGGACGGTCATTCCAATGTACGCTTTCTTCATATGGACGCAGAAAAACTGGCTTTTCCAGATTACTTCTTTAATGTGGTATCTTCCAGACACTCTAGGTTCTCTGCTTCAGAAGTATTTAGAGTTCTTGCTCAGGGTGGGATATTTCTAACCCAGCAGGTCAGCGAACATGATAAATCCAACCTTTCAGAAGCTTTTGGCCGTGGACAGAGTCTTGGCATTCAACCTGGCACATTGATGGAACGATACAAGCATGAACTTCAAAGAGCAGGTTTCCATGACATTCAGGCCCGTGAATATAATGTGGTGGAGCATTACGCTACACCTGAAGATTTGATGTTTCTCCTAACCCATGCACCCATCATTCCCGATTTCGGAAAGGTAGACACTGACTTCGAGCGATTCCAGCAGTTTGTGAAAGAAAATCACGATGAGAAGGGCATTCATACCAACTCGGCACGCTTCATGATTACTGCTCGGAAATAAATGATTCCATATTGAATAAAATGAAATAAAAAAGACCCGGTCACATGTGAGAACTATAACATGGTTACCGGGTCTTTTTATGATGTTTGCGAGGCTATATATTAAATCGGATTTACTGCGTAATCTCCAACTTTTCCAAAAAAGGCTTTAATTTATCTACGACATAGTGGCTTCCACCTCGGCCGTTCACCTCTTCAATTACAGCGGATAACAGGAAGGTCGGAGAGTCGGTATCAAACACTACGAAAAATCCGTTTTCCTGCCCCTTCTCTCCCTTCTTTGCTTTCAGTTCCGCTGTTCCCGTCTTGCCCGCGAGTCCTCCAGGAATTGAATTCAAGGTGTGGGCCGTACCTCCCTGCCGGGAAACAACTTCTCCCAAAGCATCCTTAACCGTATTTGCGGCTTCCGGAGTAATAATTACCTCAGGCTCAGTGTTTTCTTTTCCCTCGATCAGAACAGGTTTCACCAGCTTCCCTTCATTAATAAAAGGTGTAAATGACGATGCCAGATGAATCGGGGACATTAACATCTCCCCTTGCCCGTAGGACGTATCAGCGAGTAACACCTCAGACGACAGATCAAGATGTGCTTCGTTGGCATATTGGCTCGGCTTCAGATACAATTCATCCAGTCCAAAGTTATCGCCAAAACCAAATTTCTGGATTCCATCAATAAACTTGGCACTCCCCATCTCGATCGCTTCCATCGCAAAGTATATATTGTCCGAGTACACTAGTGCATCGACCATGTTAACCGGGGATAAACTCTTCACACGCTTAACATAATAACCGCCCCAACTATCGTCTTTACGCCATTGCAAGCCAGAGATATCATGTGTTTTGTCCGCTGTGGTCACCTTCTCCATCAGTCCCGCTGCGGCTGTAATCGCTTTGAAAGTTGATCCTGGTGCATACCGGGTAGTGACTCTGTTGATAAAAGGAAGCTTCTCATTCGCCGAATAAGCATCCCACTCTACCTGAGTAAGTCCTGTGACCATTTTGTTCGGGTTATAGGAAGGCGCACTGACTAACGCCAGCAGGTTGCCGTCCGTCGGATTCATCAGAACCATTGCACCGGCGTCTCCACCACTGGATAAAGTCTGATACAATTTCTTTTGTTGTTTGGAGCTAATCGTCAGCTGAACATCCTGTCCATCTACAGCTTCCTTGCGAATAAGCTCAGAACGAGAGTTACCGGATTCATCGGTGATTTCGATCAGACCACCACGTTCACCACGCAGCTGCTTCTCCATGGACTGCTCCAAACCCGCTTTGCCGATCCAATCTTCTGCGCGATAATACCCTTCCGTATCCTTATCCAGATCTTCCTTGGTGGCTTTGCGCACGTAACCAATCAGATGCGCAGCCGCCTCGCCGAGTGGATAATATCGGATTTCCTTGCTTTGCATCGTAACCCCGCTTAAAGATTCTGGTACGTCAAACTCCTCCGTTGAACCAATCGGGACAAAATACTCCGGCTTCACCCATGTCTGCGCAAGCGCCTTATGAATGGCATCTTCCGAAACCTGATAATGGCTCGCGATTCGGGCAATCATCTGGTCCGGGTTATCACCAAGTTTCTCAGGTACAATGCCCCATTCATTCATCGTGCCCTTGGTAGCGAGTGGCAAACCATCACGATCCACAATGTCTCCACGATCCGGGAACAGTGTCCTCACTCGTACCTTACTGCCCTTAACCATGTCATCCAGGATCAGTGAAGGCTGCCAGTTAATTTGCCAGTTTTTGTCGCCGTCCTCAAGCTCCTGCCGGACCAGTTTCAGTGTATGTGTCTCACTAACTTCTCCCAAAAAGGTTGTCAGTTGCAGATCATAGTCCACTTCATACGTATCCGCGTCTTTATTCTCTGCAGCTGTCTTACCGTCATCAGACGCCGTTTCAGCAACATCCACAGGCTTAACCTCCGCCTTGACGGTGGATACTTCCATGCCCGAATAGATCGCATTGTATTTATCGACAAATTGTTCCTTGTTCATGCCCGAGTCTTGTAGCGAAGCAGGCGTCATCAACGTATACAGCTGGTCAAACTCTTTTTTCTGCAGATGCTCTATGTACTGATTCACGGTGGTCTGGGGCTTGGCTTCTGCTTCTTTGTTATTGTTATTCTGCATGTATAGATACATTCCGATTCCACCTGCAAATAAGATGGGCAGCAGTCCGTACATTAATTTACGTTTGGATTTCATGGTTACATCACCTCTAATATACACTATAGATTTCCAGAGCCAATTAAACAATGAAACAAATCTGACGAATTTATCATTAAAAATAGCCGAAAGCTCACATAATATGTTTAAATAAGGAGAGTGAGATTACATACTAAAGCTTTTTTGCTATGCAAAAGGCTGAAAAGGAGCCCGATGATGGAAATCAGCTATTTTTTACTCCCCAAAGCCGAAGTGGCCTATATCAAGTCTACCGCTTCCATGAAAGATGCTATTGAGCAATTGGAATCGCAACACTACACCGCCGTTCCCGTGATTGACCAGGATGGAAAATATGTTGCTACCCTGTCCGAAGGCGATTTGTTATGGAAAATGCGAAATACACCCGGATTGACTTTTGATACGATGGATCAGGTTCAAGTCCATGAGATTAACAATCGGGTATATAATGAATGTGTATTCATTGAGGCTGAAATGGAGGATATGCTGACACTTGCAGCAGACCAAAATTTTGTGCCCGTGGTGGATGTCGATCGTGTCTTCCTCGGTATTATCCGTCGTAAGGATATTATTGAATACTATACGCGTAACATTTCGGATTAGATGAAGTCAAACATCCTGTAATAAACGAATATTCAACTCGAAAGGGTACTCCTGTGGTCATGTTTTGGCCAAACCGGGGTACCCTTTTTGTTTCATGGTCTGGTCGGAATCATTCTACTTGCGCTTAGCCCGCTCATCAATGTAATAACTCAACACGTCCCTCGGACTTCCCTGAAATGCACGCTCTCTGCCGAACTCATACGCCTGATGCAAATACGAATACGCCTCGTCATGCTGTTCAAGTCTCATGCAGATCATGCCGAGATCGATCAACGGACTTGTACTTCTATCCGAACTCCGCGTACTTAACGATATCTCAGCCCACGGCTTCGCCAGTCCATACTGCTTCAGGTCGATATGTGCATTCGCATGACAGGATGCGATCCAGCTTGCAATCTCCCATTCCATCTTCGGCTCGGGCAACATGCCCCATGCCTGATCATAATAGATAAGTGCTTGTTCATGCTGCTGCGTCTCATCCAGCACATTACCGACTTCTACCGTTTCTACAATTTGTCGCTCCAGTTCGGCATGTTCCGGTGTTAGATCTTTCATTGCACCGTATCCTCCTCCAGAACGAAATACCACTCCAGAAAAGCATTGAAATCAGCCCACTGCGGCTCACTCTCGCCATTAAAGAACCGTTCAATCGATTCGCCCAGTTCCACCAGCACCACTTCTCCCGTCTGACGGTTGTAGAAAAATCCACCTTCACCTTCAAAACTGTCCAGTGGAATATACGCCTCGGGAAGTCCCAGTGTAAGCTGTGCTACATTCATGTCTTCCATATATACGGTATTCTCCATAAACCAGCAGATCTGATACAACTCCTGATGCCTGCTGTAGAAAGTTGGTCCATCCTCTGCATGTAAATAAAATTGTGCAAAATCCGATTGAAGATCAATTCCAAGCTTCCGCAATGCTTCTTCGTAGGCTGCTGGAACATCTTCATGCCACCAGCCTTGCTCCTGGCAATGATCAATCACTTTATTGGATAACATCGCAGACCTCCTAATTCAATTTTGCTCACACAGATTTTACAGGTATCCAGACTTGGGGAGGTGTGCCGTGACCTCTGTACACTTCAAGTTCCGGAATCCCTGCATGCTGATATGAAGTGGAAGGAAACCACTCTGTCATAATATGGTGCCACAACCGTTGTATCGCCTCCGGCTTTAATTCATCCCACCAGACCGGGAATAGCTCCGTTATTGAACCCGTTTAAAAGTTCCTCAATGCCGTCTGCCAAAGCATCCTGCCACATCTTAGGAATTTCTCTTAAATTCTCTCCACCCACACAAGAGAACGTTCGTTTGATGCCCACAAAGGTAAGGGACTGTTGTTCGATCACATTATCATTCACATTCATTAGATGGACTCCTCTCCGAGAGCGATACGGGGCACGGTTCTCCATGACCCATTCATGAAGACATTGTTCCATACACGATATATACCTCCGATATGTCCTACAGTTACTGTATCAAAAGAGTAAGTATATTGGAAATAGTGCCAGTACTCCTGTTCATATGAAAGTAGCAGCAACAGAAGTAGAGGTGCGATTCATGACTTAAAAGAATACTTACCTACCATTCGTTCCTGCTCGATGTTGGGAGATAGACATACTGGGTTCGTCCCGTCCTTCATTTCCTTATTCTGGTGCAACTTTATTGTTACTCGTTCGTCTAACTACTGATTAAATCTAAAGGAGATGACTATGCGAATAACTTGCAGCCCCGGTTTCCCAGGAAGCATGATTGGATAGATTGATCTTCAGCCATCGAAGTATTACAGCGCACCATCCATGAACAGCAAGATCACAGATTATGTTGACCCCGAACTCGTTACCATTCCCTATGTGGAAGATCCGGAATTCGGATCACACTTTGAGGCCATGAAGGTCATGAACGGAACTTATAAAGATGAAATGCATGTGAGCTATGATGTCGAATTTACGATTGATGTAGATAAAAAAGGTTATATTACGCAATTTGAGCATACGTTCCAGCTGGAACGTTATCTGGATCTGGTTCGCACACAGTCCTATAAAGTGATCAAGACAAACTGGCGTGGACAAACATTTCACGTGATGACGTACAGTTACCTGGAGGAAGTCATTCATCCGAAAAATGTTCTTTTTAAATGTAACAATGCCGAGGATGTCTTCGTCGTGGCTGAACTTATGCCCCATCGTGTTGGTGGCATTGTGGTACAGCCCAATAATCTTTATCTGCATTTCCGTGCATTAATCTCGGCACGAGATGATCTGTACCCATTAGATTATATGTGTGAGCCTGATTTCGACCTGAGTCTCGACTAAAAAGTAGATACATATGTAAAAAGAGCATAAGCTGTCCCGAATCAGCGGGGTGGCCTGTGCTCTTTTTTTAACAAAAAAACCACCAACTCCCTAATTTAAACATCCTCCTTCACATGCTCCCATGTCTGGCTCTAAGCAAAATCAACTGTAATGTCGATGAATATACCATAATGCTGAACATGCATATGTTCTTCGTACGTTCAGAAATGAGAGGGGTTGGAAACATGGTTTACCGGAAAAATAAAATGCATTCACTGTTCACTCTGCCCTTGGTAGGTTTACTGTTTCTGTTATGGGGTGCTCAAGCGGCACATGCGGAACAGGTCGACAGTTTGTTACCTGAGCGAAGTCAGCAGGAGATCGTCCAGAAGTGGAATCAGTGGATGAATGGCAATGATACCTCTCCCCTGTATACAAAGACACCTTCGACAAGTGCTCCCTACTCTGCTGGTGTGGTAAGTGACGCCTATCTGGAACAAGGGCTGAACGCAGCCAACTTTTACCGTTTTATCACGGGGCTACAGGGCGATCTTGTGCTTGACCCGACATTGAATCGTCAAGCCCAGCATGGGGCTGTTGTGGTCTCCACGGGTGGATACCTGTCCCATTCTCCAAAACAGCCAGGAGATATGCCAAAGGATTTCTTTGACACCGGTTCAAAGTCTGCCAGCAGCTCCAATCTGTACGTTACCAGCAGTGCAAAGAATAACGTCCTGACAAAAAGCATTCAGGCCTATATGAATGATTCGGATGCCTCCAATATTGATCGATTGGGTCACAGGCGCTGGATTTTGAGTCCACAACTGCAACGAATCGGATTTGGACTCGCCACTCGTAGTGAAGCAGGCAAGACATATGATCAGTACTATAGTGCCATGCAGGTATTTGACAAAAGCAGAACTGGGGGAACTTCGTTCAACTACAGCCTGTTCCCGAATCAGGGCGCATTTCCAATCGAAGCTTTTGGCAGCACACAGGCCTGGTCTGTTCAACTGAATACAGATGTATTTGCGAAACCATCACTATCTGAGGTACAGGTCGAGATGACTCGGACTTCCGATCAACGTACGTGGACCTTTAATGCCAAGAATCAGAACAGTGGCTTTCCAACCGGTTATTACAACGTGGACCCTGCGGATAAACAATGGTTTAATCAAGCCTATTTCAATGTAGAGACAGGTGGATATGGATATGGTTACGCCATCATATTCCGTCCCGACGATGTGCAATTGTTAAAGAACGGCGATACGTTCAACATTCGAATTACAGGTCTGCAAAAGAAAAACGGTACAGCAGCGGAAATCTCATACTCCACACGTTTCTTCCATGTGGACGGTGTTCAAGATACAACACTTACCCGCATAACGCCAGGACAACCAAACCTGAAAGTCCGAACAGGAGAACAGATTGATCTGCCTTCAATCACTGCCGTGAATGATAACGGAACATCCTATGTTCCACAGTCTAACGTTTCCTTCAACACGACGTCAGACCGCATCGCCATCAAGGATGGAAAAATCATTGGACTTCAGGCTGGTAAAGCCGAAATTCGGATTCGTTTTGAAGGGAAAGAAGCGGTTGTCTCTGTTACTGTCACGGGAATTCCCCAATTAACTGATATCCGCACACATTGGGCGAAAGATGCCATTCAATGGGCCGTCCAACAGGAGATGGTCAGTGGATACGAGGATGGAACGTTCAAACCCAACAATCAGGTGAGTGAAGCCGAATTCCTCTCCATGTTGTTCAAGCTGTATGCGAATTCCCATGTCATTCAGAGCATAGATGCTGTAGAGGGACAAGCTATCAAAGGAAACATCTGGAGTGACCGTTACTACACCTATGCTTCCGCGTTGAATCTGAAACTGGATGCCAGCAAACAGAATCCGAAGCTGCGCAATCATGCCTTGAACCGAACAGAAGTAGCCGTAATCGTGGCGGGGCTTGGCGGTAAAAATTATACCCAGGATGACGATGCCATCCGGTATCTGCTGAACATGGGATACTCTTCAGGCAAAACCGCAGCTACGGTGCAAGGTTATGCGGGACAAGAATCCTTGACCCGGGCAGAGGCCGTTGTTTTTCTCCAGAACCTGAAGGAAAAAGGCTTCGAACTATGGAGCAGACCGAAGAATGCCACTGAAGCTACCGAGAATGAAAAGAACGGCGGACTTCCGGATCAGACCATGAAAGCAGTATACTCTGCCGATCACACGCTGGTCCTTCAAGGTACGTTCCCGGCGTATGCCAACCAGACGATGCCGATCAAAATTCATGGTCCTTCGCCTGCTGTAGAGCACATCCAGACACAGCAGGTTACAACAGATGCCTATGGCAATTTCAAACTAACGGTAAGTAACCTTGATGCGAAGGAACTTAACCTCTATGTAGACGTGCGCGAAGATTATGCCTACTGGATCAGTGTAGAGGCGGGGCGAACTGTGATAAGTGATTATACGGAGTAAAAACAATTAACCTGCAATATTCGATTGCTTAGGTAACGTTTAACATGGTTTAACATGGTTTAACATGGTTTAACATGAATGAACCTGAATAAGACACCTCATGGAACAGGCACGGGATAACCAATCGTTATCCCCATACCCTTCTGAAGGTGCCTTTTTTATTTTTTCACATATGAAATTTAGAGATGAACGACGGTCTCATTATGCTACAGTGTTAAGCCCCCATTTCGGTATTCGAACGAGCCGTGCCGCCACGTGGTGTGAAATTGAAATATCCTTCATCCAGTTGCTCCGTCTTGGGAAGGTTGCGGGATACGCGATCGAACATCCAGTATACACCTACCAAAACAACGGTAATTCCACATAAGGTAATGACTGTAGAACTCTGTAGCCAGACCCCCAACGTACCGCCGATCAAGCTGCCTATTGGCATAGCTATACCGCTTAAAGCCATCGTCGCGGAGAAAACCAAACCCAAATATTGCTGCGGCACCCCCTTCTGCACAACGGTATTGATGATGACGTTAACGGCTCCGCCAGGAACCCAGGCCAGTCCATATACCAGAATGCTCAGCCAGCTCCATGGGGTAAATATACACCCGATCCAAGCGATCCCGGAGATGATGTATGCCACAGAATACAACCGACCCAAACGCACATTTTCCAGTCTGAGATACGGTGCACATGTTGCACCAATGACGCTGCCGAGCGCCTGTGCCATCAGCATCAACCCGTAGATATCGGCTCCACCGATCTCATCACTATATATGGGGAGTACACTAAATGTCGCTCCTCCCGCAGCATTAATAACCATAATGCCAAAAAGTAATTTGGCCAATGCCGTCCGTGTAAGCAGCCTGATTCCACTCACTAAATCATCCGTGTAATTCCTAAAAAACAAACGTATTCCTGACGGTGCACTCCCGTTAGCTGGTTCAATAGTCTCATCATATGTATCCTGTTCCTTCTTCATTTTCGATTCCATGATATAAGGAGCAATCCGCAATTGGGAGAATAATAACGCACCTATGAAGAAACCGATGGCATTCCAAAAATACAAAGATACCGCACCAAGCGCAACAATGAGGATCCCGGAGATGGCATTACAAGCCACATCAATCCCCTGATAAGCGATGGAGAACAAGGAATTGCCCTGCGTGAGTTGGTGTTTCTCCAATACTCTTGGCAGAGCTGACATCTGAACAGGGTACACCCAGGTATTACATATGTTCAGAATAGGGGTGATCACCAATACCAGGCCTACACTCAGAAAATCATAGTACGCAGCAATAGGGACAATTAATAACAATCCAGCCTGAATTAATTGACTATATACCAGAATCCCTCGAATCGGGATCCGATCTATCATCGGTCCGGATAACAGTTGAATAATTTTCGGCAAAATGGACAAAAAACCCGCGAGTCCTGTATAAAATGAGGATCCTCCCAGATTGTAGACCAGCCACATGGCGGATACCGCATATAAGCTATCTCCGATGTTGGTCAAGATTCTGCCAAAAAACATCAAACTGAAGTTCTTGTTTTTGAAAATCTCCATGGCCCACCTCCGCTTACGTCGAACCTAAAACTCATTCCACATCTCTTTCATGCTGCTATGAAGAATGAAGACAAGCGAAGTCATTAATGCTCCGCTTGGTTCAATCTGATGTTCTCTTCCATATGAAGCAGGAAGATGCATCCAAAGTTAAATCTTTTGCACAACTTTCTCCTCTTGCAACGTCAACACCGAAGCAATGCTTTCCCTGAGGATATCGATTCCTCTTCGCAGATTGTGATTGGAGATGTTCAATGGAGGCATGACCTTAACCACGCTATCGTGTCTGCCTACTCGCTCTACAATAAGTCCACGCTCATAGCAAGCCTTCTGTACCTCTGCGGCAATATCCGGTTCGAATTTGGAGAAATCCAGCCCCCAGATCAGACCAATTCCCCGAATATCAATGTTGGGGTACTGCTTCAATATTTCCTCACTCCATATAGAGTTGGTCATCTTTGGCTTTATCAGATACGGCCGGGAAATGTCTGCAATAACTTCTCACATTGGATTCCATCGTTTCAAAAGTTATCTGATCCATCCCTACACCATTCGATTCACATATTGGGCCACATTCACAGCATGATTGTAGTCGATCAGATTCTCATGATGACCTGGAATAGGCGTTGAAGTGCATGTACCTGTCGTCTTGGCGTGCCAGACCTGTGCATCCGTTAACGGAACTGGACTTTGTTCATCCTGAGCGGTTGCGTACAACAGATGGATATCGGACTGAATCGGTTCTGCTGAATAGTAGTTATCAAAGGCCACTTCATTGGCCAGACGCACTTTGAGATGTCCAATTATTCCATTATCTGAAAAGTGATGCATGACTTCCTTTAACTGAATCTCATAGTCTCCGCTAGGCACGAACTCATATCCGTTGTTGTTTGCTAATTCGGCAAGAGCCTCCATCTTGTTTATTGGACGAACATCCCGCTCATGGCTTCGGGCAGGTGCATCCAGAATAATCAGCCACTCCAGCTGTTGTCCTGCATCTTCAATGATCCGTGCCATCTCAAATGCCACATTGCCACCAAAGGACCAACCCAGTAATCGGTACGGGCCTATCGGATGCAATTGCGTAAGAACATCGTAATAATACTCGGCCAGTTCCTGGACGGTATAGAGAGGCTCTTCGTCATTTTCATATCCTCTTGGCACAAATCCGTATATATTCAGACCTTCCAGTTGGCTAACCAACTCATAATAATTGATAAGATTGCCGCCACCCGTAGGAATGAGGAACAACGGTATTTCATCCGCACGTTCTCCTTCTTTCAATACAACAATCGATTGATCTTGGGGAAGATTTCCTTCCCGAATGATTCGCGCGATCTCAGTGACAGTGGAGTAATCAAACAAGGTGATCACGGATAGCTCGGTATGAAATGTTCTGTTCAGAACATCCATTAAACGGACGGCTTTGATCGAATGTCCACCCTGATCGAAAAAGCTTTCATGAAGATGGATGGTGTCTACACCAAGGATATCCATGAAGATCTGCATGACCTTTTCTTCCAGCTCATCCTGCGGAGCAGCGATATAATCCTTCAATGTGCCACGGTCCAGCTGCTTCAGCGCTGCCTTGTCCAACTTACCGTTACTGTTCAGGGGAATACGATCAATAGTAATGAAACGTGAAGGAATCATGTGACTTGGCAGCAGGGTTCGGCAAAAGTTGCGAAGGTCCGTACTGAGAATCTCAGAAGATGGAGCCAGCTGAATATAAGCACTCAGTGACAGTTCTTCATCATCTCCCCATCTCTCAGCCAGCATCGCACACTCCTGAATATCAGCATGTCTGGAGATTACATCCGTGATTTCCCCCAATTCTACACGCATGCCTCTAATCTTCAATTGGTTGTCTATTCGACCGACAATGTATAACTTGCCAGTGGCGTCGTAATAAGCAATGTCGCCCGTCCTGTATATCCTTCCATCCGTAAACGGGTTTGCAAAGAAAGCCTGTCCGGTCTTTACGGGATCTCCATAGTAACCCCTAGCCAGCCCAACACCACCAATATACAAATAGCCGTGAACCCCGATCGGCACCGGATTCTGCATTTCATCCAGAACATATATAAAATTGTTCCCGATTGGCCGACCAATGGATATATTTCTTCGTGCGCGGAGACCTTCCAACTGCACATTCATATGAATGGTCGAATCAATGGAAACCTCGGTTACCCCATAACTGTTATGCAGATTACGCTCGGGAAGATTGTGGTGGAACGCTGCAACCATTTCGGGTTTCAATGCCTCCCCACTGGAGAATACATCCCTTAATGACGCTAACTGCTCCAGATCCGCCACACTAATTCGCTCCAAAATCATCTTCAACATGCTCGGAACAAAAAAGACGATGGCCACTTCATATTGCTTCAAAGCTTGAATGATCGCATACGGATCACGATGAAATCCTGGTTCCAACAGGGCAACCCTAGCACCTGCCATCCATGTCCAGAAATATTCAAGACCGACATCATCAAAGGTCAGAGTTGTTTTCTGAAGTACTGTTTCATGGGATTCCAGCTTGAATTGGTGCTGCATCCAGCAGATACGGTTCACCCATCCCTGGTGCCGCACAGATACCCCTTTGGGTTTCCCTGTAGTGCCTGACGTATAATAAATAGCTACCAGATGATCAGGCCCCACTTGTGTCGAGGGAACTGTTATCGGCTTGTCCATATATATTTCAGATTGAGATACGTCGATCAGAAGGGCAACATCATCCGGGATCGGCAACGTATTCGTATTGATGAGACAGATGGACGCTCCCGAATCTGTTAACATGTGACGATTTCGCTCCACAGGTGCATCCAGATCCAGAGGCACGATGGCTCCTCCCGCTTTTAACACAGCAAGAAGGGCAATAGGCAAATGCATTGAACGTTCTATGCCAATGGCTACCGCCTTGTCAGGTCCAATTCCCTTTTCGATCAGAAGATGAGCTAATTGATTCGCTTGACGGTCCAGATCTCGATAAGATAATTCATCTCCCCCATACACCACAGCCACCTGATCTGGGGCTTGGGCTACAGATGCTTCAAACAGGTGATGTACACAGATATGATCAGGGTAATCCATTACGGTGTCGTTCCATTCATATAGAACTTTCTGTCGTTCTTCATCACTAACGGCTCCAACCCCTGCGATTGGCTTCCCTGGATAATCCACAATATGTTCAAGCAACGCTATAAAATTACTGGCCCAGCGTTCGATCGTACTCACGTGGAACAGATCCCGACTACATTCAAACGTACCCTTAATTACATCCTGATCTTCCGTCAAGTCCAGTGACATGTCGAATTTGGATGTGTTGATCTGCTTCAGCTTGATCTCCCTGAACACAGCCTGTTGATCTTTCTGTTCAAAATGGCCCGCTTTCCCCAGACTGAACATGACCTGAAACAATGGCGAATATCCTGTGGTTCTAGATTGGATCAGGTCATCAAACAACAGATCAATCGGTACATCCTGATGGTCAAATGCATCAAGGATGGTATTTTTGGAAGCGTCAAGGTGGTCCAGAAATGATTGCTGATCATCAATACGGCTTCGCAGTACGAGTGTATTGACAAAGAAACCAACAATCTTCTCCAAATCGGACTGTGGCCGATTGGAGACAGGCGTACCGATCAGCAGATCCGTTTCACCCGAATACTTACGTAACAAAATCGCAAAACAGGTATACATCACCATAAATAGTGTGGAATGATTCTTCTCCGAGATTTTCCTTAATCTGCTGGTAAGAGGTGCCGGAATCGTGAAGTATACGGAAATCCCCTCTTCACTCCGTTTCTGCGGACGTTCATGGTCATATGGCAAAGTGAGCGTATAGGAGTGTCCTTTCAGCTGATCAAGCCAGTACCTCTTCTGAGCAGCAAACTCTTTACTTTCCAACAATTGATTCTGCCATACCGAGTAGTCTATATATTGGGTCGCGGATGGGTTATATAGCGGCAATGGGCCCACTCCGCGGAAATGTTCATAATAAGATAACAGGTCTCTTCGTATGATCTCGATTGACTGACCATCCGAGATGATATGATGCATCATCAGGACAAAAATGTGGCGGTGATCACTAAGCTTAAATAATTTGAATCTGCACAGTCTGTCCCGAGTAAAATCAAAAGGGCCATCGGCCCTTTCAATTCCATCGACAATCTGACTTTCGGCCTGATCTTCTGGATACATCGATAGATCAACCCATTGATAATCCGGTTGTTCTTTCAAAATATACTGATAAGGTACACCCTCTTCGGAATCAATCCGAATCTGCAGTAACTCTTGCCTGTCCACCATCAGTCCGATGGCTTGCTCAAATGCCGACTCATCGAACTCTCCTCTAATCTCATTGGCAAAAACCATGTTGTATGCCTTACTTCCCGGCTCAATCTGTTGCTGAAGCCACAATCTCTTCTGAGCAAAAGATAAGGGAAATCGGTTGATTTCCCGAGAAGTGCGTTCTACTGTTTTGGAAACATTCATCTGACTTAATATTCGATCAATCAGTTCGCTTTTGTTTATTACTGCACCGGATTTTTTCACTTAATTACCCTCCGCAGAATAACCATTCGCTTCCAATAACAGATTCTCAATTACTTCGGACAATTCACGAATGGTAGGCGCATCAAATATTTTACGTAGCGGCAGATTAACACCTACCTGTTGTCTGATTCCAGAGATGACCTGCGTTGCGATAAGCGAATGCCCTCCGAGTGCAAAGAAATTCTCATCAATACTAATCTGCTCCCGCTTCAATACCGCTCTCCAGATCTGGGCGACAATCTGCTCAACGGTTGTCGTTGGTGCGGCATATTCCGCCCCGGAACTTACATCCACGTCCGGCAGGGCGTGATAATCAATTTTCCCATTGCTCAGCTGCGGTAAATGCTCCAGCACTTGGATGACGTTCGGAATCATATATTCGGGAAGTGCGGATGAAATCCACTGTTTGACATCCTGAATCTCTCCAGCGGTATCCAGTTCTACATAGGCAGCCAGCAAAGGTTCTGTCTTCTCTAACAATTTCGCCGCTGCAAGTCGCACATGAGGATGTTCATTCAGAACCTTCTCGATCTCGCCAAGTTCGATCCGGTAACCTCTTAACTTCACCTGCCGGTCAACCCTACCAATGTATTCGATATGACCATCCGGGAAATAACGGACCCTGTCTCCGGTTTTGTACATCACGTTGTCCGGCGCATAAGAATGTGCCAGGAAAGCCTGGTCATTTAAGTATTCATCTACATATCCATCTGCAAGTCCTTTTCCGCTGATATATAACTCTCCGGCAACACCTGGCGGAACAAGATTAAGGTCCGAGTCCAGCACGAGCAGATTCGTATTATGAATCGGTCTTCCGATCGTTTCATGAACGTTATCCTTGTCACAGATATGATAAGTCGTATCAATACTCGCCTCAGTTGGGCCGTACAAGTTAATCAACTGAGCGTTGGAACCAGCAAAGAAAGCCTTCTGGAGCGGAATTCCCAGTCTCTCCCCGCCGCTGAACACCCTTTTTAACGGTGCTGAAGAGAGGGTTTCTTTTTCCACCAAAGCCTGAAGCATGGTAGGTACAACCTGTAATGTCGTAATTCGTTCCTTATGAATAATATCGAGCAAATAGTCGGGATCAGCATGCTTGTCCGGCTCAGCAAGAACCAGCCTTGCGCCCGTAGTGAGCGGTGCATAGAATTCCCATACCGATGCATCGAAATTAATCGATGTTTTCTGCAATACAGCGTCTTCCCCGCTCAGTGGAAATTCATTGTTCATCCAATGCATATGGTTGCTGATGGCCTGATGTGACACTTTGACCCCTTTGGGTCTACCTGTGGAACCGGAAGTATAGAGGATATAGGCGATGTCTCTGGCATCTACTCCGATTGCCGGTGCGTCCGTGGGCTCGGTCGCAATTGCCTCACCTTCTTCTTCAAGAAATACAGGATTAGCAAAAAGGGAATTGAGCCGTTCATTGTTTTTATTCAACAACAGCACCGTTTCAATGCGGGCATTCTCACGGATATAGGACAATCGCTCATTCGGATAATCCGGATCAAGTGGTACATAAGCCGCCCCTGCTCGAAGCACCGACAGAAGGGCTATGACCAGCTCAGGAGATCTCTCCACGCTTACCCCGACTACATCTCCATGCACGACACTTCTTGTCCGCTGCAGATAGTGGGCAAGCTGTTTGGACTTCTCATGGATTTCCCGGAACGTAAGCAGAGTGTTACCGGACACAACCGCAACCTGATCTGGTGTCTTCAAGGCTTGTTCGTCCAGCATCTCCACCAATGTGGAGGTTGCATATTCCCGAACCTCTCCTTGAAGAATCGATTGCAATGTAAATGTCAGATGATCAGGGATGATATTGGACGATACGGGTTCATCCAGATTCACATAGGCCTTGTTACAAATATGTGTGAATATATCCGCTACGTAGCCAATCTCTGTCGGAGTGTACTTTTCCTCGTTATATCGAAGAACGATATCTCTGCGTTCAGGGTATTGCTGGATATTGAGTCCAAGGTGAACCGGTTCAATCTGTTCCGACTGATACACAACCCGGAACGTGTGACCACCCGATTCCACCACGGATGATGCATCCCGACTCTCGAATCCATAGGAGATCACAGATTGACTCGAATCCGATTTGCTAAACATTTTGAAGTCAAAATAATCTGCATATTCTGCACTATCTTTCGCTTCACTCGTCGTTCTTTGGAAAAACTGAGTCAGCGTGTCGTCCTCTTTTAAGCCCGAGTACAGAGGTACGTATCGATTCAATGCACCGACAACCTTCTCCAAATCCTCATCTTGTCGGCCAAGCGTATGTACGCCAACCGTTAGTTCCTTATCCTCGCCCAGCAGATGCAAAGTCAGATTCCAACAGGCGAGCGTAACGTTATCTATTGTACTTCCAGCCTTCTCCGCTACCTTCTCAAGTTCAGCCCACAATTCTGGTGACCCTTCCACAGGGAAACTTGCCATCGTAATACTCGTGGTTCCGCTACCGGATACCATGGACAATTGTTTATCAACATGATCAAACCGTTTATTGTTCCAAAAACTTCTTTCCTCCGCATGCTCATCATTGGTCAACAGGTCATTCAACCACTCGGATACAGCATAGTACGGTACCTCTTCTTCCAAAAGTTCAGGGTCCACCTCGGCCACGATTAATTGTGATAAATCCGCTAAAATAACGGCAGGTTCAATATCCGAGAACTGTGGATCAAAAGCGAGAATCAATACTTTGGAACGTTCGGACAGATCCACGTTAATGGCCTCCAGCGAATAATCACCTGTCCATGTGTCCAACTCCTTTCGGATCAGCCCTTGGATATCCTGCTCTTGAATCGGTTCATCGGAATATGCAGTACGGAATCGGCTTCTGGTCTCCGAATCTACTTTCTGAAGATGGACCCCATAATTGGGATCGGCTTCTATGGAAGTGCGGAGTGTGCTGTATTTCTCGGCTATTCTCTTCACGGCTAATTCAATCTGATCATTGGAGCATTCACCTTCGATGTTAACAGCAATTACACTTGGGACCAGTGATGTTAATCCGTTATTATTCAGTTCATGCAGTCGTTTCTGTTGTGGTGAAAGGGGATAACCCAGCATTACATTTTCCATGTTCAATCCTCCTGCATTTCTAATGTATTTTCAGTTCGAATGTAATTTCCTTCAGGCGCAATTGAGGCTTAGCGACTCACGGGTTCTCCCATAGCTACCAGTACTTTTCGATCTCCCTGATACGGGTTCCGTGCATGCGCCACCAGCATATTGTCCAGCATAAGGATATCTCCCTCTTGCCATGGAAAGGCGATCGTGGCATCGGCATAAGCCTGACGAATATGTGCAGCCACATCAGCATCAATTGAAGTTCCGTCTCCATAATACGTCTGGTATGGCAAGCCGCTCTCTCCAAATTCTTCGAGCATCAAGTTGCGAACTTCCTCGTTCAGGCTACTGCTATGCCAGAAGGCAATATGATTAAACCACAGGTTCTCATTTGTATCGGGGTGGATCGTAATGGCCGGTCTCACCTGCTTCGTTGTCAATGTTCCATCCTCATTCCATTGGCAAGCCATGTTGTTGTCCAGACAATATTGCTCGACCTCGTCCTTGGACTCTGTGTGGAAAACATACTGCCAGGTCTGTCCGAATCCAGTTCCGTAGTTTCGAACCAACATCCAGCCTTTCTCTGCAAAAACATCCCGAATGTCCGGATCAATGAGGTTATATACTTTCCGTACATCCACAATAGGTGTTTCTCCTCCTTCATCAGCGACAACGATACTGGAGAACCAGATTTTTTTGGGCCATGTCATGACGTAGGACAGTTCATTATGCGGTGCAATGGATTCCTCGTTCGGAAATTCCGTTGACGTATACACCTTGCCCTGTACTTGGGTTCTCGGTGTCGCTCCTTCTTTATAACTGAGCGGTTCGGGGCAGCTTACATCGATGAAACCATAAAAGCTTTCTGGTGTGGTAGTATCAAAACCTCTAAACAGGACGCCACCATATTTCAAAATTTTCTCTTCCACCATATCCTTATTGTTGAGATACCATTGATTCAGATCCAGACCGGATACATTGGGTTTGATTACCAACGGCAGTTCCTGACCTTCCTCCAGAAACGATTGCTTCACAATTTCTTTCTGGATGACCATCTGCGCACCTTTATCAAATTTCTTCTTCATAGTTATTCCTCCTAAGATTTGATTTTGTTGAATTTCTTTTTGCTCTTACTGCTATTCAGCAACTCCATCTTGTACTCGTGGGCCATCACCTCCCAATCATGGCGTACAGCTTGAAGACTCCGTGAGGAATCAGCTGCAATCAGCTTCACTACAGCCATATAATCATGCAGAAATCTCTTCATGGTGGATTTGCCAAACAACTCTGTTTTGTATTCAACTACTGCATTCATGACATGGTCAGCCTCGATGAGATTCAACGTCAGATCCCACTTGCTCTTGCCACTGTGGCCCCACAAAATTTCATTCTGAGCAATATTCAGCCCTTCGATGTTGTACGTATTTTTGACATCAAGTACGAACCATGTCTGGAAGAACGGGGTCAGCCCGGAAGCACGATCCGGGTTCAGCAGTTCAATCAGCTTGCCGAAAGGCATCTCCTGATGATCAAACGCTTCAAACACCGTATTTCTAACGGAAACAATCTGGGCGTCTATGGACTGCTCGGGGTCCATGGTCGTCTTCAAAGCAAGACTGTTGGAGAAATATCCGATCAATCTCTGCACTTCGGCACGATTACGGTTTGCTACAGGTGTTCCCACGACGATCTCGGTTTCACCCGAGTAAAAGTACAGCAACATTTTGTAGGCGGTGAGCATGGTAATGTACAGACTGGCATTGTTTTTCATACCGGCCTTTTTGATCATTTCAATGGTTTGGATCGGAATTTCTGAGAGCAGAATATCTCCGGTATCCCCATTATTCAGCGAAGGCTCCCGGTCATACGGCAATACTTTCACCGATCGGTTAACGGTACTTCCCAACTGGTTGCGCCAATAATTCAGAACTGTCGGAAATTCGGCAGTCATCCATTTATTCTTTTGCCAATGTGAATAGTCGGAATATTGGATACTCAAATTCTCAGTTGCTGCATTTTCTCCCCTCAGATAAGCATTATAGTATGACCCCAGTTCAGCCATCAGAATATCCTGAGACCAGCCATCGAAGATAATGTGATGAAAATTAAAATAGGCAAAATATTGTTGTGCATGGATCCGATACAATCCAAAATAATACATCGGCCCGGTTTCCAGGTTGAACTGGTGTTTGGATTCTTCTTCAATTACACGCTTCAGACTGGCTTGGGAATTATCCCTCAGCGTATGCTGGACCTCAATGCCAAAAGGCTCGTAAGGCCTGATTCGCTGCACCGGTGTATTGTTTTCTACAACAAAATACGTTCTCAATACATCATGCCGCTGCACAATCTGATTCAATGCATAGATGTATGCCTCTTCCGAGAATGCGCCTTCAAAAAGGACATGTCCGGGAATATTATATTTGGTGCTCTTCCCCTCGAACTGTTCAACCAGCCACAGGGATTCCTGGTTGAATGACATTACACCTTTGAGTGACGGATCAACTCTGGGAATATCTGTAGACAGGAAGATCGGCTTGTCCATAATTCCGTTCAATACATCCACTTTGGATCTCTTCACTGTGTTTTGTTCCATGCTCATCATGCCTTCCTTTTCTTCCATGACCTGATCCAGATATGAACTTAAGGATTGGATTGTAGGGAAATTAAACATATCGTTAATCGAAAAATCAAAACCTATCTCGGAAAGTCTGGTATAGATCTGAATCAACTTAAGGGAATCACCACCCCGTTCGTAGAAGTGATCCGTCACACCCACCTCTTCCAGACCAAGAATCTCAGACCAGATGGTAGATATCGTCTGTTCCATGACAGTATTCGGTGCCACATACACATTTTCTTCATCCGATTGTGGCTTCTCTATCGATAACGTCAAGTAATCAATCTTGCCGTTAATGGTAAGTGGAATCGAAGACACCTTGATCAGATGTGTGGGAACCATATACTCCGGCAACAGAGATACCAGATTATCCCGTATCATCCTCCGGGTCACATGTGCATTGCTGACGTAATGAGCACATAACTGACGGGATTGCTGATCCGTCTTGACGCTTACAGCAACATCTCGGATTCCTTTGATCTTCAAGAAAGCTGCCTTGACCTCACCCAGTTCAATTCGATACCCGCGAATCTTCACTTGGTCATCCATTCTTCCGAGGTATTCCATCTGACCGTCTTCTCTTAACCTGCATAGATCACCTGTCCGGTACAATCTCTCGCCTGGATGATCCGGGTGTTCGACGTATTTTCTGCCCGTCAATTCAGGTTGGTTCAGATAGCCTCTGGTCACTCCGTCTCCCCCAACCAATAATTCACCCTGAACACCGACAGGAACGTATTGCAGTGATTGATCAAGCACATATATGGATGTGTTCTGAATGGGCTTGCCGATAGGCACATACTCCGTTTGGTCAACATGAGGATTGTAAGTATAGATCATACAGCCCACCACTGTCTCTGTCGGTCCATATTCATTGAAAATGGTAACCTCATGTTTGCTTTTCCGGATAATATTCGCAGCCAGTGAAGCACTCAGATTATCGCCGCCCACAATAAATGTTTGGACATTGGATCTGTCCATAATGTTCATGTCCTGAATCAATTGCAGGTGCGCCGGCGTCAGCTTGACCAGATCCACTCGCGGATCTAGGACAACATCAGTAATCAATGCCTTGTTATGAGACGAATTGTATATGATCATTGTGTTGCCCGTAATTAACGGTGTGAAGATGGAGGTAATGGTCAGGTCAAACGCGATGGATGAATACAGTGAAAAAGTCGTTTTCCTGTCAGTAACATACGTCTGACTCGCCCACCATATATAGTTCGTCAATCCCTTATGCTCCACCAATACACCCTTCGGTGCTCCAGTTGACCCTGATGTGTAGATGACATAAGCCAGATCCTTCATATCTATGGTCAAGTTCAGATTACCTGTTGGTATATATCCATCATTACCTTCAAGAATATGAATGACTTTTAGACTGTCCGACATATGGATACGCTGATTAACCAGGACAAACCTTACCTGAGAGTCCTTTAAAATATGTTGAATTCGCTCATCGGGATACTCGGGATCAATCGGAATATAAGCACATCCGGCTTTCATAACTGCCAGAATTGCGATAACCATCTCCATACTGTGGGTTACAATAATGCCTACCAGTTCTCGTTGCTTGATTCCTCTGCTGATCAATGTCGTAGCCAAGCCGTTAGCTCTGGCATTCAATTGTTCATAGTTCATCTCCTTATCCCCCAGGATAAGTGCTGTATGTTGAGGGGTAGCAGCTGCCTGTTCTTCAAACAACTGGATGACCGTTTTTTCGCTAGGATAAGACGCCCCGGTATCATTAAACTCGGTTAGCATCGATTGTTTATCGGCTTCGCTTACAATACTGATCTGTTCAATTCTTTGTTCAGAATGCTCCAGAATGGCTTCCGTAACCGTAAGAAACTGATCGAGCAGATTGTCCATGAACGATTCACTGAACAACTGGGTCCGATAATCCATCTGAAATATGATACGATCCTCATTGATTTTTTCAATAATGTTGATAAGCAGATCATTCGTCTCATGTCCGTTAAACTTGTTGTCCATATAGACATCATGTCCTTGCATCTTGTCAAAGCGTTCTGGACGATAGACCAGTGATATGCCGAACAGTCTGTTCAGTTCAGGTAAGGAGAGCGACTCTCTCAGATCACGGATCAGCTGATTATACGGATATTTCTGATGACGCAATATTTCTTTTTGTTCATTGGAAATGCGTTGCAGCAAGGTTAACACGGTTTCAGAGGGTACTACCCCGATCCTGACAGGTATGGTTGTGACAAACATGCCAATCATGTCTTTATCTGTTTTACTAGTACGGTTCGCGTAGTTGGTTCCAACGACCAAATCGGTTTGGTGAGTGAGTTTATTCAGCAGAATAGCTAGAGTTGAGAGAAAAAAGGTAAATACGCTGACATTCTTCTGACGACAGAAATCTTTCAAACGTACATACATGGAGTGATCCATATTCATCGTTTTTCTTCTGGCTGCGGTGTGAGTTAGAAGGGGATTGTGCGCTTTCAGTTCCATAAATTCGGGAATCGTATGAAACTTCTCTCTCCAAAAGGCCTGATCTTTCACATAGCGTTTGGAAGCGAGATATTGTTGTTCACTATTTATATAGTATTCATAATCGTGAATCGTAGATTCAATCCTGCTTGCATTACCATCTTTCAGTTCGGCATGATAGGTTGCCGTAATCTCATTCGTCAACTGGAATAATCCCAGGCCATCACAGATGATATGGTGAACCTGAATGATGTATCCGTATTGTCCATGACCCTCATACGTATAAAACTGACATAGATCTTCACTGTGTACATGAATCGGATGGTTACCCACATACTCAGTCCATGTCACACCCGTCAAGGCTGGATCTTCATGAATATGCTTGAGTGATCTGTACTCATAAGGTTGGATGTATTGTTTATTCTCACCTTGATCCAGAATAATCCGAGTTCGAAGCAATTCGTTATTCTTCAAAACTCTGTTAATCGACCGCTCTAACAAGGTGAAATCGATCGGTTCCGGTATGCTCATCTTGGATGTAATCATCCATACATCTGATTTCGGATATAACATTTCCATGTACCATATTCTTTGTTGATGCTCTGTTAAAGGATGCAGATCAACACATACATTTCCCATCTAATTCTCCTTTATATATAATTTATCCTAAAATAAGTTAATTACAACTTATCATCACTCCCAAATTTAATCAATAACTATTTTATTTGTTTTTTTAACAATTTTTTATATAATCCGACATCAAAATACCATTTTTAGCGTGAAAAAAATAAAAGTCCCATCCAACCTTTCTACAAGATTTCCACTTCTGTTTCATTATTCGGTAATATTCGAACAAAATGAAAAGCCCCGTGATCGATACAAAGGATCTGCATCTGACCGCGGGGCGGATTTACGTGAATGATTCTTCCAAACTTCAGTGCTCATTGGTCTTGACTAACCTAGGGTGAATTGGAACAAATCTTAGCTGTCGACTACCTTTCCGAATTGCTCTGCTTGTTCAGTCATCCTTCTGCTTAACCTCGCTCTTAGTCCCCTCATCCACTCCGGCTCATGTGACCACTGCTCTGCAACAGATTGAAGCATACGCACATAACCGTACAAGTTGGCAAAACGGCGACAAGCGGGGAACATACTCTCCAGATCATAACGTTCTCCTGCCTCGGACCAGTACCCGTTCAGGAACAATTGTTTCTTCTGCTCCCATTGTTCAGGCTCGATCTCCTCACGTAAACTATCCAGACTCTGTTCCACGTCCATTGCGTACCAGTGATACATCGCGTCATCAAAATCAATGGCATAACAAGACTTGCTTCCTTCGTCATAGAAAACGTTGTCCAGTTCAAAGTCGTAGTGGATGAGACCGAAATTTTGCTGGGTCATCGGTAAAGTCGCAAAATACGTTCGAAGAAACTCCACCTCATTCAAAGCAGCCGTTTCACCAGGAAAACCCTTCAGGATCTCCTGCATCCAATCCAAAACATCCGTATAGGTCCAGCGTTTCTCCTTTTGCTCAGGCATGAATGTACGTGATAAATGATGCAGCTCACCCAATGCCTGACCATAGCTGTACAAGATGGAGTCATTCAAATCAATACTTCCTAACTGCGATCCGGGTACTCGCTTGAATACGGAAGCATAATACGTTCCCCATGGGGTGTGAGCCTCTACAAGTTCTGTCCCTGAATGAGAAGGTACAGCCTCCATGGTTCCATAATGATTCGTTTGAAGATACCGCAGGAACTCCAGTTCAGCGCCAAGATTGATTTGATTTTTTTCCTCTACCGGGGCAAAACGAAGCAATCTCACTTCCCCCTGATCTCTGAACGGATACACGGCATTGGAGGATATGCGATAATACTGAAACATATCCAGCGACTCAGGATCATAACTCCAATTCTTTAGAATCATCTCGGCAAGGTCTTTATTTGGGAATAAATATTTTAATTTTAACATGGACATTTCTCCTTTTTGATCGTTTTAGGTGCATTGCTTGTAACCACCGAATGCCTATTTTTGCGCGCAAAAAGCCGCAGGCTATGCCTGCGGCTTCAAAAAAATTCTGAGTGTATGAGAAATTTGCACAAGCAAATAAACCTCGCATACGCCAGAAAAAATGAGCAGTTATATCCCTATATATCGGCAGATCTCAGATCGGACTGGGAAACTGGATGTTTTCACCCTGCATCTGAATGGTCTGCCGGAATTATTCAGTTTATGCTTACCTTCATTGTAGTAATAGAACATACCATCTTAGACCGTCGTTTCATGACGCTCACTCCCTTCAAAAAACCAGTTGTTACCATAATAGCCGATAAGCCAAATGTAAGCAATTACAAAATGACGATAATCCCATCATTTTTTACTGGACAACCCTCACCCGTTCCACCGTCTCGGTGTTGTCCTTATACCACACCATCACGATGTTTTCTTTTTGGAGATCAGACACTTGAATGGACGAATTCGCACGTGATCTGGAATTGCCCGAGCCCGGCGTCCCCATACCTTCAGTGATAACAACATCATCACCTATATTCAATTTCATCTCCATTCCGGTATCCTTCCACTCCATGCTTGGGGATGAGTTGTCCTGCACCTCAAGTAACGCCAGCGTAACTGTGTTTCCATTCACGGAGATGACTCTACCAGTAATGTTGGCATTCATCATCCCCTGCGTCATGCCAGGACTGCCTGATCTATCATTCATGCCCGCGGTGCCTCTTCCACCTCTCGGTGTTCCTCCATTCATTCCCAGGCCACCACCATTCGGCATACCACCACCGTTCATGCCTTGCGCAGAACTGGTCTTGGTAATATTCTGAGCGGTTATCACATCGCAAGCCGTTAGCATAACCGAACATCCCAGCAGTAGGAGTAGCGTAACCGATGTAAAATATTTATTTTTTCGCATATGATCACCTTTTTCTCTGGGAATATTTCTCCAAGGTACCTTTACGATGGAATATGAAATCATACGTATCTTTGAAACCCATATAGGACAGCACAACCAACAACGGATATACAGGGTAGATGTATCTGGACTTAATCTCCCACAGAATATAAAATCCGATGAATCCGAGAATGACCAGGATTAAGGAGACTTCATCATACCGTTTATGACGAATTCCACCGACCAACCGAATGAAAATAAAACAGTACATCAAGAAATTCATCACATATACAATCCAGAGCAAACCTGTCCGATAAGCGGAATCCCCCTGCAACAACTCGGTTATCGCATTGGTATAACTATAGGAGCCTGCGATTCCGCCTCCCCTTCCTCTTCCGGCACCCATGGAACTTTCATTGCCGATTCCATAACGGTCCATCTGGTATGTCCCTTCGGTCCAGGTCCATATGATCTTTTTGTAATACATCTGCACCAACTCACTCGCACTTGCTTCAGACAGCTTATTGCCAATCTCTTGTTTAAATAATGCTGTGCTCTCAGCCTTACTGTAGTTGGCCTGTCTCTGATAGATCTGATAACTCTCCATATTGTCCCAGAAGCCAAAACGCTCCAGATTAATCCCCATATTCAGCCACATATAGACCGGTGCAGCATTCTCTCCGACAGGTTCGCTCACAGCACCGGAGGATTGAAGAACCGCATTCTGAGTCCAGGTTGGTACATTAAACAACATAGCCAGCACACCGATGGAAATGACAACTTTCTTCATTCCAATGCTCCGTAAATTCAGCAGGATATATATGATAGCAGCAATTAGGACGATCACGCCGATGCTTCGGAAGTAATTGCCCAACGCGAGAAATATGGCGGCAATGACGATTGTTTTCCAAGACTTTTCACGTACAAAACGAATAACAAAGTATATACAAGATGTCAGAAATGCTGTAGCAATCACATCGTTATAGATCAGGTTGTTCAGGAACAAGGACGGTAGGTACGTGGCTGCAAAGATCAACACACCGTAATCACGCTCCGTAGATTTGTCATTCACTTGTTTATAAATAAGATAAATCATGAACGTTGTTAACGTTGAAAACAAAATATTGAAAAATTTGATGACCAGATAGTTGTCCGGGAACAGGTACAGCAATGTCTTCAGGTACAAGACGATCGAGTAGTTAAACGGGAACATGTGCAGATAACCACCCGTTTCAAACGAAGAGTAGTCTTGGTCATACAGCATGTTCATGGCGAGTGAGAGAACGGTCTGTGAATCATCGGTGGGCACTCTCGGAAATACAAAAATGATGATGATCTGAATGACCAGAGAACATAACAGCACAATCGGAATGACAACTTTCGGACTGTATTTGTTCAGCTTCAGACATAGAGCGTATAACCCGACACCTGAACCAAGAAGCAAAAGAATGACCGGGAGAAAAATACTCCACTGCTGCATGCCTAAAATGGGATTGTCCCCATACAAGGCGTAGTTGTACTGTGCCCGAACCAACAAGGACGAAGCAATAAACACCGCAACAAACACGAGCAAAATGAGATAAAACGACTTATGCAGCACCTTAGACATGCCAAAACTCCTTTTCGATTACAGGATTCCGTGAGTATTATAATGGCCCTGGCTGAAAAATCGCTGAAAAGGAGTAACGCTTGTGATCGGTGCAGCTCAGTATGTGTATACAAACAGAAAAAGACCGTCCCTTCGATAAGGTAACGGTCTATATGTCCAATTTTTTAAAAGTATAGGGCCTCAGCTAAATGTTGAAGATCACTTCTCGTCCTTGATAAACTCAATGATATCCTGGATTTCACAATCCAAAGCCTCACATATTCGATTCAGCGTATCGAACTTCACACCATCGGTTTCTTCATTATATAATTTGGCAATCCCATTTCTATGTAATCCGGTTAGTCGGGATAAATCAGCAATATTAATTCTTTTCTCACCCATAATACGAGATAAATGAACCTTGATCATACGAATTCCCCTCCAAACTAAAATGCACACTGTGATGTTGACAAAGGATGCCTTATTCTGTCCAATACACACAAATAGACCGCCCCCCTCGCAAAAGGAATGCGGTCTATTTCATCGTGCCCTTATGTTACCGAAGCCCACCGCCCTTAAAAGCGGCTATTGCTCGGAGGAGTCGTGTTACCAGCACGGCTCTCTTTGCATTTTACGTCTAATCTGCTCTTATTATACCATACTCAAATCTCCGGCGTCACATGTAAACCACGCTAGATACGATACATTTCTTTATACTCATCCACATATAAAACTTCAATACAATTCGACCAATTCAAAATCGAACCGACAAAATCCTGAATGTCCAGACCCGGCATCTCATACGTCTCCGCTGTGTTCACCGAACCTGTTGCGTCCTCAATCAAGGTTACCTTAAACCCTTCGTGTTCCGCAGTAATTGCCGTAAACAGACAACAATATTCCATGTTGAATCCAACAATAAATACATGTTCTACCTGATGCTCATGTAGCCAAGTTCTTAGCTCCGGATTGCTGAAGGCACTTGGTTTGCTTTTCTCCATAACAGGATACTGACCGGTACCCATTATAATTTCCAGGTTCTCAACATTTTTATAGAACAGTGAAGAACCCTCCTGATCGTAATCTACATGTTTCATGTATATGATTGGCTCATGTTGCTGTTCAAAATCAGCGATAACCGCTTCAATCTTGCCCAACTGAACTGTGAAATCCTTCATTGACGTGATCCCATACTGCATATCCAACACGATTAGTGCTTTGTTCATCTGTACTTCCCCTTCAGTAGACTAACAGGTTTTTACCATTTACTACTTCTTCTGCTTCTTCTCCCGAGCTTTTTCCACATTTTCTTTCACGCGATACTCCACAATCCGGCGAATGAGATCCTCGGGCAATGGCTGATCCAGCGGAAACTGGACAGATCCCTTTCCCCCTTTATACTTGGAGAGTTCCTGCTGGAAAGCTTGAATTCCCCTGGGAGCAGGGTAAAACCCAATATGATGCTGGTAAGCAGCAAAATGAACCAAATTCCCATGCTGTGCATACGTAGGCATCTTGTAACTGATCTTCTCTTCGGCGTTCGGAGCCGCTTCACGAATAATCTGTCTTATTGCCTGTAATCTCACCTGTACATCAGGTGCAAACTCCGAAATATATTCATCTACCAGCACCGAATAATGGTTACTCTCAGCCATCTTGGACTCCTTCCACCACGGATACATCAATGGATTCGTGGTACGGGCATATTTGCTTATATTGTACTTCAAATGGACAAGCGGAACAGCTATTTTCCTGCAACTTGGAATGTTAAATTTGATTTTTAAGTGAACTAAGCCTTATAATACGTTTAAACAATTAAACATTATAACGGAGTGAGCCATGAACGAGTCGATGGGTAACCAAAAAGTTATTGATATTTTCGAGAATCTAAGTCCTTATCTTCAAGGTTTGGGAGACCCCGTTCGCCAGCGAATCATATCGCTGCTCATTGATCAAGAGAGCATGAACGTATCTCAGATTGCAGAGCATGTCCCCATGTCACGCCCTACGGTCTCTCATCACTTGAAAATATTGCGTCAATCCGGGCTGTTATCGGTTCAGAAAAAAGGTACGGAGATGTATTACAAGCTGGAGTTCAACGATGCGATCGAATTAATCAAACAGCTCGTTCATCTCGTGGAGGTGGAATGTCAGAGCTAGCGCATACCGCGCTGGTGTACTGCATTCCTTTTCTTCACTCTTATATGTTCAATAGTTTAAACGTATAAGTACATAAACATATCAACGGAGGTATATAGAATGATTAGAAAAAGAGTTCTTATCGCTGGAGGTTATGGTGCTGTAGGTGCACAGCTTGCCCGCATTTTGCATGACAGGCATCCTGATCTGGAATTGGTACTGGGAGGCCGTTCTGCGGGTAAAGCAGCACCTTTTCCATCCAATCGTGTCCAAACGGTTGTTGTTGATACCCATGCAGACGATCCACTGATTCACGCAGGAGAGAATATATCGCTAATCATTAATGCAGTGAACGATCTGGATGATCGGTTACTGGTGTCGGCCGTACGGAGAAAAATTCCCCTCATCGATATAACACGCTGGACTGAGGTGTTCAATCAAGCGATCCGTACAGTAGAGCAGGAAGAGCTTCATTCTCCGGTAGTGCTGTCCTCTGGATGGATGGCAGGAACGGCGTCACTCTTTGCCATGATACTTTCTAACTCTCTGCAACATGTCGAACTAAACATTCATGCCCTATGGTCGCTGCGGGATAAGGCCGGCCCTGATTCGGTAGCCTTCATGGACCGGATGAGTATTCCTTTTCAGATAACCGAAGCCAATACACATCGACTCGTCTATCCCATGACAGATCCGATCAAAGTTCATTTCCCGAACGGGTATACGACTCCATGTTACAGATTGGATACACCCGATCACGTCACATTACCTCATACCAGTCATATTGATTCAACCAGCTTCCGCATTGCATTCGATAGTAAAGTATCTACCTATGCACTCACGGGACTGGTTAAAACTGGAGTATGGAAGATGATCAGCGGTGAACGTTTCAAGCCATTCCGGCGAAAGTTACTCTATAATCCAGGAACTGGGAGTGCACATCATCTGGTCATTCAATTGAAAGGATTGGATGCGAAAGGGAATGAGGTTGAACGAACGATGACGGTCTCTGACCCACTCGGTCAGACCCACATGACTGCACTCGGCGCTGCGGTGCAAGCCGAGAAGATACTGATGATGCCAATGGACAAAACTATGGCTCCAGGCATCTATTATCCTGAGCATCTGTTTGATGATCGAATGAACATGGATGCGGTTACTCATTTTTTCACACAATACGGCGTTCAAGTAACCCACTCCTGATCCAGACATAACAAAAAATCCGCGAAGCCGCTCACTGCAAACAGTGGGACCATCGCGGATTTTACGAATTATAATGGAGGGATCTATCGTATCAAGTACAAACTTGGGTCTGGAATTATAGTGTCATAGCCCGACCATTTCGCATCAGGTAATCTTCTTTTGTTTTGTAATCCGGCATGATGCTGCCGATCCGCCGCCAGAAAGAGCGGTCATGATTCATGTGGTGAATATGGCAAAGTTCATGAATGATGACATAATCGATCACTTCCAGTGGCGCCATCGCCAGGCGATAATTGAACGTAAGTTTTTTGTCCCAGCTACAACTGCCCCACTTGGTGGGAGAATCTACGATCTCTACTGACTTCGGCTTCACCTTCAACTCCTGCTGATAGCGACCGATGCGCTCCCCAATCATACGTTTACACTCGGCAAAATAAAACTTCTTCAGATTCGCTCGCAGCTCTTCTTCTGTCAGACCCTCTACAGGGATTAAGTCATGCAGTGCATGCTCCTTGCCAAAAAGCAGAAACTTCCCCTTGCCCTCATCTTCGTATTCCTTGGCTTGAGGACCATCGAGCGCCCGCTGCATCAGTGCGGATTTCTTCAAAATTACATCCCCGTGCTGCTCTACAAGTTGCCGGATCATGTCTTCACTGGTACCATTGGGTGCTTTGATTGTTACCATATAAGGCAAGTCCATCGTGATGGACACTTTCTTGCGTTTGCCGTATTGGATATGACAGTTAATGCTGTGATTATTTAATTCTATAGTTAACATAATGCGCTCCGCTTCTGAAGTTATTCATTCAAATCAAATTGTATACCATCTCCGGCTATAATGCATACTGTTCGGCGATATATATGTTTGTATTGTATTTTTATACACAATTATGTATTATTATTTAATTATAAAATCGGAGGTTGGATATGACGCATACCATAGATTCAGAACATAAAACCATTGAAGAACTATCGCTTAACCACTGGCAACCCTTGTCCACCTTATTATATGACGGTTGGGTACTCCGTTTTGCCAAAGGATATACCAAACGTGCCAACTCCGTTCAACCTATCCATTACTCCACTCTGGATGTGCATAAAAAGATTGAAGAATGTGAGCGCATCTATGCTTCCAATCAGTTAAGTACCATATTTAAAATCACACCGTTTATTCAGCCGGATCATCTCGACCAACTTTTGCAAGACAAAGGGTATACTGTTGTGGATCTGACTCGTATCCAGATCAGGAGCCTGGAAGAGATCAAAGAGCCTGCACACCAGGCTGTACAGATCGACGAACAGTTGACCACAGCGTGGCTTGATCATTTTTGCAGGTTAAATCAGGTGAATGATCTGCAACGGGGAACGACGGAATTAATGTTGGACAATATCCGGACAAAGGTAGGTTTCATCTCGCTGTTGATCGATGGGCAAGTCGTCGCTTGTGGGTTTGGTGTCATCGAACGTGGCTACATTGGATTGTATGACATCATAACAGACGCTAACTTCCGGAATCGGGGACTTGCTGAACAGATGATCTTGCATCTATTGCATTGGGCAAAAAGACAGGGCGCTACCTCCAGTTACCTGCAAGTGGTTGCGAATAATGCACCTGCCTTGAAACTTTACGCCAAGCTGGGTTATTCAGAGATTTATACCTATTGGTACAGAGTCAAAGAATAGAGTGTTTGCTAATCAAGCTTAGCTTGTGGATTCTTTCATCATATTCAGTCTGACAAACGTATCAATTCAAAACAACATCTTGAAAGCAAAAACTGCCCTCCTTCTATAAAGGAAAGGCAGTTTTTAATTTGTCTTCGTAATTTTCCAAAACTCTTCAGATCGTTCAGCATTACTCCTTGCGCTTTTCTACAAAGGCAGCTTCACCAGCACCTCATATTTCACGCCGGCCTGTATATTCTTGATGATGTCGCCTGCAATCCGTTGACCGTCAACATGCACCTCAATTTGCTGGACAGTTGCATCCTTTTTCATGTTTACATGCAGCTCAGCCCCGCGGAACAACCTCGTTACCGATGCCTCGTTCCAATCTTCTGGTAACTGCGGACGAACCTGAAGCCCTTGTGCATGACCCTGCAATCCAAACAATCCGTCGATCAGACAACGATACACCCAAGGCACCGTGCCGGTATTGAATAGATGGCTAGAGCGCCCAGCTGTACGTGGGAATTGCCGATAAGCTCCGCGATAATAATTCGGGATAAATACAGGTAGCTGACCCCGCTGGAGAATATCCTCGCCATCAGGACCCGGAATCATTTTACGCAGCAAACGATACGCCTTCTCCTTCTCGCCCACCAGGTACAACGCATATATATAGAACGCCGCCGCGTGATTGTACACTGCACCGTTCTCCGCACTTCCCGGATGTTTCTGCGTAACACGGCCTACATCTTCCCGCATCGCTGTGAAAGACGGCGCGAGTTTCTCGACACCATATGGCGTCTCCAATTGCTCCTCTACCGCACGGATTAACTTCTCCTGTTTCTCCTGATCCGCAGCACCGCTCATAAGTGCCCAGCTCTGAGGATTGATATAGATGCGCCCTTCCACGTCTTTGCTTACACCAAACACTACGTTATCATCTGTAATTCCGCGGGCATACCAGTCCCCATCCCACAGATACTCATTGGCTACCGCATTGGTCTGAGTGGCTTCCTGACGGAATTCCGCTGCAACCTCGCCATGCCCTGCCTGTTCACCAATATCTGCCCACACATTGAACGCATATGCCGACGCAATGGTTAACCAGCCGGATACGCCTTTGCCTTTGTACCCCACCATGTTCATCGGATCACACCAGTCACCCTGATTGATATAGTTCAACCCACGCGCATCACGCTCATGGATCAACCAGCGCATTGCAAGATTCATATGCTCCAGTACGGAAACCTTTTGTTCACTGTCTGTAAAAGCAACCTGTTCCTCCAAAATGCTATAGTCATTCGTTTCATCCAAATAGGTCTTCATACAGACCGGAAGCCAGATGCAGTGATCAGTATGAGGAACCTGGTTAATATATTTCAGTTCTGCGTCCGGGTGCAAAATAATGCCGTCTGGCATCGCGCCGCTTATATGCTGCTGAGACAAAGCGGTCAAGAACGCAGCTCGTGCAATCTGCGGCTGAATATAACTCATGCCCATGTTGTCTTGCAAATAATTCCGCGTCTGCGGATCGGTTGTCAGACGGTTGGTTTTGCCATGATAGTACATCTGGCGAGGCAACCAATGATTCACGACATTATCTAGCCAGCTGTCCGGTGTCTCAATCTGGATGTTCCCTTGCCCTTCCGCAATATAACCAGCATACTCCTGCTCGGCTGCGGTGAAACCATCCTGTCCTTCCTCATTCTGCTTCACAAAATAATGCTGACGAATGCCCTCAATCTCTGTCTCATCATGAGCCGGACCAAAGATGAATCGATACGCCTGCTCCGCTCCTGCTTCCAGTTCGACTCTATATTGCAATACAGCTACAGGTGTCTCGTACCGTGCATCTCCACCAGCCAGTGTCTCCGACTGCAGGGCCGAAGGATTATGTAGTCCACCTTCGCCTTCAAAAGTCTCATGATTTACTTCCCAGCCAGTCGGTTGGTGATCTGCAAGCAGATAGGTTTTGTCGCTGTAATTTTTAATTTTGCTATAATCCTGATATTTCTGATACGGCGTAATCGCCGAGCAGACAATGCCCTGCAAATCTTCCAAATACGAACCGGACTGGTTCATCCATGACATATAGCCGACCGTATAATACGGGTAGATACTAAGCTTGCGTTTTCTCGAAGACAGATTGGTTACCTTCACACGCCACAGCTCCATGACATCTTCCTTCGGCAAACGCAGGGACATCTCGATGCAAATGTCGTCCTGAATCACTTTCCAATGAATATCGTGTTTACCGACAGCGAACGTATAGCTATCCGCCTGCTTGCGAACGGGTTCATACGGGGCGGAGAAGATTTCGCCACTTACTTCATCTTTAATGTAGACAAACCGTCCCGGATGGTGGGCATAGTATGGCTGCTCCGGTTGCATAAACGTCTTGGCTTCCAGGTTGGGCGCATACGAGTATTTAGCAGGTTCGGGCTGCATGAATTGGGCCACCGCGTACCCCCGGCAATTCACATGAATCATCATCTTTTCATTCCAAAGGAATCCGGATGCCTTCGGTAAACTTGTCGGGCTTGTTAGTTCAACATATTGATTATCTTCCGTTGCTTTAATCATCACTGAACCTCACTTTCAGATTATGGAGTTAAAAGACAGAAAACGTTTTAGGTAACTTGTATACAACTTTGTTCATTATAACACGGGAACGCTTACAAAGAACTGAAAACTAAAAAAGAGCTGAGAAACTCAGCTCCGATTACGCTCCAATTGTTTCTCGATGCCCATCCTGTCGATCTGAATCCAATACTCTGCAATTCGTTCGTTTTCCACTCGGTATACCGCACTCGCAATTTCAATTATTCTTCTATTATATATAAATATGTAGTAACTCTTGTATTTTAACATGGTCCCCCCGCTACGGAATTACAACTGTTCTATTGTTCTACAGGTCTTAAAACCTACCCTCTCACCTTGACAATGCGTCAATATGACCATAAACTAGCAAAGGATATTAGGAAATTAATAGGAGGTTTGGCTGTTAAGAGGTTCGAGTATGGGTTTTAACCATATTTGATAATCTTTCGGTGTGTAGAACGTAGCCATTAGAGCAACTCAGAAAAACAAGAAAGCGGTGTATCATGAAACGTCTATTTTTCATTATGTTTGCGCTCACCCTGTTACTGGCTGGATGCCAGAGTACTGAGCAGGAAAGCAGTCCGTCCGAAAATAATCCAACAGAAATAGTAGAAGGTTCTACCATTTTAAGTTTGAAGCAGAAATACGGCTCTGAATCGGAACAAGCGATCATGCCGATGTACAACGTAGCTCAAGATGAAGAATTTACGTTCAAGTTTAAAGCAGATTTAGGAAAATCTAATTGGTCCCTGAGAGATACCATATCCGTACATACCGATATTAAAGCACTCAAAGCAAGTGAAGTACCTTTATTATCAGATATTCATGACAATAGTATTTCTATTAGACCTCTTGGATGGGGCGTTTTAAGTTCAGATTCCATGATGAACAAGGATCAAAGTTCTTGGGGCGGTGCCCCCATTTATTACATTCGTCTGAATTATGATCCAGATGCGGAAAATCTAACACTACTCGATCAGCCCATCATTATTCCGTTTACAGTGAAATCGGAGTTACCCGTACCTAACCTAAGATACGAAATTGACAAAGATAGACGGTTCAAGTTGGTCTGGGACAAGGTTGAAGGTGCCACCGAATATAAAATTTATAAACGTTCTGACCTAACCAACTTCGATACAAATGTACCTCTAACTGGCGCAGAGGACGCGTTCAGTAATAGTCTGCCTTTAGATATTGCGGTAACGACAGAGACGTCTTTCAATGATTTTTTGAGAGACGGAAAAGGCGGGCTCGGCACTTATAATGAAATGATAACTACCACTCAGAACCATGGTATACGAGGAGAATATTACGTCACTGCAATCGGTGGAGGCAAAGAATCCAATTTTAGCAGAGGTGTCCCTACAGCTCCGCTTGCTTCCCAGTTGCCAACATCTCTGAAAGAACAATTGTATAGGGAGAAATTAAAGAATATAGATGTACTTCCTCAGAAAGCAACAGTTGAGTACAATGACGGCTCTCTAGCTCGTGAAACCATTGTCTATGATACCAAAAGCGTAGAGATTTCAGAGTTCAATGAAACGAATATTCCTTTTCATATTAAAGGAACAGCTTTGAAAAGTTACGTACGCGTAGAGAATGTAACTCAAGCAGATTTGGACAAACTTTCTCAGCAAACCGTAGCCGATTCCAGCAACGGACTGGTGGAACCGAAGAATGACACACCTTACGTTCCTGCACCTGACGTGCCAACAATCATCAACAATCATGATGCACCTGAGTCTGCAACAGAAACAGAAGAAGCACCGGCTTCGGAAACTCCAACTACAGAGTCCACAACCGATACTGAGACTTCAGAAGATGCAACTGATCCTCTATCTACTGAGGCTTCCGATGATACTTCTGATAATTCTTCAGATATGGCTTCTGAAGAAGCTTCCAATGAAACACCTGCTCCAGCTCCAGAAGCTGTAGAAGACAACCTGGTAGATGAGCAGAAATCGAATACGCAGCAAAATGTAGAACAAGGTAATCAGGAAACCGTGCCTCAGCCTGCTACAGGCGATGCAATGATCAATGCAGATTCCGCTTTGGAAGAAGTTTTAGCCAAAAATATGATTGCTACACAAGATAAAATTTCGTTAAAAGCTTTTCCCGAAGCTCAAAATTTCACGGCACTCTCAGATGTTGTTCTGAAAGTGATGTACCAGAATCCATTGATTCTTGGTGTGGAAGGTTTCGAATACAACTATGGTACGCTTACCCTTTCGATTCATTACAATGAATCGGCTAGTGGTATCCAGAAGAAGCAAGATGAGATTATTGCCAAAGCGAACGAAGTCGTGGCTTCTATTATCAAAGACGGCATGAACGAAGACGAGAAACGAAAAGCCATCTACGATTATCTGAACGATAACGCGAAGTATGACGATGCAGCGCTGGAGAATGCGGAGCAGAACAACTTCAAAAATGTCGATCCACAGTTTAATGACTCGTTTACCACATACGGTATTCTGGTCAGAGGAGTTGGGGTATGTGCCAGCTATGCTTCCGTTTACAAATTGCTCTCCGATCTCTCGGGATTGGAAAGTATCGTTGTAACGGGCGCTTCCAGCGGCGTTCCACATGCATGGAACAAGGTCAAAATCGGGAACGAATGGTTCCATGTCGATGCCACCAACAACCTGACGAACTCCGGCATCCCGTACTTCCTGTACAATGCCAACGATGAGACTGCTGCCAGTCAGAAAACAATAGCGGATCAAGATTACTGGCTTGATTCCGAGCTCGCGATGTTTAATGGCGAGAGCGATGCCAATGATTATTATGTACAGAATGATCTCGAAGTCGCGTCCATTAATGAGTACAAAACCAAGGCTGAGAGTGAACTCAAAAAAGGAGAGAGCAGAGTCATTCTCCGTTTCGCCTCACCTGTTGATTCTGATGAGCTGATGACAGCTGCCGGTGAAGCCCTCGCTGCAGTGGATGAAGCGCTTCTGAATACAGCACAATTAGCCACGCTAGGCAGTTATGCCATTCTGGACCCGAAACCAGAGCAGAAGTAACTTAGTTACACAGGAATCCCCTTTGCTTTCTAACAAGCAAAGGGGATTTTTTGTCTATTATTAGATGACTTCAAGCCATTGATTTAACCTGTTGTAATCTGGTAATAAAAGAAGAAATAAATGCTTTCTCTTTCATGAGATTCTCTTGTAATCTCTCACTTATTTTACTGAGTGTACTTGCATCACGCGTTATATTGTATTTCAGAACTATATTTCTCAATTTAAAGTAGTCCTGTTTCAGAATAGTGCTTAATTCCATAAAGGTTGAATCTCGTTCAATGATTAATTTCTCCATTAAATAAGATAAACGTAACTCCATTAGTAGCTTATGTTCATACAAAAGATGAAAGACTCGTGAATCCAATGCTTCTCCAACTAGGGCTGCCTGCTCAATGTCGGTAAAGATGCGTTGAATGGCTTGCATTCCAAAATCGTATTTCTGATCTCTCACTAAGTCATATGTCTCGCTTGAGTTAAGATAGTTTTCCATCGCCGTTATAATCTGCTCCACATGAATTGCATAATTGATATTCTGGATAGGCTTGAGAAATCTCACTTCTGTCCAAAAACTGTACTCATTAGACATGGTCCAGTAGCCTTTCTCAAGTTCATCCAGACTACATACGCTTTGTATGAATTTACCATCATCAAGATTATCAGCAATGTATATCAAATTTTGATCCAGGTCATACCCATACACTAATAATTCATGCATGAGATGTTCTTTTTGATAATAGTCTGTACACGCAATATAGTATCTATCTGCATAAATATATAGATAATATCCCATATCTATCGCTTCCGTAATCACTTGCTTAAGTGATGTTCCCCATTTGCTAATCACAATTTCTTGTGGCAGGTTGTAAAAGGAAATTCCCGGACAGGTACTTAGCAGAAACTGATGAGAATCAAACGAAAAAATTCCCCATCCATGTGCATACCTGATTTGTATAAAGTTATTGAAAATCCATGGCCATAAATCTTCGTGCATAACGGATGTTAATGTCCCATATGATGTGTACGTGCTTATGACAGGGTCACCTAGTTTAAGTACATTCTTGGCCATTACAGAATTCCTCCTTCGATTCCTAGGCATAGTGTATTAATCTGAACAGATTCATTGTATAAGCAACGCACTCTCAGAGCTGGGAGCGAAGATCATGTTCTTGAATATATTACCATGTACCTTTTCCGTTTTATATAAGAACGCTTTCATATATGAAAATATTTTATTTCTCTCATCTTAATGACAAAAAAAGAGGGTACCGCCCCCAATATGGAGACCGTATCCTCTGATACCTTGATCGGATTACCTAAACTATTTACGGGCTAACCGTACCGCCATTTGCATTCAGTGTCTCACCGCTCACATAGCTGGATTCCTGGCTTGCCAGGAACACAAATGCCGGAGCCATCTCGGCAGGTTGTCCTGCCCGACCAAGCGGTGTGTTGGAGCCAAAATCGGCCAGCTTCTCGACTGGTTGTCCACCCACGACCTGGAGCGGTGTCCATACCGGTCCTGGTGCAACAACATTGACACGTATCCCTTTGCTACCCACCTGTTGGGCTAGCGCTTTGCTGAACGTGTTAATGGATGCCTTCGTTGTTGCATAATCCAGCAGGATTGGCGAAGGTTTATACGCCTGAATCGATGATGTGTTGATAATGGAGCTGCCCGGCTTCATGTGTTTCACAGCTGCTTTGCAGAGCCAGAACATGGAATAGACATTTGTTTTGAACGTTGCATCGAACTGCTCGGTGGTCAGATCCGCAATCTGCTCTACAAACTGCTGTTTACCTGCCACGTTAGCAAGGATATCAATCCCGCCAAGCTCTTTTACCGCAGATTCAATGAGTTCTTCACAGTATTTCTCATCCTTCAGGTCACCTGGCATCGTAATTGCTTTGCGACCGGCTTCCTCAATCAGCTTCACAACTTCCTGCGCATCTGCTTCCTCTTCCGGCAGATAGGCCAGAACAACATCTGCACCTTCACGGGCAAACGCAATCGCTGCCGCCCGGCCAATTCCGCTGTCGGCCCCGGTCACAACTGCTTTGCGTCCCGTTAATCGTCCGCTGCCTTTATAACTTTTCTCACCCGCATCGGGAACAGGGGTCATCTCACGCTGGAGCCCCGGCTCATCCTGTTGCTGTTTCCACTCCGGTGTAGCCTTTGGATATTGGGTCGTTGGATCTTGCATGGTGTGCTGATCTTGATTAGCCATGTTCAATTTCCTCCTTGGTTATTTACACGATATCCATCGTATAAACGTATTTTTTTATTTGTTGTGAATTTAATTTTCATAAAAGTTGCACTCTTTCCTTTGTAACCGAGATGGGTGGAATTTAAACTAAGCTAACTGGATTCCCAGACAACTGTCACACATTGAATCTCCCCTAACTGGAGATTGTATAATAGAACATGAGGTGATCTCGTTGAATGCAAATAAAGAACCCTATTCCATCGGTGAAGCAGCCAAACTGATCGGCTCCACGGTGAAAACGATCCGTTATTACGATGAGATTGAACTGTTACAACCCTCCAATCATACGGAAGGCGGGCATCGACTTTATACAACGCAAGACCTGTGGCAACTCGAACTCATTACAACGCTTCGTTATCTGAATTTCAGCATATCGGATATTCGAAAGCTCATGTCGGGTGAACTGGCGGTAGCACAGGCGTTGGATCTACAGATTGAAGCGTTGGAAACCCAGATCGGCACGATGAATTCCATGCTCTCCGTTTTGCAGCAAGCGAGGCAGCATGAAGAAGAAACTTCACTGCGCTCGGAGCAGTCTCTTACCTACATCTCCAGTCTGGTAGAATCCCTGACGGCCAATGCGAGCAGGCGAAAACAATTTGTTGCTGCCAAGGTGGATGAATCCCATCTGCTGGACAGCATTCCGCAGGATTGGAGAGTGTCGTTTCTGCACTTTTTCGATAAATACATGATGAAAGATACCAAACTGACGGCTCAGCAAACACTGGCCTGGAAGGAAATTCAGGAACTGATCAATGATCCGGCCTATTGGGCTGATCTGGCTCGGCTGGAGGTTCCATTCTTCATTATGGCGAATCAGCCACAAGTCGAAGCGGACGTCTGGGTGAAAAAAATGGAGGCTATTCGCATTCGCACTACCGAAGCGCTGGACAAGCGTTGGGCAATCGATAGCCCTGCTGTGCAAAGCATGGTGTGGGACTTTGTGTTGATGTATGCAAGTGCTGAGCATGCGGAAGCACCAGAAATATTTTTTCGCAAACAGGCCCGATATATGCTGGACTCTGTGACGGATCGCATTCTGCGTTTTAACAAGCTGTGCAAGGTGATGAATCCCGAATGGAGCCAAATTGTAGATGGCATTAACCTGTTGCAGGAGGGCATGCGGTTACGTTTAAACCAAATGGAAGAAGACTGAACTTCAGTCTCCTTCCATTTATACGTTTAGCCTTTTTTCAACGAATAGGATTCATGTTCTCCCACTTCCTTGTCCATATGGAGCGTTTGCCCTTTCAAGTAGTGGTTGAAGAAATCAATCGTTGTATCGTTGACCAACTGTTGTGTCCCCCGCGCATCTACACCCTGTGTCCATTCGAGCAGTGGAGAGATCAGGTAGAGGTCGGAGAAACTCAGATGTTTGGTGTTGGTCAGCTCCATCCAGAAGTTCCCTCCTGCGGTTACCGGCTCATAGCGCTCGTACACTTCCTCGTAATATTTCTCGGCTTCCGGACGGGTCGTGCCCATCGCAGCAATCTCTTCGTCACTCATCACACTTGTGCCTGCAACGGTTGAGTCTGCACTCATCATCAGGAACGGCTTGCCCACGCCTTCCGCAGGAATACGCTTCTCGCCAAACAATACACCGTCCATATTCATGCCTGCTTTCACACGTGGATCATTCATTAACATCTGTACTGTCGTTGCTCCGCCAAATGAATGCCCAAACATGCCGATATTGTCCAGATCCATTCGTCCGGTAAAGCGTCCGCTCGGATCTCCCGTACCCAACTTCTCTACCTCATCCAGTACAAACTGTGCATCCTGCACCCATGTCTCATTCAACTTGTCCATGTAACTGAATTGCAGCTGTTCAAAGCCTTCTTTTCCTTCCGATTCAAACTGCGCCACACGTCCATCCGGGAATACGGACACCAGACTGCTGTACGTGTGATTAATGCCTACAACAATGTAACCTTGACTGACCAGCTGCTCGACCTGGAACGTATTCTGATTTTCATAGCCATGCAGACCATGAGAGAAAAGAACAACCGGATACTTGGCTTCGGCATCAGACAACTGAGCTTCCTGTATCGCATGTGTTTTGACCTGACTCAGACTGGAAAATAAAAGCTTTGGCAGTTTCAGCACTTCATTGAAGGCTGTCCCGTAGATCTCCGGCTTATTAACATAAGGGGCTGTTGCTCCCTCTGCGTCTGGATTCGTTGGGTACCAGATCTGTACCATCAGCTCCCGTTGATCACCAACAGAACTCGTCAGCAACTCCTCACGGCTGTTATCTGTCCAGTCGTAGGATACTGTTCCGATTCCATAAGGACCTGCTGGCTTGGCAAACGAAAACACCGGGAACAGCAGCGGCAAGCCAATGCTCACAATAGCGTATACCAACACCAGAAGAGACGTTGCGATGATTCGAACACGTCCGAATTTCCTCGTCACAGTCGATGTGGAAGCAGATGCCCCGGAACCTTTGCTGTTCAGCGAGGTTACACCTGACTGTTGCTGGCGTCTTGCCTTTGTAAATAACACAACCAGTGGAACCAACGTGAGCAGATACGCCGGAATCATCGGCCAACGAAGTCCTTCGACCACACCATGGATGATCAACAGCACACCCGATATGGCAAATCCACCCCATACCATTTTCCGAAAATGTTGACTCTGTCTCCCAATCCCGATTACCCCCACGAACATAAGCAGGTTGAAAATAAGATAAATCCATTCTATTGTCCTCATATACTTAAAGCCTCCCATTCTGCCACGGATTAAATCGGAATGATATTATTGCGCAGCAGCTATTATATAAATTGAACTAAACATTTACACGAGAACGTAGAGGACAGAAATAACCTGAAGAAGCGGATGCTAAAAGCTTTCTGAAAGAAAGCTACTTCGGAAGCATACACCCCGCCTTTATCCCCAGATTTTCACCTTTGTAAAATTAAATCAAAAAAATCAGGGGATAACAGCGATCAGAAGGTTGTTCTGTCATCGAAGTGGCAAGTGTAAATAGGCTTTAGTGCAATCTTTATAATTCCAATCTTAAAACCTCCAGTTACAGGAGATTCAAGCATGATTTTTCCGGATAAAAAAATGCACTCCCTGAATGACGCTGAATCACCCTCAGGTTCTCCAATCGTTTCAAGGAATGCATGTATGATATTACGATATAAGTTGATTTTTGAATATTGGACTAGCGATCTTCGCCGCCATCTATCCGTTGTCTTTTTCCGATGCCAAATGCAAAATATCCTGCCACCACGATTGCCATGAACGTAGCTCCAACAACCAGAGGCAAGCGCGTATCCGGGTTAAACGCCATACCGATAATGACGAGAATCAGATACACAATAATGATGTAATTGCTGATTGGGAACCATTTGGACTTGAAGTTATGATCCGCCATCTCGTTGCCCCAACGCTTTCTGAAGCGGAACTGGCTGAACGCCAGCGCGAACCATGGAACCATGCCCGGAAGAACACTTGCACTGTAGATGTACAGGAACAGCTTGGAGTCCGGCATCAGGTAGTTCAGCACAACCCCTATCAGCAGCAAGGAGATTGTAATGACGATACTGTTGCGGGGAACCCCGCCTTTGGACAGCTTTTTGAAAAAGGCAGGTGCCTGCCCATTCTCAGCCAGTGTGTATAACATCCGTCCTGCACTGTAGATCCCGCTGTTACATCCCGACATGGCCGCCGTGAGCACCACAAAGTTAATGATCCCCGCTGCAGCAACAATACCAACTTTGGCAAAGGTGAGCACAAACGGGCTGCCCGTCTCGCCCACTTCGTTCCAAGGGTACAGGGTTACGATTACGAATATGGCGCCAACGTAGAAAATAAGAATACGCCATACGATATTTTTGATCGCTTTACGCAAGGTGTATTTCGGATTCTCCGCTTCGCCTGCTGTAATACCGACCATTTCAACGCCCTGATACGCAGCCGTTACGATACACAGTGCAAAGAGGAAACCTTTGATGCCTCCAGGGAAGAAGCCACCATGGCTGAACAGATTCGACAGACCAATCGCCTGACCCCCATTCCCCCAGCCGAAGAAAATGAGACCCGTTCCGATCACGATCATCGCCACAATAGCCGTCACTTTGATCATCGCAAACCAGAATTCAAATTCCCCATAGAACTTCACGGCCGCCAGATTTGCCGCCGCAATGATGAGCACCCCAGCAAGTGCAGGCAGCCACTGCGGAATATCCGGGAACCAATACCCGACATAGATACCAATTGCCGTAACTTCCGCCATACCAACCGTAACCCACAGGAACCAGTAGCTCCAGGCAGTCAGAAATCCGGCAAGAGGACTAATATATTTGTGAGCAAATGTAGCAAACGAACCCGTGACCGGCTCCTGAATCAACATTTCACCCATAATACGCATGACAAAAAAGATAACGATACCGGCCAGTAAATAGGCCAGCAGCACGGATGGTCCTGCCCATTTGATCGTACTTGCCGATCCCATGAACAAACCAACGCCGATTGTACCTCCGAGTGCAATCAGCTCTACATGGCGGGGCTTTAGCCCTCTAGATAGTTGCTTTGATTCCAAACGATTCTCCCCTTTTCTTGTGTACAGATTCCTGATGTAATCTTTAATTTTCACATTTACATTAACGCAATGCAGAATTACTCCACCAAATTGTACGAGATGTGCCGCAGAAATACAACAAGGAATGTGAGGAAACGGATTCACTACACATATAGGTATAGGATAACCGCTTAATGAATATGGCAGACAGATAAGGTGAAGTCTGATTGTACAAGCTGAGCCCATCTCAAAGTGTGGAGTAGAACGATAGTACAAAAAGAACAAAAAGAACCCCCTTGAACAGGAGGCTCTCGACTCTACTACTTATTACCGAACTATTGCTGCTTCATCATGGCAGGCAGTTCATTCAAAAATTCATGCATCGTGTAGGCATCACGTTTATTCCACTTTTGCTCCACTACATATACATGACCGTTCTTAACCGCAGGAAGGTCCTTCCATATGGCTGACTTCATCAGTTCGTCATTCTCAGCGGAATCTTCCCCTGCCCCAGCTGCCATCAGGAATACGTGATCCCCGGCAAACGATGGCAGACTCTCAAGTGATATTTGAGCCCATGGCATTTCTTCATCAATCGTTACCTTTTTCACCTCATCCGGTATATCCAGTCCATAAGGTGAGTATAAGTCTGCAGCCAGCCCTGTCGTCATAACATACAGCGTACGATTTGTGTTTAAAAATATCGTTGCCGTCTCATCCGGACCGATGTTCGCACTCTGTTTGAACGCATTCCAGGCTTGCTCCGATTTCGCATCATAATCGACCATCCACTGCTGTGCCTCTGCCTCCTTATTCAACAGGAGACCAAGTATAGGCAGGCGCTGCTCCAATGGAGCATCTACGTCGATTCCGACCGTCGGCGCCACTTTCGCAATCTGATCCAACTCCTCCCCTTGAGCGTGAAGACCTGTGATGATCAGATCTGGCTCAAGCTCAACCAGCTTTTCCAGATTCAACGGCGCACCAAGATCTTCAATGTCCTTGACTTGATCCTGATATATTGATTCGAATCGGCTATCCTGACCGACTGCATCTGCTCCAAGTACCAGCATGTCCCCGAAGGTTTTATTATCATAATAGACGATCCTCTGTGGATCAGTTGGAATCTCTACCTTACGTCCCAGATAATCCACGTAATCTTTGGTTTCCGGTTTCTCCGCAGCGGCTTCCTTTTCTTTTACGGTTGTCTGCTGCGTTGTTCCGTCATTTACCGACGCACCTTCATTGCTACTGCAAGCACTCAGGCCGATACTCAGCACCAGAACCGCACCAATAGACCATCCCCATCGTTTCACACTATACATGACGTTCTCCCCATTCACTCTGTTTTAGTGATAATCATTATCACTATCTTCTACCTATAGTAACGATCCCGCATAGGCGCATCAATGGACAATTCCAGGGCTTTTCAGACAATACTTAGCAGGTGTAACACCAAGTTATGTTCTATCTCGCCTATCAATTGGTTGAAAAAAGAGCGTATTTACACTATGCTATTCCATGAGAATTGTTATCAATTAGTAAGGGGATTGTGGCATGAAGCTTCTATTACATACCGATCAGGTACATGGAATCTATTCGCTTAGCGAGATTGATTTTATGGAGGAACCCCTCAGCATACTGCCTTCGCAAGAGCATCGTCTCCTCATTGTCGTTTCGGGAAACTTCAGGTTGGATCTGGGGGAAGAGACCCTTACTGCCATTGAAGAACAGTGTTTTTATATTCGACCCGGAGGCAACATTGTACTAACCAGGCAGGATCATGAGCCGTTCGCTGTCTATATGTTTTCTTTTCATGTAATTAAAGTTCAGGCTTCGTCCGTCTGGTTTGACACAAGTCCTGCCTTTGATGGAAGTACGTTGCGATCCGATCGTTCCTATTCCAGCGTGCACACCATTATTCAGGATATGACTCGTCAACGCCCCTATATCAACAAAGCAGAAAGCAATGCCTATCAACCTATGTTCCATATGCTGATGCTGTCTCTCTCTGAACAGAATACGAAAGCTCACTCTTTGGAAAATACCAGAGATGCCGTTAAACGCACCCTTATCTATTTGCAGGAACACTACGCCGAGAAAATTAAAGTGCAGGAACTATCCGATATATCCGGGGTCTCCTTATGGCAATACAATGAGCTGTTTCGCTCACTGACAGACAAAACCCCGATTGAATATCTAACCGAGATTCGTTTGAATCGAGCCAAGGAATTGCTTTTACAGACAGAAGAAACCATTGAGTCCATCGCCCATCAGGTTGGATTCAATGATCATTATTACTTTGTCAGACGTTTTCGTCAGAAGACCGGGTTGCCTCCTAGAGAGTATGCAGCGATGTATAAGCAAAGCGACAGGGACAAGGACATTCTTTTCCGTGACTCTACAGGAAGGCTATTAGAACTCCCCAAGGACAAATCACGTATCGTATATCTGGATCGCAATACAACAAGTGACTTGATGGCCCTGGATTTGTTCCCAGTCGGTAGTCCCAAGAGTCTATTAGGCCAATTCATCGATACCGCTCCAATGCAAAACACAACTGAAATCAGCTTTCCCCCCAAGCCTCAGGAGATTCGAAAGCTGAAGCCCGATCTTATTCTCGTCGCCAACTACTATGGCATTTCTCTGGATGAAATGAATACCATTGCTCCAACCATTGTGTTGGATCGTGAGCAAACATTGGATAGCCGCTTGCGGACCTTGGGCCAACTTTTCGGCAAAGAAAAAGAAGCGGAACGTTGGCTGATCCGCTATGAAGCCATGGCTGAATACATGTGGAATGTGTGTAAAGGTGCATTGGAACACGGCGAAAGTGCCACAGTTCTTGTGGACGGAAATGATGGAAATCTCTATGTCATGGCCTCTCAAGGTCTCACAAACACACTGTACCATGCCAATGGATTCAGACCTCCTCATGAAGTAGCGACATTAATAGAGCAAGGCGAGGCTTTTGTTAAGATCGAGGAAAGCGATTTTGAGCGTTATGTAGGGGATCGTATTTTTATGATTTCTGCAACTCGAGATGGGGACGTCACTGACCCTACTTCTTATGAGCGCGACGTGAGTTGGATGGAAAGCCCCTATTGGCGTGATCTTCCTGCGGTGTGTAACGGCAAAGTGTATCACGTAGGGCAGCATTGGAATATGGAGGGTGCGCTGGAACGTATGCAAGTGCTACATGCTTTGCCAGAACTGTTACGTAATCAATCCTACCCTGATAACTCGTGATGATAAACGAATCTGAAAACTCATAAAAAAAGAGCTACCAGAGAAATAACTTTGGCAGCTCTACATCCATTTTTGTAATCATCCGGAAGGCAAATGAACCATCACCGTTGTCCCCACGCCCACCTGACTTTTCATTTCGACAGTTCCGTGATGAAGCATCACGATTTTTTTGACGATGGCGAGGCCCAGACCGTTACCACTAATGCTACGATCGCGTGACAGGTCTGTTTTATAAAACCGTTCGAAAACATAATCCAGTTGCTCCGGCGCTATTCCAATGCCCGAATCGGTTATCGTGAAAAAGATTCCATCCACAGACTGGCTCGTGCGTATTTCGATACGCCCACCCACGGGAGTAAACTTAATGCTGTTGCCTAGTAAATTCATCCACACTTGGTTAAGCTGATCCTGATCTGCCCTGATTTTGATACCGTCCACCAATTCTAAATGAACTGGAATGCCTTTGGCTGACCATTGAGGCTCGCAAGTCACCACCACTTGCCTGATTTGCTCATCAAGATTATAGGTGGTTGTCTCGAACGGATGATGATCGGAATCCAGAGACGCAAGCTCCAGCAGATTATCACTAAGTCTGGATAGTCGTCCACTCTCCGTAATAATGATATCGAGGTAATAGTTACGATCAGCCTCCGCAACCAGGCTGCTGTTTTTCAACGCCATGGCAAAACCGGAAATAGAGGTCAGCGGCGTTTGAATCTCGTGAGATACATTGGAGACAAAATCCTGTCTCATCTGTTCCAGCTGTTTAAGCTCACTCGCCATTTCATTGAAACTCTGCGTCAATGCTCCCATTTCGTCCACACGTTTTGTTTGAATTTCCACATTAAAATCACCCTTCGCCAGTCGTTTGGTTGCCCGCGTCAACACCTGGATCGGCTTTACCAAATACCTTGCAGCAATAAGGATACAAAAACTTCCGATCAACAGTGCAAGCAATAACACCAGCAAAATCATCCGATTAATGATATTTTCGTTCTGCGGAGAATACTGCATAAACGTGGCTTGTGGTTCCCCTTTGTATGGAAAAGGAAGACCGATGAACGTCTGCTCCACTTCTCCGGGAGAACGATAGATCTGACCCTGCAACACCATTTGAACCACTTCTGGTGCAATTTCAACGGTCTCTGTATTGTCTAGGTCATAAAAGGTTACGTTACCCGAAACGTCATATAGATGAATGGGATAGGAGGATACTTTCACCATACTTTTGATGAAAGCATCCCTGTCGTCAGGTTGCGTTTGCTCATATAGACGGATCAGTTCCTCCCCTACAGAAATCATGTCATTCTGACCGATATGATTTACTTCTTTTTTGAAAAGGAAGATCCCGATGAAGAAAGAGGTTAGCAAGCTGAAAACAATGACGACCAGAAACGTGCAAATAATACGAACATATAAGGTTTTGATCATGTGATGACTAACCGGTAGCCCAGACTACGAGCCGTTTCAATCTGAAAATGGTGTGCATCACCAGCGAATTTTTCACGTAGTCGCTTGATATGAACATCAACTGTCCGGTCATCCCCTTCATAGTCACTTCCCCAGATCTTAATGATTAATTGTTCCCGGGTAAAAATCTGCCCAGGCTGGTTTGCCAACATGAACAGCAATTCAAACTCTTTTAAAGGCAAATTGATTGTTTCCTCTCCACGAATCACTTGAAAGCTACGTCGATTCAGCATAATGCCCCCTAGTTGAATGGTCTGGGAGGAGACAATCAGGTAACGTTTCAGCAATGCTTTTACTCTCATCACAAGTTCCAGCGGATCAAAGGGTTTTGTCAAATAATCATCTGTTCCCAACTGAAATCCCTTTACTTTCTGAGCCGATTCCCCTTTTACCGTGACCATTAGCAATGGCATATTCAGATCCATACGCCGGATCTCCCTGCATAATTCCCAACCATCCAATCGCGGCATCATAATATCAAGGATAACCAGATCAATTGGGGATTCCCCCACAATCTCCAGTGCTTCCGCACCGTCCTTAGCTACCACAATCTCGAATCCTTCATTACGCAAAAACAAGGTGATCAGCTCACGAATATGCACATCGTCATCCACAACTAGGATTTTGGTCATATGAAATGTATGCCTCCGATATCTATCTTGTTTCTTCCACTTGGGAGGAAGTCTTCAACCAAAATGCCAGCCCAGCAGGTTCCAATGATAGAAAAATAAACTCAAGATCACCGCTGCTACCATTACGAACGTATAATGCACACGCTTCAGTAACGTCCAATATTGGTTTTTCCATGCCAGGACGCTCATGATGAATATTGCCGCAGTCAACCCTACAAGGATAACCGGCATAAACAGATAGAGACGTAAAGATAGTGGAATATGGCTAAGCCGATCAATCAGATTCATGTTCAACACGAGAAGTGTTGCGCCCAAGGTTAATAGTCCCCATATAGATGTAATAGCTGACAACCGTACTGCCCATTTCTGCGCTTTTGGCATCGCTCTGATTTCGCGTCTGCGATAAACAAATCCATGCAATACAGTGATGAACAGAACAACCGAAATGCCGAGCAAGAGGAGCCAGAACTTCGATTGGTTCATTAACGGTGCAGGTTCCAGCGGCATTGGGTTTAATATATCCAGAAACAGATACGTGACCTTGCCCTCTGCATCGGTGCGGAACCCCATCTGATGTGTCCCTCCGACCTCCTGGAATAAATTCACGCCAATCGGAGTATACACTTGCTGATCTGCACCACTTCCAATAAACAGTCGGTTATCCGAAAACTCAATATTGATTTGAGTCAGAAAACTGAAAAACTTGTCGATCTTCGTGTGATTACGGCGTGTAAATTGATAGGAGCCTGCATATTTTTCCAGAGACTCCCCTAATTCGATAGAAGTTTCATTAGGCTGCTTAGTTGCATGTACAGGATAGTATCGGTCAAAAAAGGCTTGCGCCAACCCTTCTGCTGCCGTTCCGCCTTCCCCTCCACTATAGGAAACAAAGATGCCCACTTTTTTGTCCGGTACAAGATAAAGGGCTGTATTAAACAGCTCATCGGCCCCTCCATGAGAGATCACACGTAGCCCATTCATATTCAACTCGTAAAAGCCCAGATCCATGGCGGGTAAACGTTCATCAAACTGGAATGCCGGAGAATGCATGAGTTTGGCTGTTTCCGGCTTGAGCATTTGTTTATCTTCATATCGCCCGTCTTGAAGATGGGCAATCATAAAATGAGCCATATCGTTCGCCGACACGCTCGCTGATCCCGCAGGACGAAATCCTCCCTCATACGTTGGCCGTTTGGTTACAAACTCGCCGTTAGCTCGGGCGTATCCAAGGGCGGCATAAGGTTCCAGAGACGCTGGAACAGGCTCCTCTACCGTAGCATAATTCATGCCCAGCGGATCAAATATATTTTTCTGTATATAGTCATTGTAGGCAACACCGCTCACTTCTTCGACGATAAGTCCCGCGAGTGAAGCGCCATAATTGGAATACGACAGCATCTCGCCTGGTGGCTTAACCCGTGCAGGCATATGTTTCGCCATCGTTTCAGCAATAGAGACGGGAAGTTTCCCCGGATCGGTAGTGATCTGGTAACCTACACCGCCCTCCTCGAATCCTGCGGTATGGGTCATGAGATGGCGCAACGTAATCGGTTCCTCATAGGTTTTCGGTATTTTCACCGTTTTCAGATAAGTGTTGACGTCTGTATCAAGATCAAGCTTGCCCGCCTCAACCAATTGCATCACGGCGGTCCATGTGAACAGCTTTGTTGTTGAAGCAATTCGAAATAAGCTGGTTTGGGGATCAACGGGTTTATTTTCTTCGATGTTCGAATGTCCGTACCCTTTGGAGAGCAGGATCTTCCCATCCTTCACAATCGAAATGACTGCGCCTGGAATCTGTAAAGATCGCATTTGCACATCCATCATCCCATCCATGAATGCCGTTAACTGATCAGTATCCTCCAGATTAGCTACGACTCCTTGCTCCAATTTACCCGGATTTAATCCCTGATTGGATACTGCTGCCGATAGTGGCATGGTCCCTAATCCAGTTGCCTCTAATATCATGCCTAACAATAACACCAGTAACATCATTTTCCCAAAAATCTTTCTTATCAACGATGACATGACTTGTCCCCACCACTCCGCATATTTTTTTATACCTGTTCCTTACGCTTTCTTTCGAGAGCATATCAAGCACGTATGAACGGAGCGTGAATCTTTTTTTCATATTTTGCCAAATTAAATTACCTTTAGTAAGATAGGAACAGATTGAATAGGAAAAGGAGACTTTACATGCCTGACTTTTTACTGGTTTTATTTTTGTTTAACCTGTCTCTCTTTCTGCTTCACGAAATGGATGCCATCAGGCGGTCCGAGTGGAAATTGTTTATGGTGTTAAAAGATATGGAAGATGATAAAGCCTATAGGTATTTCACTTGGATTCACCTGCCAATGTATACCATCATCCTCTCTCTTCTTTTTAGCTCATATCAGACCGTTACATTTTGGGTGCTGGATATCTTTTTCATCATACATACCGTATTACACTTCTTTTTCGAAAAACATCCTCGAAATGAATTTAAAAACGGGTTCTCCAGATCATTGATCTACCCTATGGGAATAATCGCTTTAGTTCATTTGATATTCCTAATCATCTAATCTGTTTACACCGACAGAATGAAGGAAGCTGGAAGGGTATTGTTGAATAACAGTGAATATGGAGGTGTGCCTATGCAGCAGCATCATGCAGAACGAGTTGAATTATTTGTTTCCAATACCCAGATCATCAAGGAGTCGTTCAAATGGCAACATGCGATGATGCAACGTCTGGCTGCCCTGCTCTATGCAGCGGAGAATAAAACAGCGGATGGGGAAGCTATTCGTCAAAGCCATGAGTTGATTAAGCAAAACACAAAACTTTTCTCTGCATTCAGAGGTAATTCGGCCATTAGCATTGCTGCCATGCTCTCCCTTACAACGGATGAAGAGACGAAGCTGGCAGACACCTTGCATGTCTATGATTTGATGAAAGAGATCAAATTCCGCAACTCCGATTATCTGGTTATTGCCGCCTATCAGATCGCTACTCAGACATCAGCTGACCAGTTTCAACCTACGGTGGAGCGGGCCAAATTATTTTATGACGGCATGAAAGCAGAGCATCGTTTCCTCACTGGACAGGATGACTACATTTTCGCTGCCATGTTAGCTCTTTCCGACCTCAACGTAGATACTGGTGTGGCACGTATGGAACAACTCTACGGGGAATTAAAACCAGAGTTCTCTTCCAGAAACAGTGTGCAGGCGTTAACACAGGTACTGGTTCTTGGAAAGGATACCCCGGATGCAGTTGCTCGTGTGATTGCCTTAAATGAAGCTTTTCGCAAAAGGAATCTTCGAATGGACAAAACCTATACGTTAGCCTCTCTCGGGATACTTTCTCTACTGCCTTCGGACAGAGACTCATTAGTGGATGAAGTCGCTGAAACAAATGACTGGTTACGGACTCAAAAAGGCTTCGGTGCCTGGTCAATCGACAAACAGGAGTTGCTCCTGTTCTCGTCTGCTCTGGTAGCCATTCAACATGTGGAGAATCTGCGGAACGGTGTTCTTACGACAGCAATCTCAACCAGTATCACAAATATTATCATCGCCCAGCAGGCCGCCATGGCCGCAACTGCCGCAGCATCGGCTGCTGCCGCTTCTTCATCATCGAATTGACACTTAGAACTGACTCCCAAAGTGTTCCAAGCATAATAAAAAACGAGTACCGGGGTGAACCCTGAGTACTCGTTTTCCTATGGAACTCAATCATTTCCGACATAATCATCGAGATGCTTGTCTTTCCCTAATCCAGAACATACAGAGGCAACGTGAAATAAAAAGAACTCCCTTTTCCAACTTCACTTTCTACGTGTATGTTTCCATCATGATATTGAATAATTTCCTTCGCAATCGCAAGTCCAATACCACTGCCCTGAACCACATGCCGATCATGTTTCTCACGGAAAAAGCGATCAAATACAAAGGGAAGCGACTCTTCCATAATACCCGCTCCATTGTCCTCCACACGGATGGTAAGTCGTCCTGGAGAATCACCGTCATTTTCCCATTCCTCAATGGAACAATGAAGACGAATCATTCCACCTGCACCTGTATGCTGAATCGCGTTAAACACCAGATTGGTCAACACCTGAGTAATCCGATCCATATCAATCACGACTTGATATTCACTTCGCTGAGTAGTCGTAATGTTCATCTGAAATTCGTAGCTCATGTCAGCACGTGCGATGTCCAGCCTGAATTTGTCCTGAATGGTATCCATTAACTCCTGCAAGCTCATCATGATAAAGATCATTTCAGACTTGCCCGACTCCAGTCGGGACAACTCGAATAGATCGTGAATGAGACGGTTTAGCCCCAGCGCCTTCACTAAGACCATTTGCAGATATACTTTTTGATCCTCTTCATTATCCACCAATCCGGATACAATTGCCTCCACATAACCCTGAATCGCAGTCATCGGTGTGCGCAGTTCATGCGATATATCGCTCAGCAATCGTCTGCGTGACAATTCCAGACGGCCCATATCTTTATTTTTCTGCTCCAGCTCTACTGTACGATCCTGAATACGATGCTCCAGGTTGGTATTTAACTCGGATAACTGCTGATTCAACTCTTCAAGCTGTTGTGCGTTCAGACTCAGCTCCTGAGCAGACCTTTTTAACAACAACAGTGTGCGTACACGGCTTATGAGTTCATTACGTCCAATAGGTTTTGATATATAATCATTGGCTCCGGCGGCAAAACAAGCTGTAATTGTATCATCTCGATTACTTGCTGTCATAATTAGAATAGGTAACTCAATCAGACTGTAGCGCTCCCTGATCAATCCGCATAGTTCATATCCCGACATGCCGACCATCATCATATCCGTGATCACCAGATCGAAATTCTGCAACTCATTCATACGCGCTAGCACTTCAGTGCCACTGTTCGCAATTTCAAACACACATGCCAGTGGTGCAAGCTGCTGAATCACCACCTGCAGGTTAACGGGCTCATCGTCCACAATTAATACACGATAAAGTTGGATCTCCGATTCTTTCGCGGAACTGACTTCCCTATTAAGAGCATGTGAACTTGCTGTCTTAACTTCTGCAACAGAACGAAGGGTGCTTACGCCGTTCTGAATGGATTCATTGTTTTGCTTATTCGGTAGCGCAGTTGGAACATTCTTCTTATGCTGCCTGATGGTGAACGAGAAAAGGGAGCCCTGATTCACTTTCGACTGTACTTTAATCTCTCCTCCATGCAGCTCGACAAGTTGCTTGGTGATTTTCAGTCCAAGTCCGGTACCCGTGTTATCAATGGATTCCAGCTTTTCGAATGGATTGAAAATCATTGCAAATTTATCCTCCGGTATGCCAATCCCTGTATCCTCTACCTGAATTTCTATATCGCCCTGTACAATCCGTGCACGAATCACGATATGACCCGATGGTGTGTACTTGATCGCATTGCCGACCAGATTAAACAAAATTTGCTGCATTCGATTCTCATCTGCTTCGATCGGTGGAAAATGGGGATCAATTCGATTGTGTAATAGAAGATCCCTACCAGTTATGAGCGGTTTAACCACGGTGAGGACCACCTGAACCAATTGGTGCAGATTTATTTTGGTTCGATTCAGACGTACATCGTTATTTTTAAGAAGTGCATAATCCAGAATATCGTTAATCAGAAAAGACATACGTTGACCACTTGAGACGATCATGTTCAGATGCATTCGCTGGTTATCTTCCAACCGGTCATCCATGCTGTGTAGCAACGACTGCGTAAGCCCGATAATTCCGTTGAGCGGTGTACGAAGCTCGTGGGATGTATTGGCCAGAAACTCATCTTTTACCCGATCCAATTCAAGCAGGCGCGAAGATAAACGTTCATTGGTTTTCATGGCATTGGAAAATTTGGTGGATACAATAATCGACAGACAAAGAATGAGAAAGAGAAGACCATATGAGAAATAGATTCCTGTTTGAATTATACCGTTATTCATTAAAATATCATTCACTACGGTAATGAAGAATACGATGGTACCTGCCAGCATCCAGTGTGCCCCAGCAAGTTTTTTCATGGCAGCTCGGACCACATTTTGAATGATCACAATCCCGATCAGAATCGCGTATGCCTGCATGAACAACGCAAACTTCGTATATACCTGAGTAGGTGTGAACAGGATAAATACAGTGAACAGCACCCCTGGAATCCAAAATATACGTAATCGTTTGGACATCTCGTTGGGGAATATGGAGTAACAAAAAAGTAGAGCAAGTGGAGAGCTGCCCAAGAAGCCTAAATACTCAATTTTAAGGAATGTATCACCACTCATTCCCGGAATAAGCTCTGATAAAATGTACTGGGAATCAGAGCTGTTCTTCATGGCCAGCAGAATGCAGATCAGACCAAAATACAGAGACTCCCGATTTTTGCGCAACAATGCATACAACAGGATATGGTAGAGCCCCATAATCAACATGCAGCCAATAATCATGCTCTCGGATACCATTTTGTATTTCATGGATTGATTCAATTGATTATATTCACCGATCGTTAGAGAGCCAAACAGACCCGCTTTTCGATGTGTATAGTTCGAAACTTGAATGATAATATCAGCTTGAGTCTGCCCTGCCTCCATTCGGATTAGAGCAGGCACCTTATATGAAGAAGATTCCTTTAACGTTCGTCCGACAATCCCACTTTCGGATACCAGTTTGCCATTAATCCACAATCGGTGTGCGGAAGTTATCCCTGAGGTTAGTAATCCCAGCTCTATATCTTGCTCAGGTAAATCCACCACCAGACGATACGTGGCGAATCCCGTATTATCCAGCTTATGCCCACTGATTTCATAATTCCCCCAAGATTCTGGAACATTAACGTAACTTACCGGACCCGTTCGTTCACTGGCAAAATCCTTGGGCTCCAGCAATTGTTTCCAATAGAATGCCCACTCGCCATCTAACCGACTTCCTTCTCCAGAGGACAGAGCTTCACTGGTAATCGTTAAACGCCCATCCTGAACTTCTGCATTCATCTGATTAGAAGGTAATTCAATCAAGATCAGTACCGTAAAAATCAGAAAAAATAACATAACAGGGATGATGTAATACAGGAAAGAAGTACGTTTATTCATGAGATTCCCACCACTGTGTCCCCTCTTTTAACTGAATAAAAAACCGAACCACCGGGTTCATGCCTGTATCATAGCACAACCCTATTGTTCAGATGCCATAGTTTTCAAGCCGGCGCTGAATCTTCTTCTCCTGCATGTGAAGATACGTATTGATCCACTGGTGGAGATGCATGCGGCGCGGATCAAGGGCGATGGCAATATCGTCATCCTGATCCTCCAGCTGCACATATTGAAGGTCAAGGGAGTAGGCAGGATTCTGATCCAAATAACGTGAAATTTCAAAAGCATCATAGACTGCAGCGATCACTTCGCCTTGCCTCACACGATCAAACAATTCGGAAGTATTCTTGTAGGCAATCTGATTCTGCGTTGGGAACAGCTCACGTGTGAAGCCTACGTAAGACGTGCCTTGAACAATGCCGATCTGTGTTCCACGTTGCTGAAGCAGCGTTAGCACATCGGGAAATTTGTTTTTTTTGCCGAGCTCCGCAAGTTGAAGGCGGTTAATCAGCAGTGCTTGTTTGAAATGCAGATACGCATTGGAGAACAGTACTCGCTTCGCCCGCTCCAGGGTGATACTCAATTTGGATATGCCGACATCCACCTCCCCGGAAGACACCTGATCAATCACTTCATCGAAAGAATCCGCTGTTCGGATATACTCCGGTTTAACTCCAAGTTTAAGAGCGATGTCGTTGGCAAGCTCAACATCGCTCCCGCGCAGTAACCCTTCTTCATCGGTGTAAAAGAACGGATAACGGTCCTCTACCTTCAATCCAATCCTCAGCTTGCCCCTGCTCAAAATATCCCGAATATCTTGCGGATATCCTTCTAATTCTTCCGCAGTATAAACTCTTGGCTCACTTTCCTTAGCTGCCTTAGCTGCTGTGATGTCCGTTTCTGCTGCCCGAGACTGAGCCGTTTCAGTCTGCGGACTTACTATGGTTGATACAGCGTCTCGGGATACGCTTGTACAGGATGAGAGGATAAGTCCTATGGTTAACATGAACAACAGCAAGATGCACAGCCGGCCGTAACTTCTGATCATGGTTAGCCCCCTTCTCCTGCAAGTGGAAGCTGCGTTTTGCGAAAACAAGCTGCACATACGCTCATCTCGTACACTGCAATTCGAATGTGGCAGACTTTGCAACGCGCAATTGAAACAGTTGCCAGTCCACCGACAACCTCTTCCAGTTCTTCTTCCAGCAGTTCATCGGACTGGCGGTTCTCCTGCTCCGCATCGTTTCCATTCTGTTGATATCCCATCTTCTGCCTCTTTCGAAGATTACTGAAGCCGTATTGTCTCAGATCATATCAGAGAACAGACGGAATACCGTAACCCCACGTTATATTTTGACCACTCATGCCCTGACCATAATCAAGTAACAGGCCTAGACCTTGTACAAGCTCTTCCAATTCAGGCACAGAAGGTTTTAAGGTGAACATATCATAGATCTTCCTGCGACTTCGTCCGGCATTTATATGGTTCTCCATACGGTAGTAACCAAACGTTAACGTATTGACCGAGACTCGAAAAGGCGTCATCTCTTTGGCAAAGCTTTTGACATATGCCTGGGCACCCTGGTTATACACCGGAGAAGAAGGAAATCCACTATAGTGCATCATATCTGCCAGTATGGGTACGATCATCTGTCCACTCTGTTTACGCGCCATAAAATGACCTGCTGCACGGGTATATAGAAAGAGTTCACTTAACTGACGATGGCTGGTTAGAGCAAAAGCCGCCGGATCACTTTGGAGCTTAGACAGTTCATCCACCCAGCTACTGCCATGAATATAGAAGTCGAGCCCCTGCATATGCTCGGCAGATGCTGACAGTACGGATTCAATTCCCTTCATTGCCAGGTCCAGCGCAACGATAGTCCGGCAGTTCTTCTGGTCGTGCACAGACAGATCGGAATGAAACTGCTCTGCTTGTTCTGATGTGGCGAAGCTTGCTGTAATCTGCAAGCCACGATGTAACAAATATACAACCATCATCTGCATAGCTGTACTTTCTGCATGATGCACATACGCCGTTTTCATTAGCTTCCCTCCCTCTGATTCCAATTCAAGTTTGCCCTTAACGCAAAAAGCCGCCATCCAGTTTTAATGTCTGTCCGGTATGATAACGTGCCGCAGGTCCTGCGAGGTATATTACCGCCTCAGCTACCTCTTCCGCAGACCCTTGCCTTCCGGTGAGGGTGTGGCGCAGAAAATCATTCAGCTTCTCTTGCGACACCTCCCCCGTCATCTCGGTATCAATCATACCTGGTGCGACGGCACTGACCTGAATGTTGTGTGATGCATACAGGCGGGCATATAACTTCGTCAGCCCCATCAAAGCCCCTTTGGAAGCTGCATAATTACACTGCCCTTCCCGGCCGTATATACCGCTCACCGACACCAGGTTGATAATGCTTCCACTGTCCTGAAGAACCATGTAGCTGACCGCTTCCTGTGAGCAATAACAGGCACCAACATAATTGGTGTCCAGCACCTCATTCCACTGGTGCTCTTCCATCCGCAGTGCCATCTGGTCGCTCGATCTTCCGGCATTATTGATCAGGACATCCACACGACCAAATGTATCAAATACCTCTTTCATCACATCCGCTACAAAAGCATGGTCCGCAACAGAGCCCTTGAACAACTGCATCCGTCCGCCTGCTGCACTCACCTCTTCTGTTAGCCGGTCCGCTGCAGCGTCATCCCTGACATAAATGCCTGCCACAATGGCTCCCTCTGCAATGAATCTTAGCGCTATGGCCCGCCCTATGCCCCGTGTTACCCCTGTAACCACAACGACGTGATCACGAAAGGTCATTGGCCTCGCATTCCTTTGGTCTTTCTGGCCATAATCAGTTCGGCAATAGATTGCACATTTTTCAGATGAATCTGCAACTCTGTCGCGGGAAGGTCCTCGACCATCACGCCGTATACTTCTTCCATACCAACCATAACCTCAAACGCCTCCACAGAGTCCAGTCCCAGTTCTTCACCGAACAAAATCATGTCATCCGTAATTTCCTCTGCGGTGATGTCCTCCAGTTTGAGCCGATCAATTAACAACGTTTGTTTGATTGTCTGTTTGATCTCATCCATCTCTACCTCGTAATTCACTGTCATATGTGTAAGCCTCCTATAATTTTTTTCAATTAACACGGTTCACTCAGCGACGCTACTGACGATTGCCACAGAATAACTGCCATTCACTGTAGAGCTGATGGTCAAAATATGCTGATATGCAGATGTTCGCTCAGGCAGGCCCAGATGGGCGTAGGTACCTTTGGCAAGTTCGTGCATGACTCCCGGGCTTACAAGCTCTGCAGCCGCCGCGAGATGTAACATCGAACTGTACGATTCTCCATAGCCAGCCCATGCATTAAGGTTAATGATCGGCACAGATGGTACGGCCACAGCTTCCCCGATCGAAGATATGGCGCTCTGCTCTAACTCCAATTCACCGGGACGTCCCACTGAATTGAGCAAAATCAGATCCATTTGCCCCATGCTGGTTTCAGCTTCATGGAGTGCATCGGTAACTGCCCGGATCAACGCCTCGCTCTGTCTCGAAGCGTCATGTGCTGCGCCAGAAGCAACACCGAGTCCACTCAATTCCGCATAGATCCCGGATCGCGTCTGATCAGCTTCTTCCAGGTCACTGAGGACCATACAGACACTGCCTTCCGTCATCTCGTAACGGCTGTCCTGCAATCCCTTGGCCCGGTCGATATCCTCCGCAAGCTGGGATCGTTCATCTCCAGCACCAATCAGACAAGACGTCAGGGCTCCCTCTCGGATCTTGCCCGTTGCATACAATGCGGCAGTCAATCCCTCAGTGCCTCCTGTGCTGAAGGAGCTATTGAATCCCTTAAATTGCAATTTCTCAGCCGTCTGACCAGCAATGGAATTAATGACCGTATGCGGGAAATAGATCGTACTTGCATACTCCGGGCCTTTGACAAATACAGATTCCAGAAAGTTCGAAATACTGCTCGTGCTTCCTCGTGCTGTACCGTAGATAAAGCCCGTATGTTCCCGCTGAGACTCGCCCAGCGCTGCATCCTCCAGCGCTGCAAGGACTGCACCAATCGTATTCTGTGTGAGCTGGTTCATTCTGCGCTCATATTTGCTCTTATCGTAATCTTTTAAGGAGAAGAAGGACGTTTCCGTTACCTGTTTGGTATCCTTACCGAAAGCCCCGAGTACATTCCCCTTACGGATATCCCCTTTGCTGACGGCACCCACTCCAGTAATGACAACACGTCGTCGGGGGACTGCCTCGCCCGGATGCCCTGCAAGTGAATTCTCACGTTCAGGATTCTGCACGCTTGAATACCGCTCTTCTTCAATTCCATTTGTACGCAGCACAAGCGAAACATTGTGTCCTCCGAAGCCAGAATTGTTGCAGATCATATATGCCGGACGCATCGGACGCATCGAATGTTGAATGATATCAACATCCTCGCAGCCTTCGCGAGCTTCTTCAAAATGAAGCGTAGCGGGAACGTATCCTTGCCTGATAGCGTAGAGCGAGGTAACCAGCTCCAATGCAGCCGAAGTACCTAATGTATGACCAAAATAGGCTTTGCTTGAGCTGATAGGAATCGTCATATCGGGCCCGAAACTCCCCTGCAGACCGCTAATTTCAGCGCGATCATTCGCCTGAGTTCCAGTCCCATGTGCGTTGATATATCCCATATCCGTTTTGGATACTCCGGCAAGGTTGATCGCCATCTCCACTGCTCGTTGTATGCCTGCACCTTCCGGCTGAGAAGCCGTCATATGATGGGCATCGTTGCTTAATCCATAGGCACATAATTCAGCATAGATCGTAGCACCACGTTCAAGTGCGGCGTCCAGTCTCTCCAGAACCACAAAAGCAGCACCTTCTCCCAGATTCAATCCGTATTGGGTGCTGAAGGGTGAAGAGGGACGGGAATTAAGTGCACGGAGTACATTAAATCCGGCATATACACTATGCGACAATGGATCAGATCCACCAGCGAGCATCACATCGGCATACCCCCAGCGAATGAGATCACTTGCATAGCCTATGGCATTACCACTCGCAGCACATGCCGTATTTAACGTTGCGACCGGACCTGCCACACCCAGAACTCGCGCTGCATCATCGCCCTGCTGATAAAATGGGTACCGGGACGTATGATCAACGTCCAACTCAGACAGGTTCCACTGTTCTTCCAAAGATAGAACTCCACCGTTACACGTACCCAGCGTAAGTCCGATCCGCGCAGGAAGAACGGATGGCTTTCCACCTGTTCCTTTTGCCCTGTCGTGATGCTTCATGTTATCCCCATGTGCTATTGAAAGGCCACTATCGATTAACGCTTTCCTCGCAGCAGCGATGGCATACCGTGCACATAAGTCCATGGATAGCTCCGCTGTGCCTGCAAGTGCTCCTTCACGGATGGAATCCTCCAACTGACCTGCAAGTGAACTCTGTAACTTATCCGTGTCGAAGCGGGTTACTTCCCGAATTCCGGTCTCAGCAGCAAGCATACGCTCATATACCATCTGCGGGTGATCGCCAAGTGCGCATAATACGCCCATGCCTGTAATCACGATACGATCCTTCGTGTTGGTATTCTCTCTGTCGCTCATATTCGTCCTCCTCTCCTTATCCCAATCGGATATGACTGCTTCGCTTCTCACTCGTCTTCCAGGAATACGGTGCAAGCCACTGCCGGGAAAGCTTCATCATGATTGGTGTACTTTGGTTAACTGTGAACATCGCGTGGGGGATGCCTGCCTCCGTTTGAACCCGGATGGATCTGCCCAGCATCTGAAAAGCCAGACCGAACTTTTGATATTCCGGCGCAATATACAGTGCATCATACAGGATCGTGTCCTCGTCCAGTCGATACGTCATCGACCACCCCTGAACTCCCTGTGTAGATTGAATACCGAAGCTGTTGCTTGGTTCCAGGGGAGCAAAGGTTTTGAACGGAGACAAAAATGAAGGGAAATCAAGCTCTCCTGTTTCAATGGATTGTCTAAGTTGTCCCTCTTCCTGATCTGCCCATAGAAATAACTCCAGCCCATTGGGGATAGTTCGTTCCCTTAACCAGGTCGCCTCAGCAATTCCGCTTCCAAGATGGATATGGAAAACGACTGATTCACATTGCGGCTGTATCCAGCCTTCCTTATGCAATAAAGCTTCGATCGTATCCGACGAAGACTTGTCAGAGTAATAGCTCAGAGAGAGCGTAGCCATTTCTTTCTCCATACCTAAAATTCGTGCTTCCTGGAGCAACGATGTAGCGATTTTTTGCCTGCGCCATGGCTTCGATACGAAGATACACTGTAAGACTGCATGCCCGTATCCACCCCGCTGCTCAAGCACAAGCAGGCCCACGGGGACACCTTGCGATTCTGCTCCGATTAACATGAACCGTTCAGATTCCATTGGATCATTCAAGCTCTGTTCCACTTGTTTGTATAACCACTGAAACATGAACGATTTATACTTCAACCTGTCCTGGAGTGTTAGCCGTTTGATAGTGATCATAGTTATCCTTTCTGGCTGACAATAGTGAAGTGGTTAGACATTGTATGGATACATTCGCAGCCGTAATGATAGGATCAATAATTGGATTCATAGCCAAAAGCAGAATGATGGTGACCTCGGAAGGCAGACCCAGCATCTCCGCAATAACCGCTATCATGCCAATAGAGACAACACCCGGGGAGCCTGCACCAGCAATCGATATCACCACAGCCCCTGCAAGCACCACGATCCACTGCGACAACGTAAAGTCAAAATCATACAATTGAACGGTAAAGGTGATGCCAAGCGTATACACAAGCACCATACTGTAACGGCACATGATCATGCCCAGGGGTACGACCAATTGAACAATACGCGGATCTTGCTGAAGCTTCATACTCAGTGCCTCCATACAGGTTGGAACGGTGGCGATACTATTCCGTGTACCGAATGCCAGAATTAACGCATCCTTCAATGCAGACAGGACGACCCGGACAGGCTTCCGCAATGTTACAGCCATGATCACAATAGATAGCACAATCAGAATCACGCTGGAAATGTAAAACATCATGATCAACTTCATCATGGCAGGTAGAATATCCAAATTTAGTGTCGCGAACTGCCCTGCCATCATACAGAAGAGTGCAAAAGGCAATGCGTACATGGACCAGGAGATCACCTTTTGAAACGCTCCAAACAATACATCAGCAATCTTCAGCACATCATCTCCCTGCGGTGTCCGCATCATGCCGACTGCCACCCCAACGATCACGGAAAAAAACAAGATTTGCAGCGTATTGTTTTCCGTCAGCGCTGTGAATATATTGGATGGAATCATGTTAAGCAAAAACGAAAATACCCCCTGCGGCTTCTCTTCGATGGACAGGGTACTGTTATCGGAGCTCAGATCGTATACAATCGCCCCAAGTACATGTTTGGATTCTTCTGGCAGCCCTGCACCCGGACGACCTATTCCACCAAGACCGAGACCCAACAGACCACAGAATATCAACGCTATGGTATATACCATGCACATGCGAACGATCATCTTCATCGCTCCGCTCTGGATAAACAGACTGCCGATGCTAGAGATGATGGCGGTCATCATAATGGGAATGACACACATCTTCAAAAAGGACAGATACAGATCGCCAAAACGTGATACGGCATGAGCCAACTCAGGAACGTATAATCCTGCCGCAATTCCAGATACCATACAGAGCACAATCATCCAGAATGATTTGATCCATTTCAATGAGAAAGCTGTCTTCCTTGACACGCAGGCACCTCTTGTTCGTCATTGTAGCCATGGTGACTGCTGCACTGAATTCCTGTTCAGACAGCGGACTTTTCGGCTCGTGTTAAGCAATTTGGAGTGCGATCCTACCTGGGTAGGGGATCACACTCCAATTCATTCCATGCTTTTTAATATAAGTATGAAGTATATAAGGAAGACTACTTGGCTTGTGCGTTACCGTAATTCTCTCCAACACGGATGGCTGCTCTTGCTGCATCCTCGGCAATACTACCCACGCCATTGAAGAAATCAGTTGCTCCGTCTTTGCTACCACCAGCCACAGATTCCAGCTCGGTTTCTGTCAACTCATCCGCCTCGCCGCGTGCTTCTGGCAATACAATCGTTGCGTGGTAACCTGTTCCATCCACTACATTGATTTTGAACTCACGTGGTACTTCTTGACCCGTTTCTTGCTGAATTGCTGCGTAGATGTCGCTTACAGCCAATGCGCGGAATGCTGCATCCGAACTTGCCTTAGCCATAACTGCGTTAACCGTTTCTTGAATCTGCTCTTCTGTCCAACTCATGTAATGATTCCTCCAATAGATCGATTTGGTTTCTTACCTTATTCAGCATAACAGCCCAGTTTCAAGCAACGCTCAAGGTTACTTCAAGTTTAGTTCAAATCTACGCCAGCTGACGGCTGGCCAGTTCCGCGAAGAGCCCGTTCTGTTCCATCAGCTCCTGATAGGTGCCAGACTGAATGATTCTGCCTTTATCAAATACATAGATATGATCCGCCTGCGTAATCGTACTGAGCCGGTGTGCAATCACAATCCTTGTCACCTGAAGCTTGCTGAGGCTTTGGCTGACAATACGCTGTGTCCGGTTGTCCAATGCACTTGTTGCCTCGTCAAAAAAGAGAATCTTCGGCCGTTTGGCAATGGCTCTGGCAATCATTAAACGCTGCCGTTGTCCACCAGACAGTGTACCTCCACCTTCGGAAATTACGGTATGCATGCCCATCGGCATGCTGCGGATGTCATCATCGAATCCAGCCATGGCTGCGGCCTCCCAAGCATCCTGAATCGTCAGATCCGACGTTCCTGTGATATTTGTGAAGATATCACCGGACATCAGTTTGCTATTTTGTAACACCACCCCGAACTGACTCCGAAGCAAGCTGATATCAAGCGAACGCAGATCCTGACCATCGAAATAAATAGAACCGCTCTGAGGTTGTTCGAAACCAAGTAACAGTCGCATTAACGTAGACTTTCCACAGCCTGATGCCCCGACAAAGGCTACATATTGTCCTGATTTGATATCCATCGACAGGTCGTTCAACACAAGTGCCTGATCCTCTTCATACCGGAACTGGATATGGCGAATCTCGATCGCTCCACTCACCTCACCCGGATCTTCCAACTGATCATGGATTTCAGGTAACGTTTTGAGAATGGGTTTGGCCCGTTCATATAATGGAACAATATTCACCACGGATAACAGTGCTGTAGCCATACCGAGCATGGCCATAAGGAAGCTGGTAAATGCAGCGAAAAAGGCGATAAACTGTCCTGCCGACATTTCTGAACGGGTAGATACCACCAGGTAGAACAACACCATTGATGTCAGCAATGGGAAAAAGGCTTGAAATACACTGGAGAAGCTATCCAGCATCCGAACTTTATAGGACCACTTTTTCTGCTCCGCAAATGCCCTGGCCCACAAGAAGAAAGCCCGGTTCTCGGCTGCTGCCATCCGAAATTTGCTCATTCCGTTCAATAGCTGAAGTACTGTTCCGGCAATCTGTCCCTGAAGCTCCAACAATCGGCGCTGGTAACGTACCTGTAGCAGGCCAATCGCAAAGGTAAATGACATGGAGATGAGGACAAGACCACCCGCCACCAAGGCAAGAACAGGACTATACCGGAACAATAATGCAAATTGAAAAATGGAGAACACACCTGTTAGCAGCGAACTGATTACTGCACCGGATAACAGCTGCCGAATCGCATTGATGCTTCCCGCTCTGGAAGCCAAATCCCCGGCTGAATAGTTTCTGAAGAACGAGACCGGCAGATTCAGCAATCGATCCCAGATGGCAGCCTGAACCGCATTCTCCACGCGTCCTTCCATACGCAGCGCGGCAAGTGAACCTGCGAGTCGGAACAAGGCAATCGATAATACGACCGCGATGAGGATAAAGGCCATCTGTACCAACGGCCCTCGATAAGACTCCGGTATAATGGTATCCACCAGAATACCGCTGGCGAGCGGGACCATAATGCCCAGTAATCCAGCCAGTGCCCCCATCAGAATCACCATCACGAGATCCCGACGAACCGAGTGGTGCGCACCATACTGAAGCAGGTCTTTGATGCCAAGCTCACGCGCAGGAAAAGGCCGGTAAAACATGTACGCCATCGGTTGTATGGTAGCCGCCATTTCATCATTAACGAACCCATTTTCCCCGTGCAATGGATTCTCCCAGCGATAAGAATTGGCCCCTGCCGGGATCAATGCAATTGGCTCGCCTGATGTCTCCAGGTATCCAACAAGCGGTCCATTGTCGGCTTCCCACCATTCCCCTTTAAGTGCGACCTGGCGGGAACGCACACCGGAAGCTTCCGCCATCTCCTGGACAGGCGAACGCTTCGATTGACTTTTTAATTTTCGTGTAACAGGCTTCATCACGATACCAGCATAGTCCCCAACGATCTTGCCTACCGGGTAAAGCGGATCAGTAGAATAAAAGGAGACAACTTGCTGCTCATCCGGCCCGGTAACGGCAATCAGTTTTTTGAGCGCATGGTCCATTAAGGAATCATCATGCTCCGTACGCTGTTGCAAGCGTTCCTGTTCCTGCAAGCGTTCCTTGGCAACCACGACCGCAAGCCTATTGGCGACTAATCGATGGAAGGCATATAACCCGTGAAGTGACGGATCTGTGGGTAACCAGGACTGCGTTACTTTTACATCGACCACAGCCGCTTGTTGCGTTTCCAGCCAGCCCGAGGACGTTACGGGTATGTACCAAGCATCTTCTGTAGTAACGGGATGTTCTTTCCCCCAGAGTACCATGCCATCCTGTACTTTAATCCATACCGTACGCATCGGCCTCCAGGTCTGATCAGGTATCAGATTCTGATCTTCCCCAGGTTCCAACAGTGTAAATTCAAGTGGTGAATTCCGTACATTCAGGGCTGCCGACCAGCTACCAACCCACTGATCTACCCTGGATGCCAGCCACTCGTTATCCCACTGGTCGTTTACTCTTCGGTTCAGGAGCAACTCCTTATCTATCCGGAATACTTTGGTACCGACAGACGCTGTTAACAACAAGCCCATTCGCTCCACCATCTGACCATTGTCAAAGCCGAACAAGAGCGCTCCCTCATCCAGACTGAACATATAACGGCGTTTATGTCTTGTTCCGGCGTTCTCTCCTTCCATGACTACAGCGAATACATCCACGTAACCGGAAGCCACGTACCATACACTGTTCTCATCCGTAATCAGAATAGGGTTATTTCCTTCCACATCATGAACCGTTCCAACCTTTGTAAAAAATGACTCCATTTTCGGCCTGATCGGCTCTGCCACGCTTTCACCCCCTTCTGCACCCCTGTTACTGACTCTGAATAAGACGGGTGTAATATCCGTTTTGCTCCATCAAAAACGTATGCGTTCCCCGTTCAATTATCTTCCCGCGTTCCAGTACAATGATCTCATCTGCATCCCGGATGGTGCTCAAACGATGAGCCACCGTAATACAGGTCAGACCTCTGCGCCGAAGACTGTCATCGACCAATTTCTCTGTTGCCGGATCAAGTGCGCTCGTCGCCTCATCCAGGATCAGAATCGACGGGTTGCCTGAAAGGGCTCTGGCTATTTCCAGCCGCTGTCTCTGTCCTCCGCTGAAGTTACCGCCATTCTCCGAAATCATGTGGTCATACCCACCGCTACGTTCTGCGATATGGTCATGAATGACGGCGTCTTTGGCTGCACGAACGACATCCGTCTCTGGAATCGTTGCATCCCAGAATGTAATATTTTCCTTGATCGTGCCTTCAAGCAGCACAATCTCCTGATCCACAACGGCCAGGGAATTGCCCATCCGATGCCTGGAGATCTCATCCCGACGCAGATCATCAAATCGAATCTCACCTTCCCACGGTTCATATATTCCGGCAATCAGTTTTGCAATCGTGGATTTTCCGCTGCCCGAACCGCCCACCAGAGCCACCTTCATACCTGGCTGAATAGACAGATTAAACTGGTCAATTAACGGTGCCTCCAGCTTGCTGTATCCGTATGTCAGATTACTGATCTGTACCTGACCGGATAACTTGGCACTGTCCTTCTGTTCGTCTGTTTCATCCAGATCCGATTGAATCTGACGATCCACCGGATATTGCAACACGTCATCCAAACGTTTCATGCTTCCTCCTGCTTCCTGAATCGTTCCTGCCAGCATGACCATCTCATTCACAGGCTGACTGAAGCTTGCCGCAAGACTTTGAAAAGCAACCAACGAACCGATGGTCAACGCCCCGTCCATGACTTGAAAACCGCCAAAAAATAACACGGCAACAGCCCCCAGACTGGTCAACAGTGTGGGAACAGACATCAGAAACTGATTGGATACGCCAAATTGCTGATTGGATTGCAACAGTTTTGCCTGATAACCTGACCATTTGACGAAAAAATCAGACTCAGAGCTATTGGACTTCAACGTCTCAATAACCTGAAGTCCATTCATGGAGACACCCTGCATCTTGCCGCTTTCCTGCAACAGGCGCAGATTCTGATCGTTGCGCTTACGCGTGATGAATTGCATGAATATAACATTAAGCAGGGATACCCCTACCGTAACTACAGCTAGCAATACACTGTACTGCAACATCAGGAGCAGATAAAACAGGATCATGACACAATTCAGTGCAGCGACTGCCAGCTGTCCAGACAACAGCTGCGCGACCCGATCATTGATGGCCACCCTTGATGCGATGTCTCCGCTATGCCGTTGGGAAAAAAATTCAATCGGCAACCGGAGTACATGCCAGAAAAAACGACTAGATGAGCTTAAAGCCAATTTCATCTCCAGTCTGAGCAAGTAGTAGCGCTGCAGCCAAATCAGCAATGCACGCAGCAGCGCCGTTATTCCCATACCAACCAGAAGCGGGAATAACCAATTGTTCAGATGTCCAAGTAAGACCTGATCAATAAAAATTTTGCTGAACACCGGAATGACCAGACCGGGCAGAACCAGAAACAATCCTGCTATAATCGCATAGACCAGTGCCTTCTCCGAACCTTTGATTCGACTGGAGAGAGAGCTAAGCAGACTTGACGTTTTGCCTTGTGGGACATAACCCTCCGCAGGCTTCATCGTCAGTACAACGCCTGTGAACGACTGATCCAATTCCTCAAAGGTAATCTCCCGCGGGCCCGTAACCGGATCATTGAGGAACACCCGATCCTTCTGAATGCCCTCCAATACTAGAAAGTGATTGAAGTTCCAGTGGATGATGACCGGCCATGGCATGTTTCTCAGATCCTCGGGATTTTTACGGTACCCTTTGGCTTCCATTCCATATTGCCTTGCTGCCTTGAGAATATTGTTCGCTTTACTGCCATCACGGGACACGCCACAGGATATCCGAAGCTCCTCCAGCGGAATGAAACTTTTGTAATAGGAAAGTACGATCGACAGTGAGGCAGCTCCGCATTCTACAGCTTCCATCTGTAATACCGTCGGCGTTTTCACTCTTCTTGGGGCCACTACTCCATCATCCTCCCTATGCCTGTTCGACTATATTGACTCCTCATTTGAAATAGGGAATGACGGTTGCAATCGGTCGCTGCGAATGAACCGTAATGGTTCCATCCATCGTCATTCCGCTATTCAGACGCACAGGCGGACCTTGTTTCGTTGTCCAATTATATCCACTCGACAACTCCGAGTTAGGTGAGAGATTCACGCGTACTTCCAGCGAGAGACCTTGTGAGGCCATCTGCTCTACAAGACCCTCGTTACCTAATGTAGACTGTAACTCTTGTACCGTTACGGGGAATTCAGATACCGAAACGACCTGCCCGATCATGGAGCCATATTCTTCACGATTAACGGTACTTGGCGAGACACGGACTTCCATGCCCGGAAGTAACTGCTTGCCTTGATTTACGGGCACATATATAACCCCTATTAATTCATCCGTCTGAGACCCGTAGGTCTCCATCCGGAACATCTCCGTTCCTTCACCCACATACATTCCATTCTTAACTAACACCTCGGTGACCTTTCCTGTGTAAGGACTGACCACTTGAGTCTGGTACTCATAGTTCAGTAACTGCTGCTCCTGCTGCTGTTTTAACTTGCCCAGCTCCGCAACACGTCCTGACTTGCCTTGAGATGAGGCACTTTGCAGATTGGTGATAACAAGCTTCGTTTGCCTGATCTGGTCAAGCAATGCCGGTTGCTCGATCCGACCAATCACCTCTCCTTGCTGAACCGTATCATTCTCCACCACTGCAATATCGGAGATTGCGCCTTCTGAAGAGGTGTGTACCGTTTTTAGGCCGCCCGGCCGAATCAATACACCCTGTCCTTCTGCCCTCGTGGTCATGGTGCCAAATACTCCCCAATACAGCGCAGCTGCCAGAATTAAACCTGCTCCGATGAGCATCAACCAGCCGCGGGGAGAGGTGACACGTACCAGATTATCCAGCTGTTCAGGAGAAGACAGCCGCTCAAGGGCTACTTTTCGAAAAACCTGTTTATTCATCCTGACCTCCCCCTTTCGCTGAATCTCGTGATGAATCTGAAACGGGCGTCTCATTCAGGGTCTGAAATTTGCCCTGCTGTAACTTCTTCATTACAATGCTCATTCCCTGAACATCACCCTGGGTATCAAAAAAGTGTTCACCCGTAACCCCCTCCCAAGATGTAAGGTCGGACAAAGCTTCTGCTATCGCTTTCGGACTTCGTGAACCTGCTTCTTCTATACCCGCAGCGAGTAATTTCAGTGAATCATATGCCTGTGCTGCCCATTTGTCCGGTGCCTTACCATAGTGTTTAATATAGGTTGATCGAAAATCTTGATTGACGGTCGATTGTCCCTGATCATCGTATACGGAAGCGACGATTGTGCCTTCTACGGACCCGCCGCCTTGTGCAAACTCAGCCGAATCAAGCGCATCTCCCCCAATGATAGGGGTATCCATACCCGCCGCACGGATTGCTTTGACAAACGTAATGCCTTCGTTAGCCCTAGTCGCTACCATGATCAGATCCGTGTCCAGTGTTTCCCATTTATTCGCAATCCGCATCATGTCGGCTCCGTCCTTATAACCGGATACGCGGTCAACCACATTCTGTCCGGATAGGGTAGCCTGACGTTCAAATGCATTCGCGAGCCCTCTACCATACTCGTCATCGGTATAGTAGATTGCGATATTCTCATGTTTCGTGCCCGCAGCATACAGGGCAAGAGATTGCCCGATCTGATTATCATTCGGTATATTTCTAAAAATATAAGGACTGCTCACATCGGTCAGTTTGGGCGAGGTCGATGCCGGAGACAACAGTACAATGCCCGCATTGGCATATATACGTGAAGCCGGTACGGTTACGGAAGAACCCCGATGTCCAATGACCGCGCTGACGGAGGGATTATCGGCAAATTGCTGCGCAATGGCCATGCCCTTTGTCGTGGAAGCGCCATCGTCCATCTCCAGCAATTTAATTTTTTTCCCTCCCAGAACACCCTCTTTGTTAATCTGCTCCAGCGCCAACTGAAGTCCTTCACGGAATTGTTCATTCTGCTTTTCAAAAGGCCATACAGCTCCCACGATGACTTCATTTGATGAGCTTCCAAGCGTCTTTTCTCTGATCTGGTCTGGCGCAGTGTCAGATGAACACCCACTGATTACCAGTGCACCAAGCAGTACCACACTCCACAACACCCATTTCAGGCGATTCCCCCCACTTCCATTCACTAGACCTATCTCCCTCCAGAGCTCAAACCTGGAACGCCCAAGTTTTAATATCATTAATTATAGAAGGAGCCTAATCATCAAGACCATAAATTGAAATTCAAGTTAACCTCAATTTCATATCAAATTTTGTGTATCCAATCGACTTATCCCGGTCCACATGCGATACTTGAAACAGAATACATCAAGGACTTTCAACGAACGATTGGAAGGATACGGACTTTGACCAAAGCGATATACATAAGGAGAATGAACGCCGTATGTCTTTGAAAAACACGATTTTGATTGTCGATGATGATCATGAAATCAATGAATTGTTAACGATGTCTTTGAAACGGGAAGGTTTTCAGACTATATCTGCATACACTGGCGTGGAGGCACTTCGAGCTGCACAGGAGCATTCACCTGATCTTGTACTCCTGGATGTGCTGTTGCCTGGGATGGATGGTTTTCAAATCTGTAGCGAGATTCGTAAAACGAGTAATGTGCCTATTTTGTTCGTAAGTTGTAAGGATGAAGCCACAGACAAAGTCATCGGACTTGGGCTGGGAGGGGACGACTTTATCTCCAAACCATTTAGTCCAATTGAGCTGATTGCACGAGTCAAGGCTCATATTCGGAGAAACAACATGCCACAGAAACAAGAGGAACAGGTGGATGAAACGCTGGTATTTGACCAACTACTCATCGACCCAGCCACCCATCGTGTACTCGTCGGTGACAAACCCATTGCTTTGTCGGCCAAGGAATTCAAATTATTGTTTCATCTTGCGAAGAACCCTAACCGCGTATACAAAAATGAACAGCTTTTCTCGTTGCTCTGGGATGATGTGCATATGGGCGATACGCATACAGTTATGGTACATATCTATAATCTGCGGAAGAAGCTGGAACAAAATCCGGCCAAGCCACACTATATCCGTACAATTCGGGGTGTCGGGTACAAATTCAATGACAAGCCTGTTGAATTCGCAGAGTAAACGTATTACAGCACAAAGGCATGTACGTTCATTCCAACTAAAAAAGCCGCCAGAATGGCGGCATGATGATGGTGACTATATTCTCTTTTTCATTGAATGATTAACTAACGATATCTGCTTCTCGGAACTCTTCCACGAAACTATCCAGCCAATCCGAACCATAGTCCAGCGCACCCGTATCACTCTCAATAAAAGCAACATCTAGTCCCATCACCCAAAATCGGCGAGCAACAATAAAGAGATCAACCGTCTGCTCATCTTCGGCAGAGAAACTTCTGACTGAACGATATCCTGCCATGAGCGCATCCCATAATGCTGCTTTTCGCTCATCAGACTGTCTTTTTCGAACTTTTACTTGAGCTAAATCATAGGCACGCCAGCCTTTGGCTGCCCACTCGAAGTCATAATGGATGAACTGATGTTCCTGTTGAAATACATTGTTATTCCCATGCATATCGCCATGGCACAGACCAAAGTCCAGGTCTTGCCTGGAAGTGGCAACGATGCGTTCTTTTAATGTTGTGGCAAACGTATGGAGAAATGCTGCTGCTTCATTGTTCTCACCGATATAGTGAATAATTCGCTCAAGAGGTTCGTCAATAAGTAACTTCAGATCCAGCTCATATCGTGGCAGCTCCATGTTCACCTGATCCATAGCCTCATGCAATTCAGCGGCAGATTGGCCAAAGGCGTAACAAGACTCCTCATCCTCCAGGTTGTTCTCCGTACCCTCAATATACCGAAACATCACAGCAACCCGCTTGCCTTCCGCAGCCTCCAACACCGTATATCCCGTATGATCTTTCTTCTCGATGTATTCTCCAATGTCGGTATGTTCCGCAGAACCTAGAACGTTCTTGAGTTGAGACAATAATGAAAGCTCATACTGAACATCTGCCTCCGTGATTTCAGTGCGGTAGATACGGAGAATGTACATCCCACTGGACGTGCGAACCCGGTAAGTATCATTTAATCCTCTAAGCCAAAACAAACATTCTTCCCATGTTCCAATGTCATATTGATTACTCAATGTAGACTCCAGGTACCTGGGGTTAAGCACTGAACGTAAAGCAGTCTGTTGAATGGACATATGGTTGCTCCTTCGGTTTAATATGATTATTTCTCATCTGATGAACGATGTAATCCTTTCACCTATCAACCTATAACATAGTATATTTTTCGTTTATTTTCCAGAATATATATTTTGATAAACAAATACTCTTTAGACTCCTATAGCTCCATCTCTCTCATCAGCAGGTTAGATAGGGCTATTTACATTGACTCGCTTTCCAGGTTTCAGCAGGTTATTACACGCTGGATCGATGCCAGCACTCGACAATGCAGCACATTCACGAAAGGCAAAATGTTTGCACCCCCTGCATTTCTGAACATCCAGATGCAATAATGCATAATTGATGGCTTCACCCGTGTGCTCAAACATATGATCCGGACCAATCCGTTCAATCAAACCTGTTCTCTTCAACATCTCCAACGGTTGCGCCTGAATGCCTGAAAGTAAAATCCTGCCCCCGGATCTCTCCATATGTTTGACAACACGGGCCAGATTGGATTCACCTGTTGTATCCATAAAAGGCACCTTACCCATTCGCAACAGCAGAGTGCCTGGTCGCCGATGAATCGAATCCATGACCGACTTCTCGAACATATCCGCTGCGCCGAAAAAAAGTGGCCCTTCAATTGTGTATAGGCTTATTTGCGGGCAGTCATGTCCTTCCCGAACCATGTGGGCCATGACTTTCTCATGTTTATGATCGGGATCGGGTAGTACTTTGGCAACCTTCAACATCTCACTCATCCGTTTAACAAATAAAAGGACCGCCAGAATCAACCCAACCTCTACAGCCGTTGTTAAACTTGTAAATACGGTCAGCAAAAAGGTAATCAGCAGAACGAGTGAATCACTCGTTTTGGTTTTCATGACATGTATGAAGGATCTCCGTTCACTCATATTCCAGGCAACCAGCATGAGAACAGGAGCCATACTGGCAAGAGGAATGTGGGATGCATATGGCGCAAAGAGAACAAGTACCAGCAAAACCACTACACCGTGAATCACGCCAGACCATGGCGATAATGCGCCGGATTTGATATTGGTTGCTGTACGTGCAATCGCTCCTGTTGCAGGAATACCACCAAACAACGGCGTCACCATATTAGCAATCCCCTGCCCAATCAACTCTCGATTGCTGTTATGCCGACTTCCGGTCATGCCATCGGCAACAACTGCGGATAACAGCGATTCAATTCCACCCAGCATGGCGATGACAAAAGCGGGTTGCAGCAAGTTCACAATACGCTCCCAAGTGATCTCTGGCACATGAAACTGAGGCAAAGAGTTAGGTATGGCGCCAAAGGACGAACCAATTGTAGCCACCTGCCCTTCAAAAAAGAACGCCGCGACTACCGTCGAAAGAACCAGCCCCACCAGTGATGCAGGCACCTTTGGTGCAAACTTGGGCACAAGCAGAAGAACAGCCAGACAGATTCCAGCTGTAAGCACACTGTATATATTAATCGTCGAGATATGCATCCCGATTTCTTTCATATTGGACCAGAAATCCTCGTGTTTCTCGATGCCTCGAAGTCCCAGAAAGTTCGTAATTTGTCCGCTAAAAATAATGACGGCGATCCCTGCCGTAAAACCGATAGTCACCGGCTTTGGAATAAACTTAATTAATGCCCCGAGCTTGAATACGCCCATTAGTACAAGCATCAAACCGGCCATCATTCCGGCGATCAGCAGATTCTCATATCCATACTGCATCACAATGGCAAAGAGGATCGGAATGAATGCCCCCGTTGGCCCTCCAATCTGGAACTTGGACCCACCCAGCAAGGAAATGAGAATCCCTGCGATTACTGTGGTATACAATCCATACTCCGGTTTGACCCCGGAAGCGATGGCAAAGGCCATACCGAGTGGAATCGCAATGATACCTACAATCAGTCCTGATAACAGATCCTTGCGAAAAGCGGCAGCATTGTACCCTGCATATCTCCCCATCCATTTCATGTACAAAAACCTTCTTTTCTTCATATATTTGAATATTTGAATATATTTAAAAGACTACTCCCCTGCATACGTCCTGTCAATCGGATTACGCACAATCTCAGCAGGAACTTAACACAAAAAAACAAGAACCTCCGGTGATTACACCCAGTTGCTCTTGTTTATTGTGTCAGGACTCTTTACGAATATCTTCCAGCATGGAAATGGCATCAACCAGATGATTGTCAAAAATCTGTTTGGTGACTGCCAGCAGGTCCTTAATCAGCGGATCACGCAGCGAATAGGTGACGGTTGTCCCTTCTTTGATTCCGTGGACAACGTTTTTGCTGCGCAATACAGCCAGTTGCTGTGAAACGGCAGAGCCTTCCGATCCCAGAATGCTTTGCAGTTCATTCACGTTTTTGGCTCCTTCACTCAGCAGCTCCAGAATCTGAATCCGCATCGGGTGTGCCAACGCTTTGAAAAAATCCGCTTTAAACTGTTGTATGCTCTGATTCATACGCTATGCCCCTTCAATCGAACTTTTGAAGATGCAAATATCATAACATAGAACGGGTACCATGCTTTACTCTAACCATAACGGTTTGATGGAAAAATTAAGATTGACCTTGAAGTACACTTCAACCTTTATACTTCACTTATAGTCTCCACAGACCGTATATCTGAACTCCATCAGGAAGGGTGATTCCTCAATGAACATGTATATCCATAATCACAAACGCTCGTTGACGAGCTTTCTATTCGAGAAATATATCGGAACGTTAGATACCAAGAAAATTTTTTCAACACGCGAGCTTACCCGCAAACACCTGGATCATATGGGCTTGGAAAACATTAAACCTTATATCTTGGGTAAAACAAAACTGTCATCTTCCACTAAAGAGCGCTCCCATGAAGACATGCAGGTGTTCACCTTAAACGATCAGCATTCCCGTGAACAGAGGGTCATTCTCTACATTCATGGCGGGGCGCATACACACCAGCCGCTGTCTTTACACTGGAAATTCATGGACCGCATGGCTCAGGCTCTGAATGCCAAAGTTGTTGCTCCCATCTATCCAAAGGTTCCGCATTTTAATTATCAGCATACGTATCCGAAACTGCTCAATCTATACCGGGATCTGCTTGCCTCCCTGGACGACCCGGCGCAACTCACCATTATGGGGGATTCCGCAGGTGGGAACATATCCCTAGCCTTGGCCCATTATCTGAAGATGCATGATCTCCCGCAGCCCAAAGATATCATCTTGTTATCACCTTGTGTGGATATGATGCTGGACAATCCGGTCATATTTGATTACGAGACCCGCGACCCTATGCTCGCTGTGGAAGGGTATGATGTCATCCGGCGGATCTGGGCAGCTGACAAACCGTTGAACGATCCGTTAATCAGTCCAATCTACGGAGATTTCGCCGGTCTGGGCAAAATCAGCATCTTTATCGGAACCCACGAGGGTTTGTTTCCTGATAATATGAAGCTCGACAAACTGCTGACGGATCAAAGAATCGATCATCAAACGTACGTTTACCCCAAAATGAACCATGTCTTTGTCCTCTATCCGATTCCGGAGGCCAGGGATGCTCAGCGTAAAATGGTTAACATCATAAAAAGCTCAGCACATGAAGCTGGACAATAAACTGTAACGCCTCCCCCCACTCCTTTCGCAAAAGGAACGAAAAAAGCTCAATCCCTGGACTACCGCCGCCGGATTGAGCTTTCTTGCTGTTATTCTGTCATCTAAATATGATATGAACCATATTCAAACCAATCAAAGTCCGCTACCTGATCGGAAGAAGTACCATTGCTGCTGCTAAACATTCCGATACAACAGCCAACAAAGCCGCCGGCTACTTCGGTGCTCAGGCTACTTGTATCCACCTGTTCCGCCACCAGATGATACTGACTTCCATCTGTGCTGTAATAGAAGTTGAGTTGCTGACCTGTCGCAGCCAGTTTGATATACACTCGCGATACTTCATCATCCAGCGCGATTTGCGCAATGTGGCTATCCTGACCATCTATAACGGTCACCACACGCAGCACCTGCTGTTTCTCGACCAGAGCACGCTCAATCCGTACGTGATACAGATCGTTCTGAATGACGACAAGACCAGCCGTTTCGTTGGCATTCCCGGGCACAAATTCCATCGCTGTAGCTGCGACATAATCCATATGCCTTTGACGCAGACATACAAAGCTGGAATTTTCTTTTTCCTTCAATGTTTGCGGTTTCAGCTTCAGTCGCAGATATCCTTTTCGCTCGGTTAATGAATAGAGATCCTCCTGAAGATTGCGCAGGAACATCCATTGCAAGCCCAGTTTATCGCTGTCAAAATGGTCAAAACGCAGTTGCGGCTCTACCGGAACAGGCTTCAAATCCAACGTGCCTTGCTCCTCCAGGATTCCGCGGCCCTCATTGACAACAGGCCATCCGTCCTCCCAAACAACAGAAGCAAGGAACGTCTCCCGCCCCAGATTGCTATAGCTCCCTCCATATGGACGCGAAGCAAGCATGACCATGAACCATTGACCATTCGCAGCCTGCACCAAGTCGGCATGTCCTACATTAACAACAGGGTAACGTTTACCCAAATGGCGATGTGTAATGATTGGATTATTCGGATTCCCGACGTATCCTTCGGTCAAACTTTTGCTACGAGCAATGGTCACGGCATGGTTTGGCCCTGTGCCTCCCTCTGCAATCAATAAATAGTAATATTCATCGATCTTATACAGATGCGGGCCTTCCGGCCAGATGACATCCACCATCGCCCCGCGCCACAGAACGTAACTGTCTCCCACCAGCTTCATACTGCCCAGATCCAACTCCCGCAGCCAAACTTCCCAGTTCCCATTGTAACGAACTCCCTCAGAGCAAGGACGTGTACCAAGGTAATACGCTTTGCCGTCATCGAAGAAAATTGTAGGGTCTATGCCTTCTGCGCCTTCAATGAAGTAAGGATCAGACCATGGCCCAGCCGGGTCGGTAGCGGTTACAACAAAATTGCCGCCATGTGATACATTAGTTGTAATCATATAGAAGGTACCTTCATGATACCGAAGCGTTGGAGCGAATATCCCCTGTGAATGGCCTGCTCCCTGAAGATTTAATTGCGAAGGGCGGTCCAGCACATTGCCAATCTGTTTCCAATTCACTAGATCACGGCTCTGAAAGATCGGAACGCCAGGAAAATAGGCAAATGTTGATGTCACCAGATAAAAATCTTCACCCACCCGGCATACGGATGGATCTGGATAAAACCCGGGCATAATCGGATTGTTATACGTGCATTTTTCGCCTTGATTTGCATTCTTCATTCTTTTACCCCTCCAATGGTTAGTCCAGTCACAAAGTATTTTTGCAAGAACGGATACAGTAAAACAATCGGCATTGCCGTCACAACCGTGATGGCTGCCCGAATGGATACAGGCGTCACCATGTTGGTTACATTTTTGAATGAATCCACGTTGACCGTTCCCCCCTGTGAGGTCGCAGAGGACAACAATTTCATCAGTTCATACTGCAAGGTGGTCAAATTCCGATTTCCCGCCGTGTACAACATGGAGTCAAACCAGGAGTTCCACTGACCTACAGCAATAAACAGTGCAACCGTAGCCAGAACCGGTTTGGATAGGGGAAGCACGATACGCATGAAAATCCGAAAATCTCCGGCTCCATCCATCTTCGCGGATTCAATCAATCCCTCCGACAGTCCCTGAATGTAGGTACGAATGACGATCATGTTGAACACCCCGATCAACCCGGGAATAATGTATACCCAGAAGCTGTTCAGCAGCCCCACTTGTTTGATCAGCATGTATCCCGGAATTAAGCCGCCGCTGAAATACATCGTCATGACAAACAGCGTTGTGACCAATTTGTTAAACATATACTCCTTGCGGCTCAGTACATAGGCCAGCATGGCTGTACAGAACAGCTGTACAACCGTTCCCACCACGGTTCTGGCGACCGAAACAAATGCGGCTTGTGTCAGATTCGGGTTTTGGAATACGGAAACGTAATTTTGCAGCGTCCATTCCCTCGGCCAGAGATAGATCCCCCCGCGGATCGTATCCAGCCCGTTATTGAAAGATACGGCAATGGTGTTTAAAAAAGGATATAACGTAACAACCATGACAAGCAACATAAATATGCCATTGGTGATAGAAAAAATAGAGTCTCCCAAGCTTCGGTTTCTACTAAATCGTTTCACAGCTCTGCCCCCTTATCATATCAATCGCTCTTCACCAAGAGACTTGGCAATCCCGTTGGCGATAAATATGAGCACCAGACTGACCACACTTTTGAAAATGCCTGCTGCGGTGGCAAGTGAGTAGTTGCCGAGATTAATCCCGTATTTCAAAACAAAAATGTCGATCGTCTCGGATACATCCTGCACAAGTCCGTTCCCCAGCAAGTATTGAATCTCAAAACCCGCGTTCAGTACGTTACCAACGTTGATGATAAGCAGGATAATAATCGTTGGTTTGATGCTTGGAAGTGTGACGTTGAACATTTTACGAAACCGTCCGGCTCCGTCGATGGAAGCTGCCTCGTACAAGCTCGGATTAATCGACGCCATGGCCGCCAGATAAATAATCGTGCCCCAGCCAATTTCCTTCCACATGCTGGACAGACCTACAATCCCCCAGAAGTACTTTGGTTCGGCAAAAAAATTGATCGGTGCATCAATCAGGCCCAATTTCGTCAACAGCACATTCACTATTCCTGTTTCCGTTGATAATACATTCGCAACAATACCTGTTACGATGATCCATGACAGGAAATGCGGAAGGTAGGAAACCGTCTGTACCACACGTTTGAACAATACCATTCGCAGTTCATTCAATAAGAGCGCCAGACCAATCGAGCCGACAAATCCCAGAAACAGACTGATCAGGCTCATCGCCAGCGTATTGCGAATGACACGTAAAAATGTAGGGTCCGTGAATAACGTTCGAAAATGATCCACCCCAACCCAATCCTGCTCCATAAAACCAATGCCCGGTCTATAATTCTGAAACGCCATCAACCAGCCCCATAATGGTCCATACGCAAAAATAGCGATAAACGCAATAAACGGAAATGACATCCACATTAATTGTCGCTGACTTTTCATTCTGGACAGGTTGTACCCGATCCAGCTTGTTCCCGCTGGGATATGGCTGGTTTTTAACGAAGGCTGCAACTCCTTTTTGGCCATGTTTTTTCTCTCCTTGCTTACGAGTTTATCTATATCACCCAGTCTGGGTGAATCGATTCCATTCCTATCCAACCTCTGAATCTAGCGTGTAAGAAAGGCTACGGGGTTCCCCATAGCCTTTCTGTGTGACAGGCCTTTATCCCCACAGTTCCATACGTCTGCGGACTTCTTCCGTCAGCGCATCTTCATACGCTTTAATATCTGCACTTTCCTTGAGCGTGGCTTGATATTCTTCCCATGCCTTATCAAATTCGGCTGGTGAAGTCATAATCACTTTTGGCAGCCATTTGCGTTTTACATCGTCCATTTTTTGTCTGGCGATGGTCTCCGGTTTATTCGGTTCAAAATTATAGGTATAGATTGGGAACCACGGTTCATTTTCCTCCGCAGGCTCCAGGAAGTCGGTAAACTTCGTATATCCATAAGCCTTCAGCACTTTTTTGTCGATGTCATTCAATGTGGCAAGGTACTCCTCCGGCTGCTCCTTAGGGTCAAGGGCATTCTTCCCGTCAGCGGTCATGCCTTCATGATGCGGGAAATAGACCAACGGGCTTCCCGTGTTTGCCAGCACCCAGTCCGGATCTTTGGAATTCGCACGTTGCTCTTCATTTCTGGAGAACACGCCTTTATCATCGACTTGATAATCCACGCCTTCCTGTCCCCAGGTTCTCAATACCTCCATCTCAGGGTCCAACAAATCATTAATATATTGAAGTGCTCCCTCGATATCCTCGCAACTCTTTGTAATGGCCAGGCCACCATTCACATTAAGGATTGGATTGTTCTGATAGCGCCCTTTAACATCCTCGGAGAGTGTAATGGACAACGGTACATAGGTTTTGTCATACAATTTTTGCTTCACGAGTGATGCCTCGGCGTCAAGGAACTGCCATCCTTGATCCACCATGCCCAGCACACGTCCGGTTGAAATTTTGGAGATATATTGATCATAGTTTGCTGTAAAGGTTTCGTTATCCACGAGGCCCTGATGATATACCTCATTAATTTTCTTGAAATATGCCTTCGCTTCCGGAATGGTATTATAGTTTTTGGCTGTCAGCGTTTCTTTATCAACGATGGCTGCGCCTTCGTTAGGATAACCAGCCATGAAGAGCGGAGGGTTCTCCAGTGCGAAATAACGCCAGTCATAAGAGATAATTTCAAATCCAATTGTTGGCTGACCATCAACGGTCGGGTGAGCTGCTTTATACCGTTCAATCAAGTCGAAGTATTGGTCAAGCGTTTTGATTGTCGGATAATTATCCCACTCCAGTACGGCCTTCTGAATCCAGAACGCTTCTCCGTCATGGGATACTTTCATCGACTTCTCTTGTATATTGCCGAATTGAGGAATGAAGTAGATATGTCCATCCGTCGTATTTTTCATCTTCTTCCAGTCTTCGCCCAGGTAATTTTTGATGTTTGGATATTTATCGATGTAATCCTCAAGTGGTACTAACGCCCCTGCTGCTACCAGTTGCTGAGTACCATCACTCCCATCGATAAAATCGGGATATTCGCCGCCTGCAATGAGTACACCAATCCGCTCTTTGGCTGTTTGGCCCGTAAGCCAGTCCATCGTGACTCTGACACCTGTTTTCTCCTCAATAGCCTTTAACACCCGATTATCGTCAGGCGCAATTTTTCCCGGTACGGCAAAAAATGCGGAAAATTGTTTCAATTCCCTTCCATCTGCTGTCTTTTCCCCTTTCGAGGACGATCCCGGTGTACATCCAGTGAGTGCGATGACCAGTATTAAAGCGAGCAGAGCACTATACTTGATTCTTTTTCTAACATCCTTTTTCATCATGACCCCTCCATCGATTATATTGACAGAAGCTTTTTGGAAAGCGCTTTCCAAAGGCTGACTTAAAATTATCATGCTTCCATGCCCCTCTCAACGGGATAAACTATAGATGGAATCCCACTAATTCCAGCATCTGCGAAAAAAAATATCCCGCCGCTCCGTCAAGGAGTGCAGGATGTTAATCAAGAGAGTACGCAGCATGGGCACTTTTACGATATTGTGCAGGAGTCTCCCCCATGAGTTTCTCGAACCGGCTAATAAAGTAATCGGAATCCCGATATCCCACCATTGTTGCGATTTCGTATACTCTTTGATCTGTTCTGCGCAACAGCCGGGCGGCTTCCTCAATACGTAATTGATTCAAATAATCACTGAAGCTGATCGAGAAATGCTTTTTGAAAATCTGACCCAGATATGCACTATTCATGTAAAACTGCTCCCCGAGCAATTTCAGGCTGATATTTTCTCTGTAATGCTCGTGAATGAAGGCCTCAATTTTGGCTAATACGCCCATCGCATTTGACTTTTGCTGCTCCTTCAGTTTCTCTGCGCACATGAGCGAGAATTCGCATAAATGTTCAATGTTTTCCTCCATGGATAACATCGCGTAGTTCACCTTCAGAAAAGTCGATTCCATCAACCCCGAATCTGGAGTAACCGTATCGTTATTCACGAGATCCAGCAATGTGTATGCCAAATAATGCAAGTGGATGCGGACAATACCAGGCTCGATTCGCTCATCCAGAAAAAATTGAAAAATGGCCTTTGCATGACTGTATAACTCATCCGTCTGCTGTTCCTCAATAGACTTGACTAGCCCATCAAACAATTGTTTTTCGAACTGTCCCGGCCGATTAACAAATAAGGTTGTATCCATAAGTTCGAAGTAATAAATGGGCCTGCAAGTGGTGAAGAAACGTAAGCTTTTCATTATGCCGCAGGATTGATAAGACTCGTGCAGCGCCTCCAACTCATGTACTTCCTTCCCGACATAACAAGCAATAGCCGCCTCTTGACCATGGCTCAGATCGGCATGTAATCGGGTCAAATATTGCTCCAAGGTCACTGCCTCACGGTTCACCATCAGGTCCGTAACCATAAGCAGAACCGCATTTTTATCACCTGTGAAGGGCTTCAAAATTTGTCCCGGCAAGGGCTTGCCCACCCATGCCTCGACCCGAGCGCACCAATCCGTTCCCTGTTCTGGACCGGCTTCCGCCTCAATCAGGATGCAACGCATTATGCCGACATCTTGATAGTGGGGCTGCAGACTCGTAACAGCATCCTCCTCAGCCACCCCAAGCAAGATTGACTGCATATGCTGAGCCATAATAATTCGATCTTTTTTTTGCTGATATCGCTTCTCTTCCGTCCGCGCATTAAATGCGACCCTGAACTCCTCAAGCACCTGAACCAGTTCGGTCTTCACAATAGGCTTGAGAATGTAGTCATCCACCTGGTATTTAATCGCCTGCTTGGCATATCCGAACTCATAGAATCCACTTAGAAGAATCAGCTTGATGTCACCGTTATATTGCTCGTACAAGGTTTTGGCAAGCTGCATTCCGTCCATTTCCGGCATCTTAATGTCGGAAATCACCAGATCGGGCTGCATAGCGCGTATGCACTCCAATGCCTGCATACCATTGGAGGCCTGACCGCAAATCTGAAATCCGTAAGACTCCCAATCAATTAACAATAGAAGTCCTTGGCGAATAAATGGCTCATCGTCCACAATCAGCACGTTGATCATATCCTCGCTCCTTATTCTTGAGATGCCTGCATAAGAGGAATTTGAATGCCAATCGTTGTTCCCTTCCCCTTTTCACTGAATATGTGCACCTGAACGAAATCATTAAAATACATCCGCAGCCGAATATATGCATTCATCATACCAATGCTGCTAAGCTCGCTCATCCGATCCATACTCGGGTCTTGCATCATTTTGCGGAGCGAGGCCAGCTTGTCCTGATCCATACCGACTCCGGTATCTCGAATGGAAATGTACAGTTCATTACTTCGAATTTCGAATAATACCTCCACGACCCCATCATTCGAAGTCCCCTCAATGCCATGGATACAAGCATTCTCCACAAAGGTGAGAACGGTTAGCTTGGGTATCATCATGGCAGCAATGGATTCGTCTGTGATCCGGATTGCAAATTGCAACTTTTCACCAAAGCGATACTGCTGGATACTCAGATAACTCTCTACAAAATTGATTTCCTCTGCGATTGTAATCAGATCATCGCCCCAATTGATCGTCTGACGTAACAGCAGTGCCAGTTTATGAATGACATCGGAGGTTTCAAGCTCGTCCTTGATCAAACTCCGCATACGGATCGTTTCAAGCGTGTTGAACATGAAATGGGGATTCACCTGACTCTGAAGGGCTTTCAGCTCCGCCTGTTTCTTGGAGAGCTCAAGGGCTTGCCGCTCCACCTGGCCCTTAAACACAATCTCAATCAGGTTCTTGATCTTGATGACCATCATGTTATAACTATGGGTCAGGCTGCCGATCTCGTCTTTGCCCACAGGTCCCGATATCACCTCAAATTTCTCATGCTTCACTTGATCCAGGTGCTTCGCTATCCGATCAACTCTGATGACCAGTGATCTGGATATCAACCAGATTAGCAGTGTCGGCACCAACAGATTAAGAATGATTAGTAAAGTCAAATTAAGCTTGGAATTAACAATCTCCGACAGAACGTCCAATTTCTCCGTGCTGACGACAATCTGCCAATCCTCGGATACGACGGGAATCGATTGCATGGATTGAACAGGATCAATTGGACTGTTTGCAATCAGATTAAATGGCTTGCGCATCTGATTCATTTTTGAATCGTTCGAGAAAATGACCCTGCCATCCGAAACGACATACACCTTCCCATTTGCTCCCTCATTTTTAAGCGATTTGTTGATGAAAGCGTAGTCCAGATCAACCTTTAACACCTTTTCAACCTGCTGCTCCCCAAAGTAATCCAGCTTACGAATAATGCTTACTTTGCGTCCTCCCTGACTTTGCGACATCTCCGCCTGCTGTTTGTCAAAATACGAATAGATCATGATATGGTCGCTCGTGTTCATCAGCGCTTGATACCAATCACTTTTCTTCACCTCATCATCCAGCTTAATGAAGTTTCCTCCATTGACGAAGGTATCATTGCCAACATAAAACGTAATTTGATTCACCTGCTGGTAGCTGTAGTAGTACCTGACCAGATTGTTGTTGCTAAGCATATCATAGTAGGCAGAGTAATAGTCTTCCTGATCGCGATACTTGAACTCCATGAACCGGTTCAGCGTTCCATCGGTATAGAGAAAATTGGACACATACAAGCTATTGTCTATACTGTTCCGCAGGTTGAACTTGATCCTTTGCTGCATTTCATTGAATCGGCTATGCTCCTTCTCTTCAATGTTACCTTTGATACTTTGGTAAAACACGGTATTTGTGACCAGGACCGGGACCAGCACACAAAAAATGAACAATATGTACAACTTGGTTTTGAGACTCCAATCATCCAGAAACTGAATACGCTTACAGTATTTCTTTCGGCTCATGTTATGTCTTTGTCTCCTCTAACCATGTCATATATCAACATTATTATAACGAGTACAGGATGGGTTGGATACTGCAATCCAGGATTTCCGGGAAGCCTTTAATCAACCTCCCGTTCAACTGGCCCAACAAGACAGACACTAACACCCCACATATTTTCGTATGAACCCGATCTGATCTTAAGTCGAAACGGGTATCTCGTTATAATTTCAAGAGCATTTCGTACTGGCCCACATGATATGCAAAACCTGATTTGACCAGGAGGAAATCTTGCATCGGTTTCAGATGAGACTCCACATTGAGGACACTGATTCTAGGCGATTCTGTGCGTTGGACCATCTCTGTCAGGATGCTGCTTGCAATACCTTTGCCCCGGTAATTTTGGTTCACTGCAAGCTGTGGAACATCACCTGTTTTTTGATCTATAATGCCATAACCAACAATGCTGTGATCCTGACGTGCAACCACATAGATAAAAGCTTCCGGTAAAGCGTAGATGGAATCAATTGAATTTTGCCAGGAGGGCTCCACATCCCAAAATTCCTTGAACTGCTCCACATCGATTCTCTCCACACATTCCACCATGCAGGTCGTTTGCGGTATGAATTGATCTTTTTGCAACTGGAAACATGAAAATTCCCTTTGAATTTTGAAGTTTTGTTTACTGTACAGCTGAACTGCAGATTCATTGGATTGGATAACTTCCAGCAAATATTGCTCTACATTTTTTTCTTTTAACAGCTTTTGAATATTCAAGAGCAGATCGCTTGTAATGCCTTGCCGCCTGCAATCTTTTACAACGCCTGTACCAAGGTCATATGCAGTTGCCTTTCCATTCCAGCTTCGAAGTCCATTGATAACAAATCCGACCATTCTCTCATCTTTAAAGGCTCCCATAGATATTTCGGGGTGATAACCCCTTCGTTGGAGCATTTGTTGAAACTTCCAAAAAGGCAAATCCATTTTAACCTGATAGTCGGAGAACGCATCCACAAACGCCTCGTGAAGTGTCTCCATGCTTATTTTGTCCAACAATTTATAACTGTACATTAGGGCACTCTCTCCTTTAAAAAGATGAAAACAATAATATATTAGGGCTCATGATCCCTATCCTTATTTAAATATTCTACTAAATAGTGTTAAAACTATAAAGTAATATCCGTACGATAAAATCTGCTTTCTTCAGAGTTTTCAGACACGTCCTAATAACTAAAATAGACCGCTCCCTGGTTAAGGAATACGGTCTATCGAGTCATTATTCTATGGGGATACCGATTTTGTTAAACCAATTTTGGTGATCACCGTATCATACGGCTCCAATTCCACGGTCTGTTTTCCATGCTCTGTATTGATCGTCGTGGACTGAACCTGATTGCTATTATTGATCACAACCAATATGTTGCTCTCGGGGTAATAGGCGCACTCAGTATACAAGTTATCCGTGATGTACTTTGTTTCATGGAATTCATTGCCCGCAAATCGAATCAAATTCAGAAGTAGTCTTGTATTTTCCCAGCTGAATTCGAAGGAAGGCAGGTAGATCCCTTTTCCTTTTCCAAAAGCATGTGTGGACAGTGTGATCTGACCATCCGTTTCATTCACTACAGCTGCTGATCCATCAGTAAGATAAATGTTATCTTTCGGAAGTATGCTGGCCCCCTCAGGCACCAAACCATACTCATCATTAACTTCATACGACCATTTTCCATGAACAACCCTTGCACCTGTATCCTCATCTACCCCAAGCACATGGGCCATTCTAAAATAGCTGTCGTACCCGTCCATTGCCGAAGGCTGGTTAATGCCAATAAAGGTACCACCCTCATACACCCATTGTGTCAATAAGTCCACAGACTTGTGGTCACTCCAATGCGCTCCACCGCTCCATGCTGAACCTGCAGAGCCGGCATTGATGACGACATCTACATCCTTCAATGCCCCCTGTCGAATATCATCAAAATCAATAAACTGCACGTCAACAGGCAACCCGGCTAATGCCTCATTCACATGAATCAGATCATGCATATGCGTTTCATGAAAATGACCGGACAAGGTCCACGATCTTAACTTGCCCCAGCTATGCAGCACGGCTACCTTTGTTTTGATCTGATATGGTTTTCCAGCCTGATGCAGCTCTTTCATTTCCCTGAATTCATGGGCAATCTTCTCGATATAATCCACAAAATCCGGGTAAGGCTCAACAAGATGCAAATATCCACCCAGTCCAATCCGGTCAATCGACTCACGCAGCAGCGCACGCCGGATATTAATCCAGTATTTCTTCGCATCCAGGGTAGGGTCTCCTCCCTCTTTGAAGGTAGGAAGCCCGCCTAAGCCAACTGGGAACAAGTAGGGATGCAAGCGAATCTCATGGGTATCAGCCTTAACGCCGGAGCACATTCTTGCCTCATAACCGGAGAACACACATTTGATCATGCCGTCGAATCCAAATTCCTCAAAGCGATCATTGTACGGCTCCATGCCTACCCAGCTGTCATCATAGAAGACATACGCCAGCTTGTCATGATTGTGTACAATATCAATTAACTTTTTACCGAATTCAATCACAAAATCATTGATAAATGCCATCCAGTCCAGTTTGCGCTGATCCGCAGGCGTATGAGTGACCTGATATTTACCGCCATTTACAAAGTCCTCGGCGGAGAGTGAGTACCCATATTTTTGAGCAAACAGATCCAGCGCTCTCGAACTTACCGTGAAATCGTATGAACCCCAATCCGAGAACAGATGGCGATTCCGCTCATCACTGCCCCAGATCCAGGCGAAGTTATAAAATAGGGACGTAAAACGTACAACCGTTGTTTCCGGGTGGCCTTGGCACCACTTTTCCATCCAATCCAGCAGATAGGTTTGGGTGTCCGTATAGATCGGGTCAATCTGCATCAGATGCTCTTTGTCCCAATTATTCGTTGTATGATTGTACATGGAAATCTCTTCCCAGATCCGATAAACCATGAAACTCACCGTGTATTTATGCCAAGGAGCAACACCGGTAATGACAACATTGCCAGATTCCCTTTCATAATTCCACTGTCCTCTAGGAACTTCTTCCCCAGTCGTTCGGTCGTACACCTGCCAATACTTAAACGCTTCTTTCGAATCATTCACCCTGAATTGTTCAGCGAAGAAGTCCTCCATCAGATAGATGGATACATAATCTTGCACAGCAACCTTCGGATTCGTAATGAGAAAACATTGCTGCAACTTATCCAGATTACGGGATGCCCACTCATTATGATCCCGAATAATGCAAATGGTTGAATAGATGCCGTATCCGGCATTGATAATCTCATCGGACAACTTTGTACCGTCACTGTCACGGATCACATCGGCACCCCAGCGGTTGGCAAGTTCAAGCGTCAGTGCTTCATAACCGGATTCTCCCGGTAGTGTAAAGGAGCCTTTGGTTAATTTGGACATTTGGGTTCCCTCCCTATCTCAACATATCGGACAGAAAAGCGAGTGCCAGGCCCTGACCCCAGCCCTGAATCCAGTCTTTTGGAATATTGCGATAGCCATCCCGATCCTTCATTACCGCCGTACCGCCAGATACACCAAGCACGCGCCCATCTTCGCTAATGTTGTTCAGGATGCCTTCCAGTGCCTTTTGCACGTATTTGGTATGCAGTGGATTGCCGTTGTTGATCATGGCTGCTGCAATACCCGCGGAAGCTGACACCTCTTCATACGATTCTTCGTCATCCAGAACCGTACGCCACAAGCCATTCTCGGTCTGCACCAGCTTGAGAGCCGCCAATTGATCGCGAAGTGCACACTCTACGTCCATACATTGGGGATACAAGTACCAGTCGTTGAGCTGAGATTTCACCTGAGACATGGTATAGGCTCCCCAAGCGTTCGCTCTTCCCCAGTAAAATCCGGACATATGGTCCTTGTTGATATTGTTATAACCGTGATACCACAGACTGCTGCTCGGATCTTGCAGGTATTTGATATGCCAGTAATACTGATTCAACGCATCCTGAATCATGGCTTCGTCTTTTAATTTGCTACCTACGCGAAGCAGGAAAAATGCCGCCATAAACAAGGTATCCGCCCAAGCCTGTTCCGGAAAATCATTGGAAACGGATACCGTATGCTGAAGCACATTGTCTCCAAAGCGAAGCGCATGATTCTGGAGATAATCAACCTTGCTGAGGACAATGTCCCAATATTTCTGATCTCCGGTTTCTTCATATAAAGTGATGAGCACATGACCCATGGCACATGTATTTACCGTCCAACTTGGCAGGCCTAGCTCTATATATTCGTCTGCCCATTTCACCAGCCTGTCCAAAATCTCTTGGTTGCCTGTCGTTTGATAGGCTCTGGATACACCATAATAAGCCACTCCACCGGGCCAATCCCATGTCAGATCCATATCCAGTGTTTTCTTGGTAACGTTCTCGATTACGTGTAGAATCTGATCCCTGTCATATTTCACTTGAAGCATTGTTATTCCCCTCTCCCTGCGCACACGCCCCCAAGTGCGCCCTGAGAGGTGTCCGTCCATTTTTGTAAACGCTTTACTTATTCCATTGTACGCAGTAAAATAGTCTCAATCTAAGCATATTCGCAACAAAACTGTGCAATTTCAATCATTTATACATAGGAGTCCTCGAAAATGCCCAAACCGAAGAAACCTGTAATTGAATATCGCCACTACAGCCTGCCCATTGATTTTCCTGTCCTGTTACTCAGTGGAGACCGCTGGAGAATATCCGATATCAAGAGTGAGCATCTTCATTTCCATAACCACATGGAGATTGGCATCTGTTATTCAGATGGAGGCATCATGGAGATTAAGGGGGAATCTGTACCTTTTCGGGCAGGCGACGTCACCTTCATTCCCCGCTATCTTCCGCATACCACATACAGTTCACCTAATAACGCCAGCCTGTGGGCTTATATCTTTTTTTCACCGGAAGAACTCTTCCGTCACTCGCTCAAAACAGCACAAACTCACATTGAACCGAATCTATGGGCGATTCAGGGAACCAATTGCATTCTGAATAAGGAACAGCATCCCAAAATTCATATGCTCGCAACTTCAATCGTTGAAGAAATGAAGCAGCAGTCCCCCTACTATCGGGAGAGCGCGTACGGCTTGTTGATGTCTCTATATATCGAACTGCTTCGAATTCATGCGAGCAGCGAACGCTTGTCATCTCAGGATCAGGAACGGGAACGAGACCTCCAAGGTGACTTGGTCATCTCACCTGTGCTGCAGTTTATCACCAAAAACTATATGATGCCTGTGACCATCGATTACCTCGCTGATCTGTGTCATCTGAGTACAACGCATTTTCGCCGCAAGTTCCATGAAATTATGGGAACCACACCGCTTGATTTTCTGAATAGTACCCGGATTGAAGAGGCATGCAAACGATTAAAAAGCACCGAGGCCTCCATTCTGTCCATCTCTGAGCAGGTCGGCTTCCGATCCATTTCCAGCTTTAACCGCTGCTTCGCCAAACTGATGGGCGAATCGCCTAAAGCCTGGCGCAAAGGCGCTCATACAGAAGCACAGTCTGCAAAAGCCTCAATATTGGAATTCACGGGGTGGGTATGAAGGAATTTGTCGAAATATGATTGCGCCCCCCAGAGATATTCGCTACAATGCCGATAGAATACAAGAGATTTTGTCCGAAGCTACCAAAGGATTGAACAATCTCTAAAGGAGCAGCATTTCGTGTTATTAAAAATTTCAGGCGTTGTCCTGACTGTTGCACTTGCCATTACCGTACTGCTGCTATCAACGATCAGAGAACCACAATCTGCTGCGCTTCATGCCCGTCAAGGTGTTCTGGACCTCTCGGCCTGGAACCCTGAACAAGACGAGCGGATCAAGCTGGACGGGGAGTGGGAATTTTACTGGGAGCGATTGCTTCCTGACGAATCTGCAACATCGAATCAGGCTGGTCCAACGAAAGCACCCGACACCTATGCAACCGTTCCCGGCTCCTGGAATCGACTTAAAGTGGATGGCGAACGACTGCCAACCCACGGCTTCGCCACGTATCGACTGGTGCTGCGTAATGCACCTGTTGAAGGAACGCTAGCGATCAAAAAAATGAACATTCGTTTTGCCAGCGAAATCTACATCAATGGCAACAAGCTGCTGGAAGACGGGCATGCCGTGGCAAAATCCGCAGGTTACCGACCAGGCAACTCCCCCCAGATTGGCTTTTTCCCCTATCATGGCGGTGACATTGAGATTTTGATCCGGGTGGCTAATTACGATTACACGGACTCTGGCATTCCGGGTCCACTCTTTTTTGGCGAACAAGCAGCCATGCTGAAAAAACATCAATTCAACACAGCTATCGAATTTGGCACGCTTGCTGTACTGGGTACCATTTCGATCATATTCCTCATCAGTTACCTAGGGTCTGCACTCTACCGAAACAGAGACGATTCCCTGCTGCTGATTGGTCTAATCTGTCTCCTGTATGCACTCTATAACGGCATGATCAGCGAACGTGTGTTATCGATGGCGGGCACGGAAATCTCCTTTAGCACGCTCTATAAATTAAAAGATTTCTGCTCTGTGGCATGTCTGGGTCTGTTAACCTTTTACTTCTACCGATTCAAAACAGGCATCCTGTCCGGTATGCTCACGGCGTTGATCCTGATCATCTTCGGAGCTTACTTATGTATGGTCACGCTCCTGCCTATTTCCATCTACGGGCTGGCTGCGCCTTACGTCGTCGTTATGTACACGTTGATGTTGCTCTGGTTGCTGTATCAATGTGCAAAACAGTTCCTAACCAGTGAGAAAGGCGAACGGCTGTCTACTTTTCTGTGGTACGCAGCTCTCTTAAGCATCATGCTGTATTGTCTGGACATTAATCTCTTCTCGATCTCGCTCAAGGAAAATATGAATATCGGGCAGGCTTCCATTGTCCTGTTCAGCATCCTGATGCTGTTTCTAGCGGTGCTTCGGTTCTTCGAGGCCTATCGTACGGTCCGCACCCTCAAAGATCAGTTGCTCTTGCTGGACAAGGTGAAGGACGACTTCCTGTCCAATACTTCGCATGAGCTCAAAACACCGCTGAACGCGATTGTTAACATCAGTGAAAGCCTGCTTAAAGGCGCAGAAGGTCCCCTTACCGATGAGCAAGCGCACAATCTGGCGATCGTGACGGGAAGTGGCAGACGATTAACCTATCTGGTCGATGAATTACTGGATTATTCGAAAATGAAACATGGCGACATCCCGCTCCACCGGTCTTCGACCGATCTGTACTCGTTTGTCGAATCGGTCATGCGTATGCACTCCTTCCTGCTTGGCGCGAAAAAGGTGGAGCTTATCAACCGCATCCCGGCGCATTTCCCGCCGATCTATGCAGACGGCAACCGACTGATTCAGATTTTGCATAATCTGATCGGCAATGCCGTTAAGTTCACGGAACGTGGCACGGTAAGCATCAAAGCTACGGTCGTGCAAGGCAAAGCGGAAATACGCATTGTGGATACCGGCCGTGGTATCGGTACGGACAAGCTGGAACATATCTTCCTGCCGTTCGAGCAGGAAGCGGATACGGGGCCAGTCGTTGCTGGAGGCACCGGTCTAGGACTAAGCATTACACGCAAGCTGGTCGAGCTGCATGGCGGAACCATTCATGCGGAATCAGCACCCGGCATGGGTGCTACGTTCATCCTGACCTTTCCGCTGGCAGAGAATAAAGGAGAGAAACGTTCCAACGTCATGCCACTTACCATCGCTCCTACAGGTCCTGGTAATCGGCTACTCCGGTTCGAAGAACCAACGATTGTACAAGGGAATAAAGACGAATGGATCATCGTTGTGGATGACGACTCGGCTAATTTGCAGACAATAGTGAATCTCTTGAAGCTGGAAGGATATAGTTATGCGGTCACTTCACGCTCACCTTCCGTACTGGAGCTGCTGGACAAACTACCTGCCGTGCATCTCGTCATTGCTGATATCATGATGCCTGACATGTCGGGTTACGAATTGCTGGAACGGATCAGGGAGCGCTTCCCTCCTTCCGAGTTACCTGTACTCATGCTGACGGCGAGTAATAAAGCCCATCAATTGAAGCTGGCCTTGGAGAAAGGCGCCAATGATTTTGTATCCAAGCCGTTCGAATCGGAGGAACTGCTGGCACGGATCGGCGGTTTGACTCGGATGAAAACATCCGTCCAAGCTGCGCGAGATGCGGAAATATCTTTTTTGCGGTCACAGATGAACCCGCACTTTCTGTATAACGCCCTGAACGCCATTGCCGAATTGTGCGTGGATGCGCCGAATCGGGCAGAACAATTGATTTTGCAATTATCGAGTTACTTACGACGGAGTGTGCACTTTAAACATCTGGACTCAAAAACTAGCCTGATGAACGAACTGGAGATGATCGAGGCATACGTAGCGATTGAGCAAGCCCGCTTTGGCTCAAGGTTGGAGGTCATTATTGATGTGGATGCGGATGTGAACCGGAACATGGACATTCCACCGCTCACGTTACAGCCCCTGATCGAAAACGCAATTCGGCATGGGCTGATGTCCAGCATTCGCGGTGGTCGGGTCATGTTGTCTATCCGCAATCTGAATGATACGGAAACACGTTTCACCATCGAGGACAACGGAATCGGCATAACCAAGCAACGGATGGACGAAATTCGGCAATCCACGGACGGCAGTAACGGCGTTGGACTATGGAATATTTCCAGCCGGTTGAACCTGCTGTATGGCAGACACCTTCAGATGGAAAGTCTGGACGGCGAGGGAACGCGGATTACATTTGATCTTCCAAATCAACGTCTAAGCACAGATGGGAACGGGGGTTATGAAACATGAAGATGAAAGTCATCATCGTGGACGATGAGGATTTGTCGCTGAAGCGACTGAATCGCATTTTGACAGAAAGCGGAGAAGTCAAGGTATCTCGTGCGTTTCATGACCCGGAGGAAGCCTGTGAATATGCGGCAGAGAATAGCTTCGATGCGGCATTTCTGGACATTACGATGCCTCGCATCTCGGGTATGCAACTCATTGGTGAACTGCGTAAACATCATCCTTCGCTTCCAATCGTGCTGGTGACCGGTTATGAGGAATATGCGGTGCAGGCCTTCGACAAAGAGGTCATCGATTACGTCATCAAGCCGGTCACGGCTGAGCGACTGAACCGCAGCATCAAACGGTTGCAGGAAAAGTTTCACAAGTCCGTGACAACACCTGAACCAGCGGTGCCTGGACCCAAACTGAACGTTCGTCTGTTCGGTGAATTCACCGTGTTCGGCGGAGCCGGAGCAGACAGTCCCATCAAGCTTAGAACGCCCAAGACGGAAGAATTGCTGGCATTCTTGCTGTATACCAAATCAACCACCCGCGATGCCTTGGCCGATACGTTGTGGAAGGACCTCAGTCCGCAGAAGGCCTGGACGAACATCAATTCCACACTGTACTACGTGCGGCGTGCCATCGGTGATAACAGTGACGTGCCGATCATTCTCAAGGACAGAAACGGTATCCGTATCGACCGGGAAGCGATTAACTGTGATCTGTACGAGTTCGAGACTTTGTTCCGGCAGATGCGTCAGGCCTCGGCACATCGCCCCGAGCTCTTCGAGCGGATGGATACGTTGTATACGGGTGAACTTCTGAAAGGAAGGCATTATGAGTGGGCTTTTGCGTGGTCCAGACAGCTGGAGCTGGATTTCATCATGACGATGGAAACTGCGGCCCACTATCACGCGAAGGCAGGCGAGCCGTTACGGGCGCTGTATTATTTTGAACGTATCCTCCAGATTGATTCGATTCGGGAAGATATTCATCGCGAGATCATCCTGTTGTATCTGTCGCTTGGACGAAGAACCGAAGCGCAGCGACAGTATCTGGTGCTGGAGGAATTGCTCAAAGAGGAGCTTGGCTCCAGTCCGGCAGCGGATATCAAACAACTGCTGCGACAGTCATGAAACAGCAAAAAAGCCCATGCCTTGGCGATAATGAACTGCTCCCATCGTAGTCTTCTACGGTCTACTATGACAGGAGCAGTTCAGTGTTGCTTTTGGCTTGGGCTTTTTTTTCAACATAGATGGACGTTCATTCGTCCTTGCAGGATGATTTTACATCACCATTGTCTAGAATCAATTACTCATTTATGAGTTTTTCTGTATTAAGGGTAAAGCCTTCAATCACTACATCTTCGTCCACTTCAATCATGATGCAACGTCTGCCTTGATAATTCACCTGCTTCACATATCTCAGGTCTTGCGGGCTAACCGAAATCGTAGCAACCTTGGTCTCAATCTTAATGGACTTGGACGTAAACTTTGGCATAACACTGGTTGCCTTCATCTCATAGTTCTTGTTATCAACGATCGTTTCGAAGGCACGTTCTACTTTCTCCGTTGTCAGATCCTCTATACCACTTGCGGTCAGTACACGTTCCAGATCTTTATAGTCCAGCTTCGGAGGTTCTTCCTCATGGGACTCTTCGTTAATCTCGATGACCCGGTTGATCTCCTCATATACATGTGCAATGGTGGCTGAATCTAGCTGTTCACCGGCCACTTCCTTGACGATATCTTCGAAGATCGCCCGTTCTTCCAGTGCGGTAACGGATCTTTCTCCATTCAATACATTTTCAACAAAATGCGGATCCGGGAAATTAGATTTCCCTGTACAATACAGTACACGGTTCACATCGGAGTAGTTGTCCGTCACGCTAGGGTACAGGAACCCTTGCTCTGGCGTGCTTAATTTGATAATCGGATCGACAATAATGTTGTATTTGAATTCTCTCTCCACGTAATCAAACAAGAGTGTCTTCCGCTGTTTCTCCGTGGAATTCACGCTGCACAGAATGAACGGATGGGCGAACACCTCATTCTTCTCACTCTCTTCCGTGGCTTCGTTTCTAGCCTTGGTTGGCAGATAATACTGTCCACGCACGAACGTAGCTACCATATCCCGCTCAAACTTCGTATCCACCAACATTCGATCCACGAGCAGTAACATCAGATCCTGCCATTCATCCGGATCACCTGTTACCAGAGCCTGGTGAAGCAATACCTGTGCCGGGTCCTCCGCCGCTTCCTGGAACTTCAATTCAAACAACTTCTGATCCAAATCACCTGTCAGCAATTTTTTGAAATTGCCCATGTACAGCTCCTGCTTCTCTCTGTCCACCAGTTCGAACGGGTGACGCTCCCAGTGATAGACCTCATTCGTTTCCTTCGTAATATACACGTTGAGAATATCGTAAATATTCAGTAGATCGTGATCGAGTTTAAACTGCTTGCGTATATGCGCGACTTCTTTTTTGTTCATGATTCGTTAGACAACTCCCATAATAAATAATTTTATCTGCGTGCAACTCTATATCCTAAAAATCAGTGCTCCCTTGGAAGTTTTCATCTGAGCAGTAGGTCACAAATAGGGGCAGCTATGGAGTAGCTGGATCAAGCCGTTCTTGCTCTCCATTTCTGTACTCTCAGTGAGAAATTATATCATATAATGATGACGATTAATGAGAAACAATCTATGGTATTTCCCTCTTTATCACGATCCATTTTTGAATATGGAAAATAGCTCACCGTATGGGAGGCACGAATGAGATTAAAAGAAAACAGAAAGACGCAACAGGAATGACTCCCGTGCGTCTTTTTTCGTTGTTTAACGATTCTTAAAAAATTAATTACTGCTCGGTAATATATCCGTATTCAACAGTGGTTCCCTGTCAGGAGAAAGTTTCCTTGCTTCCCGCAGAAACAGTAATCCCATAAACAAGGACACTCCGCCAATAATAATCAGCAATGCCCCCAACTCCTGACTGTAGGCTGTCAGCGCCCCGTCCCTAAACGCCATTCCACGAATCAGACGGTTAAGCCAGTTCATGGGTAATGCCCCTGCGAACATTTGGAACGGTTCTGGGAACGCCAGTGGCGTTAGTTGAATTCCCGTAGCCAGAAAGGACGGATATAATACCAAGCTGGTCCGCAGATTGACTTTGGATAAGTCTTTGGCAGTGTATCCAATCAGCATACCCATGAGTGACAAAGCAAAAGCATAAACAACTAACGGAATGATAAAAAGATAAGCCTCTGCTTCAAACCGCATTCCCCCCACCTGCTTTAATAATCCATAGGATAGAAGCAGCGAAAGTGAACTCAACACAACGTAAGGTACAATCCGAACCCATAGTTGAAAGGGTGACTTTCCGTTTGCAAACAGTTTCCCTTCCTGACGAAGCCGGGGTACAATTGAGCCCGCTGCACTTGTTGTAATCATCAATACTACGATATTCACAAATCCAAGCACCATAAAACCGACATAACTGGAGGTTGGATTAAACAGCATCCGCTGCTGAAGGGATAACGGTGACACGATTCCTTTAGCTGTCTCGGCATCCATCCCTTTTTGGATCAGACGTGTCATGGAAAGGGTCATATTCTCTGTCAGTATGATTTCCTGAATCGCAGTGCGAATACCTGTTAACCCCGAGGGCATCGTGTTATCCATCAAGATGCCGATATTTGTCGATTTCCCTTGTTGTTGACGCAAACCCAACTGATTGGGAAGCATAATGACCGCTACAGCCTGCTCGTTGGCAAGCAATGTTTCAGGACTCATTCGGCTCGCATATACGCTTTTGACGCTCATGTATTGTGACGCATTTATTTTGGAGATCAATTGCCGTGAATATTCGCTATGATCCTCATCAATGACCACAACTGGTGATTTATTAAGTTGATTATGCGAAAACATTAATCCGAAAAATAAGGCTGCAATCATTGGCCCAATAAAAATTAGCCGTATATACTTACTGCCCGCGACGTACTTCCACTCGTCAATCAGTGATTTCATCAAGTTTCACCTCTGCCGTCATCCCCGGAAGCAAATCGGTATTCGAATCCATCGATATTCGGACCAGAAACATACTTAAATCGGCTTGCCCTTTTTCCCGCGACATACGCAAGTTCGCAAACTGAGGAGCAGTTGAGATAGAAATAACGCTCCCCTTCACCTGCGTTGGCTGATCCAAATAAGGGAAATGAACATCAATGCTTTGATTCACTTCAAGCTGTTGAATTTCACTTTCCTGTATGTAAAGGTCGGTGTAATACGTATTCTTTTGCACAACTGCTAGCGGGACTCCTGCTTGGACTTGATCCCCCTTCTCTACATTAACTCGGTCAACCAATCCGTCATACGGTGCGAGTACCTCCTTATCTCCCTCCCCAGCTGATTTCACTTTGAAAAGTACCTCTCCCTCTTTCACAGAGTCACCTTCAGACGCACCCGCCTCTGCAATCGTCCCGGGACTATTCTGATAAAATAATGTCGTTTGCTCTGCCTCAAGTATGCCTTGTTTCCGGCTCTCGGCCTGACTTACAGCATCCTTTCCTTTAACAGCCAAAAGTGAACCTCCAACAATGAGCACCATCGCAATTCCGATATACAAACCTGCTTTTAACTTCATCTTTTTATCTCTCCCATTCCCAATCCTCGTGTATGGTTAAATTTGCTGACTATTTCTGCTTTTTCATTTTGGTGACCGCGTTCTCGGCTGCCTCCATGATCACTTCTCCCAAAGTGGGATGAGGGTGAATCGTCATGGCCAGATCTTCCACGGTTGCTCCCATCTCGATCGCAAGTGCGAGCTCCGATATCAGTGTAGATGCCTCCACGCCGACGATTTGCGCGCCAATGACAATTCCTGAAGTCGGGTCAGCCACTATTTTCACAAAACCTTCGGTTTCCCTTAACGCCAATGCTCTTCCGTTGATTCCAAAAGAAGATTTTCCAATAACCACCGGAATGGCCTGCGCTTTGGCTTCCGTCTCACTTACCCCAACACTGGATAGCTCCGGATCAGAAAAGACAACAAGCGGAATCACCTTGTAATCCACTTTGGAGGTGAGACCCGCAATGGCCTCTGCAGCTACTTTAGCTTCATAGGATGCTTTGTGGGCAAGTGCCGGACCGGCTGTAATATCTCCAATGGCATAAATGTGCGGGATAACCGTTCTGCACTGTTCATCCGTCTCAACCAGTCCTTTGTTCGTTACGGGCACACCTATGCGTTCCAGTCCTAACTGGCCGTCTGTATTGGGTTTCCTGCCGATTGTAACCAGTACATATTCTGCTGTAACTTGTTGTTGCTCCTGATTTTTTGAATAATGAAGTGTAATGGAATCCGCCTTGTGCTCCACCTTTTCGGCAATCGCTCCGGTTACGATCTGGATGCCGTCCGCCTTTAATTGTTTGACTACAGGGGCTGCAAGTTCCGCCTCGAATCCAGGCAATACTTGTGCGCCTCCCTCCAGAATCGTTACCTTGGTTCCGAATTTGGCATACATCTGTCCAAGCTCCACCCCAATATAACCTCCGCCGATCACAATCAGACTACTCGGAACCTCCTGTAGAGATAATGCTTCAGTGGAAGATAAGATGCGACCTCCAACTGGAAATGCTGGCAGCTCAATTGGACGAGACCCCGTTGCCAATATGAGATTTTTAAAAGAAATGCTTTGCTCCTGTCCAGTTTGCTGGATCATGGCTGTGTGCTCATCCACCAGACTGGCCTCTCCTTCCAGAATGTTCACACCCGCAGTCTTTAACAAATAGTGGACGCCACCTGCCTGTTTATTCACAACCCCCTGCTTAAAATGCTGAGCATTCTTAAATGTCGCTGCCGCGTCAGCTTGATTAAACTGTCTGAACCAATCATAACGATGCGATTCCGCAATTAAGGCTTTGGATGGTATGCAACCCACATGTGTACAGACCCCGCCAAGCTGTTTACGTTCAACAATTGCCGTCTTCATCCCCAACTGCGAAGAACGAAGCGCCGCCACATATCCCCCTGGACCGGATCCAATAACTAACGTATCCACAGATTCAAGCTTGCCCATATTCTGATACCTCCCGATTTAAAGCCAATTTAAAATATGATGACCGTAATATATTATAACCATCATATTTTAAGACCGTCAACAATCGTATTGTCCCTTTTGAAAATGAACAGATATCCAGTCGCCAAATTGACAGGCTTTATTATGATGACTATAATATTTTATAAAAGCAGAACGATGAAAGCTATGGAGTGAGTGATCATGCCCTATCCCAAAGGACATAAGATAAAAGTACGAGGTAAGATTGTTGAGAGTGCTGCTCGAGCTTTTCGCACCAATGGTATCCAGGAGGTGAGTGTCCCGTTTATTATGAAGGGAGCTGGATTAACTCATGGAGGGTTCTATTCACACTTTGACAACAAGGAACAATTGGTTGCCGAAGCCTGCGAATATGCCATTAGTGATACCATTACACTTCTAAAGAACGTGGCTGATCAGGAAGAGCAGAATTCCAAAATTAATAAAGTAATCGATTATTATTTGAGTTCGTATCACCGCGACCAAACAGAAATGAGCTGTATTTTCCCCGCTCTTTCCAGCGAAATATCCCGTTCGTCCGAAGAGGTTCGGCAGGTGTTCACCCATGAATTGGAGCGGATGATTACTTTTATCTCCAATCTGGCTGAGATCGATATGTCCAGCGGTCGTGCACTGTTCAGTACAATGGTTGGTTCGCTTGTACTTGCACGCTCTGTTAGTGATCCTGAGCTTAGCGACAGCTTTCTCTCGGCGGGCAGGCAGCAAGCCAAAGAAATGGTTAAAAGGAAAGATATGTAGAGGTTTCGGTTTTTTATATTATACGTAGATTTGATGCTGCTATATCGAGTTGAAACACAAATAGACCGCCCACCCTTGCAAAGGTTGCGGTCTACTTAATTGTGTATCCTCTTGTTAAGCCCACCGCCCTTAAAAGCGGCTATTGCATCAGAGAGTCGTGTTAGCGCACGGCTCTCTTTGCATTATAAGCTGTTTCTGTCCTCATTATAACATGGAGATTGTGGATTTCAATCCCACGATCTCCATATGTTCCGTATGTTAAAACTGACGATACGGCGAAAATTTCAGCATCTTACATATTTACGCTTGAACCCCGTCCGACCTTTATCCACTGCCTTTTGGATATTCTCAGAGGCATTCAGCAGCTTGCTCTTGGGCTTGTCCTTGTTCACTTCGACAGGTCCCACAGCCTTGGCTATCTCCACTGCCTGATCGTGCAACGGTTGATAGGATGTTGCAACGGTATACAGGAAATTGTTCATCGAATATTTCGTTCGTTCCGGAGATTCGTGAATCGTCTTTTTCACCTGTTCCAGCATCTCCATCAGTTTATTCTCCGAAAACTCAGCATCCTTTCGACTGCCGAGCAACCAACAGTAACAGCTCCATCCCGCTGACATTCTCAGTTCATCCCCACTAGCAATCCACGCATTGGAAACCTCTTGCGCAATGTCTGTCTCGGCTAACGTCACAGCAACGATAAAGTCAGAGATCATGTAAAAATAAGCAGCATCGATCCAACGATCAAAATCTGCTTCCGTCATCGCTTGAGGATCGGCAATCACGCCAGCAAAGTACATCGCATCATAATTCCCCGTTGCATATAGTTCCTCCGCCAAAGGCTGATCCTTTTTGATCCGCTTCGCCATTGGTTTCATCGCTCCGGTTGCCACGCCAAATAGCGGTTCATGCGCACCGTTGGAGATATAGATTTTTTTCGTTCGTTCTTTGCCCAGCGCTTCAAGCTCCTGCATTACTTCATCTCGATTCATTTCACAACACTCCCAATCCTATAAATTATATATCTAATCAAATCAAACAGACACTTATGTTTAACGAAAAACCGATGGAAAATCGCACATTATCCAATTGGAACCCTTCTGGCATATGCATAATTGTTACGGCGGGATTACTACCTTACGTATGAGGGGTTCCCCACTGGAGTATTTTTCCTAAAAAAACTGAATACTATTCAAATTTTCCTGTTGCTCTGACAACCTGTTCGAGCATTATAACCGATCATAACTTCTATACCATTGTTTTGCACAGATCCCTGAAAAGATAGATATAACTTCTTCGCAGACAGACATTTTTCCTTTCTTATGCTTCTACCGACAACTTCTGAATACCTGCCCAGAGCCTGATTGGAAGAGGGAATTCCCCCAGCACAAGCAGAGCAACATATGTCCATGTCCAAGCAACGTTAAGCTATGGCAGGATACGTCACTCATCGTTTATGTTCAGTTTAGTGTTGTTAACAAAACCGAGATGAGGAAGGATGCGAGAGCATGAGCAACAATCAAGTATTAGGCTTTGCCCCTGCCCTGGGCTGGAATTCGTGGAACACCTTTACGTGGGATATTAACGAACAATTAATTCGGGATGTCGCTGATGTGTTTGTATCGGAAGGTTATCTGGCCGCTGGTTACGAGTATATTGTCATTGATGATTGCTGGAGCCTGAAGGAACGGGATGCGAGTGGCAATCTGGTGGCTGACCCGGATAAATTCCCGAGTGGAATGAGAGCGCTTTCTGATTATATCCATAGCAAAGGACTAAAATTCGGCATGTATTCATGCGTAGGTACGCATACATGTGCCGGGTATCCAGGTAGCTTCGAGCATGAATTCCAGGATGCTGCCCTTTTTGCCGAATGGGGCGTTGATTATTTGAAGTATGATTACTGCTTCAAGCCGCGCCATATCTCAGGAGAGCTGCTGTACAAACGGATGAGTCTTGCGCTCAAAAACTGCGGACGCGATATCCTGTTCTCCGCCTGCAACTGGGGAGCCGACGACGTATACGATTGGATTCGGGAATCGGGCGCTCATATGTACCGCTCCACCGGCGATATCCGTGACAATTGGGATTCAGTGAAGGAACTTGCCCTGTCTCAATTGGGCAAACAAAGCTACACCGGCTCCTTCTGCCATAACGACATGGATATGCTGATTGTAGGTATGTACGGTGGAAGCAACAATGATTATATTGGCAGCATCGGCGGATGCAACGACATCGAATATAAAACCCACTTCTCTCTCTGGTCCATGATGGGTTCCCCATTAATGATCGGATGTGACGTGCGCAAGGCTAACCAGATTACAAAGGATATTCTCCTGAATCCTGACCTGATCGCTATCAATCAGGATGTAGAAGCGCGCGGAGCTTACCGCATTAAACCAGAACCGCAATGGTTTCACACAGACGATGTATTTATGCTGGTGAAGGTACTCACAGATGGTGATCTAGCTATTGGTTTCTTCAACCTGAGCGACAGCCAGCGGGAATTGTCTTTGCAATTTTGGGATATGGGTCTGCCTTATGCTGCCGGTTATGCCCTGTCCCTGTATGACTGCTGGGAACATCAAGAGCTTGGCGTATTCCGTGAACGCTTCGCTCCCGTTGTCGCAGCACATGATTGCCTCGTCGTCCGGGCCAAACTGGTGAAATAGATGGCTCAACATCGCCTGTGCACCTCCTGTCAGGTCCCGCTCTCTTCAGACGATGTGGGCATCTACCTCAAATTGATCTCGCGCTCTGCTCAGCAATTTCTGTGCATTGATTGTATAGGAGTGAAGCTGAACTGTGGACGTGACCCTATTGAGAAGCTGATCCGTTATTTCCGAGAGTCCGGGAACTGCGCCCTGTTCCGTTAACTTTATACCTTCGTCCGGTAGAGCGTCATGTACGCTGTTGGCGTGTGTGAAGTTGCTTTCTTGAATACTTTGGAAAAATATAACGGATCATTGTAGCCGACAGAATAAGCTACCGATTGAATCGGCAGGCCCGACGTTTTCAACAGTTCACAGGCGCGCTCGATTCGGCAGGATGTAATATACTCCAAAACAGACTTGCCGGTTGCTGCCTTAAACAGACGAAACAAATAACTGCGCTCCAGATTAACTGCCTTTACGATCTCGGTGACGGTCAATGTTGGCTTCCAGTAGTTCTGCTCGATGTACTTTCTCGCCAGCCAGACATAATCCTTGGCGTCCACCTGCGGCTCTTTCGGATAATGCTCCATATAGTAGGAGAGCAGCAGACGCAAACGTGCATCCGCCCGCAGTAATTCATAAGATGATGCACCCGCGTTCCAGGCAAGGTGGAAAAAAGGCTGCAATGTCTCCGGCGAGACCGTCACCACGGGTTGTACCTTTGAGAGCTGTGTCAGCCCCAGCAACCGCCCGGCATCCTCACCGCTAAACTCCACCCAGACGTACTCCCATGGATCTTGCGGGTCTGGATAATAGTAAATCTCCTTTTGCGGAAATATGATAAAGCTTTCCCCCGTAACGAGCCGAAAAACGCGGCCGCCCGTCTCCAGCGTCCCTTGGCCGCGGATAATATAGTGCAGCGCATAAACGTCACGCACGCCTGGCCCCCATTGGTGAGGGTTAGCTGGCTTGTGACCACCGCTGATAAAATACAAATTACTGGCTCTACTGCTCTCATGCCAAATCGGATTCAACCTTGATTCCCCCTTTCTAATGCCACGTTGATAAGATGCTCGGTAACGCTTACATGCTAAATCCAGAGAGGAGAATGTTGTATGCTTAGAATGGTTACGGTAGAACATGGACAGGTGCAAGGACTGCCCGCGGCGGACCCGCGGATTACCAGCTTCAAGGGAATTCCTTTTGCCGCACCTCCTGTAGGTGAGAACCGCTGGCGCGCTCCGCAACCGCAGTCGAACTGGGAAGGTGTACTGCAAGCTTTTGATTTTGCCCCCATCTCCATGCAAGCCCCAACAGTCATCGATGATAACAATATCTATACCCGCGAATGGGCCGTTGATCCCGACCTGCCCATGAACGAGGATTGTCTGTATCTGAATGTCTGGACACCCGCCAAGCGTACGGACGAGAAGTTGCCTGTTTTTGTCTGGTATTTTGGCGGGGGCCTGCAAGTCGGCCATACGGCCGAAATGGAATTTGATGGCGAGCGAATCGCTCGTAGAGGTATTGTCGTTGTGACGATTAATTATCGGCTGAATGCCTTTGGCTTCCTGTGCCATCCTGAGATTAGTGCCGAATCCCCACATGCACCCGCCAACTTTGGTCATCTTGATCAGCAAGCAGGTACACAGTGGGTCAAACGTAACATTGCCGCCTTTGGCGGTGATCCAGAACAGATCACCATCGGCGGACAGTCGGCAGGCGGAGGAAGTGTACTCAGCCAGATGACCTCTCCTCAAAATAAAGGCTTGTTCCAGCGAGCCGTCATCATGAGCGGTATAGCTACCGAGTTGTACCCGAAGGTCCGCGTGCCTTCTGTCCGCTCCACACTAAGGGATGCAGAGCAAGCAGGGGTTGAATTTTTCGGCTTCCTGGGCGTATCTTCCCTGGCTGAGGCGAGACAACTGGATGCTGAATATCTCCGTGACAAAGCACTCGAATACAAAAGCTTCTGGGGAACCGTCATCGACGAACAATTCTGCGCAGGCGATCCGTTTACTCGTTTTGTTCAGCAGGAGCGCGAGGCGATCCCCGTAATGCTGGGGCATACGTCTTCCGAATTTTGGACTCGTCCCGCCGCAGCCAATCTGGAAGAACTGAAGCAGATGGCTGTGGAGCTATTTGGCGAGGATGCTCCTGCCTTTTTGCAACTATGTGAGGCTGATTCCGGCCAAATCGAACATGCTCTGCAACAAGCATCGGTCCGCATGATCCAACATGCCATTCTGCTCGCCATCTGCGCGAACAGCGGTCATCCGTCTGAAACGCCTCTCTACTATTATAACTTCGACGCCGAGATTCCGGGCTGGGATCAGCCAGGTACTTTTCACTCCGTTGATCTGTGGTTTTTCTTCGAAACACTTGCCAAATGCTGGCGGCCTTTCACAGGCAAGCATTATGATCTGGCTCGCCAGATGTGTAATTACTTATCCAACTTTATTGCTACAGGTGACCCAAACGGTTCGGACTCCACCGGAAAGCTGATGCCTCATTGGACTCCTTGTACTACAGAACAGCCGTATCTCATGGAATTTGGCGATCAGGCTCAATTACAGCAGGCTGAGCCCGGACCGATGCTCGCGTTTCTAATTGAACAATATTTCAAGAAACAGAATGCACCTGTTGTTTAAAACATAAGGCTTGCCCTCTCGCGATATATGTAAGAGCCATGCTGTCGCATGGCTCTTTTTGTATAGTGTGAATGGTAGAGCGATGTTCTTTCGCATATGCTTATTTAGCAAGCTCCTCCACTACAGCACCCTAAGGTAACAAAATTAGACAGCAAGATGGATTCCACGAACACTCAGCATCATTTCAAGAGATCCGTTATATATGAGTCTGTGTTGGTTTATTGATGATGACAGGTAGCATAATCTGTAGTGAAAAGATATCCTTTTCCTGCGACACCGTCAACGTCCCGTTGTGCTGCTGGATCATTTTCTGACAACTAACGAGTCCAATTTCGTTGCTATCTTTCTTTTTGCCAACACGTTTAATCTTATTCTCCACCTCAAGAATAACCAATTGTTGCCTCAAAGAAATCTGGATATGAACGGGATGCCCTGGATCGGCGTATTTTCGAATATTTGAAAATATATTATCCATTACGCGACGCATGGCGACAAGATTGATTTCCAGCAAAAACTCCTCATGATGTGCATCTGTCTGAACCTGCACGTCTATATCGTCCAAAACCACTAATTGCTCATCTATGAGTTGATCGATAAGCGCTCTGCCCTCATACATTTCAAATTCTACTTCCTCTTCTTCAGCGGCCGAGGATACCGTAAAATATTCAAATAGTTTGTCCGACAACACTTTGATCTGATAAGCCTTCTCCCGGCTATTATGAATATACTGCAATAGATCCTCATGTGTCTTATATTTGTTGAGCTCTATGATATCCATATATCCTAATAGAATCGTGAGTGGTGTTCGCAAATCATGGGAAATCGCCGTGATCAATTCACGGTTGGCCATCCTGACCCTCTCCTCGCTGCCCAGCCGCTCCACAAATGATTTCCTCATCTCATCAATACTCTGGGCCAGAGATGACAGTTCATCCTTTCCCGATATCGTAATCGAATAATCCAAATTTCCACCTTCGAGTATTTTGATCTCTTGTTCGAGCACCCCAATATAAGATGTTTTCTTATTAATCATCAGTAGAAAGGAAACAATGAACACAATGGCCGCTATGAAAACACCAATAATCAGAATGAGGTTGTAATATTGATACTCATAAAAGCTAACCAAGTATATCTGGGCATCCTGATCTGCAAAATGGATGGTGGTGATGGGTATTTTCGATGGCACGAATTGAGTTAACAACTCTTCATTAATGGCAGGATCAATCTCCGTGTTGGAGGAAAATATCAATTTGTCTTTTGCAAAAATATACAGATTTAAGTAGCGCTCATGTCTTATCCAAGCAGACAATTGCTCATGATCACGGGTTGACACGTTCTGGTTATCCACAAATGCTTCGAATCGATCAAGCGCATCTTGCTGCCTGTTCTCTACAAAAGTGGATTTGCTTAAATAACTATCCAATACAGTCTCGCCAACAACTTGTAAAATAACGAGTGCACTTATGGAAATGACCAAAGAAATGACAACCGCCAGAACCAGTTTAATCTTCAGCTTTTTTCCGATTAATAATCTATTCAATTTTGTACCCCTTCCCCCAAACGGTCTTCACATATTTAGGGTTCTGCGGGTCATCCTCCAGTTTGCCTCTCAAGTTACGAATATGAACCATCACTGTGTTATTACACGTATAAAAGTAGGGTTGCCCCCAAACACTCTCATATATATTTTCTGCCGAGAATACCTTTCGTCGCTTCTTAGCCAACAGCAGCAAAATCTGGTATTCAATTTCAGTTAGAGCAATCTCCTTCTCTCCAACAAACACGGCTTTTGAATCCTGATGGACGGTAAGATCCTTAACGATAATTTGGTCCTGTTCTTCGGTCTTCTCCTTGCCCCGATAAACATAATACCTCCGCAGTAAGGCCTTCACCCTCGAAACGAGTTCTGTATAGGAAAAGGGTTTGGACAAAAAGTCATCACTGCCTGAGGAAAATGCCAATTGTTTGTCAGAATCCTGCGTTTTCGCCGTGAGAAACAGGATCGGTGCGCTTGTTTTTTCACGAATCTCCAGACACGCCTTCAGCCCCGATTTATTGGGCATCATCATATCCAAAATAATGAGATCCGTCTCTTCGTTCACTTTATCAATCGCATCTTGACCATCTATCGCTTCAATCACTTCATAATTCTCACTCTCTAACAAAATCCTTACAATTTCACGAATTTCACTGTTATCATCAGCAATTAGAATTTTCTTGCTCATCTGATCCCTCCGTCTAATTTCAGTATAATATGCGCTATTAGCGACTACCAGCAAATACAATCGACTTAAGAATTCTTCAGAAGTTATGTAGGTATCTCTTAATAATTTCGTCTTATACTGTAAATATGTAGAAGTTATTAGACAAAGGGGTCGTCAGGTATGCCACAACCTTCGAAAAAAGTAATGATTAACATATTGTTGGGTCTGTTTATCATGTTGTCCATTGGTCTACTGGTGTATTATTCTCCTGCCATTATTAAAATCATGTCTTCCATGGACAACTTCAGAGCGTATATTCATTCAACAGGCCATTGGGGTCCGGTCATGTTTATTTTATTCCAGATTCTTCAGATCGTGGTTGCACCCATTCCAGGAGAAGTGGTACAGATTGCAGGCGGTTATATCTATGGGGTTACACTTGGGTCCTTGTATACTACAATAGGTTTGATTATAGGCTCAGCGATTGCTTTTTATTTCACTCGTTTTATCGGTCGCGCTTATATTTCACGGCTAATGCAAAAGAAAAATAATAAGTGGATGTCGTTAATTCATGATGAGAAGAAGTTCTCCGCTTTTTTATTCATCTTTTTCGTAATTCCCGGCTTGCCCAAAGACATGCTTGTATTTGTCGCCGCACTTACATCGATTAGTTCGTTTAGATTCTTCACGATCCTTATCGTCGGTCGTCTGCCGTGGATCATCGCATCTACCGTTGTAGGGTCCACAATTCATATGCAACAATACACAATCGCCATTATTATTTCTGTTATCGCTGTAATCGGGTTCGTATTCGGTTATATCTATAGGGAGAAATTGGTGGGATTGTTCTCCCGGTCAGACAGTACCAAAGCCAAAGCCAAACCCAAGGCTATACCCAGTTATAGTACGAATAGGGAGTCTCGTAAAATAAAAAGAGATACAACATGAACAAAGCCAATCTATTGATATGAAAACCGGAGGTATATCATCTTATGCAAATACTTAAAACCAATCGATTAATCCTGAGAAATTTCACCTTAACGGACGCAGCCGGACTGTTGGAATACACAGCAAATCCCAGAGTGAATTGTTTTATGGATCAACAAATTTCAACATTGGAAGATGCGGCGGCAGAGGTCGCAAAAAGAAGCAGTGACGATTCCCACATCGCGGTTTGCCTGAAAGACAGTAACGAGTTGATCGGTGAGCTGTTTGGTATGAGGGAAGATCGGGATTCCGATACGGATAAAGATTCGAATTCAGATACGTATAGTATAGGTTGGAATTTTAATGGCAGATTTGAAGGGAAAGGGTACGCCAGTGAGAGCGCCAATGCTTTCATCGAAAATCTCTTTATGGAACAGGGAATCAGAAGACTGTACGCCTATGTCGAGGATGATAACTTCCGTTCTCAGAAACTGTGTGAGAAGCTGGGCATGCGCCGGGAAGGTCTTTTTTTGAAGTTCATTTCATTTGTCAAAAATGAGGACGGCACACCGAAATACGAGAATACGTATCAATATGCTTTGTTGAAAAAGGAATGGCTGGCACAGCGTGAATCGCAGAAATAAAAAATGACAAGCCCCATCATTAGTTAAAAAAAGTTATAGAAATGAGAACGTACCTATACGTATACGTACGTTCCACAACAAATACGGCGGCTTCTCACTGGATAGATTCCAGAGGAAAAGTCGCCGTTTCATTATCGTGCATAACACTATTGATCGAGCAATGTATTTATAAGGTCACAATACATTCAGCTTGAATTCTAGACGGTGCTGCCCCAATATTGCTTTGCAATCTTCTGCCCTTGATCAATCTTCGCCCATTGCTGAGCCTCGCTTAATTCGTTACCTCCATCACAAGATGCAAAGCCGCATTGGTGAGACAACAGCAGCCGATCCTTATCGATGATTTTGGAAGCTTCGTCCAGCAAACGGACAACACGTGCTTCATCATCGAGTGTACTCGTTTTGGATGACAACAGACCCAGTACAATTTCCGTTTCAGGTCTGTCCTTGAACACTTCCAGAGCTTCAATTGAACCCGCACGATCATCATCCCACTCCAGGAAGAAACGGTCATACTTCAATTGCTTCAGGAACAGATTCGCAATTTTGGCATACGATCCACCACCCATGTTGCGGGAATCATAATTGCCGCGGCAGTTATGTGTCCACATTTTCAAGCCAAGGCTATGACCAAAGTCAATCACGGTATTATTAATATCAATGAATTCGGTAGCAAGTCCCTTTACTTCATCTTGATTAATATTTTCCCCTGTAAAAGGAGAGTTCGGGTTGTCGTCTGCAAACAATTCCCACAAACAATCATCGAATTGCAGAATTTTACCGCCCACTGCAGCGAATTCCTCCACGAATTCCTTATACGCGATCACAAGACCCTCTTTGAGTTCCTGTATGTTTTGATATACAGCATCCGTTCCACCAATGTTATCTGACCAGGAAAGCTCACCGAAAATATGGGAAGGAGACGGTACGCAAAGTTTCGTTTGTTGCTCGCCAGCCGTGTCTTGCAGTTGTTGGAACAGTTGAATGAAATGATGGTTCTTTCCACTCAATTTATCAGTGATGCGCAATCCAATATCTTTGCGTGTTTCATATTTCGAAGTTCCGTCCACATCTCTGAAAAAATAGCCGTGATCCGCGATGTAACGCTTCACTCCGCCAAATCCCCATACAAAGTCCAGATGCCACATCGATTTGGAGAATTCGCCATCGGTAACCACGGACAAGTTATGTTCGATTTCCTTTGCGACAACTTGTTTGATTGCCTCTGTCTCACACTTCTCATATCCTTCGTAGTTTTCATAGAACGGATATTGGATATCATCATTATGTTCAATTTGTGTTTTATATTTCAGCAGCTCATCCGGCCGCAATAAACTTCCTACGATCTGGAACTTATCAGTCATGTAAAAAACCCCCTCGTTGTATACAATGATCATATCACGCCGAGAGTAGTTAGAAGGGATACTTAAAAACCATAACTGGTTATAGTTAAAAGCTATATCCACTTATTAGACAGATTTCAGTGAAACCGTCACCGACACAGTGTACCTCTATCCATGAACGTTATTCAATTTCACACCGTACGACGACGCAGTTCATAAAAATATTGTACCGCTGGATGCTTTAATTTGACCTGCTCCGACATGTTCAGAATTCTCTTTTTGCCAACTCGTCTGTCCATTAAAGCCAGAATATTAAATAAGATATCCTTGCTCTCCAGATTATCCTCTATAGAAGTTGATAAATACGTCGTAGCTGCAACGGTAAAATTCGATTTACTAAGTGCGGTCTGAGCCAACAAAAGCTCTTTGGCATGTACGGAGATTTTTCTACTTCTTGCCATGACTTGAAGACGATCCTCGGGAATGGGTCCTTTGGAATCTTTTCTGATAGCTTCAATCTCTTCATCGCTCACAGGAATCATGATTTCGGGGTCGCTCTTGATCTCCTGCTCTGACTGATACCATCGAATTGGGGTTGTAGTATCACTCATGTTGAGTACATTCTTTTTATCTACAGTAATATAACAATTGCCTGATTTATCAGGTGAATAGCTATAGCTGGTGGCACGGTACTCCACCCTTCCAACTAACGCAGGACTAAGAAAACTCTCCAGTTGTTGCTTCAATTTACTCCAGGACATAGATCCTCCTATTATCAAAAGCCTACCGCATGAATTGCGGCGATCATTTCAAATATTTTTCAATCCGTCTCCAGTATCAACATTCATCTAAATTATAACATAGCAAACCAAATTGATGATGGAAGAAACCCAGTTATTGGTTTTAAAATCCCCTATGTGATAAAATTGCAGAAAATTATCTACTTACTATTAAATCGTCATAGCCTACCATTGGAACATACGTTGTTATTCACAAAGGAGAGGAAGAGTGTAATGGCTACGAAGGAAGCAACCTTACCTGCTCATATGGAAAAACTCGTTAAAGATAATGATATCGCTACCGTAAAAGAAATTTTCGAGCAATGCGAATGGGATGCACGTGGGGGTTATAGCAAAGGTACGGCCCTCAGCTTTCGGCATATTTCGGATGAATTGGTCCGCTGGCTGGTAGCGCAAGGAGCAGACATTAATGCACGCGACAAATATCAACGCACGCCTTTACATGCCCATGCCTCACACTGGTCAGGAAATGTACCCCTGTTCCTTGAATTAGGTGCGGATCTGGACGCTGTGGATTACCAAAATGAAACACCGTTACATGCAGCGGTCAATGGGTATCGAACCAAAGTGGTTCAAGAGTTGGTAAACCAAGGCGCTACGATTAGCGTAGAAAATAAACAGGGAAATACGCCATTAGCTAAGGGGTTAGCCAATTGCAGGAATAGCGATATAGTCAGTATGTCGAAAATTTCAGCAATTCTGCTGGATGCTGGTGCAGCAGTCACCTCGGAAATGAAAGAGTCTGTGAAGCGGATCGGTAAGGATTTTGAATTCGTCCGTGAGAAGTTCAATAAGGACAAGGTCGATGAAGTTTCAGATGCACTGATCAAACTGTACCAGTTATTTGATGTCGAACCGGTAGCGAATCGGATCATGCACGATGGGACTTCCCCCATTCAGGTAAAGGCAACCACTTGGACCAAACAGCACCAAGAGCTGTGGGAATATCTCATTCCGGCCCAAGGCCACGCTCAAACGGTGCAGGGAGAGGTCATCCGCATAACAGGACGTGTATCCCATGAAGTATTGGATAATGGCGGTGGAAACTGGGATGCGGAGTATCGCAAGATGCTGGATGCACTGATTCGTCACCTGGGCTCTGGTGCGCCACTCGCCCCCGCACTTCTCCAAGAGGCAGCAGACTTGGTCAGCAGACTTCACAATGGATACGATTTTGATGCGCCTGCCAGATTATCCGAGTTGGCTGTGTTATGGGTACTTGCCAATCCTCAGCCGGTCGCTATGGAGAAACCTGCGTATACGCGTTAAACAGCAAAGCAAAAAAGAAGCGGAAAAGTTACCGCTTCTTTTTTCTATTAAATCTATCTAAATTATACTCCGTATCCATGATTACGTCTTACTCTACTCTACCTGTTCATTGCTTTCAAACTCATTGAGCAATTCGCGTACTTTAGAAGTGGTTTTGGCGTTCATCAAGCTGTTTCTCAGCTCACTAGCACCGCGGAAGCCACGAACATAGATTTTGAAAAAACGGGCCAGCGGGCTGAACGAACGTGGTTCAAGCTCGGAATATTGATCATGGAGATCCAAATGCAGCCGTAGCAAATCAAGCAATTCCGTGCTGCTGTGTTCCTTTGGCTCCTTCTCAAAAGCAAACGGATTCTGGAAAATACCGCGTCCAATCATAATACCATCCACGCCATATTGCTCCACGAGTCTCAGGCCTGTCTCACGGTCAGGAATATCCCCGTTAATCGTCAGCAGTGTATTGGGCGCTATCTCATCACGAAGTTTCTTAATCTCCGGAATGAGCTCCCAGTGAGCGTCTACTTTACTCATTTCTTCTCTCGTCCGCAGGTGAATGGACAGATTCACAATGTCCTGTTGCAAGATATGGGTTAACCAGTCACGCCATTCGTCTACCTCAGTAAATCCGAGACGCGTTTTTACACTGACCGGCAGCCCCCCGGCTTTCGCCGCCTGAATAATCTCCGCCGCAAGGGCTGGCCGGCAGATCAATCCACTTCCTTTTCCATTCTCGGCTACATTCGCTACCGGACAACCCATATTGATATCGATGCCTTTAAAGCCTTCCTTTGCCATACCGATACTCATCTCACGAAAGAATTCCGGTTTATCTCCCCAGATATGAGCCACAATCGGCTGTTCATCCGCTGTAAACGTCAAACGCCCGCGCACACTATGGTGCCCCTCCGGGTGACAATAACTCTCTGTATTCGCAAACTCCGTAAAAAACACGTCTGGTCTTCCCGCTTCACCTACGACATGCCGAAACACCACATCCGTCACATCTTCCATGGGTGCCAGTATAAAAAATGGTCGTGGCAATTCACGCCAAAAGTTTTCCTTTGTCATCTCAAAAGCTCCTCTATACCTTCCAGGACAGTCTTTGTCCTCATTTAATAGTTAAAATAGTAAAACTCGTAACTCATACATCTGCTTGCTATCATTTACATGATCATTCGCAGTTTCGTTGCAATTCACATTATGCTGTCCTTGCTTCTTCACTTATACCATGCGAATGAACTTCCTTCAAACAGCAGTATCTGTTATTACTTCCATTAGATCTTCAGATTAACGGAACTTCGATGATTTCAAAATTGCCCTTTCCCGATTTTATCACGTCTTTATTAGATTTTCAGCCCGATTGCTCTTGCCGAACTGGAAAAGCTCCTCTAAAATGAAGCTCGACAGGCTTTTAACCTGCAAATCGAGATTTTAAGGAGGCCTGGATGATATATGGAAATTTCACTGGATATGATCAAAGACAAAGTCGAATGCTTGCAGGCTTATGACTTCCGTGAACTGGAACGAGCGATCGAAGAACGAATCGGAATGAACAAAGCATTAATGCTGCGCGTGAAGCAAGTTCAGCATCAAGTAACGTTTGACCCTTTTCGCAACAAGATGTTATATAGTGCAATCGTACATTTTGCCGTAAATTGATGGACCAAGATTTTCAATAGTGAAAAACAGTTCACTGACGCAATTGCATTTAAGCATATCCTATAAAGCATGCAAAAAAGAAGACGCGAATTCGCTCGCGTCTCTTTCCATATCAAACTCCACTTTCTCTTGTTAAAACTCCTGCTTAAATAACATCGCCAAGTTTGTTTAAAACGCGTTGTTAAAAGAGGATTTTTGTCACCTGTAATTGTCACCTGTAATCATACTTTACATAGTTAAATACGGGATCGTACCACTTTACAAACAGTCATTTTTGAGGATTAAGGGGAGAATACCATGCAAGAATTAATATTTATGAAGAATTATAAAAACAATGAAGTACTGCGCAAGAGTTTTTTCGAGCTTGCTATCAACACGTTTGATATCAATTTTGAAGATTGGTATCAACAAGGATACTGGGGCGAGCGTTACATCCCTTATTCATATGTCGATGGAGACCAGGTTATTGCCAACGTTTCTGTTAACATCCTTGAGCTCATCATTCACGGTGAGAAGAAAAAAGCGATTCAAATCGGCACGGTGATGACACATCCTGATTATCGGGGGAAAGGACTCTCTACACGTTTAATGAATAAAGTTTTAGAGGAGTACGAGAACATGTACGATTACATGTACCTTTTTGCCAATGAATCGGTGCTTGATTTTTACCCCAAATTCGGGTTTAAGCCTGTGGAAGAACACCTTTTTTCAATGAATTATACGGTAAAAAAATCACCTGAGCCTGCGAACATCCGAAAACTAAATGTAACTAACGCGGAGGATTTACGTCTTATTCAAAAATTGGCATCGGAAAGATTGCCTGTTTCTCAGCATTTCGCAACCCATCATGCTCAAGGAATACTCATGTTTTATTGCCTGAATGTCTTTAGTGATGATATTTATTACTTGGAAAACGAAAACGTCATTGTTATTTATCAGAAAGAAGACAATCATATTGAGCTCTTCGACGTTGTTAGCTTAAACGAAATGAATATGAAAGATATCTTGGATAAGATTGCAGATGAAGATACAGAGAAAGTAACCTTTCATTTCACTCCAGATGCAACAGATGATATCGTTCTAAAAAGTTCGATCACCAATGAAGGTTTATTTGTAAGAACTCATGGTGAACATCTCTACCCTGTGCACGTTAAACATCCGATTACATCTATTGCTTGATGATTTATTTAATAAGACCTACCACCTGACCATATTAAAAAAAGATCAAAAAGGAGCAGGATTCCCCTGCTCCTTCGTTATGTGAAACTTCTTTCTCTCATCAAACGTAAATTCACAAGGTATAATGAAATCAAATGACCGTTCAGCATGATCTTATGACCATCATAATGAAGGAGGGGACATTCGTGGCGTTTATCCCGCTAAACTGCCCCAATTGCAACGGAAGAATTGAATACAAGAAGGATGAGGTTTTAAAGTGTCCCTATTGTGAAACAGAACTTTTATTGAAGCAAAATCATGTCTATTACGTAGACCAGACCATTAATCATTACCACGGAACACCCCCTAAAGCACCGCTGAAGCAGACTGCCTACGTAAAGGTAATGCTGATACTGATGTTAGTCCTAACTGGCGCGATCGGTACATATTTTTATTATAGTAATAGCCCCACCCATCCAAAAACAGAAGCCAATCTGTCTGTGCGAAAGATGCCCGAAAGCGAGGTTCTGCTCTCATTTTTGCGAGATATCTTCGATAAAGGGTCCGCCTTGCCAACAGAGGAGGAATTGGCTCGTATTCGCTATTTAACCGTAGAGCATTCGGAGAATGATCAGTGGAAGTTTACATATAGCCTCTCCGATCCCTTCAGCGATGAACAGGCCGAGAAGATCACTTATATTACTCAGGACAAGAAACTGAATAGCCAGCGGATTGATCAGCGAGATTTTGAAGCTTTTAAGGGACTGACGGCATTGGACCTGACGAATACCTATGAAATATCCCAGACGGACCAAACCACTCTGGCCCATATGCCGGGATTAAAAAGTTATGCTGGCGCTTTTAACGAATCCTTCAGTACATTTTCGGGCTACTTTGGCGACAAGTCTAAAATTACGGAGCTTACCACTCAGCTTCGCAGCAATCAGGAATTGGCTATGTTGCTGGAATTCCCCAATCTGAACTCTTTATCCATTACCTATGTGGATGAGTCCGTAACAGATTTTCACTTGTTAAACCAATTGCCAATCAAGTCCCTGTCGCTCACCTTTGTCGATGAACTCGGATGGTTGTCGTCCATGACCGGGTTATCATCCTTGTCTATACAGTACAGTGAAACCACAGACCTGCAGCCGCTGTATGCCTTGACCCAGCTTCAGGAGCTTCAGTTGTCCTATTTAACGAATGTAAAGTCCATCGACTTTGTGCAAAATATGCCTGCTCTACAAACGTTAGATATTGAAAATGTAAACTTCTCCAGTCTGGAGCGCTTGACCGGCAAAAACTCTATTACTACACTACGCCTGGCTTCTCTAAGTGAGCTTGGCTCCGTAAAGGCCATAAACAGTCTGCCCTCTTTGCGGGAATTAACGTTGTCCGGCTACTACGAGAATGCGGAAGCGCTGACACTGCCTAAAGTAGAGCGAGTGGAAATTCCAAGCTCCTTTCTCCCCGGGCTAAAGGCCCCGGCTACAACCAGTCTGACACTCCGTGGCGGAAGTGGGGAATTGAACTTGGCTGCGCTGGGGAAATTCCCGAAACTGGAGCAACTCTCGCTCTGGGAGATCGATGAAATAACCCGTCTTGCCACCCTGGACGGCTTGTCCCGCCTAGAGACTTTAAACATTTACGACTCGTCACTGTTCAAGGAAAGCGATGCCCTATTTCGTTTGAAGCAAGTGAAATCTTTGGTGTGCTCCGAGTGTAGGCTGAACTTTGAACAAAAGGCGGCCGCGGAGAACAGCGTACTTGAACATTTGATCTTAAACCAGTCATATTTTAGCATGAACAATACCTCTGTTACTGAAATTGATCAAATGATGCCTTACTTTGCCAAAATGTCCGCTCTACGTTCCTTCACTCTGCAAGACAGCAACTTGGCTTCTCTCGAATTCATGAGTAACTGGCAGGCCATAGAAGAGCTTCATCTCGAGAACAATGCCATTTCCAATATCGAGACCCTAAGCCAGCTGCCTGATCTGAAAAAGGTATATCTATCCGGTAATTCCGTACAAAACAAATCCGTGCTTGGTGCGGGTGTGCATGTGTATTAGACTACTATAATTAATGGATGATATTGAAACAAAGACAAGAAGGGGTTCGAGAATTATGTATAAATTCTCGAACCCCTTCTGTTTATGTTTAGCTTTCTAACCATCATCGCTACACTCCAGAACGCTGCGGATTGACCGTGCCAAAGATATGATACGGTGTTATCCCCTTTGAAAATAGACTATCGATCAGTTTGATCAATTCCTCCGACGATAGATCTTTGTCGTTGCGTATCCAAAGACGAAACATAGATATTAATGTTGAAATGTAAAACTCAATGATATATGGTGCCAAGACATCATCTGTTGGAAAATCCACAATCAATCGCTCAAAGGGAATTTCTCTTTTCAAGCGTTCCACAAAATGAACAGAACCATAGTCGCCCAATATAGCTTTAAGAACTGAAATCTCCTCTGCATTTTCTAAGCATTGAAGTGCATCTTGAATAGTATGTGTAGAAAACTCTCTGCCTGCCATTTCCTCCTTAATGGATTTCAAAATACGCTCTTCAACGCAGTCCAACAACTCATAGATATCTGTAAAGTATTGATAAAATGTACTCCGATTATATCCTGATTGGTTAGCAATCTCTTGAATAGATATTTTTTCGATGGGTTTTTGGCTATATAAATCGCAGAATACATTTATGAATGTCTGCCTTGTTTTGTCCGTAATTTCAGGTTGCTTTTTCATTATTTGCCTCCGTTTGCTGTTCGATCAATTATCCGACAGATATTAAAAATCTGATGGTTGATGACCGTATAGTGAATCAATACAATAATATTATACAACACGTTGTTGGATCATCAACAAGGATGAATATTGATTATTAGGAGGCTAAGATGAGAATTTTATTTTTCGGTAGAGGTGTAATATCAACCCAATACGCGTGGGCTTTCGAAAAGGCAGGCCACACCGTTGAGTTTTACGTTAGAAAAGGGAGAAAAGAAACCTTCGGAAGTCATATAGCGCTTGAAATGTGGGACGCACGAAGAGCGAAACGGTTAATCAAGGAAAACTGGAAAGTCAAGCTGCATGAGGAGATAAGCCCAAATTACGATCTTATTATTGCGAGTGTCAACACGAAACAACTTCCCGAAGCAGCACAATTACTATCGACTACCGCGGGTAACACCCCGATCCTTATATTCAATAATATTTGGCAGGATTTAAAATCATCGATCTTGCCCTTGTCTATGAACAATGTTGTCTTTGGTTTCCCAGGAGCAGGAGGCGGCATTGAGGACAATAAGCTTAGGGGCGGCTTCTTAAAAACGATATTTCTGGAAAAACCACGTGTAGGCACGGAACAGATAAACAACAAGGTCAAAGAACTATTTGAAAGCGCCCATTTTAAAATCAATTGGATAAAGGATATGCAAAGCTGGCTATGGAATCACTTTGCCGTGAATGCGGCGATGGAGACCGAGGTGTTAAAACGGGGAAGTTTTCCAGCACTTATGAATCATCGTGACTCATTCGCAAATGTTGGTAAGAATATGCGGGAAATGGCACCTGTACTTAAAGCAAGAGGCGCAAAGATGGACGCGATTACTCTACTGTTGACCAAAATTCCATCAGCACTTCTCGGCACGCTGTTTAACAAGGTTATTTTTACAAAGGGCAGCTTACCGCGACTTTTCATTGAATACAACAATAGTAAAGCCGGTTTTGCAGTACTTGAAGTTGTGAGAGAAGCAAAAAAGTTAGGTATACCTTCACCACGTCTTACTGAGGCATTTGCAAACACTGAGCAACAACACAAAGCTATTGAAAAAGGATAAACTGGAAAACTTGATATTGTTCAGACCAACATCAACTCTACTAATGGTTATAACAACTATAGCCCGAGCTTTAGAAGCTTCGGGCAAAGTAATTTATTAAAACAGGTAAATGTAGCTTCAAAACACTACACCCTAACCAACATCGCTACACTATCCACATGCACCGTATGTGGGAACATATCCACCGGCGTTACCTCAACCGTGCGATATCCACCATCCTCAAGCACACGAAGATCACGTGCCAACGTACTCGGATTACAGCTCACATACACCACTCGCTCTGGCTTCATCTCCAGGATCGTTTCAAGTAAAAGTGGATCACAGCCCTTGCGCGGTGGATCAACAACGATCACGTGGGCTTCAATGCCTTGTTCTTTCCAGCATGGAATAACGTCCTCGGAAGCACCAACTTCGAACTTGACGTTACGCATCTCGTTCAGCATCGCATTACTACGCGCATCTTCAATCGCTTTGGGCACGATCTCCACCCCGTATACCTGATCCGCATGTTGCGCCAGGAAAAGAGAGATCGTTCCACTCTGTGATGTAATCTGCGAAAGAAGCAAAACTATTGCGCCCCCTTGGATACAACATCTGGCTTTTTAAGCCAAGAATTTTCACTCTTAGATAGAGAGGTTTTTTCAATGAGTTGAGTTTTCGGATTTTCGAGCTGAAATTTAGTTTTTTCTGTTTTTGTCAGATATGCCTGTTCGATGAGATATTCTCCACTTACTCTTTCATAAAACCAATGTGTTCTGCGTTGTGACCCTCCTATATTTGGAGCCCACACACGCTGTGAATTGCTTTTCATTTCTTTATAATATGGATTATTTGAGAAAAAGTCCTTACATTTTGCTCAAAAAGCCTCTGTCCGAATTAATCATAGATCTTTACAAGATCATCACCTGTCATAAATGAAAGATAAGACGGCCTCGTTGAACTAACGGGACACGGTAGTTCATAGGGAAATACATCTCAACTATTAGTCTTTCCTGACCAACAGTGAGTAACACTCCACATGACTAGTGTGCTGTAACAAAATCAAAACAAAAAAAACGGCATCTCAGCCGTTTGTGTTTAAAGTGTTGATGCAGACAGCGGCGGCGGTTTTCATACGATGAAAAGACACATGCACAGTATGCCTGTTGATGCGGCTCATTTCTAGCAATATTAGATGTGATTTTACCTGAAAGCCTTTAACATTAAAAATAATTGATTATGAAAATGTACTTCATTCGTATATATTTTTGTAAATAAACCAATGCACTTGTCTATGATTTCCCCAGTGAACTTTTGGGACATGATGGCTTTATTCGAATAGATCCTTACTGTCTTCCAGTCATGAATAATTTGGTCCAATAACGGGTCAAGCGTATGTTTTGCATTGATATGATCAATGTTGTACTTATAGAGAGTATTTAACCTGTATTTCTCAGAACATTTTCTATAAATAGTACTGCTCAGTGTTTCTATAATCGTTTCATTTTTTATAATGAGCTCGTAATTTTCTGCCAACAACAGTATATTATTCAAACTTTCCGTTATTTCATTTTGATACCTGCACATATTTTCTACGAATGTATTGATGGTTGTGTGTGCTAAATTCTTATTGTTCAAGATCTCATGATTACCGGGGGGCACTAGCGCATATTCCCAAAAATAGTCTGGCATCTTTACGTGTTCCGAAGTCATACATGACCATTTAAATTCTGAAAATGGCAGAGAATATTGTCTGTATTCTGTAATATCATCAACCGTATATATTTCCTCGTTCGTAAGATTGAAGCCATAGACAAAAACAGGGTGCAGTCCATGTTTTTTGTTATAGTAAAAGTCTCTCCCGCGTTGATAAAATAAATCAATAAATATGGAAATCGGATGACCACTTGAAATAGAGTTTATGATCTCATCTTGTAACGTATCTAGTTCAGGGGATTTTTTACGAATAGAGATCCCCATTTCCTCAAGGATTTGATCTCCCTCCTCAAGATCCAACACCTCTAACTTGAAATATCCTCTTGTTTGTATTTTTTGTTTATCAAATCTATAAATACTAATAACATTATTCAAAATCGGCAACTCATCTTTTTTAAAATATCTGGCAAGCGTTAACAACAAATTGTAGCCGCAATTAAAATAAGGAAAATTATGATGAGGATACATTTTTGTCATGCCGTCGAAGGGCTGAAAGGTGTCCAGGGAAATAATTTCTTCCATACAATATTTCTCCTATACTAAAATTATTGTTGATATTACGGCTATATTACCTCTTAACAAGGTTCATCATACGGTATTGCCGCGTTCCAGCCTTCATCTCTTCATATTTCTTCGAGCCGGGCAATGCGATGAATTCATTGATATCTCCAATATTCGTGCTCGCTTTGGCGTTGCTCGCAATCCCTTGTGTGCCAGTACGCTGCTTCGCACTCTCATCACATGATAGAAGAACATTCGAAGTCACATCCTGATTGCGGATTACAGACAGGCCTGCTTCCTCTAACAGCCTGATGTTCTGCGCTACCTGATCTCCCAGCATCAGCTCCGTATACAGAAATACGCCGCCAACTCTCATTATCCGGTACACCTCTTCATAGAATCGTGATCGGTTCGGATAGGCATGTGCGGATTCCATATTTAACACCACATCGAAGCTCTCGTCTGCAAACGGTATATTCTCCGCATCGCCGACGAGATAAAAAGATTCACCCCCTCGGGATTTGGCATTGCAATAGGCAATATTCGCCGGGCAGATGTCGAGACCGACAATAGACAGCGGCTTGAAATATTTAGACAGAGCTGCTATGTTCCCTCCCCTGCCGCATCCGATGTCGATCATCTGCCGCTCCCGAATCGCCGTCCTGCCCACTGTCTCAAGCAGCAGCTTGACCGAGTTTCTATTCCATGCATCGTCGGGCTCAATCACCGCATGTTGCTCATTCCCGTGCGGGACGTAACCATAATTTAAGAAGGTTGCGAATCGGCCTATACCGGACAACGCAAGAGAGTGCGAAATCTCGCTATAATCCCGAATTTCAGCCTCTTTCCGGCTCCATTCGGAAGGGTGGACAAACTGCTCACGCCGGTCGAGCATCGATACATAACGGTCATCGTTCGTATATACCGCATCGCAGCTGCAGCATTGCAGCAATGCCTCCGACTGGACCAGCACGCCCTTGCAGCTGGAGCATACCAACCTTGCATGTAGATGTTGTAGCATGACTATCACCCAGCCGACGTATGCATTTGATTCAACGCGTACACATTATAGTAATTTGGTATATTCAAATCTGCGTAGTAATCGATCACGGCATAGAAGCCGTTGGTTTGGAAGATGTTCTCGAGCCTGCTGATCTGCTCTCCGTCCAGTCCGTGTACCTCCATTACAATTTGCCTGATTTTGCCCCAATCTTCCGGTTCGATTCCTTCCAGCACCTCGAACTCACTTTTTTCCACGTCGATTTTGAGCAGATCAATTTGGTTCAGATCATAAAAACGGATCATTTCGGATATCGTAGTTAGCTTGCAACGATAGATTTGTTCATTCAGAAGCTTCGGCGACATAAGATGATCAACAAAGCGGTTTAGCATTCGCCGGTCAGCGAAATTATCTTCGTAATGGTTGATTAACCCGTATCGGAGATCCTGATCGTGGTTCTCCCTGTATTTGATCTGGACAGAGTCCGTGGACATCGTAGGAAAATAGGCAAACTCCGCTTCCTTGATCTCATTGGAAAGCCCGACGTTAACCGTCGTTACGCGAGGCAGCGAGCTCGTATTCATCTTCAAGAGTTTAAACGTCGGAGGCAGTGGCTCAAAGGCATACACCCTGCAGTCGCTCTTGCTGCTGACATATAGGCTGAACATGCCGATATTAGCCCCGACGTCCAGGACCGTGCCATGATCCGGAAGCGTAATACCGTGCTTGAAATACATCTCCTTGTGGAAAATCTCGTTGTAGAGAAACTCGGTCTCTCCTTCGTTGTTTTGATAGATTTCAATCCCGTTGTGCAGCCGTTTCTTTGTAATGGCCTCTGTCTGCAATGGATGACGCTCATGCTCCGTCTTGCTCATTCAATTCACCTTCTCAACAATTTGTTTGTAGGGCATTTCTCTAACTGCTGGCGCTTTCATAGCGTTTGACGGCCAGCTTCCAGAACAGCCTGACCACTAGAAGCGATATAACGGGAGCTACAAAAATCCATATCCCAAGGAACAAGTCCAATCGATCGATCAAATAAACCGACGGCATGTTGGTGATGAACAAGATCGGCACAACATACAGCCCTATTCTCCGCAGCCATTTGGGGTATATGTACATCGGCATATTGTTCAAATCCCAACATTTGTCGAGTATTTCGAAGATCGAACCGGACTTCACCGTCCAGAAGGCAAGGATTTGCGGAAGTAGAAGCACTGAATAGGTCACGATCGTGCTACTCAAGATCACGCCGATATATCCGGCCACGTGGATCAAGCTTGGCTCGATGTCAAGACGCCGCCAAGCCAGTACGATCATCGTGATCCCGGCGATCAGGTTCGGGATCGGAAACGCGAAGTTAACGTGCCGGAATGAAATCATGAACTGCAGCGAAAGCGGCTTCGTCATATACAAGTCCAGCGTCCCGTTGCGGATATGGCCGGCGAATCTATAAAAGTTATCCATAAACAGTCCTGTATAGATTGCGATCATAATCGTATAGGTCCCCGTGAAGATCAACATCTGGTCAGGAGAAATGCCATTGATTTCGATCCCGAGCTGGAAAACGAACAAGATATAGATCAGCTTGGAAAACAGAAATACGGTCTCCATGATCAAACCGGAGTAGAAATTCGCTTTGTATTCCATGTAACCGACCAAGCTGTTCTTTGCGAAAATAAAGAACATACGTACATGCTTCCGAAACTCCGTCAAGCTGATACTCACAGATCTAACCTCCAACGGCTACATATTTCCTCATCCCGGAATCCCACGACAACTTCGAAATCATCATAAGAACAATTACCCAGACCGCTTGTAAGAGGAGTCCGCGCACGATTTCATGAATCGCCATGCTGCCATTGATGATGTTAACTGGGAAGAATACGACATATTGAAACGGTAAATAGCTGGAGATTCTGGCAAACGTATCTCCGAAAATATTAAGTGGAAAGATGGCACCACTGAGCAGATAGACGCCTTGGTTGAACGCGATATAAACGCCCCAAACCTCGGTAATGATGAACGCGAGAGCACTAATCGAATAAAAAAGCAGGAAGTTGATGAGCAGTCCGAACAGAATGCTGACCAGGAACATAACGATCTGCACCCCTCTAAGCTGAAACCCCCAAATCTGAGTAAAAACGATCATCAGTATGACGAATAAGACAAGGACGACCCCGATCTGAACCGTTTTCCCACCGAAAAAATTGCATATCCGATAGCTGAAATAATGAATGGGCTGAGCGATAAATTTGCTCAGTCCACCCGTCTTGATATCATTCGCGATTTCCCCTTCGAAGCCGGCAGAAACCAGCTTGGAGACGACGCCGGACAACACGGAATAAATGATGATCTGTGAATAAGTATAGCCATTAATAATCTCTTGCGGCGAACTGCGAAACACGGCTGTCCAGAGGAAGCATTGGACGAGAATGATGAAGCCGCCGCTGATGATACTCATAAAGAAATCGGTCCGATACTCCATCGCATTCTGAAGCGCAAGGATGTACGTCCTTTTATACTTCTGTAAGGCTTTCATGTCTGACCCCATCTTTCTGATACAAGCTTTCGATGCCTCGCTCGACAGGTATATCTTCAACTGTGAAATCGAGGATCGGGAACCGGTCCAGCATCATCTTGGAAAGCCGCTGAAGGTCATGCTTATCGATCTCCATGACGGCATTCATGCCGTCATGTTGCATGATAGCGCCATAGTCGCTTAGCGCTTGCCTCGGCACTTCGTCCGTAAATTGCAGCTTGATGATCTTTTTTGCATGAAACAGCTCGTTCACACGCCGAAGATCGCCGTCGTATACGATCTTCCCTTGATTGATGATGATTGTTCGTTTGCATAAATCCTCAATATCCGCCATATAGTGGCTTGTCAGAATGACCGTTGCTTTCGTCTGCTGGTTATAATACTTCAGGAACTCCCGAATGCGCTTCTGCGAAATCAGATCGAGTCCGATTGTAGGCTCATCCAGAAAAATCACCTTAGGCCGGTGGATGAGCGACGCAATTAACTCCATCTTCATCCGTTCCCCCAGCGAAAGCCTACGTACCTGAATATTGAGCAGATCTTTAACATCAAGTATCTCCGTAAGCTCATCCAGGACAAGGTTGTAGGGCTTATCCTCGACCTCATAAATGCATTTGTTCAGGTATAACGATTCGTTCGCCGGTAAATCCCACCACAACTGCGATTTCTGCCCCATCACGATCGAGAACTGCATCTTGAATTCTTTTTTTCGCTCCCAAGGGACATAGCCTAATACCGTCGCTTGCCCGCTTGTCGGATACAAGATGCCGGACAGCATCTTAAGCGTAGTTGTTTTGCCGGAACCGTTCGGGCCTAAAAACCCGACCATCTCGCCTTGCTCGATTACAAGTGATATCTCGCTAACCGCTTCTTTGATCAGTGATTTCCGCTTCACTAAATTTTTTAGCGATTTTTTGAAACCCAATTCTTTTTCGTAGTATTTGAAGCTTTTGGATAAGCGTTCCACTTGGATAATGCTCACTGGTTCACCTCATTTATGCTCATGTAGAATAGTTAAACACCGTGCAAATGCAAGACACTGCACTTGGAACATGCCGGTGTCAGTCGTTCATCCATCATTTCCCTTATCCTTCTGTAGGTCATGCCGTGCCATAATTCCTGTACGGACGCTTCATTTAATTTGCCGATCTCGAACTCCTTGAAAAATTTGCATGCAACAATCGTTCCATCGGGCGTAATATCCATCCGGTTCGAGAGAGCCAGGCACTTCTTGTTCATCGTGCCTTTACTCTTCACCTCTTTGCCGAGCACGAAATCTTCGATCTGGTCATAATCCAGATTCGGCTGGTAGCGTAAACGCATTTTCCAGACCCGATTATTCACCCGGTCCAACTCGCTCATCAAAGCAGGGATACGCTCCGGATCGAGCTTGTAGTTAAAGGCGTGCCAGCTTCGTTCGCCCTTGTGCTCGCTCGCCGGAAGGAAGTCGAACTTCTGGTCAAAGTAATCGTCCATTCCCTGCGTGCATTCGTCCGAGATGTACCACGGGAAGCAGACCATGACCATATCTACACCGACGTCCTCCAGAAATTCCAGCAGATCGTAAAGCTTGTCGGTCATAGCATCGTTAACGACGGTATGGATCGTAATTTTGCCCCTGAATCGGTTTTCCTTACGCAGCTGGACTAGCATCCGAATAGCATCTATCGCCTTGTTGAATACCCCTTTGCCGCGAAGCGCATCATTCTCTTCTTCGAATCCATCAAGTGCAATGAGCAGCTCCAGATTGTCGGAGATTCTCAGCAAGGCGTCCAGCTTTCGCTCGATCAGCATCGCGTTCGTGCAGATCGTCGTCTCGCGAGGATGGGCTTCAAGTAAATCGGCCAAACGGTCGAAATGGCTGTATACGAGCGGCTCGCCGCCCCAGATATAGAGTCTCGACTTGGCTGGTTCCGTCTCAAGGATCAGCTTCTCCAGCAGCCCGTAGTCGAGCTGTTCCCGCTGCTGCTCCGGTGTCATAAAGTGATGGTATCCGGTGTCGTTCCATTGATAGCAATGCTTGCAGCGCAAGTTGCATTGGTTCGTCAGTTTAATCCCGACCGACTCTGGCAACGGTGTCGCGTAACCCGCTATTTTCTCCATGTTCCGCTTTGTTTCCACCGTATTCTTGATAGTACGTTTCAATATTTGCAAATCCTTTGGGGAATGTTTAATCTCTGATTTTGGATTCATATCAACACACCCTTCTTAAACTTATTAGGTTATTCACATGAATCAATAGATATAATACCTTGAACAAGCCGTACAAATCGGAAGCATATTTTTTTTCATATACGCGCGATAATCTTTGTACTTGTCACTACTCCAGATATCCAGCAAACTCTCTTCGTTCACGTTGCCGAAGGTCAAATCATAGAAGGCATGGCAGGGCGAAACGTCGCCCCTTGCCGTAATCTCCGCATAAACCCATGGAAGGGAGCAGCGATTTCGTTTATCAGCCATCTGATGGAATTGCCCCGAGAAATAGTTACTCAAATTTTGTTCATCTATCGTCTTCGGATAGGTGATCACATGGATGCGGTTTTTCAAGCAATACGCTTTAACATTATTGAGCTGTCTCGTCAATTCCGGAATATCGATCTGGCTGAACGAACTTGTGTCCCGCCAGACCATCCCCTTGGCATAAGGAGCTTCATGCACGTCGAATTTGTCACTAAGAACCTCCACATATTGGGCATACTGCTCTTCCGTTGCATAGAGCTGCACTTCCATGCTGATATGGTCCAACATCGACAAGTCGATATGCTTAAAGAAAAATTCCTCAACGTACATATAGTTCAAGGGCGTAATGATAAAGGATACACCCATTTTCGGAAATTGCTTGCCCTTGCTTTCCCGAAGCTCATAAAGCTTCTCGATCCCCTTGATTACTTTCTTGAATACGCCTTTGCCTCTCTGCTTATCGTTGATTTCCTCAGGGCCGTCGAGCGACATCCAGATCTTATTTGGAGCAGTCTCGACAAGCATCTCGGCATGCTGCTCAAGCAATGTGCCGTTCGTGGGGAAGTCCGCTTTACTTCCATAGTGATTGATCATGGCGAGAATGTCGCTCAGCCAAGGGTACATCAGCGGCTCGCCGCCGAAGAAATCGTAATACGGCTTGCCCGGGCTGCACTCGACGATGATCTTTTTAATGAGATCCGGATCCAGATGCGCTAACGTTTTTTTGCTTTTGTAGGGACCTTCGAGTCCCCACTCATAGCACATCTTGCATCGTAAATTACACTCCTCCAACAGCTGCATGACGATCCATCTCGGATAGCTTGTCTTTGTCTTATCTTGGACGACACTCAATTTGTTTACGCTCATCGCATAACCCCTTCTGCCATTGAAATCTTACCCCTTCGTTAACGCGACTCTCGCACAATAATGATCCACATAATTCGTCCGTTCTCCGGGTCTGTTCATGATGGCTTGATGCATCTCCCTAAGGACCTCTACGGAAAAATCCATCTCCCGCCACTTCTCGTAGCGTATTCCGAACCCCAGTGATTCCCACAATTCCAAATTGCTAAGCTCGTGACTTCCGAACGGCTCCAGCAGAATAAGAGGGGTTTCGGATGCAAGCGAGTCGATTAATGTGCCCGCTCCCGGCTTGGCTACGATAGCCATCGCCTCCGAAGCGATATCGAATAACCAATGATGATCAACCTCAGCGGCGTATGACTTCGTGTCTTCTCCCGTTATTTCGATGTATGGCGGAAACTCGTGCAGGCCGTTCGCACTCTTCACCCATGCACACCATTTCGGATCATTCATCCAATATCGGTGATCGGGATCGGGCTTCGCTTCCTTCCAATCGTAAGCTACGATATCAAGCCCATAGTTATGGCCGACAAGCTCTGGAATTGTACTTTGATAAGTGCCCATCCCCCAGCCGCCGCCATGAACAACAAGCCGCCGCTTCCTTGAGTCGAAGGGCAGTGGCGTACGATGAAGAACTGGGATTTCGCATCGAATCTCCATCTTGTCAGTGTCATAGAGACAAGCATTGTAATAATACTCGTCATAGCGAGAATGAAACTTCTTCAAGCTCTTCCAAGACGGGGCCAGATCTGAATCGACGTAGAGCAGGTCTACATGAATTCGATTCGGCAGCATCTTCTCCCTATACAAATCCAGAATATAGATCCAGTGTCCGGATAACGATATGAATTCGTACCGGTCTTCCGCTTTCCACGCCTCCAGCAATAGCTCGACCTGGGCATAATCAATGCTGTTGCGTATATCCATCGGCATTCGGGCCGATAAATTGGCAAGTGCGAAATTATTGTGGTAAGCCTTTCTGCTGTCTACAATATGTTCCATCTTGTCTTGCTCCAAATAGCTTTCGAACACGAGCACTTCCGTCGCGATATCCCTTTTCTCGAAATCACTTGCAGCTAACAGACCGGGAATATAGAAACCCAGACCGAAACCCGAGCATAGAATCGTCACTTTCCGCTTACCCATAAAATTTCTTCCTCCATTCATGGCTTTAAGCGCTTCGGACTGCATCAGCGGGCGATCTTGAAGGATAACGACGACAGCACCTCCTTAACCTTAGCGGTCAATCGTTCGTTATCCCATTCCCCCTGGATCAACGAATAATATAATCTGCCTTTCACCTGCTTATTCCGGATCCCCTTGCACTCGCTGACGACTTTGTTAATAAGGAGCGTATTCGCGCTTAACGGTAAAATACCGAATCCTCGATCAGGCTTATATAGAACACCCTCGCGGTCCAGCGATTCAAGCAATTGATCGAATGATACATCGCATGCAAACTGTAAAGTCGCATGCGTCATGCTCCCGGCCGTGTCGTGCTTCTTCAGGTAGCGGTCAACGTAATGCTTGATCAGACTCATCGATCTTCTTGCATTCACCTCAACAATCGGAACGATGCGGCCGTCTGTCAACAGCATAGAATCGACGCATACGTCGCCGTGATAACCCGACCGATAAAGCTCGCGAGCCGCCCGTTTCATTACATCAAAATACTTCGCTTCCTGCAGCATATGAAGCAACCTATCGTCTGCTGTATAGGAGCCTTGGTAAGCGAAATTGTGATTAACCAACTGCTGCACTGAGATATGTCGGTAAGTACCGTCCGAATCGATGTGGAATTGGCAAGAAAAATCCAATTCCTTGCGGAGGAACGGCTCAATAATAAACCGAACCGTTTTTCCCTTGCTACACTGATCGGCGACATAGGATGTGACTCGCTGCAAAATCGCTTCCGACTCAATCAGCAAATTCCCTTTCCCGGATACCCCAAACTCATCTTTGATCAGGAAGGGTCCTTGATTCAGCAAAGTCAAGCCGCTTGCCAGCAGCTCTTCGGGAGAATAGACCGTCTGGCTGTCACACCGAAGATCAAGGCGACGGTTCAATTCGGTTGAATACAGCTTCGAATTGACAGTCTGAACCGTTTCGATAGCTGGAAAATCTTGTTCCAGCCCGTAACGCGCTGCAGTACGATCTACCCCCGGAATGACGGCAAAGGGCGACAACCGGGCGCCGTCCAGCAAGTAGAGATCCATGTCACCCATTCGATCGGCTGATGTGAGCAGGTCGAATATATTGGCGGTTCTGCCTACGCTTCCTACATCAGGACTCTCGAGATCGGTTGAATTGGAAAGAAATTTAAATCCGATCTCATGCAAATACTCTTTATGGCAAACGTTCATTCGATAGCGAGTAATGAGCTTATCCTGCGCCTCGCAAAATGGGAAGAGCAGCTCATCCATGGCCATCACGATATTCTCCATTTCAGGATCGTGAAACGACGGCAGTTTGGCTAGATTAGGGTCGCGCCAGAAGCGTTCCGCGTCAAATGTCCCGATAATGAGCTCGAACTTGCGTCTATCGTTCATACCGGCGCTGTTTTCTGCAGCTCCGAGATATAATTGCAGAAGGTCGTTACCGACTCCATAAGATTGAAGTCGAATTGTTCAAAATCGATTTCAATACCGAAACGCTCTTCCACCTGTAGTACAAAAGTAATTAGCTGTAAAGAGTCCAATCCCCCGTCTTCCATGATGTTCGAATGCTCGTTCAAACTGTTTGCCAGTTGGGCGTCTTCCTTGATTTCGCATATCATCGCTATGATCTGTTCTTGCATAGGTACCTCCCGTTTAATGGATTATTGACCCTGGTAATAATGGATCGTTCTAGCGAGTGCATCATGCAAACTGATCGCCGGTTCCCAGTCCATAATCGTCCTTGAAATGGTAATATCCGGCTTCCTTCTCCTTGGATCGTCTTCCGGCAGCGGGAGAAACTCTAACTGCGCGTTGGACTTCATTAGCTCCTTCAATATTTGGGCGACTTCAAGTATGGTGACTTCCTCCGGATTCCCCAAATTGATTGGCTGTTCATACGTGGTGCTCAGCAGTCTCACAATCCCTTCCAGCAAATCGTCGATATACTGAAAGCTCCTCGTCTGTCTGCCGTCGCCATAAATCGTAAGGTTTTGCTTGGACATGATTTCATTAATGAAATTGGTAATCACGCGTCCGTCATGTAAATCCATCTTCGGACCGAATGTATTGAAGATCCGAATGACCCTTACCGGTATACCGTATTTCCTGTTCATCCAGTAGGTGATCGCCTCTGCATACCGCTTCGCTTCGTTGTAGCAGCTTCTTGCTCCAACCGAATTCACGTTGCCATAGTAGCTTTCCGGCTGAGGGTGAACAGTGGGGTTACCGTAAATCTCGCTTGTTGAAGCCAAGAAGAACGCAGCCTGCTTTTCTTTGGCCAGATACAGCAGATGCATCGTCCCTTCGCTGTTGACCCTCATCGTTTCGATCGGATAGGACAGATATTTGGGCGGACTGGCAGGACTGGCAAAATGCATCACCCAATCGACAGGGCCTTCAATTGCGAGCGGATAAATGACGTCATGCTCGATAAACTTGAAATTTGGCGACCGTAAGAGATTGTCTATGTTTACAGTAGACCCGGTCAGAAAATTATCGACGCCGATAACGGTATGGCCTTCCCGCAGCAGCCTCTCGGCAAGGTTGGAACCGATGAAGCCTGCGACTCCTGTTAATACAATGAATATTATGATCCCCCCCCTTGCTTAAGGTTTGTGAAACCACTATTAATTCAATCGAACAGATATGGTTCTATGCATGAATCACAAGATGTTGGGTCAAATACCAGGAGAGATTCTTGAGGTGAGTGGATTCGCTGTGGTTGTGCCGGAAAAAAGCGCTTGAAGCAATGCGGATCGTTGAAAGACAAGAAGGCAATAGGCTGTCAGCAAACGGAATCTTTAATACAAGAGCAACGGTTTGGCTTACTCAACACGCTGTCTCCCAACGATTATAATCCCGGCATCACTCCTTCCATAAATATGCCCGGATCACCACGGGCTTCGCGCTAAAGCTTCTATTCGGGTGCAAGAAGAGATATCCACAACTGACATCATCTGCTCCCTCAACATTACTGAATAACTACCTTCTTCAGCCATCGTTCAAGGAATATGGATTCTTCATTTTCTATATTCGTAATCAGCGTTTGTAAACTTTCGGAAATACTAGTATCCTTTGTCAAATTATATTTAATCGCTAGATTCACAAGGATTTTTGCTTTAAGTTCAATAGCTGTGAATTCATCTATATGCTCTTGATTTGATTCAATTAAATGCCGATTAGCGTACAAGTACTTGAGTCTTAGCGTCATTATCTTCTTATGATCATAAAGTAAATGAAAGGGTCTTATATCAAACATAACCTTATGTTCCAATGTCTCTTTCGCATAATTTAATAGAGTTGTGTATATTTGCATGCCGAAGTCAAGATTATCCCTGTCGCCCCCATAGTTGAACATCTCCCAATACTCCGGTGTTTGCTTAGTGAAATAATTTCTTATAGAATTCACTAGGGTATCTGCACTGAATTTATCCTGATATTGATCATTGAATGTATACAGATAAACCATTTCTCTAAGGTAATCATGATTGGTTGTTAGATGATTTGTGTCGAACGCAAGATTGAAATCATTAAATGATATCTCAGCCTGACTATACACCCCGTTCTTAAAAAAATCGGAAACATACAACATCTCTCTATCCAAATCATAGCCGTAAACAAATATGTCATGATGCAATTGAAGTTTATTGTAGCGATCGCTTAGGGGCACGTAGAAATAATTGATCATGGTGTGGACATAGTTATTAGCATTAATATTTTCTACAATAAAATGAATAACAGAGTCCCATTTAGTTGTTACAGTATCTCTATGTATCTTTTGAGTAGTAATCCATTTGCACGCATCCGAAGGCCGCAGCTCATAAGTCACAGGAAAATAAAAATCTCCCCAATGATGTTTATAATCTTTGTTAATAAATAATTGAATATAATTGCTAAATATCCATGGATGTGCGCACTCGTAATGGGTAAGTATGGACAAGAGATGAGCATGTTGCGTATAGGTTGTAATCATCGGATAACTGACCGGCAATATTTCTCTTCCCAATGTTTGAGTTGAATTCTTCAACCTTTCGTTCACCCCTCGTTATTTGGTTAAATGGCTTAAGGATGCCGAATCAGTATATCTCATTTAGCAATAAGCGCTTCGTACTTGCCCTGTCCAGTTTTCCTGTTTTTGTTTTTGGAATATTATCTATAATCCTCCATTGTCTAGGCACTTTATACGATGATAAATGCAAGTTGCAATGTCGTGTCAGTGCATCTATATCAATCAGGCATTCATTAAAAACTTTCAGAAATGCGATAGGCACTTCGCCTAACAGATCATCGTGTACACCAACAACCATGACCTCCTCCACTTCTTTCAAACCGTACAAAAATTCCTCGATTTCTTCCGGATAGATATTGATACCGCCGGATATAATGATATTCTTCTTTCGGCCTGTGAGTATAAGACACCCTGATTCATTCCAATATCCCAAATCTCCTGTTTTTAACCAACCCTCAACAATGGTAGCGTTCGTTAACTCCGGGTTTTTGTAATAACCGAGCATCACATTCGGGCCCTTGACCCAAATTTCTCCGATAGCAGCTCCTTCTACCTCATTCTCTTCTTCGTCAACAAGACGAATAGAAACGTCATTTATGGGTGATCCACAGGATAAGTAGCGCTCTCCCCGTTCCATCATGCTTACCCGCGGAGAAGCTTCGGTCAATCCATAGGTTTGAATAATGTCCGCATGAGGAAATACAGTCTGAAGATGGTCTACTAATTTCGCAGGAGTCGCCGCACCGCTAATTACAATAAATTCAATGGAATCAAAGGCACTCCAGTTCTTTGTCTGATGGAAATCGGAAACAAAGTGCATCAATTGCGTAGGCACCGCTGAGAATGCCGTGACCGCCTTATTCTGAAACAGTTTAAACGCGGTGCGCGGCAGAAAGGGCAAGCTGATAAGTTTAATTCGGGTTCCATATAACATACAAGAAATCAATTGCGTGACAATCGTAGAACTGAAATGAACGGGCATCGTTACAAGAAACGAATCTTGTTCTGTATACCCCACCTTTCCGCCATGTGCCAACGCATTCGTTAATACATTCCAATGGGATAACATAACGATTTTAGATTTTCCGGTTGTGCCCGATGTAGGAAGGAGAATCGCACATTGATTGGGATCGGACTGATTGGTTAACGAGATCGATTCGAACGAAGGCATTGGTTCTTGCGATAAATCCTGAGCGGTAACCCAAGGTATGTCGCAATTTAAATGCGCTGGCTGTGCAGATTTGCTGATAACCAATTTGGCGTCACTGGCAATTAAAATATTTTCAATTTCAGTATTGGACGCCGAATAAGGAACCGGTACTAACACATAACCGCAGAATTGAATGCCCAACGCCGCAATAATGAACAAGGGCTCATTATTTGTGTATAATGCAAGATGGCTTCCGGACTCAAGCTCAAAATTCTTGTGGATATATAGAGCAATCAAGTAAGCTTCTGTCATCACCTCTGCGTAAGTCCATTGCTGCTTTAGATCTTCAAGGATAATATGATCTTGGCGATCAGAGGCCTCCAGAAATAGACGCTGAATGATCGTCATCATAGCGTTTTCACAGTCAAATAATTAAGGATTAATCCAGCCGTGGAGAACTTCTCAAATAACAGATCTTCATCAGGGATCGAGATGTTAAACTTCGATTCCATTAAAACAATAAGCTTGATGAAGCCTACTGAATCGATCCCTTGGTCCAACAAACGGGTATCGTGGCCTTCCGGATACTCGATGTCCAGCTCAGCAAAAATTTCATCTCTCAAGATAGATTCTAATGATTTAGACATCATATTCCCCCGTTAGATAATCTTTAGAAAGGCTGATTAAAGAGGATCGTATACGTGATGAGCAAGTGAAAGTGATTTTGAAGAAGAATAAGTTCATAACGTTGGAAAAGGTGAATTTGCACTGAAAGAGTTGTTTGCAGAGATGCTGCAATTCATGTTGGAGGTGGAATATGACACGGTGCAGGACATAAAAAGCTCGACGCGATGAGTACAACGACGGAAATACTTGAGGGTTCCCTCGTCAACATCTCAAAGCCTAAAAAAAAAGCATTTTCCCAAGCAATGAAGCGTTGCTGAAAATGCTCTACAAAACTACGATGAATGTCACTCGTAAATGGACAGAGTGTATATAAAACTGGGAGTAAGTCCCCAATCAACTCTCCATTTTCTTCCTCGACGGGATCAAACTATACTGCGTAAAGTTTTTCTTGGTAGCGTTTACACTAGTAGATTTACAGCACCAAGCGCCCGATATATTTAATATAATTACAAATATACCAATTGTCAACAGTTTTGAAAAAGCCCGTTGATGCCCTCTGGAATTCCATTCGTCATCTGGTTGTTTCTCTCATTTGTGATTGTTTCAAAATGTGTATGGTAAAGGGAAAATATAGTTAACGCAACCATTCCAGTCATAAAGAATACGCCCAATACAATAAACATTGTCAGAATGCTTCATAACCACAATGTCGAAGTGTTTTGTCTAGGGACTGTTAAGCTTACGAGGAAACAGACGAGCGGAGATATTGATAAGGAGAACGGCTCGACTTCAAACTGGAATCGCTCACGAACACGATACAGAATCACGTGTATCAGCGTCCAAAGCTGAGTTAATGAAGTTTGCCTCGCTTTGACGTCCAATCGAAATCAGTTATAACTCTAGCACATGGGTAAACACGGTTTCCAGTAACCTCTTTCATCAGTTCGGAAAGAAAGAGGTTACTGGTACGAAAGTATGGCTGTTGGCCAGCGGCGAGCCACATGAAGATGATATTTTCACGAACCGCCCTACAAGGCTTCTCTACCCACATTTGGCTACAAGCGTGATGATAAGAAGCTTCTACTTGATGAGATCTATGCCCCTATAGTTCAAGAAATTCCACCTCTATCTGTATTAGGTTTAGGGTGTGTACAAAATCAGTAATTACTTCATTATTATAGATACAAAAAAAGACACGGAAGAACAACTCCGTGCCTATATAAAGTAATTATCCCACTTCACCGAATTTCAAATTGAAGGTCAACAAGTCTTTAAGCAGGCACTTCAAAGACTTATTCAAAAAATTGAAGTTATTAACGACGGTTCAATCAAAGCCATACATTATATATTTCCTGTCCTCAATCCATAAGGAAGTTGGAACAACGAGAGGCGTAGGAATTAATCCTGCCCCTTCCATTTTAACATCGCCACCGATTCCACATGCACCGTATGCGGGAACATATCCACCGGCGTTACCTCCACGGTGCGATAGCCGCCATCTTCCAACACACGAAGATCACGTGCCAGCGTACTCGGATTACAACTCACGTAAACCACGCGTTCCGGCTTCATCTCCAGGATAGTATCGAGCAAACGCGGGTCGCAGCCTTTTCGTGGTGGGTCGACAACGATGACGTCAGCTTCGATGCCTTGTTCTTTCCAGCGCGGGATGACGTCCTCAGAGGCACCAACTTCGAACTTGACGTTGCGCATCTCGTTCAATAGAGCATTGCTCCGCGCATCCTCGATCGCTTCAGGCACGATCTCTACCCCATACACCTGATCCGCATGTTGCGCGAGGAAAAGAGAAATCGTTCCGATGCCGCAATAGGCATCAATTACCGTCTCTTTGCCGCTCAGTCCTGCGTACTCTACCGTTTTCCCATACAGTACTTCCGTCTGCACTGGATTCACCTGATAGAACGAACGCGCCGAGATCGCAAACTGCACATCACCGATATAATCATAGATTACATCACGGCCCCACAGGACGCGGGTTTCATCGCCAAAGATAACGTTGGTCTGTTTCTTGTTCACGTTATGGCAGATGCTCGCCACATGCGGAATCGCTTCACGGATACTGCCAATCCATTCGTCTTTGTACGGAATGTCTCGACCATTCGTGACCAGTACGAGCATCATCTCGCCAGTACGGAATGCCTTCTTCACAACCACATGGCGCAATAAGCCGCGACCTGTCTCTTCGTTGTAGGCGCTAATACCAAAATGACTGCCGATCTCTTTAACCTTTGCGACCACTTCGTCATTGTGTTCATGCTGAATGAGGCAGCTCTCCATATCGATGATCCGGTGACTTCCTTTAGCGTAAAAACCACCTACCAGACCACCCTCGGCAGCTCCAATTGGCACCTGTGCCTTGTTCCGATATCGCCACGGCTCGTCCATACCCATCGTAGGCAGTACGCGAATCGCGTGTTCTGTATCTTCTTCGTTCATGACACCTTCGAGACGAAAACGAATACGATTACTTCCAATCATTTGCGCTTCAGAAGATGCTTGTCCAGGTTCAGTTGTCTGATTCGCATCATCTTCCAACCGTTCCACCAACTTAGCCTCATCAACTGAGGCGTCATCTTGCGCGTTGGATGCCAACGTCTCCGCATCCTCCACCATCACGTTCAACTTGCCAATCCGCTGCAAATTATCGACCACCAACTGGCGTTTCCACGCAAGCTGTCCGGCATAGCTCATATGCTGGATTTGGCAGCCGCCGCACTGATCATAGATCGGGCATGGCGCGGATACTCGATCTGGACTTGCTTTCACGATCTCCAGCAATTTGGCGTAGCCGTACTGCTTCTTGGTTTTCATCACGCGCACACGCACGGTTTCACCTGGAAGCGCACCCTGCACAAAGAGCGTGTATCCATTCGCACGACCTACACCCTCACCGTCATGGTTCATGCCAATGATGTCGATGACGGTCTCTTCATTTTTGCTAACGGGCAGTCCTTCGATTGGTGCAGATTCACGCGCTCTCCCTTTTGGACGAACGGCAGAAAGAGATGCGCCTTGTGGCCGCACCTCTTTTCCCTGCTGACGTGTAGATGGACGAGATGATTGACTTGGCTGACGGGACGCTGAAGCGTTCCCTTGCCCCTGAGAGGCAGCCGAATTCCGGCGGTTTTTTCCACGACCGCTGCGGTTCGTATTAGACAACGTACATTCACTTCTTTCTTCTTATATGGTATCACATCAAAAAATAACGTTCCGAATTTCTAATGAACTTCAGAAACGTTATATCATCTTCGGATGGTGTTTTCCGACCTTTTTCGGTCATTTTCTCCAAAATAACGACGCTGAGATTCGTTAAATTCGCAGATTCGGCAATTTCGCCACATTAAGGTTTTCTGAGTTCGTTAGCCGCCAGTCGGCACTCGACCAAACTGTTACATTCAGCACGATGTACCACATCGCAGTACCATCGAACTAGACCAGCACTCTTAACCTTCACTGTTCATTATTCACCGTTCAATGTTCACGTTCACTCAATCACCACAATATGCCCTGTATCAGCTCAACGCATGGTGACCACATGAGATTATACGCGATCCCACTGCATACAGCAACTGGAAAATGCACTTCCATCTCGCCTTACGGCAGAGCTGAATCCAACTCTCCTCACCACTTATGCGATGCTATACAACAACCACTGCGGCATTGACACTTTCCGCAAGCGACCACATTCTCCGCCAAGTTAAAGTTTAACGATACAACATCAGATGATGACGCAAATTCGTAAACGTAGCTGGCAGCGTGCCGCCCAACTCTCCATCGAGGTTCAACTGCACATAGCCCGGCGACGTAACTTCCATATGACTCGTCTGGAAATGAACCACTTTCTTGTCGTTCAGATGCTCCCCACGCAGCGCGAGCGTTACGAGGCGAATCATATCAGCCAGATTACATTTGCGGACACCGATCACATCGAACAGACCATCATCAATGGTTGCTCCTGGAGCCAACTTCTCAAAACCCCCGACCGAATTGGTATTGGCGATGAGGAATAACATGAATTCATCATGGATCTCTTCCTGACCGTCGGCACGAATAATCAGCTCCTGTGGAGACAGGCTCGCCATTTTCTCAATACCCTTCATATAATAGGCCAGTTGCCCAATCATCGTTTTCAGACGACTCGGTACTTCATAGGTCAGTTCAGTCAATGATCCGCCACCGGCAATGTTGATAAAATATTTATCATTTGCTTTGCCCAGATCGAGCGGGCGAAGTTGCTGGTTAATGACCAGATCCACGTAATCTTCCCACTGTCTCGGAATGCCGAGTGCACGTGCAAAATCATTTGTTGTTCCCAAAGGAAACACACCCAGCGGAGGACGGTTCTCCCGCTCGGCCATACCGTTAATCACTTCGTACAACGTACCATCGCCACCAGCAGCAATAATCATGTCATATCCGCGCTCAATCGCGAGTTCGGCTTCCCGGGTTGCGTCACCTTCACCCGTTGTTGCGTGACATGAAGCTTCAATACCACCTTGATCCAAACGCTGCAAAATATCAGCCAGACGTTTCTTCATTTCTTCCCGGCCTGAGGTCGGATTATATATTAAGCGAGCTTTTTTCATCTCATACGCCACCTATTCCACATTATCCATGAGTCTAAACGACCTCATATTCTTACGTTGCATCAGTCCACAAAAGGGCATATTTTTTACACAATAATGAACTTCCGTTAATGTTGCTCTAATCTTTCGTCTTACCTATATCTATGCATCAGGAATTCCGTCTCATTCCAAAGCCTTTAACTCCTATCATATCATCAAATGTAAAGATGTCCTAGCCTGTAATCCATAAGTATATTTTAACATATCCATACCCACTAATCTGCCTATTACCCAATAAACCTCACGCACCGATCCTGAATCTTCTCCACTACCTTTTATGTAAAATAGTCTCATTAATCAACCATTCTGCCCGCTTGGGCAGGAATTAGTCTTCGATTTCGATGATCTACATATGATTATGACATAGATATGCTACAAATTTACAAATCTTAAGATGAAAAGATAAATAACATAAACCTTTTTCCAATATAGTTTTAGTGAACCCTCGACTTAGCACCACATCATACCCTTGAAGGAGAATTGTAAATGAAAAAAATCGTGTTAATGCTCATGGTTTCGCTTATGGCATGTATTCCTTGGGTCACCGTTGTTGAAGCAGCAGAAATCAATCATGATCAGGTTGTCGGATTTCAGGAAGTCTCACCAGTCACCGTAATGCAACAAGCAGCCAAGCGTTTTCAGCCGTTTTTGAAGGTCTATCATGGTTGTGTGCCTTTTCCCGCAGTGGATCAACAGGGCAATACCAGCGCTGGCTTGAATACGTCCGGGTCATCGAATGGGAACTGTAGCTCAAATACAGGGCAGATCTACTCCCGCTCCGCATGGCACAATGGGGTGTGGGCTATCATGTATTCGTGGTATTTCCCCAAAGACTCCCCTTCCTCTGGACTCGGCCATCGTCATGATTGGGAAGGAATCGTCGTGTGGGTCGATAATCCGGCAGTTGCCAATTCCAAAATCCTCTCTATCGCATATTCTGGTCACGGCCAGTTTACCAAAGTTACACCGAGCAATAACAATACACAAGGTAACCATCCGTTGATTTCCTATAATAGTACCTGGCCGCTGAACCATGAGCTTGGCGTTACTAATGCTGTTGGCGGAACTCAGCCTTTAATCGGATGGGACGATCTGACTTCTGCGGCACGAAATGCACTCAACACGACAAACTTCGGTAGCGCCAACGTGCCTTTCAACGATAACAATTTTACCAACAATTTAAATAAGGCCTGGTTCAGATAAAAAAAATCCCCTTCAAGTGGCAGCTCACTTGAGGGGGATTTCATTATAATGCGATCGTATCCCGATCGCCATATAGGTCCAGCTAAAAGCTTGCCGCAAGAAAGCTCCTCGGAACATGACTCGTCTTTATCCTTACTCGAAGAATAAGTTATTCTGTCATCGTATCGCTCATCAGATAACCTCAAAATCCGATTTTTCTGCCTGCACGCAGCTGTTTATACCAGAAATAGACGGTGCAGCCTACACAATAACCCAGCAGCGCTGCGCTTGCAGCCGCGAGAAGCATAACGGAGAATACATAACCTGCGGCTACCCAGCCAAGCGAGAACGAGATGAGTGCCAGAGTCAGGAAGAGCACGGCCAGAATATTGTTGAATCGCTGCAGCTCCACCGCCTGCGTCTCTGTACCTTTACCAGTCAACACAGCTTTCCCAATCTGCACAAACAGATTAAGCTTGCCACTGGAAGCCAGACCAACCACCTGAATGACCCACAGCGCTCCCAGAACTACAATTGGATTGAACACAAACGAGAGTAAAACAAATAATACAATACCGACCTGATTTGCTTTCACATAACGCATGGGCACTTCCCGCATCTGTATATCTCCTTATCCCCATTTTATTAGTTGGTTTTATTGTAGTCGGTATTGGGTTAATGAGCAACACTTCATTTTAGGGGAGTAAAATCTCTTTTCAGCACATCCCAATGGGGAGTCGGGGTGCCTGTTATCTTTTTCCAATCGTTAAATGCATTATTTAACGCCTCAATCTCTCCAAAAGAACCCGCGACCAGCTTATGAACCGGAAGCATGCTATAGATCTTCAACAGAAGGTACAACATCCGTTGATGCTTGCGAATCAATCTGCCCTGAATCTCCGGTATAATCGTTATGCCCATAGCCTCAAGTACGCTAAAGCCTTCATCCATCGCCCCAATCATATGTTGGATTTGCTTTCTGTTCCCGTCCAACTTGATCAACTCACGCTCCTCATTAAAGCTCACCGCATTAAGCATCAGAATGGGGATGATATGGCTTTTCAGCCAGGCATCAATATCGCTCAGAACATTTAACTTGTATTTCACATGTTGGAAAGCTTGATCCAGCAAAGGTTTAAAGCCTATTTCACCGTCCAGACTGCCAATTACCATTTGTCCGCTGCCTCCACCGACCGATAACATGCGGTCCTTTTCCCGCTTCCCTGCACTCACATGGAATCCAAACGCGACCTGTTTTGCTACCCTGCTGTTTTCCTCCAAAAAGTTTTGCATGCTTCGTGCATCTGCGTTGTTTCCCACAATCACAATATTACTGCTCTGATTGTCTGCCAGGACAGGTAACACTGAAGGAAAATCGTTATATTTCATGACAACAAAAATCAGATCATATTGGTCATCCACTTCCAACGTTCTGGCTACCCGAACCTGATCAACTGTCGTTTTGAATTGAAAAACATGCCGGATGACGATTCCATCCTTCTCCAGCTCTTCTGCCCGCTTCCCTCTAGCCAGAACAGTAACATCATTGCCACCGCGCACCAGAACATGCGCCAGTTGACTGCCCAAAACACCTGCACCATACACTAATATTTTCATTGGTTATCCCTCTATTTCATATTTTATCAATATTCGTTGTTTTATCAACATTTGTTGATAAAATAAGATTAACAAAGCACCTACTGTGCTTCAATCGTTAAAATATCCGTTTTTGTTGAATAATCAACGAATGATTCCTTATTGTTGAAAACCATCATAGGAGGGGCCATGGACAGACGAGTACTCAAGACACGAAAGGCGATAATCGAAGCTTTTGTGGGGCTACTGGAGGAACAGGATTTCGAGCAAATTACGATAAACGAAATTGCTGATCGGGCTAATGTAAACCGAGGAACCATCTATTTGCATTACGCTGACAAGTTCGACCTGTTGGATCAATGCATTGAGACCTATTTGCAGCGGTTGTTGGATGCCTGTATGATCGAAAGCCCTACTACAACACCCGTTACGGCCAAGGATGCGTTGCTCCGAACCTTCTGCTATCTGGAACAACATGCCACAACCTATACCACACTTCTTACTAAAAAAGGTATTCCAGCATTCCGTAGTAAGTTGATGACATTGTTGGTCCAGGGAGTACAGGACCAAATGGATGCTTGTGGAATTCAGGAAGGTATGAAAAAAGAGATTACCATACAGTTTCTTGCTTCCGCTGCAGTCGGTATCCTGGAGTGGTGGATTATGAATTCCATGCCTTATCCGGCCGAGGAGATCGTTGACCAATTAATAGGTTTACTGGAGCTACATCTGAATTTGCACGCACCCATTAATGGATAAATGAATCCTCGCTCAAGTGATCTACAACAAACAAAAACCACGTCCTTCGACGTGGTTTGATTGTTTATGAAGCTATGGAGTTCAAATCAATTGATACTGCATTACTACGAGCGATGCGATCACACACCTATGCCAAAGCGATCACTTCAAGAAGAAGCTTTAACTTCATTACATCTCTCCAGCAAAATCTGGATCTGGCGCTCCAGCCACTGCCCAAGCAATGGATGTGGCAACAATGTCTCACCGCTGTACACATAGTTCAGTTCTTGCAACCGACCCGGGATAACGTTCCTCGTGAAATAACCGGCACTCAAAAACAGCGGCGCCACAATGACTCGGTTCCCCCGCTCTTCGCTCCAGTACTTCACTTTGTCGTACACACTCTCCGGATTCAGCAATGCATAATCCGTATGGGCTACATCACTAACTTCCTGCACACGCTCTGCAAGGGAAGAAATTCCGGCTTCCCAACGCTCGCGAAAACCATCATGAATACTCCCATGGCCAACCAGCAGAATCGTTTCTTCCTCCGGTTGCTGCGACAGTACTCTGACTTTGTCCCACACCATCACGGCAATATCCGGATCGTTATCCACCGGATAACCGAAGTGAACCCGAGCCTTCACATCGAACGGTTCCAGATCCGTTTCGCGATCAGGTGTTTTCTTTGCACCAATGGCATATTCAATTTCATCCACATGTGTACTCCCGGACGAAACAAATAGAGGTACGACCAGAATATCGGTTACGCCTTGTGCTTCCAGTCGGTTGATACCGTCTTGGATCAGGCGTCCTTCCACAAGTTCAAGAAAACCGGCTTCAACCGGTAATGGAACAGGCAGATTCAACCGGGAGATCGCGTCATCGACGGATTCCACCCAGGTCTGCTCCTGTGAACCGTGACTGATGATGAGTACACCCGGCTTCTTCATGTTAGCGTCCCAGGCGTTCCAGCGTCATTTTATAACCATCATTACCGTAATTCAGGCAGCGTTTCACACGTGAAATTGTAGCTGTACTCGCACCTGTCTCTGCTTCAATCTGGTTATACGTATTGCCTTTACCCAACATACGAGCCACTTCCAGCCGCTGAGACATGGATTGGATCTCGTTAACTGTGCAGAGGTCATCAAAGAAAACATAACACTCTTCAATATCTTTTAGCGTCAAAATAGCCTCGAATAGTTGTTCAATGCTTTTATCATTTAGCTTTTTCAGCTGCATTTCATCATCATCCCCTAGCGGTTACTGTGTACCTACATTGTACTCACCCTGAGTTGGTATTTCAAGCGTTACCGATTTCACGCACTACAGAATAAAAATACATGTTACCGCTTACAAATGGTACTATTGTCCTCCCCTCGCGTACATCGGGCGAAATTACCGCGCTTTTTCCCAGTTTTCACCTGTATATATCCGATTACTTATGTAGGATTTCATTCCTCCTAAATGTGACAATTTTGTGTCTAAACTACATTTTACTCTTCGTGAACCTGCCATCTTACATGCGCCCAAATCCGCAAATATCCCGTTTTCCGGGATACCCGCCTACGCCGTCTCTCCGCGAATGACATACAGTATAACAAAAGGGAGTTCCACAAGGGTCTATGATGTACATCTGTCATGCAACTCATGGAACGCAATTCCGAAATCCAACATAGAAGGAACGTGATCGTTCATGCCACAGCATTATTATCACCGCCAGCCAGCACCAGGGCAGCGTCCGTCTTCTCATGCTCATCGGCAGGCACATACTTCTGCCTATATGCCGCCCGGTGTGGTTCCGCGGTCTTTGAATGAAACCCAGATCCAACCGATGTATCCTGGAGTAGAGCCCCATTACCCGAGCTTCGGTGAAGTCGAAGCTTCTGCAGTCGTACCCTATGGGCAAGGTGTGGCTGGCGGGAACTTTTATGGAGGTGCAGCTCAGGTTCTTCCCCCAGCTCCGGTACCGGCGCCTGCTACTGGCAGTTCCGGCTTTTCATTAGCCAACATCGGTGAGTTAAAAGGAATGATCGACCGCTTCGGGGGTATTGATGGAATCATGACTGGAATAGGCAAAATGCAAAAGGTCGTTGGTGGTATCCAGCAGATGGCTCCGATGATGAAGCTTGTTATGGGCATTCTGCCTTTTGGAAAAGGAAAAACGGATAGCAGCGCGGCCGATGCAGACTATGAAGAATATAAGCCGTCCCGCAAACGCAAAAACAAACGTCGGAACAAAGCAACGAATGTTCCACGTCGCCGTAATACGACTCCAGTCCGTCGCAAATCCAATTCCACGAAGCGCCGTCCCAAAAGTCGCAAAGGTTAAAAAAATTCAGGCACCCCCATACAGAAGGTGGGTGCCTTAACACCGTTCATCCGTATACAAATAAATTTCAGGAACTCACGTTCTTATTTCTGTAATTTGAGGTATACTGGATAGTAACTAAAGGAGGCGGACCATGGAACTTATCAAAGACAAATACACTCCCGCATTAATCGATCGGACCGGCGAACAGATGCGTCAATTCTACCCTAAGCTGGATACACAGCAATTTCATGAATTGGTTTTCGCCGAAGGCTGGGAACAGTTGGAATTCAAAGCGCGCATTCGCAGAATCACACTGGCTTTGACCCAGGTACTGCCGGACAATTATGAGGAAGCATTACATATTATCGAACAAGCCGCCCCTACGATGAGAGGCGTTGAATATCTGTTTGTACCGGATTTTATCGAAGTGAACGGACTTGACCCAGAAGATTACGAGTTATCCATGAAGTATCTGACCCTCTTCACACCTTATTCCAGCTCGGAGTTCGCGGTACGCCCGTTTATTGAACATTATCCAATCCAAACGATGAAACATATGATGGCGTGGGCAGAGAGCAACAACGAGCATATCCGCAGACTTGCCAGTGAGGGCAGCCGGCCACGTTTGCCATGGGGTGCGAAACTCCAGAACTTTATCACTGATCCAACACCTGTACTTCCGATTCTCCATGCATTGAAACAGGACGAGTCCCTCTATGTTCGCAAAAGTGTCGCCAATCATCTGAATGACATCTCCAAGGACCACCCTGAACTGGTTATGGATCTGGCCACGACCTGGTACGGACAACATGCACACACAGACTGGATTGTCCGGCATGCCAGCAGGTCATTACTGAAGAAAGGACATAGCAAAGCACTGAGTCTTTTTGGTTATAACGAGCAGGATTCGATTCACATTGAGCAGCTTCAGCTTGTCCAGGATACGATTAGCATCGGCGAGGATCTTCATTTTTCGTTCAATGTCGTTAATGAGAGCGGAGAGTCACAGATGCTGCGAATTGAATATGAGATGGGTTATATGAAGGCCAACGGCAAGCAGGCCCCCAAACGGTTCAAATGCTCCGATAAAATGTACCCGACAGGCAGAACCAAGGTAGCCACCAAACAATCCTTCAAATTCATCACAACGAGAAAATACTATGCCGGTCTGCATACGCTTACCATTCTTGTGAATGGCAAAGAAGGAGCTACAACTTCTTTTGTTCTTGAAATGGAGTAAAAGGAAGTCATCATAAGTTATACACAGCTTGTTGAAGCGGAATAGTTATTCACATGTGGATACATTTTTTCAAAACTTCTAATGGAAGAATCAGAAAGGCCACCTGGCAAACATCATCTCCCGACATTTATTACTGCCCGAGATCATGGCCCAGTGGCCTTCTTCATATGTAGTTCAAACTGCAATTCCCCTTACCCACCCTCACCGCTATCCAAAGACCTGCATATGGTCGTAACAATTAGAAAGATACACGATACATCCATGCTGCGCATTCTTGTAACAATATTGGGCTAAATGATGATATGGGTTAGACATGGCCCAGCGTCTACCAGGTTTCCAACTTCCCGTTGGTGGGTTATGCTCGCTTCATTTGGATAGGGTTACCGACGCAGTTTTATTCCTCGATTAAGTCTATGGTCCAGTTCTTCTCCTGAATTTTAAAATCCAGTTCCCGGTAGGATTTCGAAAGGCTATCCACTTTATGTTGAATATCTGCTATGTTCACGGTTCGCTCATACTTCACTTCAGAACGACTGTACCGATCCTGGCGAATGGACGCATGCTGCAAAACTTCGTTAAACGATGCTCTTTCTTGCATGATTCCATCCCGCTCTGCAAGGGCATCAGCAAGCGTAACTCCAGCTGTGAAGTCAGTCTGTGCATTGGTCTTATTAATTTTCTTAACCAATACCGTCAGGCTCCGGATCGTATTCTCCAGGTCAATCATAAGCAACTGTGGGTCCTCTGCTGGCTGTTCACCTTCCTGAACTTTAACTACGCGTTCCAGACGTTGCTTGAGCTGAGCTATCTTCTTCTGCTCATCTGCACGCAGTACAAGAGCCTCTGCCAATCTCATCGTATCCCATCCTTCCACAATGATATGTATGGATAATTCATCCAGAATCTATTCACATATCGTTATATTTTACCTGTGGATACACGTTATTACAAGTTTATGTTACTAACATCTGATTACACTGGTTCTCACTTAAACCAGCCCCGTTTTACAAACCAGGCCACCATGCTTCCGCCAAGCACAAACATCAACAGTAACACCGCACCATACCCAAACTTCCATTGAAGCTCAGGCATATAGGCAAAGTTCATGCCATAAATACCCGCGATCAGTGTGAGCGGCATAAATACAGTCGTAATCACCGTGAGTGTCTTCATGATCTGATTCATCCGGTTGGAGTTCAGGGAAATATAACTATCGCGCAGGTCAGCGGTCATCTCCCGATCGGCTTCAATCATGTCCGTCAGCTTCAATAAATGGTCATAGATATCGGTAAAATAAGCCGTATGTTCGCCTGTTCGTTGTACATGCTGGGAATTGACCACCCGATAGAGCAGATCCCGCATCGGTACTACCGTTCGTCTGAGCTTCAGCAATCGAGTCCGCAGATCAAACACCTGGTTCATCAAGTCTTCAACTGACTCCTGTCCACCCCGGTTCTCCAGTTCGGCCAGTTCATCCTCAATGGCAAATAGAGACGGAAAATAATGATCGACCAGCTTGTCCATCACCGTATAGGCTGCTGCCACCGGACCTCGCGCCCAGATGGTTCGTTCATGTGCATGGTGCAACAAGCGTTCCCACCCTTCATCCACTTCCTCCAATACGCCATGATGAAAAGACACTAGGAAGTTTGATCCGAGAAACAAGTCAACCTCCTCGGCTTCCAGTGTGGACGGGTTCAGTGCATGCAGCACAAGAAACTGCAGATTATCATAATAATCAAGCTTTGGCCGCTGCAAGACATGCAGACAGTCCTCAATAGCTAAAGGGTGAAAATGAAAATATGTATCCAGCAAACGACTTTCCTCTTCCGTTGGCTGGTTAAAATCGGCCCATACCCAGGCGTAATCGTTCAGATCCAGCTGTGTAAGTGGTACGTTAACGGAGACTTGATGTTCTCGTGTAATGGCGAGTGTACGAATCATAAATTAGACCACGTCCTTGTCCTGTATCTTTACGTCATTGTACAACTTTAACCATAGGTACGTCTCCCACGTGTCCAAAATATCCACAGACGCATTCAAACTCGACAACAAAAAAAGCCAACCCTGTTGGCTTCTCTCATTTCCCTATCCACAGTTCCCTGTATCCACAGGAATATCTTCTTTTGGTTTATCATTCCACGGATGGCTATCCACATATCCAGCCTGTCCACACGTTCATGCACAGGCGTCTCTTGATTTTGGTTGTATAATTGTCCACATATCCCGATATTCACACAGTTATGAACAGATGGTCTGGTAACCCCGAATTCGTTCGGGATAACTTCTCTTTTTAGAAAATAATCCAGTAGAGCAATCCTGCCAGTCCCGCAGTAATCGGAATCGTAATGAACCACGTAATAATGATACGTCCAGCAAGTCCCCATTTCACCGCAGAGAAACGTTTCGCGGAACCCACACCCAGAATAGCTGAGGTGATCGCGTGCGTTGTACTAACTGGAAGGTGAAGCAACGTTGCTGTGAAAATAACGGAAGCAGCTGAAATATCCGCAGCAAAACCATTAATCGGTTCAATTTTAAAGATTTTGGTACCCATCGTTTTGATGATTTTCCAACCACCGATGGACGTACCCAGAGCCATCGCTGTTGCCGCTGAAATTTTAACCCACAGCGGAACATCCAGATTATCCTGCACACCTGCTGCAACCAGAGCAAAGGTAATAATACCCATCGCTTTCTGTGCATCATTCGTACCATGCGTGAATGCTTGCAGTGCTGCCGTGAAAATCTGTACCGTACGGAAACCTTTGTTCACGTTATGCGGACTGCGTTTGGCGAAAATATATTTGAGAATCGTCATGACCACATAACCGATGGCAAACGCGATCAGAGGTGATAATAGCAAACCTCCAACGATATCAATGAATCCGCTCCATTTCACTTTATCAGATCCTGCGCCAACGAGCACGGCACCTGCAAGGGCTCCAATAAGTGCATGTGATGAGGAAGACGGAATACCAAACCACCATGTAACCAGGTTCCAGATAATCGCTGATATCAAGGTGACTATGACGACCTCTATCCCGTTATCCAGCGTGGTGGGGTCGGTCACACTCCCCCCAATCGTCTTCGCAACACCTGTGAACATCATCGCACCGACAAAGTTCATCACCGCTGCCATAAGAATAGCTCGACGCGGCGTCAGTGCTCGAGTTGAGACCGAAGTCGCAATGGCATTGGCCGTGTCGTGAAAACCGTTGATGAAGTCAAACGCCAGTGCAAGGAAGACGACTATACCCAATACCCAAATCGTTGTTTCCATTATTCTCTGGCTCCTTAAGAATTACGCATAATGATGGATTCAAGCACGTTCGCTACGTCTTCACAAGCATCCGTTGTTGTCTCAAGACGTTCGTAAATTTCCTTACGCTTGATCAGTTCAATCGGATCAGACACGGTAGCGAAGAGATGTTTGATACACATGCGCAGCACTTCGTCGCCTTGGTTTTCCAGATCATTCAAACGAATGGTATACTCACGGATCGCGAGCAATTTTTTCTGGGACAGCAGATGGATCGCCTTCTGAATTTCGTAAGCCGATTGGCGCAAAATTTCAGCAAACTGTATGACGAACTCATCATCTGGATCTGTCAGTTGGTACATATAGAAACGGGAAGCCGTTGCTTCGAGTCCGTCCAATACGTCATCAAGTGTTGTTGTCAGCTCCATAATATCATCGCGTTCAATCGGCGTGATAAATGTTTTGTTGAGTTCTGTAATGATCGTATGCACGTAATCATCACATTTCGACTCGTACTTCTTCATTTCATTAGCAAAAAGAGTCACATCCTGAAGGTTGGAAACATGCTGGGAGAAATAATCTGCCGCTTGAACAACCGTATCTGCCATATTCTCCAGTGTCTCAAAAAATATATCCTTCTTCTTCTTAAGCTTCATAGCTCTATCCCCTTTACGAGAAAAATTGCCGACAACCGATGAAACATGAAATGACAACCTTTGATATCTTATCATATTTGTTTCATGGTTTGTACAAAAGGTGTGATCCTTTTTTATATTCTTATCACATTAATCTGAAATGAATCTTAATTATTTGGAATAATGGTAAATTCAAGTCAAGATTTTACACTGCGTTTACAATTCGACATCAAAATTCAAAATCGACACGATTCTACTTTTCACGCTAAGGACAAATATAATGCCTTTTCGACGACAAAATGAATACATGTTTCATTGTTTTCTTTCATTACATCCTTTTATTGCTGCGCAGCCAGCTTCACATGACTGGAAAATTCCGGTTGATTGGGAACAATGCTGATAAAGGTTTTACCCGGTACAAGAGCAACTTCACTGCCACCTTGAACAAACCGTATAATATCCCCCTGCTTCTTCACCCACTGCCCACGAATCATCTTGCCCTTCTGAAAAAGCATGGCTTCCCCGCCCTGTTCCAAATTAACGGACAACCGACCTACATTATCGAGCACCTTGTGATCTGCACCTGCCACAATGATGTTTGCTGCACCAAGTTGAGTCCCATTATCCAGATCCTGATCTGCCTTGCCATTCACCATTCTCATATATCGTCCGCTAACTTCATCATAATCATACGTCACCCGGTAACTATCCAATAAATAATGGATATCAAATTGCTTCACTGCCTCTCCTGCGGATGTCGCGCCTTCTTCGTTATAATTGTATACCGGCGACTTGAAATCATGGCTGTAACCCTTGATGTCTGACCCTTCTCTCAGCTTGTCCGCTGAAGTATACAGATTATGTGGGGCTTTACGATCCGAGGAACGCCAGAAGTAAGGTCCACCATTCGAGATTTCATCCATATGCTGTTTCTGCTGCCTTTGCAAAATGGAATACGCCTCCGGACTGCCTCCGGCGTGAACAAGTACCCCATCATAACTCTCGCCGAGCTCAATTAGATATGGACGTATACTGCGAACGGGTCCAACCGTCTCCGCACCGCCTCCACTCTGGAAGATGGCTATGAAACGGGTAATGCCTCCCTCAGCGAGAACTTCAAGAATGATATCGGCTGAACTTAGACCCGATTGGGGCCGAGCTGCGGGTGCATTATTAATCATTACGGCGAGTGGTCGACGCGTAATCGCTTCATCTACAGGCATACCCGTCAGAGGTGCTGTATAGAGAGACGTGTTGGTTTCCTCCACGTGTTCTTCTTGTACAGGTGCAGGTGTCGGTTCTGGCTGAACTGGCATCTGCGCCACCTCCTGGTTTTGGCAGGCAACAAGACTTAATGAGAGAATAAACAGAGATGCAGCCGATGCTGCTTTGTTCCATTTAAAAAGCTTCAATATAGGACCTCCTGAACGATATGGCCTGGTTCTAAGTTGTGATATATGTCTCATGTGGGCAACCATTTCACGTATTTCTTTCCATTTAATCACACCCCATCCGATTTGTCTGCGCCTAGAAGGCCTTGATACAGCTTGAAATTCACATTTGAAACAGCATATAGCCAGAAAAATATGTCCTAAATGTGAACTTCTCAAACCTTACTTAAAATTTGAACTAGATTGTGATTTTAATCACAAACAAAACGACTTTTGAACTATACAATAAAGACATCAAAGGTGATCACTTAGAAAAACAAAAACAACACACACTAGATTCCATGAAGGAGTGGTTCATATGTTCAGCACAAACCAATGGCTTAGAGAAAACAAAGTAGCAATGTGGATTTTGACAGTACTTCGGGTGTATATCGGTTATGATTGGATGACTCACGGATGGAGCAAATTGACTGGCGGATTCCAAGCTGGCGGGTTCTTGGCCGGTGCGGTAGAAAAAGCAACAGGTGATCACCCGGCTGTCCAAGCTTGGTGGGCAACGTTCCTTGAGAAATTCGCAGTACCAAACGCAGGACTCTTCGACTTCGTTATCCCATTGGGTGAATTCCTTGTAGGTTTGGGTCTCATCCTCGGTTGCTTCACTACACTAGCAGCACTGATGGCTATGGTCATGAACTTCGCGTTCCTCTTCTCGGGAACAGTAAGCACGAATGCTCAACTGGTTGTAATGGAAATCTTCCTTGTCGTTGCTGGTGCAAATGCAGGTAAAATCGGTCTGGATCACTGGGTACTGCCTTACCTTCGCGGATTGTTCACTCGTAACAACAAAGGAAATCTTCCTAAAGACACACCAACGATTAGCCCTACTCAAAAAACAGCTTAAGCAATCATTCATAGAATTCTCGGCCCTGCTCCCAATCCCCCTGGAGAGCAGGGCTTTTTACTTTTCAAAATCAGCCTGAATGCCTGACTGACTTGCCCATCCACAGAAAATCGTATTATGATGAAATAAAGTTGAACTTCAAAGGAGTACACGATATGCCGACCCAGCGACGTCTCGAGACCGATGCGGACTTCCAGGAAGCCATGAATATGAAGTATAAGGTTCGAGTTTTTAAAGATAATCACCAGATTGACTCCGGTGGCATCATTATCCGTTTTGACAGCAACACCGTAGTGGTACAATCCAGTGTCAGTGAACTCGCTTATCATTCGCGTACAGACTGTGAATTGTTCGAAATCCGCAAATAAAGATCTATTGCATGAATAAGCATGAATAAGTCTTTGTATTGAAAAAAGGTTACTGTAGCCCTTCAAGGGTGTACAGTAACCTTCTTTTGTTTATATATTGTAATTGTATGCATTAATACACGTTATCCGTACGAAACTGGCTTCAAGCACCATAATCAGGCTGTTGTCTGTTCCAAGTTACACGCCGTCTCCAAACTGCCAGCAGTTTAAACTGAGCGTTCCATAAGGGTAAGACTGGAATAGACGCTTCGCTGATCGGGACATATCCGCTGTACCCATGGCGTAGAACAAAGGTGCAATGTGTTCTGTACCATACGACGGAACCGCCGTACGTGCATGAGGGGCTTTTTTCTCATATTGAAACAGTTCTCTTGTGTTCCACTGCTGCAAGCGCTCCCCGATCCAGTTATCAAACTCCACCGCCCACTCTTGTGGTTCATCCGTATTGCCCAGCAATCGCAAATTGTGAACCGTTCCACCGCTGCCAATGATTAACACATCATCATGACGTAGCTGTTCCAGCATTCGGCCAATATCATACTGTTCCTGCGGCGTACGCAGCGAGTCTACAGATACAGCAATCACAGGAATGTTGGCCTCGGGATACATATGGAGCAACGGTACCCAAACGCCATGATCCAGCCCTCGGCCTCGAATCGGCTGATGTGCCAGATTGCTGCGGGTGAACAAAGCACATATCTCGTTCGCTAAATCTGGCTGCCCAGATGCAGGGTATTCCATCGTATACATCGTAGAAGGAAATCCGTAAAAATCATGCAAGGTCTGATGTGTATCATCCATCGTCACGGACGGTTCAGGACAATCCCAATGCGCCGTAAATACGACAATGGCTTTCGGAGCCGGCAGCCTGTCTCCAAGCTGGTTCAAGAAGTGAGTGTAGTCATTGCTCTCCACCGCCAGAGCGGGAGAACCATGCGCAATGAAAAGTGCGGGTAATGTCATTGCTGCCAACCTCCAGACACGGATAGAATGCTTACTCCTCTATTTTACCCTTAAGAAGGCGCTTTTCCAAGCGGACATCCCAAACAGTTGTAATCCTGCCACTTATATCATCCAGTGCTGCCAATCCTGCTCGATCTTCTGACGTTCGCCAAGCCACTCTCTGGTACGCGTAATTAGCTGTTCCCGCTCTTTACCTGAAGAGAAGGTGTGATCGCCCTGGAAGATGATCTCCTTGTCACAGCGGCCCTCTTGGCGCATCCAGAATACCTTTTGATACAGGAATGCGTAGTCTACAGGAATAATCTCATCTGACGTGCCATGTACGACGAGTACATCTCCGCTAAACTTAACTGCTTCTTGGAATGGCTGTTGTTCAGCAAGAGACTCGAAAAACGTCGGTGTGAATTTGTATCCCAGATAATCAGCCGCACCCAGTTTCACGCCTTCATCGTATACTTCCCGTCCCGTAATCTTCACGATATCATTGAATGGATAACCCACGGAGGACCACATAACCAGGTTTTTGACACGTTTGTCACGTACAGCAGTTAGTAATGCAACGGCACCACCCAGACTATGACCAATCAGCGTAACACGCGTAGGATCTACATCACTGCAATTCACCGCGTAATCCAGCACCGAACGGGTCTGCAGCACCATGGATTCCAGTCCCTCCGCTCCGTACTCCCCACTGCTCTCTCCGCAACCGATATAATCGAAACGCAAGACCAGATAACCGTCTTCAGCCAGCTCCCGTGCAGTCTTTACAAACAAACGATCCACGCCGATCCGGCTACCAACGAAGCCGTGGCAGATGACCGCCAGAGGGACCCGTTGCTGACTCTTCTCCTCCTTGATATCTTTCACGACCGGATAATGAATCGTGGCTGTTAATTCTTCCTGTCCATGACGGATACTGATTTGACGTTCCATACCGATTTCCCCTTTCCACTCTTAGCCTGTTAACTTCCATTTATTAAATGTATATAATCCGATAAGTTTAGTGTGTATTAAGATGTTATTCATATATTATCATCCCGTAACCTTCAAGTCAACGTAAGTAAGGACCCTTTCTACGTCGACTACCAATCTACATTTTATCGGATAATAAGCACAAAAAAATGAGCCACGCTGATGACAGCTGGCCCGGATATCATTTGGAATTCAAACAAGTGTTGCAGGATCGTTATTCGTAGCTTCTACGGAACATCTCGTGGGTCTCCACCCGTCCATTCCACTCATGCTCATGACCCGAATCACTATTGTCCCAGAAACTTCTTCCCTTCAAATTGCCATCTGTCAGTTCTTCTGCATACTCCGTATCCTCCAGGTTCTCTTCAAAGGATACAACCTCGTCCACGACTCCACGGGAGTTGCTGTTCAGTAGCAGCTTTCGCGTCAATTCTGTTTGTTTATCCATAACAAGCACACTCCAATCTTGGATTTCTGTTGGAAATGCTACTATTGTGATGGAATCGGCTGCTCTTTATGCATACTTCACACAATCGTTAGATCTGGGAGGCATGAGGGTATTTTTTCACATGAACGGGGGAAAATAAACGAACAAACATAGGCAGCATATGCCTCGGAATCCTTCTGCCGAAAGGAATGAATTCATGGAACATCTACTGGAATGGATTCAACATCACGGTAAACTGGTGCTGTTATGCACCTGTGTTATACTGGCCTGTGTATGGATATGGGTCCACCATGAGCAGCTTTTTTATAAGGAATGACTTTGCGAAACGAGAGACCTTCCCGTATACTAAAATACCGTCAGGGTCTTCAGACAATTTGGAAGATCAGAACGTGTGTAGACAGGGGGAGCAATCATTGGGGATTTCCTATAAGAAGCTTAAAGAAATACAGAATCGGCAAATAACTGAAATGAGTCGAATGACACCTGAACATGTGAAACTGTATGACGAGATCAGCACAATTGCGCGTCATGCGCCAGCGGACGAGAGAACACAGGAAGAGTGGATACTCTCCGCAGGAAAAGCAATCGTACAGGCTCAGCGGGATAACAAACCCGCTCGCGAGTTATACGGACCTGATCTGGAACAAGACATCCATGCACAGCTCGGGATTACAAATACAGCACCGGAGAAGACGGCTGCCGTTGAGGTGGGTAAATCCAGCCCAACCCGTGATAATAGTTCAACAGCTTCATCGAAAAAGAATGCCAACGCTGTAGGACCACAGCCAACTGAGAATCCAGAGCCTGTGAAACGGACACCAAAGTGGTATGCCATGATCGCTTGGGCGGCTTTGTCTTTTGTCATGTTGATTCAAGGATGTGTGGGATTGTTCGTGGGTTGGACTGGCGGAGATACGGAGCCGTTCCAACACATCAGTCTGTTCTCTCTGATCGTTGCGGCAGTTGGCGGTATTGCATTGGTGGAGATGCTTCGCCGTCTTGCTGAGCGACCGGACGATGAAGGAGCGGACAAGAACACCGTACCTAAGGTTAACCTTAAGGGAATCATCATCTACATCGTCATCGTGGTCCTTGTGCTGTTTGTAGGCTATCCACTGCGTGATAAACTTCCGGTATTTGCACTGGCTCCGTGGGTGAGTGCAGTGATCGGAGTTGTGGGACTTGCAACGGTAAGGCCTTTATTTGGGCAAAAGAAAACAGCATAACACGTTATATAATCGATTAAGGGACTTCACGAACTCGTGAGGTCTTTTTCCATTTGGAGCTGGTTCCGATGCTTGATTCCTTTACCCGGTGTTTCTCCAAACTCCCGCTTGAACATCCGGATAAAATAGTTCACTTCCATCCCTACGGTCTCTGCCGCCTCTCGTACACTTGCTCTTGGATGCTTGTCCAGCCATTCCGAAGCCTTCTGCAAACGTAATCGTTGCATATATTGATGTCCTGTCACGTCATAATGCTGGTGAAATAATCGATTGAGATGCTGCACCGAATAACCCACTGCGTCAGCGATGTGCTTCAATAACAGGTCATCCTGATAGTGCGTATGCATCAATGCTACTGCTCGGATGAGTGCATCCTTGCTCGGATCGGGCTCCCGATTAGAGTGTTTTACAGTGCCATCCTGTGCCCTAGATGTTCCAATACCTCCTATGCCGACATCAGATGGTATTTTCGATTGTGCTAAATCCAAAATGAGCTGGTAGATCAGGGTTGATGTGTCCCACATCTCCGTTGCTCCTTGATCCAACGCGTGCCAGAGATTGGTCATGCGTGACCAGATGATTTCAAAACCGGGGATATGGCAAGGCTCGTTCTGAAGCAAACCCGTGGATTGTAATACCGATCCAGCCGATGCACCGCCAATACCGATATAACCCAGTTCCCCTTTGGATTTGGAATGAGGCACATACTCATGCGCAACCTCGGGTTCCACGATGAATAACTGCCCTGCTCCTATCGTCCATGTCCCTTTTCCCGTTATCTTGAACTGCCCTTCACCACCGCGTGACAAAAACAACTGATACACCGGAAATCCATTCGGTCTATGCAGAACTTTCTCTTCCTGCGTGCCCACACAATACAGGTACAGCGGCAACCGGGAATCCGGCAGGCCCGTCAAACGAAACGCAAGCATTCCATCATTCCTTTCGGCTCATAGGCTTTTACATAAGGTGAACTAAAGAAAATTACACGGGCCACTCCGTTTCGTGTAAATGTTTAGCTCGATCTATATAGCCAACTTTCCTTTATTATCCATTATTTGTTCTCGATGTAACAATGGTCTTAGGAACCTTTTTGGCGACAAGATTTTCATAAAGCAAGTCTGAAATTCACGCCAGACGTTTGTTGTTCATACATAATGAAAACACCCTTTCCGGATGGAAAGGGTGTTCGAGTGTGTTTCAGTGTAAATCTTTACATTCAGCTCTGTGGGGGTGTTTGCCCCTCACTTGAGGCTGGTGGATTGGTAGAAGGCGTCGGCTCCTGTGTTGGCGTAGACTGAGCTTTTTCAAGCTTGAATGTATCCGATGGGCCTGAAAGTGTATGTTTATTCGTTGTTGTATTTGCAGCAACTGAAAGAATATACACCTTGTACTCGCCTCCTTCCACCAGATTGGCTCCAGTTGAATCTATAGCTGATTTCGTTAAAGTAACTTCAACCGCTGCAGGATTTCCAATTGGGTAGCTAGTGTTAGAGCTTGCTGTAGTAATATCCAAATTATCTGTTCCTTTAACAATAAAGATTCGGTATGCAGAAATCCCCGTTTCAGCAGTTGGTTTAGTAAAGGTAAGCTTATAACTCGCTTCGGTTACAGTACTTGTATTTTGAAGGCCTGTAATAGTAGCAGTTTGAACCACATTTGCTTGTGTAAAGATATTAAACTCATTGGAAGCAAGGGACAGATTGGAAGCACGTGATGTACTGTCCGAAACGGACAAGACAAACACTCTGTATTTCTGTCCAGCTACAAGGGCACTACCATTAATATCTCGATGTCCACCGTTTAGTACTACCGGACTGCCTGCATTGTTTTTGTTAATTTCAATAAAAGAATTAATTCCAAGAGCAGAACTTGTATTGAATCCACTCACTTGGTTAGCAGGCACAATCAGGATACGATAATTGGAGATATTGGTCTCGTTAGTTGCCTTATTGAAGGTTATTGTTACATCCGAAGGCGTTCCAGACTGTCCTTGATCTTTAACGGTTGCATTCACATTACTCGCCACTGCTACAGCGGAATTTGAAGTCAGTGTCACTATACCAGAGGTTGACGATATTGCATTCACTAAAGACGTGTTATTATTAACAGCCATCACGTACACTCGATAGCCTACATCATTACGGATCAAGTCACCATCCACTGATCTCGAACCATTAGACAAAGTAATCGTCTGGTTGCTTCCAGTTCTACTTACATACGTATAATTCGAGCTATTCACTGTATTGGCTACGTTCAGATTGAAGCTGCCTGCATTTGCATTTTTCACTACAAACACCCGATAATGATTCACATTTGTCTCATCTGCGGATTTAGTGAACGTCACACGCAGATCACGTCCATCTCCAGTATCCCCAATATCAGTTGCAACCACATTGCTCGGAGCTGTTACAGCCGCGTTTGCCGACAATGTAATCTGGGAAGAGTAACCAGACAAAGCATTTTGACTGGAGTTTCCGTTGTTGTTCACCGACAGAACGAATACCCGATAAGCAACATTATTGCTAATGGTATAACCATTGGTATCTACCGCATAGTTTGGAAGCGTAACGGACAGGTTACCACCCGTTTTGTTCACCTGCGTATAGTTGTTTGACGCATTAGCTGCGCTTAGTGTGAAGCTGCCCACATTAGCGGAACGAACTACATATACTCGGTAGGCAGAGATTCTGGATTCATCCGCAGCTTTGTTGAAAGAAACCCGCAGATCACGCCCATCACCGTAGTCACTAATATCCGCAACAGCTAGGTTGCTGATAACTCCCGCGTTACCGTTCGTTGTAAGTCTCAGCACAGTGGAGGAAGCTGACAGCGCATTGGTGTATCCATTTTGCTGATTGCCCACTGCCATCACGTAGATGCGATAATCTTGCAGATTCGTTACGTTATAACCACTTGTATCCTTCATGGATGAAGGCAATGTCGTTGTAATGTTGTTGCCTGTTTTGCTCACCGTATAATACAGACTGGAGGACAGATTGCTTGCTGTCGTCAGATTGAAACTGCTGGCAACCGAGTTACGCACCACGAAGATGCGATAGTTCGCTACCTTGGACTCATCTGATGAACGGTTGAAACTCACCTGAATGTCACGACCATCTCCATAATCCGAGTTATCCTTCACCTGCGTAACTACTGGAGACGTTGCTGTGTTCACGGACAACGTAAGTGAAGATGATGCTGCGGACAGCTTGCTGTCTGTTGTTGTATTAGTGCTTACCGACAAGATGTAAACTACATATGCTGTACCGCTTTTGATCAATTCGCCGGACGTATCCCGTGTCGAAGAAGTCAACTGGCTTTTCACTGCGGTACTGTTTCCTTTGTATATGATCGTGGAGTTTGCACTGGACACTTTGTTCGCTGCAGCCAGATTGAACGCAGAAGAGTCCTTCGCTTTAACAACAAAAGCACGATAATACGTAATGTTCGATGTCGTGCTCGGCTGCGTGAAGTTAATCTCCAGATCGCGGCCATCGCCATAGTCACTAATATCTGCAGCACGCAGACTTGTAACCGCCTGTACGGTGGATTTCACATTATTGAGCTTCAATGCTTGGGAAGACCAGTTCAATGCATTTTTATAATTATTACTGCTGTTACCAACAGTCAGTACATACAGGCGATACGTTTCATTGCTGTTAAGCAGATCCCCGTTTACGTCACGTGTCTGTGCATTAAGTGTCAGTTTCGGGTTGCTGCCATTTGGTGTAACAGATGTATAGTTCGCAGAAGGTACGGCAGTTGCTGAGGACTCCGTAAAGCTATTCACATCGCGAGTTTTCACCAGCATAATCCGGTAAGCAGATACCGCCTTCTCTGAAGTTGGACGTGTGAAGCTCACGGTCAAGTCACGACCATCTCCGTTACTTCCGGATACCGAACCATAGATGTTCCATGCAGCATATTGTGTCTCATCTACTGGAGGTGTTGCTGTTGTCTTGATATCTACACGCTGATTGCGTGAGTTCCAGAATACTTTTTCTCCAAAAGCTTCACTGACAAAACGAATTGGAACCATCGTGTTGCCCTTAATCGTGTTTGCAGGTACATCCAACGATATCGCTTCCCCGTTGATGTATGCCGTTTTGGAACCAAGTGTCAAAGTAACTTCCTGATCGTCGCGCGTTGCAACAATCGTTTTGGTTCTGTTCGTGTATTGTACCTTCGCATCCAATCCTTCAAAAATCGACCGTAGCGGAACCAGTACGCGTCCACCTTTCATGACAGGTGCCTGAGCAGATGATAACTCTGCATCATTAATATATATACTGATCCTTGCGGCTGCATCCATAACCGACGTTGGAAGTGCGGACATCAGCATGGCCGATACAGCCAGTGCTGACATTACCTTCTTCACTTGTTTTCCTCCCGCTTTCCTCATATCCCATATCCCCATTCTCGCATTTAGTTAACATCGAAATAGATTCGCTGTTCTTTTCATTAATTCCTGTATTTACCTATGCACAACTAAGACGTTCCGATCAGCTCAAAAGTTTCCAGTTGTACAAAAAATATTTTCTCAGAATTCTCCCTCTATCTTCCACCCTCCAAAAGTTAAAAATAACAGAAGAATTTGTCACCATTCCGCAACCACATCCTGCACCAATTGGGTTAATGTATAGTGACTAGTGAACAACACCTATCATTTTCTCAACTACGGGAGGTTCATATCTATGACATCATCGTTCCAATCTGCCAAACGTAAAGGCATGCGCACCTTCATTACAGCCACCACCATCCTCATGTTGCTCCAAACGGCTGTCGCTCCCTTATCCGGAGTCGCTGCTGCCGCTTCTTCCAGTACAGATACCAAAGTCACAACTGCCAGTTCAACAACGATATATAAAACATTTCAGTCCATGCTCTACAAAAAGAACGGCTTGCCTGCCGCTGATATTTATCTCGAATCTCATATCGATCAAGTTACGACTCATCATGCAACCCTGATGGTCTTACAGCTGGAGAATGCCCGCAACAAGGCGTTAACAGCCATGACGGACCGTCTACTGGTGCCTAATGTTCAAGACAAGATGATCAAAGCCTACAAGTGGAATGATAGCTTCACCAAACTCATGTCCCGCACCAACGACGCCAGTCTGCGTGCACTGCTCCAGCAAGCACGGGATAGCGGTTATCGCCTGGTTATGCTGGAAGGTTCCCTCTATCCGATCATGAATTATATGGCTTTTCAGAAATATATCTCGTACGTGAAACCAGACATCAAACAATATATTAATATCATGGCAGTTGAAACCAGCAACCTTGCCGCCGATGATGGTGTACTGGTCATTGGCTATCAGGAGATACTCAATCGCGCTTTGAATCAGGAACGATTCCTGAACGAATATCCGAAGTCCAATCGATTACAACAGGTGAAAAATCTGATGAATAACTATACCTTGTATACGTTTTATGGCCTGAATAATACGCCTTTATTTGACTATGAAACGAACAAAATGACAGCCAATGCCCAGAAAGGTTACAAAGCTGTCTTACAACGTAACTCATCCGAAGACAGTTCCTTCCTGACCAAACTTGAAAAGTTCATGGACATCGTAACCGAAGCCAAATTCGAGAAAACGACTGCTGTCGAGAAATGGCTGGAGCAGAATGTGCCGGTAAGCGACTATGCAAACTATTGAGTTAATCCGCTCCCACGGTTAACATCCTGTTCAAATTCAGGCTAAATCCCAACAGATAACCACAACAAAAACCGCGACAGGATTTGCTCCTGTCGCGGTTTCTTTTTGCTTCTATAGTCAAAACTGACTCAACCCGTCAGCTCCCTGCACTATTGAATCGGTTTGACCATATGATTATACTCATGTCCTGCGATGACAATCACATCGTCTTTGACATATCCCTGCCGTTCATAGAGCCTTAGCGCACGGCCGTTGTCCCGTTCTACAATCAGGGAAACCTGTGAGTGACCCAGATCTCTGCCCTGCTGCTCAAAAGCAGCCATCAGTGCCCGGCCGATGCCCTGCCCCTGATAAGCTTCACTTACCGAGAGAGTATCCAGATAATACTCCCCCGGACGGGTTTCTTTAACCAAAGCATACTTCTCATCCCGGCTTCGTCCAGGTCGATCCAGAATCGGCTGGTCCAGACGATCTGCTTCTCCGCCATCATAGGCTACCAGAATCCCCGCAATCAGCCCATCCTGCTCCATCACTGTCACATGACGATAGCTAATCCGGTTGTTTTCCTGCACATAAAACTCCTGCAAAATCTGCATCGCCTTCTCATGATCCGCCTCACCCGCAAGCGCGTATGCAATGTCTCCTATCGCCTGATACAGTAACGGAATAACCTGATCTGCATCTTCTATGCGCGCAGGTCTGATCAGAGGAGATGTTTCTTGGTGGTCTGATTGCATACTGGAATGATTCATCAGATTAACATGTTGAACAGATTTAGATTTTTGTTCAGCTCGGTATAGGCGATACCTTTGCGGTTCATACGTTCAATGAGCGGGTGGTAATCTTCCTTGTACATCAGCTCGATGCCCACCAAGGCGGGGCCATTTTCCTTATCATGCTTTTTCGTATATTCAAACCGGGTGATATCATCATTTTTCCCTAGAACTTCCTCCAGGAATTCACGTAAAGCTCCTGCACGCTGCGGGAAATTAACCATGAAATAATACTTCAGACCTTCATAGATCAGGGAACGTTCCTTGATCTCCTGCATCCGGTCGATATCGTTGTTACCGCCACTAATAACACAGACCACCGTCTTGCCCACGATTTGCTCACGATACTGCTCAAGTGCCGCAACAGCCAAGGAACCGGCAGGCTCGACAACGATCGCATTTTCATTATATAGTTCCAGAATAGTTGTGCAGGCTTTGCCTTCCGGCACTTTCACAATGTCATCAAGTATACTGTTGCAGATATCAAAGGTGAGGTCGCCCACACGTTTCACCGCTGCGCCATCCACGAATTTATCTATATCATCCAACGTCACAACCTGTTTGCGGAACATCGCTTCACTCATGGAAGCTGCCCCAAGTGGCTCAACTCCAATGATGCGTGTCTCTGGACTCACGGTCTTCATGTAGGTTCCCACGCCGGCTGCCAGCCCTCCGCCACCAATCGTCACGAATACATAGTCGGCATTCTCATCGAGACTTTCCATGATTTCCATCGCTACCGTACCATTACCTGCAATAATCTTCGGTTGATCAAAAGGATGGATAAACGTCATGCCCTGTTCGTCACATGCACGCATTGCTTCTGCGTATGCATCGTCATACGTATCCCCGATCAGCACCACTTCAACGTTGTTTCCACCAAAGCGACGCACCTGCTTCACCTTCTGGTTCGGTGTTGTACTCGGCATAAAGATTTTGCCGTTAATTCCAAGGGCATTACAGCTAAAAGCAACACCCTGAGCATGGTTGCCCGCACTTGCACAGACAATACCCTTCTCCATCTCGGCTGGTGTCAGACTGCGAATCATATTATAGGCACCCCGAATTTTGAACGAACGTACCACTTGAAGGTCTTCCCTTTTCAGATACACATTACAGTTATATTTGGCCGACAATACAGCATCCCGCTGTAACGGCGTTCTTACAATGACCTCACGCAGCACATGATGTGCGCGTACGATATCTTCCATGCCAACACTGGCACGACCGGGACTTGTGGTTCCCGTTGGTTCTTGTTCAACTGGTTTCATGTTGTCTCCACACTCCGCTTTTATGGTCTATATAAGTTGAACTAAAGTTTATTTACACTGACACTACAATGACAGAATAACCCTCCAATCGCTGTTATCCCCAGATTTTTTCGATTCCCTTTTCTCAAGGGAAAAATCCGGTGATAGCGTATGCTTCCGATGCAGCTTTCTTTCAGAAAGCTTTTAGACGAACGCTTCGCTTTTTCAGGTTCTTTCTGTCCTCTCCGTTATCGTGTAAATCATTAATTCAACTTATCTAGCAATGTCGCGCACTGCTTTTCTTTGTATTGTATCACTTTTGTTCTGTTCTTGCGCCTAAGCTCTCATCATTTATCATTCGTATAATTTCATCAATAATGACCTGAGGGTCTGTATACATAACCATATGTCCCGATTGATCGGCCCCAATCCATCTCGCATTGGATAGCTGGCTCACCGTCTGGCGATGCGCCGTGATGAGGGCAGGTCTGATTTTCCCCTCTCCCTTGCCCGGGTTCGTACCCGAGATCACGCTAACTTCCAGATTACCCAGAGCCGGAGGATGTTCCAGGAGCCCTGCCATATCATCCAGAAATGTTTTGCCTTCTGCAAGCATCGTGCTGGCTGCCCGTACAGTGAAATCCTCCTTGAGGTGATCCGCTGCCACATCGTCAGGCTGAACACTTCCAGCTTTGCTGCCAAGCATCTTATATAAGCCAGTCCGCGCCATGATTGGAATAATGAAACCATTGATGGCAAAGCTCTTTCTAGTAAGCTTGGAAAAATACATTTCGCAATGCTCGTCTGATGGATCTACCAGGATAATGCCACGTAATCGAGATAGATGTGCAGCTGCCGCAGCCCGTACAATCGGACCTCCCCAGCTATGTCCAACCAGAATGAATGGGCCCGGGCCCAGAGCTGTCAGCAGTTCTCCAAGATCCCCTGCAATGCGTTCAAGGCTGCGGGGAGCCGAGTCGACATCACTTCGTCCCGCCCCTGCCCTGTCATACACAACTGCACGTGCATGCTCAGCAATGGCTGGTGCAACCAGTCCCCAGTTTGATCTGGAGGCGCCCATACCGGACTCAAATACAACCGTCAGCTCTCCTGTTCCCCTGGACATATAATGTAGTTTGCGACCATCACGGGTCCGAACAAACGCACTTGAACCAAACGTATGTGAGCTAGGGTTAGGATTCATATTCCCCTCCTGATTACGTGCATAATCATCTATCACCGAATCTAATTGAAAATGATTATCAATTACTTCATTATAGAATAATCCATGCTTTACGACAACCATGTTGCTTCAGCAAGTTACAGCAGTCCTGTCACCTCTGTCACGTTGCAAGGATCATCCTCCATACACCGTTCCTTTCCCCCTCCTTTTTCCTTATGCAAAAAGAAAACCCGATCCATGATCGGATCGGGTAACTGTCCCAGCCACTGTGCCGCTGATCCTCACATGCACATTCTTATGGCTTCGTGCGCAGTTCCTGCACGTATCGCATAATCGTAATCGCTTAATCCAAGGATGGACGAATACTCGGTTTAAGAGCACAGCCCCTTATCCCCTAATACCATGATCCTTGTTGTTCAGCTGCTCCAGAAGTTCATTCATCGCTTCTTCCGTCATGGCCCCACCGCTAAACGCAACCAGTGCTCGCAGCGGCATATATTTCATCATCGCATCCATCATATCTGCATGATCCCCGGCATCATCACCGCCGAACCCACTGGCTTCCTGGAATTGTTGCAAAGCCTGGTCCAGTAGCTGTTTATGGGCCGGATCACGCTGGATATCACCCAATGTACTATTACGCGTATAGGTTGGAAGGAATGTCGCTGTAGACTCTACATTCACACGTGTGTGCACATGAATGTCCCGTGAGGAACTGCCTACCTGAATCTCGAACTCTCCGGTCTCCACATGCCAGTCCTTCATATCTACGTTGTAATAGGCGAATGAACGTTTGTTTAGTGTGAAGCTCACCACTTTGGACTCTCCAGGTTCAAGGGCCACCTTCGCAAATCCTTTCAATTCTCTTACAGGACGAATAACTGTGCTCTCTACATCGCTGACATACAACTGTACAATCTCTTTGCCCGCTCTGTCACCGGTATTGGTGACCCTTACTTGCACATTCACCTCATCCTGATCGGTCAATTCTGTGCGATCTACCTTCAGATCAGCATATTCAAATGTCGTATAACTCAGTCCATAACCAAACGGGAACAGTGGCTCCAGCTCTTTTTTATCATAATAGCGATAACCAACAAAGATACCCTCCCGGTAATCGACACGATCCCCTTCACCCGGGAAATTCAAATAAGATGGATTATGACTGAGTTTGGCAGGGAATGTCTCTGCCAGTTTACCGGACGGATTCACCTCTCCATACAGCAGATCAGCTATCGCTCCACCAACGGCCTGTCCACCAAGATAAGCTTCAAGCACCGCTTGCACCTGCGGCAACCAAGGCATCTCCACTGGAGATCCGTTACTCAGCACCACAACCACACGTGATTGTACTTTTGCAATCTCTTCAATCAGACGAATATGATTGTCAGGCAAACGCAAATGGGCACGATCATACCCTTCGGATTCATAACGATCCGGCAATCCAACAAACACAACAGCGGTATCCGCTGACTGTGCTGCCTGAACAGCCTCATGCATCAATGTCTCATCCACATCATCCGCTTCAATCCGATAACCTGGGGCATACGAGAAGGTTACACCTTCGCCAGCCACCTGTGTCATCTCTTCCACAATATCATCCACTTTGGTCGGATTAATGTGGGAACTTCCCCCGCCCTGGAAGCGAGGTTTACGCGCAAATGCCCCGATTATCGCCACATCGCCTTCACGCCCAAGCGGCAGGATACCTTCTTCATTTTTCAGCAAAACCATACTCTCGGCTGCCACCTTACGCGCAAGTTGGTGATGCTCATCCTTGTTATATGTAGCCCCATCTTGCTTTTGATCAACGGCATTAAAGATCAGCGTAAGCAGACGCTCCACCGCCCGATCCAGCTTGTCCAGCGGCAGTTGTCCGCTTTCTACGGCATCGATCACTTTACGCTCACCGATTCCACCACTTGTTGGCATCTCCAGTTCCAGTCCTGCTGCAAGGGCATCTGCACGTTCATTAACCGCACCCCAGTCTGATACCACAAGACCTTCGTGACCCCATTCGTCTTTCAGAATATCCGTAAGCAACCATTCATTCTCACCTGCATACGTACCGTTCACCTTATTGTAAGAACACATCACCGTCCACGGCTGTCCATCCTTCACTGCACCTTCGAAGCTCGCCAGATAAATCTCACGCAGCGTCCGTTCATCCACCACCGCATCAATCGACATACGCCGTTCTTCCTGATTATTAACTGCAAAGTGTTTGAGAGACGTACCCACACCCTGGCTCTGCACACCTTGAATATGACCGGTAGCCATCTGCGTAGATAACAACGGATCTTCGGAAAAGTATTCAAAATTACGTCCACCCAATGGGGAACGTTTAATATTTACACCCGGTCCAAGTAATACCGCTACATCCTCGGCCTGACATTCCTCTCCCAAAGCCACCCCGACCTGACGCGCCAGCTCCTTGTCCCATGAACTAGCCAATCCTGCCGCAGACGGGAAACAGGTTGCAGGCACACTCGACGTTAGTCCAAGATGATCCGCACTCCCATCCTGCTTGCGTAGTCCATGAGGTCCGTCCGTCACCATGATGGATGGAATGCCAAGACGCTCCACCCCTTTCAGATGCCAAAAGTTCAGTCCCGAGCACATGCCCGCTTTTTCTTCCAGTGTCATCCGCTGTACCAGTTCCTTGATGTTACGTTCCACATTAACCCCTCCAGTTCATGATGTTGATACATAGCTATATCAATAAGCATACAAGGTTATCTACCACACATTCAAATGTTTACCCGGTTAGTAACGGTTACATAACACCAGTCAATCATTTCTTCTTCCTGACGATGATCAAAATAAAAAGGAAAAACAGCCCGATCTTCACGATCAGGCTGTCTCTATACGTTTCATAACCGTCTATCCACCCAATTTACGCCTGAGTCTTAAACCAAGCTGCCGCAGCTTCTGCCTCAGTACGAGTCAACTGATGACCCTGACGCTCCCAATGCGTGTTTACATCGGCACCTGCACCGCTGAGCAGCGAAGCAAGTTCCTCGGTTTCACGTCTTGGTACAATCGGATCGTTCTCGCCCGCACCAATGAACACAGGCAGACCTTTCAGATCCGGCAGTTCGAGTCCGCGCAACGGTACCATCGGGTGATGCAGAATTGCACCTTTGAATACATCTGCTTGATGGAAGATCAAGCTTGCCGCAATGTTGGCACCGTTAGAGTAACCCAGTGCATACACATTGGACCGATCGAACCCATATTCCACCGCAGCTGCATCGACAAAAGATCCCAGCTCTGCCGTACGAGCAATCAGATCTTCTTCATCAAAAATGCCTTCGGCCAGGCGGCGGAAGAAACGGGGCATCCCGTTCTCCGATACATTACCCCGCACCCCAAGTATGCCAGCTCCTGGTGCGATCATCTCCGCCAGACCGATCAGATCATTCTCGGTTCCGCCTGTGCCATGAAGCAACAGGATTGTTGGCGCATCCGGCTGAGCACCTGCTTTATAGATATGTTTCATTGTATTGGTTGTGGTCATGATTTGGACTCTCCTTTCCATTCACGTACTTCAATTCGTGGCAACAATTGTTCAATCTGCTCACGCTGTGGTTCATACCATTCAGGCAACATCAGTTTCTCACCCATGCTCTCTGCTGGTTCATCCCGTGCAAATCCCGGAGGATCCGTAGCCAGTTCGAACAGTATACCACCCGGCTCCCGGAAATACACAGCGTTGAAGTATTGACGGTCAATGACTGGCGTTGGATGATATCCGGATTGTTCAAGATCCTGCTGAATTTGTTCATGTTCCGCGTAATCTTTGGCACGCCATGCAATATGGTGAACCGTTCCGGCTCCGCCAATCCCGCGTTGGATACCTGTGGACTGAATATCGATGATCTGACCAATATCGCCGCTTGCCTGAAGACGAAGGAGTCCGTTCTCTTCACCGACTTGCTCCAGACCCAGTTTGCTCACCAAGACGTCCATGGTTTTCTCAGGAACGTGGCTGAACAATACGGCTCCGCCAAATCCTTTGATGGCATGCTCCGGTGTCACACCGTTGAAACTCCAGTTGCTTTGCTGACCGCCTTCACGCTCAACCAGTTCAAGCAACAGACCGCCTTTGTCGAAGAAACGAATGTACTGCTCACCAAATCTGGTTTTATTTTCATATGGAATATCGAAGGAAGCAAGACGTTCTTTCCAGAAAGGCAGGCTTCCTACAGGAACCGCATATACGGTAACTCCAGTCTGACCTGACCCAATGACACCTCTTCTTGAATTCTGCTGTGGGAAAAAGGTAATGATTGTGCCCGGTGCACCCTGCTCATTCCCGTAATACAAGTGATACACGTCCGGTGCATCAAAGTTTATTGTTTTTTTCACCAGTCTGAGCGCCAACACAGCTGCATAAAAATCAACGTTTTTCTGCGCATCGTCAACAAAAGCTGTAATATGATGAATTCCTGAAGTTCTGAACATAATCTCCACTCCCTTGGTTTTAGTTGTATCATAGGTTGTTTTTGCTTCTTTTATTTATTGGTTTCTGTTATTTATCTTTAAGTTAAGATTCTTTAAATTTATATTAATCCATTGGACCTCAATATGCAAGCTTTTATTTTAAAATTAAGATTTAATACAAAAAGCAGGACCCGATCACTCCGGGAACCTGCTTAGCGTATAACGATTGATTAGGTTGCTTCGTATTCCTGTATTACTTTTGCATTACTGCTTCTTAAACCAGTTTCATTCTTTTTGGTGGATTCACCAAATCTTTATGCTCGTATTCATCCTTGATATCTCCGACAATCTCTTCAAGGATATCCTCCATCGTAACCATACCTACCGTAGCACCTGCCTCGTTTTTCACGGTTGCAATGTGTACACGGCTTTGCTGCATCTGGATCAGTACATCCTTGATTGGAGAACGCTCGGAGAAACTCGGCGTATTGTGAACAAATGTCTCCATATTGAAATCTCTGCCCGCAGCCACACTCGTCAGCATTTCTTTTGTATTAATAAAGCCAACAAAATGAGCCTGATCCCCATTTGCAATAACAGGGTATCGCGTGTATTCATGTCGATTTAGCGTCTCAATGATCTGATCAATCGGCATTTCCTTATTCAGAGTAACAATTTTATCTCGTGGAATCATAATCTCCTGAAGCAGACGCTCATCAAAAGCAAAAATGTTTTTGAGATAGTCCAGCTCCGTCTGGTTGATCTCGCCACTCTCGTAGCTCTGTGCCATAATCAGCTTCAGCTCTTCTTCGGAGTGAACGGTATCATGCCCGGCAGGTTTTACACCAAATATGCCAAGCAACAGACGAGCAGCTCCATTTAGCGCGTAGATGAATGGATTCATGATTTTACCGAACCAGTACAGTGGTGGTGCCAGCAACAGCGTCATTCTCTCTGCAAACTGAATCGCCAGGGTTTTCGGTGCCAATTCACCAATAACCACGTGCAGGAACGTAATGATCGCCAGAGCAATACCATAGGAAAGCACGGTAGACAATGCCGCTGGTACTTCCATTCGCTCAAAGAGCGGATGCAGCATTTTCTCAACAGTAGGTTCACCCAAGGCTCCCAATACCAGCGCCGTGATGGTAATCCCCAATTGACACGCCGACAGATAATAATCCAGGTTGTGCGCCACTTTTTTGGCCAGTACTGCCTTTTTGTTGCCTTCCGAGATCAATTGATCGATTCGGGACATCCGTACTTTAAGAATTGCAAATTCGGCTCCAACGAAAAAGGCTGTCAGACCTATAAATACGGCTACTAAAAATAAATTCAAGGCTATTATTCCGTCCAATGATTTCCCTCGGGTTGAGGGATTCACCTCCATTAAATTTTAAAATAAGGTTTGCACGAGTGACGTTCCGGTGACGGCTCGTTCTTCCGATCGCCATTGCCTCCAAATTTTCCTGATTATTGTTTTCAAAGGTTTAAAATTGGTTTGCAAACGCGAACGCTACGCTTCTTCAGGATCGATTCCGTCCCCTACACTGCTACGTTGCCAAAACGTTTTAAATTCTGAGGGCAGTAGCCAAATAGGCAGTCAAACCCTAGATTACAGTCAGATCGAACCAACCAAGATCACGCCAGATCGCTAGTCGCTTCCTCGACCTGCGCGCCGTTTACCCGCTCCAGAAGAACTTGTTTGATGTGATAGTTTTCGGTATCAACAACGGTCCACACATAATCGCCGTGTTCTACCGTGTCGCCTTTTTCCACACCTACACCCTTCTGGTACTGGATCCATCCAGCAACGGTATCCATCTCTTCATTACCTTCAAAGCTAAGTCCGAACTGCCGCTCCACTTCATCCAAAAGTACCCGACCATTAATGAGATATTGATTCTCTCCGGTCTCCTGAATATCGGCCACCTCATCGGCATCGAATTCATCGCGAATCTCACCGACAAGTTCCTCCAGAATATCCTCCATCGTAATGATACCCGAGGTACCCCCATATTCATCCACGACCACGGCCATGTGTACACGTTCCTGCTGCATTTTAATCATTGCATCCTGGATACTTGTAACTTCGGAAACAAATGGGATCTCACGAACGAACTCGCTTAGTTGATACGATCTTGCGGCTACCATGTCAGGCAAAATCTTTTTCACATTCACAACGCCGATAATGCGGTCCTTGTCCCCATCCTCGATGACAGGGTAACGTGAGTAGTTATGTTCATCCAATATAGGAATAATATCGTCATAGGTCATATCCTGATCTAATGTCACCAGTTCTGTACGAGGTACCATGATGTCTTTGGCATCACGTTCATCGAACACAAATACATTTTCCAGATATGAAAGCTTGGTCTTGTTGTTCTCGTCACCTTCATAACTCTGGTTCATGATGATTTTGATCTCATCCTCCGAGTAGGCTTGATCATGTTTGGCAGGCTTCACACCGAATCCTCGCAGAAGAACACGTGATGTTCCATTAAGCGCCCAGATGAACGGATACATGATTTTACCAAACCAGTATAGCGATGGGGCGAGCATTAATGTCAGTTTTTCTGAAAATTGAATCGCCAACGTTTTCGGTGCCATCTCACCAACAACCACGTGCAAGAACGTGACGAGGATAAAGGCGATCGCATAGGAAGCAATCGACGAGATTGAAGCAGGTACATCTAAATAATTGAATACCGGATATAACAATCTCTCAACCGTCGGTTTTCCGAGCGCTCCCAGTCCCAGAGCAGTGACCGTAATACCGAGCTGACAGGCTGACAGATAATAATCCAGGTCCGAGACAACTTTTTTAGCCAATACGGCCTTTTTATTGCCCTCCGCGACCAGTTGATCCACTCTTGATGTACGAATTTTGACTACAGCGAACTCCGATGCTACGAAAAATGCAGTCAATGCAATCAAGATAATAAGTAAAACGATATTCAATATGGTAATTATGTCCAATGATTTCCCCGGTTCTCAGGGATTCACCTCCAGAGATAGTTACAGCGTGATCCGTTAACTGTGTTAACCATTCATCAACTGTTAGTCTTTCAACACGACGTCTGCCTTATATAAAATTGATTTCAATGATATCTTTTGTATAAGTCTTACGTTTGACCTTGTAAAATTACAAAACAGGAATTCAAGATGAAGTCAATGACTTGCAGAAACTTCTTCATTCAAATCGGGTTACCCCTCATGCTGTCAATTGTTCCTCGCTTAACTCCACCTAGATTCGCCATTTGGACAATTTACAATATCGCCTACCCAATAGATATCCACCTCCCCTCGTACTCATTCCTGTTTCCGAAAAGTATACCATGTTTCCCGCTCAACCATCCAGTTGCACGTTATGGTTTGCCACAAGCTTACAGTATAATGTTCACAAATTAGTCTCTATGTATGTTACGTACTTTATATAATATGATTGATATTACCTCATAATGTGATATTGTTCACATGTCTAGTATAGTCCAATTTATAAAAATACTACCCCTTACTTTAGGGCATTAAACATGCCGGATCTCCCTGATTTAATCCCGTTTTGAATCTTCCCCATATTCTTTCCCGTATAAAACAAGTCCGGCCTTATGCACAAGATACATCTATATACGTATCAAAGAGCCCGCAAGATGCAAATACCTTTCCGGTATACATCTTTACGGGCTCTTATATTCATTCTATACGAGTGCTTTGGCAGCAATATCCGTTCGCTGATGTTTACCATCAAAGTGGATACGCTCCGCCTGTTCATAAGCTTTGTTTCTAGCTTCGGCAATATCCGCACCAAGGCCAACTACACCCAGGATCCGTCCACCATTCGTAACCCAGTCTCCTGCTTCACTACGTGCTGTACCTGCGTGGAATACCACGGCATCTTGCACTTGATCCAGTCCTTCAATGACTACGCCTTTGGCATAAGGACCCGGATAACCTCCTGAAGCAAGTACCACACATACAGCAGCTTCATCGCTCCATTCAATCTCAATGTCAGCCAGCTTGCCATGAACGGTTGCCCAGAAAATATCGAACAAGTCGCTCTTCAAACGTGGCAAAACAACCTGTGTTTCGGGATCACCAAAACGTGCGTTGAACTCAATCGTTTTTGGTTTACCATCTGGTGAAATCATCAGCCCGGCAAACAATACACCCTGGAATGGGCGTCCCTCGGAAACCATCGCTTTGGCAGTTGGTTTGATGATCGTCTCCACGGCTTCCTCAATAATAGAAGCAGGGATATGTGGCAAAGGTGAGTATGTACCCATACCGCCTGTGTTTGGCCCCTGATCATTGTCGAATACAGGTTTGTGATCCTGTGCTGCGGCCATTGGGCGAACCGTCTCCCCATCGACAAAAGCCAGAATCGACATTTCCTGTCCTGCGAGGAATTCCTCGATAATCACTTTGGCTCCTGCTTCACCAAATACTTTGTCCACCATGATACTGCGAAGTGCCTGATCAGCCTCATCACGAGAATAAGCTACCGTCACACCTTTGCCCGCAGCCAATCCATCTGCCTTGATGACAACCGGGATTGCTTGCTCATTCAGGTATGCTTGAGCTTGTTCGTAGTTGTCGAATTTTTCATAGGCTGCGGTTGGAATGTTGTATTTGTGCAGCAGATCCTTCATGAACGTTTTACTTCCCTCGATCTCTGCTGCATTACGACGAGGTCCGAATACCGGAATACCTGTCGAATCAAATGCATCCACGATCCCATCCGCAAGCGGATCATCCGGACCAATAACCACTAAACCTACTTTAAGCTCTACAGCAAGAGCCGTTAGTTTATCGAATTCATTTACCGCAATGGCATGACACTCAGCGAGCTGAGCAATGCCTGCGTTTCCAGGTGCACAGTGAATCTTGTCTACCTTTGGACTCTTTGCCAATGCCCAGATGATTGCATGTTCCCGGCCACCGCCGCCTACTACCAGAATATCCATTCGCTCTGTTCCCCCTCCGTGCATAACTGGATTTGTTACGCTAATGCGTGTTAAAAAACCTAAAAAAGAGGGGGTGTACCATAAGTCATAAGTATGACTGGCGACACCCCTTATTTAAACCTTTTTCGTTCTAGTGTTTGAAGTGACGAACGCCTGTGAAGACCATGGCAATTCCGTATTCATTGGCTACTTTGATGGACTCTTCATCTTTGATCGAACCACCAGGTTGAATCACGGCTGTAATTCCGGCTTTTGCTGCCAGTTCCAGCGTATCACCCATTGGGAAGAACGCATCGGATGCCAGAATAGCACCTTTTGCTTGCTCGCCCGCTTGCTCAATCGCAATTTTGGCTGCACCCACACGATTCATTTGTCCAGCGCCCACACCCACCGTCATATCATTCGCAGCAAGTACAATCGCATTGGATTTCACGTGTTTAACTACTTTCCAGCCAAACAACAGCTGTTTCAGTTCTTCTTCCGATGGCGCACGATCCGTTACCACGTTCAGTTCACTCGCTTCGATGGAGTGTACATCGGACTGTTGCACGATCATGCCGCCGTCGATAGACGTTACCACGAATTGGCTCTCCCGTTTACGAGCAGCATTCAACTCACCCGTTTTGAGCAAACGAATGTTTTTCTTCTTCGTCAGGATATCGAGAGCCTCTTGTGTAAAGTCAGGAGCAAGTACGATTTCCAGGAAAATCTCGCTTAACTTGCCTGCTGTGTCGCTGTCGATAATGCGGTTCGCTGCTACAATGCCACCAAAGATAGACGTTGGATCTGCAGCATATGCCTTGCTGTAGGCTTCATAGATACTTGCGCCAATTCCTACGCCGCATGGGTTCATATGTTTAACCGCCACAACTGCCGGTTCTTCAAATTCTTTGACGATCTGCAATGCTGCGTTCGCATCGTTGATGTTATTATAAGACAACTCTTTGCCGTGCAATTGCTCGGCTGTTGTCAACGTATCTTGTGCAGCCAGCGGTTTGCGGTAGAATGCCGCCTGCTGGTGTGGATTTTCGCCGTAACGCAAATCCTGGAGTTTTTCGTAAGTAACCGTCAGACGCTCTGGCAGTGGATCGCCATTTACGTTGGACAGGTAGTCGGAGATGAGTGCATCGTAAGCCGCCGTATGACGGAACACTTTTGCCGCAAGCCGTTTGCGAGTTTCGAGAGTGGTATCTCCATCGTTGCGCACTTCCTCCAGCACTTGGCTGTAATCAGATGCGTCTACAACGACACTGACAAAGGCATGGTTTTTGGCTGCCGAGCGAAGCATCGTTGGACCGCCAATATCGATGTTCTCGATGGCATCTTCGTATGCTACGTCCGGTTTCGCAATAGTCTCTTGGAATGGATACAGGTTCACGACAACCAGATCGATATAGCCGAGACCGAGTTCTTCCATCTGGCGTGTGTGCTCTTCGTTATCACGCACAGCCAACAACCCACTATGAACTGCCGGATGTAATGTTTTGACACGTCCGTCCATGATTTCCGGGAATCCGGTCACATCCGAAATTCCGATGACAGGTACGCCTTCCTTCGACAACAGGCTACTTGTACCTCCTGTCGAAATAATCTCCACACCCATTTGCGACAGCTCGCGGCAAAAGTCCACGATGCCCGTTTTATCCGATACGCTAACCAGCGCTCTTTTGATACTCACAATATGCTCCTCCTTTAATGTCCCATGGCTTCGCGTTTCCTGACGAAACACAGCCGATTTATTTCCCGAGAAATATCACAAAATGCGTACCAATATTCGACTTCTGTTATATAAGTGGAACCAAGATGTTTACACGGGACACTCCGATGACAGAACAACCTTCTAATCGCTGTTATCCCCAGATTTTTTGATTCCCTTTTCTTAAAGGGAAAATCCGGTGATAAAGGCGAACGCTTCGCTTTTTCAGGTTTTTTCTGTCCTCTCCGTTAATGTGTAAAAAAAATTCAACTTATATCAAACCGGTTTGTTAACAGTCACGTGACGTCCGTCTAATTGAACCAGACCTTGCGCGAACCAGGAAACAACTTCAGGGTATAACTGCTGTTCGGCCGCGTGAATGGAACGGCTGATTGACTCAGGCGTATCTTCTGGCAAAATGGGAACGGGATGCTGGGCAATAATCGGTCCGGTATCCATGCCTCCGTCCACAAAGTGCACGGTCACACCCGTAACTTTCACACCGTATTCCAATGCCTGTCCAATCGCATCCTTACCTGCAAATGCCGGTAGCAAGGACGGATGAATGTTAATCAACCGCCCTGCGTAACGATCCACCACAACGGAAGTCAGCAATCTCATATATCCAGCAAGAACGACCAAGTCGATCTTTTTGGATTCAAGCACTTCCACGATCTCTGCCTCATAGGCTTCACGGGAAGCATAATTTTTCGGAGTAAACAGATGACATTCCACGCCTGCGTCCTGTGCCCGCTGCACAACACGTGCAGATGGTTTATCACACACGAGCAGATCAACGGATGCATTCAGCCCACCATTCCGTACTGCATCGACCAATGACTGAAAGTTAGTCCCTTCACCCGAGGCAAATACAGCTATGCGGTAGTTCGCCATTAAACATCCGCTCCCGTGAAGGTTACTCGCGCATCTCCTTCAGTAACACGGCCAATGATGTACGCTTCTTCACCAGATGCTTTCAGTTGTTGTAGCGCTTCTGATGCATCTGCTTCATTAACGACCAGTACAAGCCCAACACCCATGTTAAATGTGGTGAACATGTCACGGTTCGAGACAGCACCCTTTTCCTGTAACAGGTTGAAGATTGGCAGGATCGGCCAAGAGCCGTAGTCAATATCCACATTCACACTGCTAGGCAACATACGTGGGATATTCTCGATGAAACCACCACCTGTAATGTGTGCCATGCCTTTTACTTTTACCTTTTCCAGCAGGGACAACAGAGGTTTAACATAGATCTTTGTAGGTTCCAGCAGAGAATCGCCCAGCTTACCACCCAGTTCCGCTACTTCATCATGCAGATCAAGTCCCGCATCTTCCAACAAAAGTCTACGTACCAGCGAGAATCCGTTACTATGCACACCGCTGGAAGCCAGGCCAATTACTGTGTCGCCAGGAGCAATGGTTGTACCATTGATGATCTTCGCTTTGTCCACGATGCCCACCGTGAATCCGGCAATATCGTATTCGCCTTCACTGTACATGCCCGGCATCTCCGCCGTCTCGCCACCGATCAACGCACAACCAGATTGATGACACCCTTCAGCGATACCCGCAACAATAGCTTCAATTTTCTCAGGAATGACTTTGTCACATGCCAGATAGTCGAGGAAGAAGAGTGGTTCTGCACCCTGTACCACAATGTCGTTCACACACATCGCTACCGCGTCGATTCCGATGGTATCGTGACGGTCCATGGCAAATGCAATTTTCAGCTTGGTGCCTACGCCATCCGTACCGGATACAAGCACCGGCTCATCGTATTTATCTTTGTTCAAACCGAACAGGGCACCGAATCCACCCAGATCTGTCATCACTTCCGGACGGAAGGTACGCTTCACGTGTTTTTTCATCCGTTCAACCGCTTCATTACCTGCCGCGATATCAACGCCGGCCTTTTTATATGCTTCGGACAAGTGGAATCATCTCCTTTTTTTTCGCCCCACCTAAATCCTCCCGCCCGGGAGGACCCCATAGGACCTTGGCAGGCCCTCTGGACACCCGCCAAAAAAGCGGTGCAGAGGTGGCTGGTGTGATCTTGCTATGGTTGGTTCGTGCGTGATCTCGCGGGATTGTTCGCCGATTCCGTTGGCTGCAAGCCATCGGTCAGCGAACCCCGCTCAGCTACGCTGCGGGCAAGCCCGCTGGGCAGCTGCTTCGCCTGGCTGCCTAACCCCTGTTGCTCCGCAAGGCGGGGCTTAAGGGCTCGGGCTAGGCCCGGGGGCAGCTGCTTCGCCTGGCTGCCTGAGCCCCTGTTGCTCCGCAAGGCGGGGCTAAGGGCTCGGGCTAGGCCCGGGGGCAGCTGCTTCGCCTGGCTGCCCTGGCCCCTGTTGCTCCGCAAAGCGGGGCTATAAGGCTAACAGCTGCAGCCGAATTTTTCCTCGCCGCCAAAATCGAGGCGGGTTGGGTAATCATGATCAAAACATGCGAGACATAGTCCGCCTTTAGGATCATCCTGATTATCTCCCTGAATCGATGCAATCAGTCCATCGGGACTGAGGAACTCCAGGGAGTCCGCATTAATTTCACGGCAAATTTCTTCCACCGACAACTGTGAAGCAATTAATTCACGGCTGTCAGGCGTATCAATACCATAGAAACACGGGTTTTTGAAAGGTGGTGATGTAATGCGCACATGAACCTCGGTAGCTCCTGCATCACGCAACATGTTCACGATCCGTCGGGAAGTTGTTCCCCGTACGATGGAGTCGTCAATCATAACCACACGTTTGCCTTCCACAACACGACGCACAGCGCTCAGCTTCATCTTCACGCCCTGTTCCCGCAATTCCTGGCTTGGCTGGATAAACGTACGTCCGGTGTATTTGTTCTTGATCATACCCATTTCATACGGAATACCTGTCTGTTCAGCATATCCAATGGCCGCCGAGATGCTGGAATCTGGTACCCCCGTAACCAAGTCCGCATCCACAAACGACTCAATCGCCATCCGGCTTCCCATCCGTTTACGGGCCGCATGCTGGTTCGTACCATTCATATCACTATCCGGACGAGCAAAATAAATATATTCCATCGCGCATAATGCCTTGCGGTGTATGTCATGATCAAAGCGATCCTCATGTAGACCATCTGCATCCAACACAAGTAGTTCACCCGGTTCAATGTCACGGATTAACTCTGCGCCAATTGTTTCCAGTGCACACGTCTCAGATGCAAATAGATATGCATCTCCCAGCTTACCCATCGTCAGCGGACGAAGTCCGTGCGGATCGGAAGCCACGAGGAGTTTGTCATTGGTCATGATCAGAAATGCATAACCACCCACAATGCGTTGGAACGCCTCTTTTGCCGCTTCCACAAGCCCTTTGGAGGATCGTGCAATTAGATGCGCAATGACCTCGGTATCACTTGTTGTTTGGAAAATGGACCCGCTCTGCTCCAGCTCGCGCCGGATCGTTGGTGCATTCACAATGTTTCCGTTGGTCGCTACCGCCAAATCGCCATCACGGTATTTGAATACCAGAGGCTGTGCGTTCGTCAATTTACTGTCACCACTTGTTGAATAACGGACATGTCCAATGGAAATATCCCCGGTCAACGTCTGCATCAGGTCTTTGGTGAACACTTCCTTCACCAGACCCATGCCGCGATGATAATTAAACTGGCTGCCATCACTCACACACATTCCTGCACTTTCTTCGCCCCGATGTTGCAGCGCATGCAGTCCATAATAGGAGAGCGAAGCCGCGTCAGGGTGTCTGAACACCCCGAACACGCCGCATTCTTCCTTCAATTTGTCGAGTCCTTCCTTGCCGGACCCTTCATTATAATAATCGCCTGTCCACAACGGTCCTGTCGTCAGTTCATGAGACATGGAATCGCATCCTCCCAGACCTGAGCCAAACCTCCTACAGGTTCGCTCACGGCTGATGTTCCGTTCAATTCAATCGTCAGGTTACTTCCTTCTACACGTCCAATCACAGCTACAGGTACACCACGCTCACGTACAAATGCTTCAAGTTTACCCGCTTGCTCTGGCGTAGCCGACAACAAGATACGGGATTGGCTCTCACTGAATAGGGCGTGATCTGCACGCAATGCAGTCTCGACATTCACCTGTGCTCCTACGTTACCGCTGATGCAAGACTCTGCGAGTGCAACAGCCAAGCCGCCTTCAGACAAGTCATGTGCCGAGCGAACGAGACCGGATTGAATAGCTTCCAGCACGGTGCTGAGCAATGCTTTTTCCGTTTGCAAGTTCAGTTCTGGTGGACGACCTTCCGTCTGACCATGAACCGCGTATTGCAGCTCGCTGCCACCCAGTTCAGCTTTTGTTTCACCGAGGAGGATGATGACATCACCTTCGGATTTGAATGCTTGTGTCGTGATATGATCCGTATCATGAACGAGACCTACCATACCGACAACTGGCGTTGGATAGATGGAGCCTTTGGCATTTTCGTTATACAAACTTACGTTACCACCGATGACCGGCGTATCCAGCACACGGCAAGCTTCTGCCATACCGTCTACCGCTTTCTCCATTTGCCAGAAAATATCCGGCTTCTCCGGGTTACCAAAGTTCAGGTTGTCCGTAATCGCCAGTGGCTCAGCACCGGAACATACAATGTTACGCGCTGCTTCACTTACGGCAATCCGTCCACCAACTTCAGGATCAAGGTACACATAACGTCCATTACAGTCCGTTGTCATCGCGAGACCTTTGCGTGTGCCACGAATCGTAACTACGGCTGCATCCGAACCCGGACGAACGGCAGTGCTTGTACGCACCATGTAGTCATATTGATCATAAATCCATTTTTTACTTGCTACTGTTGGTGATGCCAGCACTTGTTTCAGTGCTCCGCCGAGATCCGACACTTCGTCATAACGAAGCGTGTCGATGGAAGCACTTTGCTCGTAGTAGGCAGGTACAGAAGAAGGTTTGTCATACACTGGACATTCGTCAACCAAAGCCGTTACCGGCATATCTCCGACCACTTCGCCGTGGTGGATCAATTTCAGACGACCATCATCCGTTACTTTACCAACTTTGGCACAGATTACGCCCCAACGTTCAAAGATTTCCATCGCCTGCGCCTCATCCTTCGGCTCAACGACGAACAACATCCGTTCTTGGGACTCAGACAACATCATCTCGTAAGGTGTCATGCCTTCTTCACGCTGTGGTACCTGATCCAGATACAGTTCCAGACCGTTACCCGCTTTACTTGCCATCTCTGCACTCGAACATGTCAGACCAGCGGCACCCATATCTTGAATTCCCAGCACGATTCCCGTGTCGATCAATTCCAGACAAGATTCCATCACCAGTTTCTCCATAAACGGGTCACCGACCTGAACGGCTGTCCGTTGGGACTCGGATTCTTCCGTCAATTCAACCGATGCAAAGGTTGCTCCATGAATTCCATCACGGCCTGTTGGCGGACCAACATAATACACAGGGTTACCTACACCTTTAGCTACGCCGCGCTGAATCTTGTCATGATCAATCAGACCCACACACATGGCGTTAACCAGTGGATTGCCTTCATAGCTCTCATCAAACATCACTTCGCCACCAACGGTAGGAATACCGATACAGTTACCGTATCCAGCAATACCCGCTACCACATGTTCGAACAAATATTTAACGCGATCGCTCTCCAGCTTACCGAAACGAAGGGAGTTCAGTATGGCTACTGGTCTTGCACCCATGGAGAAAATATCACGAATAATGCCTCCCACACCTGTTGCCGCACCTTGATATGGCTCAACCGCGGAAGGATGGTTATGGCTTTCAATTTTGAATACAACGGCCTGGTTATCACCGATATCCACGATACCGGCACCTTCACCAGGTCCCATCAGGACACGTGGTCCAGTGGTTGGGAAACGGCGCAGCAATGGCTTGGAGTTTTTATAAGCACAATGCTCGGACCACATTACACTGAACACACCAATTTCCGTGTAGTTTGGCTTACGCCCCATGAACTCACAGATCAGCTCATACTCGCTGTCAGATACGCCCATTTGTGCGTAAAGTTTATGTTCTGCGACCTGTTCTGCTGTTGGTTCCTTAGCGGATAGCTGCTGCGTCATGCCGATCCCTCCATGCTTTCAAAATAGATGTAAACATACGTTTGCCGTCTTCCGAACCAAACAGTGAATCCACTGCACGCTCTGGATGCGGCATCATGCCGACCACGTTTCCAGCCTCGTTACAGACTCCTGCAATATCACCCAGAGAGCCGTTCGGGTTGGTACCATACGTAAATACGATCTGGTTGTTCGCTTGCAGACTCGCCAGCGTCTCCTCGTCGCAATAATAGTTGCCTTCACCGTGAGCAATCGGGATGATAATCTCTTCGCCGGGTGCATAGTCACGTGTAAATGGTGTATCTGCGTTCGCCACTTTCAATACCGTATCGTGACAACGGAATTTCAGGGAAGTGTTACGGATCAATGCACCTGGAAGCAATCCCGCTTCCGTCAGGATCTGGAATCCGTTGCAAATACCCAAAATATATTTACCTTGTTCAGCAGCTTTCGCTACCTCGTTCATTACCGGTGCAAAGCGGGAAATCGCTCCGCAACGCAAGTAGTCACCATAAGAGAAACCACCCGGAACTAAAATACAATCATAAGCCGAAAGATCTGTAGCCGTGTGCCATACATAATCAACCTCTTGTCCAATCGCATCTTCCACTGCCTTGTAACAGTCGATGTCGCAGTTGGAGCCAGGGAACACAAGAACTGCAAATTTCATGAGATTAACCCTCCAATTCGTAGCGGTAATCTTCAACAACGGTGTTGGCCAGCAGCTTTTCACACATGACTTTCAAACGTTTCTCCGCTTCCGCACGATCTGTTGTATCCAGGTTCAATTCCATGACTTTACCGATCCGTACACTTTCCACTTCATTGAATCCCATGGAATGCAGGGCTCCTTGAACAGCTACGCCTTGCGGGTCGAGTACGCTTTGCTTAATAGTGACATATACGGTTGCTTTGATCATGATCCTTATGTTCCTCCTCAGTAATGAACGGGATAAATGCTTTATGCTGTTAAAAATGGGGGTCTGGCGCTTGCTCCGGGGCGGATTGTTCTTCCGGTCGCTTGTTGTCCCCCGGTTTTTTGATTGTTTTGAACCGCTGTGCGGTCAAAACCCGGGGACAAAGGCGAACGCTATCGCTCCTTTAAGAACAATTCCGCCCCTCCGCTAGTCCATGTGACGTTTTTTAAAGGCCTAAACCTTTACGTTGCACGGTGTGTAATGGTCTAGACTGACCATTACGTGAAACTAGTGAATGGTCTTTAAGTTACTTTAGTAACCTTATTATTTTTATATTTGTAGACTTCCTGTATATGAAGAGAAGTCTTGGTCTTCAATTGCCTCATCCCCCAGTTTGTCACTGGCGGAGGGAAAGATTTGAGCTAGAGAAACGAAGTGCTCGCCTTTGCAACCGGAATGTTTCCTTTTGAAAAAAGGATTCCAATCAAAACATTCCGGGGGCAACAGCGATCGAAAGCCAAACTTCCCCATAGCCTCTCGCTCAAACGTTAGCTTCCTCAAACTTTCCCATAGCCTCTCACTCAAACGTTAAACTTTATTATTTCGTTAAACGGTTATAAATATCGACGTATCTTGCGGTTGTTGTCTCTACTACCTCTTGTGGAAGTGGATCAGGTTTGCTGTTCTTGTCCCAATCGGTTCCGGCGAGATAGGTGCGCACTGGCTCTTTATCCATACTGTCGATCTCGATGTCGAGTTCATAATTCTCTTTGGCCCAGAAGCGTGAAGCATCTGGGGTGAAGATTTCGTCAATCAGGATGACCTTGCCATCCACGATGCCGAACTCGAATTTGCAATCTGCCAGAATGATGCCACGCTGATCACAGTAATCACGGGCGAATTCGTACAGGTGCAGGCTTTTTTCCTGAAGCTCAACTGCGAGTGCGTCTCCCACCAGTTCTTTCATGCGATCCATTGGGATGTCCTCATCGTGACCAACATCGTTTTTGGCTGCCGGTGTGAAAATAGGAACTTCGAGCTTGGCGTTTTTGCGAAGTCCATCAGGCAGTTTAATGCCATTCACTTCACCACTCGTCTCGTATTGTCTCCATCCCCCACCCGTGATGTATCCACGCACGACACATTCAATATCAATGCGTTCTGCTTTGCGGGTTACCATGATGCGGTCTTTGAGCAATTCAGGGTCTGTGATGAGATCACCCAGTTGATTCACATCGGTATGAACGACGTGATTCTCCATCATGTCACCCGTCAGTTCGAACCAAAAGCTGCTGAGTTTATTCAGTACGTTTCCTTTCTCGGGAACCGCCGGGTCCAGCACGTAATCAAATGCCGAGATTCGGTCGGTAACCACGATTAGAAAATGTTCACCCAGATCGTACAATTCACGTACTTTTCCTTTATATAACAGAGGTGCTTTAACGAGATCTGCCGCAGTGGACAGTGCCATGGGCTCACCTTCTTTCAGGAGATGTAAAGTATACGTCCAATTCCCCTCATCACGCGGGGCCACTCCGAATGCAGAATAACCTTCCGATCGCTGTTATCCCCGGATTTTTCTGATCCCTTTCTCAAGGGGGAAATCCGGTGATAAAGGCGAGCGCTTTGCTTCTTCAGGTTTTTTCTGCCTTCTCCGTTCCAGCGTGAACACATAATCAACCTATACTTTTAGAGAGTAGAATAATTCAAAACCTTAATATATTAGTCGTTCAAGCCGAGCTTTTTGAAGATGGTGTCAACGTGCTTCAGGTGCCATGACGGGTTGAATGCATCTGCGATTTCTTCTTCGTTCAGCACTTCCGTAATTTCCGGTGTGGATTTCACGATATCCTGGAACTGGCGTTGTTCTTCCCATGCTTGCATCGCACGTGGTTGAACGGTATCGTATGCTTGCTCGCGGCTGAAACCTTTGTCGATCAGCTTTGTCATGATGCGACCGGAGAATGGTACCCCGTAGGTGCGCTCCATGTTGCGTTTCATGTTTTCAGGGAATACCGTCAGGTTCTTCACGATGTTACCAAAACGGTTCAGCATGTAGTTCAGCAGCATCGTTGCATCCGGTAGAATGATACGTTCTACAGAAGAATGTGAGATGTCGCGCTCATGCCAGAGCGTTACGTTCTCGTATGCGGATACCATATGTCCGCGAATGACGCGGGACAGACCGGAGATGTTTTCACTACCGATCGGGTTACGTTTGTGTGGCATCGCAGAAGATCCTTTTTGACCTTTAGCAAAAGCTTCTTCCACTTCACGGAACTCACTCTTCTGTAGCGCACGTACCTCTGTAGCAAACTTGTCCAGGGACGTTGCGATCAACGCCAGTGTAGCCATATATTCTGCGTGACGGTCACGTTGCAATGTTTGAGTCGAGATCGGCGCAGGTTTCGTGCCCAGCTTCTCGCAGACAAACTCTTCAACAAACGGATCGATGTTCGCGTATGTTCCAACTGCGCCTGAGATTTTGCCGTATTGTACATTGTCTGCTGCATGGCGGAAACGCTCCAGGTTCCGTTTCATCTCTTCATGCCACAATGCCATTTTCAGTCCAAATGTCGTTGGTTCCGCATGCACACCGTGCGTACGTCCCATCATTGGTGTGTGCTGATAAGCCAATGCTTTTTCACGAAGAATTTCAATGAAATTCACGATATCCTTTTCCAGAATCTCATTCGCTTGACGCAATACATAACCTAGAGCCGTATCTACGACATCCGTGGAAGTCAGTCCGTAGTGCACCCATTTCCGCTCCGCACCCAGACTTTCAGATACCGTACGTGTAAATGCGATAACGTCATGACGTGTTTCTTTTTCAATCTCATAGATGCGATCGATGTCAAAAGATGCGTTCTGACGAAGCAATGCAGCTTCTTCCTTAGGGATAACACCCAGTTCGGCCCACGCCTCACATGCACAAATTTCAACTTCCAGCCACGATTGGAATTTGTTCTCTTCGGTCCAGATGGCTCTCATTTCGGGTCTGCTATAACGTTCAATCATGAATTTGTATTCCTCCAGAGATTAGTTTGTTCAATCCATTGCAATCCTTCTTCAACATCCTGACAGAGCAGATTCACATGCCCCATCTTACGTCCTGTTTTTGCTTCGGTTTTACCATATATGTGAAGCTTGGGAATCACACCGAGCTCTATCGCTTCTACATCAGGTTGCCCTGTTCTGGCGATAATGCCTTCCAGATGTTCTCCAAGCACATTGACCATAACAACCGGACTCAATAACGAAGTGTCCCCAAGTGGTAACCCGCAGATGGCACGGATATGTTGTTCGAACTGAGAAGTCGCACAAGCTTCCATCGTATAGTGACCAGAATTATGCGGTCTTGGTGCCAGCTCATTGACGTACAGTCTTCCATCCGCCGCTACAAACAGTTCCACAGCCAGCAGTCCAACAGCCTTCATCGATTCTGCCACCGCTGCTGCCAGCTTTTGCGCTTCAATCTGGATATCTGCGGCAACTCTAGCCGGTACAATTGAAGCATGCAAAATGTTGTTCACATGAATGTTCTCCGCTGGCGGGAACGTTTTGATCTCCCCATTTGTACTACGCGCTACAACGACCGATATTTCGCATTCAAACTTGATGAATTGTTCCAACACCAGTTCCGCACCAGTAGCCGCAAGTTCTTCGTATGCCGCAACAGCCTGACTTGCTTCCCGGATGACCCGTTGACCTTTGCCATCGTAGCCTCCAGTCACCGTCTTCAGTACACAGGGCACTCCAAGTTCGCTAACAGCAGCAAGCATCGTATCCGCACTTATGATTTCCCGATAAGGCGCGACTCTCACTCCGGCGGCTTCGATCGCACGTTTTTCACGCAACCGATGTTGTGTGGTGTACAGTAACGCACTTCCTTGCGGAACGTAAGACTCACGTTCAAGCAGCCCAGCCACTTCTGCATCTACATTTTCGAATTCATACGTAATGACATCGCATTGCCGAGCCAGTTCAAGTGCAGCTTTGGCATCGTCATAACCAGCTTCAATCTGACGAGCAACTTGACCACAAGGTGCATCCGCAGCGGGATCAAGAGTAACGAATCGATACCCCATTGCCGTTCCTGCGAGCGTCATCATCCGTCCGAGCTGTCCGCCTCCAAGAATGCCGATGGTTGTTTTCCCGGGCGGCAGGACTTTTTTTAGCTCTCCTGCTATACCGGATTGGTTCCCTGCTCTATTCATAGTTCTTCACTACTTTCGAGTACTTCTTGTTTGATGCGCTCTCGGCGAGCTTCAGAGCGACGTTGGACATCCGGGTCAAAAGCACCGATTATTTGAGCTGCCAGCAATCCTGCATTCGTTGCCCCTGCCTTGCCAATCGCCACAGTTGCGACGGGAATACCACCAGGCATCTGAACAATGGACAACAAGGAATCGAGACCGTTCAATGCTTTGGATTGAACCGGTACGCCAATGACTGGAAGCATCGTTTTGGCGGCAACCATACCAGGTAGATGTGCTGCCCCGCCTGCCCCTGCAATGATCACCTTAAATCCTCGATCAATCGCCTGCTCTGCGTATTCAAACATCAGATCCGGTGTACGATGGGCGGAGACCACCTTTTTCTCATACCCAATCTCCAGTTCGTCCAGCACCTCGCACGCATGTTTCATCGTTTCCCAATCCGACTTGCTGCCCATAATTACAGCGACTTGCAGTGACATGAATACATCCAACTCCCGTCTGCGCTTTTTTGATTACATCTGACTATTAAGGAACTCTTATTACGTGTGAAATGAAAAAATCCGCTACCCGCGAAAACATCACATTTTCTCCGGACACCGGACTCCAAGAAATACGTATCCCTCATTTGGGCATGCCAAAAGGGGGCTTGCTGTCCGCATCTGGTTGCATGCGACTCTCAGCCGTATCTCCTCGTAGTCCGGAAATTTACGGTTCCCGGGTAGATACTTCCGGGCCCTATTCCCGGCGTTATACGAGCAAATATCTATCAAACTATCTTCGTTCATTTTTGTAATCTCTTATTACACATTTCGTTCCTACTCGACCTTATTCTTACCTGATCGACACATCTAACATTCTAACAATCCCCTACAGCTAATGTCAACTTAAAGACGAACATTTAACATATTGACAAATATAATGTTCGGGAATTGCTTCTTTAAATTCGCTTAACCATCCATTTCATCCCATAAAAGAAAGCCGGCTCCTCTTCAATCTCTCGAAGACAACCGGCTTCCTGCTTTTCAGTGCGTACACACTTCATCCATTATTTTACGATCAGTACTGGAACCTGCGCATGCTGCACCACATTGTGACTGACACTACCCAGGACAAATTCCCGAATACCACCCAGTCCGCGGCTACCAATAATAATGATATCAGAATCATTTTCTTTGGCAAAATCAAGCAACACTTCCGCTGCCGCTCCTTGAATCAGATCCACATTGGCCGTTACACCCGCAGCCTGAATTCGTTCTTTCGCTTCATCTGTTGTCTGCACAGCCAGATTGTAGTAGTCATTATTAAGTGAAGGTGGCAGTGGAGCCAACCCCTCACCGATGAATACACGCGGGAAATCAAAAGCATGAATGACATCCAGTACTGCATTTGGGGACACTTTAGCTAGCTCAATCGCACGATCAAGTGCTTTATTTGAAGCTTTGGAACCATCATAAGCCACTAATATTTTGGAAAATAACATGTGAATCCCGTCCCTTCCTTTATATGTAGAGCACGCGAAGCAAGCATCGGTCTGACATGTAATAAACTAACAGTTAAATAACAGAACCATGTAACTCCTTAAACGTTCCAGAGCCACAATGAACCATTTATACGAATGAATTTACATATCAGACGAATTAATGATACACCTTTCACTTCAGCGTAAGTCTTGTTCGAATGGTTACGCATGTGTTCCATGTGTTCATTGAATAAAGTAACCATAGATTACCGCATTCAAGAATAACAACAATGGAATGCCAATGGTGAAGCTTGGATGTTTAGTCTTATGCCTTTTCCGATACATCGCGATCCAGACTCCCAAAGCACCGCCTATAAATGCTAATAAGAATAACGTCCGTTCAGGTGTACGGTCACGACGCTGTTGTGCACGCCTCTTATCATCCGACATCACCAGATAACCAACTACATTAATAAATAAAAACCACAATATAAGTCCGGTTTGCATATAATTCTAGCGATCCCCCTGTCCCGGGACATCTCCCTGTCTCCATTATAGTCCTCATCAGAGACATGTTCAACGCACCGGATAGGGAACCGCAATTTTGTGTAATAACGCTAACCTCGCTCTAACCTAGGACTCCTGTTTTGGAATACCGTTCAGGCTTGGTGCTCTTTTGGCTGCTTTGTCCGGGCGCACAGCGATACTCTCTTCCCGAATACTGTCTTTGTTTTGCTGGTTATGAATTTTCTCTGGTTTGTTATGCGGCATGTAGGTATCACCTCCTTGGCTTACGTTGCCTGAAAACGGAGGATCTTATACGACTTCAACTACCCTCAAGCGTGTTACTCTCCCTTTTTCTCCATAGCCGCCTTCAGCAGATCTCCAAGGTTAGACCCAATGGACTCCTGCTTCGCATATTGTTTCACCAGCTTTTGCTGATCGCGTTTGTTCACATGCTGTTTGTCCTTATCCAACGTTTCTGTAATACCACAAGGTAGACATTGTACGTATAACCCCGCCTTACCTTCTTTGATTTCCATCTTTTTGTGGCACTGCGCACAACGACGATTGGAGAGTCTCTTTTCTGCCGAACGACGATACCCGCAGTCCTCGGTAGGACATACAAGAAACTTGCCGCGCTTGCCCTTCTTCTCCAGCAAACGTGCATTACAGTCCGGACAATGGCTATTGGACACATTATGCGGCTTGTACTCTGCTTTGCTGCCTTTTACCGTAGACACCAACTCTTTTGCCATGGATCGGATACTATCCAGAAACGGCCCCGGTTTCCCTTGCCCACGAGCGATGCGTTCCAGTTCAGCTTCCCAGCGGGCAGTCAGATCCGGTGAACGAAGCTGCGGGGCAGCCAGTTCAATCAACTGTTTCCCTTTACCGGTTGGATGCATGCTGTTGCCTTGACGATCTATTGTATCGGAACTGACCAGCTTCTCGATAATATCCGCACGTGTAGCTGGAGTGCCGAGTCCATGCTTTTCCATCTGGGAAAGCAAAGCAGCTTCGGTATACCGTTTGGGCGGCATCGTCCGTCCACTTTTAATATGGCAACGCTGAACCGTCACGGACTGCCCTTGCTGCACATCTGGCAAAAGCGCACGCTCATGGTCTGCTGCATCATCAGTACGGTCATCGTCATCATCGCTGTAATCACCGCCGTATACTTCACGCCATCCACTTTCTTTCGCCGTTGTACCTTTAACATGGAAGGAGTCATTCCCCACCTGAACCGTGATTGCAACCGAATCGTACTTCGCTGCCGGATAGAACAGGCTGATAAAACGACGTACGATCAGATCGTACAGTTTGCGTTCCTCTGGATTCAATTGATTCAAAAGCACCGTCTGCTCCGTGGGGATAATCGCATGGTGATCCGTAACTTTGCTGTCATCCACAATACGTTTGGTGATATCCAGATTTTTGCGCAGCAAAGGACGTGCCAAAGACGCATAAGGTCCAATGGCTACACTATCCAGCCGTTCTTTCAACGTAGCTGTCATGTCCGAAGTGAGGTATCGACTGTCCGTACGCGGATACGTCACAAGCTTGTGCTGTTCATACAGACGTTGCAGGACATTTGATGTTTGCTTTGCAGAGAAACCATATTTCCGGTTGGCATCCCGTTGCAGTTCCGTCAGATCATATGCCAGTGGATGCGGCTCTACTTTCTCGCTTTTCTTCACTTGGGCAATCGTGCCCTTGCGCCCATCTACCCGTTTCTTCAATTCCTGCGTTTCCTGAGGGTCAAAGATTCGCGAATCTCCCCCAGTTGCCCGCCACACAGCCTGAAAATCTCCCAAATCTGCCGTTAACGTCTCATACTCCTGCGAGCGGAAACCGGTAATTTCATTTTCCCTATCCATAATCATGCCTAATGTCGGGGTTTGTACACGTCCAGCAGATAACTGTGCATTGAAACGAACGGTTAGTGCACGGGTCACGTTAAGTCCAATCATCCAGTCGGCTTCCGCCCGGCAGCGTGCAGATTCATAAAGACGGTCGAACTGACTACCTGGTTTCAGCGAAGCAAATCCGTCTTTGATCGCCTTATCTGTCTGGGATGAAATCCACAGGCGTTTAAAAGGTTTTTTCCACCCTGCCATCTGCATGATCCAACGGGCCAGCAATTCTCCCTCACGGGCTGCATCCGTCGCAATGACAAGCTCACCCACATCCTGACGTTTCATTAACTGCTGCACGGCTTTATATTGATGATTGGTCTCTTTAAGTACTTTCAATTTCGTACGATCTGGCAGAATGGGTAGGTCCTCCAGATTCCATGTTGCATACTTTATGTCGTAATCCTCGGGTTCAGCTAATCCAACCAGATGTCCAAGCGCCCAGGTAACGATATATTTCGGGCCTTCCATATAACTTTTATGTTTATCACGCGCACCCATAACTCTGGCTATTTCGCGTGCTACAGATGGTTTTTCTGCGAGTACCAATGTCTTCACTTCATATCTCTTCCTCTCTGGTAGAACGTTATGTCTCTTTTATCACTATCTTTTCATTATATCATTTCACACTAAAGGTATGCTCTGTCATCTCTACTTCCTAACTACTCGCCTCCTGTAACCTCATGTTTAATCAACATATCGAGTTCGTGTTATATTTCTTTACATTATAATATGTAATAGTTTTTCTGAGTACATGTAAACAGAAGCATGAATAAGTATTAACACTGTAAAGTATTGATGTATACGTTTTTTTGGATAAATATAAACCTTGTAAGATTACCTGACATAACTATACAATGTGTCAAAAGCATAGAAACAGAATCGCTGCTACACACATCAATGAGACACAGGAAGGGAGCGTGGATGCATGACTTATCATGGATCTGTATTGAAAAAAAGTGGGGCTTTGTTACTGGCAGGTGCTGTTGTTGCCACAACATGGGGAGGAACGGTACCTTCGGCATCAGCTGCAACGGCAACGCCTACGAGTAAAACAACAGTAGCAGCTGTATCCAAAGGAAAAGCGCCTGCTACTCCGGCAGCATTTGTTCAGGCTATGGAAGAAGCGGCTACACTTGCAGGTGTTCCTTTTACCATGGACAAGCTCTCCGGCACAACCGTACAACGTAAAGATGCTGCGGTCGCCTTGCAACAATGGCTCAAGCTGGATTCGACTACCGAATCATTCAAGGATGTCCCGGATGAAGCCACTTTCGCAGGTGCTGTTGGTGCATTGAATACTGCTGGGCTAATGAAAGGTTATACCGATTCCCTCTTCCTTCCAAACGCTGTACTTACCGAGAATGACCTCTCCATACTGAAAGACCGCATTTATAACTACATAAAACCGTTTGTCCTGGAGGAAGCAACCATCATGGATCTCCAGACTGCAATGACGCAAGGAAAACTGACATCAAAAGAGCTGGTTCAGAAATATCTGGACCGCATTGACAAATACGATGATCAAGGTGTAAGCATCAACGCCGTATTAACGCTGAACCCGGATGCGCTCAAAATTGCGGAGCAATTGGATGAAGAACGTGCAGCTCAAGGTGCTCGCGGGCCTCTGCATGGCGTTCCCATTCTGGTCAAAGATAACTTTGATACCAATGACATGCCGACAACCGCAGGCTGTATCTGTCTGAAAGATTCCATTCCAGCTCATGATGCTGAACAAGTGAAGAAACTCAAAGCAGCTGGCGCCATTATTTTGGGCAAAACAAACCTGCATGAATTCGCATTTGGCATCACGACATCCAGCTCATTGGGTGGACAAACGCTTAACCCATACGCCCTGGACCATTATCCAGGTGGCTCAAGCGGTGGAACAGGTGCAGCCATTGCATCTAACTTTGCCGCAGCCGGCATGGGGACTGACACTGGTGGTTCGATCCGAATCCCATCCAGCTTCAACAGCCTTGTGGGTATCCGCCCAACCATCGGACTGTCCAGCCGTGAAGGCATTATCCCATTGGCTTTGACACAGGATGTAGGTGGGCCTATGTCTCGTACGGTTAGTGACGCTGCAATCATGTTGGATGCTACAGCCGGCTATGATAAAAAGGATGTCGCTACAGCCTACGCGGTTGGCAAAATTCCATCCAGCTATACAGACTTCTTGGATGTAAACGGACTGAAAGGTGCACGCATCGGTGTGGCCACAGAACTCATCCCAAGTACCAAAGCTGAAGAAAAAGCCGTTGCTGACGTGATCAACACCGCTGTGGAAGAACTGAAGACACTGGGCGCTACCGCAGTTCCCATTTCCATCCCGAACTTGACTGAGATCAACAAATACCCAAGTCTCAGCGGATATGAATTCAAGTTCCAACTGAATGACTATCTAGACTCATTGGGTGCAAACGCTCCATATCACAGTCTGTCCGAGATCATCGCTTCCGGAGAGTTCGACAAATCTCAGGAGCAATCCCTGAAGACTCGGGATGCACGCCAAACGTTGGAGACTACCGAATACAAGGACATCGTCCTGAAACGTACCCAAGTTACACGTGAGTCCCTGCTGAAAGTTATGGCAGATAATAATCTGGATGCCATCATCTATCCTACGTCCACACAAGCCGCTGGTGTTATTGGCGAAGGACAAAACTCCGGTGGTAACAACCGTCTGAGTCCATTCTCCGGCTTCCCGGCCATCACTGTACCTGCCGGTTTCACAACTGATGGTTTGCCCGTAGGCATGGAGTTCCTGGGTCGTGCCTTTGATGAAGGTACCTTGATCAAGCTGGCTTACAGCTACGAACAAGGTACACATCACCGCCAAGCGCCTAAGCTTACGCCGTAAAATATTTACGGGATTAAGCAGTTCCGGTTAACACAAAAAATAATTGCAATCATATCACTTTTTTGAAACGAGTTAACCCACTAAAGAGACCACCTTCTTCATGACTGCATGAAGTTTGGGTGGTCTCTTTTATGTTCTCTATTTATTTTTGTATTGCATACCGTCGTATGTTACTCATTCCTGAACCTTGTCTGGCACGCTCCATTTCAGCACCAGACCTGCGTACGTCAGACCACCGCCAAAGCCAAAGAGAGCTACGTTCTGTCCTTCTTTCAATTTCCCTTCATCCACTGCAAGCTGTAAAGCAAGCGGAATGGAAGCAGCAGATGTGTTCCCCCGATACTCGACACTGGTTAAAGTACGTTCCAAAGGAACCGGACCACGTTCGCAAACAGCTTCAATCATTCTCATGTTGGCACTATGCGGGACAAACCAGTCAATCTGGTCAGGGCTTAATTCAGCTTTCGTTATAAGTTTACCCAATTGCTCTGGAATCGTCCGTACAGCCCACTTATAAATCTCTCGCCCATTCTGAACTAAACAACCTTCGCCCTGTAAAGGCACACCATTCATCTCCGAAGACAGACCACTCTTATAGAGATGTACACCGCCTTCTCCATGTGTACCTGATATGGCTGCCATAAAGTCACCCTCAGCAACCGATGATCTCTCCACCAAGAAGGCCCCCGCTCCATCACCAAACAATACACAAGTCGTGCGGTCTGTGTAATCCGTAATTTTGGATAACGTCTCTGCTCCAATAACCAGTACTTTGCGGTACATTCCACTGGTCACCAGACTGTCAGCTAGTTGTAGCCCGTAGGTAAAACCTGCGCATGCAGCATTTAAATCCAGTACACCCGTGTGTGGGATCTTAAGACTAGCCTGTACTCTGGATGCGGTACTTGGGAAAGCATATTCAGGTGTACTTGTAGCCACAAGGATCATATCCACATCTTCTACACTTACATCATAACGACGTATCATATCTTCTACAGCCTTCGTAGCCAGGTCAGATACAAATTGATCTTCAGCTGCAATTCGCCGTTCTCTCATACCAGTACGCTGTACAATCCATTCGTCACTTGTCTCGACCAATTTCTCCAGATCAGCATTCGTTAATATTCGATCCGGTACATACGTCCCCATTGCCGTGATGGTTGCCTTTGATTGATGATTCATACCGGTAGTCACCTCACTTGTTTTTTATCATTATAGCACTAAGTCTTAGTACTTGGTACTAATTTTATAAAATATTTATGATGATTCTTTCGTTAGTTGTTTATATTAAGTGATCTCTTCATCCTATTACCCAGAGTAATACAAACTATCGCATGCATTTTTGATGAAGAATTGTGGATATCTCCTGATTAACATGAAGAATGTCTTAATTATATGCGTTTTCTATAGACAGTTCATTGCAACAGGAGGAAAATAAGCAAATTGCCCTACATTACTAAAGAATAGAGTTGATCTATATCCATGAAAAAAGAATTAAATATCCTTGCCATTTCCGGAAGTCTCCGCAATCAGTCCTCCAATACGTTACTAATGCACGCCATGATTAAGCTGGCTCACACTAACCTTAAGTTTGAAGTATATGACGGATTAAATGATCTGCCGCATTTTAACCCTGACCTCGATGTCGAGGAGGGTCCAGTGTCCGTACAGAACTTGAGAGCCCAACTTAAGCATTCGGACGGTGTCCTTATCTGCACGCCAGAGTATGGAAATGGCGTTCCCGGGGTCTTAAAAAACGCACTAGATTGGGTTGTATCTTCTGGAGAATGGCTCAATAAACCCACCATTGCCATCGCTGCTTCCCCAAGCCCCATGGGAGGTGACAAAGCCCATGATTCCTTATTGCTGACACTAAACATGATCAATGCACAAGTTCTACAGGAGGGCTGTATAACCATTCCTCATATTACATTGAAAATGAACAAACAAGGCGTCATCATTGATTCAGAAACCCAGCATGCATTGCAGAACTCCCTTACAATCCTTGGGGAGGCTTGCAACCAAATGAAAGTATAGACAGATGTTGTACTTAAATCGATGATAGAGAAATGAACCATTTAAAGTTATTTAACATTCTCATAAATATTGAAATAAAAAAACAGCCTTGGTTATTTACCAGGGCTGTTAAGGTTTATACAAGTATTTAGGATTAAAATAAAAAAGACACACTCGATGTGATCAAGTGTGTCTTTAGATTGCTTGGCGGCGTCCTACTCTCCCAGGACCCTGCGGTCCAAGTACCATCGGCGCTAGAGGGCTTAACGGTCGTGTTCGGGATGGGTACGTGTGGAACCCCTCCGCCATCGCCACCAAACGCGTAGCTTACATTTCAGAGATCGTTCTCTGAAAACTAGATTCGAAACGAAACACGCGAATTACAACTTGCTATTGGATAAGCCCTCGACCGATTAGTACTGGTCAGCTCCATGCATTGCTGCACTTCCACCCCCAGCCTATCTACCTCGTCGTCTTCAAGGGGTCTTACATACTGGGAAATCTCATCTTGAGGGGGGCTTCACGCTTAGATGCTTTCAGCGTTTATCCCGTCCGTACATAGCTACCCAGCGGTGCTCCTGGCGGAACAACTGGTACACCAGCGGTACGTCCATCCCGGTCCTCTCGTACTAAGGACAGCTCCTCTCAAATTTCCTACGCCCACGACAGATAGGGACCGAACTGTCTCACGACGTTCTGAACCCAGCTCGCGTACCGCTTTAATGGGCGAACAGCCCAACCCTTGGGACCTACTTCAGCCCCAGGATGCGATGAGCCGACATCGAGGTGCCAAACCTCCCCGTCGATGTGGACTCTTGGGGGAGATAAGCCTGTTATCCCCAGGGTAGCTTTTATCCGTTGAGCGATGGCCCTTCCATGCGGTACCACCGGATCACTAAGCCCGACTTTCGTCCCTGCTCGACTTGTAGGTCTCGCAGTCAAGCTCCCTTATGCCTTTGCACTCTTCGAATGATTTCCAACCATTCTGAGGGAACCTTTGGGCGCCTCCGTTACTCTTTAGGAGGCGACCGCCCCAGTCAAACTGCCCACCTGACACTGTCCCCGCACCGGATTACGGTACCAGGTTAGAACCTAGATACGATCAGGGTGGTATCCCAACGTTGCCTCCACGCAAGCTGGCGCTCACGTTTCAAAGGCTCCCACCTATCCTGTACAGATCGTACCCAAATTCAATATCAAGCTGCAGTAAAGCTCCATGGGGTCTTTCCGTCTTGTCGCGGGTAACCTGCATCTTCACAGGTATTAAAATTTCACCGGATCTCTCGTTGAGACAGCGCCCAAGTCGTTACGCCATTCGTGCGGGTCAGAATTTACCTGACAAGGAATTTCGCTACCTTAGGACCGTTATAGTTACGGCCGCCGTTTACTGGGGCTTCGGTTCACAGCTTCGGATTGCTCCTAACCACTCCCCTTAACCTTCCAGCACCGGGCAGGCGTCAGCCCGTATACTTCGCCTTACGGCTTCGCACAGACCTGTGTTTTTGCTAAACAGTCGCTTGGGCCTTTTCACTGCGGCCCCCTCGTGCTATTCACACTACCGGGGCACCCCTTCTCCCGAAGTTACGGGGTCATTTTGCCGAGTTCCTTAACGAGAGTTCTTCCGCGCGCCTTAGAATACTCTTCTCGCCTACCTGTGTCGGTTTGCGGTACGGGCACCATCACCTGGCTAGAGGCTTTTCTTGGCAGTGTGAGATCATGACCTTCGCTACTATAATTTTCGCTCCCCATCACAGCTCAGCCTTACAATGTGCGGATTTGCCTACACATCAGCCTTACTGCTTAGACGGACATCCATCAGTCCGCGTCACTACCCTACTGCGTCCCCCCATTGCTCATAACGGCTTACGGTGGTACAGGAATTTCGACCTGTTGTCCTTCGACTACGCCTTTCGGCCTCGCCTTAGGTCCCGACTTACCCTGAGCGGACGAGCCTTCCTCAGGAACCCTTAGGCTTTCGGCGGATCAGATTCTCACTGATCTTTTCGTTACTCATACCGGCATTCTCACTTGTATAATGTCCAGCGCTCCTTACGGTACACCTTCAACCCTTATACAACGCTCCCCTACCCCTGATGCAAAGCATCAAGCCATAGCTTCGGTGGTGTGTTTAGCCCCGTTACATTTTCGGCGCAGAGTCACTCGACCAGTGAGCTATTACGCACTCTTTCAATGATGGCTGCTTCTAAGCCAACATCCTGGTTGTCTGTGCAACTCCACATCCTTTCCCACTTAACACACACTTGGGGACCTTAGCTGATGGTCTGGGCTGTTTCCCTTTTGACAATGGATCTTAGCACTCACTGTCTGACTCCCGGAAGTAAGTCTATGGCATTCGGAGTTTGACTGAGCTTGGTAACCCTTGCGGGCCCCGCACCCAATCAGTGCTCTACCTCCACGACTCTGTTTTCCGAGGCTAGCCCTAAAGCTATTTCGGGGAGAACCAGCTATCTCCGAGTTCGATTGGAATTTCTCCGCTACCCCCACCTCATCCCCGCATTTTTCAACATGCGTGGGTTCGGGCCTCCAGTGCGTGTTACCGCACCTTCACCCTGGACAGGGGTAGATCACCCGGTTTCGGGTCTACGTCCACGTACTCATTCGCCCTATTCAGACTCGCTTTCGCTGCGGCTCCGGCTCTTCACCTTAACCTTGCACGGGAACGTAACTCGCCGGTTCATTCTACAAAAGGCACGCCATCACCCCTAAAACGGGCTCTGACTTTTTGTAAGCACACGGTTTCAGGTTCTATTTCACTCCCCTTCCGGGGTGCTTTTCACCTTTCCCTCACGGTACTGCTTCACTATCGGTCGCTAGGAAGTATTTAGCCTTGGCAGATGGTCCTGCCGGATTCATACGGGGTTTCACGTGCCCCGCACTACTCGGGATCCGTCTCGGAGGGAACAGACTTTCAACTACAGGGCTTTTACCTTCTTTGGCGGGCCTTTCCAGACCTCTTCGCTTAACCGGTTCCTTTGTAACTCCATGTGAGACGTCCCACAACCCCAAAGAGCAAGCTCTCTGGTTTGGGCTTCTCCGCGTTCGCTCGCCGCTACTGACGGAATCACTATTGTTTTCTCTTCCTCAGGGTACTTAGATGTTTCAGTTCCCCTGGTATGCCTCACACTAACCTATGTATTCAGTTAGGTGTAACTGGAAATTACCCCAGCTGGGTTTCCCCATTCGGACACCCCCGGATCAAAGCTTGCTTACAGCTCCCCGAGGCAGTTTCGTTGTTCGCCACGTCCTTCATCGGCTCCTAGCGCCTAGGCATCCTCCGTGTGCTCTTAGTAGCTTAACCATTTTGTTCCGGTTTCGGTCGCTCGCTTCCCTTGGTTTGGACTGCGTCCAAATCCAAAAGTCGCTCTCACCCGATACCCTCACAAAAGCAATTTGACTACCGTTTTTATTGAAACTTGTTTAACACAAGTTCAGCTAAAAAGGAATGTTCTAATTCGCGTTTGTTTCGTTTCGATATCTAGTTTTCAAAGAACAAGCTCCATGCAAAAGCAAGCTGTTTGAGAGTTTGAGCTCTCAAAACCGAACAACGAGTGAGTGTTTTGCAGCTAAGCTGCGTATTTGAATGTTTCCACTCGGGAAACGATTCTCCATAGAAAGGAGGTGATCCAGCCGCACCTTCCGATACGGCTACCTTGTTACGACTTCACCCCAATCATCTATCCCACCTTCGGCGGCTGGCTCCTTGCGGTTACCCCACCGACTTCGGGTGTTATAAACTCTCGTGGTGTGACGGGCGGTGTGTACAAGACCCGGGAACGTATTCACCGCGGCATGCTGATCCGCGATTACTAGCAATTCCGACTTCATGCAGGCGAGTTGCAGCCTGCAATCCGAACTGAGACCGGCTTTGTTGGGATTGGCTCCATCTCGCGATTTCGCAGCCCGTTGTACCGGCCATTGTAGTACGTGTGTAGCCCAGGTCATAAGGGGCATGATGATTTGACGTCATCCCCACCTTCCTCCGGTTTGTCACCGGCAGTCTATCTAGAGTGCCCACCCGAAGTGCTGGCAACTAAATATAAGGGTTGCGCTCGTTGCGGGACTTAACCCAACATCTCACGACACGAGCTGACGACAACCATGCACCACCTGTCTCCTCTGTCCCGAAGGAAAGATACATCTCTGTACCGATCAGAGGGATGTCAAGACCTGGTAAGGTTCTTCGCGTTGCTTCGAATTAAACCACATACTCCACTGCTTGTGCGGGTCCCCGTCAATTCCTTTGAGTTTCAGTCTTGCGACCGTACTCCCCAGGCGGAGTGCTTAATGTGTTAACTTCGGCACCAAGGGTATCGAAACCCCTAACACCTAGCACTCATCGTTTACGGCGTGGACTACCAGGGTATCTAATCCTGTTTGCTCCCCACGCTTTCGCGCCTCAGCGTCAGTTACAGCCCAGAGAGTCGCCTTCGCCACTGGTGTTCCTCCACATATCTACGCATTTCACCGCTACACGTGGAATTCCACTCTCCTCTTCTGCACTCAAGTCACCCAGTTTCCAGTGCGATCCGGGGTTGAGCCCCGGGATTAAACACCAGACTTAAATGACCGCCTGCGCGCGCTTTACGCCCAATAATTCCGGACAACGCTTGCCCCCTACGTATTACCGCGGCTGCTGGCACGTAGTTAGCCGGGGCTTTCTTCTCAGGTACCGTCACCTTGAGAGCAGTTACTCTCCCAAGCGTTCTTCCCTGGCAACAGAGCTTTACGATCCGAAAACCTTCATCACTCACGCGGCATTGCTCCGTCAGGCTTTCGCCCATTGCGGAAGATTCCCTACTGCTGCCTCCCGTAGGAGTCTGGGCCGTGTCTCAGTCCCAGTGTGGCCGATCACCCTCTCAGGTCGGCTACGCATCGTCGCCTTGGTGAGCCGTTACCTCACCAACTAGCTAATGCGCCGCAGGCCCATCCCCAAGTGACAGATTGCTCCGTCTTTCCAGTTTTCTTCAGGCGAAGAAAACAATTATTCGGTATTAGCTACCGTTTCCGGTAGTTGTCCCAAACTTGAGGGCAGGTTGCCTACGTGTTACTCACCCGTCCGCCGCTAACTATCCGAGAAGCAAGCTTCTCTTCAAGTCCGCTCGACTTGCATGTATTAGGCATGCCGCCAGCGTTCGTCCTGAGCCAGGATCAAACTCTCCAATAAAGTATTGAAAAGAGCGATAAGCTCATTTTGAATCTGACGAGATTAAAAATCTCATTTGTGCTCCAGTCGATTCAAGCCAAGGCTTGTCTCAAACTTTCGCGTTCATTCTGCAAGCAGAATGTTCACTCACTCGTTGTTCAGTTTTCAAAGATCAAACTTGTTTTCGTTACCGAATGTTGTTCTCTTCAGCAACTCTTATATAATATCATGTCCGAACCAACTTTGCAAGCTCTTTTTTTAAGTTTCTTTCGAAGCTTATTTCATTCGCTTGCCGCACCGTGTATCTCGTGTTTTTTTGGCCGGAAATAGAATATACCATGTACAGTTATGGAACGCAAGTCTTTTTTTAATAAACATTAAATTCTTATACAATGAGTACCCTGTAGACCTTTTAACAAGTATCTCCTTATAGCCGGCTAATTGATACATCTGCGCACTAACTTTAATGATCGGAGTAATTAACTAACATACGCAAAAAGGTTTTTCATATGATTCCTAATCCAATTATAGAGAAATCAAGTTGTATACAGTACAGACTCATCGCGTTATAGAACCTATTAACCGATGATTTCATCGGTTAAACAACCAACAGATCATAAATCATTATACTCATTCCTTCTATATAGAAGGAAAACATTTTTGAGATTCATTTTACTCAAGAAAAGAATACAAAAAAAAAGCGAAAGCTCCGGGTTTAAATCCCCTGGCTTCCGCTTCTTTCATATATAAGGTAAACAACTTATCTCCGTATTCTTCATTAAACCTAATGTACGCTTACTCCCCGCCAATAAATACGTATCGGCAAACTACAATGAGCGCCAAGATCCACATAAGCCAGTGAATTTTCACTTTACGCTCTGTAACCAAGTTACTGAACACCGCCAGAATCACATAAGATACGATACCTGCGGAGATCCCGTTTGCGATTCCACCTGTGAAAGGCATCAATACAATGGTAAGGAATGCAGGGAAAGCTTGCAGGAAATCATCCCACTCAATGCTGCGCACTTGACTCATCATAAGTACACCCACGATGATCAATGCCGGAGCCGTCGCAGCGGATGGAACAACCAGCGCAAGCGGTGCGATAAACAGGGCCAAAATGAACAACAAACCTGTCGTTACCGAAGTCAGTCCTGTACGTCCACCTGCCTCAACACCTGAAGCACTTTCAACGTATGCCGTAATGGTACTTGTACCCAGTGCAGCACCTGCGCTGACACCAACTGCATCGACGAGCATCGCTTTACCGATCGTTTTCTCGCCTTTTTTCTTATCCTTCATAATCCCCATACGTGTTGCAGTACCTACCATCGTACCAAACGTGTCGAACAATTCAACGAAGGTAAAGATGAAGATGATCTCGAACAATCCGAGACTGATGGCACCTTTCAAATCCAGCTGTCCAACCGCCAGATCACTGAAGTTAGGCAACCAGCTTGCGCCTGAAAGACCACTCAGATTCGTAACTCCCATCGGAATACCAATCAGCGTTGTTGCTACGATCCCGATCAGCAGAGCACCTTTGACGCGCATAACCATCAGAATAGCAATAAGGAGCAAACCAATCAGGGCCAGCAACGCATCGTGATGTGTTACAAAGTTGCCCAATGACAAGTTAAAACTGCTACCCGGAATCGGCTGACTCAGATCTGCGTCTGGTGCAACATTAACTGTTACAGCCACGAGATTAGCAAGTTTGAAACCAATAATGGTAATAAAGAGACCGATACCAACCGTAATGGCCATTTTGATTGACTGCGGAACTGCAACAAGCAGCATTTGACGAATCTTCGTCACGGTCAAAATAATGAACACGATACCGGAAAGGAATACCGCTCCGAGAGCTGCTTGCCAAGTAATCGCTCCATTCGAACTTAGAACGACAGTCATGAAGTACGCATTCAGCCCCATACCTGGTGCAAGTGCGATCGGAATATTCACGAACAATCCCATAATAATAGTCATTAATCCGGCGCCGACGGCTGTTGCAAAGAATACTGCATTATCCGACATCCCCGCACCGGCTTGTCCCAAGAACAACGTATTTACAAAAAGAATGTAAGCCATTGTCATAAACGTAGTGAGACCCGCAACAATCTCCGTTCTAACGTTTGTTCCGTTTTCTTTTAATTTAAAGAAACGATCCATAATTACTAACTCCCCCTTAGAGATGTTGAAGCCATATTGAAAAACGACAAATGACCCTGATGAAGATTCTTCACCCAGGGTTCAGCTGACAAGGAGTGGCATGATGCCTTTACTAAGAACAAAAAAAATTCTAATGTGCGTGATGTCCCCGCAATCATGTAGAATTCATGTGCTTAGCCTTCTCCTCTTCGTAGCCAGATCATTAGGGTGATCTCGTAGAGACTCCCGGGCCAATCCCCAGGATTATACGAATAAGTATGCGCTATTTGTTTGTTTCCCATCACTATTTTAGGAGGGCAGTATGTTTTTGTCAATGAGAAAAACGAATATTAATATCACGCTTTTAGAATATCGTTCGTATTATTTAACAGATTGAACCAGTTCAGCGGTTTACAACCCAATTGAATACGCTTTTTTCGGTGTAATCTCAATGGGATATGTCCATTCTTTCAGACTGAAAGTTCCGCAGGATAACATAAAAAGCTAGCCTGATCAAAGAGCAGAAGCGCTCTAATCAGGCTAGCTTATATTTCTGATGCGTTTTAGCAATCAGGTGAATGATGATCTAGGAATAACGATATCTCGTATTCCGAAGACTTATACTCATTAGGTATATGGAGCAACTTGCGACATGTTCCGGAGCATTTTTTTGCCGGATCAGTCCTATGTTAATTATATCTCTGTCTGCGGAGTATTCTGTATATCTTGTTGTTCCTGATTTGTGTTTGTTGTTGAGTCAGAGGATAACTCCTGGTTACTGGACTGGTCGGAAGAAGCATCCGCTGCCTCTAAATTCACAAATGGAAAGTCCCCCGAACCGGAGGCCAGATCTTGCATACCTGAACCGCATCCTGCCAGCATCACCATCAGAAACGCACTTCCAATGCCCATCTTCCATTTGCTCATATAGTCGGTTTTACGCATACATTCAATTCTCCTTTCAGTAGCCATATAGCTCTTAGTATGTACTTATTGTACAGGCCCGACCTGAAAGGATCATGAAGTGAACTTTAAAATGGAATTAATTTTGAGAGTATATTATTTGTAAAAGTACCCCAATGAAAATTTGATCACAATATTCTTATTAATAAAAAAACGCCCTTTTATTTGCGAAATACCGCAGATAAAAGAGCATTTTTAAAATCTATCGTTAAGAGTCTATACCCTATTCCCACTCGATCGTTGCAGGTGGTTTGGAAGTTACGTCATAGACGATACGGTTTACGTTATCAACTTCGTTAACGATCCGTACGGAGATTTTCTCCAGCACATCCCAAGGGATACGTGCCCAGTCAGCTGTCATACCGTCGATGGACGTTACAGCACGGATACCTACAGTGTAGGAATACGTACGCACATCACCCATAACGCCGACACTCTTCATGTTCGGCAGGGCTGTGAAGTACTGCCAGATTTCGCGGTCGAGACCGGCTTTGGCAATCTCTTCACGCAGGATGTAGTCTGAATCACGAACGATGGTAAGTTTCTCTTCGGTAACCTCACCAAGAACACGGATCGCAAGACCCGGACCAGGGAACGGCTGACGGTGTACAATTTCGTCCGGCAAGCCACACTCAGTACCGACTTTACGTACTTCATCCTTGAACAACGTGCTCAGTGGCTCGATCAGTTTGAAGTTCATGTCCTCAGGCAGACCGCCCACGTTGTGGTGGGATTTGATGGTCTGTGCAGTCGCTGTACCACTTTCTACGATGTCCGTATACAGTGTACCTTGCGCCAGGAATGCAAAATCATCGAACTGCTTGGACTCTTCATCAAATACGTAAATAAACTCGTTACCGATGATTTTACGTTTTTGTTCTGGATCATCCACGCCAGCCAGCTTGGACATAAAGCGCTCCTGAGCATCAATTTTGACAACTTTCATGTCGAATTTGCCGACAAACGTCTCCATTACACTTTCTGCTTCGCCTTTACGCAACAGACCGTGGTCGATAAACATACATGTCAGTTGATCACCAATGGCTTTGTGAAGCAATGCAGCTACAACGGAAGAATCTACACCGCCGCTAAGCGCACACAGTACTTTACTGTCGCCAACTTTTTCACGAATGTCTTTGATCGTGTCATCGATGAATGTCTCCATCGTCCAGTTGCCTTCGCAACCACAAACTTCGAACAGGAAGTTACGAATCATGTCGTTACCGCGAACAGAGTGACGTACTTCCGGATGGAACTGAACAGCATACAATTTACGTTCATCGTCACTCATGGCAGCGATTGGCGCACTTTCCGTGCCTGCATCCAGTTTGAAACCTGGAGGAAGTGTAACCACGTGGTCACCGTGACTCATCCATACGGTATGTTCGCCTTCAATGCCTTTTGCCAGTGTAGATCCAGCGGCAAACTCAAGGTCTGCTTTACCGTACTCTCGCTTCTCGGAACGTTCTACTTTACCTTCGAGCTGCTGGGCCATAAGCTGCATCCCGTAGCAGATACCGAAGATCGGCAAGCCCAGGTCATAGACAGCCGGGTCCACGTGTGGAGCATTCTCAGCGTATACGCTGGACGGACCACCTGAAAATACGATCCCTTTTGGTGCTATTTCTGCGATCTTTTCCGCCGGTGTATTATACGGCAAAAGCTCGCTGTATACGCCAAGATCCCGGATTCTTCTGGCGATTAACTGATTGTATTGACCCCCGAAGTCAAGGACAACTACAATTTCATTCTGTTTATTCATAACCGTGCCTCCCTCAATTCAATGAAACTAATTATACGCAACGACAAAACATACCGTCAAGGAAAGGCGAAACTCCTTTTTTCGACATATCAAAACAGGATTACCAAATGCCTCTAAATATGAAATTTCGAACAGAAAAGCTTGGCAGCAAGATGCTGGTTCAAGTGTATGATCGTGGAAAGACGCCTCGTTCGCAGCGCAGCGCGAAAGGCGTCTTATGTATGGCATGCAGCGATGAACCAAACGCTTCATTTAGTTAACAATGCGCCAGCAATGGAGATCTTCATCTGCCCACAAGTGGCCAAGCTCTATTGGAAAGCGATAGCGACTGTATGGCAGCTGCTTCGAATCTTTGGTGTAACGTTGTGACACCCTTGTGTTACAACGCCTGCAACCGCCGGGCCAAACGAAGTGCCCGGCGCAGGAAGTTCAGACTGTCCGCGCGCAGCGGACGGTCTGGCCCGTACAGCAGCCGTTCCCAGTCGGCTGCAAACCGCGCGATGTCCACGCCGTCCGCGCCTGCGGCCAAAGCCGGTGACGCTGCATATTCACGCAGCGTCATACCCGGCGGCCGCGGGCCGTACCGGCGCGCGAGCGCGGCCCAGACCGGAGCGGCGGCACGCAGCAGCCGCTCGCGGTCCGGAAAGCTTCTGCGTGGCCACGCCAGCAGCAGCCTGATCCGCAGTGCGGGGCGTAGCCGCCGCATGCGGGCCAGAGCAGCGACGCCCAGCAGGGCTGCTGCCACAAGGGCTGCCGCGAGCCATGGCTCCGCGGCAATGGCCCGTGCGCGGGCGAGCAGCCATGCGCCCGCGTAACCCAATCCGCCGCTCATATACGGCGGATTCTCCGCAACAGGCTGTGGCCCGGCGAGTGCTACGACACCTTCGCCCGCGCCTTGCGCCATGGTGAAGCCCGGCGTAGCCTCAAACGGCATCCAGCCTGCACCCGGAAAATATACCTCTACCCAGGAATGTGCATCTCCCTGTGAAATCACATACTGACTGGGCACATCCGGGTCAGCAACTCCGGGGCCAAAACCTTTAACCCAGCGTGCGGGGATGCCCTCTGCACGCAGCAACACAATCATGGCTGTGGAGAAATGATTGCAATACCCCTGCCGGGTGACGAATAAAAAATCGTCCACAAAATCTGTTCCACGCGGTGGCATACGGGTATCCAACGTATACTCGGCATGAGCAGCCAGATAAGTCTTGACGGCCTGCACAGCGTCATACCGGGTCTCACTGCCTTGAATGATTTCCTTGGCAAGCGTCTGCACTCGACCAGGTAGTGATGTAGGCAATTGCAGATAATCCCTCCGGATGGCTGCCGGATCTTTCCCTTTATTCGTTTCCTCAAGCAGACGTAACTGTTCAGGTGTTGCGACAGGGACCATGACGTCTGCCGAATAATGTTTAACTATCTTATCGTACCCGGAGCTCGCGAGCCACAATGTTGCCGAATCGCGATTAGACAGCAAAGAAAACATGTTTTCCTGATTATCCTTGTTCTTATCCTGGAACGATACGTTAACCGGTATGCCCCCGGTAAAGAGAGGATTTGGTCCTTTCCACTCTCGCTGCATCGTGACGGTTTGGCGAATGCGACTCCAATAGTTTGAATTCTCCCAACCATCAGCACGCAGCATTCCGGATGGACTTGCCGTTTCGAAGCTTTGACCCGGATCACTCCAAGTACTACCGTTATAATATGAACGGGTCTCCCCTCGCCAATACGTCACTTTTGGACTCTTTGCTATAAAAAAGATGGAGTTGCCCTGCACTAACGGTGCTCCCATAGGCGCGTCCGCTGTGCTATATCCCGTGACTGCCGTTGCAGCAGGGATACTACTGTGCTGTGTATAACCTGCCCAGCGAGCTATGCGTTCACCCATCTGCTCCAAAGATATGCGTTCCGGTTGAGGAATGGAAGCAAACTGGCCAGGTAACGCGGAGAGAAACACCATACCTGCGGAAACAACGATAGTTACTGCACTCCAACGGCCATAGGGGCTACCGCGATAACTCGGAGTAGTGACTCCTCCATTGAGACGTAATAGCTGAAGCAGAGCCTGAATAAGAAAAGTCCATAGGACAGACCTTATTACAGAGGCATACACATCCAGCCCCGCAAAGGATTCAAGCAAAAGCAAATAAAGCAGCGTTGCACTGCCAAACAGCATAACGCTTCGACGTAACAATACAAGGGATTGCACAGAAGCCATGAGCATGCTCCAGCCGCACATCATGAACAAACCTCTCGTTTCTGTACTAATCGAGTGGAATCGCCAGTTATTTATAAACGTGTCCATATCCGCTGAAAATATTCCCGGATATGCGACGGCCCAACGGACAGGATCACTTCCTCCGTACATCAGACATAAAGCAGCGACTGCAATGAACAATCGGATCAGCACTCCGGTGATCCATCCTGTACGAATTAACCCCGCGAGCAACAATGCTCCCGTTAATCCCGCCATTACGGACAAGAACCGTTCACTGCCCTGCTGATCTGATGATGTAACCGGATATATCCACTCCAGAGACAGTATAAGTAAAATGGCCGAAATAAAAATTTTGTACAGGACAGGTACGCTAACATATCCCTCATCCTTTATGTCCGTCACAGAATTCTGGTTCACAGTTTTATATACAGAATAGGCCGATTCTATTCTCGTACGGTCCGTTGACTCTAAGTCGGCCACAGTGGAATTGGGTTGCTGGTTACCATTACGCTCCCACATCCGTTACCTCCACCTTTCCCAATGAAGATAACGCAACGTCTGTAACCGCGTGGATCGGCACCCCGCTGTGACGAAGCCGCTCCAAGCTTAAGCTGTCATATCCCAATCCATTCATCAATCTATCCGTTGATCCTAATTGGTCCTGGTTCGCTTCAGTCAATTGCACCTCTACACGATAACCCGACCCGATTGCAGTTATGATCCATTCGGCCAGAACCTGATCCATCTTACCTGTGAGAACCACAATTCGCGACCCGCTCGTCAGTCCATCCAGCATCTCCGTTCGAAGCGAAATAGAGCCTGATTGTGCTTTGGATATTCGTGCCCCCGCTAACTTGTCCAGTCCATGATTCTCATCATCTGCATGGAACGGCCCATGTTTCCATTGATCTTGTGCATCATAGTTCTTATCGCCGCCTTCCATCCACAGATGATAAGGAATGTCATCCCGTTCAGCGGTATGAATCCAGCGGGCAGCTGCACGAACCACTCGTTCAAAAGCAGGTGCATCCATGTTCTCCCGTTGTTTTACGTCATAACCCGACGCGCCTTCATACACAAGGATGCCGAGCGAAGCCAGATCCGTGGTATCAGGCAGAAAGGTCTGAAGTTTTCCCGTTTTGGCTGTACTTTTCCAATGAACTCGTCCCAGTGGGTCACCCTGCTGATATTCACGGAACTCAGGGCTACGGTTACCCTGGCTATTTCTTCGCTCTGACAGAGTCCCTTCGATCATCGCTGCGAATTCTACCGAATCACCCTTCCCCCAAGCTGTTGCTTGAGGAACAACAATCAAGGGGGTACCTCCCGCGGTCTCTGCGGAGAGGGTATTCCAGCCAAACATATCACCCCAGTACAATCTGCCCGTATCCCATCTGTAGACTCCTCTGCGTAACCCGGAACATTCATATTGATAGGAAAATTGTCGCCGTGTTCCCGAGAAAATCAATTTGCGATGAACACCTGCAGGTGTGTTCTCACACAGAACGATCCATAACAATGGAATACGGCAATTGAATTCCAGTTCGACTAGAACCCGTACCTGCTCGCCTGCCTCAATCCGGTTCGTGTGTATTTTCCGACGGATGTGAATACGCCGTGGTCCGAACCAATGGAGAAGCAGACCTCCTGTGAACATCAAGAAAGCTATAACGGATAGAAACAACGCCGCTTTGCCCCCATGCCACTGATACAAGGAAGCAAAAGCCACCACCAAGACAGCACTCACAATCCGTTGTCCCAGCGCAGTCATTGCCTCCGTCCCCTTCCCTGTGATGCCATCTGTACAGGTACCGGGACCGATGACAATGCTTCTTCAATGACCTGCACTTGCCCCCAAACCTCCGCTCTGTTCTGGGCCTTCAATTGAATACGGTGGGAAAGGACAGGCACAGCTACCTCTTTCACATCATCCGGAATGACATAACTGCGCCCTTGAAGATAGGCAAATGACTGCGCCGCAGCCATCCAGGCCAGTGTTCCACGCGGACTGATGCCAAGTCTGACCGCCGGAAGGCTGCGAGAGGCTACAGCAACGGCCACCAGATACTGTTTGACGACCGGATCAACATGTACCTGTTTGACTTCACGCTGCATGGCTACGACCTCTTCAGCAAGCAGGACAGGGCGAAGTTCATCAAGCGCTTCTCTACCTTGCATGCGGGTTAACAATTCCAATTCCTGTTCCGGATCGGGATACCCCAATCCAATTCTCATGATAAATCGATCCAGCTGCGCTTCAGGCAGACGGTACGTACCCTCGAACTGCAACGGATTCTGTGTCGCCAGCAGAAAGAACGGGCGTGGCAAGGCATAGGTTGTGCCATCAACCGTAATACGTCGTTCCTCCATTGCCTCCAGCAGGGCAGACTGAGTGCGTGGTGAAGCGCGATTTATTTCATCAGCCAGGACAACGTTGGACATGACAGGTCCGGGCCGAAACTTGAATTCAGCTGTATGTGGATGATAGATTGAAGTGCCCGTAACATCTGCCGGCATGACATCGGACGTGAATTGAATCCGGCCCATGGAGCAGTCCAGTGCAGAAGCAACGGCACGAACCAGCATCGTTTTCCCGGTACCCGGCACATCTTCCAGAAGTACATGCCCCCCACTGAGCATTGCAGTGAGGACATAACGAATCTCTGTTTTTTTGCCAATAATCACACTCTCAACACGCTTCATGACCCGGTTTAACAATTCAACAGCATGTTCATGTTCCATTCGGATATAAGACATTTCTCTGATCTCCTTCCGTTCATCAGCATTCCTGAACCATAGTAATCTATGATTCAGTGTTGCCCGGAAGTAGAGAGAATAGTCCTGCAAGAATGACTTTCTTCAGATCATTTTATACTTAAATATGTTGTTCATTGCCGAAATGGATCTGGAAGTGCCCGCCTTTACCGTCCACTCTGCTTCATTACTGGTAAAGGAATTCACCCTCAACCCCATCTGCTCCAGTAGCTCACGTAACGGAACCCAGATGGTTCCACCTTGACTCTGTACTGCTCCCGTTTCAATTGCCCCGGTTGTAGTCAGTGTTCCACTCACACTGTCTGCATGAATCGTTCTTTCCTTCCATACTGCTATGGCCGTCCTTGTTTCAGAGTCCCAGCGAGTGCTGCCCCCGAATTTTTTCATGAAAGTACGCAATGGCACCATGATTCGCTGCCCCTCCATGCGGAACTCGCCCGGTTGCAAGGTAGCTGCAGCCAAGCCCACCTCTACCTTCAGCTTCTTGCTTGCAAGCCATAACGTCGCGTTCGCTTCTACATGCTCTGCGATCCAGGCCTTTCCTGGCGCCTTGCGGGCCTTATACTTACCATCTGGATGTACACGGAATTGAACTGGTTGATCCGTACTCTTTATGGTGTCAAAACGATATCCATGATCACGATAATATTTGATAATACCCGGAAGTGCTTTTACCGTTTCAGCATGTGCACCACCGTCATGCATCAGGACAACGACCGAACGTGCCCCCGCAGGTACTTTGGTCGAATTGCTGAGGATCTCTTTGGCCGGAACACCTTTACGCTTGGAATCTCCACTATCGACGTTCCAGTCCATGACGGTGTATCCACCCAGTTGGAGCAAATCAAAATAACTCTGGTCAAAGTGTCCATATGTACCGCCTGGTGCCCGCACCAGATTCGGACGGAACCCGGTTATACGCTCCAGCACTTCCTCTGTCTGCTTGATCTGTTTCCAGAACACTTTAAAATCACTGTACAGCTGTTCGTATTGATGATTAAACGTATGATTGCCCAAAGCATGTCCATCCTCCACAAGCCCCCGGATTAACTCGGGATAACGTTCTGCCTGCTCACCCAGCACAAAAAATGTAGCCAAAACCTTCTCTTTGCGCAAAATATCCAATACTTCACGGGTATGGTTACCCGGTCCATCGTCAAAACTCAGATAAACTACCTTGTCTTGAGTATTCTTATCTTCCGGGATTGGATCACCTAAGCCGGAAGCAGAAGATGCATATGCCGTGCCTGCATATACAGCAAATGCACATAACAATATCGCAATCCGCATGAGAATGACATGCCATTGTCCAGATAAAAACATATGTATGGTTGTTGCAGAGTTTCCCCCATTTTCCTTGATTCTCAATTCCGGTCTCTGTACCATTTACGAATCGACCTCCACCGTCTCTAGTAATTTGCTGATAGACTTCAGCAGATTTGTTAGAATTATATGGAGGCTACATTGAAAAAAGACGTGATTTTGTTTAATATTTTTTCACAATTTGCTATGTAGCCTGATTGATTCTTCGCTTCAGATTAGGTAGCATAATGAACAGGCAGAACACATTAAAACACCTTGGAGAGTATTCATGCTCCCACCCCGTATTCAGGAGAGTGAAATCTATTGGAATTGCTTGAGAAGATCCAACATCTGTTTGGGTCCTACGGATACAGCGTATTGTTTTTTGGCTTGTTGCTTGAATTCATTGCACTTCCCTTTCCTGGTGAAACAACGATGGCTTACGCAGGGTTTCTCTCCTACAAGGGGCATCTGGACTTCGGAATCCTCACCATACTGGCTTTTCTGGGAACAACGATTGGCATGACCATCACTTATTTTATTGGAGCCAAAGCAGGACTGCCCTTTATAACACGATACGGAAAATGGTTTCTGATGAAGCAGGACAAGCTCGATAAAACGCAAAAGTGGTTTGCCAAGTATGGTAATGCCTTAATCTTCATCGGTTATTTCATTCCGGGTGTAAGGCATTTCACCGGGTATTTCGCGGGCATAGCCGTTGTTCCCTTTCGCAAATTCGCTCTCTACGCCTATTCAGGCGCACTGTTCTGGGTTGTATTGTTTCTGGGCATTGGCAAAATATTTGGCCCTCAGTGGAACGCCGTATTCCATCTGGCACATCAATATGCAGCATATATCGTGGGAGGAATCGGCCTATTGCTCATCGTAGCCGTGTTCTATCGTTACCGCAAAGCATGGGCAGCAAGATCCACCGTATCCAAGCCAGCCCCTGTTCGACAAAGACAAAAGTAAATTCGGACAAAAGTCCATCTATAATAAGCAGGCAAGGAGTTGCGAATAATCGCAGCTCCTTTTTTTTGTGATAATCCGAATTCATCCAGGTCATACTAACTTGAAAATATAGGGTGTATAGGGAGGTGAAGGCATGAGTGAATCGTCGCTGGAACGCCAAGATCAGAGGCAAATCTCTCCGGATCTAAGCGAAAATATGGAATACTGCAAGCAAGTGATGGGGAACAGCAACGACTTGATGATGCGCCCTCTCCAGTGTTTACATAAATGGCCTGCAGTCATGTTGTACATTGATGGATTAGTGGATGTGCAGATTCTGAATCATTCCATCCTGGAATCCCTATTAAAGACACATGAACTTCCGGATTTCTCTGCAGATGATGAGCATCTGAGCTACCTCCAGAATGACATTCTGGCTGCGAGCAATGTAACATTTGTGGATGACATGGAAGATGTGCTTAATGCTCTCCTTTCCGGTTCGGCCATCCTGCTGCTCGAAGGCTGTGCACGAGGATTGAAAATTGCCGCAGCCGGTTGGGAAGACCGTGCTGTTGGTGAACCCATCTCACAGACCGTTGTTCGAGGTCCTATGGAGGGATTTAATGAAAATTTGCGTACAAATACATCGTTAATTCGCAAACGGATTCGTGACCCTCATCTCTGGATCGAAGAAAAGGAGATTGGTCGTATCACCAAAACAAGGGTTGCGGTCTTATATCTGAAGCATACCGTTGATCCAGAAGTGGTAGAGGAACTAAGGCGCAGGCTCGATGAGATCGATATTGACGGGATTCTGGAGAGCGGGTACATCGAGGAACTTGTACAAGACGAAACCAGAACGTTATTCCCCACGGTTTACAATAGTGAACGTCCAGATACGGTTTGTGCTGCCTTACTTGAGGGCAGAGTAGCCATCATCGTGGATGGTACGCCTTTTGTGCTGCTGGTTCCCGCCTTGTTCGTGCATTTCTTCCAATCGCCGGAGGATTACTATCAACGGGCCGATATCAGCACATTGATTCGCTTGATTCGTTATCTGTCCTTTTTTATCGCTTTACTAGCACCATCCTTCTATATTGCCATCACCACCTTTCACCAGGAAATGTTGCCCACCAATATGCTCATTAGTCTGGCGGCTCAACGTGAGGGCGTTCCTTTTCCCGCATTCATTGAAGCCATACTGATGGAACTGACCTATGAAATTTTGCGAGAAGCAGGTATACGTATCCCAAAAACGGTCGGTCAGGCCGTTTCCATTGTCGGAACACTGGTGATTGGCCAAGCAGCCGTAGATGCAGGAGTTGTCTCCGCTGCAATGGTTATTATCGTTTCCATAACGGCCATATCCAGTTATGTCATTCCAGAGAATGGACTTTCTATCTCTGTCCGAATTTTGCGATTTGTATTGATGATACTCGCGGCAGCTTTTGGTTTCTACGGTATTCTAATTGTTCTGCTCATTACGGTTACACACCTGTGCAGCTTGCGTTCTTTTGGCGTACCGTATATGTCCCCCTTTGCACCTCTAATTCAGAAAGATCTGAAAGATACGCTGTTTCGTGTACCCTGGTCCCATATGAAAACACGTCCATTCTCTACGGGTACCCCGAACAAAATCCGACAAGCTAGCAAAAAAATGAAGCGTTAATTCGGTAAGGAGAAGAACGTATGAACAAGTGCTTCCGATTAATTGTATGCATTGTATTCCTGCTCCCTCTCCTTACCGGATGCTGGGATCGCCAGGAACTGAATGAACTTGGCATTATGCTGGGTCTTGGTGTAGACAAGGATGGCGATTTGATTAAAGTGAGTGCTCAGGTCGTTGTGCCAAATGAAGTATCCTCCAAATCAGGGGGAGGCAATGGTACTCCTGTGACGCTGTACGAAGCGTCCGCGCCCACGCTGTTTGAAGCAATTCAAAAGCTGACCGAGACAAGCCCACGCCGTATATTCATGGCACATATCCGTGTACTGGTGTTCAGTGAAGAATATGCCCGTAAAGAGGGCATCTACGATGTTATGGAAGCATTAATGCGAGAACCTACTGTCCGGCCCGATTATTACGTCATGGTTGCTCGAAATACTACAGCTTCCAAGGTATTGGACACACTTACTCCATTAGAGAATTTACCTGCAGAGAAGTTATTTAATTCCCTGGACGTGTCTGCCAAGACCTGGTCTCCTACAACGACTGTAACCGGTGATCAGTTGATGGAATATATGCTTACTTCCGGAATACAACCCGTAATCACTGGTGTAGAGGTTTTTGGAAATTCAGAGAGAAGCGGAAGCAAAGACAATATTGCGACGATTAAGTCCAAAGCTCGTCTAGTTTCAACAGGATTGAGTGTATTCAAAAAAGACAAACTGATTGGCTGGTTAACGGAAGATGAATCCAAAGGGTACAACTATATCCGCGACAATGTCGTATCTACCATAGGTCACCTGCCTTGCCGAAAAGGAGGAAATGTGACTTTTAAAACCCTTCGCACCAAGACTCAACGAAAAGCAAAGGTCATTGATGACCAACCTGTGATCCACATCAAAATTAAAAATGTATCTTCCATTGGTGCAGTAGAGTGTGGAATCAAAATTGGTTCGATGAAAACACTCAAAGAGTTGGAAAAGGACAGTGAGGAGCGATTGATAGAACTGATGGAAAAATCCGTGAATTCAGTGCGGCGAAAGTTCCATATTGACATTTTTGGATTCGGTCAGGAAGTTTATCATGCCGATCCCAAATTTTTCAAAAAGATTGAGAAGGATTGGGATCAATATTTTGAGAATCTGGATGTTAAATATGAAGCCAATGCACAGATCAAACGTGTAGGTACACTGGATGATTCATTCAAGGAGGATTTGAAGGAGTGAGACCGGATGTTAATTACAATTACTGTCATTGTCATAGGGGGCCTCGTAGGCATGGTTGATCTTCCAGGTCTCATCCGTCGCAAGGAATGGAGGGAAACAGTTGTGTACAGCGGAATGCTCGTCATAGCCACAGGGTTCAGTGTGATTGCAGCCAACCTGTGGGATTTCCCCAGTCCGCTCTATATCATCATGTGGATCTATGAACCTGTTAATCAATTCCTGGCACATCTGACGGGAACCTAGAAAAAGGAGAGGACCATTATGCTGGAACAGGGGCGCCTTGGAACAAGACAATTGACCACTCTCATCTTTATGATGGTGGTCGGGGATATGATGCTGATCTACCCCTCGGTCATCACGTCCTATGCCAAACAAGACTCCTGGATTTGTGCTTTTATAGGCGTTCCTCTGGGGATGGCACTGATGGCCATGTTCCTGAAGCTATGTAGCATGCACCCAGAAAAAAATCTGGTGCAGATGGCACGAAGCATTCTAGGGTTCTGGCCAGGTACTTTCTTTTCCTGCTTTTACCTGTTCTTTTTCATTATTGGTGCTTCCACGCATACGAGAGAAGTCGGCGATTTCATGACCACTCAAATCTTCCCGTACACTCCCATTCGCATCATCATTCTGATGTTTGTCATCGTGATCGCCTGGGGAGTGTCTCACGGATTAGAGACGATGGGGCGAAGCAGTGAACTACTGATGCCCGTCGTTATTGTGTTTATTGTCGTCCTTGCAGTCTGCCTGCTTCCTCAGATTGATACTAGAAATTTGAAGCCAGTAAGTGATACGGGTGTTGTCTCTATCTCGCAAGGCATTCTGGTAAGCATTATATATCCGATCGGTGAAGTCGTTCCCATCATGATGATACTACCCTATGTTGCCAAGCAGGCTCATCGAACACGGGACGTAATTATTGCAGCTGGTTTAGGCAGCTTGGTATTGGCAACGCTCGTTACCATATCTCTGCTGGTCTTGGGTGCCTTTCTTACGCAACATAACATATATGCTTCTTTTGTTTTGTCCCAGAAAATTAGTATTGGGAGCTTTTTTGAACGTATTGAAGCCATTATGGCTTCTTCCTGGCTGATCTCTACGTACTTCAAAGCGATGATATACTTATACGCCTTTATTGTTGGTTGTGCGGAACTGTTCAAGCTTAAGCAGTATCAGATGCTGGTACTCCCTGCGTCCTTACTTGTGTTCGGATTAGCCAATCTGATCTCACCAAGCATTACTTTTATCGTGATCACCATTGTTCCATATTGGGTAGACTGGGATACCACACTGGGGATCATTCTGCCGGGCTGTCTTCTGCTGATACAATTGCTCAAGTCTTACAGAACATCATCGGTTACTCCAAACAATTCCTCACAGGAATGAGTGCTTTTTTTGAGGGAAGGAGCCTGGTATAGATGGAAAAATGGAGTTCATCCATGAAAGTCATCCATGCTGAATATAGAGAAGGAGAACGGTGTCTATGTTAATTAAGGAGAAAATCACCATTAGGCAATTTGCAGTCCTTACCTTTCTCGTCATGATTGGGGACATGATTCTACTCTACCCCTCCGTGGTTACTGCTTCGGGTCAACAGGATGCGTGGATCTGTTCTCTTATCGGTCAACCGATCGGCATGCTCATCATGTGGGTGCTATACAAACTTCATCAGACGCATCCTGATCTTTCTCTTATTGAAATCTGCCAAAAAATACTTGGCCGGTGGGCAGGGTCTGTTTTGGCAGCTGCATATCTATTTTATTTCGCCATAGGCGCTGTCATATGTATCCGTGAAGTCGGTGACTTTATGACCACACAGATCTACCTTCAGACCCCCATCCGAGTCATTCTAATTATCCTTATGTGCGCTCTGGTCTGGGGGCTTATGCATGGTTTGCATACAATAGGAGGAAGCAGTGAAATGCTGACCCCAATCGTTGTTGCATTTATGATTCTATTATTTATGGGGCTGATGCCCAAAGTAAACAGTTCAAATCTACAGCCTTACTTGAACACCCCTTGGCTTCATCTGATGCAATCTATCATTAGAGGAGCATTCACTTCCTTTGGTGAACTCATCGTGATCACCATGGTTCTTCCTTATGTGATGTCCGGGCCTCACATCAAACGGGACATGTTACTCGCTACTTTATGCGGAGGGCTGTTGCTAACCACACTGTTGGTCATTTCACTGATGATATTTGGCCCCTTTCTGACCCAGCATGACATCTACATCTCCTATACCCTGTCCCAGAAAATTAATATCGGGAATTTTTTCGAGCGAATTGAGGCGTTCATGGCAACCGCTTGGTTAATTGCTACCTATTTCAAGAGTCTGCTGTATATGTTCTCCTTTGTCGTTGGAACAGCTCAGCTATTTCGGTTAAAGACATATAAACCTCTCATCCTGCCATCAGCGATGTTATTGTTCGCGTTAGCTGTACTGATTTCTCCCAATGTCATTTTCTACACCAATACGATCATGCCCGCTTGGGTGGATTGGGATATCACGGTAAGCTTTATTATTCCGCTATTCCTACTGCTTGTGCATCGGCTTCGTTCGGGCAAGAGCAAGAACAATTCAACCAATCATAAACGATTGCCCACCTAAAAAGGCTGTGTTCACGGTAAATTCCGCGAAGCACAGCCTTTAATGATGAAACGGTTAAGATGTATTTATTCACACATGTCTAGTTCATTAATTACAATGTCTTCAAAGCCTCAAGCGCAGCCTCGATATGTCCTTTGACCCGAACTTTGGACCAGTCCTTGATCAATTTCCCCTCTTCATCAATCAGAAAAGTGGAGCGAACCATACCCATGTACTCCTTGCCATACATTTTCTTCAGCTGCCATACACCGTATTGCTCGGCTACAACGTGCTCTTCATCCGACAACAAGGTGAAAGGCAGTCCATATTTGGCGATAAACTTGTCATGTTGTTTCATCGGATCGGTGCTGATTCCGAGAATGACCGTGTTCAGCCCTTCAAATTCAGCATGTCGATCCCGGAAATCACAAGCTTGTTGCGTACAGGACGAGGTCATATCCTTGGGGTAAAAATAAAGCAGTACCCGCTGTCCGCGGTAATCCGAAAGCTTTACTGATTCTCCCGTACTGGACGGAAGCTCAAAATCCGGTGCCAATTCGCCTACATTTAACGTCATGTCAGTTCCTCCCTAATCTCCCCCATGAAATGCTATAGGGCGTTATTATGAACCTGCTCCGCGATACCGCTTCACGCCAAAATTCCACAACAGCAAGCCCATCGAGCCAAACACCAATCCCATCACAGGTGTAAGCAGCGCCATGCGATGCATCTCGGACCTCTCCAGGAACAACGCTGCGGGATAGATCCCCACAAAGGCAAACGGAATGATCCAGGTTAACAGCACCTGAATAGCACGGTTATAGATCGTTACCGGGTAGCGTCCATATCCTTGAATGTTATACATCAACGGCAGGATACCTGTTGGCGCGTCCGAATAAAAGGACAACGAAGTCAGGGTGGTATAGATGCCGGCATAGATCATGACTGAGCTGAGTGCCAAAATAATTAAGGCAGGGATATGCCACCACTCCAGCATCAGACCCATCTCTGCGCCACTGAAGATCATGATGATCAGGCCGATAAACGAACCCATGAGTGCAGGCGGATCTACATTTTCAAGCAATATCTGGAACAGGTTATGTGCAGGACGTGTCAGGATCCGATCCATCTCACCTTTGACGATGTACCGCTCACTGAATCCCCACAGATTGATAAAACAACTGAAGATGCCATAGGGCACCATAAAATATCCATAAACAAAGAGCACTTCACTCTCACTCCAGCCGCCCAGGTTATCCGTATGGCGAAAGACCACAAAGATAAAGATCAGGTTAGTTGCCTGGAACAGCAGATCCGATAGGATCTCCACCCAGAAATCAGCACGGTACGTGAGTCGTGTTTTCATGTAATTCTTCAAATATTCCCAGATCAGACCCATATAGTACATATCTGTTATCCCCCTTGCACGAACAGACGCTTGCGCGCCTTACGCCAGATCAATACCATCGGAAGCAGCAGTACGGCAAACCAGAACACCTGAATACCGAGTACACTCCAGATGGCGGTACCTTCCACTCTTCCAGTGAAGACGGAACCGGGCAGATACGTAATGGCCTGAAAAGGCAATACTTTCATCACCGCAGACATCCAGCCTGGATACAGGCTGATCGGGATGATTAGACCGGAGAACAAATCAACCACGACGCGTTTCATACGCATCATGCCTTCATTGTTTTCCACAAAGAATGCCGCCAGTCCCGTTATCACATTAATCTGGGAATTAATGAGGAAACTGAAGAACAGCATGACGAGAAAGCCAATCCACGCCGATGGCGCCGTAGGCAATTCAACCGGGAACAGCAGAATGGCAATGAGCATCCCCGGAATCATGAGCAGCAGGAAGCGGAAAATACCTTCGCCAAGACCCTGCATCATTTTGACCATAACGTAATTGATCGGCCTGATGAATTGAATCGCAATGGAGCCATCCCGTATATCTGCGGCAATCTCCCGGTCCAGGTTGTTAAAGTAAAAGGCACGTGCCATCCAGGATACAGCGATGTAAGTGGTCATCTGTGCTGCCGTGAAGCCGCCGAGTTCACCACTGCTACCGTAAATGGCTTGCCAGGTAAAGTAATACACGCCGATATTCAGCGTATATATCAAAATGCCGGAGTAATAATTCACCCGGTATGCCAGCATCGTTAGAAAACGGATGCGCATAAAATCAATAAATGCACTATTCATCTCAGGATACACCCACCGCTTCTTTCCCTGCTCCCACAATCTCGGGACGCTCGGCGGAACCGGATTGGTAAATACTGCGCACAATCTCATCCGTGTTAATCTCGATAATCTGAATATCGGTAATATCGGCTTGTCCAACGACACGTCCGAGTACATCCGAAACGTTCAGTTCCAGCGGAATCCATACGGATGCGGACAATTCATTCTCAACCGTCCAACGTACAGGCAACGCAGCAGTCCATTCCTCCATCTGACTGATGTTGTGAGCTGAACCAAACTTGAAGCGGATCTCCCGCTCCTTACCCCACTGGGACTTGAGATGATCCAGACCTCCATCATAAATGATGTTGCCTGCATCAAGCATGATGACCCGGGAACACAGTGCCTCAATGTCCTGCAAATCGTGGGTTGTGAGCAGTATGGTCGTTCCATGCTCCTTGTTCATGTCTTTCAAGAAATCCCGAATTTCCGACTTCACCACAATATCCAAACCAATAGTTGGTTCGTCCAGGAAAACAATACTTGGATTATGCAACAAGGCTGCCACTAACTCGCAGCGCATGCGCTGACCGAGACTGAGCTTCCGTACCGGACGGCTTAGCAGGTCCTGAAGCTGCAACCGCTCAACCAGTTCATCCAGCCGTTTGCGGAAATCGACCTCTCCGACACGATATACTTTGCGCAATAAATGGAAGGATTCGATAACGCCAATATCCCACCACAATTGACTGCGCTGACCAAAAACAACACCGATATTCTGTACAAACTTCTCCCGTTCCTGATACGGAACATATCCACCAACCGATATTTGCCCTGAAGTAGGCACCAAAATGCCGGTCAACATCTTGATCGTTGTTGATTTACCGGCACCGTTCTCCCCAATATATCCGCATATTTCACCCTGCGGAATCTGAAACGAAATATCATTTACAGCCAATACCTCTTGGTATTGACGTGCAAACAGGTCCTGAAACGCGCCCTTCAGCCCACCTCGGCTTTTCTGGACGCTAAACGACTTGCGCAAATCTTTGACATCAATCGCCAGCATGATTATACCTCACTTGGATTTTGTTGAAATTGCTTGTAGCCCAAAAAGAAATTATAATGGTATCAGTCAAAATTCAGCAAGCTTTAAAATAGTCTGGAGCCGCGTCCTGCCCTTATGTTGGGAAAAGACGTGTTCGGAAAGCTCCGACTAGTTCTTACTTGAATACTCGAACTCGTTTTTTTATTTCATCTCAAATACAAAGGAGAGCTAGCATGACCAGAAAGACGAAGAGAACCATATGGATTTCTCTTGCCGCCTTCGTGTTAATTATTGGAGGAGCATCGGCATATTATTTCGGTTCTATTCTCAATCAGTTGGACGGTTTGGCAAAGGACGGCGACGATTCACCATTTGCAGGCATCGAAAATGTGGAGAAAGTAAATACGCCTGACCCACCAAAATGGGAAGGCTCAGAAACGGTAAATATTCTCGTTATGGGTGTCGATGCACGTGGATTGAAAAAAGGTGAAGTTCCTCGCTCCGACAGCATGATGGTTGTATCGCTCGACCCACTGACCAAAAAAATCAATCTGTTCTCCATTCTGCGCGACACTTACGTCAATATTGACGGATATGGCAAGGAGCGGATCAACACCGCTATCACCCATGGCCCTAATGCAGCGATGCAAGCTGCCGGCGACCTGCTCGGCATTCCTGTACAGTATTATGTGTATACGGATTTCCAGGGATTCATCAAATTGGTGGATGCCGTTGGCGGTGTTGATTTTGATGTGGAGAAAGACATGCACTATACAAGTAAAGCAGACAATAACGAATACGATATTGATCTCAAAAAAGGATATCAGCACCTAGATGGCGAGACAGCGCTCATGTACGTTCGTTTCCGTCATGATGCCATGTCGGATTTCGCTCGGTCCGAACGTCAGCGTGAGTTGCTGAAAGCTGTAACAGCGAAAATGCAGTCAACAACTACCATTGCCAAACTGCCTGCCATTCTGGAACAGGTTAATCCTTACGTAGATACAAATCTCACGCTTTCCGATATGTGGAAGCTGGGTGGACTCGGATACCAGAGCAGCATGAACGGCAGTGAGCAGATTCCGCCAATGAACCTGCTGAAAGAAGAACGTACAGCAGGCGGTGCGCAAGTATTGACGGTTACCAATGAAGAGAAATTGAAGCAGCATATTCAGGATATTATTCACCCGCCTGCTACAACGGATGATAGTACAACCAGCACCGAAGATAAAACAGCCAGTGGTGACGATCAGAAGTCAGAGCAACCGGCTCAGTAATCTACACATGCAGAGGGCAGCCATTCGCTGCCCTCTCGTTGTGCCCGGCTATACTATTATGAGAAAATCATCATATCTTTCTGTGGTTTGTTTCTTTATCATATTTTGAATTACGAAAGGAAGTTATCTTATGAATACATCACGTTCCCGTTCCGAACTTCTATACGCAGAAGCACTTGAGCATATTGTAGGAGGTGTTAACAGCCCTTCACGCTCGTTCAAAGCCGTTGGTGGTGGTGCACCTGTATTTATGAAAAAAGCCCAAGGGGCCCACTTCTGGGATGTCGATGACAACCGTTATATTGATTATCTGGCCGCTTACGGTCCAATTGTTACAGGACATGCCCACCCGCATATTACACAGGCCATTACGGAAGCAGCGGCAAATGGCGTGCTGTACGGTACCCCGACTGAACTTGAGATCAAGCTAGCCAAAATGTTGAAGGAAGCTATCCCTTCCATGGATAAAGTTCGTTTTGTAAACTCCGGTACGGAGGCGGTCATGACTACGATTCGGGTCGCTCGTGCCTACACCAAACGCAACAAGATCGTAAAATTCGCCGGATGTTACCATGGTCATTCCGATCTGGTGCTTGTAGCTGCCGGTTCAGGCCCGTCCACGCTCGGAATTCCTGACAGTGCGGGAGTTCCAGCCAGTATTGCACAAGAAGTCATTACTGTGCCCTACAATGATCTGGAAGCCCTGAAGGATGCTTTGGAGCGCTGGGGTGATGATGTTGCCGCGGTCATGGTTGAGCCGATCGTTGGGAACTTCGGTATGGTTATGCCGGAGCCTGGCTTCCTGGAAGGTCTCTGTGCCATGACACGGGCCAACGGCTCCCTGGTTATCTATGACGAAGTCATTACGGCTTTCCGTTTCCATTACGGTTCTACACAGACATATGCCGGACTCGATAACCATGCGGAGATTGAACCGGATCTGACGGCTCTTGGTAAAATTATTGGTGGCGGCCTGCCAATCGGTGCTTACGGCGGACGCAAACACGTTATGGAGCAGGTTGCTCCGCTTGGGCCGGCTTATCAGGCGGGAACGATGGCTGGTAACCCTGCATCCATCTCGGCTGGTATCGCATGTCTGGAGGTCCTGCAAGGCGCGGGTGTATATGAAGAGATGGAACGTCTTGCCATCGACCTGACAGCGGGTCTGCAAGCTTCTGCTGACCGTCATGGGATTGCACTGACGATCAACCGGATTCGCGGTGCGTTCTCCACTCATTTCTGTAACCATCCGGTTACGAATTATGATCATGCTCAAGACACGGATGGAGAGCTCTTTGCTTCCTTCTTCCGTCACATGCTGAACCGTGGCATTAACCTGGCTCCATCCAAATATGAGGCGTGGTTCCTGACCACGGCTCATACAGACGAGGATGTTCAGGCTACATTGGAAGCCGCAGAAGCTTCCTTCAAGGCGATGGCTCAGGAATAAATTAGATATTTCCATTCACAATGTAGCGTACAAGATGCATCGTTGATAGATAGCAACTCAAGGAAAAGGCGTCCAACAAGTGATCAACTTGTGTGGACGCCTTTTGTTATTATATACAGACAGTGGTGAGTGGCCAATACGACTAGATAGATGCTGAGTGTAACAACTATATGCGTATTATTGTAATGGCCTTGCTGTTATAGCTTTGTCTTTATCTCTGCCTGATCTGAAGTTTCAAAATTTCCTCCCGGATCTTCTGTATCCCTTCTTCGATTCGCTGCTTCGGCACATTGGAGATGTTCAATCGCAGCATTTGATCCTCATGCACCTGATATGTACCTTCCGGATAATACCGTTCTGTCGTATCAGCGATGACTCCGCGCTTTTGAAGCCGGGACAGCAGAACACGAAGCGGCATATCACCCGCTAAAGGTAATACGGTATGCTCCCCTCCTGTTCGAGGAGCGTCCATAAATGGAGCAAAGTCTGGATATGAGTCCAGTTGCTCATGCACCGTGTGCATCCGGGCAGCATAGCGGTTACGAATCACTTTCCTGTGATGAGCAAACATTCCGCTGTGGACATAGATCTCCAGAGCAGCTTGAGACAGAACAGAAGTGTCGATATCGAGCATTTTTTTGTAAGCCCCAAAAGATTGAATTAGTGGTGAGGGCAGAACAGCTACACCAATGCGCAGACCTGGAAACAAAATTTTGGAGTAACTCTTCAGGTAGATGACCCGGCCTTCGGTATCATAGGACCATAGCGGGTCCTGTTTCGTATTGTCCTCCAGATCAGCCAGATAATCGTCCTCCACCAGATAGACATCGTACCGCTGTGCAAGCCGGATTAGTTTCTTTTTCTCAGCAACAGTCAAAGATGTGCCAATCGGATTGTGAAAGCGCGGCATGACATAGAAAAACTTGATATCTTCCTCAGCGAACTGACGTTCAAGTGATGCCCAATCCAGCCCGTCCAGAGCACGTCTCACACCGGCAATCGGCACATTTAATCCACTCAGTAGGGAGGGCATATTATGATAGGTCGGTAGTTCAAGCAGTACTTTTCTCTTTCCATTGGGGAAAGGCATCAATGCAAGTACAGCCAGTGCCTGTTGCACACCTGACGTGATAAAAAACTGCTCCGTTCTCGCAAACACCTGATAATCCGCAAACTGCTTCTGCAACAGCAGAATAAGCGAAGGTAATCCCTGATCCGTGCCATACATAAATAACTCTGCCTGCTTCTTCTCCATCGCCTGATCCACACAGTGACGAAAGTCTGCATAAGGGAACACCCTTGGATCGGGAGCAGCTGAAGCAAAGTCCAACGTTCCCTGCCAGTCCATGTCCTGAGCACCTGTCCCGTTCTGTACGGCATAATAACCGGATTGAGGTATGGCATACACCAAATGCCGCTGTTCCAGCCACTCATATGCACGAATAGCCGTGCTTACACTGCATTGATATTGTTCTGCTACAACTCGAACTGCTGGCAGTCGAATGCCCTTATCTGCCCACTGGCGACGATCCTGCTGCTGCATCTGTTCCTGAATCCATTGCTTTAACGCTTCGGCAATCACTTCGTATTTTCTCAATGCACCCATCCCTCTCCAACAACTGTACCGATACAGTTTAACCTTTTATCTATTGTAGCACGATGCACCTGGCAGTATATTGAATAAGGCCAGCACATGCCTCGAACCTGACATAATTCAGGATAATGAAAGATAAAACGCTATGACTACTGTATTGGAGGAGCATTCATGAACACAACACACACTCGGGGATACGCTTATATCGCAGCTATATTGTACGCAGCTATTATCGGTCTATCTTTTTTATTTGTTAAAATGACCGTCACGGTTGCACATCCAATCGATGTGCTTGCCCACCGATTCGCCCTGTCGCTGATCGTTGTCAGCATTCCTGTCATTTTTGGCTGGATCAAAATCCGACTGAGCCTTCGTGATCTGTGGCGAATCATTCCACTGGGGCTTTTATCTCCCGTCTTATTTTTTGCCTTTCAAGCCTTTGGACTTGTCTCTTCCAACTCATCGGAAGCGGGTATTATTCAGGCCATGGCCCCTGTATTCACACTCGTTCTCGCTTCAGTTTTCCTGAAAGAACGCACATCCACGATGCAGAAGCTATTCCTGCTTCTATCTGTTGCTGGAGTGGTCTTTATTTTCATGATGCAAGGAAGCGGCGTATCTATGAGTAACCTGAAGGGCATTGCATTATTGCTGCTATCCACGGTCTGCTTTGCAGGTTATGGTGTGCTTGCGAGACCACTGACCCAGAAGTATAAACCCATGGAATTAACCTGGGTCACACTGATGGTTGGCTGTATTGTATTTAACGCCGCTTCCCTGATCCGACATGCATCCAGCGGTTCCATGATGGACTATATCAAACCACTTGGAGATACATCCTATCTGGGTGCACTCGCTTATCTGGCAATTCTCTCCACCATGATCTCCACCCTGCTCGCGAGCTATGCCCTGACCCATCTGGAGGCTTCGCAAATGAGTGTATTCAGCAATCTGTCCACGCTCATCTCCATCGTAGGAGGTGCATGGATATTGCATGAACCAGTGGGTAGCCATCACTATATTGGTGCATTGTTGATTATCGCCGGTGTGTTTGGCACCAATATGAGCGGTCGCAAACATAGGCTGGTCAGTGGGATAAAAGCATGATTCCCCATATTGAGACAGCGCGGAAGTTGGTTCGCCGGTTCAACGAGTTATACGCTCCCATCCTCCCCAACCCCCGCATTTTGACTGGAGAGCGGCTCGGGAAACGATCTTAGAGGTAAAAGAAGCCATGGGTATTTGTTATTTCGACTGACGGTATGAAGCGCTCCAATCACGTTAACACTGCTGAGGACAGTCTACTGGGAAAAGGGGACCCCTCAGCATGAAACGAACACAACCTTCTTTTTTACAAGCTATGATGTTGATCATGTTGTCCGTTGGCTTGATCAGCCATGTTCTGATTATTCCTGCCCTTTTGGCTGCGGCCAAAAGGGATTCTTGGATTTCCGTCCTGTTATCAGCCGGACCATTTCTGATATTTGCGCTAATGCTCGCCTATGTCTCTCGTTTCCTCCAACATCAAAACCTGCATGAATGGTTAACATCCCGTCTCGGCAAGCCTATCGGTCTGTTCTTTCGAGTTGGTAACAGTCTCTTTTTTCTGAGCGCAATCTATTTCACCCTGCACGAAACCACGACTTGGGCCAAAACAAATTACCTGACAGAAACGCCAATATTGGTAACCAGTATTGCTTTGATGACTCTCTGTGCCTACGCTGCGTATAAAGGTATTCGCTCACTGGCATTTACGGCAGGATTGATCCTTCCACTGGTGGTACTGCTGGGCTTCTATGTTGCCATTGTGAACACTCAATATAAGGATTACAGTCGTCTACTGCCTGTGTTAGAACATGGCTGGCATCCAGTGCTGAATGGCATGATTTACAGTCTTGCAGGCATGTTTGAACTGCTGTTCATCTGGTATATCCAGCCTCACCTCACCAAACGTATACGTGTATGGCAGTATCTGATGCTCGCACTCATTCTTGTGGGACTGACAGTCGGCCCACTCATCGGGGCGATTGTGGAATTTGATCCTTTTGAGGCTGCCAAAATGCGATATCCCGCCTTTGAAGAATGGCGAATCGCCTCCTTGGGCAAATACATCGCCCAGACCGACTTCTTTTCCATCTACCAGTGGCTCGCAGGCTCGTTCACCCGTATTAGTCTCGCCATGTATATTGTAGTAGAAATATGGAATATTAAGAGCTCCACCAGAAGACTCATCAGTTGTATCTCATTAGGTGCTTTCTTTATTCTGATCATGTTATACCCTCTGGATGATATGACCTTCGAAAAGCTTCTGGTCGAATACATATTCCCGTTCAATCTCGTATATCTGAGCGGACTTGCGATTATCGCGACGACGGTTGCCTTTATCCATTCACGCCATCAGAGGAGGAAACATCATGGAGCATCAAGCGATTGACACCACGTCCCATGAAACACTGCTTGCCTCTTTGAAAGAGCAGTTCGATCCATGTGCAGATGTCGTTATTCAGACCTTTCCTGTCAAAGATGAATCTGATCAGCCCGTAATTTTGCTCTATTGCGATGGTCTGGTCGACGGTAAACAAATTAACCAATTTATTATTCCCCGTCTGGAACAGCACTCTCTGATCATTGAGGAATCACATCCTAAAGAACTGGGATTAACCTTGAATCCGTTGGATGACCTCACAGATACTAACAAGCTTAATATGTTGATATTTAGTGGACAACTACTGATCATTTTTGGTAATGGTGTGCAATCCTGCAGTGTGGATATTGCTGATATCCCGGGACGCAGTCCAGAAGAATCAGCCATTGAAACATCAGTTAAAGGCCCGCGCGATGGATTCACCGAAGAACTCACTACCAACGTGGCCCTTATACGCAAACGAATGAAAACATCTTCGATGTGTTATGAGAAATATGTCAAAGGCGGTCGTACCCAGACAGCCATTGGACTTCTATATGTAAAAGATATTATCAACCCAGACATTCTGAAAGAAGCTCGGCACAATCTGGATCAGATTGAGATTGACGGCATTCTGGGTACCTCAATCATGGAGCGAGCTGTCATGGGAGGGATTCGGAGTATCTTTCCACTTACAGATAATACCGAGCGTCCTGATTTTGTCGTTGATTCCCTGTTAAACGGTCGTTTTGCCGTTCTCATTGAAGGTTCTCCTGTAGCGGTCATCGCACCAACTACACTTTTCAATCAATTGAAGTCTCCGGAGGACGAAAGTACACCCTTTTTTATCGTTACTTTTGAACGGATATTACGTATTTCAGGACTGCTGATCGCCTGTTTCTTTCCTGCCTTCTATATTGGCCTGACTAGCTTCAATGTGGAACAGATTCCCCTGCCTCTTCTGGCAACGATTGCTGGCACTCGAATGGGCCTGCCCATGCCGGTGACACTGGAAGCGTTCCTAATGATTTTTATGTTCGAGCTATTCAACGAAGCAGGGCGTAGATTACCACGTGCGTTGGGGCAAACGGTCAGCGTTGTCGGCGGGCTTATTATTGGAGATGCTGCCATTCGCGCCGGGATTACGTCCCCTACCATTATTGTCACGGTAGCGATCTCGGTCATCTCTAGTTATATTCTCGTGAACACTGTGCTAAGCGGGGCTACTGCCCATATCCGGATCGGGATGTTACTCATCTCTTCCATTCTTGGATTATTCGGTTTTATGATCGGACTATTGGCCCTGTTGGTGCATCTCGTATCCTTGGAATGTTATGGCGTATCCTATCTGTCACCTGTATCTCCCTACATTCCCGGAGACTTCACTCAGGCCGTATCCATGCCACCTTCCATGAAAAGAACCAAGCGCCCAGAAGCACTTCATACACAGGATTCTACCCGTCGGAGGAAACGTCCGTGAAACGATGGGTATCCATAAGCGGCCTTCTTATAAGCTGCTTAATCCTGCTAACCGGGTGCTGGGATTCCAAAGAGGTGCAAAGTATAAACTTCATTACGGCGATAGGAATTGACTATGTAGACAACCAGTATATTGCGTATGCCCAACTGATTGACTTCTCCAGTATTGCAAAACAGGAAACACCAACTTCCCGGGAGACAAGGGATATCTGGACTGGACGGGGCGAGGGTACAACACTGAACATGGCTATTAACGACTTGTATGAAACGTCACAGCAGCTAACGCTCTGGACTCATGTGAAAGCTATTGTTTTATCCAAAAGAGCCTTGGATGGTCGACTGGAGGATATCTTTAATACACTTCTTCATTCAGGCCAATTGAGATATACTCCCTGGATCTACGCTACAGAGCATAACATTCCGGATATACTCTCTCCCTCTGCATTGTTGAACCAATCCGCCCAGACCATTGAATTATTTGAGCCTATGAGACTATACAAACAGCATTCCGCTTACGAACCTATCCGGCTCCACCAGCTTCTCGATGGATTACGGGAACCCGCTTCCGTCGTTCTTTTACCCTCGGTGTCAACGAGGAACGAGACTTGGTTCAACGGCGATAAAACGCCCCCCCTTGTTAGAATGGATGGATTTTATGTGATATCCAAAGGCACAAGTCAAGGTAGAGTTGCAGGAGCAGACGCAGATGGTACACGATACGTAAATTATGAGCGTGTACATCAGTACCCACTATATGTATATGCGAATGGTGGGAAAATTCCTGACTTAACTTTGATGCTTCATCATCCCAAGACGAGAATCACGGCAAGGAAGCAAGGTGATGGCGTAACATTTGATCTGGCGACTACGGTTAAAAGTTCCATCATTGAGGACCATGGAGCCCCGCGTACGCCTCATGCCATGGAACAAGAAGCGGAGAAACAGATCGAATCCCAAATCCGAGATACGTTTGAAAAAACCAAGGAGCGCAAGATCGATTCATACGGTCTTGTGGAACACTTATATCGCCACAACCTTCCCTTATGGAAACAGGAAGTCTACAACCGGGCGGATCCACTCCAACGTTTTAAGCTTGGAAATGTGGAGGTTCACGTGGATATCCTGAATGCGAGCACGTATAAATACAGCGAATAAATGAAGAAATAGAAGCCCCGTACCTGCATTGAATGCAAGGTTACGGGGCTTCTTACCATCTCCAACTATGCTGTCGATTGGGGAAGTTATCCTAATGGATACGCCATGACACTCATCAAAGCCAATTCAGGCTGGGTCGTGTCCAAACGACTGTACTGGACGATAACGGGGATATTGCTCGAAACCGTAATCGCATAAGGTACGCCCGGCGGAATAGACTGCTCCCCGGATCGTAGCGATGCAGTGCGAATATGCTTCGTCCTTCTCGCTGGCACTTCAGCGACAATACCTTCGAGTGGTTCTCTGTCTTCAAAGTAAATCGTGATATGCAGCTCCGCATCCGTGGCACTGGTGTTCAGTACACAGATGCTCTCATGACTCTCCAATGTGCCCCGGCTCTCCGGGGGAATGTAACCATCCGGAATGACCCAGTAGGTGTGACCTGTAGTTGCTGAAACATTCTTACGGGCAGATGTGCCTGATTCTGTCTGGTCAGGTGTCATTGAAATACCTCCTCCTTTTTTTGCGAGTGCAATATAGGTTAAAAATGCGTGGGCTCGCGGGGCAGTCGCTTCGAAGGGCGGATCGGGCTACAGGCCGCTGTTGGCTCGGGATTTCTTGGGCTCATTCGCGGGGGCAACTCTTAAAACCTGTGGGCTCGCGGGGCAGTCGCTTCGGCGGGCGGATCGGGCTGTGGGCCGCTGTTGGCTCGGGATTTCTATTCAATTCCCCCTCAGCAGGGGAAATCCCGCTCCAAAGGCGGACGCTTCGCTCCCTCTACCCGATTCCGCCCTCCTCCGCTGCTACGCTCGCCTGTTTTTTAAAAGATTATTGCCTTCGCTCTTTCGCTGGGCAACTTTGCTGGCTCGTTACTTCGTTTAACTCGCTACAGCTTTTAAACCCTGAATAGCTCGCAAGGCAGCCGCTTTGGCGGGCGGATCGGGCTACAGGCCGCTGTTGGCTCGGGATTTCTATTCATTCCCCCTCAGCAGGGGAAATCCCGCTCCAAAGGCGGACGCTTCGCTCCCTCTACCCGATTCCGCCCTCCTCCGCTGCTACGCTCGCCTGTTTTTTAAAAGTTTATTGCCTTCGCTATTCGCTGGGCAACTTTTGCTGGCTCGTTATTTAATTAACTCGCTTAATCATTAAGGGCATGAACCTACCGCAGATACATCTGCAACGGTTGCAATTGCAACTCGCGGATGGCTTCTGCTACCTGCTGGGCAAGGCGACGGGCGCCTCGTTCCTGAAAATGCGTGTTATCCTCCACGCCTGATGGGAAGTTCACATACTCGCCTGGCAGTACCCACATAAAGTCTTCCTTAGTGCCTTCAACACCCGCTTGCTCGAACAGAAGACGGCTGCGCTCAGCCAGATCGATCAGCGGAACATCTTCCTCTTCCGCCAGCTCACGCACGGCGATGATATAATCGCCGTGGGTATCGGTCAATGTGCCATCATCCGCAAAATAGCGACGATGCACCGGGGTGATGAGCACTGGACGAGCCTTGGCTTCGCGTGCAGCGTCGATATACTTTTTCAAATATTCCTTATATGTTGTGAATGGGTCCGTCCCACGTTCAGGGTCCGGCTTCTCATCGTTATGTCCAAATTGAATAAACAGAAAATCTTCAGGCTTGATTCGCTCCAGAATGGCGCTTAATCTGCCTTCATTAATAAAGCTGCGGGAACTTCTCCCTGACTGGGCGTGATTATCCACTGCAACATCATGTTTGAACTGTGCAGGCAACAGCTGGCCCCAACCACAATATGGATATCCACTTTCCGGCTGATCCGTTACAGTTGAATCCCCGGCAAGGAATACGGTCATGGTCTGATTCGCAAGAGTAACCTCCAAAGCATTAATTCTCGGTGCAGGGCCGGAAAATGACAGACGAAGTCTGCCGCCGCGAACAACAACCGAGAATCTAACCTCTGCGTATTGGCCGGGAAGTGTGCGAATGGTTGGCAGTACAAGCCTGCCTTCACCAGCTTTCACGCGTGTCACTGTCTCAGCCAATTCATCCCCTGCAACAAGTAATACTTGGTAGGTTCCGTCGGGAACATCCACGATGAACGATGCTTTGAGTGGAATACAGAAACCTGAACGCAATCGGGCAGACATGGTTGTCTGCCCCGGATTGTTATGATGTTGTTTCGCGGGATCCGACACATCGTCATCACGAATGCGTTGTTTCTCATACACCAGAGATCCTGCCTCGAATCCGTATCCTCCGTGTTCCTCATATGTGGTTGTTGCAGTTACTTTCAGATAATCCCCTGTCTCATCTGCTCTTCCCAAGTCCGGTCCAAAGTTAAACTTCCAGCTGGTCACGGACACTGCCTGGCCCTCTGCCGCTGCCTCCATGGCAACGGCCTGACTACCCTGAGCTTTATTCAAAAGCGATAACCTCCTTGGTTAACTTTCGTAAACGTTCATTCGGGCGAAGATACGAAGACACAGTAATCTGGCTTATCCTTTCAATCCGCTGGTGCTCATCCCTTGAACAATTTGTTTCTGGAAGATGAAGAACACAGCTACAACCGGAACCAGACTGACGATGGACATGGCGAACATTGCACCCCAGTTGGAAGCAGATTCGCTATCGAGGAACATTTTCAGCGCCATCGACACGGTGTATTTATCAGGCGAGTTCAGGTACAATACCGGACCGAGCAGATCCTCCCATCTCCAGTAGAAGGAGAAGATGGCTGCAGTCGCCAGAGAAGACTTGATCAGCGGCATAATAATCTGGATATACAGTCTGAACTTGTTACACCCATCGATGGTTGCAGCCTCATCCAGCTCCTTCGGAATCGTTCGAATGAACTGTACCATCAGGAAGATGAAGAACGGCATTCCGAAGAATGTAGGTACAACGATTGGAAGAATTGTATTCAGCCAGCCGAGTTTCGTGAAAATGATGTACTGAGGAACCAATACCACGTCATGTGGCAACATCAGTGTTAACATCATCAAGGAGAACCAGAATGTACGTCCCTTGAAGTTAAGTCTGGCAAAACCAAAAGCGATCAGCGATGACGATATTACGGCACCGATCGTGGAAATAACCACGATTACAAGTGAGTTGGTGATGTAATCCATAAACGGTCTTCCAGCTGTGCCTTTCCAACCATCCACATAGTTACTCCAGATCCACTCGGTAGGAAACAGAGTGTCCGCAGTGACAAAGATCGTACGGCTTTCCTTGAATGAACTGAATAGCATCCATAGGACGGGATAAAGCATCAGGAGGGCAAGAGCTGCAACGAACAGGTGATAAATAGGCCATTTCACATTTCTCCAAACCATCGTTACTTCCCTCCTTCAGATTCGTAAAACACCCAGTACTTGGATGTTAAGAATACTGCTACTGTAAGTCCACCAATCATAAGAAGCATGATCCAGGCCATTGCCGAAGCATAACCCATGTTGTTAAACATAAACGCCTGACGGAACAGATATAGAGAGTACAGCATCGTACCGTCCATTGGACCGCCTTCGCCTTTGGAGATAATATAGGCAGGTACAAACGTCATGAATGCTCCAATCGTCTGCATAATCATATTGAACAGGACGATCGGGCTAAGCAGTGGCAAGGTGATGCTGAAAAATTTCCGTATAGGGTTCGCGCCATCCACACCTGCTGCCTCGTACATCTCAGTAGGGATATTTTTGAGACCAGCCAGGAAGATCAGCATGGACGAACCAAACTGCCACACAGACAGTGAGATGAGCATAACCAGGGACGCATTCGGGTCACCAAACCAGCTGATAGGTCCGATCCCGATTGCCGTTAGAGCACTGTTGATAACACCCTCATTACTGAAGAGGTTACGCCACATAATGGATACGGCCACACTACCACCGATTATGGATGGCAGGTAATACAGCGTCCGGTACGTTCCAATCATACGAGAGCCAGTGTTTAGGACCATCGCTACGAAGAGGGCAAAGATCAACCTTAACGGTACCCCAATGAATACATACAGAAACGTCACTTTGACCGAGTTCCAATATTTCGGGTCATCAAAAAACATTTTGGTGTAGTTATCAAGCCCAATCCACCGCGGAGAAGTGAACAAGTTATAACTCGTGAACGACATATATAAGGACACAAACATGGGGATGAGTGTGAAGCCCAGGAATCCAATAATAAACGGGCTTATGAACGCATATCCAGTTAAGTTTCTACGTAACGACGAATACTGCCTCAATGGAACGAACCTCCTTCATGGATCAGCTTGCTCCCTCATCCTGGCTTCGGTCATCTGGACGGGGAAAGGCCCTCGCATTTGCGAGTAGCCCCATTCCCGACCATCCCTGAAGTGGGACGAGCAAGCCATCATTCAACTGTTATTTATTGTTCGCAAGTACAGATTCGGCGTTCTTGCGGAATGTTTCTGCTGCTTGTTCAGGTGTAATTTTGCCAAAGTTCAACTCTTCAACCACATCTGCCAGAGCAGAGATTACTTCAGGTGAACCAACCGGTGGCGGAGAACTCATTGGTGAAGCCTTAGGCTCCATGGCTGCTACGAATTCAAAGACCTGTTTTGTTGCGTCACTCAGCTCAGGTGCGATAGCTTCTTTGATTGCTCCTGAAATTGGCACACCGCGCTCACCTTTGATCAGTTTGTTGGCTTCCACGTCATTCACCCAGAAATCAATGAATTTAGCTGCTTCTTCCTTCACTTTGGAGTTGGACGTTACACCCCAATACATACTTGGTTGCATATATAGTCCTTTTTCCATATCTGGTCCTGGCATTGGAGCAATTTCGAGTGGACGGTTCGCTACCTGTTGCAAGGCTACGAACTGATTGGACCATTGCCATACGCCGATTCCTTTTTCCTTCACGAGATCCGATTCCTCAATAATGCCTTTCGTTTGGTTGGCTACATCCGGCGTAGGTGCTGCGCCCTGCTCGATCATGCGGCGCATGAGTCCGAAGAACTCCACAAACAATTGATCATCATCATAACCAAGACCTGTTCCTTCCGCATTATAAAGCGACAATCCTTTGGTACGCAGGAAGTAGTGGAAGAAAATATCCGGAGCTATCCCTCCATCCAAATACAGACCTTTATCCGCGGTTTGTTTACCCAGTGCTTCGTACGATTCCCAAGTCATGTTGTCAGGGATTGCATCCACGCCTGCTTTTTTAAGCAAAGCCGGATCATATTGGAAGCCCAAAACGTTAACACCGGCAGGTACACCGTATTGTTTACCGTTAATTACACCTGTGCTGATAACATTCTCGGACACATCGTCCACTTTGATCTGGTTGCCCAGATAAGGCGCTAGATCCTCAAGCTGACCATTCTGTGCATATTGGCTGATGTAGGAAATATCCATCTGAACGATGTCAGGCAACTGATTTGCCGCTGCTTGTGGTGCGAGCTTTTTCCAGTAGTCATCAAATGAAGCATATTCCACGTCGATTTTGACATTCGGGTTTTTCGATTTGTACAGGTCGATGACCTTCTGTGTATATTCATGCCTTGCATCCGAGCCCCACCAAGCGATCCGCAGGGTAACTGAGTCATCTCCAGATGCTCCTTCAGTTCCTCCACCTGAGCTACATGCCGCTGTAAACACGAGCAAAGCAGCCATCATCAGGAATATTGCCTTTTTCACCATGCCAATCTCCCCTTTTATGTTGATATGGTTGTATGAAAGAGTTATCTTCTCGTTTCTGATAACGCTTTCACAAACTTGTTAATGTCATTTTCGCAAATGTACGACCATAGTTGAATACACAAAACCGTCTTGTTGGTTCAAAAAACAGAGGAGGACAACAGCCCCCCTCTCGGCGCTGTTCGTCCTCCCCAGACATGAATCACATGATTGGAAGTCCATTGTTATATGCCGATTCTGCGGAATTCCGTAGGTGTCATACCAGTCCACTTTTTGAACACCTGACTGAAATATTGTGAATTCCCGCCAAATCCGAACAATTCAGCAAGCTCGAATACTTTCACATCTCCGCCTCTGCGAATATGGTCACATGCGCGTTCAATGCGCAGGCGATTCACGTAGTTGGAGAAATTCTCTCCTGTGACTTTTTTGAAAATCTTGCCCAGGTAATCTGGATTCATATAGAGCATCTGATGAGCTACTCCATTGAGCGAGAGATCTGCCTCTCCAAAATGACGATCCACAATATCCATCATCTTCTCCACGGCTGAAGACTGGCGGCTGATATGGTTTTTGTAATAACCGGAAGTTAATCGGGCTGTACTGCTTGCAACAAAAGACTTCAAACCAGATAACGTATCGATATGCGGCAGTTCTGCCATACGCTGGGTGAATTCCGTTGCCTCCTCAGGTGGACAGACATGCACCATCGCCGAGTAGAGCTGCACTACATAAGAGCGAGTCACCTCGATTTCCAGCTGCTGACGTGATAATAGATCAAACAGACGCTCCACCTCTACCGCTGTTTCCTCGGTATTGCCCGATTTGATCAACTGACACAGTTGCTCGGCATCCTGTTCTACATGCAATCCGTCGCATTCTCCGGCCAGTACCAGATCATTCTTCGTAATCAGCTTGCCTTCACCGATAAAGAAGCGATGGTTCAGATACTGCAACGCCTCACGAAACAACCGCCGCGACTGAATCATTCGATCTGCTTCACTCAGCGCAGCGGTCACTTCCAATTTATATAGTCTGGTGAATGCAGCCCTAACCTCTTCAATACTTTCTTTCAGTCCGGCCGGATCAGCTGAATCCGCGAGCAGAATGAGGAGTTTGCCTTCAATGGTTGTGCTTAACAGGACATGTGGGAGCAGGTCACTGGCAATGTTTTTGATCGCAAATAAGTGACTGTAATCATGTTCATCCACAATTCGGAACAACAGTAACCGAACTGCGTTCTCTTCAAGCTCCAGATCAAACAGCTCCTGATAATACTCAAGATCAACCGGCCCATAGGTGCGGTTGGTCATGAACTCCAGCAGAAATTGCTCCTTCACATGTGGAAGGACACGCTGCAATCGCTGTTTCATCTCACCAGCAACATGCTCCTTCACCTGGGCATCCTGATGTTCCTGCAACAGTTCAGTTAACGCATCATGGATCTGATTCTCGTTGCAGGGCTTGAGCAAATAATGCTTCACACCATATTGCATCGCTCTGCGAGCATATTCGAACTCCTTGTAGCCGGATAACATAATGAAACGTACTCCAGGGTATGCTTCAGATGCCTTCTCTATGAGTCCAAGACCATCCAGACCTGGCATGGAAATATCCGTAATGATAATATCGGGTCTCGACTGCCCAATTTTGTCCAATGCTTCAATCCCGTTCCTCGCCGTACCCACCAATTCCGTACCTGCTGCGGCCCAATCGACCACTTGAGAAATTCCCTCCAGAATGACACGTTCATCATCTACGAGCATCACTTTGTACATCGTCATCGTCCTCTCTGATCCAAGGTATGCTGATCGATACTACAGTTCCTGATCCGGGCTTGCTGCTCATCACCATTCCACCTTCATCGCCGAAGGTCAGTCTGATTCGTTCCTGGATGTTAGATAACCCAATGCCCTGTCCTCTTGTCTGAATACGTCCTTCGTGTAGTTGTTCCAGGAATTCCGGTGTCATCCCCGGACCGTCGTCCTCGACTTCAATAATCACCTTATCTCCCTCTGCTCTCGCCCGGATCCGAATCCGGCAAGGGTCAATGCTTGGTTCGAGTGCATAATGTATGGCGTTCTCCACTAACGGCTGTAATGTTAACTTCGGTATCCGCGCCGTTCCTACCTCTGGGGCAATCTCCATATCGAAGTCCAGTCTTTCCTCAAAACGCGTGCGCTGAATCGTCACGTAACTGCGGACAATGTCCAGCTCTCTTTCCAGCGTGATCCACTTCTCGGACATGTTCACAGAGCTACGCAGCAGAAATCCGAGGGCCTCAACCATTTCCGAGATCTGTCGTTGCTTCTGTACTTTAGCCAGCCAGTTAATCGATTCCAGCGTGTTGTATAGAAAATGTGGATTAATCTGCGCCTGAAGCGCTTTCAACTCCGTCTCACGAATCACCAGTTGCTTCGCATAATTCTCATCAATCAATTCACGTATCCGTTGAAGCATCATCTTGAATGTGCGATGCAGCAGCCCAACCTCATTCTGTGGAGATATCGGAACATTGCCGAGAGCAGCCTCCTCCAGCTTATCCAAATCACCTTTTTCGATATTACGCATCTTTTTGATCAACTGCGCAATCGGATGGGTAATACTGCGAGAGAATCTCGCTCCAATGATAAGCGCTGCCAGAAAAATCATGATGAAGATCACCGTAACCAACTGTTTGACAAACTGGATCTTTTTAAACATCTGGTCAAACGGGGTTGTGTACAAATAGGTCCAATCCGTATAGGAAGAATGAGCACGAGCTACAAAGTGTCTCCCCTGTTCCAACATGGCAATTCCATAGGGCTGGGTGCGCTTCAGTTCAGACTCAATCTCGGCTTCACTAACCGACGATTCTGTTGGATAGATCACTTCTTTTCCATCCGTAATGAGTAATTGGGAGTCCTCAGCCGGTTCTTGCATCTGGTCCTGTACAATTCGATCCAGCCGGACGCGGATGATCAGTGTGCCGAGGTCCTCCAATGTAAATGCTCCGCCAATAAAGGATTTCACCTGTCGAACCGACAAGAGTCGGGACTGTTTATCCCCACTGGTATGCCATGCATTGGAGCCCGAGTATTGCTGTCCCAGTGCAACCAGTTCCTTTTGCTTCGACTCCGAAATTCCCTCCCGATTGCCTGCGGCCATAACGTTATTATCATTATCGATAAATAGCATGGAATAGACGTATTTTTCGGAACCGGCATATGCGACTAACCTGTTAGTAATTTTTTTACGCAATCCATTTTTCTCGTAACCCGTTTCGGCCTTTTTCAGTTGGAGCAGATATTGCTGAAGCGGCTCGTCCGACATCACCTTGAAGGAGAGATTAGAAATTTCACGAAGTTGATTCTCAATACCTACCGAAGACATATTGAGGACCTGCGAGGATTTCTCATAGATCTGGCGGTCATAGATGCTGAACACATATCGGAGTACGGACGCATAAAACGTAAAGCTGATCAACATCAAAAGTCCGATGAGAAGAATCGTTTTGTGATGAATCGGCAGTGTTGTGAAAGCGTTCTTAATTTTGTTCATCCTAAGCGCTCCTTTGGCTTGCGAGGGGTGCCTGTCATACTATGCATTAGTGGTTTTATTGTAAGTTATTTTCATATTTACACATCCATTGGTCATCTGACAAGATATATTTATGCAACATTTTAGGTCATTAGAGAAGGTATACATCTGTGTCAGCAACTCAAAAAGAACACAAAACAGCCAGAATACCTTGAACAGATCAAGGTATTCTGGCTGTTGAATAACATCATGTTAAAGTATGAAATACAATTTACGGATTAACAAAAACAGTTTTCAGCTTCGCTACATATTGCACATCAAAGCCAAGACCTTCAGCCACCATGGCAAGTGGTACATATGTTTTGGACTCTTTGCCTACCTTATTCAGGAATGCAGGTGTATCCACAGTAACCGATGCTCCATTTACCTTCACAGCATTGGCACCAATCTTCACAGCAACCTTTCGATCTCCATATGTAATGGTTGCGGTTGAAGTTTTGTTATCCCACACCGTAGTAGCCCCGACAGCGTTTACGATGTCTTGAATCGCCACAAAGTTTTTGCCGTTACGGATAATCGGTTTGTACGGAGTGTTTAATGTTTTGCCACTCACAATAATGTTCATCGGCTCACCTGTCGCAGGTGTAGTCAGCTTGGTGTAGTCGCCCCAGATCGTTTTGGCAAATACTTCGGCAATGGCCGCATATCCAAATTGGTTCGGGTGGAAATCACGATCTTTGATCATATGTGTCATCGTGCCTTCACCACCAACAAACTCTTTGGCCACGTGTGCGACTTTGACATCAGTACCCTGAGCAGTGAATTGTGCTGCAATGCCATCAATGGTCTGTGTGAAACCTTGAGATGCCTCCATCAGTTTGGCATAAAGTGCCTTGCCTGCTACTTCTGGCATCGGTTGATACTGATCGGCGATGACAATTGTAGCTGTCGGATTAATTTCATGGATATCATTAATCGTTGCACTTACATTAGCTGTATATGTTGCGAGTAATTCTTTTACCTTCACTTGCAGATCCTGATCACTCAGTTTGTCTGCTGTACCGAGAAGCTCAGATACATCATTTCCCCCAATGGTAATTGCAACCAGATTGGCCTGTGCTACACTCTCACGGATTGCAGCAGTATTGGCCCCGATCTGTCCCGCTCTTGGATCAGGAAGACTTGGTTGAATGGCTTCAGAAGTCAGCGTTTTGCCATCCTTAATTGCAGTAGTAAAGTTTTTCAGGCCACTGGTTTTCAATCCGGCAATCCCGTAGTTGTCCACCTGTGTACGTCCATGCAGCAAACCTTGCTCATGCAAACGTTCTACATAACCATAAGGCAATTCTTTTGTGTTGGGCTCATAACCTACCGTTATGGAATCTCCCAATGTGACGATGCGGAACTCCTTAGTTACGGCTACTGCATCTTTCTTCGCTGTCAGCGAAGTCTCGTTTGTACCCGCTGGCAATACACCGGTTTTGGTGTCAGCCGCGTGTGCAGGCAATGCAGATGATGTAAAGAGCAGCATTCCTGCCAACATGCTTACCGTTAAACCGGCAGCTGTATTTTCCCATATACGTTTACGCTTCATTCAGGTAACACTCCTTCTCGCAAATCTATAATTACACTAAATGTACGTGTTCAAAAAGGTCGGTTTTCAGTACCGAGAAGATGGGATGAAGCTAGAAATGGAGTAGCGGAGCGTAGGAAAACTACGTGAGCAAACGGACATTTCGGCTGAATTCCATATTCGATGCTGATGATGCCGTTAGGCATCCTTCGTAATCAAAAGCGGACTTTTTGAACAACCTCACTAATATATAGTACATTGGTCATTCCAATGACATAGGTTGGTGTTACTCTATTCTATCATTTTAAAGTAGGCGTTGTCCTCTCTACTGAGAGCACACATGAAATAACAGACTCCCTGAAGGGGAGCCTGCTACTGGTTAAACACAGCTATGACGTTCAGTGATTAGTTAAGATTGCGGCTTATTTGAGTCTTCAGCAATCAAATGACCCTTGTCGCTCTCCGGTTTGTTCCCGGTAGCTCGCTCCAGATATCGATCATAACGATCATCCACTTCACGTGCCATCTTCCGGTACTTTAACGTTTCCTCAACAATTGGATCACGTTCTGTCTGGATTCGCACTTCATACTTGGGAGGAATCAGCTGGCGTTCACGCTGATCGGTGTCGCCGGACTCTTCCATGTCCCCTTCCGTCAGCATATCACTGAGCCGTCGTTCCAGTTCTTTGGATTCATCCATTGTTTTCGCTCCTTTAATTAAAGTCATACCTGCGTTACCTATACTATTGTACTTTCACTTCGTGTACAGAATCATCTTTCGATCGCTGTTATCCCCTGATTTCTTTGATTCCCTTTTCCAAGGGAGAAATCCGGTGATAAAGGCGAGCGCTCCGCTTCTTCAGATGCTTTCTGTCCCCTCCGTTAATGTACAATTACAGGTTATTAAAGCATGGATGAGTTGAATAAACTCACTCCAAACCCGTCGCCTTCGCTTCTTTCAGCACATCCGTCAGTGCGTCATGGATTTTGCCATTGCTGGCAACAACATGGTTTACAGACAGTTGGTAAGGCGTTCCGATGGTATCGGTCACCTTGCCACCTGATTCTTCAACCAACAGTGCACCTGCGGCAATATCCCAAGGTTTCAATCCAACTTCGGTGTAGGCGCTGAGACGTCCTGCGGCAACATATGCCAGATGGAGGGCGGCAGATCCGCCTGCACGCAAGTTACGAACTTGCGGAGCAAGCGCCTGTACAGCGGCCATATTTAGTGGCAACGCAAAGGTTGTGTCTGCCGGGAATCCAACCGCAATCAGGCTCTGAGCCAGTTCTTGTTCACCAGATACAAGCATCCGGTTTCCGTGAACATATGCTCCTTTCCCTTTTTCCGCAACAAACATTTCATCACGGGAAGGGTCGTAGATCACGCCGACAATGACTTCACCATTGTGAGCCAATGCGATGGACACCGAATAAAACGGAAATCCGTGTACAAAGTTTGTCGTTCCATCCACAGGATCAACAATCCACAGGAACTCTTCTTCCTCGGCCTCTTTCAGTGCTTTTGCCGAAGCTTCCGGTCCCGGTTCGACGCCTTCTTCACCCAGAATGGCATGGTGGGGAAAATGCGTAAGAATCAGGCGGCGGATCATCTGCTCCGCTCCTTTATCCACTTCGGTCACCAGATCTTGGGGTGAATATTTGGTGCCAAGTTCAGCTACCGTCCCAAGACGGCTTTTGATCCATTCGCCAGCTTTGGAAGCTGCATTAATGGCAACGGCAGTATAGCTTTTGCTTGTCACGACATAAGGTGTCTTTTCCTTCTCATTCAAAGCGTTCACTCTACTTTCTATATCAATCTACGAAAAGTTGAAATACTTGTTAAAAGTATACGCCCCACAGGTCGTAAAGTTTCTCGTTGCCCAGGCCCCTTTTGGCACTACGGATGAATGATGACGGTAGACTCGTCCACCCACTCCACACCCTCTTCGTGATAGAATGCCAGCTTCTGCATCAGTTGCACAAGAGCCTCATCCTTGCGTTTGGCCTCAATCATCACGTCAAGTCTTGGGGTGTCTGCTGCGATATGACGCAAGAAATCGAGCACAGGCTCTACCTCCACACCATCGGCATGACCTCGCAGATCCTTCTCACTCTTTGGACTGGAGACATGGATTTTGGGTGGCAATGGCTGATCAGCCGGTGAATCTGCCTGGGCAAGCGGTGACTGCCAGGTCTTTAGAATATCAGGCCACAGATCCCATGCCTGTTCTCCTTCGTTGTTCACCCAATGGTGATGGATATCAAGTACCATGGGCAATCCCAAGCGCTGGCACACGGCAAGTGTCTCAGGCGCATTGAACGTTTTGTCATCATTTTCGAGTGTGAGCCGCTCCTGAATGTCCCGATCCAGCTTCAAAAAGTTTTCTTCAAAACGAAGCGCCGCCGAAGGCTTGTCCCCGTATGCACCACCAATATGTATATTGTTCTTGGCAGTGGCATTCAGCCCCATGGCATCCAGCATCCGAACATGATGACGAAGGTCGCGAATCGAGTTGTGCAGAACTTGCTCGCGGGGGGTACTAAGTACGGTAAAATGATCCGGATGAAAGGACACACGCATATGATTTTCCTTCACAAAATCACCAATGGCCGCAAAGTCCTGCTTCAGCGCCGGGAACGGGTCCCAGTCATTCAGGTCCTCGTGTGTTGCCAGTGGAATCAATTTGGAAGAGAAGCGATATACATGAATATGGCTACCCTTGTTGTGCCTGAGCAAACGTAATGTATTGTGCAGGTTCTCGGCTGCAATCCGTTCGAGCTTGCGGATCGCCGCTTCCCTGTCATCGATTTTGTTAAAACTCGACATGGTCATGGTCCGGGAAGGCGAGGCGTTCTCTATAAGCACGGACATTGCCACGTAACCAAAGCGTACGAGCATGAATCTCTTCCTCTCTATTAGGGCGGAGAACCTGCACGGCATATTCAGCCGTCAGGATGTACCGTCACTGTATATAACCAAGTTTTACCCTAAAAGAGTGACCATAATCGTATTCTGGCAAATCCGTCCTTCCAACCCGCACTTACAGTCAATAACTACTCCTGTGCTTGCTCCCCAAAGAACATCTCATCCGCAAGGGCAGTCTGAATGCGTGATTCTTCCTCAGTCAATTTGCGGATGAGTTGCATCTCCACCTCGGTTACCTCTTGCCCCTGGAAGTTGATCTCCGCAATGGAAACCACGATCTTGACGATGGCTACAGCCACGTTATCCGGTGTGTATGCAATCACTTTCTGGCCGGTAGGAAATACCCGGAAGCCCTGTTTGACCATTTTGCCGCGTCCGTATTCAAGCAGTTCGAACAGCTCCTGCTCATTCTTGAACTTGCATACGGAATTGAATTCAGTCTGAAATCCCATGCATATCCCTCCTGATCTTGTGGTCGCAGGCTACGCCTGGACGCCGTTCTCGTAATTCAGTGCCTGCTTGCGGTTGTAACGCTCCAGTGCCAGCTCAATCATGCGATCCAGCAGTTCGGCATACGATACACCTGTCTCACGCCAAAGAAGTGGATACATGCTGTATGGTGTGAAACCAGGCATGGTGTTGACTTCATTAATAAGCAAAGCGCCGTCATTTTTCCGAATGAAGAAGTCCGCACGTGAAATGCCGTTACCTTCAATCGCACGGAACGCCTGCAAAGCTGCCTCGCGAATGCGATCTGCGGCCTCTGGGTCCAGTGGAGCTGGAATCAGCATCTGTGATTGACCATCAATATACTTGGCTGCATAGTCATAATACTCACCGGAGGATACGATCTCACCTGGAACGGAAGCCATGGGCTCGTCATTGCCGAGGACACTGACTTCAACCTCGCGTGCTTCAACGAACTCCTCAATGACAACCTTCGTGTCATACCGAAGTGCAAACTCGACAGCTGTCTTCAACTCATCGCGGTTACGTGCTTTGGAAATGCCTACACTGGAGCCCAGATTTGCCGGTTTGATAAAACAAGGATACCCCAGCTGATCTTCGACCTGTACGATCATTTCGTGCTCTGTCTGCTTCCATTGTGTCGCGTTAAAATACGTAAAGGCACATTGGTCAATGCCAGCCTGTGCAAACAGCTTTTTCATGACCACTTTGTCCATGCCGCCAGCAGAAGCCAGTACACCTGCACCTACATATGGCATATCCGCCATCTCAAACATGCCCTGAATGGTACCATCCTCTCCAAACGTACCATGCAGCAGAGGGAACATCACGTCCAGCTCTTCTGCTCCGCCATACAAACGGCCAAACAGGGCGTTCAGCGCATCCTGCGTTCCACCCGCCGATTGCTCCAGCTTCAAGTCTTCAATCTGCGCGAACGGCGCATGCATGACAGGTCCTTTTTTCCACGTACCCTGCTTGGAGATATAAAAAGGAACCAGTTCATACTTTTCATAATCAAATGCGTTTGTTACAGCAAACGCCGTTTGCAGCGACACCTCATGCTCGCCCGATTTTCCGCCGTACACGACGCCTACTTTTAATTTATCCATACTCATGTGTACCCTCCGATTATCTGTGCCTGATGCTGTCATGCTTGCATGCTCAGCACCCTTGTTATTCTGCTTGCATTATCTGGTCTTATTTTACACGGAACTGGATGTCTGCGTCACCGCATCCCGAAAATCTTTCGTCATCAAAACTCATCTGCAATATGAAAAAGCCGGTATACCGTCCGCTCCGTCCAAGCGTAAGAATCCCGGTAATCCCAAAAGCGGTGACGGCTGCTAACCGTATGTGCGTTAACAAGCGGCATACCGCCTGCATCAAACGCGGTCACAACGGTGCTGTGCTGAAATCGTCCATCTCCATCCCAATCGTAGAGAATAACATCGCCGAGCATCAGCTGCTCAGGACGCTCCACTTCTGTCGCGGTCAGACCCCAGCTGCTGCCTGACAAATAACGCTCCAGACTGTTGGAAACTGCCCAACTGTAACTCCACATTTCGGAGCCGTTCACATACCCCTTATACCACCAGCCGGCTTCTCTTCTACCAGTATAGTGGATGGGTGCGCCCCCTGCAAAGAGACATTGGGACACGTAATTGGTGCAATCTACATCAAATTCCTCAAATGTCGGATTCCCCGCATTCCACCACCGATCTGCATAGGCAACCGCCAGATCTCTGCGATATGACTGTTGCCGTGAGCTTCTTCCTTGACCCAACACTTCCCGATTCAGCAGCGGCCGATTCATCGCCTGTACAAAATCAGCTTGTTGAAACGGACGTCCTTCCCCAGCAGGGCGACGCTCCGGCACTTCTCGCTCGACCCGTCCAATGATCCATCCACCACCCTGCCGCAGAAAGGTTAACCGCTCCCGCTCAATCCGGTCCTCCCGGTGGGTGATCCCGCTCTTCTCGTAGAACAGCCTGCTGTACAATTGTAAATCCACCACTGCTTCTTCCTGGCCATCCATAAGCGTGCGCACAAGCTTGGCGCTGGTCTCGCTGCGAAGAGGCACGGCGCGCCGCTTACGATACCATTCGTCCAGCCTTGCCATACGCTCTCCCCGTTCCACCACGAAGTCAGGATCGGTAACGATCCGTTCGCTGGTCTGTGGACGGTAGTCGATCTCACAGCGATTGTACTGGTTCACGTAAGTATATAAGGCACTCTTCCATTCCCGTTCCAAGCCTGTGTCCCCCTTTGGCATGAGTTCTGTCTGGAATATTTCATTGCGTTTATAAACTCCTACTATTCATATGAAAGGGTCTTCGGTTGTATGTACACGGCTCAGGAGGGAGATCCGAAATTCGGCAAATACAGGTACACAAGATATCTTATTCCTGCTCGCTTCACGAAAACGCCTTCATCGGTCCAAAAGCTTGCTTGATCAGGCAAAAAGACCTTTACGTACGGAGGTGAAAACGGTATACTTAAAACTAAAGTTATGATTATGAAATTACGTTTCATCTGATGAAACTAACGAACAAGAACACGGAACGATGAAGGCCTGTTCTTCACCTAAATGAACGTTTTCTTCATCTCACCGACACATCCCAAGGAGGTACATGTATGTCAGCAAAGAATCATTTCTCCGCCGCTCGCAGTCTTGAGGTTGGAGGCAAGTCTTACCGCTACTACAGTCTCGATGCTCTTCAGGAAAACGGCCACGGCGATCTTTCCAGGCTTCCTTTCTCCATTAAAGTGTTGCTTGAAGCAGCAATTCGTCAATTCGACGGACGTGCTATCACCGAAGAACACGTAAAACAACTGACCGGCTGGGCAGATGGCCGTGACAATAACAAGGAAATTCCATTCATCCCTGCACGTATCGTTCTGCAGGATTTCACCGGTGTACCGGTTGTCGTTGACCTCGCTGCAATGCGTGATACTGTGAAAAAAGCAGGTGGCGATCCAAAACAGATCAACCCGCTCGTACCGGTCGATCTCGTTATCGACCACTCCGTTATGGTTGATGCTTTTGGTACCAACGATGCACTTGATTACAATATCAAAGTTGAGTTTGAGCGTAATGAAGAGCGTTACCGCTTCTTGCGTTGGGCGCAAACGGCATTCAACAACTTCCGTGCAGTTCCACCATCCACAGGGATCGTTCACCAGGTTAACCTGGAGTATCTGGCTTCCGTGGCAGCAACAAAAACCGTGGACGGCGAAACCGTTGTATTCCCGGATTCCCTCGTAGGTACAGACTCCCACACCACCATGATCAACGGACTTGGTGTTGTTGGTTGGGGTGTTGGTGGTATTGAGGCTGAAGCAGGTATGCTGGGCCAACCGCTTTATTTTGTAACACCGGACGTTATCGGTTTCAAACTGACAGGCAGCCTGAGCGAAGGCGCAACAGCAACGGATCTGGCACTGACCGTTACCCAATTGCTTCGTAAAAAAGGCGTTGTTGGTAAATTCGTAGAGTTCTACGGACCAGGTCTTGCCAACATCGGTCTGGCTGACCGTGCAACAGTAGCCAACATGGCACCAGAATATGGCGCAACGATCGGTTTCTTCCCTGTTGATAGTGAAACGTTGAACTATTTGCGTAACACTGGCCGTCCTGACGAGCAGGTAGAATTGGTTGAAGCTTATTACAAAGCTCAAGGCATGTTCCGTACTTCAAGCACCGTTGATCCTGAATTCACAGATGTGATTGAACTGGATCTCGGCTCTGTTGTACCAAGTCTTGCAGGACCAAAACGTCCACAAGATCGCATCGAGCTGACACAAATGAAAGAAAGCTTCAACAGCATCATTCGCACACCTGTAGATAAAGGCGGCTACGGTCTGAGCGATGAGAAAATCGAACAATCCGTACCTGTGAAGCATCCGGACGGTTCCAACAGTGAACTGAAGGCAGGCGCTGTTGTGATCGCGGCGATCACAAGTTGTACGAACACTTCGAATCCAAGTGTTATGGTTGGAGCGGGACTACTGGCGAAAAAAGCAGTTGAACGCGGCCTGACCAAACCAGGATATGTGAAAAGCAGTCTGACACCAGGTTCCCTTGTGGTTACCGAGTACCTGGAAAAAGCAGGTCTGATCACGTATCTCGACAAACTCGGATTCAACGTTGCGGGCTACGGTTGTGCAACATGTATCGGTAACTCCGGCCCACTGCCGGACGAAGTGAGCGAAGCTATTGCTGAGAACGATATGACCGTAGCGGCTGTATTGTCCGGTAACCGTAACTTCGAAGGCCGTGTACACGCACAGGTTAAAGCCAACTACCTGGCATCACCACCACTCGTTGTGGCATATGCACTTGCGGGTACCGTAAATATTGACTTTGAAACCGATCCAATCGGTTATGATACGAACAATGAGCCTGTATTCCTGAAAGACCTCTGGCCTACCTCCGAGGAAATCAAGGATACCATCGCTAGTTCCCTGAACGCTCAGATGTTCCGCAACAAGTACGAGAATGTATTTACAGCCAATGAGCGTTGGAATTCAATTTCTGTACCGGAAGGTGAACTGTACGAGTGGGATCCGAACTCCACGTACATTCAGAATCCTCCGTTCTTCCAGGAGCTTGGCGACAAGTTGAACGATATCGCAGATATCCGTTCTGCACGCGTTATGGCATTGCTTGCGGATTCCGTAACAACGGATCACATCTCGCCAGCAGGTAATATTGCACCATCCAGCCCGGCTGGACTGTACCTGAAAGAACATGGCGTAGAGCGCAAAGACTTCAACTCCTACGGTTCACGCCGTGGTAACCATGAAGTCATGATGCGTGGTACGTTTGCCAACATTCGTATTCGTAACCAGGTGGCTCCTGGTACAGAAGGCGGTATCACGAAGTACCTGCCAACGGACGAGGAAATGTCCATCTACGATGCTTCCATGAAGTATCAGGATGAAGGACAGAACCTGATCGTTATCGCAGGTAAAGAGTATGGTACAGGAAGCTCCCGTGACTGGGCGGCAAAAGGAACATTCTTGCTCGGCGTCAAAGCCGTTATCGCAGAAAGCTTCGAGCGTATTCACCGTAGTAACCTGGTCGGCATGGGCGTAATGCCATTGCAATTCCAGGAAGGTCACGGCTGGTCCAGCCTTGGTCTGAACGGACGTGAAACGTATGACATTACTGGCCTCAGCAATGATGTGAAGCCAGGACAAGAGTTGAAAGTTACCGTAACTCGTGAAGACGGTACACAGTTCGAATTCCCTGTCATCGCTCGTCTGGACAGCATGGTTGACGTGGATTACTACCATAACGGCGGTATCCTGCAAACTGTATTGCGTCAAATGATGAAAAAAGCTTAATGATATAAATCATTAATGTGATGAAGTTATACAGAAAAGCTCCCTGCCACGTGCAATCAGCACGTGGCGGGGAGCTTTTTTTTGCTTTGCTTTTTATACTCGGGATATGTTTAAAAATCAATCTTCAAGCCAACTTCCGAATCATCAGGTGGCTCAGCTATACGATATATACCTCTGCATTTTAATTTCTCTACGTTAATCCAGTCTACAAACTCATCTCCTCCGTAGCATCTTACAAAAACGGCATATTCCAGCTCACCCTCATAATTAATGGACTCTATGTATTCTGTGAATGGATGTTTCCCCTCTATACTCTGCAAAAAATCTGAAAATTCAATTCTCCACTCTTCCATCTTCTCTGCATATTGATCGGGGACATAATAGTAGAATCCATCTGGCGTATAATACGAAATTTTCATTATCATCTTGCAGACCTCCTATTAGTATGTCGTGTAACGGTCTAGAGTTTTAAGATCTCTATACCTTCTTTTAGAAATGATGAGACAAGCGTATGATATTCAATTCCATATGCTAATTCCTCTTTGGTTTTATGTATAAGATAATAGGAATATTTCTGCATCAACTCATGCTCGTTTAACTCAATGGGAAGGTTAATAATCTCAACGTCTTCCGAATTAAAATGATAACGATACCCTCTTTCTGACCTTCCTACGTTTATCACTGTTTGGATGACCATTAATTCATCACGTGTGACATTATTTATTAAAGCCGATCTTCTCTGTTCCATACCAAGTATGATCTCTTCAGCCTGTTGATCAATCTTAGCTTCAGCAATTTCAGTTTCAATTTGCATAATGGCTTTCATTGTTCCTGCTAGTTGTATAGCTAATGAATACAATGTATGTCCTCCTTTTTTTGTAAGAAATAGGTACTAACGCATCATCTCTACTCTACCTCATTTACGATGTTACTCGCAAAGTTCACTGATCCTATCCTAAATTTGAGACCTTATGAAACACTAAAAAACTCCTCGTAAAGTGCACTCTGCACGTTACGGGGAGCTGTGGTTTCAGTATGTGTGTGTCCTCCGTTGCTTCAAGGCCAACTGCCTTTTAATGCCCAATGTGATGTGCGGCTTGATCTAACAGTTGAATTGTGCCCATGATCAGAAACAAACACGACAGAGCAATTAACGAGCCGCCAACCCATCTAGACATGATCACTCGCTCCGCAATCTGTTTTTCCGAAGCATCCGTTACCTTGTGTGGATACACGAGAAATATTAGCCCTGCGCTAATGAACAGTACAGCCATTATAATCAAGTTCTTCCCCTCCTTACACGTGACTTTCCTTAGAATTCAACTTTTTCGTCGTCACGTGGGATTCTCCTCCCACCAACACCTTTTTCAGACCCATAGCCATAGTGAAAACAATATATCCAATCAAGCCGCCGAGTGTATTAAGCATCAGATCATCCACATCGAATATGCCCATGCCAGTCACTAACTGTGTCACTTCATAGCCCAGACTGAGCAGCAGGGACAGCAGGAGCACCTTTACTCCAGAGAATAACTTGTTGCCCGTCAACACAGGGATGAAGATGCCCAGTGGAATAAAGGCCAATATATTGCCTACTAGATGGATTGCGGTACCCGGACGATGCAATGACAGGCTGTTCCAGTCTCGTGAGATTTCCTGAAATGGTGTCAGGTTCACGGTTCGTGTATGGACCAGATCCGGTTGTTGCAAGAACGCCATCAGTCGATCCTTCACGATGCCAAAATCGACCGGGCTTCCTTTAAACAGGATCAGCTTCGTAAGTAGATATACATAGATAATGAAAACGGCAATCCAAAGGATGTAATGTTTGCTTTTCTTCTGGTTGTTGTGCTTCATGCTACTCCTCCTCCTTTGTGTTGCCCTGTTATTTCTTTACGGTGACGATGACGCCATCCATGTTATCACCCGATATTTCAGTTTGGCCTTGCTCAGGTATGTAAACAGTTGTATCTCGGGTGGCCCGATAATAGCGGATATGATACTGCTCTTCCTCTACTTCCACAGTAATGTTCTCTTTCTCTTTAAGCATATCGAGATACTCTTCCAGCACCAGATTATTCTTATACATGACAGCACTGTGCGGCAGCCCTACATATCGAAAGTGCCATGGTTCATACTGAATACCGGTGATGCGCACTTTATCCTTTGGGTAACGTAAAATAAATCCGTATTTCCATGCATTCTTCTCCAGCCAGGCACCCTCTGGTGCTTCATTCATCGCAGCCAAGCTCGAGCCGATATCCAGGGATAACCCAAGATTGTGCTCACTGTGTCCCGCAGGAAGCGCATAGTCTGAACCCTTTTCCCGATATAACTCGTCCTGCTTCGCAAAGTCCCTGTAACCGCTACTGACGAGAAAATATCTGACTCCCTCTTCGCCTGCTACTTCAACCATCCTCTGAAACTCCTGCGCCACCTGTCGTGATAACATGATTTTCTGATCCAGTATCCCATATCCACGAAGCAGATCATCCTCATGTGCCACATATACAATATCGGATTTAACTCCTTCCGGGTGAACGGGGTATTGCTTATCAACTAGTAACAAGTTGCCCTTATGTACCTGATCCTGAATGTTTCCGGTGACGGATACGGTATAACCTGCGGGATTTTCACGCGTATTCTGAATCTCGATGGGCAACTCATCCTTCTGCTGAATCCATCCCGGTGATTGCGTAACAATATATCCGATCAAAATGATACATATCAAAAAGCCCCACTTCTTCATGCTTGTTCCTCCTTTTACCTCATACATCAAGGATAGACAACACAACTTAAAGAAAAAGCAGGGCAATTTTAAAGTTTTTCTTAAATTTGACGTCAACCTTATTGGAAGACGGGCAAACGAACTTCGAATAACGTCCGTACCACGTCGCTCTGGGCCGAAATTGTACCGTCATGCTGCTCCACAATATTGCGAGCGATAAACAGTCCCAGGCCTGTCCCACCCTCCTGAGGGGTCCTGGCACGATCTCCGGTGTAATACATATCGAAGATATGTGGCAATTCCTCCGGACGAATATGTCCACCATAGTTAATCACCTGAATGATGACCTGTTCTGCATCCCGATATCCATTAATATCTACGTACATGCCATCCTTGCCATGCCGTGCGGCGTTAATTAGCAGATTCTCGAACACACGAGCCAGCAGCTCGCCATCACCGGAGACCGTAAGGTCAGTGTCTATTTTTAGTCGGGCGACTAGTTGGTTCTTTTCAAATACAGGATAGAGTTCTTCGTTCATCTGCTTCAGCAGTTCGCTAAGATCCAGCTGTGTCTTGTTTATAGGCAACATGCCATAATTCATACGGGTAATTTCGAACAAATCATCAATCAGCTTCTCCAGGCGCTGTGATTTGGTGAATGCAATCGACGTAAAGTGCCGTACCTGCTCCTCCGTTAACTGATCATCCTTCATGAGCAGATCCAAATATCCAAGCACAGACGTCAGCGGTGTTCGCAGGTCATGCGCCAGATTGACAACAAGCTGGTCCTTACTATTTTCAGCAAAATCCCCTCGTTCTACTGCTTCCTTTAGCTTCTCACTCGCCAGATTCACATCCTCTGCAATCGTACCTAATTCGTCCTTGGATGAGATCTGTACACGATGCTGAAAGTCTCCATTCGCCAAATGACTGATCCCTGTAGAAATATCCTTGAAATACGTCGCGTAGGGCTTGGTAAACCAGAAGAAAAATAGAATGGCGAGTGGGATAAATAAAATCAGGAAGAAATAGATATCCCCGATACTTCTCATAAAATGACGATATTCAGCGAGCTGATCTTCTGCACGGACACCCGAATAATAGGCTTGCATAAGCTTGTAAATCCCATAGGTAATTGCACCAGAGGCAAGCATGCTTAACCCTAGCAACATAATCATGGTTGTACGAAAACTTCTTCGTTTAGTCATTAAACGTGTACCCCACACCCCAGATGGTTTTGATAAACTTGTTCTTGTTCACATCTTCCCCCAGCTTTTTGCGCAGGGTCCGAATATGGACCATCACGGTATTCCCACTCTCGTAATAGGCTTCTCCCCAGACCTGTTCAAAAATGTTCTCAGCACTGAACACCTGCTTGGGGTGGCTCGCGAGCAGATACAGAATGTCAAACTCCTTCGGTGTTAGTTCCACTGGTTTGCCGTAGAGTGTAACGCGATGTTGATCTGGCGTGATAATGAGCCCACCCTTCTCCAGAATGGACCTCTGAACAGGTGCAGACTGGCTGAATTGCAGAGAACGACGCAACTGGGAGTTAACCCGGGCAACAAGCTCCATCGGATTAAACGGTTTGGTCATATAATCGTCCGCGCCCATCACGAGTCCCGTAATTTTGTCCATATCAGACGTTTTGGCACTTAGGAAAATGATCGGTAAATGATGCTGCTCCCGAATTTTACGGGTCACCTCATACCCATCCATGCCAGGCATCATAATGTCCAGAATCGCCAAATCTATCGCTTGGGTCTGAACAGCTTGAACCGCCGCCTTCCCATCAAAGGCCTTAATGGTGTGATATCCTTCTTTTTGTAAATGTAAAGCAACCAGATCAGCGATCTCAACTTCATCGTCTGCGATCAGAATCGTAATTCGCTTCATTGCTTATTCCACTCCTATGTGTGATGCTCAACAATATAACATATTTGAATCCAACAGATAAACCAATGAAAGGAATCCATACATATGAAACTGGAGCGTTTATTAGCCATCGTGGTGTTGCTGATCAATCGTGGACGGGTACAAGCCAAAGACTTGGCAGATATGTTCGAAGTATCAATCCGGACCATCTATCGGGACATCGATACATTGGGTCAAGCAGGCATCCCCGTGGTGACATATCAGGGGGCAAGCGGTGGGATTGGTCTGGCAGAGGGTTACCGTCTGGATCGAAACGTATTAACAGACAAGGACCTCGCCTCCATCGTCACTGCACTGCGCAGTGTATCCACTTCCCATACTAATGCGGCGCGAGAGCTTCTGGTCGAAAAACTCAGCAGTATCGTACCTGAATCCAAAAATGACGATTTTCAGGCCAATACCAATCGATTCATCGTGGATTACTCAACTTGGACGCATCCCGAAGCGCTGAAAATCAAGCTTGAACTTATCGAACAGGGTATGGATCAATTACGCCCCGTAACCTTCACCTACTGCAGTGCGGAAGGTATCCATACTCACCGAACTGCCGACCCTCATACCATAGTACTCAAGAAGCATTCCTGGTATCTGTATGCTTTTTGTCACGAGCGGAATCAATTTCGCATGTTCAAGCTTGTGCGCATGCAAGATGTCACACTTGCTAATGAGCACTTCGAGCGTAAAGTCATCAACCCACAGGACAGACCCTGGCAACAGGAATGGAGTCGTCCGGACAATCAAGCTAGGTTAACCTTGAAATTCCATGCTCGCGTCCGTCATATTGCGGAAGAATGGTTTGGGATCGAGAATGTCATGCCTGATGGGACTGGGTATTACATCAGCCAGGTTGCTTTTCCCGAGGATGGCTGGTTATATGGGTTCATTCTGGGCTTCGGCGCGGACGTTGAAGTATTGGATCCTCAGCATATTCGGGATGAAATCTGCCGTATCGCGGAGCAAATTGTACAAAATTATATACCTCCGACTCAAACCTGACAGACAGCTGTCCAGTTCCTACCCGTATACTTCAGATATATTCAATCTGTACATATATGAGGAGGAACTAATCATGAACGTAACTGTATGTCAAAGCTGCGGAATGCCGCTCACAACCCCTGCCCAATTCGGAACGGAAGCAGATGGAAGCACAACCCGTGAGTACTGTATCTATTGTTACAAAGAGGGCAAGTTTGAGCAGCCCGGTATGTCACTTGAAGGCATGACCGAGATGTGCACTGCCATTCTGAAGGACGAAGGCATGGATGAGGAATCCGCTCGTTCGATGCTGCGTAACCAGCTTCCTTTTTTGAAGCGTTGGCGCACGAATACAACGGATAAGCATGCAGAATCTCTCACTGAAAACTCTACTGCTTCCGCTAATCCTGGTCAGGTAACAACAGATCATTCGTTCTCTGCCCAGCCCGTTCGTTATGTCACGCTCCCTGGCAAACGTATTGCCGGCGTATCCGCCCGCACAACCAACGCCATTGAAATCAGTGGCAAAGGTTGTATTCAGGGACTCTGGAACAATTATTTTGCCTCAGAGCACCTCCCTGCACCTGAAGTTGTTCGCTATGGTTGTTACACTGATTACACCGATGGGATAACCGGAGAATACACCATACTGGTAGGGCATGAGGTCAGTCCGAACGAATCATTGCCTGAAGGATTGGATGACATTCTACTCCCTCCTGCAACTTACGCCGTATTCACTTCCAGAAAAGGACCGATGGCAGAGGTTGTTGGCGAAGCTTGGGGAGCCGTGTGGGCATGGGACAAACAAAGTGATCGTACGTTCACCGGGGATTTTGAATTATATGATGAACGTAGCCTGAATCCCGAAAGTGTACAAGTGGATATATACATCGCTGTTCGCCAAAGTAGATAAAACCAACACGATACCACCTCAGACAGAATCCAAGTTTCCTCGCATCCTTCTTCATATCACGTAAGCTGCCGGGTTCGCTCGGCAGTTTTTTTGTTATATCCGGAACTACATTACCCCCTAAACAACCCGACCATGGTACCAAGTTAGTTAGCATGCTTTGCATCATTTAACCAGATAATATGCCTCATAAGCGGGTACCATTGACTTCCTTAAAATTGGGACTATTCACATAACAACCGATTCGATCCTCCCATATCAAACCTTTCAAATCAGGTCCTTTACTCCTGAATTTTCCTAAAAACGTTTACATCTCCTTAAAACCGGGTAAAATCACTACAATCCAATTGGAATTACGCTTTAAACTCTTTTATTTCGTCTAACAAGTCACATGTACCTATATGCGCACCTGGCATGGTAACCAGTCGAAATACATAATCCAAAAAAACGCATCAAAGGAGGAACCAAGATGATCCGCATGCCTATTCAGCAAATGATCCCGTACCATCACCAATATCCGCGCAACACGGCGACCACTGCTCCTAAAAAGGAGAATGAGAACACTCAAGGTCTATCCTTTCATGAAATTCTACAGCAAAAAATGGCTAAGAAAAATACTTCTCCTTCCCTTAGATAAAAAATGGACACCGGACCGACCCTAGTCGAATCCGGTTATCGACCGTCTTTCCGCAGCTTGGCGGAAGGGCGGTTATTGGCGTTGAGCAATAAACGACTGTACAGTTCTCAGGCATGTTTCTATAATGGTTTAAATATCTAAAAGATCCATGACATATACGAACTGTAAAAGGGGACTTAGCACATGATCACCATTGGTTGTTTTCACGCTCATTATTCCAACATCGCCTTAATTGAAGAGACGCTTGCTCCTTATGAAGTTGAATTGGTCCATTACGTCGATCCAGGTCTGGACCGTCTTAAACATGATGCTGACTTTTCCGAGGTTGTCATTCACGAGAAGGTAGCCCAGACTCTCCAATGGATCGCTGAGTGTCATGCCGATGCCATTCTGGTCACCTGCACCCTGTTTGCGACAGTACTGGAGCAGGAAGCGTCACAGGTCCCTGTGCCTGTGATCGGCATAGATGATCCGTTATTGCAGGAGATGCGGCGAGTACCAGGAGATTACATAATAGCATTCACCAACCCGGCAACCGTTGAAGGAACGATGGCACGGTTGAATCAGGCATTACAGCAAGAGGATGAGAATGAGCAACTACACGTTGCCAAGACATCTCAGACGGAAGCGGTGTGCATCCCTGGGACATTTGAGTTGATTATGCGTGGAGATCAGCAAGGGTATCTCGAAGCGGTACGTGAAGGCTTACAGCAGATTGCTGAGCAGTATCCGGGTAAAACGGTAGTGGCATCCCAGCTGTCTATGGCTCCCGCTGCTGCACAGGTTACAATAGATCGCGGTATTCCAATCCATAGCCCGCTGGCATTGCTTGCGGCGTATTTGGAGAAGAATTTGGGACTGACTCGAGAGTAGATGCTGATTTGGAGTGAAGTAACAAGTTCTATCTGAAACTATGCAACTATGAACTCACTTACTTAGTAACACCACAAATTAACGAGGTGAACTAATATGCGATTCCTCTATATTGTTTTACTGTTTATAGTAGGTTTTTCCTGTTCCGCATTTCTATACGGAGGAGCACCAAAACTCAGTGATGCTCTTTTATTCGTTATCGCAGGAATTCTGTATAAGATATGGACCACACTTAATCACAAAGCTAATTCTGATAAAGGCTGAGTAAGGTTAAGAATACATACATGACATAAAACTAAAAAAAGCCGTTCTTCTCTGCAATGACAGAGAGAAACGGCTTTATCTCTATTTCAGACTGCCCAGCTTGCGCTGTACCGGCGCCTAGGAGCGTGTCCGATATTCCTCGGCCTTTTCCTGCATCCCGGCAGCTACAGCCTCATTCTCGGACAATCCTTTATCAGCGGCAAAGGCACGAATGTCCTGCGTAATGCGCATGCTACAGAACTTTGGTCCGCACATGGAGCAGAAATGAGCTTCCTTGGCCCCTTCTGCTGGCAGCGTCTCGTCATGGTAGGATAATGCCCGTTCCGGGTCCAGTGACAGGTTGAACTGGTCCCGCCAGCGGAACTCAAAGCGTGCCTTGGACAATGCGTCATCGCGGCGTTGAGCACGCGGATGGCCTTTCGCCAGATCGGCGGCATGAGCTGCGATCTTGTAGGCGATGACCCCTTCCCGCACATCATCCTTGTTGGGCAGGCCCAAATGTTCTTTTGGCGTAACATAACAGAGCATGGACGTGCCGAACCAGCCAATCATGGCTGCCCCAATGGCGGACGTGATGTGATCATATCCTGGCGCAATGTCGGTCGTTAGCGGCCCAAGTGTGTAGAACGGTGCTTCTTTACAGATTTCCATCTGCAAGTCCACATTCTCCTTGATTTTATGCATCGGCACGTGACCCGGGCCTTCGATCATCACCTGCACATCATGCTTCCATGCGATCTGCGTCAGTTCCCCAAGCGTAGCCAGTTCCGCCATCTGAGCTTCGTCATTCGCATCGTAGATACTGCCTGGACGAAGTCCATCTCCCAGCGAAAACGCCACATCATACCTTTTCATAATCTCGCAGATTTCTTCAAAATGGGTGTACAAAAAATTCTCCTGATGATGCGCAAGGCACCATGCTGCCATAATGGACCCACCTCGAGACACAATGCCTGTCATCCGCTTGGCGGTCATGGGGATATAACGCAACAGTACACCTGCATGAATCGTAAAGTAGTCCACGCCCTGCTCTGCCTGCTCAATGAGTGTGTCACGGTACAACTCCCAGGTCAGCGCTTCCGCTTCGCCATTCACCTTCTCCAGCGCCTGATACAGCGGTACCGTACCAATCGGCACAGGTGAATTACGGATGATCCATTCCCGGGTGGTATGAATGTTTTTGCCTGTGGACAGATCCATCACCGTATCCGATCCCCATCGTACCGCCCAAGTCATCTTCTCGACCTCTTCCTCGATGGAGGAAGATACGGCAGAGTTACCTATGTTGGCATTGATCTTCACGTGAAAATGACGACCGATCAACATCGGCTCACTCTCCGGGTGATTGATGTTGGATGGCAGAATGGCCCGTCCACTCGCCAGCTCCTGCCGCACAAATTCCGGCTCCACGCCTTCACGAATGGCGGCGAATTCCATCTCAGCCGTAATGACTCCCTGCCTCGCATAATGCATCTGAGTCACGCAGCGTCCTGGCTGTGCTCGCAGCGGTTTGCCACGCAATCCGGGGTACTCTTCAGCGCCAGCTCTCTTCCCTCCGGGCTTCAGTCCGTTATCCTCCGGTTTAACTGTACGGCCTTGGTAAGCTTCGACATCGCCACGCTCTGTGATCCAACGTGTGCGCAGAGCTGGCAGACCTGCACGGATATCGGCGTGAAATGCGGGATCGGTCATCGGGCCGCTCGTATCGTAGACACGCAGCGGTTCGTTATGCTCCACCCCTTGGGGAGTATTCGTGTCATGAAGGGCTATCTCACGTTCCGGTACAGCAATGTCCGGCCGTGAGCCCTGAATGTAGACTTTGCGGCTGCCCGGAAAGGGCTGAACCCGTCCGGCCGCCCCTGTTTCTTTTTCCACCTGCTGATCGTTATGTTCCTGTTCCATCCCTTGTTGTCTCGTTTGATTTCCTGTACTCATGTTCGCTTGTCTCCTCCTCAGTGTTCGTCGCTTGTTTGGTTGGTTTCATCATTAGGTCGCTTACGTACCTGTCCAAATCATGCGCAATGCAGAGAAGAAAGAGCGATCCTACACCAGACCAGGGGAGACACTTTTCATGTACAGTTAACAACAGACGGAGGCTGCCACAAATCATGAATCTATGGTGACTCCTCTCCTTATCCAAGCCCACTTTCGCAGGTTATTGAAAAAGAAGCCCATAAAATCCGCGCTATATCGCCCGTTCCCTGTATATAAAAAAGCCGGTCCCCGAAGGAACCGACTTTTATGTCCATCACCAATAATGCACCTTTACGCAGCTCCTTAACGGAGCCCTACAAGGGTCACATCATGTGGTGGTTGTGGTCATATCGCCGATTACTTCCCTACGCTGGTATGATCCAGATCAGGTGCAAAGGGTCCGGAATCTCTTGCGATTCCGTCTCAGTCCGGACAATTCGGACTCCCCCAGTAACGTTAATAAGTTGCGGCTTACATAAGCCGCCGTTCATATTCAATGAAGCTGGCCCCGTTGAGCCGTCCATTACAGAGTAGCGCAACCGGAACATAAAAACAACCTTTATATTCCAAATGATCAAACTCTATTGGAGAAAAAACTTACCTCAACATCAGGATAACATGAGCCCCATTTGCGTAGCAGCATCCTTCAACACAGGTGCGTATTCATGCAATGTCTCCTGCGAAAGTCGGCTGACAGGTCCTGAGACCGAGAGCGCAGCTGCAATATTGCCTCTGCGATCCATAATCGGTACAGATACCGCGGCAGCTCCCGGCTCACGTTCCTCGTAACTTGTGGCATATCCGTTATCCCGGATATCTCCCATCTGCGCTAAATACACCGCGGGATCAATAAACACCGGCCATTCCGGCCCGTTCATCAGTTCTTCACGATCCTCGTCCGTGGCAAACGCCATCAGGACTTTGCTGGAAGCCCCCACAGACAGCGGGAGTCTAACACCAACGGGAGCAACTCGGCGGATCGCCTGATCACTTTGCACAGCCTGAATTCGAATCCGTTCACTCCCATCACGCAGGTACAGACTAACGGTTTCCCCCAATCGATCTCTCAGTCGCTCCATCGCAGGCAACAGCAGAATAGCGGGATCATCACTGCGGGACATATGAGCTGACAGCTCCCAGATTCGGATGCCAAGTCGGTACTTCTCTGTTGCTGCATCGCGGATCACGAACCCTCGATCCTCCAGCGTAGCCATCAAACGGTGCACTGTACTTTTGTGCAGGCCAATCTGGCTGGCAATTTCGGTGAGTCCCAGATCACTGCGTGTGGTAAAACATAATAATATATCCAGCGCCCGTTCCACAGCCCGGACGGTTAACTTGCGATCTTCCATGGCATAATGCCCTCCTCATGTTTCATCACATGAAACTTGGTTACATAAATTATATGAGAAACGGTCTCATCTGTAAACCAAAAAGAGCCAAAATCAAAATAGGCCAACGTGTAAATTTTTCCTTTTTATAAGACTTAATCCCCTGTAATTTACACACTAAGGTAATGTTACCCATATATCTTAAGAACTATATAACAATTGCGTAACAAATGCCCTCAATCAATTGACTTTGACTATATTGGAACATACGATAAAGATATATTACATTAAGATATCGCTCTGAAGCAGGCTCTGAAATCGACGCAATTCTCTTTACATGTCGTTGTTATCTTCAACTGAACTTCAAAGGAGGGGCATTCATGTATCAATCATCCCAGAGCGAAGCCCCGCTGCAAACAAAAGTGTCCGATCTGCCCTCTTCCCTATCACCGAGGCTGATTCGGTTCAAACATATTATCGTAGCGTTGCTGCTCTCCGTTGTATTTTTTCTACTGTTTTGTTTTATTGCACTGCATGGTTATATCGCATGGGTATTATCCAATCCAACGGTAGCGCCTGTCTTCTCCAATCCGATGCAAGCCAAGAACATGAAGTATGAAGACATCACGTTCCCGGCAGCGGATGGCAGCCGCACGATGCAGGGATGGTATATACCTGCTGACAATGCTGCAAGCAAAACGATTATTTTCAGTCACGGCTATGGTGCCAATCGTGAAGAAACATGGGTACCCATGTATGACCTGGCACATTATGCCCATCAACTTGGGTTTAACGTGGTCATGTTCGATTATGGCTTCGCCTCACAGGTGAACAAAGCTGTAGCCACAGGTGGCAAAGCTGAGTCACAGCAACTGCTCGGTGCGATCCAGTTCGCCAAGCAACGTGGTGCGCAGGAACTGGTTGTCTGGGGCTTCTCGATGGGTGCCGGTACAGCGTTACAAACCGGACTGATTACGAAGGAAGTGGATGCAATGATTCTGGACAGTGCGTTCCTGCTGGAGCCAGATACGCTGTACCACAACATTCACAACCAGATCGATCTGCCACGTCAGCCTACACTGGAGATCATGAAACTGTTGTTCCCTGTTCTGAATGGTACCGGATTACAACAGATTCCATACCAGGAAGTGAAAAAGGAAGATTATCCGTTCCCGATTTTCTTCATCCATGGTACAGAGGACGAGAAGGCGCCTTATCCAATTGCGGAGCAACTCGCCGCCAACCAGACCAATCCGTACTCGGATGTATGGATTGTCCAGGATGCGCATCATGAGTTGATCTTCCGGGAGCATCCAAAGGAATATCTGCGCCGTGTCTCAACTTTCCTCAGTCATGTAACGAAAACAAGCAGTGACGATGTGCAAAACACGAATAATGGAGAATAACCAAATTTCAATCACCGAACTTTTCGTTGATTCCAGAGCCCTCAGGGGCTCTTTTTTTTTCACTCATAGGACAACAAGCTCGGAGAATATACTCTTGGGACGCATGAACAGAGGGTCTGCATGCAATGAATTTCATCTGAAGGAGGTTCAACATAGATGAACTGGTATGAATATGGTCACCTGCTGCCTCTGCGGACATTGGAGGAAATCCGTTTCTGGAAAGAGCAGGAGAAAGAACATACACTCGTCATTCGTGCCCTGGTTCCTGATCTGGAGCCCCCATACGTCAAGCTACTGGAGGAATGGGAGGTTACCTTTGCAAACAGTGAGCGAGTAGCCAATCAGCTTTTAAAACAGCTATTGCCCGCAACCCATCCACCAGCCCCCTACATCGTTCGTTGTATCGATCAACTTGTGGCGGCAGCTCGTAAGCAATCGAGGGAGTTCATCAAACAGCTGTATGTTCTTCTGGAGCAAAGTGCTGCTGTGCAAGCTGTACCGCTTGCCAAAGTACTCATTCTGCATTTTATCCGCGAATCGGAGTATTTTCTGGGCGTTTTGGATACGCTTGGCCAACCGGGCATCTTGCGTGAAACGGATTCGGAGCCATCACTTTTTCTGGAAAATGCGTTGCATACGTCAGAGTCAGGAAGCGTCCATCGCCAAGCTTCAGAAGCTCCAACTTCTCCAGAGGGAAATATAAATGCACCTGCGGCTTCAGCTCAGATCCAATCCGCAACCATTCAAACGCCTTCTACCGGAACAACACAAGCCACACCCAGCTCTACAGCACCTCCTGTAAAAGAAAAGCCGGTTCCCATTGGAGGACACACACTGCCGCCTCTCCCCTATGCGTACAATGCGCTGGAGCCACATATTGATGAGCTGACGATGCGTATCCATCATGATAAACACCATCAATCTTATGTGGACGGACTAAATGTAGCAGAGAAGAAGCTGGCGGAATCGCGAAAAAAGAATAACTTTGAACTCATCAAACATTGGGAACGTGAACTTGCCTTCAACGGGGCAGGCCACTACCTGCATACGATCTTCTGGACAATTATGAACCCTGCTGGCGGCGGCAAACCTTCCGGTATGCTCGCAGAGCAGATCAAGCGAGATTTCGGGAGTTATGAAGCGTTTAAGAATCAATTCACAGAAGCCGCGAACAAGGTGGAAGGCAGTGGCTGGGCGATGCTTGTCTGGAGCCCGAGAGCACATCGTTTGGAGATTTTGCAGGCGGAAAAACACCAGAACCTGTCCCAGTCCGATATCGTACCACTCCTGCCACTGGATGTGTGGGAACATGCCTACTATCTGAAACATCAGAATGAACGCAAAAAGTATATCGAGGATTGGTGGAATGTTGTCCACTGGCCCGCTGTGGCCGAGCGTTACGAAACGGCACGCAAGTTGTTGTGGCCGCCTTATTAAGCTTGGGGTTAGATGGATTAGAGAAAAAAGAGATATCTCCAGCCGAATGACTGAAAGATATCTCTTTTTGGTGTATACAAAAAAGCAAGCCTCCTGTAAAAGAGACTTGCTTGTATTTTGAGAGACTTCCTATTTCTAAATGTTCACTTAAGAAGCACAGCCCTCGCACGCCACATAGTTGTCGCCAACCTGTTTGCTAATGGAGATCAGATCGCCCAGCTTGATATCAGACTCATCTGTAAACTCCAGATCGGCTATACGTGCAACGATCAGTGCAGCAGCCTCTTCCTTGCTTGTTGCCATTTGGCTGAACTCGGATTTTTCGCCTGTTGATACAACCTCATATAAATACGTATATCTCAATGTGTCCATCCTAACACTCTCCTTCCGAAATCACATCATATCATCTCTATTAACCAATTCCAAGCCCTAGTAAAAAGTGTTAATCGTAACGTAGCTTCATCTGCTCAGCTATCAGGCGTACTTCTTCAGAGCCAACGCTAAGCACCCTGCTGGTCTCCGCCTGTGGATAGCGATCGCGCAGTGTTCGAACCAAAGCCGCAGTATATGCCGCAGCTGAAGGTACACCTGCCAATTCTTTCAGACTTGCCATCGTGCCAGGCTGAACATCGGGATATCCTTCACTCGCCCCACCTGCTGCATGCTGATAGAATTGTCGCACATCCACTGCCAATTGATCACCCTGACCGTCCACGATGATAAAAGCCGTAATGATATACGCCTTTGCCTGCCTGCGCTGGGCAATACCACAGAATTTTAGTCCACCTACACTGACATCATAATCTCCCGGGCAAAAAGCACCCTGAACCTCACCAGTTTGCGCCTGATTCGACCACGGCGTTAGCGACTCGGCAATAATCGAAGCCATCTCTCGGAAATCATCATGAATATTGATGGCATGTCCGGGATTAGGCAGAATCAGCGACACATTAACTACCCCTGGATTCAAGGGTACTGCCGCTCCACCGGAAGGCCGAACACAGACCGCCGTCCCTTGGCTTCTAATCTGTTCCATCGCTTCTACAGCCTGTGGCAACCTGCGGTCACGCAGACCCGCTACAAAGGCATCTGGGTGTCTCCATATATGTGCAACAGGTAGATGCCCTGCCCCAACCCGCCTGCACATAACTTCTTCCCAAGCAAAAGCTTCGAGTACACTACTCCCTTGTCGCAAGAGTGGTGTCTCCCAGATTTGCAGACGCAATGTAGCCTGTTGATCTGCCTGTAGTCCCTTTTCCGGCTGAACCGGTTGATCTGAATGGGAAGGTACACTCATTGTTCCATTACCTCCGGCTTCACGAATTCATATGTATCCAGTATATAGGAATGACAACGCATATATAAATAAGCCGGTTCCCAGGGAACACGGCTTATTTATATCATATCCTATGGCTTAGAAACTGCTGCTTCCAAAACCAAAGGAACTTACTCATCCGGCTTGTCCAGCGAGTGGACATACCTGATCTTAATCTTTCATCAAAGACAAGAACTCCGCACGTTGTGCCGGATTCTCACGGAAAGAACCACGTACAGCAGACGTTACCGTCTTGCTTCCCGGTTTCTTCACGCCGCGGGAACACATGCACAAGTGCTCGCCTTCCACAACGACCATAACACCATGAGGTTCAACGGCCTCTGTCAGAATGTCAGCGATCTGTGAAGTAATACGTTCCTGAACTTGAAGGCGACGTGTTACTGCTTCGACCAGACGAGCCATTTTGCTCAGACCAACGATCTTGCCACTTGGTACATACCCAATGTGCACCTTGCCGAAAAACGGCGCCATGTGGTGCTCACACTGACTGTAGTAGACAATATCCTTGACGATAACCAGTTCTTCATGATTCTCGTCAAACGTGACACCGAGCACATCGCGCGGGTCTACTTCATATCCGCCAAAAATTTCTTCATACATTCGGGTCACACGTGCAGGCGTTTCAAGCAGCCCTTCACGTGTACTATCTTCTCCGATCAATTTCAGGATCTGCTCTACATGATACTCGATCTTCTCCCGATTGTCGGATACTTTTGAATTCAAATAATCTTTAACGCCAGCCACTGCCAAACGCCTCCTTTCGAACCACAATAAGGTAAGCAGTTATTCACTTCACTGCTATTATTTTCGGCGGCCCGAACTTTTACGCGCAGGATGCTGTTGCGGCTGAGGCATTTTCGCTCCTGGCTGCTGATTCTTCATCATCTGCTGGGCACGCTGCATTTGCTTGCCATTCAGGTTGTAGCCCATTTGCTTCGCCATTTTCTGAAGCATGTCCGGATTGCTTTGCATTTTCTCAAGTTGTTTACGCAAGTAGAACACCCCGATGAAAAATCCCCCGACCAGACCAACAATCAATGTAATAATCGGTATAACAATATCCATCTCTTAGACACCTCTGTATGCATTCTAAAAAGCCTGATAATCCGTGTCACTTCATGATGTTTGACACACATGTTGCAAACCTGACACAGAGCGGATTTCCTGAAAGTATCATAGCATTTCCGCACGCCTTGAGCAAACGGATTTTCCAGTTGAACCGCACACAAGCTACGTCATGACAGCTTCAATGAAAACGGTTGTATGCTGAGCCAGATCGATTTCAACCACATCCAGAGAATAACGCGTACTTCCGCGTGCCACCCTGATCACAGGTCTGCCGGGCAATCCCCGATGTTGACGCACAATGACTCCAGTCTCTTTGGTGGACAGTCGTACCGCTGTACCATTGGGATACACGGATACACTCTTGTTGAACTCAATCAGAATGTCCCGATCCAGCTTTGTACCAGACAACGCCATCATCTCTTCACAGGCCTCATGTGGCATCAAACTGTCCTTGGATAAACCATTAATGAGATTATCATAGATATTAGCCACACTAACGATTCTCGCAAACAGATGAATGTCACTTCCCTTGATCCCTCTCGGCATGCCTGTACCATCTACATGCTCATGATGTTGCAGGGCTGTATGGGCGACCAACAGACTGAACTCCCGTTTGTTCTTAATCACTTCGAATCCACGCCATGTGTGATGCAGCGAAGAATTTGCAGCAGAGCCACTGCCAGGAGGTTCCCCCACTTTGCCAATATCATGCAATAATGCACCCACAGCAAGGTCCTTCAGTTGATTATAATTGAGTCCCATATTCAGTCCGATGACCGAAGACAACAAACATACATTCATCGCATGAACATACTGTGCATTGTCTTTGGTACGAATATCGGTGAGCTGCACAAGCATTTCACGCCCGTTCAGTACATCATTCAGCAACTTTTCTATACTGAGGGCAACTTTCCTCGGACTCCAGTCTTTCCCGGATCGAATGGATTCGAGTGTGACACTCATTTCGTTAATTATTGCCCGTTTCGTGGTTTCATCCAGAATGTCTTCTGCATCCACATCTTTATACGCTTCATCCTGGATGTATAACATGGTCACGCCAATACGCTTCAGCGTATTGACCATGTATACGGTGAGCTGGACCCCGGCAGACAGCAGTACCGTGCCGTTACTGGAATATACCGTCTTGCCCAGAAGCTCCCCCGCTTCCACGCTCTCCACGTTTACATACTTCATGAACGTCCCCCGCTCTTACGATAGCTGCTCCAATGCGAGCAATTGCTCCTTGGTTTGCAGACCGCCTACATAACCCACCAGGGTACCGTCTTTACCACTGATACGGTGACAGGGAATAATAATCGGAATCGGATTCTTGCTAATGGCGTCCAGAACTGCACGAACAGCCTTGGGTCTGCCGATGATTTCCGCAACCTGTTGGTGTGATGAGGCCTCTCCATAAGATATATCGGACAGAACTTGCCATACTTGTAGCTGGAATGGTGTTCCAAGCCGATCAAGCTGCAAGTCGAACGTTTTTCTCTCCCCTGCAAAATACTCCTTTAACTGCTTTGCAGCTTCGCTGAGCTTCTCTTCATTCTTCTCATATCGATACTCGCCAATCCAGATGCGGGCCCATTGTTGCAGATGAGCTTCGCGTACGTGAAAGGCGCCAAAATCGATGTGACACAACCCTTCATCCGTCGCGCATAACGTAAGAGTACCAATCGGTGTCAGTACCTCATCGTAGTATACGGGCTTGCCATGAAGACCTGTAACGGCTGAAGGTTTCCACGCTGCGGCTTCCGGTTTGTCAGGCTGTGCAGACTGCTCACTACCCGGTTCAATCCCAGCTTCCATTTTCAAATCCTGTTGTAACGCACGTAAGGAATTTTTCTCATTGTTCTGTTCCTCTGGCTGCTTCTCACTCACTTGCCCAGCCTGTGGCTGTTTGGGTAAGGTCTCGGACGAACTCAGTCGCTCCTCGGCCTTCTGCAGCATGCTTAGTACGTTCCCATCTTGTTCGTTAGCGGCAGCTTCCCCAATTGCTCTCATGGCGTCTTCTCCTCCAATTCTGCTTAACGCCCAGGCTGCAGTTCCCCGCAACTCGGGGCGCGGATCACGTTTTAATACTTCTGTAAGTTTGGGTACAGCACTTTTGTCTTTGAAATTGCCCAGGGCAATAACGGCGTTGCGTTGAATCGGTTTTTTACCCCGCCAAGCGGCGGAACTCTGACCGAAACGTTCCTTGAATTCCCGGTTACCGATGTCCAGCAGCGGCAGCAGGAGTGGCTTCACAATCTCCGGATCGGGGTGAAACTCGGGATGGTGATCCCAGTTCTTGCCCCGGTTCTTCGGACAGACAATCTGACACGTGTCACAACCGTACAGACGGTTGCCTATTTTCAGCATAAATTCTTCATCCACGAACCCTTTTGTCTGGGTTACAAAAGAAATACAGCGCTGTGCATTCAACTGTCCCGGCCCCACCAATGCTCCTGTAGGACAGGCATCAATACATTTTGTACATTCACCGCAGTCCTCGGTCACAGGTGTGTCTGGTTGAAAAGGAATATTTGTCACCAGTTCTCCGAGAAAAATCCATGAACCAAATTTGGGTGATATAATGGCACAGTTTTTGGCGCTAAAACCAATCCCCGCACGCTGGGACACCGCACGATCCACCAATGCTCCGGTGTCTACCATGCTTTCGATCATGGCTTCAGGTACGCGTTCCTTTATAAAATTGACCAACTTGTCCATCGCTGCACGCAGGACCTGATGATAATCCTGACCCCAAGCCGAACGGGCAAAAATGCCTCGATACGCACCAGGCTCCGATTTCGGCGGATTCACCATTTTGGATGGGTATGCCACGGCTATTGCAATAAGTGAAGCGGGCTCGCCATCTTTTAAGGCGGGGTGCACCCTTTTTTCAATATCCGGCTCTTCAAAACCTGAAGCATACCCTTTATCCCGCGACTGCTCCAGCAGCGACTTCAGGGAAACAAAGGGATCAGCCGAAGCAAAACCGATATCATCAATGCCCAGTCCGGGGCCAGCTGCCTTGATCTCCTGTTTTAACTTCTCCCATACGGAGGCATCCTGTGCTGCCCCGGTCTGTACGCTCGTCATTTCTCTTCCCTCTCTTCTTCCGACACTTATTCCGTAAATAGTGAACGCCCGCCTCACGGTAAGAGGACAGGCGTTAATTTCTATATATGCCTTACATACTTGAATTCAAACGGAACCAACTCTATATGGTTTAACGCAAAATGCAGTCTGAAGTTGTTGTCCTGTAATAATTTTACAATTTCTTCAATTCAGAAAACGGCCAGAAAATAAATTCAGCCTTGCCTACAATCTGGTCGGATGTAATACTGCCAAACACTCGGCTATCCTTACTTTTGCCTTCATGACGATTATCCCCCATCACGAAGAAATGATCCGGCTCCAAGGTGATTGGGCCAAAATCTGGGTCCTGCACCTCAATATCGGTGTACGTTTCCGCTTGTTGCTCGCCGTTCACATATAGATGGTGATCCCTAACTTCAATTGTATCTCCCGGAAGTCCAACGATCCGTTTCACCAGAAAATCCTTCTTCTCCACACCTTCGCTTGGATCACGAAGTACAATCACATCTGATCGGGAAGGATTACCCAGATGGTATACGATTTTGTTGACGAAAAGGCGATCTCGCTCAACCAGTGTCGGCTGCATGGACTGTCCCTTGACCATTGACAGATTAAACACAAACAGGTTCAGCAGCATCATAATTACAAAAGCAACAACAATCGTTTTGACCCAGTCCCACAGCTCGACAACCCAGAATTTCCCCGGTTGTTCAGGCTTTGACGGTTCATTACGTTGCTCGGAAGTCACATGTTCCATTGAATGATTATTGGAATTCAAAGGGACACCTCATTTATTAAATAGTTGAATTAAACTTGTAACATGGTAACCATACTCCCTTTCAGTCTACTTCATTTGGGAGAGTGAAACAATTGGTTATGAGCACCAATACCTTGGTTATCGTGAATACAGCCGGGATAGTCAGGGTGATTTAAATAGAATTCAGGGACTCCGAAGCATGTTCAGAAAATGAGGAAACCAGAGGAATATGACGTGAAGAACACTCATATAAATAGAAAGGCACATCCCTCACGTTCTTACACGTTAAAGAGATATGCCTAATATGAAATGAAAATCTTTTTTTTATTTCTTTTTAAACATGCAAACTAAGCTTTGGACAAAATACTAAGAGTCTGGAAAGCGCTCATAATCTGATTGGCACCGTAACCCATTGCTTCATATAGAGGCATGGCTACTTTGTTGTGCTCATCACCCGCCACCCATACTTGGCTGACTTTACGCTGCTGGAACCGCTGTTCCATAGCCTCGACAAGTGTTTTGCCGACTCCACGGCGACGATAGTCTGGATGTACCGCAATACGGTAGATACAACCCTGGTTGTGATCAATCGTACCGATCAAAGCGCCTACGAGGTCTCCCTCTTCTTCCGCAACCATGATCAGGTCAGAATCCCATGACAATTGACGGGCAAACGGGCCCATCGTGTTCTCATAACACTCTTCCGATAGTGCAACCTGGAGAAGCTCCGTCATCTGGCTTGCATCACTCAACTGAAAGGAACGAACGTGCATGTCTTAAATCTCCCTTTTCGTTAGCTTAGATGAGGTTTTTTACAAAAAGGGAATCCCTTTTTACCAAAAACCCAATGTTCATATAATGACAAAAAACGAGAAAATACCGCTTCTTCGTCAATTAAACCATACTTTTCTCCATAAAACACGCATTTTCTTTTGAAAGCGCTTAATTGTAACCGTTTACATACGAATATTAAACTTTTAATCTATTTAAACGCCTGAAAACACATAAATAGTTGCATAAAGGGTAAAATATGTTTGTTATCTCTGGCCCATCATTAGATCAACGCCTCGGGGGACTTAATAAACAAAAATGTTGCTTAATTAGCTCGAATGCGGTTTAATATTAGTGGCAAGGGTATTATTACATATGTACCTGTTTTCAAAAAAACCTAAAATCTCAGGAGGTATTTCATTATGACTTTTCAATTACCAGCACTTCCTTACGCTAACGACGCACTGGAACCACATATCGATGCAAAAACGATGGAAATCCACCACGATCGCCATCACAATACTTATGTAACTAACTTGAACGCAGCTCTGGAAAGCGCTCCTGAACTGCAAGAAAAAAGCTTGGAAGATCTGATTGCTAACCTTGACAGCGTACCTGAAGGCATCCGCACAGCGGTTCGCAACAATGGTGGTGGACATGCTAACCACAGCCTGTTCTGGGAAATCATCGGACCTAACGGCGGCGGCGCTCCTACAGGCGATATCGCAGCAGCTATCGATAGCGAACTGGGTGGCTTTGATAAATTCAAAGAAGATTTCGCTAAAGCAGCTACAACTCGCTTCGGTTCCGGCTGGGCTTGGCTCGTAGTTGGTAAAGATGGCAAGTTGTCCATCACTAGCACACCTAACCAAGACAGCCCTCTCTTCGAAGGTCTGACTCCGGTTCTGGGTCTGGATGTATGGGAGCACGCTTACTACCTGAACTACCAAAACAAACGTCCTGACTACATCGCCGCTTTCTGGAATGTAATCAACTGGGATGAAGTGAACAAACGTTACGCTTCTGCAAAATAAGACGTTTTCACCGCAATTTTGAACAAACCATTAAGGATCTGAAATAAATCGCCCCCTCAACATTCATTATTCTCCTGCCTGGATGAATAACCAATGTTTAAGGGGGCTTTTTTGGGTGATATCCTCTTCAGCAGAATTAAAGGCGGGCGTCCCAGCTTCCGCAATACGGGTCCACCGGACTGATGCCTTCAAAAGGGGTTTCCCCTATCAGCTTACTTACAACGGCTCGTACCGTATCCTCGCTGGCTGAGTATGCATTAATAAATACCTTTGCTCGTGGAACATCATATAAATGATACGGGTTCGCAAAGGATACAAACACCGTTGGCAGTTCTTGGATAAACCATGGCAGATTCTCAATGAAGGGTTCAGACCACTCTAGCCGAATCGAAGGTTTGAGGCTAGAGCTTGGCATATTCAAGGCGTAGATTACAAGATCGGTGCGTTGACGAACTGCCTCCACACTTTCCATGAACGCCGCATGTTGCTGCCGTCCCGGTTCGAATAATGTCACCTCAAATCCCTGCTCTCTAAGATGCTTCGTCATTGTATCCGCGATTGTTGAAGAATAGAAGCCCTCATTTTTCAATAGGGAACTGTTCGATTCAACTGGGACGAGTAACACACGCTTCGTAGAGATAGGGTGGAGTGGCAGTATAGCGTCTATATCCTTCACCAGTGTAACCGCTTTGTCTGCCGCCTCCTTCGCCCACTCCCGATGCTCTGCGCATCCAATAACGGATAATGCACCCTTATGCGGGACGAGCGCTTCACGGGGCTGCTTATGAAGACCAAGCGAGGCTTTCAAAGCTAGAATTCGTGTCACCGCCTCATCCAATCTCTCCAACGTTAACTGTCCCGATTGAATGCCCTGGTACATATAACCTATATCTTCCCTGACATCTCGTGTAAACAAAAACATGTCACAGCCCGCTGCAATACATTGCGGAACCGCCTGTTCTCTCGGTAATGCCATCGTAAATCCGGCCATCATTGTTGAATCGGATACAATTAGGCCTTGGAAGCCAAGCTGTTCCCGGAGCAAACCTACCAATAGTTCCCTGGATAGGGTTGCTGGCATAATCTCTTCATCGCGCAGCTTGGGATTCAGCTTTTTTGAATAGGCGGGAAGACGAATATGACCAGCCATAACCGTCTTGGCCCCCTCTTCAATCAAACCCTTGTATACCTGCCCAAAGGTTGTATCCCATTCCTCTATGGTAAGGGTGTTTACCGATGTCAGCAGATGTTGGTCCCGACCATCAACCCCATCCCCTGGAAAGTGCTTCACCGAAGCTGCAAGCCCATGAGCCTGCAACGATTCAGTATACGCCTGAGACATGACAAGTACCGTATCGGCGTTTGAACCGAAGGTGCGGGTGTTCGTGACCGGGTTGCGGAAGTTCAAGTCAATATCAACCACAGGAGCAAAGGACCAATTACAGCCTACAGCCTTGCCTTCGCGGGCCGCAATCATGCCGAGACGCCGCGCCATCTCCGGTTCACCCGTCGCTGCTACCTGCATGTTATTAGCAAATACAGTGCCGTCTATGGCAATTCCGCCCCCTCCGTTTTCCAGATTGGCTGCAAGCAGCAGCGGAATCGTTGACCGTTCCTGAAGATAACGATGGACATCCGCAATGGACTCCTTGTCTTCTGGACGAAACATGAATCCCCCCGGCTGTATATCCTCCAGGAAACGATCCAGCATGTCTCTGTGCCCAGATATTCCGTGCATGCAAAATAACTGTCCTACCTTCGCCTCAAGGGTCATCTCTCCAAGTGTACCCTCCACCCATTGAATATCCCCTTCGTCCAAGTAAAAAGGATTGCCTCGTAAAAGGTTATAATTAAGCACCAATGACGCCTCCTTCTCCCTCATCAAACCGGGATTTGTCTGCCGCTGTCCGGCGCAATTTAATATCAATCAATATCTGGTCATAGAAAGGCTCCGTCAGCTTGTATTTCAGGAAAGGCAAAGCGGCAAGAATCATAAGAACACCGGGAATTACACTGAAAAACAAGCCGATTGAGGTCACCGTACCGGGAGACTGTGCCTGATTTGGAACATAACCTGTCATAGCCAAAGCAAATGCTCCAAGGGACCCGCCCATTGCATCGGCAAACTTGGATCTAAATGTATTTGTCGAGAAAATGGTAGCCTCTGCCCGGTCTCCTGTCCTCCACTCGCCATACTCCACCGTGTCAGCAAGCATGGATGACATGGCAATTAGTGACATACCAATCATCAATGTTCCAAGGATGGACCATACGAATAGCATCGTCACTCCATGCCCAAACAAAAACAGCAAAATATATGACAGACCAAATCCGATGTTTCCGACAACTGCCGTATTACGCTTACCTATTTTCTTCATCACTACGATAGAGAGGAAGGCACCTGCCAAGATAGGCACAATGCTAACCGCTGTATAAAGGGCGATTAAGTTCTCCTTATGAAGAACGTATTTGAAATAGTAGATCGAAAAGGCACTGCGTAGGTTCATGGTCATATCAACAATAAAGAGGGATAGTAACAGCATAAGCAGGGGTACATTGCTGCGCAATAAGGTCCATGCAGCAGCAATTTTGAAAGTTTCTTTCCTAGGAGTATGAATTTTTTCCTTAACCGTGAAAAAGGTCAACCACATGCACAGCATACATACCCCACTAAAAAGAAGGGCAGGAACAGTCCATGATCCCGTTGCCTTCACCAGCGGAATCGTTAAAGCACTGGAAACTATTGCACCAATAATCGCCATAATGCGTGGAACGACAACAACCTTGGTTCGTTGCCGAGGATCGTCGGTAATTACGGCGGTCATGGACCAATAGGGCACATCGAGAAAGGTATACGCTATGCTCCATACGGCATAAGTAACAAAGGCATAGATCAGCTTGCCGTGGTCGCTCAGATTAGGTTGCATGAACAAAAACAGCGTCAGCACCGTCAAAACTACCGGAGTAAACAGCAGATAGGGTCTGAACTTCCCCCATCGTGTATGAGTATTATCCATAAAAATGCCAAACAACGGGTCAGCAAATGCATCAATTACCCTTACAACTAATAACAATACACCGGCGGAAGCAGCCGCAATGCCCAAATAATCCGTATAAAACATTAACAAGTAGCTGACCGTGAGTGTATAGAGCATATTTTGGCCAAGGCTTCCCATCCCGAAAGAAATGGCCGTCTTCATGGATACCTTCATCGCTTATTCGCCTGCCTCTTGTTCGATTAGATACCAGGCTTGCAGTTGTTCACGCTCTAAATCGCTGACCCCTAGACCTTCCAGCAAATAATTGTCCGTAGAACCGTATACCCGAACTATTTCATCAATGGCAGCCCTTAAATATTCAGGCTTAATTCCCATGAAGCTTTGAATGAGGGATACATGCTCGGGGTTCTGTACTACTTCCTTGATTTGATCTATCCATTTTCGGTTAGCTTCTTGCCGATATTGAGACGACTTCATATAATCTTCCATAATCGTCTCGAGAGGAGCATCAAGGAGTAGGAGAATGATAGCCGAAGCGAAGCCAGTGCGATCTTTGCCTGCCGTACAATGCCAAAGTACCGGACGCCCCCCGGACTGAAGGATTGTGCGAATAAGCAAACGATATGCTTGTTTCGATTGTTCATCCGTTACGAATTGCTTATAAACTCCCAAGAGAGGGTCCTCTGTCAAGCGGTGATTCATTAGAGCAGGCAGAAGCTGATCCAGGCTCTGTACGGCAACAGCCCCGCCCAATGCCGGATTGCTGAACATCTCCACACCTTCGATCGGCGGGTTAGGATGCTGCTCCTGTTCTTCCTTTGAACGCAAATCACAGATAAAAGACAGCCCCAAATTTTGCAGATATCGTATATCCTCCAGGCTCAAATCAGAAATTTCGCCCGAACGATACAAATGGTTGGTCTTTACCACTTTTTTACCCTGATTCACAGGGTAACCGCCTAATTCTCTCAAATTAATACGATGCATTAGATCCTGATTCATATGTTTTAATAGGCTCCCTTCAAGTGGTTAACTAATAGTAATTATATATTAACAGGCAGTTAATACCCTTAATACTAAAGAGCTAATGTTAACTGCGTATTATCGTATTATTGATTATTTGTAAAAGAAAAATGGCATCCATTAAGGATGCCACCGATCATTGAAAACGTGAATTCGATTGTAAATAAGCAATAATCATCGCAGCCATCTCATGAAGCACCCGTTCTGGATCAACCTTCTGATCAAGGTGCAGCAACTCGCCCCGCAAAGCCATGCGCTGGAGGGTCGCATTCACAACATTACTGATCATTGCCGTAGCCACATCTACATCAATTTCTGGGCGAATGGAGCCGTCAAGCTGGCCCTCCTCCAGCCATTTGCTAAATGGGGCCTTGTCCTGATGAAGATAGCTACGGTATCTTTGCTCAAGCTCTGGCGTCGAATAATTATCCTTATAGCGTGTATCAAAAACGGCGATAAATTGATTGCGCTGCTTGTGTTCTTCAAAATGCAGCAGTATGTAGTCAAACATTGCCTGAAATTTCATTAATCCATTTACCGTTGATGGAACGTGATCATTCATCGCAACCTTAAATTGCTCCAGAATGCGAATCTGGATCTCAAAAATAATCTCATCAATGGATTTAAAGTACTTATACAATGTTACCCGGCTAATGCCACACCGCTCCACAATGTCCTGGATGGTGACTTTTGAAAATTCCATCTCCATATAGACCGCTTCCGCAGCCGCTATGATCTCTTCCTTTCGTTTGCCGCGATGTTCATCCAACTGTTTTCTCCAGCTATCGTTCATGAATTCACAGCCCTCTCTCTCCATTCTAATTCATCCCGAGTCTGCCATCTGTTTGGCTTCCACCCTCGCCTCGATAATTGTACACTGTCTGTGACCAGCATATTAGAGAAAAGACGTGACTGGGTTGATCATAAATGGCGACCAAGACTCCAGCACACGTCTCATACTTACAAAAAGGAATATAAGGAACAGAATAAACTCAGATTCTCCATCCTGCTCGTTAGCCCCTTCCCATTCAGGGATTTATGTTGTCGTAGTTACCTGCAAAGTATTGACTGATTAGCTTCAGGAAGATATTCGGGAATGCCAGCTTGTCCATATCTTCCGGACCGATCCAGCGGTAGGTCAAGCCATCGCCTTTACCTGTCAGTGTCGGCGTGCTCAGCGCTAGGTCACTAACATCAGATGGTGCCAACATCTCTCCATCGTTAAGCGATGTTGAGATGTTCTGCGCATTAGGCGTGCCTGGCTCCGATGGATGCATTGTGTCTGACTCAGGTGACACAGCTGATAATGAGGCTGTGCCCTCCCTTGTTGCCGCCTGTGCATCGTAGGCGGCTCTGGCTTCCGCTGCGATCAGCGGAAGCTCACTGCTCTGGTCCTGCTCGGTACACTTGTACACCTGCAGGCTCCAGACAATGTGGCTGAACACATGCTCCGCATGGGTAGCCAGCCCTTCCGGGCGGGCAGCGAAGCCTTCCGCCCATAGACTGCCGGCCAGCAATGCCATGGCCGGCTCATCCGCCAGCGGCGCCGCCTTCTTGCTCGCTGCGGCGGGCGCCGCGAGCACATGCGGCAGCTCCCACATGCGGGCCAATAGGCCCGTGTCTGGGCGCTGGCGCACAAGCACTTGGCCGCGATGAGCACCGCGGCCCTCCACAATCGCGACCAGCCGCTGCTCAGGGCGCGGCGGCTTCGCCTTGGTCTTGACCGGCAGTGTAAGCTCTCTTCCGGCGATACGGCCGGAACATTGCTCCATGACCGGGCAAGTCAGGCAGTGCGGCGCTTTGGGTGTACACACCAGCGCGCCAAGCTCCATCAGCGCCTGATTGAAATCACGCGCCCGCCCTTCCGGAATGAGCTCTCCTGCGAGCTCTTCCATCAACACCCGGGTGCTGCCCTTCATAATGTCCTCATCGATGAGGAAGTATCGGGACAGTACCCGCATGACATTGCCATCTACCGCAGGTTGCGGCTGATTGAAGGCAATGCTGAGAATGGCCCCGGCAGTATACGGGCCCACCCCTTTTAATGCAAAGACAGCCGGCTTGTCCTGCGGCATCTCGCCTCCGTGCAGCTCCATGACTTGTCTCGCAGCTGCCTGAAGATTACGTGCACGGGAGTAATAACCGAGTCCCTCCCAATTTTTCAACACATCCTCTTCGGGTGCCTCCGCTAACGCTTGCACGGTCGGGAAATTTCCGATAAAACGATTGAAATACGGAATTACCGTATCTACCCGAGTCTGCTGAAGCATAATCTCCGATACCCATGTAAAATACGGATTGTTGTGGCGACGCCACGGCAAATCCCGTCGGTTGACCATATACCAGTCCAGCAAATTCACGCTGAAATGTTGTTTCTGTTCCTGTAAACCCATATTTCCGTCCTCTCCTATTGCCAAGCTAACTACTTTTCCATCTGTTCCACGATCGCAAAGGCCGCTGCCAATTCCGTCTGATGTGTAATACTCAAATGAATGTCATATTGCTTATCATATGGCAGCTGCAGACGTTCCCAGGCTTGACTGGACAGCGAGGCCACGGGACGTCCTGTCCCATCAGGCAGCACCTCAATGTCAGTGAAGCCCATGACACCACCAATACCGCAGCCAAATGCCTTAGACACCGCTTCTTTCGCTGCAAATCGACCGGATACAAACTCCGTCATCCGCTTCCCTCGACGAACCGCGATCTCCCGCTCTGCTGGCGTTAAAATTCGTTTTATGAAAGCTTCCGCATGGCGACCGGACAGCAGCTTCCGCATACGTCCAATCTCCAGCACATCATTGCCTATGCCATATATCATCAACGCTTCACCCGCTTAATCTTTTATACTGTAAGAGGTTATTCAAAAAGTCCCATCTTCTCGGTACTGAAAACCGCTCTTTTTGAACCTTCATTGTAAAAGATCTCCATTCAATCACATGATCCGTAACTCTCCGAACACGTATTCTATTGTAGCAGGAGGGACGATCAGAAGCGAGTACCTATCCGCATTACCATATATGCTAAAATATGAATCAGGAATCGTCTGAAATTCTTAGGAGGTCTGAATAATGCCCATAACTTTTGAATTGCCCACTGACGTAGATGCGATCATTCGCGGAGACTTTTTCCCTGCACAACAACCCGCTCAAGGTGTCATCATTCTGGCTCACGGATACAAAGGCTTCAAAGACTGGGGCATGTTCCCCTATGCAGCTGCACAGCTAAGCCAGACGCATCATGTGCTGACCTTTAATTTCTCTCACAACGGTATCGGCGAATATCTGGAGCAATTCTCTGAACTTGAAAAGTTCGCAGTGAATACCTACAGCAGGGAGCTTGCCGATCTGGCCCTGGTATTGGAACATGTGGCTACACAACCTGAACTCACTGGACTTCCTGTATACCTGGTTGGTCATAGCCGCGGTGCGGGCGTAAGTCTCGTCTATGCACTGGATCATCCCGAGCAGGTGGCAGGTGTCATCTCCTGGAATGGCGTAACCAATCTGGATCTCTTCACAGCGGAGCAAAAAGAAGAAATGCGTACGCATGGCCGCAGCCATGTCGTTAACGGACGAACAGGCCAGCAGATGCCACTGGACGTGGCTATTCCGGAAGACCTGGACAAGCATAGCGAACGTTACGCTATCATTGACCGCTTAGCTTCTTCACCTGTGCGAGTCGCACTCATTCAGGGAACAGAAGATCCACAGCGTCTGCGGGACGGTTCTGCCGCACTGGTTCAATCCCGCCCTGATATCCCATGGCACCAGATTCCAGAAGGGAACCACACCTTTAATACGGTACATCCATTTAAAGAAACCACTCCGCAACTGGAGCAAGCCATCACCCAAACCCTGCAACAGATCCAAGACTGGAATAGCTAACTCATCTTTAATATAGTAGTCACCTGGATTTTTGCGGTTTCTTGTTCCACATAACAAAAAGAGTCACTGCGTGAGCAGTGACTCTTTTTGCATTCCCTATATAAAGATCATGCTCATCCACCCGTATTAGATACCAGGAATGGCATTGCGTTTGTGATGTGTGCGCGTATAGAACGCTTCGAGGCGCTCTTGTGCAGCCGGATCAATCTGTTTGCCTTCGAGATAGTCGCTGTTCGCTTCATACGAAATTCCCAGCTCATCTTCGTCCGTCTGACCTTCCCATAGCCCTGCTGATGGTGCTTTGTCCAAAACAGCCTGTGGAACGTTCAGATATGCTGCCAACTGGCGTACCTGACGTTTGTTCAGAGTGCTCAGTGGTGTGATATCCACAGCACCGTCGCCCCATTTGGTATAGAAGCCTGTAATGGCTTCAGAAGCGTGATCCGTACCTACAACGAGCAAGTTCTCTTCAAACGAAAGCGCATATTGCATAACCATACGAGTTCTCGCTTTGACATTACCTTTGCCTTGGTGAGTCATATGACGTGGGCTACCCAAGGATTTGAAACCTTGCTCCACCTCCAGCGCAATCTCGTTAACTGCATCTTCGATATTGGTTTCCACGACATGCTTCAGATCGTATGCTTTGGCTACAGCGTAGCTGTGGTCGATATCGGATTGTTCACCATAAGGTTGGAACACACCAAGCGTTTTGTACTCTTGGTTGTTCTCTTGCGTAAGCTCGTCCGTCGCTTTTTTGCAAAGCGCCGTAGCCACTGCACTGTCAATACCGCCGCTGATCGCAATCAGCAAACCCTTGGCACCCGCATTTTTCACATACGTCTTCAGAAAATCAACACGCTTGCGTACTTCCTCTTCTTCATTAATGCTTGGTTTAACCTTCAATTCAGCGATGATCTGTTGTTGCAAACTCATCGTTCACACACCCCGTTTCTAAATGAATGAAATTTGATGTTCAGCTTGAAAGGTCCGAATGGTTCAATAACCTTATCTATCCAAAATGAAACGCCCCGGCATCGGTGATCCGAAGGGCGGGGCGTTCTATTGGAGCGAATTAACGGCAGTAACGGTCAAATGCACTTTTGAGATCAGCCGCAATATCCTCTGCAGAACGGTCTTCCACTTGATGACGCTCGATAAAGTGAACGAGTTCTCCGTCTTTCATCAGAGCGATGGACGGTGAAGATGGAGGATACGGAGCAAAGAATTCACGTGCTTTTGCAGTTGCTTCTTTGTCCTGACCAGCAAATACAGTGTACAGGTGGTCCGGTGTAATATCGTGCTGCAGTGCTTGGGACACACCTGGGCGACATTGACCTGCGGCACATCCGCATACAGAGTTAATGACAACCAGCGCTGTTCCTTTTGCATCAGGAAGACTTGCTTCCACTTCTTCAGGAGTACGCAACTCCTGGATTCCTAGACGAGTTAAATCATCCCGCATCGGTTGAACCATATCTTTCATGTATTGATCAAATGACATCGACATTCGGTTTCACTCCTTATAAATGGTTGTTCTATGATCTCGATAAAATTAAAGGCCAATAAACTCTCCAAAACAACGTTACATTCATATCGAACATTATGGATGTAATGATGTGCTATTCCTATTATACATCCATAAGCAATGAAAGCAAGATTCAGAAACCGCCTGCGGAAAGGCTTCTTCCATAATATTATGTCTCAATGTCTGGCAATATATGCTGAATGACTAACGTTCAAATGCCACTTTGAAGGTTGTGCCCTGGCCTTCCTCCGATTCCACAGTAATGGTTCCATTATGTCGTTCCACAATACTCAGGCACATGGACAATCCAAGTCCGGTTCCCTTGGCTTTTGTCGTATAGAAAGGTTCAAACAGCTTTTCCTTCTTCACTCTGGGTAGACCAGGTCCTGTGTCACGTACACACAGTTCCACCTTATCATCCACTATCCGTGTCTCCAGTGTAAGCACACCCTTCTCATTCATGGCTTCCATCCCGTTACGGGCCAGGTTCAACACCACCTGTTTGATTTCCTTAGAATTGAGATGCAGCTTTGGCACATTATGGGCCAACATGAGTTCTATACTCTGACCACGCAGGTTCGCATCCGCCCATAACAACGGACTGAGTTCATGGATGATATCGTGCAGCTGGGATTCTTCTTTCTCGGCAATACGATTCTGAGCCAAAGACAAGAAATCATTAATGATACTATTGGCCCGGTCCAGCTCTTCCAGAACGATCCGGTAATAGTGATCGAGGGAATCAGGACTCTTTTCCTGCATGAGTTGAAGAAAGCCACGTACAACCGCCATTGGATTACGCACCTCATGCGTAATGCTTGCAGCCATCTGCCCCACCAGACTGAGACGATCCACATTATCCAGTTCACTTCGCAACATCTCAAGCTCCGTGATATCCTGGATGATCAGCATGGCTCCTGTAACTTCTCTCGCAGACTCTGTTGAAAAGGCATAAATCGGTACGGTTCGGGATTGAAATACATGTGCACCGTAACGAACGGTCAACCCACTAATCTCACCATGAACGATAGCTCTGCGAATGCTTTTATCCATCTTGTCCGCCTGACCTTGTTCAACAAATTGACTGGCAGGCTGTCCAATGAGATCAGGCGTGGAGGTACAAGGTAGCTGCTCCCTTGCCGTTTGCTCCATCATCTCATTGACAAACATCACTGTGCCTTGTTTATCTACGGTGGCAATGGAGAGAGGCACTGCGTTCAGAATCTGATGAAGTTTCTCCGTTTCGGCTATGTATCGCTGGTGGACTTCCGAGAGATGCTGCTCCAGCCCGCGATAGTGCTTCATCCGTTCCAGCCATAGCAGACTCAGACTGCCCGCAACAATGGCTCCAGCGGTATATCCAAGTGCTGTAAGTATCATGTAGGTCGCAGAGTATGTGGATTCATTCTGGAGGGATGCGATCCATAACAGACTCGTTACAATCAGTTCCATTGTAATCAGGATGATGAGGATCGCCATTTTGCGTGAAGGTGTATTATGCTTGAATCGTTTGGCAGACAACCATACAATAGGATAGAGAAGAATGCCCGTATGAAGGAGAAATCCGTACAGATCATAGGGATGCGCAAAAAGAAAATAGAAGAGAATATGTAGAATGGACAGCGTTACGCCTATAGCGGACTTACAATACAAAATAACAAGTATTACAGGTACGATGCTTAGTGATATGGGTACGGCCACCGGGCTTGCATAGAGCGCAAACAGCAGACACAATAACATGCTCAGGGCACTTGTCACAGCAAAACTGGTATGAACAGTTCCGGCATGTTCCATTCTGGCAATAGCCCGCTTGGAGAGTACCAGGCGGAATAAGGGAATCAGAAATACCGCCGACCCTGCCAGCAGTACTTGTAAAAGCATGTCCTTTAACGCAACCACAATGCCATCTCCTCCTCTGCCTGCACATTCCCTCATGTATTTCTGATTAAAACATAGGCGACAGTATATTACAATATATCCCTTAAGACTGCGCAATAGAACTGCTCATAACTCCATTATATTTCAGAAAAAGCCAGGAGTAGACACATTTTTCGTAAAACAGACAAAATCAATGAAAAAAGAGGGTAATAACATATGTATGATGTCATTGTAATTGGTGGTGGATCTGCGGGCCTGATGGCTTGCGTTGCTGCTGCCGAGCATGGAGCCTCCGTGCTTCTGCTGGATAAAGGAGATCAACTGGGTCGTAAACTCGGCATCTCTGGCGGAGGTCGATGCAATGTAACCAATGCCAAGGAAACGGATGAACTCATCCGACATATTCCGGGTAATGGACGCTTTTTATATAGTTCGTTTCAGAATCTGGACAACCAGGGAATCATGCGTTTCTTCGAGAATCTCGGAATTGCCCTGAAAGAAGAAGACAACGGCAGAATGTTCCCTGTAACCGATAAAGCGAAAACAGTTGTGGATGCGCTGGTTGGCAAAATTGTCTCCCTCGGCGTTGAGATTCGCACCAAAGAACCGGTCAAGGAAATTATTCAGAATGGTCAGCAGATACAAGGTGTTAAATTGATATCCGGTAAAACCATTCTTGGGCGCTCTGTCATCATCGCTACCGGCGGCAAGTCCGTACCCCAAACGGGATCTACCGGAGATGGTTATCCTTGGGCTGAGGCTGCGGGTCACACGATAACGGAGTTATATCCGACCGAAGTGCCCATTGTGTCTGGAGAGAGTTGGATTCAGTCTAAAGAACTGCAAGGTTTGTCTTTAAGGGATATCGCTCTATCCGTAGTAGATGCCAAAGGAAAAACAGTCATCTCTCATCGCGGGGATATGATCTTCACGCATTTTGGCGTGTCAGGACCGGTTGCACTGCGCTGCAGCCAATTTATCCGCAAGGTTCAGATGAAGTCTGGAAACCCACAGGTCATTATGAGCATTGATCTGTTCCCGGAACTGTCCTTAGGTGCATTAGAAGCACAGGTGCAACAGGTATTGGAACAAGAGTCCCGCAAAGCTGTCAAAAATATTTTAAAAACATGGGTTCCTGAACGTATGATTCCCTTAATGATGAAACGGGCAGAGATCAGCGATGACCTCACGTTCCACCATTTCCCCAAAGGTATGTTAAGCAACTTGTGTGGGCTAATGAAAGCTTTTACCTTCCGTGCAGACGGAACAAGATCGCTCAAAGAAGCCTTTGTTACTGGGGGAGGAATCCACTTAAAGGAGATATACCCAAAAACAATGGAATCCAAGCTGCTGCCTGGACTATTCTTTTGCGGTGAAGTTTTGGATATTCACGGCTACACCGGAGGGTATAATATCACCGCTGCATTCTCCACGGGATATACGGCTGGCATGCATGCGGCTGAATATAAACACGTTACATCATAATAGTGTATTACACCTTTTAACCCGATAATGAATTAGCTCAGATGCCAAAAACCCCGATATCCACTATTGTGGACGATCGGGGTTTTTGGGCATTGTTCCATTTTAGAAAAATTGGCTCGAACTGCTCTTAGCTTGTGATGCTCCTATGCTTTCACACTGCCTGAGAATCCATCAGCCGAATCATCGTATGTTGGGTCATCGCTATAGTTATGTCTGCCTTGCTCCGTCTGGCTTCCCTGGTTTTGGCTCGCATAACCCTCATTCCAGTCTTCATTCACGAGATGAGCCGGAATCGATATATTCTGAAACTGATCCAGCTCTTCCGTTTGCGAGGCAAATACGGCACTTCCTCCATGAGATTGTACAATCTCTACGGCAGACTGAGGATCTTGGCGATCTGTAGGGATGTACAGTTCCAGCGGCCCGGACTGATACGGCTTATATCCCAACTCCTCCAAGGTTGCCCTGGCGGCATTCAACGCTGAATCGTCTGAGAAGTGCACCTGTAGTTCGCTATTATCCATCATCGTCTCTTCCTCCTTGCTACAGCTAATCTCTCATCATCCATAGATGAGATTCTTCTTCTATAGCATGGTCAGTTATAGCGCACGATATGCTCCGAATTAGAAAGGAATTCCTTTAGCCCCGGGTCAGCCGGACCCATCCGGCAATAGATAAGACACAGAGTCCGAAGGCCACCGCACCTGCAGCTGTCAGAATACCCACGATCCAGCCGAGCCAGGCCAACCCCAGCGTGAATCCCATAAGAATACCAATCGGGATGAACAACATCCGAACCATCATTGAACCTGCAAGATGCAGCGCCTCCGTGTCATACGTTATAAGCTGAACATAGTCGGACGTGGCAAAAACATCCCAGGAACGATAAAACATCACCGTCAACATGATGATTAATAACGCACACACAATGACATTGACCGGAAAAGGTGGTAATGCAACTGCTGCGATGGATAGTCCGCCAAGCTGCAGATACAATTTCATCGTGGCCGAGTTTCGGAAAAATGCCTTGAATGCAATCTCCGCTGTCCGATTCGCGATGGAACGATTACGTAACAGTTTACGCGGTTTACGGAAGATGATGGACCGTGTTCGTGGGGCTTTCGGCTTGCTCACCGCCCGGCTTAACATTAGAGCTGGAAGCTGCAGCCTGCTCCGCAGATCCTCCCGCACATCCCCTTCAAACGTTCCCTTCATCAATAGCCTCATCTGTCCAACTGTAATTAGAAGAAGCATGATAATTACGATTCCAAAACTGATTTTCCACGTCTGTCCATGCATCCATGATGTCGCATGAATGGTCATGTAACCCATGCCAATGACGAGAGGGATCATCTGAATCCAGCGTCGCCATCCTGTATATCGAACCTTTGTCATATGTAGTGTTATGACTTGGAATGAAGCTACTGCACCAAACCAGACAGCCATAAGTGCAATCTGGAGATTCGACATCTCATATACACGGGACCACAGGGGTGCGGTCAGCGCTGTAATCAGGATCATTTTGCCCAGATGTTGCAGACAGGACCGGTAGAGCCCTTGCCTCATTAACGTGCGCATCCACAACGGCCTTGATTTCAAAAACAATACATCCGCTTCCTCCACAAATATCAACACACCCCCGGTAAGCATAACGACGTCAATCAGCCCAGTCAGTACGGGGAGCGGTAATCCTGTCGCCCATGCAGGCAGTGATTTGGTCCACAGACTCGTGTACCATCCAATCAGATAGAGCAGACCCGGAACAAGCAGGTATACCCACACTGTCCAATCCACGACGAGTCTGAGATTTTTCATCTGTTCCTTGAAATGCTCTTTGCGTCTTCGTCTGTATAAACGAAGTGGGGTATAACGGTGGGAAGTTTCCATTCTCTCTCACCCTCTCTCTATCTAAGACGTCAGTACATCGAAACAGTCAAACAAAGAGGCTTCCGGCAATCCTGCCGCTTCACGGATCTCATCCAATGTTCCCTCGGCAGCCGATCTGCCCGAAGCAATCAGAATAAACCGGTCGCAGATTCGTTCAGCGGTATCCAGTACATGCGTAGACATAAGCACACCCGCGCCGCGGCGACGTTCATCATCAAGTAATTTTAGAAAATCCTTGGTTGCACGAGGGTCCAGTCCGATGAACGGCTCGTCCACAATATAGATATCCGGTGAAGACAGAAATCCGATCATCAGCATCATTTTCTGCCGCATGCCCTTTGAGAAACTGGCTGGAAGATCATTCCGAACATGGTCCATACCGAAACGAACCAACAGTTCCTCCGCTCGGGCAACAAAAGCTTCTTCCTCCATTTCATACGCCGCTGCCGCCAGATCAAGATGTTCCCATAAAGTCATATATTCATAAAAAACCGGTTGCTCCGGGATATAGGCATAACGACCATCTCCCCCAATCGTCACTTCATAGTTCGCATGTTCCAGCAGACCAAGAAGCGTTTTGATTGTGGTACTTTTGCCCGCACCATTGGGTCCGATAATACCTACCAGCTCTCCTCGCCCCACATTCATTCGAATATTGCGTATGGTCGATTGTCCCGGCTCGTATCCTGCCTCTGTAATATGTACGTCCAATATGGACTCCTGTACTTCCGTACTGTTATATTCCGTTCCCATATCATTCACTCCCTGTTCTGATCAGGCGTTTATTTCATTCTTTATGTTTTATTGTAATCGAGTTGCGGGTTGTATGTTTGATCATTTTGAAGCACAAACCATGTTATAATGTTATTACATACTAATATTAATACATACAAATGTATTACTTTCATAAGTTGGATCATACTATAGGAGGAATATATCATGAATGGTGGGGCTCAGATGAAAGAGGAGCATTCCAAAAAAAAAATTCTTTCTCGCAAAATAGGCAAAATGGGAAACAGCTTGGGCATTAGCTTGCCTAAGGTTTTAATTGATAAGCTCCATGTTTCTCAGGGCGATGAGATTGAATTTATTGAAAACAGTCAGGGAGAAATTGTACTAAAAAAGGTTAAACAAATGAAAATACCCGAAAATGTAAGACCCGAAGTACTGGAAGCCTTCTTCGACGTTTTCGAAGAAGATGAGGATATCCTTAATGATTTAAGGGATCGTTAAGATGACCATATTCCTTTCCATTGAAGAAGTAGTAGCCGCTCACCATTTTATGATGAAGAAGATGAATGATACAGCACAAGCTGGGATTAAGGATTCTGCTCTGTTGGATTCTGCGATAAATAGACCTCTCCAAAGTTTGTTTGGAGAGGATGCCTACCCTTCCATATTTGATAAAGCTACTGCCTTATTAGAGTCATTGGTTAAAAACCACTGTTTCTATAACGGAAATAAACGTACAGCTTATCTTGTAACCAAGTCCTTTCTGCGAGTGAATGGCTACCATTTGCAGATGGAACGTAAATATGCCGTAGAATTTATGGTCAACATTGCCGAAGGCAAGTATACATTTGAAAAGATAGTGCGCTTATTAGAAGAACATTCAGAAGAACGCTAACTCATATGTCGTAACAATGCAAAAAAAGAAGCAGGGGTTCCGGAGTCCCTGCTTCTTCATATTAAAGTGAAAATCTCATATTACCGATTTGTTTCCACCACGGAAGTAGTTTCACTCTCTGCATCCACGTTCAGACCGAGATCCAAGGCTCCACGGCTTTCGCTCGCGTAGTTGCTGTTTACGTTACGCTCACTGTCTTTCACGCTGTGGTTGCTTTCAGTTTGAGTCATCGTTGCACCCTCTCCTTCTGCTTTCGCGTTCAGACCCAGATCTAGTGCTCCACGGCTTTCACTCGCATAGCTACTGTTCGTGTTACGCTCGCCGTCTTTCACGCTGTTAGTGCGTTCAGATTGAGCCATCGTTGCACTCTCTCCTCCTGCTTTTGCGTTAAGATCTAGATCCAGTGCTCCACGGCTTTCGCTCGCATAGCTACTGTTCGTGTTACGCTCGCCGTCTTTCACGCTGTTAGTGCGTTCAGATTGAGCCATCGTTGCACTCTCTCCTTCTGCTTTTGCGTTAAGACCTAGATCCAGTGCTCCACGGCTTTCGTTCGCAGTGCTACTGTTTACGTTACGCTCACGGTCATTCACGTAACTGTTGCGTTCGGATTGAGCCATCGTTGCACTCTCTCCTTCGGCATTCACGTTCAGACCGAGACCCAGCGCTCCACGACTTTCGCTCGCATAGCTGCTGTTAGTGTTACGCTCGCTGTCTTTCACGCTGCTGTTGCGTTCGGATTGAGCCATTGTTGCACTCTCTCCTTCAGCTTTTGCGTTCAGACCCAGATCCAGCGCTCCACGGCTTTCGCTCGCATAGCTACTGTTCACATTACGCTCGCCGTCTTTCACGCTGTTAGTGCGTTCAGATTGAGCCATCGTTGCACTCTCTCCTTCTGCTTTTGCGTTAAGACCTAGATCCAGTGCTCCACGGCTTTCGTTCGCAGTGCTACTGTTTACGTTACGCTCACGGTCATTCACGTAACTGTTGCGTTCGGATTGAGCCATCGTTGCACTCTCTCCTTCGGCATTCACGTTCAGACCGAGACCCAGCGCTCCACGACTTTCGCTTGCATAGCTACTGTTCGTGTTACGCTCGCCGTCTTTCACGCTGTTAGTGCGTTCGGATTGAGCCATCGTTGCACTCTCTCCTTCTACTTTTGCGTTCAGACCCAGATCCAATGCGCCGCGGCTGTCGCTCGCATAGCTGCTGTTCGTGTTACGCTCACGGTCATTCACGCTGTTGTTGCGTTCGGATTGAGCCATCGTTGCACTCTCTCCTTCTGCTTTTGCGTTCAGACCCAGATCCAGTGCTCCACGACTTTCACTCGCATAGCTACTGTTCGTGTTACGCTCGCTGTCTTTCACGCTGTTAGTGCGTTCGGATTGAGTCCATGTTGCACTCTCTCCTTCTGCTTTTGCGTTCAGACCCAGATCCAGTGCGCCGCGGCTTTCGCTCGCGTAGCTACTGTTCGTGTTACGCTCGCTGTCTTTCACGCTGTTGCTGCGTTCAGATTGAGTCCATGTTGCACTCTCACCTTCGGCATTCACGTTCAGACCAAGACCCAGCGCTCCACGGCTTTCACTCGCGTAGCTGGTGTTCACGTTCCGATCATCGCCGCCTCGTGAATAGTCGCTCATCGTTGTACCTTCTCCCGACACATTGGCATTCAGGCCAAGGCCCAGCGTGCCAGAACTGTTACGCTCAGCAGTGTGATTGGAAGAACGATCATTGTATCGGTTTATGCTCTCTGAGGATAAGCCGGCATTAAGGCCAAGATCCAAATTCAATGCTCCAGTTGCACTGGATGAACCTCCGTAGCTACCATGGTTTCCGTAACCTGTGTCACGGTGTCCTGACAGAAGAGATCCCAGTTCCAGGCGCAAACCTGCATTTAGATCCAGATTGCCACTGCTGTTATTGCTATAGCTATCTGCGTAAGTTGCCTGCGAAGCTCCCAGCAATCCAGCTACCAACGTACCCGACAATACCGACAATTTTACCCAACGATTCACTTTTTTCATGATTATATACACTCCTTCTCGATTTTGGTTGAATTAACGCCATTGTTGCCTAAGAGAAAGAGGTATATTGCGGCGGCCGCCCCGGCGGTGCCTGTGACCATTGACTGAACCCATCGAGCCGTTCCATTCGGAAGGCAAAATCGTAATCTGGCGTAACCAGACCCGTTGTTGCTCCCGGAAGTGCAGCGGCTGGAGCGGTTGCTCCACCTCCAGTTACACCGGACGAACCGGAGCTTGTCCCGGCGGAAGCATTAGCTGCTCCGGGAGAAGTTACTGCAACAGACCAACTGGTTGGTCGTTCTGTGCGAGGCTGCAATGGAGATGTTGCATCGACATCATCTTGTTTCAGATCGGCTTCCTGGTTACTCTGCACTTGTTCAGTGACAGCTGGGTCAGCAGATGTCTCATCTACGAGGAATAACTCGTTATCGGGAAAACCTGCATTAACATCGGAATCCTGCGTCAGATCGGTTACTTCCACAGGCAATGCCTGCGGGACAACAGGTTGTTCTGGACGTACTTCTGGTTCCGAGGCGACTTCAATCACTTTGCCCGTAACCTGTACTGCGTCTTGTCCTTCCTCGTTGTTCTGAGATGAGACAGGATTTGCGAGCGCACTCGTATTGGAAGTTTCAACATTCGGTGTTTTGATGAGCGTCGGCTTTTCCGGAGTGACTACAGGCGGTTCCGGCTTCACACTTGGAATCTCCACCTTTTCCTGATCAGGATTGAGTTTAGCGGATACGTCTACAACTGGAACTTCTGCTTTCACAGAAGGCAACTGTACATATCCCTTACTCAGATCCACACGGGATGAAGAGATATTGACCGAAGTAACTTCAGGTACATCCACCTTCACGGAAGGCAATTCAACCTTACCCTGCCGAAGATCTGTTTTCACAGCAGACGTCTCTGCCTTGATCACATCGGGTACCTCTGCGGTAACGCCAGGCAAGGAAGCTGTACCTTCGTTGAGGTTCACCTGACTGCTTGATACATCGGCTTTGATCACCGGTGTATCCGCCTGTACAGACGGCAGTTCGACGGTTCCCTTCTTCGCATCAATCCCAATCTCTGATGTTCCGGCCGATCCAAGCGGTGTATCTACTTTCAGCTCAGATACACTCAGCTTACCTGTCGATTCATTCCCTTTGATCGAAGGAACTTCAACATCCAGCAGTGGTGTGGATACCGATACTGACGGAGTCAGGTTCAACCCGCCATCCGAATCACGTGAAAACAAACTGAGCGACAATCCGCTGGAAGGTTTTTCAGAAGATACCTGAGCCTCGTCTGCGTATACATGTGACGATCCAAACCCCAGCATCAAAGTCCCGGCAAGTATTGCCAGTGGTATGCTTCCAAGACGCACAATCGATTTTGGTAACTTTACATTCAAGTTGCTTCACCCCCTTTCCGCTAATGCGTTGGTGGGACAAGGCATATGAGTTTTCCCCTAGGAATAATTAGAATACAGGGATTTCTGCCTGTTCCTCATTAAACGTGAAGGCGTTTACTCAAACGCTTTATAATCAAAAACTTAAAATTTGAAGTAAATTCAAACCTTCATTTCAACTGTTCTAACCTGAGCAGATCCGGCCTGTTTTCAGTCGCCTGCAATCATGGTCTTGGCTTCAATGGAGCCAGTCAGATCGGCTTTTTCCCCGCTACGTTTCATCAAATAAATCAAACCAAGCAGGGTCATCAAAATGCCTGAACAGACAAAAGCCGGCACTACACCAAATGAGGTGACCATAAATCCGCCTACCACCGGGCCCATAATATTACTGGCTGTCATCACGCTGCCTACCGTTCCAAATACCCTGCCTGTCATCGCCTCAGGTGTTTGTTCCTGCAACAGGATCTGAAAGGGGACAATCGCAAACCCAATTCCGACACCTGCCAGGGCAAAGAGGGATACTAACAACAGATTGGCACCTAGCCCGGCGTGCGGCCAAATCCCAACAATAACTCCGGCTCCGCCGATAACCAGACCCATAAGTGTGGTACCCAGACCCATTTTCAAAACATGCCCTGCATGCTTCCACTTCCGTACACTCATCGCTGCAATTAATGTACCTGCGCCACTTGCTGCCACGCACCATCCCAGCAGATCAGTTGAAATTCCGGGAAGTTGTCTGAATAACACCACAGTCTGTGAATCGGCAAATTGCAGAAAAAGTATGGCTGAAGCAAGCAAAATCAGAGACGTTCCTACATGAGGGAGAGATGCAAGCATGCGGATACCCTCCAGTGTTTCTTTCCAAAAATAGCCTTTTGAGCGGTTGCGAACATCCCCAGCTGGCTCTTCCTCTACTTCTGTTACGTTATGAATTGCGGTTTGGATCACCCGAGTTCCAGGAATCCACAATAAAATGATGCCGGAGATCAGAAAAGACGCTGAATCGAGAACAAAACACCAGGTAATGCCAAAAGCGGCTACCAAAAGTCCGCCAAGCGCCGGACCAATAATTTTGGACATCTGTTCGATCACCGAGCTGATGGATACAGCTTGGGCAAGCTGTTCGCGAGGTACAATTTCCTTCAGCTTTCCGTTTTTGGCCGGAGAGAAGATTACATCGAACAAGGATTTGAGGACAAGCAGTATGTAGACGTGCCAGATCTGATCAGCAAAAATTAACGCACCCACGATGATAATCCGTGCACCATCGGCTACAATCATCAGCCATTTTCGGTTCAGGCGATCTGCAAGTGTGCCTGCGAATGGCCCTGTCAACAGAATGGGTAGTGCTGCGGAAAGTGTGACAAATGTAATCTCCCAAGGCGTTGCATTCCAGCGGATACCCACGAGGGTCAGAATTGCGAGCAGATGCAGCCAATCACCCAGATTGGAAATAGCCTGTGCCACCATCAATGTTACAAAAGATCGGTTATTCTTCAGCGGTCGTTGTCCTTCAAACGTTAAATCACTTGTCATCCTTCTTCTCCTCCATCATCTTCCAATTCATAGTATGAACTCATTATATAGAGCAGCCCTTGACTCGACCTCCTGCCAGAGGCGGAGAAAAAGCGACATCTGAAGGATGATTTTTCAGCATGATGAATGATCAAATTTTAAATGCTAAAAATGCAAATCTTGTGACATATCGCATGTTTTTCGTAGAAATAGAAGTTTACAATTAAACCATGGCGACAACCTGAATCGTCAAACATAAATAACCAACTCATATAAGTTGAAATACTCTTTTACATGAACAGCATAACGGAGAGGACCCCTCTTCATCATTTCAACTTATAAAACTAATCTGAAAAGGCGGGATCAGCATGCTGGAATTACAAGAAATCGGAACCGAACGTTCACTTCATCTGTACCGCACCTTGGCCCAGACATTCAAGAGCGTGAATGAACACGCTGTATCCGGAAGCAAAGTGCATGGCTTCAACCCCACCGCATACGGGGTGCTCGAAGTGTTATATATGAAAGGAGCTCAGCCGATTCAACAGGTTGGCGCACAACTTCTGCTGCAAAGTGGTAATGTGACCTATGTGATCGATAAGCTGGAGCAAAAAGGATTGTTACACCGCAAACATTGTCCGCAAGACAGACGTATCATCTTTGTGGAACTGACCGAAGAAGGACAGCGCACCATGGATGACATCTATCCAGGCTATGCGTTGAAGATTGATCGGGCGGTAAGTGGACTAAGTGAGGAAGACAAGGAATTGCTGTCCGAACTCTTGGGAAGGCTTGCACATTCCGCAGACCGTTTATCAGCAAGCAGCTAGAGCGTATCTTAAAACCTGTCGAAAGCGGGAGCGTAACTGAATGTTCTGGAGCAGATATGGAGCGGGAGCGCTAACGCTAACGAACCTGTGACGTCTTATTCAGGGGTTTGAAGCGCTCGCAGCATTTTAAGGAATCTGACACACGCTATCTTTGAATAAACAGCCGTTTACAACGTGTTTTTCAGGTGATTTCGGGAAATAAGTTGTCTCATGTTCCTTACAATTGAGAAACAGGAGCAGAAGGTCAAATAAGACGTCCTCCGTTCCTTAGAAATTCGTCTGGACGATTCACCAGAATCAGCCAGCCTGTACTTCAAAATGCTTTAGACCCGGACATCCCCCAACGTATCACTTGCATGAGTTTGAAAATATACTCTAATCCACTGCACATGTGCCATCAACAAAAATAACCGGATTTGCCTGACATCGGCGAATCCGGTTTTTCGTATACATCCACTTTTACTTTGAGCCTTGTGGCTGCGTTGGAGCATCTGCATCTTCGGGTACAATTAAACGTTTGCGTAAAGCAAGCGTCGTTACCCACGAGACCAGTGCAATGACAAACATAATGACAAACAGGGAATGCAGGCTTCCTTCCAGAACGTTACGCAGCAACGCCCATTTGTCATCCGATAGGGCAGCATCCGTATGTGGAGCGAGCAGTTCATTCAGATCATTCTCCGAAATTCCAGCCTCCGCCAGATTCTGTTCACTGGATAACGTCGAGATCCGATAGTTTAACCACGTGCCAAAAGCCGCTGCACCAATCGTCTGTCCCAACGTACGCATGAACGTATGCAGTGCCGTAGAGGAACCACGTTCCTTATACCCTACAGACGACTGCGCAATAATGGTGAAGATCGTAAACGCAAATCCGAAGCCGAGACCATAAATAAAGGTCAATATAAAGAGCACAGCCTGCGGGGATGTCCCGCCCACCAGAAAGAGTCCACCCGATCCAATCGCAATACCGGTTAACCCAATCAATGCGGTCATACGTGATCCAATTTTCATTAACAGACGGCCTGCCATCACACTACCAATGAGCCAACCCACCGACATCGGTGCGAGCAACAGCCCGGATTCCGTCGCATTACCTCCCCGAACCCCCTGCACCCAGAGCGGCAAATAACTGGTCAGGCCGATCATCAAAGTACTGGTCAGCAGTCCGGCTATATTCGCCACACGGATGTCCCGAATTCGGAACAAATGTAGTGGAACCATAGGGGCCTGAGCTCTTTTTTCCACCACGAAAAATAAAATAATAAACAGAGCGGCGACCACACTCAGCACAACAATCAACGGAGAACTCCAGGCATAATACTGCCCACCCGCCGACAGGACAAATAACAATGCGGTAATGCCCACCGTGAAGGTCAGTGCACCGACATAATCAATCTTGGCCGTACGTGGAGAGATATCTTCCTTCAGATAACGAAATACAAACCACATCGCGAGCAGACCAAACGGCACATTAAAACCAAAGATCCACTGCCAGCCGAGATTATCTACAAAATAACCACCAAGCAGCGGTCCCGCCAGAGAGGAAATGCCCCACACGGAGCTAATCCATCCCTGGATTTTGCCACGTTCTTCAATCGCGTAGATGTCCCCAATAATCGTAAATGTAACAGGAACTACCGCACCCGCACCAATCCCTTGAATAGCACGGAAAATAATCAATTGCTCCATGTTCTGCGACAGACAGCACAAGAGTGAACCCAGTAAAAATAACGCACAGCCAATCAGAAATACAGGCTTTCGTCCATACAAGTCACTGATTTTACCGAAAATGGGCGTACTCACAGCCATCGTCAACAGGTATGCGGTGAAAATCCAGCTCAGCAGCTGTACACTCCCCAGTTCACTGACAATGGTCGGCCCTGCCGGACCAATTACGGTGCCTTCAATCGCTGACAGAAATGTCGCGAGCAACAGCCCCGTCAAGATGAAACTGCGCTTCAAACCTCCGGTTGCATTCACACAAACCCTTCTCTCTTCGTTTCTCTCTTTTATTTACCTCGCTTGCGAAGGAACTCATCATACAACATGGAATACATCACCATATCCTTATATCCGGTGGACGTATGTTGCACCTGTCGCAGCAATCCTTCACGTGTGAAGCCGCGGTTTGTCAGGAACTCGCCGGAAGCCAGATTACGCGGATCAACCAGCGCTTCAATTCGATTAAGACCCATGGTCTCATATCCAAAGGGCAGCAATGCGGAGAAAGCCTCCGTCATATAACCATGTCGCCAATAATCACGTCCCAGCTCATAACCAATCTCACCCCGGAATGCGCCTTCAAGCTGCCATGTGTTAAAGCCACAGCTGCCGATGAGCTTGCCTGTTTCTTTAAGTTCGATCCCCCAGCGGATCGCATCCTCTTCTCCTGCCATTTGGTTGAGCAGTCCAATCATGTCCGCCGCTTCGCTTGTCCCAATCATGGGTGCAAGATTCATGTAACGGGTCACCTCGCGATCTGACCAGCATGCGAACATCTGGGCCGCATCCCGGCGACGCATTTTACGCAGACGAAGCCGCGCAGTCTCCATTTCGGGAATTCTTCCTTTGCATTTATACATATAAAGACACTCCGATCCGATCTATCTCCGCAGACCATAATATTCACTAGTCATCTAATCATAACCTGCGCCGAATGGCAACTGTTCAGTCATGGACACACGTCAAAAAACCGGGCCAATTTCGCTCCCGGTCTTGTTGTACGTATGGAACTATTCAAGTTTGAGTGAATTACGGAATCATGGCTTGTCCTAATGAATTTTAAGCTTTGGACGTTTTCTTGCCCTTCCCCAGTAATTCATCGCTAACCCGGCCAAACACAGCCGTGATTTCCTTGAATTCTTCGATGCCAGTCCCGGTCAGGCTCCATTGGTCCCCGTGGGCGGTCAGGAAGTTCTCCTGTGTCAGGTGTTCAAGCTCCTGCTTGATCTCCCGCTCTCCAACGCGATATCCCCGTTCTTCCAATAGGGGCAGTGCCTCGCTAACGTTCAAATCCTGATTTTGCGCGAAATGTAGTAGATGAATCCGTACAAAAAGATTCTGTACCTCTGCATGCATAAGCCAAGCTCCTTCCCGGGTTATAGCCCTCCGTGGTTGCTAAGTAATTACCCCGCGCAAGAAGCTGAGAAACAGGAGGATTCTTCAGGTATTCCCTTCCCTTTCCGAAATCCTCCGCTTGACTAACCGCATCCTCTGCACTATCTTGAAAATAAGTACCATTTTGCTCGGGAGGGTGATTTACCATGTTTCAAGCTGTTTCCTATGAAGGAACACGAAGTGAGCAGCACACCGCCGTCCTGGGACAGTTAAGTGCTCTGATCCGCGATGAACCTAGTGCGATTGCCAATCTGGCGAACGCTGCTGCGCTGCTCAATGTATTTATGACCGACACCAATTGGGTCGGCTTCTATCTGTATGATGGAAAAGAACTGGTCCTCGGACCATTCCAAGGACTGCCTGCCTGTATCCGAATTCCACTGGGACGTGGTGTATGTGGCACATCTGCTGCGGAAAAACGTACCCTGGTCGTTGATGATGTTCATGCCTTCCCAGGCCACATTGCCTGTGATGCAGCATCGAACAGTGAGATCGTCGTACCGATTATCAAAAACGGCGAGCTGTACGGGGTGCTGGATATCGATAGCCCGATCAAAAACCGTTTTGACGACGAAGACCGCGTCTTCCTGGAGAAAGCCGTAAGCCTGCTCACAGAGCAGTTGGAGGCAACCATACCTCTTTAGGAAATGATGAATAAGGTGATCGGAGTCTCATCACACACGATGATGAAGAACCCGTAATAACAAAGAGCGCAGTCCTCTCAGAGGTCTGCGCTCTTTGTTATCCATTATGATTCACACCCATGTTCTTGCTCGCCCATGTTACTTTATGCATTTAGGATAAATCATGTTCCGCTTTAATCATCATCCCATCCCGCAGGAATTCAGCCAGCCTCGGATGGTAACCATCATACATCTGACGGAAATTTTTATGCTCTACATACAGATTGGCCAAATCCCGATAGATCTCAGCGGTGGGTGTATAATAACCTTTGATCCATTCAAGATGCCTGCCAATAATCTGTTGTACTTTCGCACTACCGGGCTCCAATCCATCCTCAATGGCCTGTTGCAAGTCCAGATGAACTTGATCAATTTTCGCCTGGGAATCCAGATAATCTTCTTTTGACTTCATCTCCTGATTTTCAGGCAATGTGGATGAATTGGAAGATTGGATGTCGGACCTCTGAGCATCGTCTGTCTGCACATGGTTCATATCATTAGTGACTACAGCTTCAGAACCCGATTCATTCAGCAACTGGTGACGCCCCTTATTTACAAAACCGATATAAAGATCATGTTCATCAATTTCCTGTTCACCTTGCAAATGAGAGATCGTTTTGTCCAGTGTCTGAATCAATCCATGCAGACGGAGTGCCTTCTCCAGAATATCAATGCGATGTTGCTTCATGATGCGTATGACATCCTGAGGATTATCCCGGAGCATCGGGGCAATCTCATTCTCCTTCATACCTACTTCCTTACAGAAAAGGATTTGCTGGAGTCTCAACAATTCCTGCTTTTCATAATAGATGTCCTCATCTACATCCCCAAATGCCGGATTCAGAAGACCTGTCTCCGCATACTGGCTCAGTTCGTTCAGACTTACGCCTGACATTCCCGATACGTCAACCATGGAATATGCCATTTGAATACACCTCCTGCCTGTCCTGCAACTCCAGAGTTCAGGCTTAATTCATACTGCATTGTATTTGAATAATGAGAGAATATAAGACTTTCGGCAATGCTGTACCGCTTCATTCCGCTCGTGCTCTGGATGGGTACATCATGCTTCAGTGATATGAGCGGCGGTTGGTCAGTTATGTTGCGGTATGTTAACTATGTTATACCCGTCTCATCAGATGTGAACCCGCAGTCGGCGAAGAATCCGCATGTATTTTTGAAAACTTTTTCCATGATCTTCATATAAAAAAACCTGTGCCATTATTCTGGCACAGGCGTGTGTGGTTATGTTTTCATTGGCATACGGTATATTGAGTAAAATAATGGAAGATACTCACCCTTTGTTAAACATAACAAATTTCAATTCCGTCATTTCCTCTACAGCATATTTTACACCTTCACGTCCGATACCACTCTGTTTCACCCCACCATAGGGCATGTGATCCACTCGGAACGTCGGAATATCATTAATCATAACTCCGCCTGCTTCAATCTGATCGACAGCATGGAGGGCGGTATGGATATCGTTTGTAAATACGCCTGCCTGAAGCCCGTATATCGAATCGTTAACATGTTCAATACCCTCTTCAACGGAAACTACCGTATTGATCACAACGATGGGTGCAAACACTTCCTGACAGGATACCTTGGCATCACGCGGAACGTTAATCAATAACGTTGGACGAAGAATGCCTCCTTCAGCTTGACCGCCTGCTGCCACCTCAGCCCCTGCCTGTTTGGCTTCTTCAATCCAGTCGAGTGTACGCTGTACATCCTTGGAGGTAATCAGCGCAGAGACCACCGTATCCGGGCTCAGCGGGTCTCCGACCACCACTTGTTTAGCCGCTTCAGCGAAACGCCGGATGAATTCTTCCGAGATGTCACGATGTACGTAGATTCGCTGTAGCGAGATACATACCTGTCCCTGATAGGTGAAAGCTCCCGTCACACATCGAGGAACCACTTTATTCAGGTCTGCGTCCTTATCCACAATGACCGCTGCATTCGACCCAAGCTCCAGTGTCACGCGTTTGAGTCCTGCTTTGCTACGAATGCTCGTGCCTACCGCTGGACTGCCTGTAAACGTAATGTGAGCAACACGGGGGTGCTCCACAAGCACATCACCAATCGTTTTGCCCTCACCGCTCACCACGTTCAGTGCACCATCCGGCAATCCGGCTTCCTGAAGCAGATTAGCGATGTAATAGGAAGACAGAGGCGTCTGCTCCGCAGGTTTGAGAACAATCGTATTGCCCGCTGCCAGCGCTGGACCTACCTTGTGGGCTACCAGATTCATTGGAAAATTAAACGGTGTAATCGCACCGATGACACCTAGAGGTTGCCGCATCGTATAACCGATACGTCCTTCTCCACCTTTGGCTGCATCCATCGGAACCGTCTCTCCGGTCAGTCGCTTGGCTTCCTCAGCGGCAAAACGATACGTTTCCACCGTCCGGTCAACCTCGGCCAGCGCTGCGGTAATCGGCTTCGCCGCTTCAAGCGCTATGATTCGCGCTGCTTCTTCCTTGCGTTCTTCGAGCATGGAGGACAACTTGTACAGAATATCTGCACGCTGATGTGCAGGCATCTGGCGCATTGCCTTCCCAGCCTGAACGGCAGCTGCAATAGCAGCCTCCGCTTCCTCGGCTGAAGCCGACGAGACTTCTGCGAGCGTTTCCCCGGAGTATGGTGCTTGAAGTGTTTTATAATCTACGGATTCGGTGGGTTTGCCACCGATAAACAGATGTTGTTTTTTCATATGTTGCATCCTCCATCCTTTTAGAACCTATTGAACTAGAGAAAAGAATATTACACTGCCACTTCGATGACAGAACAACCCACCAATCGCTGTCTCATGTAAAAGTTCAGTTTAATTTATATAATCTATTTATACACTATTTCCGTGCCATCAACCCACTACGGTATTCGGCAATCATAGCTTGTAACGTACCTGATGAGCCATTGTGGCGATCTTGAGCTATTGCATTATAAAGGATTTCACAACCTATTTAACCGTCAGGACGGGGCATTCTGCATGTTTTAACACGCCATGACTGACACTGCCCACGATCATCTCTGCGAGCATGCCTTTCCCGCCGGTACCCATCACAATCATTCCACAATCTCTTTCACGCGCCACACGGCAGATCTCATTAACGGGATCACCTGCAATCAACAGCGTTTCATATGCAACGTCACGCCCTGACAACTGATTAGTCACAGGTTCTATAATATGTTGCCCTTCTTCGGCAATCCGAGCTTCCAGATCAACACCCAATGCAGGTTCATTGATCGAAATGGCAGGATTCACGTGCACGATCAACAGACTTGCGGGATGTTTCATATCTTCAGCCAGGATCAGAGCTTGTTCCAAAGCCTTATGAGCATGATCCGAACCATCAACAGCAACCAATATACGTTTCAACATTGCAATTCCTCCTGTGAATTAATGAGATGTAATGGCGGAATCGATATCCCGCAGATGATGACGGCGCACCAGCAGTACCACGACTCCAACCAGAACCATTAATGCACCAAAATAAAACGGCGTTTCCGGCAGGAACCACTCGGACAATTTACCCGCAAGCCATGGAGCAAGTGCACCACCCAGGAAACGAACGAAGCTGTATGCAGCAGAAGCAACAGAACGCTCTACAGGTGCAGCTTCCATAACAGCCGTTGTAATTAACGTGTTGTTAATCCCAAGGAAAATCCCCGCTACAATGACTGCCACAATAACGGTAGTTGGTGAACCCATCACCGTACCTACTGCCATAACAACCAGATCAATCGCGAACAATGTAAGCATGACACTCATGGACGGAACCGATCCGAATCGGCGTTGTAATCTTGGTGCCACGAATACCGACGTAATCGCCAGCATCAGTCCCCAGCCAAAGAATACATAACCCAAGCCGTGCTCATCCAGATTCATGACATATGGTGAATAAGCCATCAAGGTAAAGAAACCAAAGTTATACAGGAAGGCGGTAATCGCCAATGTTTTCAGTGAAGGATAACTTAATGCTTTAAACGGATCGGACAAAGAACTGCGTGTTTTCGGTTTGGCCATCTTGGGCAACATAAATGTAATGCTGATAAAGGCAATCGCCATCAGAACAGCCACCCCATAAAACGGGCCACGCCAAGAGATGGAACCTAGCTCACCACCAAGCAGCGGTCCAACCGCAATCCCGAGACCAAGCGCTGCTTCGTACAAAATAATCGCTTTGGCTGTCCCCGACGTGGACAGTCCCACAATGGCAGATAACGCCGTTGCGATGAACAAGGCATTACCCAGTCCCCAACCGCCACGGTAACCAACCAGTGCACCTACCGTGTCTGAGGTACCGCCGAGGAACGAGAAGATAATAATCAACAATATACCGCTGAGCAGCGTCCACTTCACACCAATCCGGCTGGATACAACACCTGTAATCAGCATCGCTACCCCGGTTACAGCGTTATAACTGGTAAATAGCAGTGACACCTGGCTTTTCGAAGCATGCAGCTGATCTGCAATCGCGGGCAGGATCGGGTCAACCAGCCCCAGACCCATAAAAGATATGATACATGCAAAAGCAACCGCCCATACCGCTCGCGGCTGGGATAACAGGCCCCCACGTGATGACGGCAATTCGTCCGGTAATGATGGCTCTCTTTTCATACGTAATTCCTCCTGTGAATAATTTATGTGGTTAAGCTTTATATTTGAAAACGACCGTGAAAATAATGAAAACATTCTATACATTTTCAGAATTAGAGGTAACAAAACGGCACAAATGACACCGAAACATCCGGTGTTTGTACAGGATCGCTACAGGTACTATGGTGCTCACTCCATGTAGCGATTATGTGTATACAGTTTTGTTTATTTGAAAATAGATGCTAATTCGGTTAGCCGTCTTCATCACCCTGCGGATCATGTGCCTGTAACTTCTGAATACCACTCCGAACGCGTTCACGCAGCTCTTCCAGTTCAGTCTGTACGGCATGTATGCTCTGAAGTTTCTGCTCAATCAGTTGCAACTGACCATCCAGCGTTGTTTCCATCGCGGTAAGCTTCTCGATCCGTTCTCTTACTTCGGTCGTCTGCTGGTAGTCAAAACGTTGTTCGTTCAAGGCATCTGCCGTTGCCACATAGGTATGTAACTCCTGAAGGGAGAATCCAAGTACCTCTTTGGCGCGAACCACCTTTTTCAGATAATCGATATCCTCCCGAGTGTACAACCGCGTCCCGCCATCTGTCCGCTGAGGTGAAGGCATGACACCAATCTCTTCATAATACCGAATGGTTCGCTTGGTCAAACCACATTCCTTGGCTACGTCGTCGATTTTATATAAACTCATTTCCCTCACCTCTTCCATATGTCTATAATGTTATGTACATAATTATATATAATATTAACGTTAACGTCAACGTTAGATTTTGTGTATGAAGTCTTAGCGAGTTTAACATCCTCTACAGTTTTCTATTTCAACAAAAAAAGACCCGCTTCACACGCGAGTCCTCTTCTCTAAACCTATTCCCTAATCTTACCTTAAACGTTCTGCTCATTCTGTTGCTGTTGAGCACGCTGCATTTGCTTCAACCGGCCTTCAACTCTGGTAAACAATCTGAACGTATAGAATCCTGTAGCAACCAGACTCAGAACCAAAGCTCGTACATCTGTAAGCCAGAAACCGATAATGCCGAATATCGTGATAATCACACCAAATTGCATCATCAGATTGGCGCTATAACTTTGCGCTTCGTCCCATAACTCGGGATTACTCATTGCACGCGGGGTCCGATAACCATATATTCCGTTAATCATTTTCGGTGGTTTTTTGAACACCATCAACCCCAGAATGAAATAACACACTCCAATGATGATCCCTACTACTGCTCCTGTCAAAACGTTCTCCCCTTCACTGTTGTCTTCCATAGACCTGCTCACACTGACACTCCGATGACAGAATAACCTGCGATGGTAGCTTCGCTACTTCAGGTCATCTCTGTCCTCTCCGTTCTCGTGTAAATGTCTAGTTAGACTTATCTACATAAAAATATAAAAACGGCTCTACGTATATACGAAGAGCCGCCTGGATCGTTTCGTAAACTTAGATATTCTTCACACGAAGTACACGCATGGCGTTCAGGACAGCTAGCACCGTGACACCGACATCCGAGAATACCGCTTCCCACATGGTAGCTATGCCAAACACACCGAGTAACAGGAAGATCGCTTTAACTCCCAGAGCAAACGCGATATTTTGCCACACAATCATTCGTGTACGCTTAGCAATGCGGATTGCACTCGCTAGTTTCGACGGTTCATCGGTCATGATGACCACATCTGCTGCTTCAATCGCGGCATCTGAACCAAGTCCACCCATGGCCACACCCACATCGGCGCGTGCCAGCACAGGTGTATCGTTGATACCGTCACCGACAAACACCATTTTCTCCTTCGGAGATTTGGCAGCTTCCAGTTGTTCCAGTCGCTCGACTTTATCCTGTGGCAACAATTCAGCGTAGACCTCATCCACACCCAGCTCACGTCCTACCGCTTCACCTACGGCTTTGGCATCACCTGTCAGCATGACCGTTTTGCGGATGCCGAGTTTCTTCAGCGCCTGAATGGCTGCGGCTGCGTCATCCTTCACTTCATCGGCAATGATCAGATGACCAACATACGTACCAGCTTCAGCCACGTGGACTATCGTTCCGGCTGTCTCTGGTGTGGTATAGGATATACCCGCCTGCTTCATTAATTTGGCGTTGCCTGCCAGCACTTCCCGACCATCGACGCTCACCTTAATCCCATGTCCGGCAACTTCGTCATAACCTTCCACACCTTGCGTGGGAATGGCTTTGGCCCAAGCTGCGCGAATGGATTCGGCAATCGGATGATTGGAATTGGCTTCGGCAATAGCTGCAAGCTCCATCAGTTCTTCTTCCGTGCGTCCACCTTCGGGATGAATGGCTGTTACTTTGAATACACCTTTGGTTAGTGTACCCGTTTTATCAAAAACAACAACTTTCACATCGTTCAACGCTTCAAGGTAGTTACTGCCTTTGACAAGAATCCCGTTACGTGAAGCTGCTCCGATACCACCAAAGAATCCAAGTGGAATAGAGACCACCAGCGCACAAGGACATGATATAACCAGGAAGACCAATGCACGATAGATCCAATCGGCAAATGTTGCACCACTAAGTATCAACGGCGGAACAAATGCAATCACGGCTGCAAGGATAACAACAACCGGTGTGTAATAACGGGCAAATTTACTAATAAAATGCTCTGTTTTCGCTTTCCGGCTGCTCGCGTTCTGCACCAGGTCCAGAATCTTGGATACCGTTGATTCACCAAACGTTTTAGTCACTTCAATTGTCAACATACCATTTTTGTTCACAAATCCACTCAGTACATCACTTCCGGACTCCAGCTCACGAGGTACGGATTCACCTGTCAGAGCAGAAGTGTCCACCATGGAACGCCCAGCTCTAACGATACCATCCAGCGGTACTCGCTCTCCTGCTTTCACGACAATACGATCACCAATTCGTACGTCTTCTGGAGATACACGACGGGTCTCGTCACCCGAACCCGTCAGGATATTCGCGTAGTCCGGGCGAATGTCCATGAGCGCTTGAATCGACTTGCGTGACCGATTAACCGCCATGCCCTGAAACAGCTCCCCGAGCTGATAAAAGAGCATGACCGCTACCCCTTCCGGATACTCTCCAATAGCAAAGGCACCCAAGGTAGCGACGGACATCAGGAAGTATTCATCGAATACCTGACCGCGGATGATGTTTTTGGACGCCTGGAGCACGATATCTCCCCCGGCAATCAGATAAGCGAGCGCATATAGAGTAAACTGTGCCCAGCCCTCCAGTGGCGACCAGATTGCAGCTGCGAGCAGCACAGAACCTGCAGCAAGACGAGCAAGTAACACTTTTGTCTGTCCTGCACCATGTTCATGTGAGTGGCCTGCATGGGCATCATCATGGGTATGGCTGTGATCATGCCCAGCATGACTCCCGTGCTCATGTGTATGACCATGTTGATGTTGATCATGAGTATGCGAGTGTTTGCCGTGTGAATGTGAATGTCCATGATTATGTCCAGTATGGTCATGACTGTGGTTATGTCCAGTATGGTCATGACTGTGGTTATGCGCACCAGCTGCACTCCCTGTATGGGTGTGCACATGTCCGTTCACGTGTTTTCCTTTTTCCGAGATGCGAATATGCGGCTCCAGCCGAAGCACTTTGCGCTTTGCTTCTTCCACTACCTGTTCATCCATATCGGAAGTGGTGTGCAGCGATAATGTTTTGGTAACAAAATTGACAGAGCATTCGTTAATGCCCTTAATTTTTTTGACGCCATTCTCGATCTTTAATGCGCAGTTCGCACAATCCAATCCATCAAGTAGCAGTTCCCTTTTCACCTGTTCCTGTCCGGTTCCCATGTGAATTCTCCCCTTTGCAGTACAAAAACGATGTTATATTTCAATTGTATTCAATATATGAGCACTCATTCATATGTTTGGTTACCCCTATTATATGCACGCCTAAACATGAGTGTCAACAATCGTTGTTGATTTTTCATACAGATTATGCTAATAGTAATCATTTCGCTTTAGGCGGGTTTTGGATATAATAGAGCTATAGTTAAACTTTTGCATAAATCCGAACCAGTGAATTCCAATCAACAACAATTAGATCGAAATGGTTTTATTCGTCTAGTTGTTGTACTTACCAAATGGTTAAATCGAATTATGCAAATGTTGAGTTAACATAGGCGGTGATAGGAAATGGAACAACCGGTTAAAGCACCAAGCGAATGTGATGCAGCCTGCTCAGGTACTGAAGCCGACGTGCAGACGATTCGTACTTCACTCATAGATCGGGAGACCTCTTCCGAGATGGCAGATTGGTTCAAGGCATTCAGCGACCCCACACGTCTACGTATTATTGATGCGCTGTTACAGAAGGAATTATGTGTTCATGACCTGACGGTTCTGCTCGACATGGGACAGTCGGCCATTTCACACCAGTTGCGTTCACTCCGCAACATGCGGATCGTCAAGCGGCGCAAGGAAGGCAAGACCGTGTACTACTCTCTGGATGATGCTCATATTGAGCAGATTTTCCTGCAAACGCTCCAACATATTAAACACAGCTAGGCAGCAGCCAAGCTTGTTCATGCAGAAGAACCCCCGCCTCTCGGCTATATGCCGATGGACGGGGGTTCTTCTTGGTAAGGGTACCGTTTTATACAGGATACAAAGTGACTAAATCTTCTGATTAACTATCCATTGGAGCTTGCCACTTCGGTTATAAAAGATTGTTCTTGTTCGGGTCGTACAGGCCCGATCTGTCCTTAAACCAGTTGAAGATATGTGATACACATACTTTCAGCACCGCGTATCCTGGAACAGCGAGCAGAATGCCCACGACTCCAAACAGATTACCCGAAGTCAGAATGACAAAGATAATCGTGATGGGATGAATCTTCAGCGTTTTGCCCATGATCTGTGGTGAGATGAATTTACCCTCGATTAACTGCACGATTGTCCATACAGCAACCATCTTCAGCAGCATCACCGGCGAAGTAACCAGGGCCACTATCAACGCAGGTGTAATTGCAATTGCTGGTCCCAGATACGGAACAACACTTGTAAACGATGCGATAATGGCAAGAATCAGTGCATAATCCAGACCAATGACCATATAACCGATGTAGAGCAGAATACCGATGCAGAAGCTGACGATAATCTGTCCACGAATGAATGAACTGATCTGGTGATTGATGTCTTCCAGCACATGCATTGCACCTGTACGGCTCTTGATCGGCAGGAAAGACAGAATTTTCGCTGGCAGCTTCTTGCCGTCTTTCAGCAGATAGAACAGAATGAATGGAACCGTTACGATGGACAGTACGGTCTCAGTGAAAGCTCCGAGGAATCCGCCCAATTTGGTCCAGGTCGAGTTCAGAATTTCAGTAGCCTTTTGGGAGATTGTTCCCCACCAGTCCTGCGAATTCAGATTCACCGTTTCCTGGAACTGACCGAACAATTTACTGCCCGTAAGCTCCTCAAACTGCTGTTTTACCGTCTCACTGTAGGTTGGGAAATTTTCAATCAGCCCCACAATCTGGTTACGCACAACCGGAATGACTGCCAGCACTACGACGGTCAGAATGCCTCCAATCGCAAGATACAGGATTAGAATGGACCAGCCGCGCTTAATTTTCCACCGCTCCATCACATCCACAATCGGATTAAGCAGATAGTAGAGTATGCCTGACAGAATAATAGGTAGCACAATTGTTTTGATGAGTACTGCGAGCGGATGAAGAACAAAGGATACTTTGGTCAGAACCATCACGTTCAGTCCCACCAACAGCAGAATTAGCAGAAATAGGACAAACTTGTTGTTAAGAAAAAATCGCTTGAACCGCTCCGGCCAAACGCGGGGTTGCTCAGGTTGCTCCATAGGCGTGTCGTCCTCTCTTATGACTCTTAATCAAAACTAAACTATAAAGCTAAATAAATGCCCACACACGAAAAAAATACCTTGTACAAGCCAACATATGTATAACACTCTGGATTTATACGTATGGTGCTGTTTAACCGTTTCAAATTAAACCGGTAAAGTCATTTTACCCCAAAATGAGTCTTCTGCCCCACACGAATCATTTGCAAATTCTCCCTATTCAAAAACGGCCCGCCTCACTGGGAGACGAACCGTAAATTTATAGCTATACCCTACCAATAAGCCAGCTTTTATGCTGAAAAATGAAGATTAAGCTTTTCCTGCTAATTGTGCGATTAACTCATAGGAATGCAGACGTGCCTTATGATCATAGATCATCGACGTAATAATCAGCTCATCTGCCTGCGTCTGCCGAATGAAAGATTCCAACTGTCCACGTACGGTTTCTGGTGAACCATTAACAGCTGCCTTCAGCGTCTGCTCAACACCAGCTTTCTCACGATCCGTCCATTTGCCTTCCATCTCTGCCGGAGGCTGTACCAATCCCGTTGTGCCGCGAATAATGTTCAGGAACTGCTGTTGCATCGTTGTACCCAGCCATGCTGCTTCCTCGTCTGTATCCGCAACAACGGCGTTAACACCAACAATCACATGTGGCTCCTTCAAGCTATCAGATGGTTGGAAGTTGTTTCGATACGTTTCCAGTGCAATCCGGGTGTAATCGGGCGAGAAGTGGCTGGCAAAAGCAAACGGCAATCCCAGCTGACCTGCCAGACGTGCACTGAAATCACTGGACCCCAAGAGGTAAATTGGAATATTTAATCCTTCTCCAGGAACTGCGCGAACAGGCGCATGATAAGATGTCGCCGAAGCATCAAAGTATGCTCTGAGTTCTGCCAAAAGCTCAGGGAAATCTTCCCCACTGTTCAGATCTTTACGTAGTGCAAGCGATGTACGGCGGTCACTACCTGGTGCGCGACCCAGTCCCAAGTCAATTCTGCCAGGATAAAGGGATTCCAGAGTACCAAACTGCTCAGCGATGACAAGCGGTGCATGGTTAGGCAACATGATGCCTCCTGAACCCAGACGAATCGTTTTGGTTCCACCAGCCAGATATCCAATAACAACCGAAGTTGCGGAAGAAGCAATACCCGGCATGTTGTGATGTTCAGCTACCCAGTAACGGTGATATCCCCAACGCTCTGCATGCTGTGCCAGATCAAGACTGTTGCGCAAAGCATCAGCAGGTGTTGCACCCACAACGACGGGGGCCAGATCCAAAATGGAAAGCTTAACGTCATTAATATGTTCTTTATGGGATGAAGCCGTATTTTCAGTAGTCATTATCATTTAATCTCCTCGATGATTATATTTTTGTATATCCAGATATATAGATTAATTAAATCGCAATTGGATATGGTGATGTGTTCATAATCTAGCCGTTTACATCCGGACGGAATCCCTGCCTGCATATGCATCCTAGCTTCCGTTCCGGCATCCGGCTTATAACTCGTTCTGTACGTACTCGGCAAACTGACGGATTGTCTCCTCGTTGCGCCGATAATACGTCCATTGTCCTCTTCGCTCGGAGAGCAGCAACCCTGCCTTGAGCATAGTCAGCAGATAACTGGAGATAACCGACTGAGCCAGTCCAGCCTTCACTTGAATCGTACCAACACAGATTCCGTTCTTGCCACCATCCGGATGCTGAGATAGTTCCAGCGGTGGGAAGTGTTGCTCCGGGTTTTTGAGCCACAACAAGATTTGTCTACGTGTCTCGTTCGATAATGCTTTAAATATAAGTATAGGTTCCATGGGTAAATTATACCCCCTTTCATCCATTTTGCAAACACATGAACAAACAAACCGACTCATGATCGAGTCGGTCTGGTATCATATGGAATCCGTATCTGGATTCAACATCCATATTAGAAATTGGTTGTAATCGTCTGTTTAACCTGATCCAACATGGCTTGATATGCGGGGGCATCCAGGTATCCAATACTACCGAAGAGCAGATGATCTACGGCTTCAATACCTACAAAATCGAAGATACCTACGTCTGAAGTTAATTTCAGTCCAGCGGTCATGCCAATCTGATCATAAATTTCACTTGGTGTACCATGTGTATTGATGATGAGTCCTTTTTTGCCTGTCAGCAATTTCTCGATTCCCGCTTCACCTGCTGCATATGCAAAACCATAGGCGAATACACGGTCAACATATCCTTTCATAATGGCAGGAAGACCTGTCCACCAGATCGGATAGATGAATGTGATAACTTCTGCATCCGTAACAAACTGTTGCTCTGTTGCGATATCCTGTGGTGTCTGTCCTGCACGCATGGAAGCTGTGTCAGCTTCAGTCAGTACGGGTTGGAATCCAAGTTTGTACAAGTCACGAACAACCACTTCATGGCCTTGAGCTTCGAGAGCTTCTACAGCAGTATTGAGGATTGCGTTATTCAAGCTGTCTGTGTGTGGGTGAGCATATACGATAAGATGTTTCATGGTGTGAATCCCTCCAGGTTTGGTTTGAGTTAGGTTGCGAAAATGGGGTTACATTGATACGCTCCCGCATACATAGATATCTATGTATATGGGCAAAAAAATATTTGGGCTCCTCTGCCTCCACCCCAGTCAAATCTGAAAGGGTTGCAGACAGAAGAGTTCATTCATTATAACTTTCGGACAATAATGGATAACAAGCTCTCCAATTGCTCCGACTGTTCATCGGACAAGCCACTATAGATGATGTCATTAATCTGCTCTGATACCTGATGGAAGATCGGTTCGAGTCGCTTCCCCTGTTCGGTTAGGCGAATAATCGTCACCCGGCTATCTTCCGCACTCTTGTTGCGTTCAACATAGCCAAGCTTCTCCAGCTTGTTGACCAGTACCGTTACCGTTGGTTGCGTGCGTTGAACACGTTCAGCCAACATCTTGATCGACAGCGTCTCTTCCCGGTACAAGAACATCAATACATCTCCATGAGAAGGAACAATCCCTGTTACCTCATGCTGTTCCAATTCGTGTACAATCCGTTTGTTGACATGGTCTCTGATTCTTGCAATCAGTGCAATTGCGTTGTATTTAGGCATGACCTCATTATACATAGACATCTATGTAATTTCAAGTTCTTTTTATAAAAAAGAAAACAGCCCTTTCCATCCTGCTAACATGTGGAAAATATCGGGCTGTTTCGATTCTACTTTGATCCTGATCTATAATGTTAGATCTTAGCTAATCGTTTTTTGAATTCATGTTGGATTCATGCTGAATTCAGTTAATCCATTGCGTGATTTTCTCAACGGATTGTCGGGACTTCTCACGCTGGGGCTCCTCTGCCCGATAACCGAAGGCTGCCATCATGGAGACGCCCCATGCGCCATTTTCCAGCAAGCCCTCTTCTTCCATAATACGGTGGACGCCCTCACGGCTGAAACCTTCGATTGGACAAGAATCAATCTCGATCTGAGCTGCCGCCGTCATCATGTTGCCGAGTGCAATATAAGTTTGTTTAGATGCCCAGTCAAATAATGATCGTGGATTATCAAGAATCTTCTGGTTATTTTGAAACTTTCCATAAGCCTCACTTGTTAGCTCAAATACGTTATTTGGCATTCCCTTTGTTTCCTTCAACATGTACTCCGCATAGGGAGAATTATAACTGGCATCTGACCGGGCCAAAATAACAACAAAATGGCTTGCTGTAGCCAATTGCTTTTGAGCGCCGGAAGAGACTTCGGACAGACGCTTACGCAGGTTTGGATTTTGTACAATCAGAAACTTCCACGGTTCAAGGCCAATGGAACTTGGAGATAATCTGCCTGTTTCCAATATAAATTGGAAATCCTCATCCGAGATTTTGCGGGTATCATCAAATATCTTTGTTGCATGCCGGAAATGATACGCCTTTAAGATGTCTTCCTTTGTCTTTGACTTTGCTGTAACTTCCATGGAGCTCCACGTCCTTTAATATATTTTTTTTATGTTGAACAATAATGTTAAAGTGGTTTCATCTCAAGTATTAGTTTAGGACCTATGTGTATAAATTAAAAGTACGCACATTATTGTTTCTTGGTTTATAAAAGTAAGTATTGAATGAAAGACAGCAATAATCCACTGGGCACATACATGGCCCTAGTGGATTATCTATGACTCTTTTCTTTTAAATCTTGAAATCTTGAACCAGCTTATTCAGATTTAATGCACTATCCTTGACTTGATCAGATTGTTTAACTACTTCCACAGATTGCGCAGCAGAAGCGACCATGTGTCCTGCGATTTCCTGACTGGATGCGGCTGATTGTTCACTGGCTGATGCAATTTCGTGAATGGAGCCCACTAGTATTTTGATATTTGCAGTCACTTGTTGTGAGGTTGCATTGAGATCTTTAACTGCATTGGCATGATCAAGGGAATCGACATAATACTGTTCAGCTGTATCCTCCAATAATTTATAATCTTTGCCAACCTGATTGAACATAAAGGATAGCAACTCTTTAGCATTCGAGGACAGATTGGTCACAGACTGCATAACTTCTTCCGTGACCTGCTGAATTTGATCGGCAGCCTGTCTGGAATCATCAGCCAACTTTCGAATCTCGCTTGCAACAACCGCAAAACCTCTACCTGCTTCTCCAGCCCTTGCAGCTTCAATGGATGCATTGAGTGCAAGCAGATTAGTCTGCGCCGTAACATCCAAAATGGATTGAGATAATATACCAATCTGATCTACAGCTGTTGCACGTTCCAGCGCTTCTGACATCTTCTTACTCGTATGATCATACATGTCTATGGCTGCTCGGCTCGATTCGCGGGCTTCCTGCTTCAACTTTTCAGCCTTCGTGCTGGTCACATAGGCGGACTCTGCTTGTTTAGATGTCTGTTCCGATATATATTCAGCTCCCTGTTGCATCTCCGCAGCCGAATGATTCATATTTTCCGTATGGGCTGAAGCCTCTTCCATTGCAGCCGAGAGCTCTTCAACTGTAGCTGATACTTCACGAATTCGTTCATTCAGACCAGCCATGTTCTGGTTGGTAAGATCGCTAACCTGGTTGATATGATGAGATTCCTGAACTACACCACGAATGACATTTGTTGTGGAATCGGTCATTGTACGAATAGCTCGTGCGATGACACTTATCTCATTATTTCCCTGTGTTAGATGCGGATCTAAGGATGCCGTTAAGTTGCCTTGTGTTATTTCTTCACAATAACGGGTGATAGCTTTCATTCGTTGACGTATACTGCGAATCACTACAAATGAAATAAGAATGAGTGCTGCAAGTGAAAACAAAAGAACCGAACCGAGCACCAATGCTCGCTGCTGAATTACTTCCTGTGTATCCGCATAGAGCTTGGCTGACTCTTCTTCGTTATGCGCACTCAACAGGGTGATCGTCTCCACAATCGCTGTACTGCTTTTGTTAATTCTTCCTCTCTCATCACTATCGTAGGTGCCCGACATCTTTTTGGTATCCATGATTTGCTCAATATCCTGATAATATGTATCCATCTTTGCTACCAAATCTGCAAATATCTCTTTTTCTTTGGTATCCAATGTTCTTGCTGAAAATTCATTCAAACCATCCGTGATACTCTTCTTACCTTTCTGAACCTGATCGTACTGTTTGTCGGTATACTCTGCATTATCAAGAACCTTTGTATAATTGGCGCGCATATTATAGAAATTACTTTTCAATTCAAGAACATTGGTTTGATGCTGGAAGCGGTCATTATAGAGGATGCCTTGTCCCGTTTTTGCTTCGTTCATTCCGAAAATCCCAATCAGAAAAACAGTAAACAAGCCGATTAGACTAATCACAGTCATGATGACCATCGTTGTTGTTAATTTCATATCTTTGAGTTTATTTCCTTTCTTATTTTTTGGCTTAGACTGAATTGACATGATTATTCCCCCACTTTAAATAGTAGATAGCCTTATATATCTTATATCTATATCGTATGTATCCATATTGTTTGTTAGCATTTCAGGAAAATCGACTTTATTCATTTGATGAGAAAAGTAATGGGAGACAACAAAAAAGCCGCCAGGATATAATCCAGCGGCTTTTCTGTGAATATGAAACGATATCTGTTCGACCTATAGTTGCTCCATCCACTCATTTTCAGAAATGACGGTATATCCTTCTTGTCTCAACAATGCTGAGGTGACACCTTCTCCAGTTACCTTTTGATTGGCAAAATTCCCATCATAGATCATCTGTGTACCACAGGACGGACTAAACTCCTTCAGTACCACACAAGATACATTCAATTCTCGCGCCCATTCGAGCGTCTGATAGGCTCCCTTAATATACAACTCTGTGACGTCCTTGCCACTTTTCTCGATCACTTTTGCAGTGCCTGCCAGTACGTCCTTGCCCGTGCCACCGATAATTTCAGCTGGTTCCCGTGGAGTGGAGAATCCGCCAAGCAGCTCCGGACATACCATCTTAGCCTGCTCCTGCTCCACCAGCTCCTGAATCTTCTCATCCAGGCTCGCTGTTCCATTGTAACGGCAAGCTACCCCTGCCAGACATGAACTCACCAAATATTTCATCGTTATCTCCTTATACACATTCCATCTATGAAGTAAATTGTAACATATAAGATCAAGCTCTATAACTCGCCTCTGGTGATCATCTTGATCCGTCCATCTTCCCTGTATTCAACCTGAAAAACATCCTTGCTCGACTCCAGTTCAAATGTGACCATGCCTGGATGGTCAGGATTACGGTGAAGTTTATACGCTTGAAGATCCATTTTAAATATTTTTTTAATTATAGGTTCTACTTCTCCTCTAAGAAGAGACTCCTGTATGTTATATAGTTCCTGATAATAAGCCTCTATTTCTTCCCAGTCTGCAAAGTCTTGCTCATAGTGATTAGCATCCCCAACCGTATAACCCATGCCCGCTTTTCCTTCGGTCATCTGTACAAAGTAGTTATCTTTAAAGGAAAAAAAGACTGTATCCTTACCGAGTTCATCATCTTCGCTTCGGCTTGCTCTTACCAGATCAAGATTGGCTTTACCAGACAGAGCCTCAATCGCGTTTCTGGCATCCGTCAGCGCTGCCTGGGATACTTGATCAGGTCTAAGGTCGCCTGTGATCGAGACAGCCTTGTCCTGCTGCCATACAATCTCCCCATAACCATCGCCAGTCTCATTCTCTAACGCTAATGTCGTATGTGATATCGGCTCCAATTCCCCTTGCTTCATACTCACAAAACGTTGGACTGATGCAGGTTTAAGCGTTGGAGTAATGCCTATACTTTGCAAAAGCGATGGAACTTGACGCAGATAACGGTGTTCCAGCTCGCTTGGCTGCATCTCACGTCTCATTCCTACTTCACGCAGATTTCCTGTTGTCGCATCGAGCCATATCTGTGCATACTCCTTCTCACTTTCATTTCCAGCCTCTACATATATTCTGCCGGACACAGGCAAATCTTCCACTTTCGTAATCTTCAGCTGTTTACCCAGATCATCTCGCATCGTAGTCGCAACATTTTTTTTCATTTTGTCGGTTAGCAGATTTGTGTTCAAACCATCGGATAACTGTAACGCTGCTGTCGGATAGACCTGCTCGATCACGGGTCTCACCAGCTGTCCATCATCCCAGATCCATAGGAACAATCCAGCAGCAATAACCAACGCACCCGTGCCGGCAACAAGAGGCCCTCTTCTAGGGCGACGCTTGTGTGACGCGTTGTTCACTTGCAGTCTAAACAGCCTGGATAACCTGGAACTCTCCTCTGGCCTATCTCCCTTGCTTTCCTCTTCCGACTTCTTCATCCACTCCACCTGTTGAAGCACCTTTCGCTTGTGATCCTCTGTAAAAGGAGACGAAGCAAACGGTCCCTTCCGGATTTCCTTTTCCCATTGCTCATCCTTGTGTCTCATTTGCTTCGCTCCTCCCATTGTTTCCGTACCTTTTCCTTACCTCGGGATAGTCTGGATTTTACTGTGCCTAAGCTGATTTTCAACATCTCAGCAATCTCACTCGTCGTAAGCTCATATTTCAGATTCAGCAAAAGAATCTCCCGAAACTTCTTTGGCAACGCCAGAACAATATCCCAGATTTCATGGATATGCTCCTTACGCATCACTTCCATCTCGGCCGAAGGATGTGCAGGCTGCTCTGCAATCATGACTCTTTGGTTCGAACCCCCACGCTCTGTCTCAATGGGTAACGTCTCTCCCCACAGACTGTTACGAAAAAATCTGGATTTTTGATATGTAAAAGTGGTGTTCCTAGTAATCGTCAACAGCCATGTTTTCAGTGAGCAATCTCCACGATAATGAGCGATCCCCGAGTACGCCCGAATAAATACCTCCTGTGACAATTCATCTGCCTGTTCGGCACTTTTGGTCAGAAAATAAGCGTAATTCCAGACGTCATTTCCGTAGTCATCCATTATGCTACTAAGTGTGTAATTGTCTATGGTCTGAGCCTGTGCCAGTAATTGATCATCCAACTTTTGTTCACCTCACTTAATATGACTGAGTCTAATGTGGTTTCGTTCCCTGTTTTGGACATTATTTCTTATTTATTGTAGCAAAATAAAAAAACAGCATGTTCAACATCGTTGAACACGCTGATCCCTTCAAGTTTACTTAGTTAATAATCTCTATCAGAAAGCTTTTAGGTGAACGCTCCACTTCCACAGTTTCTTTCTGCCCTCTAGTCTAACGTATCATTTTCATCGTTATGCTTTCACCGCAGCAATCATCAGAAACATCGGTCTCCGATTCTCGTCTCTCATGCTTGGAACCTGTTCCATCATCTCCAGCGATGGCTTGGATTCAGCTACCTGTTGAATAGCAAACCCTGCCTTAATCAGTTCATTGAGATGTGTTGCCAGTGTGCGATGATATTTAACCACATCCTGATTCAGAAAGTTCGCCACACGTTTCCCTTCATCATGGTAATCATCCACGGGCCAGTGCAGGATTTCACCTTCGGGTCCGTAATGCCAATCCTGCGCAACGCGAGCGGTGAAGATGGGATGTTCGGAAGATAGTACAAATGTGCCCCCTTCTACGAGAAAATCATTGATCTTAGCGTACACCGTGTCTAACCGTTCAATATAATGCAAAGCAAGTGAACTGATCACAACATCGAATTGTCCCGGTGCAAAATCAATATCTTCAATTGCCAGCTGCTTGTACTGGATCTGCGGGTCGTCCGTCATTTCACGAGCACGCTGAAGCATATTTTCAGACAGATCTACACCGATCACTGAACTCGCTTGCTGCTCTCGCGCATACCGGCAGTGCCACCCAAAACCAACATCCCAAATCCAGCACACGCTTGTCCTTCAAATCAGGCAAAAGAGTCCGCAGTTCATGCCACTCCCCCGCTGCATCCAGCCCTTGAACGGAACGAGCCATCTTACTGTAGTTATTGAAAAATTCAGCTTCATCGTATTTATTTTGTTTCATCAAGAGATTCCTCCCGCCTTATAAATATCCACCTACTCTATCACATAAACGATATTTAAACGCAAAAGTTGCCAAGAGAATTCATGGCGTGTTATCATACAGAACGAACGTTCAGTATTATTAAATACAGAATGAACATTCAGTTTACTAACGGAGGTCATTATGAATACGAATTGGACGCATCCATTGGAAGGGCAATCTGTAGGTAAAGCTTTTATAAGTTACCTCGTGCCTTCTGTATTAGGGATGCTGGTAGTTGCTTTTAATTTTATTATCGACGGCATTATGGTTGGACACAAACTGGGTTCTACCGCAATGGCCGGGATCGGCATTGCCTCACCTGTCTACACGCTCTTTGTTGCCATGTCGCTGTGGATTGGTATGGGCGGGGCAACGTTGTACTCCAACGCTATGGGTAGAAAAGATATCACTTCAGCCAAACAAATTTTCACCAAATCCATTATGCTCATTATGTTAGTTACGGTAGCCATTGGATATGTTGCATTTACATTCAAAGACAAACTGGTATACTCCCTCGGTGCGAACGCCGAGACCTTCCCGTTTGCTTCAGACTATATGAATATCATGTTATTGTTCGGGTTTGTTTTCACCATTGAGAATGCACTCTCTATCTTTGTACGAAACGATGGGAACCCCAACACGTCGATGTACGCTCAGATTACGTTTGCTGTAGCCAATATCATCATCAATTATATAACATTGTATGTACTCGAATGGGGTGTACGCGGTGTGGCCCTCGGTACAATTGTATCGGCGTCTCTTGCGCTACTTGTTCTGTTCACTCACTTTTTCAAAAAAACAAATAATCTCACGTTCACCCGGTTCAAGTGGAACAACAAACTGCTGGCTTCCCTGCTGCTCATTGGTTTCCCCAGCTTTCTGGCTGAACTTGGCATGTCGGTCTTCTCTGTCTCTCACAATATCTCCATGGACCGCATTGCAGGCACCGATGGTGTAGCGTCCTTTACCGTGTTGAACTACATTCATGGTGTGGTACTGTTAGCGTTCCTGGGTCTGGCGTCTGCTGCCCAACCTCTGATCAGCTATTATCACGGTGCGAAACAGATTAAACGGGTACAACAAACGATACGTTTAGCTACCAAAACGGCTCTAGCATGCGGTCTATTGTTACTGGCTGTTGTTCAGATCGGTGCACCTTATTTCGTGCAAATCTTTGGAAACTTCAGTAGTGGCGTAACGGATAATGCCGTTTACGGATTACGTATATTTACATTTGCCTATGTGTTTATGGGTGTTAACTTTGTCATGAGCACCTATTTCCAATCTGTAGGTAATGCCAAAATGGCCATCTGGATTACAGCTGCGCGTGAAATGATTATCATGATTGCGTTGATTGCAGTCCTGCCTTCATTCTTTGGTGTCACGGGTGTGTGGCTTGCCGTACCGCTGTCCGAAATGCTGGTTCTCGCAACCATAGCCTTGTACTATAGAAAACAATCCCTTACGGATCGAATAAACGCGTTGCGTCCTGAGTAATGTTAACAGATAATAACAGCAACAGATAGAAGATCAATGGAACGTAGATAAACTGTAGGTAGACCTCATAAATAATCTAAAAAACTAATATACAAAGCCCTGCACGATCAATATAGATCGGTCAGGGCTTTTGTTTTATCCTAAATTTAGATGGAATTAGATACGTATATCAAATCGACCATTGCTGTCTGTCGTTGCGTTTGCAATCTCCTTAGGGGTAGCTACTCCCATTCCATTGGATGGTGGTTGGGCAGGTGGAGCCTCCTTCGTAGCAGTTGTACCGGCTCCTTGAGAGCTTTGCTGTGCAATCTGGTTCGCAATTTGTTTGATCTGCTGTTGAAGCTGTTTGGTCTTTGTCTCCTTAGTCTGTTCATCGTCCTTGCTGGATTGCACTTTCTCCAGCTGAGCCTCAAGCTTCGTCTTTTGTTTCTCCAAGCTGCTTGAATTGTCCGAACTCGAAGATGTCGATATGTATGATGTAGTGGAGCTGGCTGTAGAAGATATATTCATTATGATTTCCCCCCTCTTTACTTAGCTTCACTATACCCTATCCCACTGAAACGTACGTTAAATTCAACTGAAAGGTTGCTGAAGGAGCTAAGAATCAGAAGTCGAACAGAGGGAAGTATGTATATCAGCATTAATAGTCTGATCAATAATATTGGAAGTCTTCATATAAGTGAAGAATCTTAATTTCGTCTCATCTGTAAGTTAGTTGTTTGCCAGTGTAAAATAGTAAAACAAAAAGACACACTTGATGATATCGAGTGTGTCTTTAGATTGCTTGGCGGCGTCCTACTCTCCCAGGACCCTGCGGTCCAAGTACCATCGGCGCTAGAGGGCTTAACGGTCGTGTTCGGGATGGGTACGTGTGGAACCCCTCCGCCATCGCCACCAAACGCATAGCTTACATTCAGAGATCGTTCTCTGAAAACTAGATTCGAAACGAAACACGCGAATTACAACTTGCTATTGGATAAGCCCTCGACCGATTAGTACTGGTCAGCTCCATGCATTGCTGCACTTCCACCCCCAGCCTATCTACCTCGTCGTCTTCAAGGGGTCTTACATACTGGGAAATCTCATCTTGAGGGGGGCTTCACGCTTAGATGCTTTCAGCGTTTATCCCGTCCGTACATAGCTACCCAGCGGTGCTCCTGGCGGAACAACTGGTACACCAGCGGTACGTCCATCCCGGTCCTCTCGTACTAAGGACAGCTCCTCTCAAATTTCCTACGCCCACGACAGATAGGGACCGAACTGTCTCACGACGTTCTGAACCCAGCTCGCGTACCGCTTTAATGGGCGAACAGCCCAACCCTTGGGACCTACTTCAGCCCCAGGATGCGATGAGCCGACATCGAGGTGCCAAACCTCCCCGTCGATGTGGACTCTTGGGGGAGATAAGCCTGTTATCCCCAGGGTAGCTTTTATCCGTTGAGCGATGGCCCTTCCATGCGGTACCACCGGATCACTAAGCCCGACTTTCGTCCCTGCTCGACTTGTAGGTCTCGCAGTCAAGCTCCCTTATGCCTTTGCACTCTTCGAATGATTTCCAACCATTCTGAGGGAACCTTTGGGCGCCTCCGTTACTCTTTAGGAGGCGACCGCCCCAGTCAAACTGCCCACCTGACACTGTCCCCGCACCGGATTACGGTACCAGGTTAGAACCTAGATACGATCAGGGTGGTATCCCAACGTTGCCTCCACGCAAGCTGGCGCTCACGTTTCAAAGGCTCCCACCTATCCTGTACAGATCGTACCCAAATTCAATATCAAGCTGCAGTAAAGCTCCATGGGGTCTTTCCGTCTTGTCGCGGGTAACCTGCATCTTCACAGGTATTAAAATTTCACCGGATCTCTCGTTGAGACAGCGCCCAAGTCGTTACGCCATTCGTGCGGGTCAGAATTTACCTGACAAGGAATTTCGCTACCTTAGGACCGTTATAGTTACGGCCGCCGTTTACTGGGGCTTCGGTTCACAGCTTCGGATTGCTCCTAACCACTCCCCTTAACCTTCCAGCACCGGGCAGGCGTCAGCCCGTATACTTCGCCTTACGGCTTCGCACAGACCTGTGTTTTTGCTAAACAGTCGCTTGGGCCTTTTCACTGCGGCCCCCTCGTGCTATTCACACTACCGGGGCACCCCTTCTCCCGAAGTTACGGGGTCATTTTGCCGAGTTCCTTAACGAGAGTTCTTCCGCGCGCCTTAGAATACTCTTCTCGCCTACCTGTGTCGGTTTGCGGTACGGGCACCATCACCTGGCTAGAGGCTTTTCTTGGCAGTGTGAGATCATGACCTTCGCTACTATAATTTTCGCTCCCCATCACAGCTCAGCCTTACAATGTGCGGATTTGCCTACACATCAGCCTTACTGCTTAGACGGACATCCATCAGTCCGCGTCACTACCCTACTGCGTCCCCCCATTGCTCATAACGGCTTACGGTGGTACAGGAATTTCGACCTGTTGTCCTTCGACTACGCCTTTCGGCCTCGCCTTAGGTCCCGACTTACCCTGAGCGGACGAGCCTTCCTCAGGAACCCTTAGGCTTTCGGCGGATCAGATTCTCACTGATCTTTTCGTTACTCATACCGGCATTCTCACTTGTATAATGTCCAGCGCTCCTTACGGTACACCTTCAACCCTTATACAACGCTCCCCTACCCCTGATGCAAAGCATCAAGCCATAGCTTCGGTGGTGTGTTTAGCCCCGTTACATTTTCGGCGCAGAGTCACTCGACCAGTGAGCTATTACGCACTCTTTCAATGGTGGCTGCTTCTAAGCCAACATCCTGGTTGTCTGTGCAACTCCACATCCTTTCCCACTTAACACACACTTGGGGACCTTAGCTGATGGTCTGGGCTGTTTCCCTTTTGACAATGGATCTTAGCACTCACTGTCTGACTCCCGGAAGTAAGTCTATGGCATTCGGAGTTTGACTGAGCTTGGTAACCCTTGCGGGCCCCGCACCCAATCAGTGCTCTACCTCCACGACTCTGTTTTCCGAGGCTAGCCCTAAAGCTATTTCGGGGAGAACCAGCTATCTCCGAGTTCGATTGGAATTTCTCCGCTACCCCCACCTCATCCCCGCATTTTTCAACATGCGTGGGTTCGGGCCTCCAGTGCGTGTTACCGCACCTTCACCCTGGACAGGGGTAGATCACCCGGTTTCGGGTCTACGTCCACGTACTACATCGCCCTATTCAGACTCGCTTTCGCTGCGGCTCCGGCTCTTCACCTTAACCTTGCACGGGAACGTAACTCGCCGGTTCATTCTACAAAAGGCACGCCATCACCCCTAAAACGGGCTCTGACTTTTTGTAAGCACACGGTTTCAGGTTCTATTTCACTCCCCTTCCGGGGTGCTTTTCACCTTTCCCTCACGGTACTGCTTCACTATCGGTCGCTAGGAAGTATTTAGCCTTGGCAGATGGTCCTGCCGGATTCATACGGGGTTTCACGTGCCCCGCACTACTCGGGATCCGTCTCGGAGGGAACAGACTTTCAACTACAGGGCTTTTACCTTCTTTGGCGGGCCTTTCCAGACCTCTTCGCTTAACCGGTTCCTTTGTAACTCCATGTGAGACGTCCCACAACCCCAAAGAGCAAGCTCTCTGGTTTGGGCTTCTCCGCGTTCGCTCGCCGCTACTGACGGAATCACTATTGTTTTCTCTTCCTCAGGGTACTTAGATGTTTCAGTTCCCCTGGTATGCCTCTGCATAACCTATGTATTCAGTTATGAGTAACTGGAAATTACCCCAGCTGGGTTTCCCCATTCGGACACCCCCGGATCAAAGCTTGCTTACAGCTCCCCGAGGCAGTTTCGTTGTTCGCCACGTCCTTCATCGGCTCCTAGCGCCTAGGCATCCTCCGTGTGCTCTTAGTAGCTTAACCATTTTGTTCCGGTTTCGGTCGCTCGCTTCCCTTGGTTTGCTTGCGCAAAGCCAAAAGTCGCTCTCACCCGATACCCTCACAAAAGCAATTTAACTACCTTTATACACTTGACTTGTTTGCACAAGTTCAGCTTAAAGGAATGTTCTAATTCGCGTTTGTTTCGTTTCGATATCTAGTTTTCAAAGAACAAGCTCCATGCAAAAGCAAGCTGTTTTGAGAGTTTGAGCTCTCAAAACCGAACAACGAGTGAGTGTTTTGCAGCTAAGCTGCATATTTGAATGTTTCCGTTGCAGGAAACGATTCTCCATAGAAAGGAGGTGATCCAGCCGCACCTTCCGATACGGCTACCTTGTTACGACTTCACCCCAATCATCTATCCCACCTTCGGCGGCTGGCTCCTTGCGGTTACCCCACCGACTTCGGGTGTTATAAACTCTCGTGGTGTGACGGGCGGTGTGTACAAGACCCGGGAACGTATTCACCGCGGCATGCTGATCCGCGATTACTAGCAATTCCGACTTCATGCAGGCGAGTTGCAGCCTGCAATCCGAACTGAGACCGGCTTTGTTGGGATTGGCTCCATCTCGCGATTTCGCAGCCCGTTGTACCGGCCATTGTAGTACGTGTGTAGCCCAGGTCATAAGGGGCATGATGATTTGACGTCATCCCCACCTTCCTCCGGTTTGTCACCGGCAGTCTATCTAGAGTGCCCATCCGAAATGCTGGCAACTAAATATAAGGGTTGCGCTCGTTGCGGGACTTAACCCAACATCTCACGACACGAGCTGACGACAACCATGCACCACCTGTCTCCTCTGTCCCGAAGGAAAGATACATCTCTGTACCGATCAGAGGGATGTCAAGACCTGGTAAGGTTCTTCGCGTTGCTTCGAATTAAACCACATACTCCACTGCTTGTGCGGGTCCCCGTCAATTCCTTTGAGTTTCAGTCTTGCGACCGTACTCCCCAGGCGGAGTGCTTAATGTGTTAACTTCGGCACCAAGGGTATCGAAACCCCTAACACCTAGCACTCATCGTTTACGGCGTGGACTACCAGGGTATCTAATCCTGTTTGCTCCCCACGCTTTCGCGCCTCAGCGTCAGTTACAGCCCAGAGAGTCGCCTTCGCCACTGGTGTTCCTCCACATATCTACGCATTTCACCGCTACACGTGGAATTCCACTCTCCTCTTCTGCACTCAAGTCACCCAGTTTCCAGTGCGATCCGGGGTTGAGCCCCGGGATTAAACACCAGACTTAAATGACCGCCTGCGCGCGCTTTACGCCCAATAATTCCGGACAACGCTTGCCCCCTACGTATTACCGCGGCTGCTGGCACGTAGTTAGCCGGGGCTTTCTTCTCAGGTACCGTCACCTTGAGAGCAGTTACTCTCCCAAGCGTTCTTCCCTGGCAACAGAGCTTTACGATCCGAAAACCTTCATCACTCACGCGGCATTGCTCCGTCAGGCTTTCGCCCATTGCGGAAGATTCCCTACTGCTGCCTCCCGTAGGAGTCTGGGCCGTGTCTCAGTCCCAGTGTGGCCGATCACCCTCTCAGGTCGGCTACGCATCGTCGCCTTGGTGAGCCGTTACCTCACCAACTAGCTAATGCGCCGCAGGCCCATCCCCAAGTGACAGATTGCTCCGTCTTTCCAGTTTCCTTCAGGCGAAGAAAACAATTATTCGGTATTAGCTACCGTTTCCGGTAGTTGTCCCAAACTTGAGGGCAGGTTGCCTACGTGTTACTCACCCGTCCGCCGCTAACCATCAGAGAAGCAAGCTTCTCTTCAAGTCCGCTCGACTTGCATGTATTAGGCATGCCGCCAGCGTTCGTCCTGAGCCAGGATCAAACTCTCCAATAAAGTATTGAAAAGAGCGATAAGCTCATTTTGAATCTGACGAGATTAAAAATCTCATTTGTGCTCCAGTCGATTCAAGCCAAGGCTTGTCTCAAACTTTCGCGTTCATTCTGCAAGCAGAATGTTTACTCACTCGTTGTTCAGTTTTCAAAGATCAAACTTATTTCGTTGCCGAACGTTGTTCTCTTCAGCAACTCTTATATAATATCATGTCCGAACCAACTTTGCAAGCTCTTTTTTTAAGTTTCTTTCGAAGCTTATTTCAATCGCTTGCCGCACCGTGTATCTCGTGTTTTTTTGGCCGGAAATAGAATATACCATGTAGAACACACACTTGTAAAGAGTTAATTTCAAAACATATCAAATCCACGATCTAACCATATTAAGGACCTTCAATCTACCATGAACTCTTCAGTTCAATTTTATTATCCTGCAGCTTAATCTTCTTTATTTAAATCTGTCTTTCTTCTATATAAGAAGGTAACCCTCTCAACTCTCATATTCGAGACGAAAGGGTTACCTTCTATAGTAATCTATATTTATTTCCGTTCTACTTTATATCCTTTATCCTCAAGCAGTTTCACGATGCCGTGATCGCCCAAGTAGTGTGCCGCACCAACAACAATGAAATACTCCTCACCTTTGCCGTTTTTCAAGTAACCATCGATTTTGTCCGCCATACCAATGTTACGATCAACCAGCATTGCTTTGTTATATTCCTCGTTAGTGGAGAAGCTGTTTGTCAGTTCAAGCAGTTGCTCGTCATTACCCGTTTTCCACATCTCAGCCATTTCTTTCACACTGTTATCCAACACGTCGAAGTTTTCGATTGTCGCTTTCAGTGTTTCCTCTTGTGTTTCTTTGGAAAAGTCGTTAAACATGCCAAGTTGAGATTGATAACTCTCCAACTCAATAACTGGAAGTTTGCGCTCGATCGCTTTCTGGATGAAATACAGATCCACTCCTGCTGACGCTTCGTATCCTGCCGTTGTGGACTTCAAACTTGCAAGTGTGCTCTCTACTACCCAAGGCTTAAATGCATCCAAGGCGTTAGACTCCAGACCATTTTTCTTCAATACATCACCCAGCTTAGTATACGTTTCACTGGAAATGTGGTCTTTCAGTGTTGTTCCATCTTGATACGAACCCAGACTTAGAACCAGCTTTTGCTGCTCTTCGTCAGCGGCTTTGCTAATATCAATCTCTACCCCGAGATAATCTGCTTCGGCAAAAGCTTCTTCAAACTCCGGACGCAGTGGGTAGAAGCTCTCATCCGCAATATGCATGGACCCTACCAGATAGACCGTGTTGCCATTGCTTTCAACTTCCCACATGAAGCCACGTCCACCGGTTTGCGCAGTTTCAGTTGCTCCACCTTTGGATACCAGTAGCACGGTGCGCGTTGCAGCATCCCAGCGAACTTCATAACCCGCTGCATCACCGACGATGCGGATTGGAGCATACGTTACACCGTTGATACGTGTAAGCTTGCTTTTGAGTGTAATCGTTTTGCCATCTACTACAGCCGTGATCGTATCATCTGTCGCAGTTGTTAGCTTCACATCCATAGCATCCAGCGTGGTCCGCAGTGGAACCAATGTTGTACCTTTCTCCAGGATCGGCGCTCCTGTAGCATATTTCACAGCTTGGTCATTAACCTTGACGGAAGTTTCTTGTGGAGCAGCCATGGCTGGTACTGCAGACGCGAGCAATCCTACCGAGATTGTAAGAGACAAGAGCATGCGTTTCCAATTCTTCATGTTATGTAATCTCCTTTATTGAATATAGTTGCCAATCCATTTTTTAATAGAATAGACATACTTAGATACTACGGTTAAAGATGGGAAATGGTGCCACTACAAAACTGGAGTAGCACTCCCTTCCTTCATTACTCTCATTAAAGTAAGAAACCATAAAACGAAACAATCATATAGGTTCAATGTTAGATATTCGCAAAGTCTGAGCTATTTCAAGATAAATAGATACTGATCAGTTCTAGGAAAAAGAATGCTATAGAAACCTTGGGATTGCCCCACAGCTTCACTCCATATGCGACGAAGAAAATAGCGATAGCTAATTTAGAGATGCTTTGGTAGTTGCCCTGCTCTGAAAAGGCTGAACTGCTAAATACAATTGAAAGTAGTAGTGTAGTCAGGATCGATCAATGCTTTAAACCACAGAGGTTCCCTCAAAAACTGTATATGGAACCCTTTTAACTGCTGCATGATCATCGACCCTCTCCTGAACTCGATTTATTATGACCACCGACACAGGACACCACTTGTCATAATTAGTGAGAAAAAGTCATCAATAAAGCTTATCTATCAGGACATATTTTCATGATAAGTAGGAAAAAGCGCAAAACTCATTTTGCATCTTCATGCATGCTAATATATACGGATTTTTGCGATATTTTATCTTAATTATACATAGCAAAAAGACCACTATCTAGTATTAGATAACAGTCTCATTTTAGAATACTTTATTCATTTAAATTAAAATCATTCCGTCTTCTATTCTTCTACAGAAACATAAATACTTAATCGTATGCGAATTGCCGCTATCTCAAAACCAGTTAGAATCATAATCCAGTGATCTTTCCTCCCCTTCTTTCTCTAGTAATATGTTCAGGAAAACATCAAGCAGCTCCTATCAGCTTGAGTACAACTAAAAATATTGCTGGGATAATCGAATTGATGGAATTAAATATTCAGTGAACGATGATATTCGACCATATATTTCTGATAGCTCCTTCTAAAGTAAGTAGAAGCTGGATCCTTATTCTTGCTGCTTCATTTGGAAAAAATCTCACAAATTTTGTGCTTCGGCATGTAGTTGTCATGATTCATCCTCTGGTATAGAGTCTAACTAATCTTCTTGCACATTTCGGTACAGTTTATCTAATATCGTTTTTAACTGATTTAATTCATCGTGTTCCAAACCTCGTGTAACATAGTCATGCGCGTTTTTAACTGTTAACAACAGCTTTCCTTTAACTTCTTGACCTTTAGAGGACAAATATAAATAATGTGAGCGCTTATCTTGATCATGAACAATACGTCGAACCATGCCCTTGCGTTCTAAAGAATGTATCATTCTCACTACCGTTGTTTGATCCCGATCGATGGCCTCCGCCAGCTCTTTTTGAGTCATAGCTTTATCTATATCAAGACAGGAGATAATGCTCCACTGCTCCGGTGTCACCTTGTAGGGCTTTAATTGTTTCGTAAAATAGTTTGTAAGCTTGACATCTGTACGATGGATCAAGAAGCCGGTAATATTATATAATTCCATTGCAGTAACCTCATTTATCATTTTCTTAAATCAAATATAGTCGATCTCTCAAAGGTTACACATGAAATCCGTCAAAAATTCGTTAATTTCGTTTAGAAAAAATGATACATGGATACAATCAAGCTAAGTATGAACAAAATGAGTGCTGGAATGGCCTTCTGAATCGGATCTTTAGCTAAGACTATTAAAGTAAACGCTCCAGCAAGCATTGTTCCGGCTAGAAGCAAACCAGCTAAAATTGCTGCGACAGGCATCCAGATGCCAACGATCATACCAGCTGCCCCCACAATCTCGAACGACCCAGTCAAAACATTAAAGAACGATGGCAGTCCAAAACGTTTAAACTCATTGGCCATTTTACCGGAAATAATTTTGCTTCCTGTAAAAAGGAAAAAACCACCTAATAGAACCTGTAAAACTGTGATAAAAATGAACATATCTACCCCTCTTTCATAAAGTTATGCATATGAATTTAATATATGCTATAGCATGTATTTTGTTTGAAATTTTATATATTGTCAACCCTAAAATAAAGCTTTATAGATTATAGCCCTCTTATATCCTTTTAATTTTTCTTAGATTATCGTTCCAAAGGAGCTTTCTTTTTCACATATCGTTAATATTTCTAGCATGGATAATTCAATTTCTGTTCTTTGTTGAACTGTGGTAAATTTCTCTGTAATCAGCCGATTAAAAGCCTATGCTTCTTACTTTCAATAAATTTAGTAACAAACAAAGGTAATTTACTTAACTTATTGTCAATTCGACCCACGGAATGTAATTTAGCTTGTTTATACAAAAATCAACCATCCCAAATTAAATATAACTTCTAAGTAATTATTCGTTCTTGACTGTTTGTATCGAACACCATTAAACAACATGTAGCGCGTTCAACATTAAATTGGCCACCAATGGCTACAAGCTAATTTAAAAAAGAGATATGCATATTTATGAATAAATATGCATATCTCGCTAATTATGACGACGCACAACACCTTCAAACACTCAACCTAGATCTTATATGCCTTCATGGCTTTAAACAATTCCTTAAAGGTTGGACGTTTACCGTACATCAACACACCTGTGCGATAGATTTTGGCTGCAAGCCATCCGAAGATGATAATGGATACGATGAGAATGGCTAAGGACGTTAGAATCTCCCAAGTTGGCGCAACTCCTGCGCCAATTCGTACCAGAATCGCGGTCGGCGACGTGAATGGAATGAAGCTTGCGATTTTCAACAACAGAATGTTCGGCGTAGAAATACTGAAGATCGCAATATAGAAGGAAACAAGCGACAACATCGTAATCGGCAGAACAGCCTGACCGAGTTCTTCAGTACGGCTTACCATTGAACCAATGGCAGCAAACAACACGGCATACAGGAAGTAACCCAGAATGTAGAATATGAGTCCGTACACAATAACCGCAATATTCACATCACTTACACTCATATTGAAATCACCTAATACTGCGCGGTTATGCGGCAACAAGATATTTCCGGCAACCACCGCTCCGAAGATCCCGATTTGCAGCATCCCCACCATGAAAATCCCGATGATTTTACCAAACATCTGACTGAGCGGTGATACACTCGTAATCAATATCTCCATAATACGCGAGCTCTTCTCAGCTGTGATCTCTGAGGCAATCATGTTACCTGTCATCATCGTTGAGGTAAACAGCAGGATGATCAGCAAGTACACCACAATATAGTTAATCGGGCTCATTTTACCTTCAGACTCAGTACCTGCTCCGCTCTCATCTGTACTCAAACTTTGCTCAGTGAGCTTCACAGGTGTTGTAATCAGTTCCTTCTGCTCCGCTGTGAGTACATCCTTCACAACCACATCCAGCTTCACACTCTGCAACGCTGCTTCAATGGATGCAATGATCTGAGGTGATACGTCTTCTGCTGAATATAGAATGGGCTGCGGGAACTCTTGCCCGGAAACAGCTTCAAACTTCAGATAACCATCGGTAAGTCCTGCTTCCACATCCGCCGCAAGAGCAGCCTCATCTTTGTCACCACTGGCAATGAATCGATAGGCCTGATCTCCTTGAGCCGCAGAGAAGCTCTCCAGTTTCTCGGAAACTTCAGGCTGCCCTGTACTCAAAAGACCAATATTTACAGGATTACTGCTTGAAGCTCCACCAATGGAACCCCCATTAAATAAGGTAATGAAATACGGGACATTGAGTCCGATTGAAATTAAAAGTGCAAGTACAATGGTCGTCACCATGAATGATTTCGTTTTAACTTTGTTTTTGAATGTAAAACCCGTAATCGTTCCCATTTTATTCATTCGACTCACCTACCTCACGAATAAAGATTTGGTTAAGCGTTGGTTCCTTCAGTTCAAAGTGTTCCACTGTCGTCTGAGTCATGGCTGTTCTCAGAATCTCTTGAGCCGCTTCCACCTGACTAATATGTATCAGGTACCCACGCTCATTCCGCTCGACTTTCTTCACACCAGACAACTGTTCGAGTCCTTCCACACTACCAATCGTGCCCAGGAATACCTGTTCACGCGGATACCGGCTCTTGATCTCCTTGATCTCTCCTTGTACCACCGTGTTGGAACGATGCAGAATGGTGATCTGACGACACAACTCTTCAACGTGCTCCATACGGTGTGTTGAGAACAGAATGGCCGTGCCTTCGTCTCGCAATTCTTTGACGGTGGACTTGAGTAATTCCACATTCACAGGATCCAGTCCACTGAACGCTTCATCCAGAATGAGAATCTGCGGTCTATGCACTACAGCCGCGATAAAGCCCATTTTCTGCTGATTACCTTTGGATAACTCCTCGATCTTCTTATCGTAATACTCAGGTACCTCAAACCGATTCAGCCAGTACTTGAGGCTCTGATCTGCGTCCTTACCATTCATGCCACGAAGTCGTGCCAGATAATTAATCTGTTCGCTGACTTTCACCTTCGGGTACAATCCGCGCTCTTCCGGAAGATAACCCATAATCTGTTGCAGCTCCGTATTATAGGGCTTGCCGTTGTACAGGATATTCCCTCCGTCCGGGTGAATCAGTCCAAGCACCATACGCATTGTGGTTGTTTTACCTGCACCATTGGCTCCGAGCAGTCCGTAAATCTCCCCCTCTTTTACATTGAGCGTGACTCCATTAACGGCTGTTTTGTCTGCATATTGCTTGACGACTTGCTTCAATTCCAATCGGTTCATCATTTATCGTCTCCCTTCGGTTATTTCCACTGTACGGGTGCATACCCGGCAATCCAGAATGCCAGCACTTCATCCAATTCCAAGTTACGGATTCTCAATACCCGGTTATTGGACAGCTCCAGCCTCTCCTGCGCCTCGCTGACCCGGGTTGTAATTACGCGAACCAGACCTCCCTCTTCTATAGAAGATTCCACAACACCAGGAATACTTTCTGGCCTTAAATCTCCTTCATACCAGACTTCTTTCCACTGATCGAGCACCATATCTTTCTCGGCCATCCCCAGTGACTGACCACGGTGCATCAATACGATGTAATCCGCAAGCCTTTTGACTTCGTCTGCAATATGTGTGGCAATCAGAATCGTGGTGTCTCCCCCCGCCATGAAGGTACGGAACTGCTCAACCATCACTTTCCAGGCAAAAGGGTCCAATCCTGATGAAGGCTCATCCAAAAGCAATAGTCTTGGGCGAGCTGCAATTGCAGCTGCAATCTCAAATTTTCGCCTTTCTCCCTTGGACATCTTGTTCAGCTTCACATCAACAGGTACTTCCATATCCTGAATCAGTTGGTCGAACAACTTCATATCCCAACGAGGGTACCAGTACGCCCGGAAATGGGCCGCTTCTTGTGCTGTTATCCGGTTCTCTTCTGAACCAGCGTTATCTGCCACAAAACCAATCTGTTGTCTCAGTTCAATGGGAAGTGGCCCATCATGTTCCTGACCAAACCATATAATCTGCCCAGCATCTGGCAGCACCACTTGCTGTAACATGTTAAGAAGGGTGCTTTTGCCTGAACCGTTGTGACCGAGAATAGCCACTATATACCCTTCCGGGATGGTCAGATCAATTGGGCCAATAACTCTGCGTTTTCGCATTTTGGATACGCCGTTCAACTGGATTGCTATGGGTTCCACGTATGAATCACTCCCTTACTTCACGTAAATAGCCTTCAGGACTTCCCGGAATAGGCTCTCCATCTCTTCTTCCGTACAGCCTACCGATTTCCCGGACTGCACCGCTGCCTGCATCGCTTCCTGTGCGGCCTTTAATCTATAATTTTCTCTGTCACCGGCTTCTACCTGGGCCACAAATGTACCTGTCCCCTGCTTCGTACGAAGCAAGCCTTCATTCTCCAGATCCTGATAGACCCGTCTAACCGTAATAACACTGCAATTCAGTGCTCCGGCGAACTCACGAATGGACGGCAAATGTGTTCCCTCCCCCAACTGACCCGTAATAATTAACGATCTTAACTGATTTTCAATTTGGTGGTATAAAGGTTCAGCGCTATTTTCATTAATTTGAATGGGTATTTTCACATCTTGCACCTCGCCCTCCGGTACACTCCAGTCTGTTACCTGACCGTGCCGGTTTCATCCTGTATTCGTACATAAGCTCAATTCTCATTTTAATTCAAATCCCGATGAACCAGCTTCTTCAGCGTAAAACGACTAGACAGCCATAATCCCGCCACGCCAGCCACCAGAGAAATCCACATGATCGGGGAAAGCAGCCCCCATGATTTACTTCCATCCATTACAATCCGTAATCCGTAACTGCCTGATATTCGAATCAGTATGGATATGCCAATGGCGAATGGTATAAAAAGCATACTGAGAAGCAAGTATTTCTTGCCACTGTTCAGAAACTCTCCGTAAATATAGAACCCTGTTACCAAAAGGCCATAACCTGTACAGGTAAGGCTAAAGGCCAGATACTGATCCCATCGGAATCCTTCGACATGAAGGTTAACCACGTATAATGATCCGTAGAAAAAGATTCCATTGTACGTAAACGCCATCAGAGACTGCTGTAGCCTGGACCACATCACCACTTGTTCAGGGATGGGAATTCTACGATAGTAGGCCAGCATCTGCGTATAAGAATCTTCCTGTATGTAACGGAAGGAGCGCCTGCAGAACATAAACCCTTGAAATGGCAACATGATTAAAAAAAAGGAATCCACTACTGGATTAATAATATCTGTCTGTTGTTGTCCTAAAAACATCACACCGCTCATGCCGCCAGTGTATATCATGAATAATGCAGACCATAGCCATTGGAGCCTATCCTTACTCATCTGGCTGCGGGTCAACCACCACGCCTGCTTCCATTCGTTCATATGCATGCCTGCCTTTCACCTGTCATTCACTCATGTTGCTTACTGTGATTACTGTATATATCAATATACACAGTATACAGACCTATTTCTCATCCCGTCAACCCCTAATTTTCCTGAATCAGGAAGACGGGATGGGACACAGTACGAATTTACGTTAAAATAAATTATAGTAACGAATCATAGAAAGGAAGGTTACAGCTATGGATTGGCTGGTAGAGATCGGATTTGTCCTCCTTTTCCTTATCGTCGTAATCTGGTTGGTCCTCCGGGATGAGCCTCATCGTCATTCTGCCAAAAAAGGCAGACACCGCATCCGCCGTAACAACGGTTATACCGACTCTGCTTCGGGATATCCGGTCATTATGGGAGATGACTCCTACGATCGACATGCTAGACACACACCGGATCACAAACATCATGATTCGGATTCTTCAGGAGGCACACATTCTCATCACAACAGCGATAGTGGTAGCAGCAATGACAGCGGTGGAGATAGTGGCGGCGGAGACAGTGGGGGTGGCGGGGATTAAACATCATTCCCCAATCACAAAAGAAGGGCTGTACCCATTATTGTGTAAACACAATTCGGGTACAGCCCTTTGCCGCTCTCTAGCACCTGTTAGAAGAAGAGGCCTTACGATTAAACGAGGTTATAACCACTAGGCAGACTGCGATCCCTGCGGATTGCGCGAATCTGAGCCAGCGTTAACCGTTGATTGGTGGAGATCAGGGATTCCACGTCATTGCCACGGATCAGATCATCCAAATCTCTCAAGTTGGTGTTGCCTCGGAAGACACGGAATCCACCTTGGAAGTTAGGACGTGTAAACACAACCAGTGTTGCATTGGAACTTGTTGAGAAAAAGCGCAGGCTCTCCACCCCATCCAAAATATTGTCCAGGTTACGAAGACCCGTGTTACCACGATAGATGCGGCTTCTCCCTCTGTAGTTCTCTTCTGAATACACGGTAAGACGTGGATACGTCTGACTAACGTTGACTATTTTTTTCATTTTGTTTCCCCCTCTCGAACTCATTCTATGAATGAATGAGAGAGGAAGCGTGGACGAATGATCTGCTAGATTCGTCCATTTTCATATTTTCAGAAGAGAGTAGTGACGCACGCCCGAGTAACCGGAGGTTATATCTCTACTTTTATACGCCGAGGATAACTTCCCATACCGGACGTGTATGACCACCAGGATATAAGAGATATAAAAGAACATACACAACAACACCTGTTAGCGCTGACCCAAACCAGATCATGGACGTGAACTTGCCCCAGCGGCGATGTGTTCCGAACTTCTTTTTGAACCCCAGCACCAATGTGGAGATGCCGAATATCGCTGCCACGGTAGCGAGGATAATATGAAAGATCAGAAATATCCGATAAAAGATCTCCAGATCCGGGTCCCCGCCCCAAGCTGTATTACCCACGAACACTGTACGAGACATATAGATCACAAAGAAGATTAGAGCTGCAATCGCACCTGCTACCATGGCGGACTGATGAGCCTCACGTTTACCCCGAATAATCAGTACCCATCCAATCCCCACCAGTACTGCACTAATCACAATGAAAGAAGTACTGATCGTTGGTAGCCAAAAATACATATCCATCGTGTGTTCCCCCTCTTGTCAGAACATTACTTCATTAATTTGGCAGCCGGATTGAGCGGCCCCCCTGCGCCTCCTGCAGGATAAGAATCATCATCATCTTCCTGCTTCTCTTTCCGATACCATTGGAAAAAGACATAGGCTAACATCGAGGCGAAGATTCCTTCCTGAATAAACTTCATTACAATGCCACCGACCTGCTGATCTTCCTTCGCGGAAGACAAAAAGTTGAAGAACGCAGGCCCACCGAATGAGCGAAGTAACGCCGTAGAATCTCCAGACACACAATACCGCATTGCTTCAGCCCATACGGCCGGGTTGCTGTACGTCTGATACAACGGCTCGGCCGCAAAAATAATCAATCCACACGCAGGCGTGAGCAGTACCATATTCAGAAAAATAAAACCAATCTTGGATAACCCCGATGCTTGTCTGCCTTCTGGTAACGGATTCAGCAATGTCCACCACATGAGCATCGAGGTGATGAACAATGCAATATAATACAACCGGTGAACGGTAAAATTCAGCATGACGTAATCATGTACAATCGGTAGGTGATACAGCGAGAACAGCCCGTTAAAGAGCACTGCCGCAACGATCGGATGAGCCAGGAACGATAGCTGGCGTGTAGGCAACCAGCGTACGATTTTGCGCCATACCCAGATCGGCAAACCTTTCATCATCAGCGGCGGAGCTACCAGATAGGAGAACGCCATGCTCACCATGTGGAAGCTAAACATCACGTGACCAAGCAGATTAAAGGGTCCAGCTTGAGCCAGATACAGGACAAACAGCCCTGTAATAAACATGATTTTCTGTGCAGCAGTCGCAGGCTCTGCATCCTTTATTTGCTCACTTAACGGTCCCACAAGCACCAGATAAGCCGCAGCAATGATCAGAAATAAAGCCAGTATAAGCGGACTCCATAAATCGTTGAAGCTAAAATATTGCAACCCGAGCATACGGGAAACCTCCCCGTGACCTGATTTGGTTGTTGCCTTCATTACTTTGTGAAGATTCATTCGCCAAAAAGGGGAAAAGACGGCGGCAATGCGCCGCCGCCATCTCTTTTACCACCAGACCCAATAGAGTGCCATAATGATGCACGTAAAGGCTACAAAAAAGCCAAATGCCATGAACAGAATCGGCATTAAGTGCCCATTGTCCTTCAAGTGCATCCAATAACCCAATTGAACGAATACTTGAAGAATCGCCATGACGAGCAAAATAATAATGATAAAGGTTGTGTTGACCCCTCCGGCAGAAGCAGCCGCAAACGCAATCAGCGTAAGAATAATGGAGAAGATAAACACCACGACGTGTTTCTGTGGCCCTTCCGTCCGGTGACGGTGTTTCACAGGCTGTTGATCTGTCTTATCCTGTGCCGACATGTGCTACCCCACCTTTCCGAGCAGGTACACGACCGTAAAGATGAACACCCATACCACGTCAATAAAGTGCCAGTACATTGCGGAGACGTATACTTTAGGTGCGGTTACGACCGTCAATCCTTTTTTGAACAGCTGACCGATAATGATTCCGATCCACACAATACCAAAAGCAACGTGGGCTCCGTGGAACCCGACCAGTGTATAGAATGCTGAACTGAATGCACTCGTGGTCATGCCAAACTCTTTATGTTTCACATACTCGTAGAACTCGTAAATTTCCAGTGCGAGAAATCCCATACCCAGTACTACCGTGATGCCAAGCCACAACGCCAGTGCATCTCGCTTGCCCTTATGCATGGCCTGAATCGCAAATACACTCGTCAAACTACTGACCAAGAGAATGAACGTTGCGGCGGCCACAAGTGGCAGGTGGAACAGTTCATTCGCCGTAGGTCCATCATTGGTTTGGCCACGAAGAGCCAGGAAGGTAGCAAAGAGTGTACCGAACAGTACCGTCTCGCCGCCAAGGAACAACCAGAAGGCGATAAGCTTGTTACGGCCTTCCAGCGTTGCTTTCTCCGGTTCATGCGGCAATTTGTCATTCACCGGTTCGGCATGTGAGGTTGTCATGTTCTAGCCCCCTTCTCATCCTGATCCTCCGGTTCAATATGCCAGCCATGATCATCATAAAGTGAACGAAGTGCCATTGCTCCAAATGTGATTACGAGACCAATAATAACTACAATATAATTGTTGAAAATGACATTCATAAATGCATTACCAAATTCATCATTGCTGAACATCAAGCCGAGTCCGGCGATAAAGATACCTACTGACATTACAAACGGCAACGGCGTTGCTGAAGGCATATGAATCGAACCTACAGGTTCTGCCGGTGTCATCTCCGTATGTCCTGCCATTTTTTCCTTCCAATATGCATCAATTCCGCGTACCAGCGGCGTCTGCTTGAAATTATATTCCGGCGGCGGAGATGGAATAGACCATTCCAGTGTACGGCCGTCTTCCCACGGATCGTTTGGCGCGCCAGCCGGTTTTTTCATTGTGATCACGATGTTCACGAGGAACATGATAACCCCAACACCCATTAGAAACGCACCGACGGAGCTGACCAGATTGAGCAGGTCAAAGTCCTGATTCGGCAAGTATGTAACGATCCGGCGCTGCATCCCCATCAGACCGAGGAAATGCTGTACAAAGAACGTTAATTGGAAACCGATCATAAATGTCCAGAACGTCCATTTGCCCAGTGTTTCGCTGAGAATACGTCCGAACATCTTCGGCCACCAGTAATGCAGTCCCGAGAACAATCCAAGTACGAGTCCCCCTACAATAACGTAGTGGAAGTGAGCTACAACAAAGTACGTATCATGGAACTGGAAGTCTGCCGGAGCAGATGCCAGCATAACGCCTGTAACACCACCCATAACGAAGGTTGGGACGAATCCAACAGCAAACAGGTTTGCCGCTGTAAAACGGATCTGTCCACCCCACATCGTAAAGAGCCAGTTAAAGATTTTGATCCCGGTAGGTACGGCAATCAACATCGTGGAGATGGAGAAAAGCGCGTTGGCTACATTACCCAGACCTGTTGTAAACATGTGATGCGCCCATACCATGAAGCCCAGGAAGGCAATCAGGATGGTGGCAAATACCATGGAGCTATATCCGAACAACCGTTTACGCGAGAAGGTCGGGATAACCTCCGAGATAATACCAAATGCCGGCAAAATCAGAATGTATACTTCCGGGTGCCCGAAGATCCAGAAGATGTGCTGCCAGAGTACCGGGTTACCGCCACCTGCGACATCGAAGAAATTCGCTCCCAGTATACGGTCAAACGTCAAAAGTACAAGCCCTACCGTGATGGCAGGAAAAGCAAAAAGGATAATGGCAGATGTAATAAATGTCGTCCATGTAAACATCGGCATCCGCATGTAGGACATGCCTGGAGCACGCATTGTAATAATTGTTGCGAGAAAGTTAATGCCCCCGATGAGCGTTCCCAGACCCGCGATCTGAAGACCGATGGTGTAGAAATCCACACCATGCGTTCCACTGTACTCACTGCCCGAAAGCGGGGTATATGAGGTCCAGCCCGCATCCGGTGCTCCGCCCATAACCCAGCTCAGGTTCAGCAACAATCCACCAAACAGGAATGTCCAGAAACCCAACGCGTTAAGAAACGGGAAAGCAACGTCCCGCGCCCCGATCTGCAAAGGCACGACAGCATTCATAATGGCAAAAATAAGTGGCATGACACCAAGGAAAATCATCGTTGTTCCATGCATTGTAATCAATTCGTTGAAGACCTGTGCCGATACAAAATCATTCATAGGCTTCATCAGTTGAATCCGAATCAAAATGGCTTCAATGCCGCCGATTCCAAAGAAAAATCCACCCGCAACCAAATAGAGAATGGCGATTTTTTTGTGATCGACGGTGGTGATCCAATCCATCAAGCCCCTGTACCTCTTGACGCTATGCGCATGAGCCAAGGTTGTGTACCCCCTTCTTCGTCCTTGCTGTTCTATTCATAGTCCAATTTGTAGTTGGCCAGATATTCGGCAATTCCGTCGATTTCTTCATCCGTCAACCCAAGATCTTTGGGATTCGGCATGGTATTGCCCGGCTTCACGGATTGTGGATCATGGAGCCATTCTTTCATGTTATCCAGTACCGGATTACCTTCTTCCTGTCCCTCGCGAGAATTCAGCAAAATGCCTGCGACAGATTCCTTGCCGCCGATTCCCGTCAGGTTAGGTGCAACCGGTCCACCTTGATCACCAACAGCGTGGCAAGAAAGGCAGTTTGTTTTGAACTTTTCAGCCAATTGAGTGTCTTCAGGAAGGACTGCAGGTGCTTTCATCTGGTTCACCCATCTGTCAAAGGATTCCTGACTCACTGCTTTTACCTTAAACTCCATAAAAGCATGCGATCTGCCACATAATTCGGCACATTTACCACGGTAAACGCCTTCATTCGGTGCAGAGAAACTGAACTTGTTAAGTGTTCCATCCGGGTTTGTGTCCATTTTGCCCGCAAGTGACGGCACCCAGAAGGAGTGAAGCACGTCAGCGGTTTTTAATTCGAATGCAATTTTTGTTCCGGTCGGGATGATGAGATCTTGAGCGGTGGTTACGTCATATTGAGGATAAGTGAATTCCCACCAGTACTGATGCGAGGTGACTTGGACCTTAAGTGCATTTTTGTCATTGGACAGATCTTCGCCTTGGGCAAAAATCGTTTGGACCGTCGGTACTGCCAGAACAATAACCAGCAATAACGGAATGGCTGTCCAGATTACTTCCAGCTTGAAATTACCTTCAACCTGTTCGGGCATCTCAGTCTGCCCGGCTCGTCTACGAAACCGGATCAGAACATAGGCCGCTATGGCAAATACAATGATGAGCACCACGATCATAATCGCGATGGATAACTTCATCAGATCATATTGGCCTTGCGCTACAGGACCCTGAGGTTTCATTACCGACAAGTCTTCCCGCCCGCATGCGGATAGCAGCAAAGAGAACACCGCCAGCAAGGGGAGAATTCGCTTTGCAACCTGCCACTGTTTCATCATTGATCTACCCCACTTTTTTACGTTTTCGTAGATTACCGTTGTCGTTCGGTAGAAAGGCAACAAAAGGTACGTTTCAGCACGATACGCATAATCCTCTTCATCATACAGAACGCTTAGAAAAATAACGCTTCCAGTACTCCCGTGATTTCCTGCTCAGGGCATGTCTGCGCATTCTTCCAATTCATTCTATATGCTTCAATCACTTATTAAATATAAGTTGAGGGTATGATTTTGTCAATCTTTGGACACATGTTCACAAATTGTTCACTTTATGTAAAAAACCGCTCTACAACTTGATTTGCAAACGATTTCAGTTAAAAGTATTACACTCTACATTTGAAAATTTTTGCCAAATTTCGGTGATAAAACTCGATTTATTGGTGATTTTTCTCACATTGAAAACATGTGCTATTATGCAAAAGAAAGATCAGAATTTATGGAAAACCTCTTCCATATCCATTCAGAAGACATGCCTATCGCTCCATACCGCTATCTTCAAGCTCAAAACAGCATGGAGCATTTGGGAGAAAGTTCAACTCAAGTCCTCTTCTTCTCTGATTTCATCTCACGTGCCATCGGTCAGAATCAAGGGGCCATTCCCAGTAATCGCAACCGTATGCTCATACTGGACCCCCCAGCTGCCATCTACCGTCCTTACCGTCCATCCATCGTCATCCCACACAACGGCCCCAGAACTGCCTTTTGTAAAGATTGGTTCAATCGTAATAACCATACCCTCCGTGAGCATCGTGCCCGTTCTGCGTTTGCCATAAGGCAACACATTTGGGGGTTCATGAATATATTGACCAATCCCATGACCAATGAGAGGCTTCACAATTCCGTACCGATACAATCTGGCTGTTCGTTCAATGGCACTTCCAATATCTCCGAGTGTATTCCCTGGAACTGCCTGGGCAATCGCCCGCTCAAGTGCCTTCTCCGTGCGCCTCATCAGCTTGCGAATGGATCTGCTTGTTTCACCAATTCCATATGTCCAGGCCGAGTCAGCAAGCCAGCCGTCTTTGTTCACCACCATATCGATGGTCACTACATCCCCACTCGCCAACTCCTCTTCCCCAGGAAATCCGTGGCAGACCACTTCATTAACAGAGGCACACGTCGCGTAAGGATATCCTTTATACCCTTTTTGCTCCGGTGTGGCTCCTCGTGCTGCCAGAAACTCTTCCACCCGCTCATTAATCGCTGCTGTCGTGATACCAGGGACCATCCACTGCTCAATATGCTGGTGACAGCTCCACAAAATTCTTCCTGCTTCCCGCATGTAGCCAATCTCTTCTTTGGTTTTCAAAATAGGGTCCACATGCATTCATCCTTCCCGCTGTAGGTGTACTACCATATATATGCAGCAGGAACGCAAAAAAAACCGCCTTCCGGAGCTTAACGCCCGAGAGACGGTTCTATTCATTATCGGAACAGTATAATCAGAGTTGTGTGTTGTTTCAGGACACGGAAGAATCCATCTTGACAAGCTCATGCTCAACCACAGAAGTCAATTCTTCCTCATATCCACCCGTAATCCGGTATTTTCTCACGTACTCCTTCACGAATTTTTTTGGATCTTTAGGACGGAAAATCCGAGTCATTTCCCTCAAACTTTCTTTGACCTCATTGTGACCTTTCGTTGCCATTGTAATTCCCTCCCAAAACGTTGAAAGTGAATGCTCCGTTTAGAGAATGCCGAATAAGTCTTAAATGCCATCCATGAAGTTGTGTGCGCGGCTTAAAGCAAGCTTTAGGTCGGGAACCTCGCTAGAAAGCAAGTACCTGACACTATAAATACCCGATATGATTCGGAATGAATCATAATCTTATTGTAGCATATTCGGAAGTATCTTACGACTTGACGATTTCCTCTAATAAATATAACGGTTTTCATGCCCAAAAAGTTTAATTCCGAATCATATGTTAAGATTGCCACCATTCTATACGGAATTAATATATCCAGCATAACACCGAACTATTCGGGGGATATTATCACGGACAACCCATACAGTTAAATTACTGGTATCCAAAGGAGGCGTCGTCTCATGGACCGCAAAGAACAAGATATGCTGCCCCTTTCTCATGAAAAGGTGGAAGTAGACGGAGTTTACATCAATGAAGCCGGACGTGAGGAACATCTGCACCGGGGGCAACATTTCCCGGCCGATCCCGTTCTTGGCAAGTCGGAATGGAAACTGACCGAATATGCATATGATAATCATCACGAAGGAAGAACCGATGAGCGGTTGGTTCCCAAAGAAAACGACACCGATAAAATGGGCAAGATTACAAACCCTCGCAGACAGATCGAGGGCGGATAACGATTTCGTTTAAAGCAACGTTTAATCGTAAACGATAACAGGGGCAGAGTAAGCTGTACAATGGCTTGTTCTACCCCTGTTTTCTTTTTCCTATGTGTTGATCCCCATCCGTCACAGGCAAATAAATTCATCGGTTCAGTTCTGTCCATCTCTCTCATAACCTAGTTAAAAAGGTCAAAGGAGGCTGGACCGATGTCCCCCATGAAATCGTCTAGCGGTCTGGATGAAAATATTGCCGGCATGCTTTGTTATCTGTTTACCTTTGTAGGTGGGATTGTCTTTCTCGCTGTGGAGAAGCGGAGCCGGTTCGTGTTATTTCATGCGCTGCAATCTGTAACGGTCTTTGGCATCATTATGGTTGGGCATGTATTATCGGCTTTCCTTCCGTTGTTCGGACCACTGGTGGCATCGCTGTTATCCCTGCTTGGTGTAGTGGTCTGGCTTATTATGGTCGTTTCCAGCCTGCAGGGGAAATGGTTGAAGCTACCGTGGGTTGGCGATTTTGCAGAAAAACAGCTGCGTCATCTGTAACTTCAGGCAGAAGGTATACGTGTTCCAAAAAGAAAAGACGATCCATTTCCGTTCAACCGGATGTGGATCGTCTTTGATTATAACGAGGGAAACGAGTCAACCTCTCACCCCCGTATCATGAACACGTGGCTCAGAATGCTTTTTACGGATCGGAATGAAACTTAGATAAGTACCACATCTCCATACCCATTCCAGCGGCCCATACTGGAACCAGCGCATCCACAGATTACTCGCGATGACTTGTACAATAACCATGCCAATGCACACAAGGGTAGACACCGTATACGACACAGCAGCATCTGCAAATATGAGTTGGTATACCACTAACAAAATGATGGTCTGTGCAATATAATTGGTCAGGGCCATTCGTCCGAATGCATGCAGGGGACTTAACATTTTGGAAAAGGTCATGTTCTGGTTCAATCTCAGTAATGTACTTAGATAAAAGATGGATACCACCGGACCAATTGCCACACCGATATGTTCTAATCGAAAAGCAGCATCCATATTGGCTTGCTCAGCAACAGGCAGGCTCGCACCAATCACTTCGTATAGAAACGGACTCATCGCATCCGGAGGAGCAACCCACCACATGATACCGATCCCCACCGTAGAAGCGATGAATGAAATGAACCAGATTCTGCCCAGATACGGGAGTCCTTTCTGGATCTTCTCCATCAGTTGATATTGACCTGCTGACAATCCCAGTATAATTAAAAAAGGAATCGTTAGCATTTTGACACCTATCGCGGCGGCTGCAATAAATCCCACCACACCGATCACCAAATTCACAGTTCGAGGTGCCCAATATAACGGAATGACAATCAGCCCTATGATAGCATAAAGAAATAAAGCTTCTCCAGCCTGATACTGTTGATGAATATATCCCAGCGCTAATAAAATAAGCATCCTGCGGATATAGAGAAACAGCTTGGTATGACCTTTGGGAGCTGACCGGCTTAGAAAAAGATAAAATCCAAGGCCAAATAAAAAACAGAAGATATCGTAAAAACGTGCCTCCACCAAAAAATATAATGCTCGTTGGATCCAAAAATCTACACGAGTATCCGGCTTCAACATAACCCACAATGCCAATACATTTACGAATGGTAGGCCTATCAAGGAAAACCCTCGAAACAAATCCAGAAACTTCATTCGATCTTGTTTTAATACAGGTTGATAATTCATCGTTCCTCCCAGTGAAATTATTGTTATGTAATCAAAAAGCGATTGGATCGCTTATCTCTTGGGTGTATATCCCCATGCATGATAACAGTCTATCCTTCATTCAACTTGGCTTGCCATCGAATTAGGTGAATAACTTCTTACATCCGGCATAAGGTCTTGTTCCTGTATTGTTCCTGTACAGCGGCACATTGTGATAAACAAAGCAAAAAACACCGAAAACACGACTCTGTTGAGCCTGTATCTTCGGTGTTTCACATATAAAGAGGGCTTGTTCATGGGATTGAATATTCATATTCATAGCATAAATGATGTATGTCATAAACCATTCATGCTGTATATCACCATGATTAACCTGATTCATTATTTATCTTGTGAATCGTCTATTTATAACAGTTAACATAACAATACTGCTGGATAATAATCCTAGCCTAATTCGGCTATTTAAGCTGACTTGCCCGTCTCTCCGAGGATGGCATCTGCCTGTTGTTCAGCCATCTTGGCAGCCGTTTCCTTGGTACCCAGACCATTAAACAGCAGGTTCATGAAGATCGCCGTGAAGCTGCCTGCAATGATACCATTACCGAGCATAATCTGAGCCCAGGCCGGTGCACCTGCGAACAACTCAGGTACAACGGTAACCCCAAGCCCCATACCTACAGAACAAGCGATGACAAACAGATTTTCATGTCGGTTCAGATCAACCTGACTGCCGATAATTCGAATGCCTGATGATACCACCATGCCAAACAAGGCCACCATGGCTCCGCCAAGTACTGCCCCTGGAACGAGCTGTGCGAGGGCTGCAATTTTTGGTACAAATCCAATGACCACCAGGATTCCACCAGCCACCACAATGACATCACGTGTCTTCACACGTGTCATCTGTACCAGTCCTACATTTTGCGAATACGTTGTATACGGGAACGAGTTGAAAATACCACCTAACACAATGGCTAGACCCTCTGCGCGATAACCGCGCGCCAGATCCTTGGAGGACAAGTCCTTGTCCAGGATTTTGCCCAGAGCCATAAATACACCTGTGGACTCGGCCACACTGACAATCGCCACCAGAATCATCGTCAGGATCGGTACAATCTCAAATGTCGGTGTACCGAAGTAAAACGGCTGAACAACGTGGAACCAACTTGCATCGCGAATAGGGGCAAAATTAACCTCGCCCATAAACCCTGCCGCAATCGTACCTACAAGCAGACCAATCAATACTGAGATGGAACGGATAAAACCGGTTGTAAAACGAGTCATTAGAATGATAAAGAGCAGCACGCCAAAACCGAGCATGAGATTAACTCCGCTGCCAAAATCTTCTGATCCCTGACCGCCGCCCAGATCGTGGAAAGCAACGGGAATCAAGGTTAAACCGATGATCGTAACCACCGAACCCGTAACCACGGGTGGAAAGAGCCGAATAAGCTTCCCAAAGATTCCGGAGAAGATCAATACGAACAGCCCTGAGGCAATAATCGCTCCGTAAATGGCAGATACTCCACTGTTCATCCCGATTAGGATCATCGGAGACACAGCCTGAAATGCACAGCCGAGCATAACAGGCAGCCCTACGCCGAAATATTTATTTCCCCATACCTGAAGCAGTGTAGCCACACCACATGCGAGCAAGTCAATGGCAATGAGATAGGTTAGTTGTTCCTGTGTAAAACCCAATGCATTACTGACGATCAATGGAACGACAACAGCCCCTGCATACATCGCAAGCACGTGCTGTAATCCGAGTGAGAACGTTTTGATTGGATGCCGATGCCGCTGAAAAATACGTTCGCGTGCCATATTAGTTCGTGCCCTCCTCGTCCGCAAATGTAACCTGTCCATCCGACAGTGCCCCGATGCGAACCAATGATTCCACACGGTATCCTGCTTCTTTCAGCAAGCGACCTCCCGGCTGGAATGCTTTTTCAATAACAATACCGATACCCACCACTTCAGCTCCAACCTGCTCCACAATGCGAGCCAGACCAAATGCTGCTTCGCCATTCGCCAGAAAATCATCAATGATCAGTACGCGATCACCAGGCTTCATGAACTTCTTGGCAACGGTAATTTCATTGGTCTCTTGCTTCGTGAAGGAGTAGACCTTCTCCACCAGAATGTCTTCCGTCAGTGTGAGCGACTTCTGCTTCCGTGCAAAGATCAGCGGCACGTTCAGCTCCAACGCAGTCATGATGCCCGGTGCGATCCCTGACGACTCAATTGTCAGCACACGTGTGATATTCTCACCTTCAAAGCGGCGAATGAATTCTTTACCTACTTCCTTCATCAAAACCGGGTCCATCTGGTGGTTCAGGAATGAATCCACTTTGAGTACTTGCTCGGACAGGACAATACCTTCCTGTCTTACCTTGTCTTTTAACAATTGCATTGTAATTCTTCCCCCTGAATGCCCTCCGCACAGAAGCTCACACGCTCTTCCAATCGCATGGTAAAAAAGCAAAAAGCCCGCCTTTTCACACGCTGCGGAATAACCGGAGACGGGAAAGACGGACTTGTACGTATATGGACAAGCCGTATGGATGCCGCAAGTGTACTGGATGGACAGAATGACAGGAGTTCAATCCTGCTCTGAGAAACCTCAAACAGTGTAATCAGAAACAGATAAAAGCCACTTGAACCTGCTCTTCAGTCAAACTGTCTGAGAATGATCTCATGCCAACCCTACAAAACATTGCAACATCTTTCCCGTAGTCCGATCATTCCGGTGATCAGGTAGAGACATGCAGGCCTATTCCTGCACATATACGAGTAACGGCATATTTAATTTTTTGGCTCCATGATTCGTTACAATGTATGATCGCGAACCTGAATGTAAAAGGTTAAACATAACTGACAATGTTAGAAGTATACCGAATCGACGGCGTGAAATAAAGAAGTATTTTCATGGAAGTTGCGGAAACTTGTCTTAATTTGCAAACAGGGGGTGATTGGAATCTATTTTTTATGTACAATATGAGAACGGAAGCGCGGATCTGAACGGAGAATGGATGGAAACGCGGCCTACATTTTGAATTGAATGATCAAAGGAGATATGCAAACATGAAAGGCGTACTTAACGAATTCAAGGAATTTGCCGTCCGCGGCAACGTCATCGATCTGGCGGTCGGTGTCATTATTGGGGCTGCTTTTGGTAAAATCGTCACATCCCTTGTGAATGATATCATCATGCCCCCGGTTGGAAAACTGATGGGTGGAATCGACTTCAGTCAGAAAATCATCAACCTGGACGGGGATATTAAAACAGCAAACGGACAGGACATCACCACCCTCGCTCAAGCCAACGAAGCTGGGGCTACCGTGATTGCTTATGGTCAGTTCATCAACGTCATGATTGATTTTCTTATCGTTGCGTTCTGTATCTTCATGCTTGTGAAGGGCATCAACTACATCAAAAGCAAAGAACACAAAAAGCCCGAGCCGCAAAAAACGACCAAGGCTTGCAAGTATTGCCTATCAGAAATTCCAGCCGCGGCCACCCGCTGCTCGCACTGTACTTCAGAGCTCGAAGCTGAAGGCACCGGTACTCTAGCATAATCACGATGAAGGTTTAAAGACGCACCGAGTTGAATTACGGATATAAATCCTGATGCGGGGGACAACCTCTTACGTGCTAGGGTTTATGTATGAAAAGCTAGCCATATGGGCTTCATTAACTATGGGTTGCGTAGCTTAAAGGTTTGAAGGTTCCACCGTAAAGGTGGGGCCTTTTTTTGTGCCTAACATACATGTATTACATATGCTCCCCCATGAATTTCATTTGCGGCCATGCTCATGAATTAGAAGCGGCGTGGCAACAAATGCTCCAGGATCGACTTCAGATCTTTATCTTCTTTGTAAACTTCTTCCCCAGTATCAAGCTCTGTCACACGAATATATTCAAAGTTTGCCGAAGCATCCACTGGCTTGAACAACAATTGGGCCTCATCTTCCAAACGTACATTAAATCCCATATCCTTAAACATGCTGCTTAACTGACTGTTAGCCGGTTCCTGACCTTGCCCTACAAATATAAGTCCTCTAAGACTTTTACGTTCCTGAGGTTGCGGATAAATCACCTGAAAGTGTACAATGCATTCCATACGATGGTTCCCCTTTCGTTTAAAACATACTTTGTGAAATTTTGAACTTTAAAATCTGCTATATAAGGAGATACGTTTCATGACCCCAGAACGTTTCGACATTTATGACGATCAGCAAAATTGGATCGGCACTTCACCACGCAGCGAGGTCCATGCCAAAGGATATTGGCACCGTTCATTCCACTGCTGGATCGTGCGTGACGAAGGCGAGCAGCGACGGGTTCTTTTTCAGCGGCGGCGTGATATTAAGGATACCTTCCCCGGATGTTACGACATTACAGCAGCAGGCCATCTCACCGCAGGTGAACAACTGCAAGACGCCAGTCGTGAGCTGGAGGAAGAACTGGGTGTTTATACTCCATTCGAGGCACTAACCTATCTACTCACGGCTACACAGCAGCTCCAAGGAGAGGTGCGTGGTGTCCCATTCATAGATCGGGAATTCAGCGCCGTCTATGGATTATGTCTGAACCAGCCGCTCGAAGCCTACGTTCTGCAGCCTAGCGAGGTGGATAGCCTGTATGAAGTGCCGCTGGATGACCTACTCGCTTTGTTTCGTAATGAGATCGACGTCATTCAAGCTACCGGAGTTCAGACTCAGCCATTGATATCACCGCCACATTCCATCGGTCATAAGGACCCGTCAAGCAGTGATCATGCAGCTGATGAACCGGAACGTATCGTTCGCGAGATTCGGGCAACGGAATTTGTACCCCATGGTACAGCTTATTATACGGATGTGCTCGAAGCTCTATATCACGTGCCAAAAGAGTGATCATGTGCGATCCTGTTCAACCCGATCCTGTTCAATCGAATGTTCATAGCTTCATTTTCTCAAAAATAGCGTAACTTCATACCTTTACTATCGACTTGACTGGAAACAGATGCTGTGACGAACATCACTGTCATATCTCAAACCAGCACAAACAGGCGTCTGCCTTCGGGCAGCGCCTGCTTTATGTACACACGTATTCGTTTCGTCAAGATAGGTACCTATGTGCTGGCATGTTCACTCCATCAGAGGTGAATTAGTCGCCGATCTGTCTAGCTCTGGTCACCCTCTCCTGAAGGAGAAGACCAATAACGCGCAGAGAGTTCTTCGTACCGGTGCCCATAGCGGGACTCCAGTTCCTCCCCCATATCCTGTTCCAATTCGTACAACACCAGCTCTTGAGCAAAATGATTCAGCAGCAGTCCGGTCATTACCGGATGCTCCGTAACTAGTGCCTGTGTGGCGCATGATTCACCGCGCATGCCCAGCATGCACCAGCGGCGATCGACCACCAGGGAAAATTTCCGACCATTACCTGTACCATACATAGGCAAACCCGGCCAAGGGACAGGCTGATCAAGCATGCCTTCGCCACCATCACACGACCATAACAGCCGCACACCCCGAGCTTCAGCCTGCTGTAAGTCATTACGTAGCAACTCTGCCTCTTCACGCCAAACGTCTACGACAATCTCATGCTGAGCCTCGGCCAATTCACGGCTCAGATTCTCAAACACATTTTTGTCACCTTCGACGTTATAGAAGACAGGCTTCTCCGGTTCACTCTTGGGCATGCTGCTCTGGACATAATCCAGCGAGGTACGCATTTGATCGGAGATCATACGTGTCATCTCCTCTGGCTTCAGCACACTATACTTCGCTGGTTCCCCCGGACTACACCGCAAGAACCCACGCTGCTCCAGCCGTTGCAGGGTCGCATATACATTGGAACGGGACACGCCCAGCCGCTTCGCAACCTCATATCCTGAGGCTGATCCCTGACGAGCGAGTTCCACCATAATTTTAGATTCCATCTCGGTAAATCCGAGATGACGCAAATGATGCAGCAGTTGGTCCATATTCCCGTCCCCCCATGCTGTCAGCAACCCGCACTGCCTCACACTGATGCGGCAGTGCTTCTACTGCATCAGATCAAATCTGTTCGGCACCACAGCGCGGGCACCACTTCGACCCTTTGGGTAGCTCGGCTGCACAAATCTGACAATTCACCATTTCGCGTGACACTTCGGTCTGTACGTCCACCGTATTCACGATCGGGTTGTTTTCTTTCCAGTAGCGGATGCGTTCGTCCAGTTCCTGCTGACGCTCACGTTCCCGTTGCATCTCTTCATCTCTGCGACGTTCCCACTCGGCATCAAACGCTTCCTTTTCTTCCTGGGTAAATTCCGTACTGTTATATTCCGATTCCGTTTCCAGATCCGCTATGGACGGAATGACCGTATGGTACGGCTCGTCTTCCTCCAGTTCCAACTCAGGTGGCGCATCGTAGAAGTCCGGCTCTGGAGTTGGGTTCTGAGCTACAGCTGCCTCCTGTCTTGCGGCTGTGGTGGCTCCTGCAACTCCTGCTGCTACTTTAGGCGCTGCTGTCTTGAGTTCACCCAACTTGCGTCCGCATTTAGGGCAGAAGTTGGCATCCAGGGAAGCGACGTGTCCACACTCGCACAACCGTTCGTTCTTGAGTTGTGCAATCTTGTTGCGCAGACTATCAATCTCGTCCTGCAATTCGTCGCAGAGCTGCGACAGATCCACCATCTCTTTTTCTGCACGCGTCATATCCTGTGCCCGATAACCCTCATAGAAGATGCGACCCATATCTGTAAAATGGACTTCCTGTTCCTGTTGCAAGCCCACAATCTGGTTGTTCAGTTTCCCAATCTCAACGGCGTGTTGGGCACGCTCTGTTGCTTTGTTCGCTCCGTCTTTGATGCGCTGAAGCAGTTTCATGACCATTCCTCCTCTGTCCCGTCAAAACCAATATTATCATTTCTATTTAGTAGTAAATTAGCATATTACATCTTTCATGCAAAATGCTCAGGCATATAACTTATACGATATCATGCCAAAAAGTTGCGTAATCTCGTGCAGGTGCCCGTTTTATACCGATACTGGATGAAATCGGGGGCTTTCGTCAAGACCATATGTTCGGGTATAATGAAGCTTTGGCCCTACTTAACCGCCTGATTAGGCGACTAACTCTATCATACCAATTTACAATGCGATTGTGAAAAGGGCAAATGGTTTACTTTTAGCCGGGATAGTTATATCCCTGAATGCATACAGAGGTGGATGAAACATGTTAAGTCCGAACTCAACGTTCTACCCCCGTCCGCTCGGGGTTACCCCGGCGGCGTCCCTGCCCCAGTCCCCGTCTGCTCCGCTGGAGACCAGTCGGCAACTCGTGGGTAATGATCAACAGGATGCCTTTTATTTTCGTTCTCTGGAAGAGGCGGGCATCAAGCTAAATGCACCACAAATCTCGGCAGTCCGTCACGGCAGAGGACCGATTCTTACGCTTGCCGGAGCTGGCTGTGGCAAAACGACTGTGCTGGCTGCAAGAGCCGGCTACCTCATAGAGGTCAGTGGCGTACATGCGGGTAGTATCCTGCTGGTGACGTTCACCAACAAGGCCGCCACCGAGATGAAAGACCGCATTGCCGCATTGCCAGGTATACGCCCGGCAGCCGCGAGAGCCGTACAGGCTCGCACCTTCCACTCTTTTGCGCTGACATTGCTGCGTCATTACGGTGTGCAGGAAGAGATCTTTGGCGAGTCGCGTGCTCAGCACACCGTACTGAAGATGCTTCTTCGCCAAAATGGCATGAGTGAAGCCTTCCAGCCTGAAAGTCTGCTGGCCATGCTGTCCGCGTGGAAGATGCAAGGATCGGAAACCACCGACCTGCCCGAAAAGTCACAGGAAGAACGCGACGCCAAGCGTGTCCTGCTAGGTTACGAAGCCTGGAAACAAGATCGGGGCAAAATGGATTTTGACGATATTTTACTGCGGGCAGCCGCCTTGCTTCGTGACCCTGCTGTTCTGGGGCCACTTCAGAAGCGTTTCCAGTACATTATGGTAGATGAGTTCCAGGATACCAACCATCTACAGTATGAAATTGTGCAAAAACTGGCTTCCGCCCACCGCAACCTGATGGTTGTGGGAGACGATGACCAGACGATCTATACCTTTAATGGCGCACGCCAGGAATCGATTTTGGAATTCGATAAAGTATACCCCGGTGCACGCATTGTGACGCTGGATATCAACTATCGCAGTGATGCACGCATTCTGGGACTCGGGAGTGAATTGGTCGCCCGTAATAAACGTAGACGTGATAAACGGCTGCGTGCCGCCGGAAACCGCGGAGATGCGCCTCGCTTCGCTACACCTTCCAATGCAGAGGAAGAAGCGGCGTGGGTTGTAAACCAGCTGTGCCAGCAGGTTGAAGAAGGACAACACACCTATCGCGATATTGCGATTCTTCACCGGACAGCAAGTAGCAGCCGGGCTGTATTCGAGCAGCTTGTTTTGAAAGATGTACCTTTTGTACAGCATGGTGCTTCTCCGGTGTTCTATGACCAGTCTCTCATCAGACCCCTGATGGATCATTTGCGTCTGTCTCTTGATCCACGTGCCATGGATGCTCTCCCAAGTGCGCTGGGACCGCTCTATGTATCACGGGATGCAGGGCTGGAGTGGATTCAGCGTTGTGAACAACAACAGGCGAAGAAATATCCGCTCATCCATCTGGTGAAATGGGAAAAGCTGAAACCATTCCAGCAGGAACAGGTCAAAGAACGCATCAAACTGATCAAATCACTGCACAAACTAAAACCCATCATCGCCATTCAAGAGATGCGCAGGCAGTTCTACGACAAGTATATGGAAAGTGGTGATCCCAGCATCTTCACCCATTATAAGGAAACGATGCTGGAAACTCTGGATGAATTCGAAGCTGCTGTCAAAAAATTCGAAACGGTAGAAGAGTTCATCCAATTCGCGGATGAGCTGTCCCGCAGACACCGTGAGATGGAATCTTTGCGCCGTGCGCAGGATAGTGACGCGGTACAGCTGATGACCATTCACCGGGCCAAAGGATTGGAGTTCCCTTGTGTGTACTGGATTGGAGCCAGTGAAGGCATTGTGCCTCACAGTACCGCACTACGTCAGGATATTCCTGAGGATCAGAAAGCTGCGCTTGCTATGCAGCAGACAGATGCCGAACTGGACATGGCGCTGGAGGAAGAACGCAGGCTCGCCTACGTTGCCATCACACGGGCCAAGCAGTACTTGTATGTCACCTCCCCCGCAAGCCATCACGGAAAACCAGCGGATGTGTCCCGCTTCCTGCTTGAAGCCTTCGGTATGGAAGTACCGGACAAACGCAAACCTCGTGAGGAGAGCCGGACGAGCAGTCAGACTTCATATGGTAAAGGCAACGGACAGTATGCCCGCTCGGGCTCGGGTGCCCGTTCCGAAGGTCGGGATTTGGCACAGCGCCGAGCCATCAGCCACAATGACCGTCGTGACTATGAGGTCCACAACGAACGTGATGAGGATCGCCTCGGTGAACGGCGTGGTAGTGGGGAGATTCGCAACCATAAGGCATTCAGCACCACTGGTGTGAGACCGACAGCTGCGAATTCCTCCAGTTCACAGTCGCACACTTCAGGTTCAGGGAATGCTGAGCGTACGGAGACCGTTGCGGTCTGGAAGTGCAGTTCATCCACCTGTAAAGCTTGGCTAAGACAGAAGCCGGCTGTGCCTTCAAAAGCAACCAAGAAGGCATCCTCGGGCCCTCCCGCCTGTCCCCTGTGTTCAGGATCGATGGAGGCCGGCACCCGCCAGGTGCCCGTAACGGGGAGATTTGGGAAATAACTCAAAGGAAGAGGTCCCTTATGGAGTTAGAGATGAACCATCACTCGTGTCAGTCAGTATTACAGTAGATGGAATTGATTTTTTGAACAAAGTCGATTAGAAGGAAAAGGTAATGGCTGGTCATATGTGACTGAACATGTGGATGAGTAAATAACACACGAGCATAGTAGCTCGTTTCAGGGCGCTTTTTGCTGTTTATTAACAGTAGAAGCGTCTTTTTTCCATTTCAGAATGGGGGTTGGAATATGCAGGACGGCAAACAACATCTGTATGTATCGGTAACTCATAACCTGATTGAACGAACAAAGAACGAATCTACACCCTTTGAGGTGTTGGTGGATGACGAACAGTTGGGCCGATTGAAAGATCTGATGAAGGTGCTGGAGGATGACGATGCTTATACTTTGCAACGGGCGCCGGTACCCTACAAATCAGCAGACCACGATGAGGCAACAGAGCAATTTTCGGATGGCATGACCTTGCTGTACACCTTTCTGTATGACCATGGCACGCCGGACTCCCGGCAGGCGATTGAGAGCATGAACGTTCTTCCGAGGCTGCAGGATACGGATTACGATGATCCGGGGTACGAGAATTCACCACTGAATAAATGACCTGATGCCAAAAAGCATGCGTAACCGCAGATCACGCGGAAGACGCATGCTTTTTAATATGCCGAAGGACAACTGCCATGTAAAATGAACTCAATCCAGACGAATCTCCTGCCCTTTCTCAGCGGATTCGTAGATTCCGCACAACATGCGCGTGGAAGCCACACCATCCGCAATTGGGCTGATCGGCTCTGTACCGTTCAGGCAGCAATCCACAAAGTGGTCAATCTGGTTCTGGAATGCACTATGAATATGGAGACCCGTATTGTCCGTCTGGAGTTCAATATTCAGGATGGTATTATTTTTCTCCGTGACGATCAGTGTCTCCGGCTCCAGTTCGAACCCACCACGCTCGCCGTATAATTTCACCGAAGATTCATCTCCGCGTGCATGCAGGGTAAAGCTCACATCCACCGCCAGCGAAGCCCCGTTTTCAAACCGAATAAGTGCATTCGCCATATCTTCTACGTCATTCACAGCTGCGCTGTAGTCGGCTGCTTTGTAAAAAGAAAGATGTTCGATATGGGAACGATTGCCCAACTTCCGATACGTATTACCACTGACCGAAACAGGTTTCGGCCTGCCCATGAGGTACCAACATTGGTCGATAATATGTACGCCCAGGTCAATCAGAGGGCCGCCACCGGAACGGCTTTTGTCAGCAAACCAACCGCCCGGATTGCCGTGACGCCGCAGAATGGAGGCTTTGGCATAATACAGTTCACCAAACTCCCCGGCATCAATGAATCTGCGCATCATCTGCATATTGTTATCATAACGCCGCACAAAACCAACGATAAACGTACGTCCGCTCTTCTTCACCGCTTCTTCAATCCGCAGTGCATCTTCCACATTGGTTGCCACCGGTTTCTCCAGCAATACATGCTTGCCTGCCTCCAGTGCAGCAATGGCAAATTCCGCATGTGTATTATTCCAGGTACAGATACTGACAGCATCCACATGCGGGTCCTCCAGCATCTCCCGATAATCGGTATACACGGATTGGGCATCATACTTCTGTGCCGCAGCTTTAGCCCGTTCTTCGTTCAGATCGCAGATCGCATAGATGACGGCATCCTCGTTTTTGGCATAACACCTCATATGAAGATCCGAGATTGATCCTGTACCGATCATTCCGATGTGCAACATTTGTTTCGTGCTCATCATCGTCCTCCCTTCCTTTTCCACAGCTTACACAACATCATTATTGTCTAGTCTGCCCGCAGCATGCCTTCGTAAATACCCGGCGTTGAATTTTCAATCTTCACGGCACCCAGCGTCCGGGCATAGAAATCCACAGGTCCCGCTGATCCGATAATCGCATACCCGTAACCGTCCGCCTTCATCGCATGCATAGAGGCCAGTAACAGGGCTGTGCCTACACCTTTGCCCCGTGCATCCTGGCTCACACCTGTCGGTCCAAAGAAGTTGCGACATGTCGCTTCGTAACAGGCAAATCCAATCATTTTCCCATGCTCAACCGCAATATAACAGGACACCGGCTGACGCGCAAAAGCGACCTCACATTCATCCACCCAAGCCTGACTAAAATGTGACCTCACCCAATCCAGTACAAGCTGTTTTTCTGGGGCAATGGCTCTTCGAATCACAATGGAGGATTCCTCCAGCGCTCTCAGTCCACTCTCTTGCTCCGGCAAACGATAGAGCGCTACCAACATATCACTCATCTAATCCGTTCCTCCTCGTACTTGAATGTGAAATAGGACAAAGGTTTGGCCACTTACCTGAAATTAACCTGATCCTGCTGCGGATAACCTGCAATACAAGCGATATTTCTAATTTAAACTAACCTACCGCTTACATTCATTGCATTTCAACTGCAACACTTAGACGATTTGTCCCGTCTATTAACTTGAAGCGCGGCCCTAAGGAAGATTTTACCGCGTCAGTACACAGATTAGAAGGGATGAATATTGATGAACAACAACATGAAAAAAGTAAGTGCACTGATGGCCCTATCCATGGCATTGGGTGGTGGAGCCGCTTATGCAGCAACACTGGACAACACAAAACCAGTCCATCAAACATCCGTTTCAGCAGATAGTAACGCAGTGAGTGTAGTAAACGTATCCGTGAATGGTGCAGCCATCTCTGATGGTTATTGGAACAAAGATGGCAAAGTAGCCATGATCCCGCTGCGTGATCTTACCGACGCACTGGGTATTGAACTGGAATGGAATAAAGAAACTAAAACTGCTGAGCTGACTCGTGGTGCTCTTTGGACACAGGTAATCACAGGCAAGGATCAATATTCTGTGAATAAAATGCTGCTCACGCTGGGTACAGCGCCCGAAATCACAGGCGGCAAATTGTATGTACCGGTTTCTTTTGCTGAGAAAGCACTGCATGGACAAGTGAACACAACGGGGAATCAAGTGACTATCTCTAGTGAAGAGGACGTGAAGACGGTTACTGAACGTGGTGTAATTACCAGAATCTCGAACCAAGATAAATATAAGTCCATCCAGATTGGCGGTGCAGGTACGGATGGTATTGTGCTTAATCTGAGCGATGAGACAAAATTCATCTCAGTTGAGGGGAAAGAGATTGCACTGACTGATCTGGCCATTGGCATGAACGTGGAAGCTGAGCATTCCCTGATCACCACCCGCAGCCTGCCACCACAAACGCCGACCTATACAGTCACTGTGCTGGATGACGCTGCGGAATCACAATTGAAAGACGTTCTGGGGACAGCTGGTACGATTGAAAATGTAACAACAGCTGAAGGCAGCATCTCACAGATTGAGATCACAGGTACACGGTTAACAGAAACAGCTCCTGACCATGTCGTGCTGAACATTGCTAAAGACACGCTGATCGTGAACCACGAAGGTGAAACGGTGAAAGCTGAAGAACTCACCAAAGGCGCTAAAGTCATTGGGTTCTACAGCCCTGTGTTGACACGCAGCCTGCCTCCAATCGGAACAGCTTGGAAAGTGGTTGTTGAAACACCTGCAGCAGAACTGGAAGCGAAATAATACGATTGGAAAAACGTCTGGCTGAAACACATGTTATATGTTGTTGCAGACGGCCGTGTGCATCGCTTAGCGCGGGGTCATGAGTGTGGAGCGTCATAATGACCAGCCATCCGCATGTAGCTCCTGGCGCGCGGTGTAATGAGTTTGGCGCATCAAGAGCTCAGCCGTGCGGTCAGGCGGCGAAGTCAATTCAAAACAACCTTATCCGCTTGTCTTTTGACAGGCATGGATAAGGTTGTTTTTTTGGTTTTGGTTTTTTAGAGTGTGTCTACAAACTGCTTCAAACTGAAGGGTATCTGAAACTTGTCCGGAGCAGACACATGCGATGTGCACTGCATACGAAATACATTGCTTACCGAATGTAAGAGCAAGCGGAGTTAACGCTAACGAATCTGAGGCATCTTATTCAAGAATTTGAAGTACCCGCAGAAATCTAAGGAATCTCAGGCACGCTATGTTTGAATAAATAGCTGTTTATAGCATTTTTATCAGAGGAATTTGGGAAATAACGTGTCTGAAGTTCTTTACATTTTAGCAAGAGGACCTGAGGGCCAAATAAGACGTCCTGTGTTCCTTAGAAAATCTTCCGGATAACCGTCAGAATCAATCGGCTTGGACTTCATCTTCAACAATCGCTTCCACTTCAATCTCAACCATCAACAAGGGATCAATGAGTGCGCTAACTTCAACCATGGTGGCTACAGGCTGGATTTGTCCAAAAAATTCACCGTGTGCCTTGCCAACTTCCTCCCATCTGGAGATATCGGTCACAAACATCCGGGTTCTCACCACATGCGACATGTCAGCCCCCAGTTCTTTCAGTGCATTCTCGATCGTCTGCAAAACGAACCTTGTCTGTGCATACGGATCACCTGCCCCAACAACTACACCATCTTGCATCGCGGTTGTACCCGCCACTTCAATTCGGTTCCCTACACGGATGGCACGGCAATATCCCACCAACGGTTCCCATGGGGAGCCGGTAAAAACCTGCTGTCTGCTCATTCTCTCGTCCCTCGCTTTGGTTGTATTTGTCTCTTCAGATTAAACATGAATTATATCAGTCCCCCATCATCTCGGACAATGGAATCAAGTTTAATTCTATCTTAAATCCATTAACATTTTTGCACAGAAAAAAATCCCCTGAATGACTGCCCATTGGTTAGATCAAGGACGGTTCATTCGGGGATTTATGAGAAATAGTATCTTGTCTTTTTCTTTAAGGATGAAACATCCAAATTACAACTTGATATTAGCCTCATCGAAGTATTCTTCTAGAGTTAACCCACTCTTCGCCACATCCGGTGCCAAATCTGTACCGATGTACCGGATATGCCAAGGCTCATAGACGTAACCTGTGGTATCTTCTTCACCTTGCAGATAACGGATGACATATCCGTATTCTGCAGCGTGTTCAGCCAACCACTGGCCTTCCTTCGATGTGCCAAATACCTCTTCCAGCACATTGCCCACACTCGGGCTGGATACATCAATGGCAAGACCGGTCTGATGTTCGCTTCGGCCTGGCACAGAGCTCACGCGATCCGTGTATTCTTGACCTTTAGTTTTGACATTATTGTTGTAGATGGATACCTGACGCTGATATGAACGATAACCGGACACTGCACGAAGCTCAATGCCATCCGCTTTTGCACCTGCAAACAACTTCTCCAGTGCCTCCGCAGCTTCCTTGCGCATATGTCGCTTCTCGTGTGGTTCGTCGAAGGAGAACGGTACATTCGGCTCTACCAGATCGTCCGGCTCGTAACCGTCAGGCAGACTCCGTTGTTTGTTCACAATGACGGTCATAGACTCGGCATTGGTCACCACGGATTGTGCATCAATCGTCGTTTGCAGTGCGCTGATACTGCGTTTCTCCAGCAATGGGTCTTCCGCTGTCGCCCCGTTACCATTGTCCGAAGAGCCCTGCTCTCCGCCCGCTGAAGCATTCCCAGACTCGCTATCCGTGCCTTCACCGCTGTTGCCAGAAGATGATGTGTCATCCCCGCCAGCATTGTCGCCATCCGTTCCTTTATCCTCCGTAAAATGAACCGTTGTGCCGTCCGTCTCCTGTTGTGTGTTACCTGTTCCATTCGGATTCTGGCTTTCCTCTGTGCCTGAACCGTTCTGGCACGCGGTAAGCAATGCTCCGCATATCATCAATGAGGACAGCATAACCACCATGCGGCGCTGTCTTCCTGTAGTTGATTTCATGTAAAAACTCCTATCGCAATAATATAAATGTTATATAGTTCTCAGCGTGCAATGTTCCCTGCGACAGTATACCTTAATTGGGAGCGAAGCTCCACCGGTAAAGACCTCCTTTAGAAGAGATCCGAATGAACTTATACGGGCTGTACAGCCTGTATGATCGTTTTTTGGACTTTTAGAGCAACATCCCCGTGCTGTACACAATAGAATTGAAATGGGAATATACCTTCATATATCCAATATGCAAAAAATTGATTATACCGAGATGCACTTTACTAATGAGCATTAACATTGTTGGATAAAGACAAAATTCATCTTGTACCGGGAAATGATGTAATTCGAATAATGCAACATGCTGCAATAAAAACAAGCAGGGGTGATCTGAGATCTCCCCCGCTCTGATGGGTGCATCATTTGGTTGCTGGGCTGTCCGTCTTCTTCTGGACAGCCTGCCACATCCGCGCGGCTACACGCTCGCGGATCAAATCCAGCCCTGCGGTGGCCGGCACGCCCGGCAGCAGCGCCGTCAGCTCCGGCAAGGCCGGCGGCTTGCCCGGCTGCGCGAGGCGCACCTCAACGGCGCCAAAGCCCGGCCCCGGCTGGTGCATGGCGCCGTCCGCGGCGGCCTCGGCAATCCACTCGCCGACGGCCGCGCCGCCTTCGCCGCCCCGCACTTGCGGGCGGCCAGCCGTTTCCGCTGCGCGGCCGGGGCCACTGGGATCATGGGCGAGTTCCTCCGCCCATGCCCCCAGCACGCCGGCGAGCAGCGCTTCGCGCGGCAGGCCGGCGTGCGCCAGTTGCAGCAGCGGCTCGGCCGCGAGGCGCGCGGCTACGGCGCGCTCAGCGGCCGCGGCATGCGCGCAGCCCGGGCGGCCGCAGGTGCACGCCACGGCCGCACTGGCCGTTGCTGCGCCTGGCGAGCCATCGGACGCTTGCGTAGCCGGCAGCAGCCCGGCGAGCTCCTCGGACGCCGGGCCGCCGCGCAGCAGGGCGTACAGCGTCAGCGGGCGCTTGCGCAGCTGAGCCAGTACAGCCCCGCGCTGGGCTTCGCTCAGTCGCGCGGGCGTTCCCGTGACCGTGAACATGCCTGCGGCCGATTCGGTCTTGCCCTCAGCAGCGGAAGCGGAAACGGAAACTTCCTGGTCCGCTTCCGCTGCTGTATTTACTTCTGCTGTCCATCCACCGGGGGACATATGCAGCTCGATCTTCCATTTTTCGCTCACAATAATCCCCCTTTCTCAACATCTATATTCCCCTGAATGTTCAAGGTCACAGCCACGTCTCACCCTGAAGAGAAATCAGGCCACGCAGTTCATCATCCGACATCTCAGTCAGCCAATTCTCACCCGAACCAACGACCTGCTCGGAGAGTGCCTTCTTACTTTCGATCAGCTCATCAATCCGTTCCTCCAGTGTTCCCTGACAGATCAACTTGTGAACCTGCACATTGCGATTCTGCCCGATTCGGAATACACGGTCCGTCGCCTGGTTCTCAACCGCGGGATTCCACCACCGATCATAGTGAACAACATGACTCGCCCGTGTCAGATTCAGACCTACACCTCCGGCACGAAGAGATAGAACAAACATGGACGGCCCCTCTCCTTTTTGGAAAGTCTCCACCATATCATCTCTTTGCGCCTTCGACACACCACCATGCAGGAAATAAGGTTCTTCCTCATATCGCTGTTTCAACCTCGATACCAGCAGATCTCCCATAGCAACATACTGCGTGAAAATCAAGGCAGATTCCCCGTTATCACGGATGGCGTCCAGCAGTTCAAGCAAACGCTCCATCTTACCAGATGCCTCAGCCTTGCCATGGTCTTTCCGAGTGCTGTCCGCCAGCACCGGATGATCACAGATCTGCTTGAGCTTGGTCAGAGAGGACAGAACAATTCCCTTACGGGCGATGCCATTTCTGCCATCCAGACCACCCATCAGATCGTCCACCACACGTTGATACAACACCGTCTGCTCCGGGGTCAGAGAACAATAGGATTTCAGTTCAAGCTTCTCTGGCAGATCCTTGCGAATATCCGGATCACTTTTCAGCCTGCGCAGCATGAATGGAGATACCAAACGATGAAGCTCACGCAAGGATGCGGCATTTTCTTCAGATGGTCCCAGTCCCGTATAACGCTGACGGAACGATGAAGCGGTGCCCAGATACCCCGGATTGAGGAACTGAAAAATGGACCAGAGTTCGCTCAGTCGGTTCTCTACAGGCGTTCCTGTCATCGCAATACGATGAAGTGTAGACAGACGCATCACGCTTTGTGCTTGCTTGGTACGGTAGTTCTTAATATATTGTGCCTCATCCAGCACAATGGTGGACCAGTGCAACGAAGCCAGATCCGGGCCATCTCTGCCTGCCAGATGATAGGTCGTCAGTACAATGTCATGCGTCTGCGCTTCTGCCTGGAATTCGTTCCCGTGCAGCCGTTGTCCGCCATGATGAATATATAGCGACAGATCCGGGGCAAACCGCTTCAGCTCACGCTGCCAGTTTCCAAGCAGCGAGGTAGGACACACAATAAGTGCAGGCAGATGAACAGGCCGCTCATTCGTGTGCTGATACGCCGGGAATGCATCATCTGATCCATTCAGCAGCTCATTCTCACGGGCTTCCTCTTCAGCTGCCTGGCGTTCCTCGTGTTTGCGATCCAGCAGACAGGTAATTACCTGAATCGTCTTCCCAAGTCCCATATCGTCCGCGAGACATACGCCAAAGCCCAGCTCACGCATCGCGGATAACCATTGGTAACCTCGTTCCTGATAAGGTCTGAGTTCACCATGCAATTCTGCCGGAACCTGACGAGGCTCAATGCTGCGAAGCACCTGTCCATCGAGCAGGAAAGCAAGCATCCCATCAGATTCGGCACCAAAGACGGAGAGGCCCTTCCATGCGGAATCCTCCCCTTCATCCGCTGCCAGATGCAGCCATTCGGAGAGTGGCATATATTGTTCTTCTTCTTTTTTCATATAACGCAGGACTTGGCGAATCTCTTTTGTATCCACTTCAATCCATTCGCCACGGAACATAACATACGGAACTGTGGATTCAGCCAGTGCTGCCAGTTCCTCCGCCGTTACCGGTTTCCCATCCAGCATAGGCTCCGCTTTGAAAGCAACCAATTGTTCCATGCCAAGTGCCGATGTGGCTCCAGGCAACCGTTCTGTTCCCCGATTCAACATCTGCAGACGCAGTCCCGCACGACGTTTCCCGGCACGACTCCACCTTGAAGGCATGAGAACGGTTATCCCAGCCTTCTGCAAACGTGGAACCGCATGTGTGAGAAACTCAAAGAAACCCTGCTGCTCCAGCTTAATTTCCTCCGGACGAGCGGTAAGCAGCGCCGTCTCCAGTTCAGGTGCCATTTCTGCCGCTTGCCCGAGTGCCATCAATAATTGCTCTGCCGCCGAGGTATATAACACCTTCCCCCGGTCCAGATCTCGCTCTGGATGTGCCCAGATCGTCCGTGCAGGCAACCTCAAGCTTGGTTCCTGCTCACTGTCCGCCCAAAAGCTGATTCCCCAGATCGTTTCATGTTCGCCCAGCGGTGGCTCCAAGCGGAGCACCAGCTTCAATTGGCCTTCAGCAGGTGCCATCTCTTCTGCTCCCACGATTGGCATTGACGTTCCACCAACTTCTTGCAACGTATGAATAAACGCTGTCATATCGTCCGTCGGCCCTTGCACCGTCACAGGACGGAACATCGAGATCAGACTGTTCCACCAGAGTTCGGCTACTGGCGAAGATCCGCGTCGATATGGGGTGCGGTAACGGGACAGTTCACTGTCCATGCCCTCCAGTTCACTTGTCACTACAGCATGAATCATGCCACTCATGAATGAAAATAATACCGCAGCCCCTGCTTCTTCACGCGTTTCCGGTTCCAATGAAGCATAAGCTCCAGGAGCAGCCAATCCAATCGGAGGCATCGCTTCAGCAAGATCGCGGAAGCGTTCGATGTCCTCCTCCTGCTGCAAGCGTGGTCGCCATACGCCTGTTAATGTCTCTTGTCCGGTCCGTCGCCGTGCTCCGGTCTTTGCTGCGAATTCAGCCGATGGAGCAATTGCTCCCCGCAACAGCAGCTCCTGTGTGAACTGCGCCGCCTTGATCCAGTAACGCATCTCTTCTCCAACCTGAATTCCGGCTGTATTTAACAAACGGTCATCCCATTGCAGCAGCAACCTGAAGGCATCCTTTGGCGAGACTGCCAATCCTTCCAATGTGCGTCCCAGCAGTTGACGCCGCTTCGTGTTCTTCGCTTCAGCCGTGTTCCTCAGCGGATTCGGCCAGCGCAGCTCCGCAAGACGCAGAGCGGCAGGCTGAAACAGACGACCCCCGTCGCCAAAATTCAACCTTCTTACCACGTGGCTCCATGCATCCACACGTGGTTCCGATGTTTCACCGGAAAAACAAAAAAATACGTCACCAAGCCATACTCCATACAGCGATTGCATCATTAAAGTCTCCCGTCATCCCTTCGCATTGTTACTCTCCATCATATACGAAAATGACCGGATTTAAAAACCTTTGCCCATAAAAAGTGGTTATTTCGATGGTTAGGGCGTGTCTGAAAACGCCTTAGCGGCACAAAAAAATGTCCCTTCTCCCGAAAAGCGGATGAGGAACATTTGGGTAAACCGAAGGATAATACTGAATATTGAAAGAATTACGGATTGTTATACTCCTATGATCTGATCAAGCTGCCCAGTAATACATCGAGGTTCAAAATACCTGCACGATGATCTTCACAGAACCCGATTTTGTCAAAAACGCCAAGCATGAAACGACGGTGTTCCTCAGCTGGTTCCTCGAAACGATCGTAACTTACGACAGAATCGACCATATCTACGATCAGCGGTACAAATCCACCTTTGTAAGGCACCACAATAATACGTGTAGAAGAGGTATCCTCCTGGTCTGGCATGCCTAACAATACACGAAGACTCACCACCGAAACGACCTTACCGTACAGCGAAGCAAAACCTCGGATCTCCGGGCTTCCAAATGGAACTGTTGTCACCTGTACCATTCTGATGATCTCATGAACTTCATCAATTCGTAGTGCAAAGATCTGGTCTCCTACCGAAAAATTAATATATTGCATTCCCTCGTCCATAGTTATCCCCATATCCTCTCATTCCGTATAATCAGACTACTTTCGTCCCACTAGATGTTACTTTGGTGTATCGGTTATTTTTGACCAAATGTTTAGGCTTCAGATCAATTTTGCCAACTTCAACAGACGTTGCATTACGGTTGCTGTCTCCGCTCTGCTCATTTGCCCTGTTGTGGAGGGTGGTGGAAATCAGTCGTTTTAATATTGAGCGTAAGTAACCTGACATCGGATTGAAAAATTATATTCAAAAAAAAGACCAAAGATCAGCTTTATGCCGATTTTCGGTCTTTTTTATCCCCATATATTATGGATCTGTTTCTATGTTTTCAAATACTTGGAACAAAAAAGCGTTATTACTGTGGATAACTTGTTTAATTACTCCAAAACGACTGTTTTATCGCATGAAAATACGAGTTATACCTGATTTGTGGATAAGTTGTGCACATATTGCACACATGCTGTGGATATCTTTGGCGTTTCATGTGGATATTCATTAATTTAATGTGGACATGTTGTGTATTTGTTTGTAAATCTGACGTAAAATCCGAATTTCCGCTTCAGTTATCCATTACTGTGGACACGTTGTGGACATGCCCAATTTCCTTCGCTGTAGTTATTCGACCAATTCACCCTGACGCATGATCAGCCTGTCATCGATGTACACGTCCGGCTTTTGTACAACTGCATCAATATGAACACCTGCGGCAATCGTTCCACCAAATGTGTTATTGCTGCCAAAGGCCACATGAATTGTGCCGTACACCTTCTCATCTTCCAGCACCACACCCGTGATTCGTGCCTTGTTATTGGTACCGATCCCGAATTCGCCGAGAAAACGACCATCCCCCTCACCCAGCGTTTCCAGTAATTGAGCCCCATCAGGTCCTTCAGCTGACACCAACCGTCCTTCACTAACGGTCAATAGCATCGGTTCACGGAGTGCCCCAATTCCAGCAACGGAACCATCTACAACAATACTGCCCTCGCCCTTGCCCTCAACGGGAGCAATATAAGCTTCTCCTGACGGCAAGTTGCCCGATTCACCAGGGTTCAAATACATACCTGTGCTTGGTACACCGTTACGATCTTCAATGGAAAAGGAAAGACTATGGCCCTGCTTCTCTATTCGCACATGGCGACCTGCGGTTAATAGAGCCGTTACCTTCTCGGTCAACGCCTTTACTTGCGAATATTCAGCTGTAATGGCTCCGTTCATAAACATATCCTCTGTCATGCCAGGCATGGTTGCCACTCGGGTCCCTGAAGCAGCGGCTTTTTTGCGTGCTTGGGTATGTGTTACTGAATATTTTGTTACACACACGGCTACATCTGCTCGAATCATGGCCTCTGCAATTGGCGCAGGTGGCTCTTCGCCGGATCTGCTACGTTCCTCCATGATTAACAGGACTGATTCTGCACCAAGTGCTTTGCCTGCCTCATAGATGGATTCAGCCAGATCCCGTTTCATATCGTCTGCGACAACTACCAGATTCTCTCCGCTGCGCAGTCCGAGACATTCCGTTAGCACATTTTTACTGATTTCCACACGTTGCTTGCTCATACATTCATCTCTCCTGTCTTTGGTTCAGCTCTCAAGAGTCGACTTGACCCTTTCGACAATTGGCACGGGATTCCTGCATGTCCAAACCTGAACTCACCTCAAGGTATCGGCCCATTCGGCGAGGATTGCAGCTGTTTCCTTATACTGAGTCGTCGGAAAGTAATGTCCATAGGGTACATCTATTCGTTTGACCTGTGAGTTCATATCCTGGGGATAGTGATATTCCCGATCTTGATTGGCCCATACAACTAATGAATTCTTGGCATAATGCTGACTTTCCATTTTCGCCCACAACGTTGATCTGGCGCCTTTCCTCTGACCCGAGTGGATCCACCGCAACAATTCCGCATTCGCTCCCGCAATTCGAGGGGATTGGAGACTGGAACGTATTCTCTTGCCCATGGTATGGGCCATAACACTGCTGTCGCCTACGCCGCTATGTGAACTGAACATTTGATTCCAACTTTTCTCCGATCTGCCACGCAGCAGGGAGCGCATCACCCCTCTTGGCAAACGGGAGACCCATCTTAGCACATTCGGATTCGAATTGTTGGCAACTGGCTGAAGCAAACCTAACCGAATGTTTGTCCGCCCGCTACGCATCTGTGCCTCAGCTGCAATAGCAGCCCCTATCGAATGCCCCACCAGCTTCACCGGACCTTCAAACTCACCAAGAGCCGTAAGCAGTGCATCCACCTGACCTTCAAACGCTTCATCCCCCTGATGCACCGGGGACCGTCCGAATCCAGCGAGATCGATTAACCATACCGGGTTCCCCGTCCGGTCCCTAAGCTGTTTTCCTAACGGTAACATCTCATCCGCAGATTGAAGCAAACCATGTACAATAATCCAAGGCTCTCCCTCACCCTCCCAACCAAGCATAGCCATATTTCCACTTCGAGACCGAATATAATCTGTCGGAAAATCCTCAGGTAACGGCGTATACCGAAAACGATAGTCTAGATCGGCTGTAACCAGCGGAAGCTGTTCCCGGATGTCCGGCCAGGATTGCCCCATACGTGTGAACAGAGCCTCCGTCTCTTCAACCGGGAATGACCTGTTGGTAATAAAAGCAACCGACTCCGCTGGAACACCACTGATGCGTGAACCACCTAACTTCATGATCCATTGAATCCATGGTAGTGGCACAGCCCCTTTGGGCTTGGGTACGTCCAATTGCTGCGCCAAGAGTTGCAGCAGTTCCTTCATATTGGGACTGTCTTCCTTCCGCGCCAACAGTGGATAAGTTCCTCCGACTGGAGCAGCTTCCCTGGATAGAAAAACAAGCGTCTGTGCAACAATGTCATTCTCCACAAGCGGTAACCAATAGGATGAACCTCCCGGCACTACCGGCATAAGTCCTTTCTGAATCGCCTGAATGAGCAGCCCAATCCCACCCGTTTGCTCGGTTTCACCGGTGGGACGTGGTCCAACCACTGTGCTCGGATTTACAACGGATAAGGGATAGTGATGCTGTTCTGCATGCTCGCGAATAAGCAGATCGGCATGAAACTTCATCTCTTCATATGCACTTTCATTGTTATCCACATGCTCAACCTGTAGATAATTCCCCTGTTCATTTCGCTCTCCATAAGGACTCATATAACCAACAACGTGGATAAAGTGTCTCAATCCATGAGTACGGTGGATTTCCTGTGCAAGCTGCGCCACTTCTCTGGCCCCGTTCATAAATATCTGCTCGGCTACTGTTCGTCCCAAAGTGACGTCCATCGTTCCTCCCGCATGCATGATCACATTCGCTTCAAGAGCACGCTCCCGATCTGGTGCAGTAAGGCCAAGACCCGAAATGGACAAATCACCTTTAATAAAGGTAATCCGGTCGAAATCCTTCACTCCATAAGCCTTCAGCACAGTTCTGGCTCGCTGTTCCGAACGAACCAGCAAGAGCAATTGTGCGTCTCCCTGCGTGAGTTGTTTGACCGTTTCTTTGCCGATAAAACCTGTGCTTCCTGTCATAAAAATGGTGTTACTTTCCATATCAGACTTACTCATTAGCTGATTCATGTTTGTTGAATGTGCTGCTGTGTTTTCTTCATTGGATACACGGTTAGTATGTACAATCATTGTGTTACGGCTCCTTTTAGTACTATATAGTACTAGTTACATTCAAAAAAAGAGCTTCGATTAACGAAGCATCTGACAAAACGTACGTGCCGATTGTTCTATAATCCCAACATCACGGGCAGTTCCTGCTAGGATTAGTGAACCCTCCAGTGCTGCAATAAACAACAACGCAGCCGGTCCCGGTTCGATCTCTTTGCGAAATTCACCGCGATCCAAACCTTGCTGAAACAACTTCTCCACCATAGGTCTAAGCTCACGAAAGAATCTGGATATGCTTTCCTTCACTTGGGGTGCACTGTCCGGTGTCTGCATATATAACGTAACAAAAGGACAGCTCCCTTCGTAATTTCGACCCTCAATACCTGCCGACAGTAATGCCATAAACGAGTAGATACGCTCCTCCACTCCTCGCTCACGCTGACTGAGCAGCAGATACAGCTCCGACTCATACTGGGCAATCCAGTATTGAACCACGGCCTGGAGCAGTTCCTCCTTGTTTTTAAAATGATAATAAATATTTGACTTGGATACCCCACTCACTCGCACGACTTCATCCATGCTAACGTAGCTGTACCCCTGACGCAGAAATAATTGTGCCGCCACTTCAACTGCCTTGGTCCGGTTCACCGGATTGGTACTCTTGGATTTGGCGGGTCCCGTGTTCATTTTTTGATTTGTCATATTTAGAACTATACAGTACTAGTAAGATGAAAACAAGTATTTCTGTTAACAAAAGAGGATCTCCCACTCCAACTACTCCATACTTGTCCACATTTAGAGTGTTATACACACAGGATATCCACATATAGTATTAACTCTGTGTTAAATATGTCATTAGATCGTTAAACTGCTTTTGGGTTATCCACATTTCAGGAATATAGCTGACTTTGAACTTTTCAGAGAGCGCTATTGGCTCCTCGGAAAACAAAAACAGGTTTGCCAGAATAAGATTTCTGGCAAACCTGTTTCCAATTGACTTATATATTCGATAGACTAACTTTTTCTTTGGTAACCTGTGGATACTAGTTAATGTGGAGAACCACCCTAAATTGAAGCTTCGGTCGGATCATCCTTTTTAATCAATATGACCAGATAGTATACCGTCCATGATCTGGATTATTTTTTCAGACTATCCCAGTTCTGTTGCAATGCGTCGAGCAATCCGGCTTTATCCGATTTGCCTGCAACGTAAGCCTGAATTGTGCTGCCATACTCTTGTGGAACCCCTTCAGGGAAACGGTTGAAGTTCCAGCTGAGTGTTTTATTTTCCTGGCTATACTTCATGATCTCTGTGGCGAGGTCACCCAGATCCTCTTCGGATGCCGTGATGGAACTGAACGCCGGAATGAATTTGAATTCTTTCGTCATGTATTGTTTCCCGATATCCGAAGTTACGAGCCACTCCAAAAACTCTTTTGCTTCCGGTTTCACTTGAGAGTTCTTGTTCACAACCCAATAGTTCGGTACACCGACAAATAATTTGTCATTAGGTTCATTGTTAATTGGCATTGGCAGGATACCCAGATTCAGATCCGGATCGATTCCATCGATCTGTACTTGAGTCCAGTTCCCTTGTTGCATCATCGCCGCTTCTCCACTCGCAAACAACGTAACTTGCGTATTGTAGTCGGTTGTCAGCGGGTTTTTGTTGCTGTATTTCAGCGTTAAGTCGAGCAAGTTGATCCAGTCGGCGAACACTTGGTTGCCAGGAATTTTCTCCGTACTTTCGTTGAGTCCCTGGATGAATTTCACCGGATCTGCCTGATTTGCAAATGCGACGTTTACGTTATGATTGCCCAGCACCCACCACTCCTGATATCCGTTCGAGAAAGGCGTAATGCCCGCGGCTTGAAGTTTCTGTGCAGCTTGATCCAATTGTTCCAGTGTCGTTGGAATTTCAGTAATACCTGCTTTTTGGAAGAGGTCTTTGTTATAAATGAAACCATAACCCTCCAGCGCGAGCGGCTGTCCGTAGAGCTTACCGTCTTTGGTCATTGGCTCTTTGGCTACTTCGAGTGCATCCTTGGCCCATGATTCTCCAGACAGATCTTCCAGATATTCAAGCCATGTATCCAGCTCACGATAACCACCTACGTTGAAAATGTCCGGTTGTTCGCCAGCGGCAAACTTGGCTTTTAATGCAGCACCGTAGTCACTGCCGCCACCTACAGTCTGAATGTCCAGTTTGACGCCTGGATGGGAGGATTCATATTCCGCTTTGAGACGATTGAGCGCTTCTGCAATTTCGACTTTGAATTGGAAGATTTTAATGGTTTTATCTCCAGCAGCAGCCTCGCCACCACCTTGAGCATCCGTGTTGACCGGACTGCCACTCTTGTCTCCATTGCCACAACCCGCGAGCATTACCGAAAAAGCAATCAGCATAAGCAACGTCAACTTGGTCATTCTTTTCATACATACACTCTCCCTATAGTAGTTTCAGTATAACAGTTCCACTAATGAATATTTACACTGGCACTCCGATGACAGAATAACCTTCCCTTGAAGCGTGTTTTCATTCTAACGAACCGAGCGCACGTTATTCGCACCTATTTGCACAGGTTCCCATTATAACGAATCACAGCGACGTTATTTCGTCGATTTGGTCGAATTTTAAGCCTCTGACGCTGTTTTGTAACCGAATAACGTTTCAGAGATTCGTTACAATTTGTATTCCTTGATTATCCACCTATTAAGATGCGCTGGATTCGTTAGCGCTTTGAAAAAGGAGCATACCATCACTCTGTACAAAAAGTTCCTGGCTCTACAAGCGTCTTTCTTGGTCTTTTCTCTTTATCGGTCTTTTCTCTTTATTGCTCTTTTCCCCAGGAGTCATGCCCAAGCTATGCGGGCATGACTCCCTTTGCACACCTCCATGCGAGGTGGGAGCAAAGGGATCAGGATGCGATGGAGGAGCGGAGCGTTCGCCTTTGATACTCGGTGGCTTCCTTGCCCTAATACATTCAGGCCACCGAGGAGCAACAGCGACCGAAAGCGCAACTTGATCCCGCGGCGACCTGCACTCGCACTCCGCCACAGCGACCCTTCCCTCGCACTCACCCTTTAACTGATCCAGCCGTAATCCCCTGAATGATGTACTTCTGCATCAGCAGGAAGAAGATAATGATCGGCATAATACCGAGCACAAGTGCCGGCAAAGCCAGATCCCATTGCTTCGTATATTGACCGAAGAGTGCAAAGGTCGCAATTGGGATCGTACGCAGGTTGGAGCTTTGCAGGATCAGGGATGGAAGCAGATAATCATTCCAGATCCAGAGTGTGTTCAGAATGATGACGGTTACATACATCGGTTTCATGAGCGGAAATACGATACGGAAGAACACTCCGTAGACCGAGCTTCCATCCACACGAGCCGCTTCCTCAATCTCCAGTGGGACGGATTTTACGAATCCGTGGAACAGGAAGACAGACATCGGTGCCCCGAAACCGAGATAACAGATAATGAGGCCGCCAAGGCTGTCGATCAATCCCAGATTACTGGTTACAGTAACGAGTGGAATCATGATAGACTGGAACGGAATCACCATCGCGGCAATGAACATGCCGAACAAAATACGGTTGAACCGGGTATCGCTGCGGACCATTCGGTACGCGGCCATGGAACTGATCAGCACAAGCAACAGATTGCTGACCACAGTAACGATAAGCGAGTTCATCAGCGCGGACGGGAAGTTAATTTTCTCCCAAGCGTTAGCATAATTGCCCCACTGAAATACTTCCGGCCATGCAGCCGAATTGGTGAGTAGATCACCGAAGGTTTTGACCGAATTCACAAACAGGAAGTAAAACGGAACCAGGAATAAAAGTCCAAGGAGTACCATGACAATCTCGGTTACAATGGTACTGAAGCGGTAATTTTTCGTCGTCTCCATTAGGCTTCTACCTCCTTGCTCTTCGTCAGACGTACCTGAATCATGGTGATGATGGCAACGATTAGGAAGAACACGAGCGCTTTGGCGGTTCCGATGCCATATCTGTTATTCACAAAGGCTTCATTGTAAATATTAAGTGCAACCGACTCTGTCGATCCGAACGGTCCACCTTTGGTCAGTGACAGATTGAGATCGAACATTTTGAATGACCAGGAGATCGCCAGGAACAGACAGATCGTTACACCTGGCATAATGAGCGGAAGAATGATGCTCCGCAGTACCTGCCAGCGACTTGCGCCATCAATCTCGGCGGCTTCCAGCAGATCAGGGGATACATTTGTCAGAGATGAGATGTAGATAACCATCAGATATCCTGCGGTCTGCCATACAAACACAATCACGATTCCCCAGAAGGCGGTTGGTTCGTCTCCCAGCCAAGGAAGGTTGAAGAAGGACCAGCCGGTTACATCGCCTACTGCTGAAAACCCTTTCACAAATATGAACTGCCAGATAAAGCCGAGCAACAACCCACCGATCACGTTAGGCATAAAAAAGATCGTACGCAGAATGTTTCTCGTCTTGAGCGGTTTGGTCAGAAAATACGCCAGGAAAAAACCAATCACATTGGTCAGTACCACACCAACCACGGTGAAGCGCACCGTAAACCAAAACGCCGTTTGGAACTTGGGATCATTCGCAAACACATGCACGAAGTTATCAAACCCTACCCAATTAATGTTCTCGGATACCCCGTTCCAATCCGTGAAGGAATACACCATGCCAAGCAGGAAAGGGACCACGATGATGAGAATAAAAAACACGATGGAGGGACCCACGAACACAAGCTGCTGTAACAGCTGTGAAGATTTGCGATGCTTCATATCGTTCTCCCCTTCTATAGATGGATGAAATTGGTCTCTTTTTCTATTAAACCCCATTATCGCCGAGGGAAACACCGACCCTTGTGAACAGTTGGGGGTAAAATATTGTCCTCTCTTAACCTGCAACCAGAAGGGGTGTTCCGATGTCCAAATACTACAGTATACGCACCAAATTGATTGCCTTTATGCTCATTGCTACCACCCTTCCGCTGCTCGCGTCGATCAGCATGACGTTTATCCAGACCAAGACAGCCCTACGGGAACAGGCTGTGGAAGAGAACAAACGCCTGATCTATCAAGCTTCCACCAATCTCAATAACTATGTGGATAACGTGGCCAGAGCGTCGCTCGCTGTGTATAACGACCCGAACTTTCTGCGTAACTTGGCAAAAATTCCTGGTGATTATCGTGCGGTGGCCGAAGTGTACACCACTTTGCAGACAATACGCGCCGCTGTGCCGGATGTATTCCAGCTGTATTTGCACTCTTTTGCCGCTAATCAATCCACCTTAATTACAAATCCCTTTCCAAAGCGGGAGGAACGCAAACAGGCCTATTCCGGCTCGCTTCATGGAAAAACAGGCGGTGACAGCCCGGATATCTGGGTGGAATCGGCCCACATGAGTCACACGTACGGATTCAAGGCCGCCTCCCCCGATGACCCTGCAAGAACAGTCATTACCCTGCATCGGGTGATCAAGGATATTCCGTCCACCGAGCGTCTGGGTGTACTCGCCATTGATCTGAATATGAATACCATTGCAGCGATAACTGGCAGGTTGTATGATCCGGCTAAGGAACAGATCTATGTGGTGGATGGTCAAAATCAGATCATTTACCAAGGCCGTTCCGAGGTCAACCATACGGATACACTACAAGAGGAAACGGCTAGTGAACTGAATATCGCACGATCTAGCGCAGGTACAGCCCAGAATGTCGCAGGACATTTTGAACAGGATCGTTCCATGTATGTATACCAGCAACTTGGCAGCACGTACGCTGACTGGACCATCGTCAAACAGATCCCAAATGAGACGTTATATGCCAGAGCGACCACACTCACGTGGAATAACGCGATGATTGCCATTGCAGCACTTGTATTGGTCATTGTTGCAACCTTGTTCATCTCCATCCGAATCACCGGTCCGCTCAAGCAACTCATGCGGTATATGAACCAGATTCAAGCCGGGCGTCTGCATGTGGATATCCATCTATCCAGCCGAGATGAATTCGGGGTGCTCGCTCGTCATTTCCGGGATATGATGGATACGGTAAATAATCTTATTTTGCGGGAATATCGACTCGAAATCGCCAATAAGACGAATCAACTCAAAGCGTTGCAAGCGCAGATTCATCCGCATTTTCTATATAACACACTGCAATCGATCGGTACACTTGCCCTTCAACAGCAGGGACAACGGGCGTATATACTACTCTCTAGCCTGTCCAAAATGCTGCGCTACAGCATGCGGGATCAGACCTGCGTGACCTTACGCGAAGAGGCGGAGCATGCCCGATTATATCTGGAACTACAGCAGGAGCGGTTTGGTGACCGCCTTGAGGTGGATTTGGATTTTGCCGAAGATACTCTATCTGTCGAAATGCCAAGAATGACGTTACAACCTTTAATTGAAAACTATTTCAAACATGGAGCAGATATTCAGCCTGGCAAAGGTCACATATCCCTATCCAGCCGCCGGATCAACGATCATTGGATTGAAATCGAACTGAATAATAACGGTCCCTCCATACCTGAAGAAAAATTACTGGAGATCTGCGGATGGCTACATCCAAGTCATACAACAACCGGGTTATCCACACAAGAATCCGACGAGTCTGAATCCATCGGTCTACGAAATGTAATACGCCGACTTCAATTGAACTCACATCCCGGTCACTCAGCCAGGCTTGAGATCAGCAATCGGGAACCCAATGGTGTGAAGATCACGGTTAAACTATACGCGGGAGAGTGAACAACATGAAGGCACTGCTTGTAGATGATGAAAAACATGTCCGCGATGCCATAAGGTTGCTTGGTCATTGGGAAGAGTTTGGCATTGATACATTACTTGAAGCAGCAGACGGGGATGAAGCCATCGCCGCCATCACGGCACATCAACCTCAAATCATACTCAGTGACATGCGGATGCCGGGCAAGGACGGTATGGCATTGCTTGAATGGATATCGGCTCATGCCCCACACAGCAAGGTGCTGGTTATCAGCGGATATGATGATTTTGAACTTGTGAGGCATGCAATCAGGCATGGTGGCATGGACTACCTCCTGAAACCTGTGGAAGCAGATGAGCTGAATGCATCTCTATTAAAGGCCGTTACAGCTTGGGTAGAGGAAGACGCCATTCGGATACAATCCACCAGGCAATCCATTGTTGTTAATCGAATGCGCCCCCACTACCAGGATCGTCTGCTCACCGAACTTGCCGTCGGAAGAGGCAGCAGCCCTTCACACATGCAGCGATTGCAGGATGAGTTAAATCTCCCCTGTCTAATCCCTGTCTGTAGTGTCGCTGTCACCAGCCTGTCCCATCTGGATGCAGATTGTCTGGCAAAATACCGCAGTCAACCGGACCTGCTTGTGTTCTCGGTGCTCAATATCTGTGCCGAGATGTTATCCACACCAGACGAAGGCGTAATGTTTCGTCAGTTGGATCAACCGGACGAGGTTGTTCTGCTGCATTGGGGTCCATCCACTTCATTGGAACATATTCTGGACAAGGTCAATCATGGATTGGAACAGACGATTCAGCGCCGGCTTCATTTTGGGATCTCCACCTGCGAGTCTTATCCTGGCGGAATCTCAGCGGCCTATCTGGAAGCAAGTTCAAGGCTGTGGCGACGTAATGCTGTGCAAATTAAACAGCGAATCCATGCCTCAGTGGAATCATCAAATGGGAATAAAATCAGGCGTTTAACCGCCCATGAAGAACCCCTGCGTATGGCAGCCATGAGTTGCCGGGCTTCCAGTGTATCTGCTGCGGTCGCCGAGTGGCTTGACCCGATTACTGATCTTGCGGTTGTCAGTGCTGAGCAGATCCAGCAATGGATCGATGAGCTGGAATGGATGCTGAGCCGCTGGCTTGATGATACGGCAGGTTCGTCATTCAAAGAGGAAGAAGTGACGGAGGAACAGTCTATTCCCTTTGCCGAGTTACCTTTGGACGCTGAAGGATTGTTATCCCTCCCCCTGCTTCGTTCATCATTGGAACAACGACTGCTTGCGGCCGGTAAGGCGCTCACCGCTCATCACCACGCCAATCCTGATCCCATGAGTGAGATTGCACGTTATATGGACGCCCATTATCAGGAGGACCTGTCCTTACAGCAGATTGCCGCACGTTTCTATCTGAGCCGGGAGTATATCTCACGCAAATTCAAACAGCAATTTGGTCTGAACTGGTCGGAATATCTGGGCAAACTGCGAATCAACAACGCCAAGCTGTTACTGCAAAATCCTTCCCTGCGTGTCGCCAAAATCTCGGAGATGGTTGGATTCCAGGATGAAAAGTATTTCAGCAAAGTGTTCAAAAAGATGGAAGGCATCACGCCAGCGGAATATCGTAAAACATTATTGGAGGCTGGAACGTAGGAGCTTCAACTCAAAAAGGACCCCCAACGGAGTCCTTTTTTGCTGTTTATTTTGGAACACGAAAATTAGCCTATATCATGACGATTTGTTGGCTCTTTCTTTTCTAAGATAGGATACGATCCGAAAGATTGCAGCTACAGCTATACCCAAGTAGAGATAATAAACTTTATTTCCCGTTGTATGAGCTGCTATGGGAAAAAAGACTACGATGAATGGTACCAGTGCAATATCCAGGTAGAACATGATCTTCCGGTAAGTAAGGATACTCATAACCCCCTTTTATTTACCAAAAATGGTTTTATTAATTATATTAGATCATAACATATATACACCCTAGTACGCTCACCGATCCCGCAAAATCACCGCAGGTACAAGTCGAACGTAGACTATCTCCCCTGCAAGCTCCACCATCGTCTGTGTAACAATAACAGCCGCAGCAATGGTTGCCCATTCTGGTGGGAGTGCCAGCGCTAGCGGCAGAACAACCAGCGAATTCCGTGTGGCTGAACTGAAAATCAACGCCCGCCCGGCGGCTGGATTCAATCGAAACCCCTTAGCAATGATCCGAGATATCCAAGGCATAATGATCAGAAAAGAAACGTAGATCGGGATCACGTTCACGATAATCGCCATATCATTGTAGACTTTGCCAATCTGGGAAGCGACAACCACGATCAGCGCAAGTGCCATCATCGGAACCGGGAGCCATGCCGTCCCATTCATGACCCGCTCCCCGCTCACCTTACCTCTGGAGAAAACTTGTGTAACAACAGCGAGCAGCAGTGGAATAACGATCAGGAACAGAAAAGCCTCTACAAACGGCCCTACCTGCATGATCTGCGCCACCTCGGTACCCATCAATAGCCATAAATAAAACGGTAACAGTATCATTTGTATAACAAATAAAATAGGTGTTGCGGCGAGCATCAGTTTCTCATTGCCCCTGCCCAGCTGCGTGAACACGATGACATAATCAATACAGGGCGTTAACAGTACCAGATAGACTCCGATCAGAACGCCTGGCGATTGCGGAAAGACAAGTGTGAGCACCCATACAACTACAGGTACTACGATAAAATTAGCCACCAGTAGCGCCACCATAAATCGAAGATTCGACCAGGACTCTTTTAACTGTAAAAAGGGAATCTGTACAAACATGCTGTATAACAGAACGGCAAGAACCGGGGACACGGTGTAGTGTAAAAAATTCCCCCATACCGGATTACTCAGCCCTATCGCTGCTCCTAAGAACAATGCAACTACATAGAACCAGGCTTGCTGTTGCTCCATCGTTTCTCTTGTGAGCATTCTCTTCCTCCTCTTCTAGTGGGACATCGTGGGCATGGACATATTCCTGCTTCGTTTCGCGTACATTGGGACAGAGTACCATCCAACATAGCAGCTGAGCACAAGGATCTGAAAGGACAACTTGTGAATTTTTTGCGGCTGTTATTAGAATGTGCAAGAACTGGGTATATTCATTGTAGACTGACCCGTGGTTCATTCATTCGTTAAACCAAGGAGGAAACACAATGTCACGTAACAATCCGTACAAGTGGTTAAACGCCATTGGTTTTATCGCTGTAATTATCGTGAACTATCTCTCCAACGCTCTGCCGATCGGGGGCAAGACCAATAAAGAAGTATCGGATATGTATCCTGTGCTGCTCACACCTTCTGGCTATGCCTTCTCTATATGGGGTCTGATCTACTTGCTGTTGGCAGGGTTTGTGATCTATCAGTTCGTGCCCGCTTCCTGGAAAAGGGATTCGATTACCCGTCTCGGGTATTGGTTTCTGGCAAGCTGTGCCTTTAACGTCGCCTGGATTTTTGCTTTTCAAAACTTGCAGACCGGTCTCGCTTTACTGATTATTGTACTGCTTCTGTTGTGCCTGATCATGCTGTATGTAAAAACACGTACCATTACGGTTCCAACCACTGCTGAGATCTGGCTTGTGAAGCTGCCATTCAGCATCTATCTCGGATGGATTAGCGTGGCAACGATTGTCAATGCAGCTGTACTGTTATATAAAATTGGCTGGGATGGTTTTGGTATCAGCGAACCAACCTGGACGATCATCATGCTGATTGTGGGTATGGTGCTGGCTGTACTCGTTAGCTTCCGTTATCGCGATAGCATATACCCACTTGTATTCACATGGGCGTATATCGCCATTGCACTTAAACAAAAGGATGTCACTTCCGTATATTATACGGCAATCATCATTGCGATCGTACTGGCCATCTACGCGGTATGGCTGTTCTTCGCCCGTAATCAGGATCGCGATTGAGTAGTTTCCATCATATATAACGCTTAAATATAACGAAAAAACATAAGCAAAAAGCCGATTCTGGTCATTCGACCTGAAATCGGCTTTTTATGTATACCACAGCGAATGAAGGTTGTCCTATTTCAGAGCAATAACTTCAATCTCCACCAATGCATCTTTTGGCAAACGAGCAACTTCTACTGCACTGCGTGCAGGGTACGGCTGTTCAAAGAACGTGCTATACACTTCATTCACAGGAACAAAATCGTTCATGTCCTTCAGGAACACCGTCGTTTTCACGATTTTATCCATACTTGTACCTGCTGCTTCAAGGATAGCCCTCACATTGCTCAAAGACAGACGTGTCTGCTCCTGTACATCTGCGCCGAATTCTCCCGTTTGAGGATTCAGGCCAAGCTGTCCGGAAGTGTAGATGAAATCGCCTGCATCAACGGCTTGACTGTATGGACCAATGGCGCCTGGCGCCTGATCGGTAGAGATTGGTTTTTTCATGGACGAGTTCTCCTTCATGTTCGTTATCCTGCTGCCGTATGGAGTCAGGGTTCGAACTCATTTTTGTTGCCTATTATACCACGATCTACCTCAAGCGAGAAACGCTCCTCCCTATCCACATGAAGTAAACAGCTCGTTCAAAGGTTTCTTAGCCCCCGTCCACACCAAGGACATGAATGACTTCATTCGAATACACATGGTTTCCTTTGGCTTGCACCAACGCAATATTTGTCATGGCCTGTGCAATGGTTGCGGCGTGGACCGCCCGGTATTTGTCCGCTCTGCCTTTCATCCAGCGATCCAGAAACTTCATGGCATGGGCAGCCATCTGCTCACCAAACCGCTTCTCGTTTCGATCTCCCAGAATTAAGGAAGGGCGGAAGATATGCAATGACGGAAAACCGATATCGGACAATGCATCCTCCATTTCCCCTTTGGTCCGACTGTAAAAGACCCGGGAACCTGCACTTGCTCCCATGGAGGAGATCACCAGCATCTGTAATACACCATGTTGCTTCGCAATCGTAGCTGCACGAACCGGGTAATGATAGTCCACCTGACGGAAATTGTCCTGACTGCCTGCTTTTTTGATCGTTGTACCCAAACAACAGTACAGGTCATCGATTCCGTCGAATAAGTGGTCGTGGCTCTCCAGCTGTTCCCAATCCACCACATGCTGTTCCAGTTTGGGATGTTGCAGCTCAAGCGGACGTCTAACCAGAACGCGAACCAGGCTGTATGCCGGGTGCTCCAGCAGATTCTGAACCAGTAATTCGCCTACAAGCCCGGTGGCTCCAATCACCATGGCTTTCCGTTCGAGACGATTCAAATACATCCCTCCACTTCGCCATCTTTTTTGAAGTCATACCAGATACATATGATCAATCTAAATATTTACAAGGTTGTTCTGTCATCGAAGTGCCCGTGTAAATATTCAATATCTATTTTAACAGTACACGACGTCCAAGGGTAAATGTCAGAATCAGCATCACGACACCAACCCCCATCTGAAATCCATAGGCTGAGATCCAGGCCAGCGCATCGGACCAGGTTTCCATCTTTTCATACAACCAGCCACCCAACAACGGCCCGAGAAACGAAGTGACTCCGGTCAGAGCCGAATACACCGCGACAAACATCGGTCTTTCACTTTTGGGTGTGTCTCCGATCGTAAAGTTAAATGCCAGCTGGTTGAATCCACCTACACCGATCCCAAGGAAAATATGAGATAAAAATAGTGCGATCAATACGGGCATGAACGACATTAACCCCCACGACAAACAGGAGAGTGCAATGACTGGCAATGTCCAAAATAGGAGGGTTTTGTTGCTGAATCTGGCATTCAGATTGCCCCAGACATAGAAACCGGCCATCATAACCAGCGTCTGGACTACCGTGATCAGGGATACCGTCTGATAATTGATGTTCAATAAATCGAGCATAACATAGGAATAAAGCGGAACAATCAAGGTCTGGATCAATAACCATGAAGCCAGGAACAGCGTTGCTTTCAGGAAAGAACGATCCTGGAACGGCTTGATGAACATGCGCCAGAAAACCTTTTCGGTAGAACGTTCAAAGGGAACGTCCGGATAGAAAAAATAGATGACTGTATTGGCAATAGCACATATCCACACCGGAATAAACAGGATCAGAAAGCCCATTTCTCCAGGGTAACGATCCAAAACAATACCGCCTGCAAATAAGCATACGCTTCCAAGAGCATTCAGAATCGTATTTCGAATTCCAAAATAACGCCCTCTCACCTTAGCAGGTACGATATCGCCAATCAGTGAAGTCCAGATCATACCGCCGATGGTATTTGATATAAAAGCAACCGTATACACGCCAATATATACACTTACCCACCACTCTTTGGGGAATATAAACGGGATCAGTCCCGTTGCACTCCACAAGATGCGATGTGTGCCCACAAATAACAGCAGCATGCGTTTACGGCTGCGAATACGCTGCATCCAGTAAGCTGCTCCGATCTGGGCAATGTTCACAAACGTCGTAATCGCGAGCACAAAGCCGATATGTCTCGACCCGGCCCCAAGGTACAGCAGAAATCCGGTTAAAAATGGGCCTCCCAGCAAGGTCTGTAAAATAATTGCCGGTACACCCTCCCATGTTGCAATCGATAAATTCGTGCGTTGTGTCGAACCCTTGCGCCGTGGTTTGCTTGCTAACGGGGGAGGGTTAACGTTGACCGTCTTCTGTATGGGGATACACTCCTTAGACCGGGTCTCAAAAGCCGGTCGATGCTAGTTGTCATCCCAAATTCTACTCACGGCGCGAAGGTTGTCAACTCATTTTTTCACGGTCCAACGGGAGATAGAGATGGAAGGTGCTTCCTTTACCTTCAGCGCTCTCCAGTTCAATCGATCCCCCCAGTAATCTCGCTAAATCCCGACTGATCGACAGGCCTAGTCCGGTACCGCCAAATTTTCGACTAATCGACCCGTCAGCCTGTTGAAATGCTTCAAATATGGAATGATGCTTGTCCTCAGAAATGCCAATACCTGTATCCTGAACGGAGAAAATAAGCCATCGATTCTGAATACCTGCATTCTTAATCTGCTTGGTGCTTACGGTCAGCGTGACCTTCCCTCGGTGAGTGAACTTGATGGCATTGGACATCAGATTCCGCAAAATCTGTTGAACCCGCTGGGGATCAGACCATAGCGTCTCGGGCAGTCCCTGTTTTTTGTCCAGAACCAACTGAATACCTTTTTTCTCGGCAACAAGCTGAAAGTGGCTCATGGCATCTTCTGTAAGTTGTGCGACACTGATATCCTCCAGTACAATATCCAACCGCCCCGCTTCTACTTTGGAGAGATCCAGAATATCGTTAATGAGCGTGAGCAGTTCCTGCCCGGAGTGGTCGATCATATTGGCAAAACGTACAATATCCTCCTGATCCATCGTGTCGGCATTCTCGCTGATCATCTGGGCAAAGTTAATGACACTGTTCAGTGGTGTACGCAGTTCATGGGACATATTGGCGAGAAATTCGGATTTATACTGTGAGGCAATCATCAATTGTTTCGCTCGATCCTCCAGTACAATCTGGGCTTTCTGTAACTCTTCCTTTTGCACAGACAATAGCCGGTTTGTACTCTGGATCAGTAAAATACGATTCTGTTCATTCTGAAAATCACGTAAAATAAATGCAAAAATAAGGCTCAGCAAAATACCTGTAGGGAGTGTATAAGGCATAATATGTGAAAAGAAGTATGTAGCCGGGATCACACCAACGATAGCAATGTTTACACTATTGACCACATTGACGATAACTGTAACAAGGATTCCTTTAATAATCAGCCTGTAGTTGCTGCGTCTCATCCATATATTCAGACCTGCACATATCACGCCCAAAACAGACATGTTAAGAACTGCCGCCAATGTAGCATCCGTGATGCCAAAAGTCAGCCTCGACAGCCCAATTCCAATACCCACGATAATTACGCTATAGGGTTGTCTATACGTTAGAACGGCTACAATTAAAGGAACATATCGAAGATCAAAGACCACTTCATCGGTGAGTTGAAACCCAAAAACCGTACTGATCCAACCTGCAAATATAAGGACAAGCACGGAGCTGATCTGCTTCACTCGGGAAGAGGTACGTATTACGACATATTTATAGAACACACTAGCAAGATATGCAATGGTAATAAGCATCCCCATATTCAATACGAACATTTTTGAAAATTGCATTCACTCACTCCTGTTGTACCGACTTTACTGGCCAAAGTGCCTTCGTCCGTATGTGTCTCTATCATATCATGCCCATTGAAACTTCCGCATTCCTTCTTCGTCAAAAAAATACACAAAAATACACAAATCAGGATTCAATTTGTGCGCTGGTCGTAGTAGAATATATTGTTGTTTAAATTTGAATTAGTTATTTGCTGGGGTCATGCTCCTAGGGAGCATGAATGAAAGGAGTAAGGTGTTGTGCAATTGTTAAAAAGCAAATCCTATTGGCTGTCATTGAGTTTAATGCTGTCTTTGGCCGTCATGGGGCTCTTCTATGATATTCTTAATAGTCCAGAACGCGGGTTCGTAGTGCTTGATTCGCCGCTTGACCGGATCATTCCTTACGTGCCTGGCATGTCCATTCCATATTTGGGCTGGTACCCGTTTGTATTCGGTGTGCTCGCTTACCTGTGTGCCAAGGATCGCCTGACGTATTACCGCGTCTTGTTATCCATGAATATCTGTGTCTGGATATGTTATCTGATCTACTTCAACTTTCAGACCATGGTACCGCGCCCGGAACTTACGGGTACAGGCCTGGGAGCATCTGTCCTCGGATGGCTCTATAGCCAGGATCGTCCTTATAATTGTTTTCCAAGTATTCATTCTCTTCACTCTTATCTGGTTATGCGTGCTGTTCTCTCGGTTCCAAGCATCCGCAAACCCATCAAGATTTTGGTGGCCGCCGGGGCAGCAACCATTATAGTATCCACGCTAATGATCAAACAACATGTGATCTATGACGCCTTGGGTGCGGTCATACTCGGCGAATGTGTTCTCACCATCATAACAGGCCTCGCTCTTCACCGGAGACGCAGAAAAGAATCGAAGTGGACAGAGGGAATCAGCTGATCCCTCACTTCGATGGTTTCTGAAGATGCTGTTGTCGTCTCCATTCATCAATAAACAAACCTGCAAAATAGGGGTCCCATTGGGTCCCTTTTCCTTCTTCCAAAATCGTTAGCGCTTTCTCATGACTCATCCCATTCCGGTATGGTCGATCAGACGTCATGGCATCAAAGGCATCCGCTACCGCAATGATGCGGCCAAATAGCGGAATCTCATCGCCTGCCATCCCATCCGGATACCCTTTGCCATCATATCTCTCATGGTGAGATCGTACACCAGGCAGAAAGTCAGCCATGGCATCAATGGGTTCTATCTGGAGCAGAATACTCTCTCCCTGCACGGGATGTGTCTGAATAATTGCGAATTCTTCATCGCTTAGTTTTCCATCCTTCAGCAACACCTCATCAGGTATGCCGATTTTCCCGATATCATGAAGCAGGGCTGATTTGTACAATAAATCCGCCTGTTCCTCACTCATTCCGCTCAGCTTACCAATCATCAGCGAATACTCTGCCACACGCATGGAATGTCCTGCCGTGTACTTATCTCGGGCATCTAAAGCAGCAGCCAGCGTAGAAAAATAACTTTGCAACAGCTGTCGATTGCGTTCCTGTCTCATCTCCAGCCGATTAATCATCATATTAAAACCGGAGATCAGTGCCGAAAACTCATCCGCATATAGATCCGGAGCTCGTCTGCCAAGATCTCCCCCCTGAATTCGGTTCATCTCATGCGTCAGTTCAGCAACTGGATCACGAACATCACGAATCAACAGCCAGCTTCCCACCAGCGCAAACCCCGCGCCCAGAACAACGATGAGAATTCCCCACAGTATGTACTCTTTCGCAAATTCACTGTCCATATACTGAAGTCTGATATATGTAGCCAGGAAAAATAGAAATAGAGGAAATAAGCCAATCAGTGCCGTACTTAGCTGAAATTTACGCTGGATCGATACCAGGATTCGCCCTCCCAGTGAAGGTTCCATCCCGTATTGGACTTTGCCTCGATGTCGAATCTCAAGTAACAGGGGTCTAATCGCCCGCACCGTTAAGTAATACTCAATCAGCGCATGCATGATGGCAATCAGAAAGGCACACGCAGCGGCCACGACAGTATAGAAGTAAGGAAATTCAAGCCACCCTGTGGATATCATCCATAATGTTAATCCGGCTGCCGGAAGTGAGAAACCAAGCATGTGCGGACCCATGATCCGATATATGGTCTGTCCCGGAAAACGATGAATTTTCTCATACATGTGGTTCAATTCGTCTCTCTCGTGATGCTCGGAAGTGAAAAATTGTCTTATGGGGCCTAGCTGCACCCACAGCGTAATTAATTCTGCAACCAGCATGAACAAGAGTGAAATCAGTACAATGAAGATGAGCCGAACAAATTGAATATTGGGTATTTGCAGAGTAGATACCATAACTACTGTACCGACAACAAAAACAGCTGCCAGTGAACCGATCAGATAATTGCGTATCAGGCGAAAGATAAATGAACGGTATGCTTCCAACTGAACCCCTCACTCTCTATGTGCAACCAGTTCTCCCTTGAGATACAGGGAGATTAAGGGTATTGCCTTCTATTTGTTTATCGGTTGCTCCGACTAAAAAAATTAATAAAATCCAATGGATGGGCATCAGAACTGGAAAACACAAAAAGGCTGCTCCACGACGGAGCAGCCTTTGGTGATATATCCTATATTTATCCTTTAATCTTGGCAGCCAGAATCATTGTACCGCGCGGCTCATCTCCCATTGCATCCGGTTCAAGCGTGATGGCAACCGTATCATAGTCGTTGGCCGAATCCAATGTGTAGTATACTGCTCCCGTTCCGTCACGACTAAGGAAAGTACCCGCATTCTGAGGGGTATCTCCTTTGATCAACCAGACCTGAAAAGCCTCGTTGCCTTCCAGGTTCGGCAGGTTCTCAGCCTGCACAACCAGGTGAGTGCCTTTGCTGTCAATAACGATGGTTGCGAGACCCTGAGCTACAATGTCCTGCGTTGCAGGATTCAGCTTCACTGCCTCGCCGGTCTTCATGCCCTGTGCGGGCTTCAGAGCTGATGCCAGCTGCTCTTGCAGCTGTGCATTCTGCGCCTGTGCCTGCACCAGTTGCTCTTGCGTAGCCGACGAGCCCGCCGCTTGCTGCGTCAGCGAGTCGATCTGGCTCCGCAGCTGCGCCGTGTACACGCCCAGCAACAGTGCCGCGGCCGCAAGGCCGGCACTGGCTATGCGCCAGGCGCTGCTGTTGCGCGCACGCGCGCGCGCTTGTGGCTGCCATGGCTGTGCCTGGGCAGCCTCTTCCACCCGGGCCGCAGGCACCGCCGTTACCGGCGGCAAGCCTGGCCCGGGCTGCGCCGCACGTTTGTGCTGCGGCGCAAGATCTTCCTGAAGCACCACGGGTGCTTCAGGCTCTGCAGGAGCAGCCGCTGGCTTCGCCTCGGCGCTCTCCTGCACATGTCCGAGCACGTTGCCCAGCACACGTGCTCGCATGCCTTGCGGCGGTGCTACAGGTTCCGCCGCCAGTGGCAGGAAGCCAGTCACTTCCTGCAATTCCCTTACCTCCTGGCGGCAAGGTTCGCAAGTTGCCATATGCGCTTCAAACGCCGCCACTTCCTCTGCTTCCAGTCCGCCCAGCACATACATCGGTGCCAGATCAGACCACTCCTCATGTCGTTCTATCATGGATGTATGCCCTCCCTTCCCGCGTCCGGATGCAATTCAGCATCGGCCAGCAACTTTTGGAGCTGTCGCATGGCAAGCCTGACACGGCTCTTTACTGTACCCAGCGGAATCCCGAATCGGCTGGATACTTCCTGCTGGGTTAATCCCGCATAATAAATCGATTCTATAACTTGTTGCTGATCACCGTTTAGTTGGGACAACGCCTCTTTAATCCGGGTGCCTTCCCATTTACGCTGCACTTCTTCTTCCGTATTCGTATGTTCATCGGCATAGGCCGCCAGTGTCTCGTGTTCAACTGAAGTAGTCGCTGCCCCTTTCGATTTCCGCCTCAGCATGTCCACTGCTATGTTACGCGTGATCGCAAACATCCATGTGGTCAGCTTCCCCTGTGAGGCATCGTATCGTTCAGCATTATTCCAGACCCGCATAAAAAGCTCCTGAACGGTCTCTTCTGCCGTCATGGGATCACCAACGATCCGATAGGCAAAAGAATACACCGCTCGCTCATAACGGTCATATAAAAGCTCAAGTGCGGAGGCATCACGTTCCGCGATCTGCCGCATTAACCTGCTGTCCTCCATCGATTCAGTCATGCGAGGGCCCCTTTCTGTTTCTTCCCTCTTATTATAACCTACGCAGAATCTTTTGAAGAGGATTACCCCTATGAAGAAATAGTTTGAAAAATTTTCTGTATCTTTTCAAACTAACCTTTCACTTTCCAACTTAAAAGCAGTCCGAAAACATGCTGCTCTGGTCACGCTTTCCTTTTTATTGCAGATAATTACAACCTGTGGTATACTATAAGAGTTGTATTAAACAACCTCATATGATTTCTGTCTTCTTTAAACCCCGGAATATTTTCTTCATGCTGCGACCGCAGCGAACTCTAAGCACAATTAACCTATGAAGATTGAAGAACCTGAATCACAATAACCCGGTAGTACAGAGTTTCACAAGATGTTCCCATTCACACTGGCGCGGTCATCGGAGCCGCAAGGACAAAAGAGAGGTAGGGCTTTTGTTGTTTTGGATATCACTTATTCTTGAGAAGATTGAAAACATACACAAAACACCCGGAATTGGGTTCCGGGTGTTTATCCATGTCTACATATCAAATTTAGCAACATCTACAGACTGTCGGACACCGTTCCTACATTAAGAAAAGTCCTCCTTCCACTTTTCAGACTAACCAGATAAATTCGGCTCTGCTTTTAAAACTTTTCCATTCTCCCACTGACTGCACTCCTCGATACTTCCTTACTTCCTTACTTCCTTACTTCCTTACTTCCTTCTTCAATTGTGCAAATAACGCCGGCCTCTAAAGCAACTGTTTACGCTCACCAGACGCTAACGAATCCTGCACACCTTATATTGAGGATTTCTATGCTATGTAAAATCTAACGAATCTCAGCCACGTTAATCCATGCCACTTCATGAATATAGGCTCCAAACATGCCCAGGTTCAGATAATAAGACGTCTACGATTCGTTAAACTTGTGAAATGGGAAAAATGCATGGAATAGAGGCTGTGGAGTTCGTTAAAGAAAGTAATCCCAACGCTCCTTCGCCTCTAATAAAAAAGGACACCGCAGGATGAAACCCTACGCTGTCCCTTTCTGAATCATAGGTACGTTATGCCCCAACATGGAACTCAAACTCGGAGTTTATTTGGAGCACCTATCGCAACGATCCACGATCAGCAAAGTCTCCTTGCACTCCCAAAGACTTAGATAAACATCGTTTTGGAGATGATGACCAGCAAGATGAACAGTACAAGGATCGTACCCATGGAACCCCAGCTTCCGCCGCCATGACCATAGGATACTCCACAACCCTGTTGATAACCGTGCATCATTGGAGCCTGATTGGCATGGTGTCCGTATCCATAGCCATATCCCATTGGCATTGTTCCACAACCATATCCATACCCATGCATTTCATGACCTGTGTATTGGTATCCTTGCATATGCTCATAACCTCCCATATGTCCGTATACGTGTCCCTGTCCGTTCGGTGAATTCGGTTTTACTTCGCTCATTGTTCATTCCTCCTTAACATTTGCCTACACCCCTAAGCTATGTATTCAGCCTACCTCTGGACCGGGCTATCGCCCTCATTTTGACAAAATGGGCGTTTAGCCATGAGGTACCTTCCCCATTTTCGAAGCATACGCCGTCCTTCCATTTCTTGAATTCCACCAATTCTTCCATTCAACCACAAGCTATCTTATCTGCCTGGCTCTCCACCATGCTTGTCCTCTAGAAAAAAAACCCCACCGGTTGCCCGGCAGAGCTCGCCAAATTATACCCAGAAAGATTTAGTGATGATTACGAGAAGAATGAACAGAACCAGGATTGCTCCAGTCGATGTCCAGCCGCCGTATCCTACGCCTTCAACTACGTTGCTCATGCAGAACCCTCCTTTACAAATATATTAGGGTCCAAGCGGTTTATTAGATCAAGAATGCTTTAGAGATGATGACCAACAAGATAAAGAGAACCAAGATCGCGCCAGTCGATGTCCATGCGCCGCCGTATCCACCTACTACTCCACTCATGTAAACCCCTCCTTTGATTTGAGGTACAGTTCACTATATGCACCAATCACACATGGGACCGGGCTCAGGTCGAAAATGGGCTGTTTTTTTACCGACTATTCGTTAATTTCACCTACATAAAGGGTTAGTTCTTAAGTCGGAATGTTATGTTCATATATGTTTAAGTCATAAATAAATCCCACGGTTATATCAACCAAATGTATGTACTATCACTCAAAATAGATACCCATACGGTATATTATTAGCTTTTAACTTGTTAAATACAGATAAATTATCTTTTTAGTAATTATGAATACTGAAATCTTTATTTATGTTATTATTTTACTAATAAAATAGAAAGGAGTTTCCATGCCCACCACCTAAACCAGATTATCCCAAACGAAATGATGACCTTAGAAAAGAACCCAACCGATGGGAAGCACATTAGGAGAAATTAGACATAATGAAGAAACTTATTACGATTTTGGCATTAGCCACATTGCTTACTGCTTGTGGTAATTCAGAAACAAACACAACAACCAATAGCCAAACGTCCGAAGCATCCAAGGCAACTGAAACTGTCTCAACAGAAGCAAAAGCTACGAAATACACTACATATAGTGGAGAAGGATTTTCTTTTGCATATCCTGAATCCTGGAAAAGCGTAGATACAAGTCAAATGAATGCTCCATCCATTAAAGCTGCTTTTTCAGACCAATCTTCATCAGTCACATTTGCAGATAATATGAATCTGACGATTGAGGCCAGCTCAACCGGTTCAATTAATCCTGAAGAATACGCCAATAATATAGTGGATTATTACACACAAAGCGGTTCAAGCATCGGCATTTCCGATTATAAAAAAACCAGCTACACAAACAAGCCTTATAAAGAATATAGCGCTGGTGTCTTGGAAGGAGCCTATAAGCATTCCTCGGGTACAGATGTTATCCTTGTGCAGTATCTGATTCCGACCAATACAGAACTCTATACCATGACGTTAACCTACGCCAAGGATACTTATAATCAGGATGAGATCAAAGATATCCTTAATTCCCTGAGCATTACTGCTCCTCTGGAGCAAACAGCACCAACTGCAACGACTGGAAATTCATCTGTTACGGCATCAGCTGCGGATTTCTTTAATGAGTTAACTCCGTACATTACAGAAGACACAGCCTTTATGGAACAGGCATCTTATGATTTCTTTGGTAAACATAACGATGTATTCCCTGCCATTACGGCAGAACTAAGCAAAAAGGTACAGGGGCTCGTTGACTCCAATGTAACGACCCGTCATCTGAATAAAAATGTAGCCAACTATTACAATACTTTCGTACAAATTAACGGGGAAGTCATTTCCGTTGAAGAAGATAGCTCTCTCGGAGCAACCTTCTCTATCGTTCATGTCATGGATGAGAACGGAAACGATATTATAGCGTTGTACCCTGCAACGACTGGAGATCTGCTTGACGGCGATTACGCTACTGTGATCGGTGCTCCAATTACCAACTTCTCTTTTGAAAATGTTGGCGGTGGTTACACCAACGCCACTTTGATTGGAGCCTCATTGGTAGTTGCAGATTAATTAAAATGTTAAATGAGTTTACAAAAAGACCAGCTTAATGAACGTTAAGCTGGTCTTTTTGTCTTTCAGTTTATAGATGTCAGAAATTCACGTTAACTACGCAGAGACACAATCTAACCTTTAATTAATGACTTATAACATACCGAATAACGGTATATACGGATGTTTATACTAAACCATTAATTCGGACGCGCCTGAAGTGACGTCAGTTTATCCTGAACCGATTGTAACTTCTGTATACTTGAGGCATCCGGTTTATCACGACGGTCGTCAATTTTGACGGATGTGGAAACGCGCTGAGCTCCTGACAAAAACGGTGCTTCATGCAGAGCCGCAATCGCTGTAAAGATCTCGTTAAGTGTGTCTTCACTATTATTGCCTAACCCCTATTCATATTCGAAATTGGTGATTTTAGACTGAATTAATTCATCCTTATTATAATTTCATAATAATTGTTCAAATTATCAGTGGTTCAGCAAAATTTGAGTCGTAAGAAGCAAAAAAATAATAGTTTCCACCCGTGTCAACGCTTCCTAATTAGGGTATTATTCTCAGGTATAATACAATTACATAGGAGTTGATGATCAAGGTGAAAATGAAAAAGGTTATCGTTGCTTTATCTATAGGGATGTTGGTTGGTTCTTCTTCAATGGCTGTGGCTGCTACCTCACAAAAAGTTCAAGCAACTTTGGCAAACTTTAAAGTTATTGTTAACGGTCAGTCCAAGACTGTTACGTCAGATCAATTGCTTTATAAGGGCAATACGTATTTACAACTTCGTGAAGTTGCCAAGATCCTTGGCTATGAAGTTAATTACACCAGTGCGTCCCGTTCCATTGAATTTTCTGCGAAGAGTCAATCTCAAGCAGATTGGATTAGCCTGATTGATCTATCCGCATCTAATGGATATAAAGTTGCTCTAAAAGGAGATTCGGCGGATGTTTACAACGTCTCAAAAAATCTAAAAACCATCCTTAGTGTCAACGCCAATGGTCTTAAGGAAAACGAGGAAAAAGTTGTGGCGGATCCCTCAGGTAAAACAATCCGCTACAAAAAATTACAGGGTTCCCTAGTTCTGAATCGTGGAGATCTAAAAAAAGCTGGTTTGATCCAATAGTCTAATAAACAAAACAATCCTCGGTGAGAGAATTTCAACGAGGATTGTTTTGTTTTTCTTTACGTAAAAATATCGATAGTTCCATTTCTAATATATGAAGAATTTGCTTCTCTTTCAGAACAATTGATTAATTGTTAATTAGGTCTTGCCTGAAGTGACGTCAGTTTATCCTGAACCGATTGTAACTTCTGTAAACTTGAGGCATCCGGTTTATCACGACGGTCGTCAATTTTGACGGATGTGGAAACACGCTGAGCTCCTGACAGAAACGGCGCTTCATGCAGAGCCGCAATTGCTGTAAAGATCTCGTTAAGCGGTCCCTCAATAATGGTGCTCATGGAAGTTAACTGATATGTAATGCCCCGTTGATGTTCCAATACCTTTTGCATGTCCGCCACATAACTGCTTAGACTGGTTGTACCCGTTCCGATTGGAATTACAGTCACTTCTGCTATTGCCATTTTGCTCCGCCTCCTCTGGGCCCCGTGAACAACCGCTGCCGCTGATTTTAGTCGATTTTTGACTATTTTTATTCTACCAGTTGAATGCGTTACAATTCAAACTGACGTGATGACGTCATTCAAATTGTTCAAAAATTTTTTTTGATAAATCTTCAAATCTTCCAGTCCTTTTCCTTTGCGGATTCCTGGCTTAAATGGTATACTCGGAATTACGTTTTACTGTATCGGCCCACTTTACAAACACAATATGTTGGGTTACAGTATGTTGACAGCTACAAAATGTAGTAACACTAGATTTCTCCGCTTCTATTAGTCACCTTCTGCATTCTCGCGAAAAACAGGATGAAATCACCTCCAAAGGCACGTCCCTGTAGGTGTAAATCGCTTTCTCGAAACAGAGTTGACATGGAGGTTAACGGGGCTGTTTGGACTGCATCCGGTATCCTCAAACTACAGGCACATCTGCAATAGACCAAAGCTTACATAAGCACCCTTTTCTGTCGATATCCAGAACTTCTAAGACAGTAAGGAAGCCAGAGCATCCATGGGCATTTTCAGCCGCGAGGCGGGAGAATGCTTTTTATATGAGCATGTTCTGAATTGTGCTGTTTTGTGCTCCTCAAGTTGAGCGATTTAAGACATGAACTTGTCACCGCCGTTTCAGTCTGCCAAAAGCAACCTTTACCTTTTTCTCATCGTAAGACAACACTCAATTCTTTATATAAAGAATTTCTCCAATTTATCTCTTTAACATGCGAAAGCGAGGAATATTCATGCCACAAGTTGTGACCAAGCCGAACAACCGCCAGCTTGCCTTTGATGATATGCGCATCTCGGTATATGCCGACCGTACTCTGGAAGGACTGGAAATGCTGGACAAGGAACGTCTGGTACGTGGGGTAAACAGCAAGCTCCGCCGTGATGAAGTTACCGGAGACGAAATCAGCAACGCTTTTATCATGAGCGCACTGGAATTGGTAACTAAAGAGGAGCCTAATTGGAAATTTGCAGCGGCACGCTCCCTGCTCACTTCCCTTTACAAAAAAGCGGCTACCAACCGCAGATACAAGTCTTACCCGGACGAGCCTTATGGCGCATTTCACCCTCTTCTTGTAGATCTCGTGAAGAAAGGTATCTACCGCGAAGAATTACTGGAATGTTACACCAAAGAACAGATCGACGAACTTGCTGAGTGCATTGACTACCGCAACGATCTGCTCTTCGATTATATCGGCTTGCTCACACTGGCAGAACGTTACCTCGCTCACGATTTTGACGGAAAAGTAATGGAATTGCCGCAAGAGCGTTACATGGTTATCGCCATGTTCCTAATGCACCAAGAGCCTGCCGAGAGACGTATGGATCTCGTCAAGGAAGCATACTGGGCCATGAGCAACATGTACATGACTGCAGCTACTCCTACGATGTCCAATGCAGGTAAAAAAGTAGCCGGTCAACTCTCCAGCTGCTTCATTGATACGGTGGACGACTCACTCGAAGGTATCTTCGATTCCAACACGGATGTAGCTCGTCTGAGCAAAATGGGGGGCGGCATCGGCGTTTACCTCGGCAAAGTCAGAGCTCGTGGTTCGGATATCCGTGGTCACCAAAATACAAGTTCCGGTGTAATCCCTTGGATTCGCCAACTAAACAATACAGCGGTCAGCGTAGACCAGCTCGGTACGCGTAAAGGTGCCATTGCCGTGTACCTGGACGTTTTCCACAAAGACATTCTGGCCTTCCTCGATCTGAAGCTGAACAACGGTGACGAGCGTATGCGTGCGCATGACGTATTCCACGGCATCTGTCTGCCTGACTTGTTCATGGAGCGGGTATCCACTCGCGGCGAATGGAGCCTGTTCTGTCCGCACGAAACAAAGAAAGTGATGGGCTGGAAGGACGAGAATGGTCGTGCACTCGGACTGGAAGATTTCTATGATGAGTCCTTTGGTGAAGGTGCGTTCCGTGATAAATACGAAGAAGCGGTGAATCACCCACTGCTGTCCCGGATTACAGTACAGGCGATCGACATCATGAAGCGTGTACTGAAATCCCAACTGGAGACAGGTACGCCATACATGTTCTACCGCGATACGGTTAACCGCTCGAATCCTAACCGTGCACACGGTATGGTATACTCCTCCAACCTGTGTACCGAAATTATGCAGAACCAGTCTGCCACTGTAATTGAAAAGGAAGAACTCGTAACCAAGGATGGACAAACTCGCATCGTGATTTCCAAAGTGCCTGGCGACTTTGTTGTCTGCAACCTGAACTCCATCCATCTGGCACGTGCTATACCTCATAATGTATTGGAGCGTCTCGTTCCAATTCAGGTGCGCATGCTGGACAACGTTATCGACATTAACAACATTGAAGTGTTGCAAGCCCAATATACCAACAGCCAATATCGCGCAGTCGGTCTGGGAACGTTTGGACTTCACCACCTGCTTGCTCTCGAAGGCATTCATTGGGAGTCTGACGAAGCTGTAACGTATAACGATAATCTGTATGAAAAAATTAACTACCTGCTCGTAAAATCCAGTATGGAGCTGTCCAAAGAAAAGGGACATTATCCGAAATTCAAAGGTTCCGATTGGGAAAGTGGTCATTACTTCGACCAACGCGAGTACACATCAGGTGAGCGCGTAGGCGAGTTCGTGACAACCGAACAGTGGAAAGAACTTCAAGCCGAAGTACGACAAAACGGTGTACGTAATGCCTGGTTGTTCGCCATTGCACCTAATGGTTCCACGTCCATTATTGCCGGTTCAACGGCTAGTATTGATCCGCTCTATGAGCTGTTATCTTATGAAGAGAAAACAACTTACAAAATTGCCAATCCGGCTCCGGATCTGTCCGAAAAAACAAGCCCTTATTACCAAACAGCGTTCCAGGTGGACCAACATGCTTCCATTAATATGGCGGCTGCCCGTCAGCGCCACGTCGATCAGGGACAAAGTTTCAACTTCTACGTTCGACCAGATATTAAAGCAACAGAATTCCTGGAATTGCATCTGCACGCCTGGAGAGCCGGCATGAAATCAACTTATTATGTTCGTAGCCGTGCATTAACGATTGAAGAATCTTGATTTTTACGCAATTTACGCTTTATCCATGATAGAGAAGATTTACTAGATTTGAGGTGACCACCAGGGCATCCTGTTTTGATTGCAAAATGGCGTTGCCCTGGTTCTTTTTTACCTAAAACACGATCACAGCATCGCAAGATGTTGATATAGATGATTTCCCAAAGTTCTGTCGGCAGAACATTATGAAATTTCAAGGAGTGAACGGAACAATGCAAGTACAGAAAATTTTTAACACCGAAGCCCCTAACCAATCAACCCGTATTATTGAAGGTGAATGCTCCGGTATCCTGAACTGGAACGACATTCGCATGCCTCATATGTACAAATTGTACAAAGTACTGCTGCTCAACCACTGGATCGCAGACGAGATTCCAATGTCCAAAGATGCTTCCCAGTTTGCTCAACTGGATGAGGAAGAGCAACGTACGTTCAAAATCAACATCTCCCTGCTCGCGGTACTTGATTCAATGCAGACGATGTTTGTTGGTGACGTAAAACGTTATTTCACCGATTCTTCACTCGAAGCGATCTCGGCCATTATCGGACAACAGGAAGTCGTTCATAACCAATCGTACTCCTACGTCCTGTCTTCGATCGTATCTGATCGGGAGCAAAAGGAAATTTTTGAATACTGGAAACATGATCCAGTCCTGCTTGACCGTAACCGTTTCATCGCAGACATTTACCAAACATTCCGGGACGAGCCGTCTCCACAGACGTTCTTCCAGGCTATGGTCGCCGATCTGGTACTCGAAGGTATCTTCTTCTATAGTACGTTTGCCTTCTTCTACAACCTGGCCCGTGACCAGAAAATGATGGCAACCAGCCAGATGATCTCGTATATCCAGCGGGATGAAAACCAACACTGTTACTTCTTCGCTGAAGTGTACAAACAGTTGCTGGTAGACTTCCCTGAACTGAACACACCTGAGAACATGGACTACGTATACACAACAATCCATCGTGCCGTTGAGCTTGAAACCAACTGGGCACACTACACACTCAGCAACGTACGTGGTATTGACCTGAACGAGTTGGAAGATTACATCAAGTACATCGCCAACAAACGTCTGCGTCTGATGGGTATGGAAAAAGCATATGAAGGTGTGGATGTAAACTGTATGCCTTGGATTAAACCATTCTCTGATGAAGCACTGAATGCAACCAAAACCGACTTCTTCGAAGCTAAATCCCGTAACTACGGTAAAGTTGGCGACGATAACGGATTTGACGATTTGTAATAAAGAATAGATTATAAAAAAAACAACACTCCTTGAACTGTGGCTATAATGCCTAAGTTCAGGGAGTGTTGTTTAATTCGTATGTACAAACATCATATCAGCGTTGAACTATTATAATTTAATAGAGATATTTCTTAATCTAATAAATTCAAGAATCGTATATAATTCTTGAAATTTTTCATTATTCAATCTTCTTTCATTTGCCGTATGAATATGAAACGGGTCATACATCATGATATTAGCAGGTGTTTCATCAGGATGATAATGAGCATGGAATTTCATAATCAACTCTTTTTGATCATCATACCAATCATACCAATATAACTCGATGAATCCCCCGTTTCGATCTATCTCCTCTACACAGTACATCTTCGATAAATCATTAAAGACAATTGTTTTACGAATAGTTCTAGCACTGCTTGGAAGAGCCTGGGCACCATCTCGAATCTCCATAATAATATCTGAAAAATCATTCTCAATAAAACGAAAATTACTTTTCGGTATCTTTAAAGCCAAGACGCTGCCTCCCCAAATGGTGTTTCCAAACTTGTGCATCGGTTTCTTCTTCAGGTGTTAAGTTCAATTTAGTTCCGAGTGTCCGTTCGAATTCCCCTTTGTATTTATCTTCATATAAGGCAATTTGCCCTGTGTGGTAATCCAGGTCACTGACTCCTATTGTAGATTGGTGTTCTGCCTCTTCCTTTTTCCACATAGTCACAATGTCTTTAATTGTCGTTCTCTTACCTGATCCATACACATATGTAGTATCGTCTGGGATGAGATTATGTTTGTTGGACCCGGCTCTTTGAATTCCCATAAAACGGCCTTGATCAATCCAGTTAAAAATCGTCGTAATACTCACTCCAAAAAATACAGATAATTCTTTAGGAGTATAAGAACGTACAGCTTCAATAGAAGGAACACCACTGTCTGTAATTCCTGTCGGTACATCCACTGCTTGACTTAACGCATGTTTGAGAAGAGTAACATACTTTTCTCTAAAAATATCAGCATCTTCAAAGATAGATTCATCCAGGTTACGAACAAATTCAGCATTATTTTTTACTGCAAGTGCCAGCACTTTGAACAGTAAAATACTATTATCCGAATTACTTAAGCTCTGAACTAACTCAGAAGCAATCTCATCCGTGTTCTGACTAAATATATTCTTCTCAACTCTTGTGATTCCCATATCCATCTCACCTCACACTCCTAGTATAGGATAGTAAAGTTTAACTTTCAACATCATACTTAAACAAAGTTAAACACAACTTAAACTTTATAGATCAAACTTAAAGTATACTTAAACAGTATGCTACGAAGAGCTTGATTTATACATTCTCCAACCAACACATACTTATTATATAATGAAAGAGATTCATACCCCTCCTACGGAAGTGAGGCCTATTCATGGAAAGAGAACTGCTGGAACAAATCAACTTGTGGCATGACCAGGACCAATTCAGTCTCATTATTGAACATATTGAACGAATCCCCGTCTCAGAGCGGGATTATGATCTGATTGGTCAACTCGCCAGAGCTTATAACAATGATGCACGTTACCGCGAAGCCGTTCAACATTTGTTGTCTGTCCAGGAGCAAGGGGTAAACGACCCGCTCTGGCAATACCGTTTGGGTTATGCATACTGTCATATAGCGAGTTATGAACAGGCATTACTGGCTTTTGAGAGAGCTGATGAACTTCTGCCCCATGATGAATCTACCCTTGAATTCCTTCGCGAGATTCGTCCCGAAGCGGACAAGATGCTTCAAGATCGCCAGCGTCATGAAGAGGAACTTGCCGCATTCGAGCAGAGCGGTATACAGAACCATCTAAGAGCCGCTTCAGGGACTTATGATCCCGCAACGTTCTGGGTACAGAGTGATTATGCGCAGGACAATCATGTATCAGAACCTTTTGATGAAGAAGAGATTTTGACTATTGAGAAGGAATTGGGTTACAAGCTGCCCGCTTCCTATATTCAACTGATGAATACGCAAAACGGCGGTATCCCTGCGCTCACTGTATTTCCCACCAAAGAAGCTACTTCCTGGGCTGAGGATCACATTGCCATTTCAAGCATTATGGGAATTGGACACGATAAAATATACGCACTCGCTGGTGAGCTGGGAAGTCGGTTCATGATCGAAGATTGGGGATACCCCGACCTGGGGATTGTGATCTGTGATTGTCCATCCGCTGGTCATGATGTTGTTATGCTGGATTATCGCTTCTGCGGCCCTGAAGGTGAACCCTGTGTAGTTCATGTCGATCAGGAAAATGATTATGAGATTACATATCTTGCGCCCAATTTTGAAGCTTTCATCCGTGGATTGGTCGATGAGGATACGTATGACCTGTCTGACGAAGAGAATGAGGACTAAAACCCAGGAGGGTCCGGCCATATGACAACCCGTATATATTTTGGTTCCAATCAACTTGGCGAAGTGGCCGCAGTTCCATTGCAGGATGCGCTGAATGAGCTTGACCTGGGAACCCTTGAAGATTATCAACGAACGGATAAAGGGGTTATGGGTCAGACACTGCTCATTCGCTCTTCCCGTGGAGAGTATATTCTGAAAGGCAATCCTTTATATGCAGGACAGTTACAGGAAGAAAAGTTCTTTGTAGAACAACTGGCAAAACATACGGCCATCCCTGTCCCTGATCCATATTTGTTACATGAAGATACCCATCTGCTAGGCTGGAGTTATGCCATAATGCCACGCCTGCCCGGGAATCACCTGTATGATCCAGCATTCCAGGCTTCACTGTCACAGCAAGATCAGGAAGAGATCGCCTGTATGTTTGCCCATACTTTGGCTGAACTGCACCGCTGGAAGGTGCCTGATGCCGGGGAATATGATCCTGTAGCGCAGCAGATTGTTTCCTTTGCAGGCGATTATCTGGACTGGTTGTACGGAACCATTCGTCACTGGTTACATGATGCGGAACAGTACTCGGTGATTACGGATGAAGATGTTCAGTGGGTGGACGAGCAATTCAAGAATGCTGAACCGGCATTTCGGTCCAGGGCTGTTCCGTGTTTTGTTATGGGAGACTTCAAGGTCGAGAATATTCTGATTCAAAATCTGGACGACCGTTCTTCAGGGTGGCAGATTAGTGGTTTGTTCGATTTTACAACGGCCTATTTCGGAGACGGTACAGCCGACCTAACCAAAATATCCACCAGGTATGTTCGTGAGGGTCAACCAGAACTGGCCGCACAGTTCCTTCGCTGCTACCGGGATCTGGTCTGTGCAACAGATGCGGAGAAATGCCAACACTTCCGCACACGTCTCAGCATGCATCTGCTCTATCAACGTATCTTGTGGTGGGGGGAAGCCAAAGCGACAGGACAAGTGACGTGGGCAGCCGACCTGCCTTTTGCACAGTGGGCGCAGCAGTCCATCAATTCGATTGTCGCATTGTTAGATTAGTAGATTAGTTAGTAGATTTGGACAGGTCGCTCAATGGATAGCGGCCTTCCAAACTAACGTATGTATCGTTCCATACATAGCGCCCAACATGCGGGCGCACGTATAAAACCGCCAGAGATCATCCTTGATCTTTGGCGGTTTTCCTCATCTCACTATATTTAAGTCAACGATGGAATCTCTCAACTTAAGCTTGTGCAACGGGTGACTCCTGATGTTTCTGCAAAAACTCCAGCATCCGGCGGTACACAAGAATCTCGTTTGTTTTCCTGGAGAAGCCATGACCTTCATCATCCAGAATGATGTATTCCACATCAATTCCCTTCGACTGGAGCGCAGCCACGATCTGATCGGATTCGGCCTTCACGACCCTTGGATCATTAGCACCCTGAATGACCAACATTGGGTTCACCATCTGATCGAGATACGTAATTGGTGAATCCTTCGTTAAACGTTCGCGGTCACGGACCGGATCACCCAGCCAGTTATCCATCATCGGTTTCCAGTCTTCCGGTACGAATTCCAGGAATGTGAACAAGTTACTTGGCCCAAAAATATCGACCGCTGCCCGAAACAGTTCCGGATGGCGACCTGCCAATAACAGGGTCATATATCCCCCATAACTTCCACCTACCACAAACAACCGCTCTGGCGAGGTAATTCCCTGATCAAACAACCAGTTGATGCCGGCAACACAGTCCAGTCTTGGGCCTTCTCCCCAATCCCGCTCAACCAATTTGACGAATTCCGCACCATACCCGGTACTGCCCCGGAAGTTAGGTGCAAAGATATGATAGCCCTGAGCGAGCATCATCTGGAACATCGGCCGAAAAAACTTTGCTTCGGAAGATTGCGGCCCACCATGAGGCCAAAATACGGTGTAACCATTGGCCTGCTCTGTTTTTGCTTTGAACAAGAGAGCTTCAATCTCCAGTCCGTCGTAGGAGTTATACTGAATAACGTCAGGGTACACGAGATCACTTGGGTCCAGTCCGGTTACCCGATTGGCAGTCAGCGGCTCCCAGGACTCAGCACCTGCTATTTTGCCATAAATGTTATGCGGTTGGATCGCTCCACGTCCAAGGATATACACATTGCCAGCCTTCGTAACGTTCACCTGCTCTATCGTATCCAGTGGCATCTCTATGCGCCGAGGCTTATCGTCATTTTTGCCCAATACGTACATACGATTCTCTGGCCCTGTAAGTGTCCAGAAATATAAGGTCTCGGAAGCCTGATGCCAGCGGATGAACTCCACATCTTCCCCTTCGATTCTGCACAATAAGCGGAATTCGCGGGTATCGATACGGTATTCAGCCACATAGGCGTATGCGGAGTCATCATTGGTAATGAACAGAAGACGATTATCATCTGCAAAAATCAGATCGGATACCTGACTATAACGTTTTGAAGCTGGCAGAATCACCATTTCTTCATTGTTACGATACAGATGCGCCGTCTGATACGTATTGGAGTACATTTTTAAAATAACATAACTCTTCTCGTCAGGACTTACAGCAACCAAGCTGCTAGTAACCTCTTCTCCACTGTATAACAGTTCATCTTCCCCTGTCTCCAGATCGATGCGGCGTGAATTCAGATAATTCGGATTACCCGCGCTGGTAACATAATAGAGACGCTGTCCATCCTCGGACAACTCAGAAAAATAACAGCGATCATTCGGTTCCGCCGGAACCACAGGCAGTGGAACACCACCCTCGGGTGGGAGTGCATATAGATGATAGTTCTCATCTCCATCCCGATCAAACGCGGTAAGAAGATGACGCCCCTGCGGGTCTGCTTTGATAACTTGACTGCTCTGATTCAAGTACGTTAAAGGATACGGGTATCCTCCAGGCAAATCCATCGCCCAAATATTCGGCTGACCGTTCAGATTGCTGTCCATGAACAAACGTTTCTCGTCTGCCGATACGGCAAAATGTGAAATACGGTACGTCTGAAAATATTGCTCGACATCCGGTTTAGGGAACTGAATCATGACAAACCTCCTTGGAATTGAACCAACGAATTTAACATTGGTAAATTAAGGTACCATTTGTCCATATTATAGGTAATGCCAATGTTTAGACAATAGATATGTAAGATTTAATTACCAATTCCCTCGTAGCTTTGTATATTATTATCCATATTCATCCAGCGTATGAGTGGTATCTCCCTCCCTGTCACGCATAATGATGCGGAGTAGCTTTTGCCCATTTTCAGAGACTGCAGCACATAATTCTGTCCGGCCCATTCCAGCACATGTTCATGATTACGTATAGCCTGTACCGTATTCAGATTTCTCCACTGTCCACATAAAGATTGACCGGAAGCCTTGATCCAGGCCTCCTTGCCTGTGAGGACTTTCCACAGCAGGGAAGAAGAATCCTCCCCGGAACATATGGCTTCCAGCACATGATCCCGCTCTTCTTCCGTCAGGAAACGTTGGATGATGGCTTTCTCTCGCAATAACGGACGTACCCATTCCACATCAACGCCAAGCTCGTTGTTAGTGGATGTAACCGCCAGTACACACAACCCATTCGTATGCGAAAGGCTGAATTGCGGACCTCCCACGAGATAAGGCTTTCCGGAAGTGCCGTATTCAAATCGAATATCCCGTGCCTGAAGCTGCATGTACTGTGCCAGTACTCTTCGTAAGAAATCCCTTGAAATCATCCAGCAATGAGCCTGTAGACGTGAGGTTCTGCTTATTCTGACCATACGTTCATGTTCTTCTGAAGTCATTGCATCGGAGTCTATGGCAGCCGCGGTCTGCAGTTGATCCTCGCTTATGGGCAATGTCTGTGTCCAAATGTGGACCTCCGGTTCTTCTGAAAATGGCGTGAACGTATCATTCCCTTGTTCCCTCATTGCCAGAAGGCTGCTGATTGTTCCGGTGCTGAAATCCATAAGGCCCTCCTCCCTATGCGGTGTTACATGCTAACGTATAACAACCATCCGAAGACGAGCAGACGTTGCAATAGTTCTGAGACCACTCCTAACCTCTTCTTCTGTCAATTCAAGTGCATACGTGCCAAGCTGTATATAATCCAGTCCGATCACCTCATATTCGGAGACGTGCATGCATCGCTGTTTTAACGAATCCATGTCTGCATAATACTTGCTTAACCACTTCATCCGTGCATAGTTGAAGTTGGATAGGGACAGCGTTCCGTTCTGAATATGCTCACACATCTCCTCAACCCGGTTATATAAAGAAACGGGATCAGCTGAATACCCACAAGCGTTCGAAAAGGCAAATTCCTTACGATAATAGTGGTCCCATTCTGCACCTTTATGAAGCAGACCCAACTCCATACATTCGGCGTAGAAATCGGAAGTTTCACCCAGTAAAACTTCAATGCCGATCATGCAAGCGACTTGCTCTTTTAAATGCATCCCATCTTTGGCACGGAACCCATACCTTACAAGTGGCAAGGACAATCCGGATTCAATCTCCCGATATTGCTTATTGGAGTCATCACCCAAATAGTCGAGTGTAACTTCTGGCAGGTAGGCACCATCCAGTGGTCCCATCGCAGGGAATTTTTCCAGCATATCTGTAATGAACTCCGCTTCAACCGGACCGGCAACCGCTATCGCCATGCTCCCTGTGGCATAGCGAGTGTTGTAGGCATGATTCAGCTCATCTGCTGTCATTTGGTACAGACTATCCGGTGTACCTGCAACATCCAGCGTGATGGGGTGATTGCTGCCATACATCATCTGGGTCAACTGCTGCAAAGCTCGCCAGGAGGGCTGGTCTGCATACATGGACAGTTCCTGATGAATGGCGGACCGTTCCTGTTCCATATGCATCGGGGTGAAATAGGGAGCAGCGAGCATGCCGGAGAACAACGCCAGACTTCGTTTCAAATCACCTGTGCAGGCCATTTGATAAGTCGTTACATCGTAACGCGTCAATGCAGATGTCGAAGCTCCCATAGTATGAAATAGCGGCTTGACGGGCCGTTGATCCGGATTGTAGAACATCATATGCTCAAGGAAATGTGCTCTGCCAGGCAGGGCTGCATCATGGATTGAGCCATAGGACACGGACCACGAAACAAAAGTATGATGGAACTGGGGTTCGGGGAAAATGTGGACCGACAGACCATTGGACAAGCGCCTGCGGACAGGTGCGATATTCACAATACTATTCATGAGTCACCTCCTGCACTGGTGCGGAATATTCACTCTCAGGATACAAAATCCAGGTGACAGCCTTTTTCATGCCAGAGGCTACCTCGGCCACTTGTTCCGCAGTAACGCAGGATATGGCTTCCAGGAATTGCGGAGTTGTCATCTGGACCCGGTTGAGCATTCGATCGATATGAAGGTTGACCACCTGCTCAGGCAGATCGTATCCCACCTGTACATAATGCATCACATTCTGAATCGCTCTATTCAGTTCCACTTCCTGAATGTCTCCGCTGCATATCCTCAGCCATTCAGCATCTATCGCTTCAAGCACCTCTGTCACATATTCACTGCTTGTTCCCGTTGTCACATGAAGCGTCCCCCGATAATCATCCAGTGTGCTGTAGATCTGATACACCCATTGCTTTCGTTCACGAAGCTCGGATTGAAGCCTCGACGCAGGCGTAGCGCCAAACAGGGAATGAAACAGAAACAGTGCAGGATAATCCGACGATCCATACGTCAACCCGGTGGTGAAGGTCACATTAATCTTGCATTGCTGAACATCCATCAGTTCAAGCATCATCTCGCCTTCCTCCCCGCGCTCAGTAGGTTGACCATGCCCGATCACAGATGGGATAGCTCCCCCCTCAGCCGTGACAAGCAATGGCACAAAGGTCTCCATGACCTGAGCTATCATCACATCCGACTGGAAATCACCGATCACATGAATATGTAGTGGGCTACAAAGCACCTCCCGGTACCATTGCTGAAGTTCACCATCACGCACACAATGTTGCAGTTGCTCAACGTCGGCATCCCTGCTTCGTTCCGCATACCCAAGCCATTCCAGACTACGCCCCTGTACCACCTTGTCCCAATTGGAAACATCATAGCCAGCATGATGTTCTGCCCAAGCAAGTTCCTCCTGGATCTGCACTTCATCAAAATCAAATCCGCCCTTAAGGCTCGGTTCGAACATCATGTCTGCGAGCAGCTTCAACGCATCCAGCGTCCGCATTTCCGTCCCCGGCAGCAACCCTGCAGGGATACGCAACCGGATGGATGCGAGTTGAGTCTCCCCCTTCTGCTCCAATTCGCATCTTAGCTCATCGGCATACATGGACCATAGTTGCTGCTGTAGCTTTCTTTTGCCGAGTGAATCCTGCCTGAAAAGCAGCCGCACAATGACTGCAAATACAGCTGAGGGAATCCTTCCCTGTTCGTTAAAGATACCCAGGTGGAGATAACAATTAGCGTATTGGCTTGTTGGCATCACATGGACCGATAGACGATTGTACTGCTCCGTAATGAAAGACTGCATCCTTGCCTCCCCCCTTATCTGACGGTTAACCCAAATTGTAGATCATGCCACTCGCGGTGTTCAGTCCAAGCTGACCGAATCCCTCCAGCGGCTTGGAGAACCAGTCCACCTGACTCTCAGCTTCCGCTGAATGAAGATTAGTCTCATCCTCTTTCCAGTGAATCACTTGCTGATGGTGACGGTCCCAGAATCTCCATAATGCAGGCTGCTTCAGCAGTTGATTGCGAAACGGCTCATATACACGTCCTGCTGATTCATGAATATCCCCTTCTAATATGAAAGGCGGCAAGAAGACAATTTTGGAACGAAAATCTTCAGTCAATGTCATGAAATAGGGGCATACAGGCTTGCGTGTCTTGGCTAAAATACGAAAAATACCGCTCCTCGTCCGGATGCGTGAACTCAGGAAAGGAAGCTCCACTGCGCGATTATCCGCGTTGAACCCGGTCTGACCATCTACGAAAAGGTTGAATGAACCTCCCTTCCGCAAATGAGAATACAATCGTATGCCAATCATCTCATCCTCGGCATTCAACAGATCAGCACCTGCAAACTGCCGTAGGGTATTCCAGGACGACAGCTTCTGTTCTTGCTCTACGGTGCCCTGCTCAGCCACCAGATAGAAGGGTAATCCGGACTTCATGTGGCCTGCGCGAATCTCCTGTCCGATGGTGATCATATTATGCCGGACGAATCCGTAATGCCAGGTCAACAAGGCCCCACCTTCCTGCAGCGTCGCTTGCAGATGTTCAAGCCCCTCGACTTCATCCCAATCCATAAAGGAGTAAGGGTTTTTTTTGTGTTCATCAACCGTCCGCAAAAAAGCCAGATAATCCATCCAGATCAACTCCGGTGACGTTTCCAATTGAAGAGGCGAAAGTTCCTTAACAATATTCATTAGCGCATAGAAGAATCCCAGTCGAATTCCGTCTGTCTTTTCCCGATACAGCTCCTCCCTGACCTGTTCCCGATGTAACGTATATAATGTACGAAAATCCTTCATACTCACACCTCCTTTAAGCCCTTATTCATGGATGCTCCCGCTCCCGACAGCATTCCTTCCCTGGCTGCGCTAGTTCTAGAAGACAATTCAAACCGCCGACGATTCCGGTCGATGCCATCCACCATATAGGCCAACATCCGAAGCGCCAGCTCATATTGTCCGGGAATGTGCCGATCTGATTGCACACCCTGTCCCTCTACCATATCCATCCCTTGATAAGCTATCGGTACTTCCAGCGCTGCAATAACACAGTCTCGAATGTTCTGCCACGTCGGTCCTGCAGCAATCGGAAAATCAACAAACGGGAAGCTTCCCGGATCAAGGGAATCCAAGTCAAAAGTTAAATAAGCCGAGTCGACATCGTACTTCTGCCTTACCTCGTTCAGAACATGGCTCACCCTCTCGGGTGTCATATGCTCTGCTGATATTTGAATCAAGCCAGAATGGCTGTACATCTGATCTGCTGAGCGAAGACCACGCAGGCCGATCTGTACAACAGCAGCAACCGTACCCTGCTCTAGCAGATGTCTTACAAAATTGGAGTGACTGGGATGCTCCTGATGAATGGCATCGATACCGCAATCATGATGGGCATCGAACTGTACCAGCACCCTTCGACTGCCCGTGGCCTTTGCCATCATCTGAAGCACAGCATGCGTAATAGAATGGTCTCCGCCAATGCAGCATAATAGCGCCTGTTGATCCAGCGCATGATCCAGTGCGGCCGCAAGCCCCTTTTGATAAGGAACAGCTGTATCCGCCTCCGCTTCATTCATAAGACAAGTACCCCAATCCTGCATGGCTACGCTCTCAAGCAATCGTCTCCCACTTCCAATATCGTACAAGCTCGAATTCCCGGACTCTTGTAACGATGGATAGATGACCTTTTTCCACGATTCTACGCGTAACGCATGCGCAAGTCCGGCAACGGAGGAGTTTAACATGCTTGTCCCACCAGAATGAGGGATACCCAGGATCCCCAGTTGAGGAGCCCGATGACCGATGAGAGGCTCATACAAAAAAAAAGGCGCTTCCGCAGGTTCCACCCCCGGCAAATCCGGGGGGCGTTGTGGCTCCAGCTCTTTCGCAGGTTCCAGCTCATAAAACTGGCTGAACGTTTCATCCGCAGCGATCCACGCATCTGCAATGCGACGTACCAGATAAGCAGGTTCTGATGTTGTCATGCAAAAACCTCCTGTACGTAGTTAGAGTCAAGTCTGTGTGGAATAGCTCTTATTCGGCAACGTCGCTTCACCTTCTGGACTGATGTCCTTATCCGCAGACGACTCCACATATTCCCGCTTCAGCATTCGCATGAAAGGCAGCAAGAACGACGACATGCCGACCACATTCATGCCAGCAATCACCGCATAGAAGTAAGTAACCTCATTGAAAGCCCGAGTCAGTCCCCAGCCAAGTGCGATAATAATCAGAAAATACACCGCATTCAGGAGTATGGCCTGATATCCGCGCCCGCTCTGTTCCATCGTCAGCAACGTTGTCATCATGGGACCCATGCCAATATAGGAAAGAGCTACGATGGACAGATACCGTGCTGCTTCGGCTCGGGTTGCCGCGTCTTCGATCAGAAATGCGATAAGCGGATCTCGCCAGATCCAGACGGCAACGGCAATGATTACGTATAGAGCAAAGGATTGCAGCAGACCTTGGCGATAACTTGCATAGGCCCTTGGCCGGTGTGGTGACTGCAAATTATGATTGATGATAATGCCGATGGCCGATCCAATCACGATACCCGGCAGAATCGCCATCGTCTGAATTCGATAACCAACGCCAAAGCCAGCAACCGCCCCTTCGCCAAAGTGACTGACAATTTTATTGAAAAAAAATGTACTCAGAAAAATCATGCAGTACGAGATGAACACAGGAATACCGACATGCCTGAGGGCCAGCAGATGTTTTTGGGCAAAAGCAAAGCGTTCAAAGATCATTTCCCGACGAATGAACAGAATCAGCAGGGAGATGGCCAAGGACAAGACGGAAGTGATCAGGTTGGCATAGATGATGCCCTTCAGATCCAACCCAAAGACCGACACAAATGTATACACAAGAGCAATGTTTAGCATCGCCATCCCAACCGCGTTCCACGACGCTGCCTGTGCCCGGCCCAGCCCTCGTAACGCCGCACTGGTCACTGCCGCCAGGACGGCCGGGATGCTCACTGCCATCATGCCCCATACGTACTGCGTAAACATGGGCCCAATGTCGGCAGGCACACGGTAAAACCATGAAAGCACAGGGGTCATTAACATCACAATTCCCCCGGTCAGAATGGCAAGCAGCATTGCACTGCCCATCATGTGCACGAATAGCTGGGTAAATACACGAGAGCCCCCGGCACGACTGCGCGCTACCGCTACCTGAACAGACAGTTGCATCGCTTCGATGATGGCAATCATGACAAATGAGACAGGAATATACAATGAGAGCACATATAATACATTTTGACTCGTATGACCCAAGAAAAATACATTGGCCAGTTGTGTAATCACGTTAACCAGAGAAGCGAGCAGCATCGGAACGGCCGTACGGAATAACAAACGATGGATCGAGCCGGCCGTATAATCGATCCCCTGCATGGGGTTCACCTCCATAATTCATGAAGTCTTGATTTCTTGATTTATTGTAAGCCTGTTGAGGATCGGCAGACGTATCACATGCACGCAACAAGCAGATATCACCCGATCGTCATCCCACGAGACCAGCATGACTCGATCATCCGGCCTGATGATACCCCGCTCTAGCTTATCTGCCAGCTGTATCCATACATCACCGCTCTGATAATCGGTTCGTGGTACGCAGATGGTCTTGGAAGGGGAAATATGCAAAACAGAACTGCCATTGAGACGTAATCCCAGTCTCGATTGAAGAATGACATGCACGGCTGCATGGCTATCCATCCATTCGCGGATCATGCCAAGTGCCTCGGATGCAAAAGCCGTGGCATCATCCGATCTGATGATCCGTTTTCCCGCATAGTGTATCTGCAACGCTCCTTGACCAAGGGATACCTCAAGCGCCACCGCCATGTCGCCCAAATCACCCTTAGGTTCAGATGGTTGACCATATCCAATCTGTCCATCGTCATGGAGAATTCGCTGCTCCACCAACACAATCGCAGTCCGTTCGTTAGGAAGCATGCTCCAAAGAGCAACCTGAATGGCCTCGGTGCCTGCGAGCGCACCCATATGGGTAATACCAAGTGGATGATTAACTCGCCACGGAGCCGTTTCAAGCATTCGGGCAAGTGGAGCATTCAATGCATGTCGTTCGGGACAAGTCTGGGCAAGGATCAACCAATCCCAATGCGGCTTTGTGGACAACTGCTCCAGCACCATAAGCGCAAGATCACCCGCTGTCACCCGTCTCCCGTCTGCCATAAGGGAGCGAGTCAGTGTTCCCACGCGACCATAATAGTGATCCTCCATGTATATGTGCGGCGATACGTAAACATAATCATCCGGTGTTGGCCAATCCAGCGTGTACAGATGATCCTCCGCAGTAAGCCAGCAAATATGATCCACATAGATTGGTACGCCAATATCATCATGAAGTGAATCAGACATGCTGCATCTTCCCGTTGGCATACGCCTGAAAAACGTTTATCTTCTGAATGGACGTTGTGCCTTCCATGAACTCAAAGGCCCTTGCATCGCGATACCATTTGTTCAGCAGAGGATGCTCCAGTAAGGAACCTGGCCCCATCATCTCCAGTGCCCATTCCGTCGCTTCTTCGGCAACTGACGCAGCCCGTATTTTACTGAGGGAAGCCAGATATCCCTTATTCGCATCATGGTCAATCTCTGCTGCTGCATTCCGAATCATGCTGCGTAGCGCGTGCAGACGCATCTCCAGTCGCTCCAATTCTGTCTTTTCACGTTCTGTGAAGATCGTTCTGTGCTCCACAACATAATCATAAGCAGCCTGTGCAACACCAAGCGCCAATGCCGCCACACTAGGGCGCATCCGGTGGAATGTACGCAGTGCTCCCCACAGTCCACGCTTGGTTGGGCTTAAATGACGACCCAGAATATCTTTCTCTTCCAGTGGGAAAGCCTCGAATTGCAGATGGCTAAGTTGCAGACCACGAAGCCCCATCGTGTCCAGCGGGGTTGCTGTGAAACCCGGCAGGGAAGGATCAACTATAGCCACCTGAATGCCCAGAGGCGTACGATTGGTCTGGGCAAATACCAGTCCAATACTCGCCCGGTGTCCGTTCCCAATGTAGAATTTATGTCCGGTTAGCTCCATTCCTCCATCCGGATGTCGCGTAATCCGCGTGCTGATCTCGGTTGCATCTGAACCCTTCTCCGGCTCTGATAAGGCAAAAACAGCCCAGGCCGGACCTTTCAGAAAGTGGCTATAAAATCGCTCCTTCTGTTCCTCATCGCCCAAGTCAATCATGACGATGCTGGACATGGAAGGACCAGGTCCTCCCAGAAAAACGCCCGCATCTCCTGCGGACAACTGCTCGATCGTAATGACTCTTTCCAGCGAAGAGAGTCCATAATATCGATCCTGACCTATGGTTACAATCGGCTGACCGCCATACTCCGGGGGAATCATCATATGATTGATGGCCTGCAGGGCAGACGTGTGCAAAAACTCGGTGAGCCGGTCTGGCTCCCGGTCAATCGTCAGGCCGATCTGACGAAGCTCCGCAGCATACTGCTTCATCACTTGCTCAAAAACCGCAATCGTTGATGGAGTAATCATCAATATTCCTCCTTAGCTGGCAACAGCATGTTTTTCACCAGTTGGCCTGCATATGTATATGCAGATACGCCATGCCTCAAAAAACCGAAACCGCCGCCAAGACGTTGAATCTGTCTGAAGGCTTCGTCCAATTCCTGATGTATCCACGCATGGACCCGGACCGATGGAAGACCTGGATTTTCCGAGAGGAAGCGGTCTTCAGGCAACGTTTCCGCCATGTAGAGCGTTGTCAGGATGTCAGCGACCATGCCTTTCACGAGCTGGTGCTGAAACGTGGATTGCCCGCCCGATATTCGCACCGACAAATGCTTGCGAACCTGCTCCAATCCAGCCTTGCACAGCTCTACGCGGAACTCAAGCAGGCGTGTTCTCAGCTCATTCGAGGTCACTTTCTCGCCTGATATCTCAGCCTTCTCACCCTCATTCGGCTGTACCCGGTATAACAGTAGTCCGGAGGGCTCCAGCATCCGATCCTGTACATGAACGGCATGTAGTTGGTTCCAACGATACAGCCCAGCTGATTCTTCATGCCAAAGTAAAGCATCTTGTTCAATGAGATGAGCGGTCGCGAGCACGTATGGACCTGTTGCCAAAAGCACTGGACGATTGTTCACCAGCAAGGTTTTTGCCTCCAACATTTCCGATATCGGAGCAACGGGGTTACCTGCTGCCTTTGATCCGACGGGCTTAGCATCTGGGCCCTGGAATTCAATAACGTGCATTGTCATTCCTCCTGTTCATTCTTCTTCGCATCCTCCATGCTCCACCAGTGCAAAACCAAAAAAACTGCCGAGCCCGATACTGACCATGATGGAGCGCCCCTTCCTGCACACCCAGTTCTGCTCCAATCCCGAACTCAGGTTAATGAACGGGTCTGTGGAAAAGGTATGTCCGATTCGCTGAATGTTATCCAGATATATTCGTTCAAGTCCAACTCCCGTACGTCGCGAGAATTCCTTCCAGGTAGTCCAGTTCACATTATGGGGAAAAATATGATCCACATCTTCGAAACTCAGGCCTTGCGTTGACAGCAGCTCTTCCATCCCTTGAATGATATGGTCCACATACAATCGGTTAAATGCCGAGATCTCATCGGCGGTTGCATGATAACCAGTATGGAACTGGGTATCTCGCAGCACATGCGCCGCCTGAACGACATGCTGACAGCTCTCTCTGCTCAATAGAACAGCTACGGCAGAATCACCCAGAATGGCCGATTTGCGCAGATAGCGCCATTCGGGAGGCAAAAAATTGAATTGATCCGCACAGATCAACAACACATTCCGAATGTGAGGCTGCGTTTGCGAGATTCGCTCAATCCATTGAAGAGCGGCTATCGACGATGCACAATTCATTTGGGATATGCCATAGAACGGTACATGTTCCAGCCCGAAGCGCTGGAGGACACGCTGCACAAGCCTGTAATCGCTCGGTGTCTGCACCTGAAAGGAATGGACATAGAGAACAAGGTCGATTCCGGAAAGGGCAGGTCTGGTCTGGAGCCGTTCCACAGCCTGTGCGATCGTATCGTCAAGCATCTGGCCCGATTCCGTTACAGGCACACCTTCCAGGCGGTGGTACTTGCGCAGAAACTGAAGCTCACCTTTCCCAAGCTCCAGGGCAGCCAGCACCTCTTCCGGCTGCTGAATCTGTTCAGGCAAATAGACGCCAATATCCACAATACCGAACCCCAATGTTCTCCCTCCTTCTGCGATTAGTGTCCATCCATACGCCATTCACAAGTTCGGATCAGCAAGGCATGAATAAACGAATCCGTCTGCTCCAGATGCATAAGACATATGTACTCGCCCCCGTCCTTCTCCTCCAGTAACTCCTGTAATGCGAAGAATGGCGCTGCACTCCAGCGCGATGGATCATAATAACTCTTCGATCCACATTCGCTGTACCAGGCAGCCTGATTGCAAAGCTGCTCCAGATCAGGATGGATGAGCAGGTTAATCTGATTCCGGTGAATGGATGCCTGGGCACATAATCGATCCAGTACCATCTCCGCAGTATCGGCTACGGAATGCTCGGCATGTCGCATCTCTACACCAAGCAGGGAAGGTCCTACGCCTGTCATCCGATCAAGGTATATTGCTGCAGCCGTGTCCGGTCCAGTCGGTGAAACAAGTTCCATCGTTTCATAGGGGAGAGCCGTCTGGTCCATAACCAGCAGCATGCCTTTCATGTAACCTTCTCTGCCCAGATAATGCTGAAGCATGTGGAGCGCCGCAAAAGGAGCACCAAAACCAAGATCATTTACAGCAAAACTGATAAAACGGGCCTGATAACGATCCATCAAATAATTCACAATTGATATATCCGGGCGGGTATTCGGAAAATTGTATGCCAGCAGCAACACATCCACATCCTGCATGACCCGATCAAGTCCCGTCTCTTCCAGCAGTTCCACACTCATCTCGTGATAGGCATTGTTGTTACGACCCTGCAAAAGTTGAACGTCGTACTTGATAGGAGTACCCGCGAGCATGTCCTGATGAAATCGCAGCAGTTCCGGATGATCAAACGGAGGCTTCTTCTCCGAGAACAGCCTGACTCCCATCTCCCGTATGGCAACAGGCGAAGCCATCAGGCCGCAATGAGCTGCTTCTCAATATAAGCAGCCAGGGAGCCTACCGTATCAAATACATCGGGCTCCAGATCATCCGGGTCAATCTCCAGACCTTCAATCCGGTCCTCCAGCGTCATCAACAGTTCCAGAACAGAGGTCGAATCCAGATAGAGTTCGTCAAATAAAGATGTGCTTAATTGAATATCCTCCCTGGCTTCCGTATTCAACACTTCAGCAAGGGCACCTTTGATCTCTTCAAGCAATACTGCAGTTGTCATGATCATCATCTCTCCTCATCAATTGGTTATTGCTGTGTGGGACACTTGAATCAAACGTTGCTTGGACAGTAGATCCTGCGGAGTATCTCGCTCACGGATCAAGTGAGCCTCCCCAGCGACAATCAGCACTTCCGCCGGACTTCCGTGACTCAAAAAGTGTGTGGGAGAAGCCGTTGGTCCGTAGGCTCCCGAATGAAAAACACCGATTAGATCGCCCCGTTCAACAGGAGGAAGCAATACCCGTTTCCCAACAACATCATTGGGCGTACATAAGGGACCCGTAATATTGTATTCGGCTACAGGGGACTCCCCATAACGCGTCAGGGAGGCAATCGGAAAGTTACGCTTCACGTAAGAACCTGTGCCCACCGCCGCCATATGGCAGTTCGTTCCACCATCGGTTACGACGAAGTGCTCTCCATACGATTGCTTGACGTATAGAGCTCGACTGACCAACATACCGCAGGTGCCTACCAGATATCGCCCAAGCTCCATGAACAGCCGGGTGTTTGTATGACTATGCCGAAACGATTCGAACATTGGATTCAACTGTTCTGTCAGTGTGGCTATGGATAGGAACTGCTCACCTTCATGGTAGGGCACGCCCAATCCCCCGCCTACATCGACCATACGCAGCGTGATATCCAGCTCGTTCTCGATTCGATCAGCCAATTCCAGAATATGGCGGGTATTCTGAACGATCGGCTCTACATCCAACATGCGGGTTCCCATGTACACGTGAAGTCCCATGATCTCCACATGGGAGAAGCTCTCGAACTGCTCTTTTCCCTGGAGCACACTTTGTTCATCCATACCAAACTGACGTGGTTTGCCACCCATAGTTAGTCTGGAGCCTTTAACAGAAAAAGATGGATTCACTCGCAGCGCCACCGGCACGATTCGCCCCTCACTTGCAGCGATGCTCTCAATGCGCTCCAGCTCCTGAAACGATTCACACACGATCGCATATATGCCCAGACGTATGCATGCCGTAATCTCGTCATCGCTTTTTCCCGGTCCTAGAAAAATAATGCTTTCTGCTGCTACTCCAGCCTGTACAGCCGTATGCAATTCGGCCAGGGAACATACCTCTGCCTGTGCTCCCATCTCCCGGAGCATGTGTACGATCGAAATATTGGGATTGGCCTTCAATGAATAGAACAGCTCCACTTGAGGCGTAAGCAATCCCCTAAGCTCCTGATACACCTGCTGCAACACATCCCCGTCATATACATACAGCGGGGTCCCGAATCTCTCGGCGATGTCCGAAACAGGCAACTGCTGAATCTGATATTCCTTAGACACTCACATCACCTCGTTAATGGAAGATAGGACGGCTTCTATCGCTTCGTCGATCACTCCCAGCCGTTCAGGGGAGGACGCAATAATCACGCCATACAGACGTCCGGAGAACAAGGTCCCCTCACTTCTGAATGCCGCATTGACTGTGGCAAAATTATTGATCAATAATCCTTCGCCGCGTTCCGGTTCGAACATCAACGTACCCAACCGGGAACGAAGTATTCCGTATTCCAGCGGGTGATTGAGCCGGAGCGTATATTTTTTCGCCAATCCACATTGATCTTCGGGCAGCCATTGATGCTGAATGTTGGTCTGATAGGTAGACATATTAAACCTGGCATTAATCTCAAGATTGGGCCAGATTGTACCGTCCTCGTCCAGAATGGCGTCCATGCCGGCAATGCCGTAGTACCCATCTCGATACAGAGCTGCTCCAATTCGTATGGCTGCTTCGCGAATAACCTCAAGTTGAGCATCGTTAAGCCGCGAAGGCATGAGATGCCCCTGATGCACGCCTTGCTCTACCAACGATTCCTTGACGTCAAGAAACTCAACTCCGCCGGAGCGATCGATGAGAATCTGGTAATTTAGGTCACAGATTTTATCAATCCATTGCTCAAGCACGTAGTTGATTTGCCGTATTCCCTTTTTGCTTGCCTGCTTCTCCAGCATACTCATGCATTTGTGAAACCTGGCTTTATCGGTGATGACGGTAATTCCCTTGCCTGATACACCCATGGAATCCTTCAGCACAAGGCGTCCACCCTGCTCTAGAACGGCCTTTAGCTGATCGAAACCAGACACCAGTTCATCCAAAGACGTGCATTCAACACCTGGAATCTGGCGAATGCCCAGCTCCGCGTTGAGACGGCGGGAATACCCCTTGTCATTCACCTTGCGGAAGATATCTGAAGATGGAACAGCCAGCGGAATGCCGGTCCGTCGGGAGAACTCCTCTTCCTGATCCGAGGTTCCAAAGGGAACCAGATAAACATTCGTTCCAGCAGCCTGTGACAGCTCTCTCAGCTTGTCCATTGTCCTTGGACAATTCAGAAGATTCGCGGTAATGTTCAGTGCCGGATCATTGTGCTCCACCGTTATGCATCGGGAGCGACCAAACCCAAGCGCCTGTGCATCTGCCATGAATCCCTGATTCGGCGGCCCCTTGAGCAGGATAATATCGTTCTCTCCGGCGAGGAAAACACCCAGTTCCTCCATCCGATTAACGACATCCGCAGCCGAGCCTATGCTTAATGAGGGCAGCTTGAGAATACCCGTTTCACTCCAGTACTCCTCCACCTCAAAATTGTTCAGATAGACAAAAGTAACGTCATGCTGGCCCGTTAACGCCCACTTGAGCTTGCTCGAAAAATCCGTCAATACGGTGGTCAAGGCCATCCCCTCCTATTCCTGCATACTGCATCACTGCTACGCTGAATGTAACCCCAAGTCCGACCGTAACAAGCAGATAATACTCCTCTGGTTGCAACAACTTCTGCTCTAGAATGGCTTGCAAATTAATAAATGGGTCCGAACAGAAGCAATGCCCGATCTCCTGCACATTGGACGTATATATGCGTTCAAGGGGATAGGATAAACGGATAGCCACCTTCTTCCACGAGGATAGATTCACATTGTGTGGGACGATGTATCGAATATCCTGCAGCGTCAGACCCGCCTGCTCCACGGCTGTAACAATGGCTTCACATAACCGAGGCGTGTAGATTTCCTGAAACTCCCTTAGAATCTGCGGGGTTCCCGTTAGTACATTACAGAATTGGCCCAGGGTAACACTCGTGAGTCCGACGACACGACTTCCGTTGCCCTTGTTACCCACCAGCACGGCGGCTGATGCCTCTCCCATCACGGTGGTATTGGGGATTAATTGCACAACGGGACTAAAGGTTTTTTCACCTGTCAAAATTAAAATATGATCATCCGCTTCCAATGAAGGCAGCAATGTCTCGGCAACATTCAGGGCAATTAAGCCCGATGCACAGTTCTGCTGCGTAAGCGAAAACGCGATGGCATGCTGCAACCCGTAAGCCCTTTTCAGGGCTTGCAAAACTTTCATAGGAAAGGGGAAATTTTCCTGAATTGTGTGGCAATAAATGATATACTTAATCGAGTTAGGAGCGATCTCCGGGTTATTTACCACCTGGGTTAATACGCGCCCAAGCAACGAAGCCAGATCTCCATCCCTGTCTTGCCGAACCTGTTTCAAACCATGAATTTTTTCCAGTACCTTCGTCTGGGCATTATTGAGTCCCAGCACCTCGTTCAGTTCCCTGATCGGCACAATGTGCTCCGGAATGTAAGACCATATTTGCTTGATATGCATCGGCTTCAGACACCTCGTTATCACTAACGTACGAATCTCACTGAAATATAGGGAGATAAAGAGCTTCCGCAGAAGCTCCCATCTATGAATCTAGCGTAATACGATAAGTAAGTAGGAAAAATCAGGCACGAGCCGCCGCTGCACGAGCTGCTACAGCACGAGCCGCTACAGCACGGGCTTCAACTGCGCGAGCGGAAACCGCGCGTGCACTGACTTCACGTGCCTCGCCCAGTCCACTCGTTTCCAATTGTGCTGCTTCAACTTCTTTGCGCTTTAGTTGCTCCAGTGTAATGGGAGTCGCTTTAATGACCATTCATATCTCCTCCTTTCATCTTGGATACTCTGATTCTATAATCTCCCAAATTGCATTTAAACTGTAAATGGGGGTAAATGAACCTCTCACTCTCCTTACCCCTGCTTCTGGACACACACGATAGACCCAACATACCAATCAGATCTCCATTCCAATCAAACTATATCAAGGGACGGTGAACGATCATGCTCGGACCCAAAATCCGGCAAATCCGGGAGCAGCTTGGACTGTCTCAGAAGCAACTGGCAGGTGAGGATATGACGCGTTCTTACATCAGCCTTATTGAAAAAGGCAGAGCCGTTCCCTCGCAGCGTATGTTGAAAATTATTGCCAGGAGACTTAATACACCCATGGAGTTTTTTTTGGGAGGAAGTGCAGCAACAGATACGGATATTGGGGAGGCTGTACTGGACAAGGCCAAAGCCTGTTATGCCGAGCAGAATGATTCTGCCTGCATCCGCATAGCCCATAAAGTGCTGACGTTGACGGAGGATATATCGGATCAGTCAGAAGCCTACCTGCTCATTTTACGAAGTCACAACAGACTTGGGGATTATCGACAAGCCTTGGATGAGGGGGAAACTGCAGCATTTACGGTCATTCGAACAGGTGACAGGGAACGTATTGTTGAATATTATCTGGAAATGGGGAGAGCGGCTTTTCATGCAGAGCTGTTTCATGCTGCCCGGAAACATTATGAACAGGCGTATACGTACAGCAGCAGACTCAAACATCTACAGGAAGAACACATTCAATCGCTGACCTTTCTTGGCACAACCCATTTAAGACTAGGCAATGTGAATGAGGGGTTGAACTACTATCTCAAAGCGGAGAAGGAAGCCCAGATGGCGGGACAACCGGAACTGTATGGCGAGATTACGCTGGGTTTGGGCAAAGCATATTATATGTCCGAACAGGACGGACACATGCTGTTAAGTTATGACTGGACCAAGAGATCCGTACAGGCCTATAAACAGGCGAGCAGCGAATCCTACGTTCTGGCACTTCACAACCTCGCCGTGATCCAGCTTCATATGGGGCAAAAAAAAGAAGCCCTCCCCTTGCTGGATGAATGCGCACGAATTTACGATAAACGCAATCTTCCCCACAAGAAGGCTTCCATATTAGAGGAAATCAGTAAAGTTTATTTGGAACAGCGTGAGCCAGAACAGGCAGAGGCCATCATCAAAGAAGCCCTCCAACTGCTGGATAAGCAAGATGAAGGGATGCTTCGTGCCAAACTGTATCGCTTGCTGGGTATTGTATTTCATGAGAAAAACAACAGCAATGAAGGTTATTACTTTCTAAGAATGAGTCACGATCTACTTAAACGCATCTCTGCAAACCGCGAGGCTGACATCAGCCAACAACTTCTTCTGCTAAGCCTTCAGGATCGTAAAATGAACTACGACGACTATAAGTCATTGATCAAATAAAGCGGATGCGTTCTTCATCTAACAACTGAGTACACGGGAAAACAAAATGATGGAGTTCAGGGTCTCTCCAACAGAGGCCTTAATTCCGGGAATCCACGGTGAAAGGGCACAGGATCATCTTAAACCGCTCATCGAACAGGTACAGGATCATTCAGCTCCAGCAGCTTTTCCGTAGATACGGCATGCTTATGTCCCTGCTGACCACTAAACTTAGCTGATCCTGCATATGCCTCCGAAACATGAAGCTGTCCTGCAATAAAAGGTAGAAGCATGATAGTAACCATGCAGAGTTCACTTGCCGTTGTAACGAATTTGCTTCCTTTACTCTCCATGCTCATCTCTCCTCACGTCTATAATCGGGTAGCATAGTCCACCATCGATTCCTGGCAACCTAAGACGTATTTTACGGATAATCGCAATGACTTTAAATATGTTAATCCCCATTTACCTCCACTTGCACAACCCTTTCACGGATAAAAGGTCATATGAGCTTTGTCTTCACGATAATAATCCAGCCTTTGCTTCATCGTACCTGTATGCAGTTCAAACAAATGACCATCCGGATCGGTAAAATATACAGATAATGCATCCCGCGGATCTCTGGGCCTTCCGGGAAGAATGTCGGCCCCCGCTGCTCGCAGCTGCTGCACAGACGCGTCGAACTCCTCTTCTGTAACGGTAAATGCAATATGGGTATAGGTTCGTTCCGTATAGTTGCGAATAACATCCTCCTGATTCAAGGCGATCCACAGACCGGCAAGCTCAAAATACGCCAGTTTGCGTCCTTTTACCTGAATCTGGGCACCGAGAGCCTGCTCATAAAAGGTAATGGCCCGCTCCAGATTGGATACGGAAAAACACAAATGATTGATTCCCTGAATATTCATGTGGCTCCTGACACCTCCATCGATTTAAGGATCTATCCTTATTATGGTATATTCTGTGCAAAAAACAACCGCTCTGCTGTTTCCCCCCGCACCTTCTTCTGGGCGAATGCATAGGTTATCCGTATCAATGAACGTTCGAGGAGGATGTAAAGCGAATGAATCCTGTCTATCCTTTTTATGGTGAGAAAACGGTATGCAAGGAGCAAAAGCTGGCATTTCCACCCCAGCATCAGGACCAGCAACCCGGTCTGGAAACCCTGATGGTGCCTGAACCGATCAGTGAAGATCCTGCCTATATCGGTAGCTGCAAACTCCAAGGTAAAGTTGCCATTATTACGGGTGGTGACAGTGGAATCGGCCGGGCGGCCGCCATCGCTTTTGCCAAGGAAGGTGCGGATATCGTCATTGCTTATCTATATGAACGGACAGATGCCGAAAGGACTCGTGAACGGATCGAAGAACTGGGACAGCGCTGTCTCTTAATCGAGATTGATCTCCGCTTAAAGAAAAACTGTGAAGCCGTCATTCGCACAACCATGGAAACCTACGGGAAGATCGATATTTTGGTCAACAATCATGGCGTACAGTATGTGCAGCCAAGCATCGTTGATATTACAGAAGAACAGCTGTATCACACCTTTCAGACAAATGTGTTCGCCTATTTCTTTCTGATTCAGGCCGCTCTCCCCCATCTGTGCAGAGGTGCATCCATTATCAATACGGCTTCCATCACGGCATACAAAGGCGATATCCAACTGATCGACTACTCTTCTACCAAAGGAGCCGTCGTATCGCTGACTCGTGTACTCGCCCAATCGCTCGCTGCACAGGGAATCCGTGTGAATTCCGTTGCTCCGGGACCCATCTGGACACCGCTCATCCCTGCCAGTTTCTCCGCTGAGGATGTGCAGGTATTTGGAACAGATACACCCATGGGTCGAGCTGGTCAGCCTTACGAACTGGCGGCAGCTTACGTCTATCTCGCCTCCCGCGATTCATCCTATGTCACAGGTGAATGCATTCATGTGAATGGCGGCGATATGGTAACGACTTAGGCTGTTGTCAGGTTGGATTTGGCAGGTGTGGCAGGATATCGGTTGTCCAGTTGCGAAGAGGGTTAGGAGTATGATCCGGTTATGCCGGAACCTGACATCTAGCGACAAGGAGCTGAACAACCTGATGAACTTCGATCCACTCTACCAACCGTACCCCTCTTATCGCGTGCCTGTGTATGCGAAACAAGGCATGGTCGCCACGTCTCAGCCACTGGCTGCACAAGCTGGCCTGGATGTATTGAAAAAAGGCGGCAACGCCATTGATGCCGCCATTGCAACTGCGGCAGCACTCACCGTGCTGGAGCCTACGTCCAATGGCATTGGCGGCGATGCTTTTGCCCTCGTCTGGACCGAGGGCAAACTGCATGGCCTGAATGCCAGCGGCCCTGCGCCTCAGGGCATATCCATTGAGGCGCTTCAAGCGGCAGGCTATACGGAGATGCCGAAGCTTGGGGTTGTTCCGGTGACGGTGCCTGGCGCACCGGCGGGTTGGGCTGAGCTGAGCCGCCGTTTTGGGCGGCTCACGCTGGCGGAAGCGCTGGAACCGGCCATCCGCTACGCGGAGGAAGGTTATCCGCTTGCGCCTGGGCTGGCCCGCCACTGGGCAAGGGCAGCCGAGATCTATGCACGCCAGGGTGATGCGGAGGCAGGGCGTGCGTGGTTTGAGACATTTGCTCCAGGCGGGCGTGTTCCCGCAGCTGGAGAGATGTGGCGCTCGCCGGATCACGCGGCGACTTTGCGCCAGATTGGCGAGAGCGAAGCGCGAGACTTTTACGAAGGAGAACTGGCAGAGCGCATTCATTCCTTTATGGCAGAGCACGGTGGTTATCTGACCAAAGATGATCTGGCGGCATTCCAGCCCGAGTGGGTTGATCCCATCTCCGTCTCCTATCGTGGTTACGATGTATGGGAGATTCCGCCGAATGGACAAGGATTGATTGCTCTCGCGGCGCTTAATCTGTTGAAAGGTTACGAGTTCGACGAGAAAGAATCTGTTCAGGCATATCATCAGCAACTAGAAGCCATGAAGCTGGCATTTGCCGATGGGGAGAAATATATTACTGAAGAACGCAAAATGGGTGTGACGGTGGAGGAACTGCTGTCCGAGGCATACGCGGAAGAACGGCGCAAACTCATTGGTGATACCGCACGAGCACCTGAGGCAGGTGATCCACGTGCAAGTGGAACAGTCTATCTGGCTACGGCGGATGGTGAAGGCAATATGGTTTCGTTTATCCAGAGTAACTATATGGGCTTCGGCTCTGGATTGGTTGTTCCGGGGACAGGCATTGCTTTGCAGAATCGCGGACATAACTTCTCACTGGACCCTAATCATGCGAACGCCCTGGAGCCGGGCAAACGAACCTATCATACGATCATTCCGGGGTTCCTCACCCGTGGCAGTGAAGCAGTTGGGCCATTCGGTGTCATGGGTGGTTTCATGCAGCCGCAGGGTCATGTGCAGCTGGTTATGAATACGATCGATTATCACCTGAACCCACAGGCCGCCTTGGATTCTCCGCGCTGGCAGTGGACGAAGGGCAAAACAATTCTCGTGGAACCGGGTTTCCCGCAGCATATCGCTCAGGCACTCGCCCGCAAGGGACATGATATTCAAGTGGCAGTTGATCCATCCCAGTTTGGACGCGGTCAGATCATCTGGCGCAACCCGGACAATGGCGTATTATGCGGGGGTACGGAAACCCGAGCGGATGGCTCGATTGCGGCTTGGTAAAACTCGCGTCATTTTTATAATAGGATGATCACCTTATCATTCGTATAAGGTGAAATTTCAAGGCACAACAGAGATGATTCATGTCATCTCTGTTGTGCCTTTTTTCGACTTATAACATCAGTAAACAACATACTGTAGATATTTATGTACCCTTTTAACCAGAGAAATGTAAAAATAATGTGTAATTCATGAAAAATATTTATTTTTTCGTAAATTTTCACTACATACCATAAATCACAGTGCCTTTCTGACCGATATAGATAAAGGGAAATACTCACCATACGTGTCATCATGTACACGTCATTCCCTGGAGCTAAGGAACCATGCAAAACAGAAAAATGCGACTACAGAAATGAGGGTACCACACATGAAAACAAACAAGAACAGACGCGCAGGTCTAGGTCTCACCCTAATGATGATCCTGACGGTACTGATCCTGGGGGCATGTTCAGCCAACAATACAACAACGGTAACAGACTCAAGAACAAAGGTTGGGATCGTGCTTACGGAAGTGGGTCTGGGTGACCGTTCTTTTAATGATGCTGCTTTTGATGGACTGGTTCAGGCCAGAAATGAGAAAAGCATTGTCTTTGACTATCGTGAACCGGGCGACAATGCCGAAGCTGCATTTGAAGAGTTTGCGCAAGCCAAATTCGATCTAATTATCGGCCTGAGTGATGCTGTCCAAGCGGATATGGAGAAAGTTGCAGCCAAATATCCTGACCAGCAGTTCCTCATGATTGACAGTCAGTCCGAACTGCCTAACATTGCCTCCATTTCATTCCGGGCGGAAGAAGGAAGTTATCTGGCAGGTGTTATTGCCGCTATGGCTTCAACGGAAGATCATGTTGGCTTCCTTGGTGGACTAGAGATACCGGTCCTTCGTAATTTCGAGCAGGGTTTTAAACAAGGTGTTCTGGCTGTCAAGCCGGATGCAACCGTTGATGTCGTCTACGCAGGGGACTTCGGTGATGCCGATCTCGGTGAAAAATTGGCTGCACAGATGATTCAGGAAAAGGGCGCTGACGTGATCTACGTTGCTGCCGGTCTCACAGGCGTAGGCGCACTGACGGAGATTCAGAAATTAGGGAAATACGCCATCGGTGTAGATACCGATCAATTCTTTTTGGCGGAAAAATCCATTCTTACGTCCATGCTGAAAAATGTGGATGTCTCTATCTATAATGCCGTTAACACGTTTGTTAAAAACAATCATACCTTCCCTCAAAAGGAAATCGTGGAGGGGCTGGCGGAGAACGCCGTGGGTCTGACTGCTCTACATAATATCACGCTCAGTGATGAACAACAGCAAACCTTCGAAGATCTGAAGGCAAAGATCTCTTCCGGTCAAATCAAAATTAAGCTTGATCAATAACCCATCGGATACGAGGAGGTACGCACATGAAACTACAGGGAAAACTGATACTTAATGCTCTAATTTCACTACTTCTATGCCTTGTGCTAGTCGCTTATATTATCATGCAATTGCTCAACATGAATGCCAAAAATCAAAATCTGGTACCCGCCATGCTCAAGGTGAGTGAACTGAACGCCAATCAGATTCAGACCCAGCAGGCGCTGGATGTCTACTCATTCTCCATGACAGCAGGAAACCAGGACGCCGTACTTCGCTTGCTGGATGAAGGTCAAACGATGATTCAGGAACTTACGGACGGATTGCTCGAAACAGATCAGCAGTTACAACTTATTCAGTCCATCGAGACAAAATTAGAAGCTCTCAAACAGGGAGCCACCGAAGCGATGAGTGCGATGAACAGTGCGGAAGCGAAACGTTACAGCACTCGGGTTCGGGGCATACAGAATGATATCTATTCGTTGGATGAGATGACTCGGGATCGTTATGATCAATATACCGTCGATTTGGAACGTGACATTCAGCAAACGTGGCAAACCGCTCTGGTAGGAGCCATCGTATTGCTTGTCGCCGTAATGCTGTTTAATATGTATACTTCACGTCAGATCGCCAAGCGTATTCGAACACTCAAAGACGCTGCGGGACAAATTGCGGACGGTGACCTAACCGGACAATTACCGGAATCTCGGGGCAAAGATGAGCTCGATGACCTGAGTCGCTCCTTCGGTATCATGACTCATAATATCCGCGGCATTATTCAATCGATTGGTGAAGCGGGTCATCGTGTCGATCTGATGGCGCAAGATATTGACCGTGGCAATGATACAGCCCAAGCGATCGTGCAGCAAGTATCACGCACCACGGAGGAACTCTCGATTGGCAGTCAAAAGATTGCCGAGGATCTGAGTGAAACGGTGATGGTTGTGGACAAAATGCAGTCTACCTTCAATAGCAATCTCGAGTCCACTTCCCAATCGGTGATCGATGGTCGTGAAGTATTAACTACCGTTGAGGAAGGTAATAAGGCTGTAGCGGAGCAACTCCGCTTAGCCGAAGTGAATCGTATGGCGATGGCCGAGGTGGAACAAACGGTGCGGGAACTGGAAGAAAGCGCGGTTCGAATCACTACGATGACGGCATATGTATCGGAGATTGCCAAACAAACGACCATGCTCTCGTTAAATGCCTCCATAGAGGCTGCTCGCGCTGGAGAAGCCGGACGTGGCTTCGCTGTTGTTGCGGGCGAGGTGAATAAACTCGCCGAACAATCTGCGCAATCGGTCAAACATATCTATGCGGCTGTGGGCGAGATCACAACCTCCATGGACAAGGTGAAGAACTCTGTAGCACAAAGCATGCAGTTATTCGGCGAACAGGAACAAGCCACTGGCCAGACTCGCGAATCCTTCTCTGCTATTCGTGAAAGTGTGGAGCGCATTAGTACCGGCATTCATCAGCTTGCTGAGGACATGCAACAATCCAATGAACTCAGTACACAGGTGCAACAGGCCATCGAAAATATCAGTGCCATCACCGAGCAGTCGGCTGCCAGCAGTGAAGAGATCACCGCCTCCACGTCGGAACAACAACGTTCCTTCGCTGATGCAAGTATCAAGGTGAAGTCATTGCGTGATATTAGTGCAGAGATGCATCAGGAACTGCTGCGATTCCGGCTGTAAGCAGGATGCCGCGAGAACTTGGGCCAGACGTAGGTCGGATGTCGTTTAGATGCAGATTATAGGCATGTTATGGGCAGGTTATAGCCGAGCCAGGATCAGGTAGCATGAACATACAAACAAATAAAGGGGAGCCTCCGTCATGCATCATGACAGGGCTCCCCTTTTCAGTAACTAATCATTGTTTCATCCAACCATTAATTCGTTTCAAAGATATGAAAGTATATAGATTGAACTAAACATTTACACAAAACAGAGAAGACAGAAATAACCTGAAAAAGCGGCGCTAAAAGCTATCTGAAAGAAAGCTGAAACGGAAGCATATACTTCGCCTAAAAGCTTTTTGAAGGAAAGCTGCTTCGGAAGCATACGCTTCGCCTAAAAGCTTCTTGAAAGAAAGCCGCTTCGGAAGCATACGCTTCGCCTAAGAGCTTTTTGAAAGAAAGCTACTTCGGAAGCATACGCTATCCCGGATTTCCTATTTTATAAAAAAACTGGGGATAACAGCGATTGGAAGGTTGTTCTGTCACCGGAGTGTCCAGTATAAAAATTCTTTAATTCAACTTATATAGATAACAAGGCATCAGCGTTTCAGATCCAAACGTTTAACGAACTGAGCAAACCTTATTGGGCCATTAATTGCATGTTATAAAATCTAACGAATCTCAGGCACTCTATTCTCTAATTTAGTCCAGGTTTTCAGGTGTTTTCTCTGAGATACACAGAAATAACGTAAATGAGGTTCGTTAGCTTTTGCTCCTCGATGTAAACCGTGGTATAAGGTGTATCAGGTTCGTTAGGGCAATGGGAATTGGGTAGTGAGTACTGAGCAATGGACAATGGGCATCGGGCATTGATCATTTAGCATTGAGCAATGGACATCGTGCACTCATCTACTTTTGATGCGCTGGTGCGCTAGTTCGTTGGATCACTTGCAGTTTAGAAATGATTAGTCATAGGCAGTAACCCAAAACCATGAGCTTGTCCCACACCTGCCACATCCTCACAGTGCATCGATAATGTCTCCGGCCAGCAGGGATGATGGGTCACCGCGCAGCAGTGCTGCACGTTCAGCGGCCTGTCCGTGGAGATATACGCCGAACGCGGCGGCTTGCTCCGCGCTGAGCCCTTGGGCAAGCAGACCGGCGATGATGCCGGTCAATACGTCTCCGGCACCGCCAGTCGCCATGCCGGCGTGCCCGGTGGTGTTGATGTACGCCTCGCCGGACGGCGTTGCGATGACCGTTCGTGCTCCTTTGAGCACAAGGGTCACGCCCTGCTCGCGGGCGTATTTTGCAGCGTGCCCAATGCGGTCACGCTGCACCTCTGGGGTCGACATGCCCAGCAGTCGGCCCATCTCGCCAGGGTGCGGCGTCAGAATTGTCGCCGCACTTCGCTGGCCCCAGTCGCGAGGCCCATGTGGGCCAGCGTCTGCCAGCATGTTGAGGGCGTCCGCGTCGATGACGAGCGGACGATCCGTATGTTGCCACAGACGGCGCAGCCAGTCTGTGTCGCCCTTGAAGCGGCCGAGGCCGGGGCCGGTCGCGAGCACGTCGCGGCTCTCCGCGAGACGCAGCACGGCGTCGGCGGAAGCCGCGTTCCATTCTCCGCTTTCGCCATCGGCGGCGGCAGCGAGCATGAGCTCGGGCACGGTGCCGATGACATGCGGCAGCAGTGCCGCGGGCAGCGCCCATGTGGCGAGCCCGCAGCCTGCGCGCAGCGCGGCCTTGGCCGAGAGCAGGCCAGCGCCGCTCATCGGCAGACTTCCTGCGGCCAACAGTACGTGGCCGTAGGTGCCCTTGTGGCCGTCCGGTGCCCGGAGACGGCCTGTATCCACGCGCAGCGCACCGCGCAGCACCTCGTCCGTCAGCAGACGGACCGAGGGGCCATGCTCTGGCGCAAGCCGCGCGGGAATGCCGATGGCGCGCACCACAATGCGCCCCGCGGCAGAAGCGCCCGGGTACTGCACCAGCCCGCGCTTAAGCAGCGCGAGGCATACGGTCACCCGGGCTTGAATGCAGGGCTCGTACACCTCTCCGGTGTCGGCGTCCAGCCCGCTTGGCACATCCGCGGACACGACCGGCTTGCCGCTGTCGTTCGCCGCCTCAATCAGCGCCGCGTAAGCTCCCCGCGGCGCCCCCCGCGAGCCGGTGCCCAGCAGCGCATCCACGATGCCTGTGCACCGGCTGAAGTCCACGGCTTCGCGCCCGTGGACAAGAGCAGGGATGCCAAGCTTCGCGGCGGCATCCCGTTGCACTGCGGCTTCGCCCCGCAGTGCATCAGGGGCATCGGCGTAGACCAATGTCACGCCAAGCCCTGCTTCAACCAAATGGCGCGCGGCCACCAGCCCATCGCCGCCATTGTTGCCCTTGCCGATCAGCATGTACCACAGCTGATCTCCCGGGCGCTCCATCACCAGCGCCGGATCGGCGATGATGTCGCCACCATAACCTTGCCGATCGCCGGGCCCGGTGTGTGCCCGCCTAGCATCGGTCTGGCTGCTATAGCCAAGCTGCACTGAATCCGCAAGCCGGCCTTCTGCCTGCCCTTCCCGGCACAGCTTGATCACTTCCTCAGCAATGGCTCGGCCTGCATTCTCCATTAGACTGGCAGCAGGAATACCCAGCTTATGAATGGTATACTCGTCCACAGCTCTCATCTGTTCAGCGGTTACGATAAACAACGTTCATCCCTCCCCGTGACAAGCTCATCTCATACCTATAAGCAACAACATCGCCCCTAAACGCTGTATCCTGTATGTGTATCGCTATCTTTCCCTTTACCTCATATAGTTACCATGATGCGCTTCATGCATCATTGGAAGCTCTATCGATCCGTGTACGAGACCTTCAGATTAAATCATCCATTCCAAAGCCTGTTTACACTTAATAACCTACCGTAAACCGAGCTTGGATAAATTGCGGATCGTCCAGTTCGTCCACCAAAGCCGCTGCAAAATCGCCAACGGAAATCGAGCTTTCCCCGATATCATCCGTAATCACACGGTTCATGCCAACCCGGAACTGGCCTGTGCGACGTCCTGTTGTGATTGTCGCAGCAGGGCTCATGTAGGTCCAGTGAATACCTGATGCTTCAATCAGTTCATATGCATCTGCATGTGCTTTCGCCAGTGGTTTGACTTCTTCCGGGAATCCAGGCGTATCCATCAGCATATCACCGGAATCGGTTAGCAAACTTCCCGCTCCACCAACTACAACCAGACGTCCTGCTTTTGCCCGGCGCACACCCTCGATCAACGAACGTGTCACTTCCAGCATCTCTTCTTCTCCACCGAATTTCGGCCCATATGCACTCACAACCACTTCTTGACCCGCTGCAAAATCAGCCACCTGATCCGGGTTAAGCAGATCTCCCTGTTCTACACGCAAACGCTCATGAACCATTTCAACCTTCGAAGGGTCACGCACCACCGCTGTCACTTCATGCCCACGATCCATCAGCTCCCACAGTATCATCTTGCCAATCGCTCCGGTTGCTCCAAAAATGGCTACTTTCATATGAATTCCCTCTTTTCTGTAGATATCATCTTGTCAACTTACCGTTATTTTAATACTTAATCCTATTGTTATATACCTTAAACGGCTCACGCCATCTTAAACCGGATGTGAGCACTTGTAAACCTATCTCTTACAGCTTATATGTAGAAAAAACAATCTTCACTGCGTGATCGAAGGAAACACCGCCATTCAGAAGCATCCCCTCTCCTCCCCATCAAGCAATACGGTTCATGTAAAAAAGCCGCTAATGCGGCTATACGGAGATGATTTCATAATCATATGAAGTGTAGTCTCGCATCAAAATTCAGTTTTCATTCCGCTAGGCAGTCGGCCCTTCTTCTCCCTGCCTCCACCACATGCCCTCCGATTTTGGGCTGGTATATTCAAATCCAAATTGAGCATACAGACGATCAGCCGGAACATCCGCCAGCAGACTGGCCAAACCGCGAGCAGGCACAACGTCACGCAGATAATTCATAATCTCGCTCATGATCAGCTTTCCATAACCCATTCCCTGAACATCCGGGTGTACGGCAATGTCAACGACCTGAAAGAAGCAACCGCCATCTCCAATCACTCGCCCCATACCTACCAACATATCCTCTTCACGCAGACATACGGCAAACAGACTATTCGGTAGTCCAATCTCCGCCCCTTCCCTGCTCATTGGACTAAGACCCGCGATCTGCCGCAGGGCAAGATACTCCAATGCTGCGGGTGGTGTGTGTTCAATATTCACATGATCCATGAATTGTGCCCCTCTCCAACAAAATAAATTATTCTTTTATTCTGTCAACCACATGCCAAGACTTCAACAGCAAAACCGGCGGGATATATACAGGCATAATCCACTGGTAAGACAGATCTTGAAGCAACTGACCTAGCCATAACCTCCCTTGATAATCCAGCCGAATCCTCCACAGACCGCTAGCCATGGTTTCTCCCTGATCTACAAGTTCACGGGCATCATCATAGGAATACTCTTCTCCTTTATTTCGTTCAATTTCTTCAAGAGCTGCATCATATCCCCGTTGCTGCTCTTCTTCCATTTCATTTGTAAGGTCAGAATCATATATCACGGAAAAGTTAAGCCCTTTGAGCTTACGCTCTTCAATCCATTCTTTAAACTTTTCTGTAACAAAAACCTGAACACCAGGAGTTTCCTTAATCTTGAACATACACGTTCCTTCCGGTATTTTGGCAGGATCGAATACAAGCTTGTTAAACCGTGCCCAAGACCCATCTTTGAATCTACCAATATCAGAACGATGATAATCAACACAGTCCAATATATTAGTAACATTTAGTATGAACAATTCCATATTATCATTCGTTATGGGCAAAAATTCTACTTCGCTTGTTAATAAACTCTCTTTCTCCATCATCTCTTTAACTCTTTTTGAGAACACAGGTTTACCGATATGGTAATTCGGAAAATCCTTGTATGATTTTTTATAAAGGGTTTCTAAACCTATTGTTGTCCATCCTTTTATTTTAGATTGACCGTGGAAATCACTATTAATTGGATGATGATCATCTTCCACTGAAGCTAGGACCTTCGTTTTCGTATCATGATTAAACCTATAAAATTTCATTTCTCCCCACCTTAAAATCTTTCTATTATAATTACATCTGTGTCACTGAGCTACTCTAAGTATCATGACTTTAACATATGAATTCTGCTTGAATTCATCTACTTCCTGTGTAATAGTGAGAGAAAGCTTACGTGAAGCGTGTTTCATGATACGTGAAGTTGGTGCAAAGGAGGAACAAGTGTGTTTCAACGTTGGATTGAAGATCTAACATCGCGCCCAGGCGCTGTGGCTGTACTGTTTGGAGTCATGGCTTTGCTTCTGGGGATATACATATGGTCTGCCACTGAAGTTCGCCGCAGCCACGAAAGGCGAATGAGAAGGATACGAGATACATTATACATAAGTACAGCCCTCTTGGGACAACTTACCATCCAGGAAAATCGGAATTATGAACGATCGGAACACGAACATGACGATCTGATAACAGCAATGTTAGCCTGCAAAGCTGCATCTTACCTATCTCCTCAGCTACAGGACCAGATCCGTGACTGTATTAAGGATCATGATCCTGCCAGAATCGGACTGATGCACAGAGCACTGGAACGTGAATGCACCGTATTATCGGATGAACTCAGCCGGGAGACTCATGCAGATCATTGGGACACAGCGGTCTGGACCATCCTTCGGCCTGTAGCCGAACCAGCCGCACTGGCGGCTACAGGGTTTCTGGTTATAGATCTGGTATTTCGTCAGCGGATGTTGGACGTGCCTGTGGACTCATGGGACAGCATCTTGCCATGGATTCGCGCAATTTCCCTGATGATCACCATAATATATGGTTACCTGCTCTGGGCCAGCCCACGCCGGGATAGGTCAAGTACAGTAACCAAAATGCTCTCCTTGCTGATCGCGCTATGCTCGTTGCTCCATCTGATTGGACCTATTGCTGCGCCCTACGCCCTTGGATTACAGCTGATTATATTCACTTCGGGTTTCGGGTTGACTGGGACACGCTCTCGAAGTGATCGCCCCTACGCAGGACATACGGATCTGGAACCAACGAAGCGAGTCTCTACGGAACTGGAAGGAAATACACGTCGTACATCTGATACCAGCACTGACGAATAACTAACGCATCCAGCCACTTCGGTATGATTAAACTTAGATACCCACCTCGATGATACGAGACTCGGCCCTCCCTCGGCTGGATTTTCACAGATCAGGTCGTGTCTCCTTACTCGGCATTATACGATGATGGATGTCAGTGTCCCAAAATTATCGAGCTCCCGTCTGGCTGATCCTATTGAGTAACCAGTCGATTCTCTAAGGAACACAGGACGTCTTATATTACCTCTACAGCCTCTTTCAAAATTGTAAAGAACCTCAGACACGTTATTTTCCAAAATCGCTCGATAAAAACGCTCTAAAACGCCGTACATTTCGATATAACGTGTCTCAGATTCCTTAGATTTCTGCGGGTGCTTCAAACCCTTAAATAAGACGCCTCATATTCGTTAGCGCTCAACCCCTGCTCATGCTCTGTTCCAAACGGGACTGAGAGGAAACCTCGTGTCCCTCTCGTACGAAGCGAAAATTCTCATTGGTAGTGGAAAATAGGAAAATCGCTTTTGCGACGTCCTAATTGCTTGCTCTTACATTCAGTATTTAGCGCTTGCCTACTCCGGACACGTTCAGATACACTTCGGCTTTCAGCACGTGTTGAAAACATCCCCTATATCCAACGTATCTGTACGCAAAAAGGGCTTAAACTACATTGTAGTTTAAGCCCTTTTCTATAATCTTTTCTTGCGAAGAATTGAACGATATAAAACGAACTTTAATAATTACACAAAAACGGAGAGGGCAGAAATAACGTGAAGAAGCGAAGCTACAAGTTTTCTGTAAGAAAACTACTTCGAAAGCATTCGCTACGCCTAAAGCCTTTCGGAAAGTTATTCTGTCATCGAAGTGGCATGTGTGACATTCTTTAGTTCACTTTATATCATGGATAATTACTTCACTTATTTGGCTACAACATGTGCAATGACGCGGCCTTTTTCGTACGTGACAGTCACGTCATAACCATCTGCCGTTACACTGTCGAATTCACCTGTAATTCCATTAGCGGTGATTAACGTAATATCTTTGGAACCTTCGATCTTATAGTTGGACAAGTCGAGTTTGAGACTTCCTCCATCAATATAGAGCTTTCTGCCAACATTCAGCTGACTGTTGTTGTCAGTCACTACCAATTCCAACGTACCGTTATCCATGGTAAAGTTTCTATCTAAGTTGAGTGCTCCGTCGACATCAACGACAACTGTTCCATTTTCTACATACAGATCACCTGTACCAAAAGCAGTTGCAGATTCAGCTACCAGCGTTCCTGCTTGCAGCAATGTTCCGCCAGTGTAGCTATTTTCCCCTGTCAATGTAAGGGTTCCTGTTCCCTTTTTCGTGAGCATTCCACTACCGGTGATATCATTTCTCCACCAATCTTCTGCATTGAAGCGCCCTTTGGAAGCGTCCATATCCACAGTTACATTGTTCAAGAATGCGCCGTAGCCATCCGCAGCCGTGACCAGATCAATTCTACCCCAGCCCTTGGATTCATCCAGAACAGGATATCCAGAGTCAATGGATGTTGTATACAATACTTGTCTGCGTTGCTCATCTGTTAAATACGGTTGACGTGTTTCTAACAGGGCTTCTGCTCCTTGCGGTACAACTGGAGCCAAACCTTTGGTTCCGGTTTGTGGTAGACCGTAAGTCATCTTTTCTCTATAGAAGGCTTTATTGGCATCATGATCTTCCCATTTGTGTTCATCGTAAGCACTCTTGAACGTGTAATCCTCAGTTACGGTGTGTGCATACTCATACAGACTCATATTTTTTTCCTTGGCTGCAGCTCCAAATACTTCTCCTGCATTCTCATAACCTTTCTCTAACACATCTTTGTTCTCAGCCTTATTAAGTGCATATGCAGCCATGGCTGTGGATTGTATTCTTCCTCCTATAACATCAAGCGGTGAGTGCATCCCCGTTACGATTCGATTCTCGCCCAACTGAGCTGCTCTCGTTAACAATTCAGTGAATCGTTCTGGTGTAGCGTATGCCAAAGGAAATACGGATAAGTATGCTGCACTGGTATGTCCGCTCGGAAATGCACCATCTTTTCCTCTTCCATCCTCAGCGATTCGTTTGACATAAGTTAACGCAGGAATAAGCTTAACGTTAGTTTCGTATTGCTGGTAATGTTTTTCTCCTGTTGATTTGGTGCCGCCTGAAGCCAAAGGTACTTCTTTTTTCTCACCTTCGCCCAAGGTTTCCCATACAGGCAGTCCTTTGCTGTCAACAACTTCTTTCACTTCTCCATTGGAATTCATTCTCCACGGTCTAGGGGAAGAGTAGAAATATTTAGAGGGATTAGATGAGGCAGGAATTTTAAATCGAACCAGATCAACTAAATGAACCAAGTCTGCAAGTTCCGTCTTTGCTTCCCAATCTCCAATGCCTTGGCTTTCATCTTCCACTGTTTCTTCGGTCAATACCACATTCATCTCGTCCACCGTTCGTTCAACGTTTGTCTTTGGCTTGATGATATCTACATACGTGTTAGCCAACGGACCAAAGCCCTCCATCACGCTATAGATCTTATCTCTTTGGTCATCATAATAGGCTGCCAATGTCTCTTCACCTGTGCGATTTTGCGTGACCTTTTCTACATATTTGATATTGGCTTCCCAAGTTGCTTTGTTTCGGATCTCTTCATTTGCATATGTTTTCTGATCAGCAACAGCTACGGTTGGATCATTCTTAAAGCCGTCATAATATGGAGTCGGTCCATCTCCATACTTTGCATTTTTCCCGTCAGCTCCAATTTTAGTTGCCGCTGTTCCATCTCTCCAATCCGCTAGGTTCATGGACCATACTTGATCAAAACCGTCTAAAATATCAATAAACGGATTGGTTTCCGCAATATTTTTCAAGGTGTCGTCTCCGGCATTGGCTCCGTGCTTCACGGCGGATAACCGAGCTTCATCTGCTGGGGGATTAACATTCAGAACGGTTGCCGTTCCTTTTGGCTTAGCTGGTTTGGCAGCTGTAGTAGCATCTGTTTCCACAGCTTTAACGAGCGCAGACACCGCTTCGGCACGAGTAATGGAATTAAGCGGTTTGAAGGTTCCATCTGCATATCCGGAGATAATTTTCGTTGCTGCCGCTCCACCTACAGCTCCCTTGCTCCACGCCGCTATAGACGATGAATCGCTAAATACATTCACTGCTGTTTCATTTAACTCCAGATTCAAAATGCCAGCGATCACTTTAGCTGCTTCTTGACGGGTGATCGGATCTTGCGGCTTCATTGTGCCATCGGTGTATCCATCTATATATCCATTCGCATTTGCAATAGAAATTGCTTCGTAATACCATGCACTCTCAGACACATCATTAAAGGTAATTTTAGCTTGTCCGGAATATCCAAAAGCACCGTTTACCAAATTCATAAATTCTGCTCTTGTAATATACGTATTCGGTTTAAATGAATGATCCAGGTAACCTCGAATTAATCCTTCATCACCCCATGCTTGAATATTTGCTTCCGCCCAGTGTCCCTTAATATCAGAGAACTGAATCTTCTGATCGGCTGCAAAACTTTTCTCTGCAAATGTCGGACCTACCATAGACAACATTAGAAGTAATGCCAGTGACTTTTTAAGTGGTTTTCTCATGGCTTGCAAATACACGCTCCCGTTATGGTAAATTATTTTTTTGCTTCTGCATCTGCAAATGAGTAAGAAAGACTCTATACAGATGTCTGATCTGCCGTTACTGTAGCATTAGGGAGCGTTTCGCATCTATAGAACAAATTCCGTTTTATATCAAAATCGTACGTTCCGGAGCTTATATGCCAAGAAAAATGGAGCTAGATACTACATTTATCAATTAAAATACCTACTTTTGTAAACGCTTTATTAACTGAAAGTAAATTATGGAGTGGGAGTTTGTTAAATTTCGATCAACATGATTTCTAGTCCTCGGCCTGCTATATAATGATGAAGTTGTTTAGAAAAGAGACATGAAGGGGGAAAAAGAATGCATAAGCCATTTCAAACTGTAAGATCCAAGATGGTTCTTTCCTACCTTGCTGTTGTTCTTGTCATTGCGCTTCTTTTCGGCTCCATTCTATACCTCTTCTTCTCCCATCAATACAGCAAAGAGATTCGAATCAATAATCAGCTGTCACTGAAAAGCACTGTCAATACTATTGAGAGCTCCGTTATCCAGAAGGTGAATCAGGTCTATCTGTCCCTGGCACTCGGTAACGCCGCTAGTATCGATTTAGATAGCTTAAAAGGAAACCATAGCAAAATCCTGGACATCGAACAGTCCCTCAAAAATATGGTGCAAAATTATTCCGATCTCATTGAAGCTATTCATGTGTACGATACGAAGAACCACTTCATCGTCTCATCTGTATATGGGCTATTGCTCTATGAGGACACGCCTTCGAGTATGGATCATACGACGGATTGGATTGCTGCGATGAAAGAGACTCCAGAAAGCTCCTTATGGATGAAGACTCGCATGGTGCCTCAGGATGCTTATATCGAATCACGGGAACAAGGCAAGATGAGTCCTCTAATTTCCTATGTCCATAGTTACCCGTTTCAATCGTCTGGACAAGACAGTAAGGCCATGATTGCGATTGATATCAAAGAATCAGCGATCAGTCAGATCATTAAAAATATGCTCCCTGCTGACTATGCGAATACATTAATCATCGATCAGGATGGAACTGTCATATCTGCCGCGGACAAAACGTTGATAGGCAGCTCCACGGAGGAGAATCTGACGCAGTCGCTGCTAACCTTTCATTCTTCAGATGCGAGCTTCACACCTGTATTTAACTATGACTCTCATGTCGTTACCCAAGATCAATTTAAAGGAAATGCATGGAGAATCTACACAACCACACCTAATGAAAGCTTTTATTCTAAATTGGATAGCTTGAAGGAGATTTCGGTTTTTCTCGGTTTATTGGCTGTTGCGGTTGGGATAGCGATGTCGTCCATCTTTACCAGGGCCAACTATAGTCCTCTTAAACGAATCCTGAATAACATCAAGAGCCGGATGGATAGCCCAACCAGCTTAAAGCAGGACGAATATCGGTTCATCGATACAACGTTTAACAGTCTGTCCAATAAAGTTGATAGTCTTGAAGAAACCTTACAGGCCAATCACAGAATGATTAAGCATAGTATCATGCTCAATATGTTAAATAACCGATTTACACCCGAGGAACTTACGGAACAGCTCCAGTCTATTCACATTTCAATGGCCTACTCTCGCTTCCGTTGCATCGTCATTGACCCTGTTAATGAGAAGTGGAAGGATCTGCAACCACGACAGTTGCAGCATACGTTGTATACGATGATCCAGCAACTGGAGATCGCAGAAATGGATGGAACTCAACTGCTGGCAGAGGAATTGCAGGATCACAAAATAGCAGTAATCATCTGTACCAACCAACCCGAAGAACCGCTCTCTGATCACATTGTAGACTTTATTCACGCTGAGGCGAGCAGCAAATTTGGTCTGGAATTTGTACTATCGTTAGGCGGATGGGTAGAGCACTTCACGAAGATTCACACAAGCTATCATCAGGCGAATACCCTCATTCGATACAGCTACTTCTTTCCCGAGCAGTCTGCCATTCAGGATCTTGATCTTCTGAACAGGGAAGCCAGCAGTCTGGAGATCCCGGAGTCATACCTCGTAAACTTTGAAAAGAAATTGCAAACTCGGGATGTGCAAGGTACGGTCCAGGCTATTCAGGAATTGGTCGCGACATTAAAGGAAGGCCCCTATTCCGCCGAATACAGTCGGATCATCTTATTAAAAACGGTATCTATTTACGCTGAGTGTATTAATCAGGTGCGCCTGCAACCCGCCGAGGCAAGTTCATTGAATATGTACAAGCAATTTTCATTGTTCTACAATATCAACCGATATTCGGAATGGATGATTCATCTCGTGACCGAATTTGTGATGCAGATGGAGAAGCGAAGCGAGGTACGAAGTGTGGATACCATCTCGGCTGTCAAAGCCTATATTCACGAGCACTTATCAGGCGATCTCACGCTGGATCATGTCTCAGAGCAAGTATTCATCAGCCCTAAATATCTGAGTAAACTTTTCAAGGAAGAAACCGGGATTGTTTATTCCGAATATGTTACGAATCAGAGAATGGAACGCGCACGGGAACTCATGACACAGCGTGAAATTACGGTTGAGCAGGTCGCAAGTACGGTCGGTTACCGCACCCCTGCCTATTTCATTAAGAAGTTCAAAGAAATTCACGGCTGTACACCGAAAAATTTCATGCGCAGTCTAATGGAGCAGGGATCTATATAGGGTCAATTTAACATTTACACAAAAACGGAGAGGACAGAAAGAACCTGAAGAAGCGAAGCGTTCGCCTAAAAGCTTTCTGAAAGAAAGCTACTTCGGAAGCATACGCTATTCCCGGATTTCTCCCTTTAGAGAAGGGATCAAAAGAAATCTGGGAATAACAGCGATCGGAAGGTTGTTCTGTCATCGGAGTGTCCGTGTAAATATTCTTTGATTAAACCTATATAGAATTTGAAATCAGGAAAGGAGCTGCTATGAACCTTAACCTTTCAAGAAAGCTATGTCTATATTCTGCAATGTTTCTTCTTCTCGTATTTACAAGCGGATGTACCGTTCTAAACAGAGAAACAGCACAAGTGCAACAGCAAGACCATCTAGCAAGCCCTGAGAAGGATACAGCACCGCAGTATACGATATCCTGGACCATGCATCAAAATATCCCTGTTCCCGAGGACGCGGAAATGATTACATATATTGAGGATCGGTTTGATGTCGATCTGGAGGTGTGGAACCTTGAGAACAAGCGGTACGAGGAACTGCTGGATCTGGAGCTTGCTCAAGGCAAAATACCGGATCTGTTCCGGATAAGACAACCGCAAGATCTGCTTAAGTATCAAATGCAAGGGGTCTTAGCGGAAATTCCCCCGGATGTCCTTGAACAATATGCGCCAAATATCGTACAGCGCATTCGCGATTATGATTCACGTTATTTAGAGTATGGAAAAATAAACGGTGGCTTATATGGAATTCCGGCCATTAATCAAACCAACATCTATCGAACCCCTGTTGTATACCGAGAGGACTGGCTTAAGCAGCTTGGTCTGGAGGTGCCAAAGACATTAGATGAATTTGAAACGGTTATGTATGCTTTTGCCAAAGATGATCCGGACGGAAATGGTAAACAAGATACGTATGGCCTATCCAGAGAGGGCTTAAATGTCGTGTTTGGTGCCTTTGGACAGTCCGTTTTCACCGAGCAACTGTATTTTAATGAAAAAAACAACCAACTCGTGATCGGTGCTTTGGAGCCTGAGATGAAAAAAGCATTGGCTTATATGCAAAAGTGGTATCGGGACGGAATTATCGACCCTGAGTTCATAACCGGCGAAAATAAAGGCGGCTATAAACATCTATCCCATGCTTTTATTAATGGAAAAATTGGAATGACCTCGATGGGCAACTATTATCATTGGAATCAAGAGGGAGACTACAGTATCCTTAATGAAAATGGCCAAGAAACCCCTGTGGGAGCCTCGTTCAATGTTAATGAGCTGTTACAGAAGAACGTAACTGCAGAGGTTGTATTTGGTTCTCCTGTTATTGGTCCTGATGGACATAGCGGTTCAAAAGGGAACAATCTGCTGATGAATTTTATTGCTATAGGTGCTGAGGCTGCGAAGGAGCCGGGAAAACTGGAGAAAGTTTTGGAGATACTCGATTATGTAAGTGCCAACCCCGATCCGGAGGAGCAGATCAAAATGGAGTATGGCCTTCCAGGAAAACACTGGAATTGGAGCGCTGAAGATTCAAACTCGTTCCATTTACTTTACCCATACAACAGAATGGAGAATTATATTAATATGATTGGCTCAAGTATCGGTATGACGGTTCCAGGTACACCCTCGGATAAACGTGAACAGTGGGCTGCATCTGCAGGGTTGACGGAGAATGGTATCTATAATCGCCTGGAGGTTGCAACCCCTGCCCTGATTCAATATTCATCTGAATTGATTCGCATGAGAGACAGAGCGTACATCTCCATCATCACTGGCGATCAGCCTGTGGGGTATTTCGATACCTTTGTGGAAGAATTCATGGATGCAGGTGGGCAACAGGTACTGCTCGAAGCGAATCATTGGTATAAGGAGCATATGGAGACAAGTCGTGCCCAATAGGTAGGATGGTTTGGAACATGCATTTCCCATGAGTTTCTGGATTTTACATGTGTTCCTATGCACCTATCTTCGCTTCCCTCACGTCACTCTCTATCCCTTCGCACTCGCATTTGATCCGCGTAGTGAACGGGCTGAACTGCTTCGTGCCGTGCTTCCGGATTTGGAGGCGCTGCCTGAGGGCGTGTTTTCAAAACGCTTACGTTCGGTCCGCTCCATCTGCACAATCTGACCTTCGTGCACCACGATATGCAATGAACCAAACTCCATGTCATTCAGCTGTCCGGCAATTCGGTCCAACCATACCTCATCCACTTTTAACGGCTTAGCCATAGAGCCGCCTCCTCTTCTCGGGCTACTGCCCGCCATATTCCTAAGTGCGCTGTCATCCAACGGATTTATAAATCATTCTTATCCAACCTATATACTTGGTTTATACATTAGCAGGGCTTCCAGTAGCTGTCAATCTGTATTTTCTTCTTCTCATAATCACTTTTCTGAAACGGCTTTGTGTCCAAGCCAGCTCTTGAGCAGCAACGTGGCAAGAGCCAGAATCAGGAGCAGGGAAGCTACGGCAAACGAAGCCGAAAATTGATATTCGTTATATAAAATTTCGACATGAAGTGGTAACGTATTGGTCTCTCCGCGAATATGCCCGGACACCACAGATACGGCTCCGAACTCGCCCATAGCGCGGGCATTACACAGAATAATACCGTACAGCAGTCCCCATTTGATGTTGGGCAAGGTTACACTCCAAAAGATTCGCCATCCGGAAGCACCTAGCGTAACCGCCGCTTCTTCTTCCCTTGTTCCCTGGTCCTCCATAAGAGGAATCAACTCCCTCGCTACGAACGGGAAGGTAATAAACAACGTTGCAATCACAATGCCTGGCAGCGCAAAAATGATTTTAATATCATGTTCGGACAACCACGGCCCTAACCACCCATTCGAACCAAAGACCAATACAAAAATCAACCCGCCCACCACAGGCGAAATTGAAAAAGGAAGATCAATCAGGGTGATCATGAGTCCCTTACCCTTGAACTGGAACTTGGTAATGACCCATGCAGCGGCCACACCAAATATCGTATTCAGCGGTACGGTAATCGCCGCAACTAATAACGTGAGTTTCAGTGCAGACATGGCATCCGGCTCGGTAAGAGCCGCGATGTACACACCCCAGCCCTGCTTCAACGCCTCCATGAGCACAATGGCCAGTGGCAAAATAAGCAGCCATATGAGTACCAGGCTTGCCAGTCCAATCAACAACCATTTGACCCAGGGAGCTTCCGTTGTTGCACGGTTAGTTCCACGGCTGGTCTTAACGGGTGGAACAGGGCTCAGTGGAACAGAACCCGCCATATGCTGCACCTCCTTTGGTTTGGGTGAGTGACGTCTTTTAATATCCTTATTCCACCATGCTTCATTGTCATGCTCTGCCCGCCTTTCGGCTCCAACGCTGCAAGGAATTAATAATCAGCAGCAGGATGAAAGAAACTAGAAGAAGCAGCAAAGCTACAGCTGTAGCGCCTGCATAATCGAACTGCTCCAGCTTGGCCATGATCAGTAAGGGAGCAATCTCCGTTTTCATCGGCATATTGCCTGAGATAAATACAACCGAGCCATATTCGCCAATGCCTCGGGCAAATGCCAGAGCAAAACCCGTCAGCAGCGGTGGAATCAGATCTGGCAACAGAATCGTGCGGAATATCCGCCATCTTCCTGCCCCCAGTGTAGCAGCCGCCTCTTCCACCTCTGCCTCCAGCTCCTCCAACACCGGTTGCACCGTGCGAACTACAAATGGAATTCCGATAAACATCAGCGCCAGCGTAATCCCGGCCTGTGAATAGGCGAGCTTGATGCCCAAAGGCTCTACAAACTGCCCAATCCAGCCATTGCCGGCATAGATCGCCGTAAGAGCAACCCCTGCTACCGCTGTCGGCAAGGCAAAAGGCAGATCAATGACCGCATCAAACAGCCTTTTGCCCGGAAATTCATACCGAACAAGCACCCATGCCAGGAGTAACCCCAGCACGAGATCAATCAGCGCCGCTGCACCTGCGGTCAGGAAGCTGACCTGGAAGGAAGCCAGCACCCTGGGATTGGTCGCAACCTCAATCATGGTTGCCCACGTCAGCCCTGTTGAGTTAAATAACAGCGCAGCCAGTGGAATAAGTACAACCAGGCTCAGGTAGAACACACTGTAACCCATCGTTAATCCAAATCCCGGCAATGTGCGTCTCCGCGCCACAACCACCTTGCTCATGCACGTTCATCCTCTCTGCCTTCAGCCGGTAAGGCTGGTTGGCCGCTCACAGCGCGATTGATCGGGTGTTCATTGAACAGAGCAACCTTAGCTGCCTGGAACATAGATCTGGTCGAAGATACCGCCGTCATTAAAATGTTTGGCCTGAGTATCCCGCCATGTACCGAATACATCTTTCAACGTGAACAGCTCAAGTGCCGGGAACTGATCTTTGAATTTTTCCTCCACGCTGTCCAGCGTTGGGCGGTAATAATTTTCTGCGGCAATCGTCTGTCCTTCTTCACTGTACAAATATTTCAGATAGGCATCCGCCACGTCGCGGCTTCCTTTTTTGTCTGCATTTTTGTCCACAATCGCAACCGGTGGTTCGGCCAAGATACTAACCGATGGCACGACAATATCGAATTTGTCCGGACCCAACTCTTTTACCGATAGGAAAGCTTCATTTTCCCAAGCAAGAAGCACATCCCCAATGCCACGTTCAACAAAAGTTGTCGTAGATCCGCGAGCACCCGAATCCAGCACAGGCGCATGTTTGAACAATTCACCAACAAATTCCTTCGCCTTCTCTTCATCATTGTTATTATGCTTAAGGGCATATCCCCATGCCGCCAGATAGTTCCAGCGCGCTCCGCCGGACGTTTTGGGATTCGGGGTGATGACTTGGGTATCGCCTTTGATCAGATCATCCCAGTCCTTGATGCCTTTTGGATTGCCTTTACGTACAAGGAATACAATCGTAGAGGTATATGGAGAGCTGTTATGCTCGTATTTGTCCTGCCAACCCTCGTTAATCAGACCTTTATCTTCAATCGCATCAATATCGTATCCCAATGCCAGCGTCACCACGTCTGCATCCAATCCGTCAATAACAGAACGACTCTGTTTACCCGATCCCCCATGGGACTGCTTGATGGTCACTTCCTGGCCTTTCTCTTTCAACCAATGCGCCGCAAACGCTTTGTTATATTGCTCATAGAGTTCCCGCGTTGGATCGTAGGAAACATTCAGCAGTTCGATGGCCTTGGCACCTTCTGTGCCGCCTTCCGCTCCCCCCGATGTTCCTGCCGCACTGGACCCGCCGCTATCCGATCCGCATGCTGCCAGAACTCCTGTTAATACCAGTGCCAGACCAACCAAAATACCCTTATGAATTCTCTTTTTCATAAATAACACTCCCCCGATATAGATCTGCATGACTACCTCAGGCCGGCTGAACAGGATCAAACGCCCCGTAAAAAACAAGAAGACGGAGGAACCCCCGCGCACTTCTCCCCATAAAGTCATGCCGGCTTAAGGCCGTGCATGCTCCATCTGGAAAGGATGCGCTGCGGTGTTCCTCCGTCTATACGGTGAGAACGTTATTCTGTTCAGGTTGCATGGTTGCATCTGTCTGTAAAATGATCGTTTTCACAATGAAAACAGATTCATTTTTATTATTCCTACCTGTTTAGTAAGTTATATACGTATAATAAAGGCAGTCTATATACCTGTCAAACGTTTTTTCCGATTTTTACCGGATTTCTGGCCTATTGGTAAAAAAAAGAGGAACAACGAACCAGCGTCCGTTGCTCCCTTCAGCGAATCCCATACTTCGCTGGCTATTGTAAACATGAACGGAATTGGAAGGCCATACCTTGTCCATTCCTCATCTGCCCGCATACCGGATATTGGGTACTGGTGGTGTGCTCATGCCTTCTCCCAGATAAAAACCGGTGTGTGGCGGTTGGTTGTAGGCTACATTTTGCCAAGCGACGCCAAGACGGTACACCGGATCATGCATCAGCGTATAGATGCGTTTGTCCGTAACTGCTGTTGTGGTATAGATCCGCAGTGCTGAGCTGTCATTCGTCCGCCATACCACTTCTTCTCTCCAGTCCCCGAACAGATCGGCCTGCAGATTCGGCGTAGACTTGGTTCCGTTATTGGAAGATACGCCGGAAGCGGTGAGCAGGTTCATCGTTGTGCTGTTAGCATAGTTCCACTTATCGATTCGGTTGCTGTCCAGCAGTTCACGGAGCAGATCCCCATCCCACCAGATGCCAAAATTTGTGGAGGACGGTAGGGTTGTCCCGAGTTTCTGCCCTTTGGCTGTATACAGACTGCCGTCTGCCCATACTTCAGCGCCTTTATATCTTGGATCGATATCTGCCGCCATGCCGCGTCCAATATCCTTTGTTGTTTTGACTCCCCAGATTAACTGGCCTGTACCTGCATCACGGAACTCCACTCCGGCATTGGACGGTGTCTCATGAACCTGAAATACCTCAAGTCCAGGGCGGTCCGGGTCGAGGTCACTCAGATGCATGGCATCGCCATGATGAAGTCCTGTTGTGTACAATCCTTTGCCGTTATCATCCACTGCCATGGCACCATAAACGATCTCGTCTTTCCCATCTCCGTCTACGTCCGCCACACTCAGATTATGATTGCCCTGCCCGGCATAACCCGAGTTACCGGAGGTATTGGAATCAAATGTCCATTGTTTGGTCAGCTGTCCATTCCGCCAGTTATAAGCCACGAGCACTGTGCGGGTGTAGTACCCACGCGCCATGACCAGACTTGGGCGCTCTCCATCCAGATAAGCAATGGCAGCAAGGAATCGGTCCACCCGATTGCCGTAGTTATCCCCCCAACTGGATACATTGCCACGCGCCGGTTCGTAGTTCACCGTGGAGAGTGCTTTGCCAGTCTGCCCATTGAAAACCGTCAGGAATTCGGGACCAGACAACACATAACCGCTGGAATTGCGGTAATCCTTGCTTGCATCCCCGATGACCACGCCAGTGCCATCCTTGGTGCCATCGGCTGTTTTCATCGCAACTTCGGCTTTGCCATCACCTTCGAGATCGTACACCATGAACTGGGTGTAGTGAGCACCCGCACGGATATTTTTGCCCAGACTAATTCGCCACAGGCGTGTCCCGTTTAATTTGTAGGCATCGATAAACACTTCCCCGGTATAACCACTCTGGGAGTTATCCTTAGCGTTGGAAGGGTCCCACTTCACAATCAATTCATACTCACCATCACCATCAAGGTCACCTGCACTGGCATCATTGGCACTGTAGCTGTAGGCTACTCCATCGGGTGTTGTCCCACCTGCGGGTACACTGAGCGGTACAGATAGATAGTTATTGCCCCATACGCTTGCTGCCGCTGAAGCAGCCTGCTCCGTTCCACTGACGACAGCGCGAACCGTATATTTGGAACTGCTTGTCCCGCTTGCATCCTGAAGGTTGGTGCTGTTTGTTATGGGCGTAGCGTTCACCTTGGTTCCATCCCGATAGACGTTAAACGATACATTCGATCCTTCCGTTCCCAGAAGCCGCCAACTGACAAACACACCTGTCCCGGTCTTCACAGCCACCACACCGCGATCCAGATATTCCATCTGCCTTGCTCCCGCTGCATGTGTTACCGCCGTGTTGCCCAATCCAAGCGAAGTGACCAGTAACGCGGAACTTAGCAGTGATACTCCGGCTGTACGTAATGTGCGCTTCCACAATGATGAACGATTTCCCATAAACAATTGCCTCCCCAATTGGTTTGGTAAGCCCGATGCCCTTGTAGCGCCATCTTTTATGTAAGCGATTTAATATATTTATTTTAAATTAAACATATAATTCCATCTATAGGTCTAATTTAGTAATTGGATGGTGGTACATGAAAAAAACCAAAGGATTTCTCCTTCGGTTAGCCGTTGCCCATTCTTTGAATTGCTTCATTCGACTGGAATCGCAATCAACTGACTCACGGATATGAGGCGATTCCCATGTTCTCATAAAAAGCCTAAAAAAGCTGTAAAACCATGTGTTTCTCCATGATTTCACAGCTTATAGACAACTTTTATACCACAGGCGCAATACATACCGGACGAGGCAGTTCCAGCTTGAATCCGTTATGCGTCAGACGTCCGTCTTCTTCACTGATCTGGAAACCTACGAGGTTATTGCTGCCCTGATTCGCCACGACCAGAATCCCGCCTGGCAAAATATTAAAGTTACGTGGTGTCTGCCCAATCGTGGACGTCCACTCTACAGCTTCCAACTCACCGCTCTCCTGGTCAATATGATAAAGTACGATGCTGTCATCTCCCCGATTGGATGCATACAGGAAACGTCCACATGGAGATACACGGATGTCTGCAGCCGTACCCTCTCCTTTATGCCCTTCTGGAAGTGTGGAAATGTGCTGTACCGTAGTGAACTCCCCTCTGCGCTCATCGTACAGGAATGCCGTAACCGTGTTGTCCAATTCGTTGATTACATATGCCCACTTCGAGTTGGGATGGAACACAAGATGCCTTGGCCCTGCGCCCGGTGGCTGATCCATCTCACGATGGGTAACCAGACGTCCCTCTTCCAAGCGATACACAATGATCTGATCCAGACCGAGGTCACATACGACAGCATACTGCCCGGACGGATCGGGTTGAATGGAGTGTGCATGCGGCCCTTCCTGGCGTTCTTCGTTGATTCCACTTCCCGTGTGCTCCACCCATGCACTCATCTCACCAAGCGTCCCCTGATCGCCAACCGGGTATACATTTACACTGCCGCTGCTATAGTTGGATGAGAACACCCACTGACCATCCTTGGAGATAGACACATAACATGGAGAAGCCCCTCTGGTCTGTTTTCGATCCATCAGGTGCAGCTCACTCGTTGCCGCATCTCTCCGATAGACCAACACTTCTCCCTCGTCCGTCTCACTCGCCACATACAGACAGTTTCCATCCGGGCTTAACGCCAGATAAGACGGATTATCCACACCATCCATGTGATTGACGATTCGCATCTCTCCTGTATCCGCATTCAACGCACATAGGAATATTCCGGGTTCATCCGCTGAAGCATACGTACCTGTATAGAAAAGCGTTTCCTGAGTTGTGACTGGTTCCATAACTAAATCTCTCCCTTATCTTGTATATTCACTGTTCTGATTCTTCCCACTGGTATGTACTTACCCAATTCACGGGCAACTGCTTCACCTCCTGTGAGCGCTCTCATATCTGGCATTGACTCCCTTATCGCCTCTCACCATAATACAAAGTATGAGACCTAACAACAGACCACCCCTACAGCGTAAATCTGACGGATTTCGTATGCAAAAACTCATTGTGCTTCCAGACTCCCTGCTGCAAGAAACCGCAGCTTATCCGGTCACGTCAGGATTATATGTTACCGATATCGGTTACTTTCACGAAGCGGAGCATCATTACCGTGATCGTCCCGATGGTTGTGAATCACACATTCTGATGTACTGTGTCCAAGGCACAGGCTGGTATACGTTGGATGGCAGCAAGACATATGATGTCAGCCCGGGAAACCTCGTTATATTACCTGCACATGTCCCTCATGTGTACGGAGCCAACGCAGCTGAACCATGGAGCATATTCTGGATTCATCTACGCGGGAAACACGCTTTATCCTACATAGAACCCTTGTTAACTCATCATATTACTACCATGCCACCGGCCAAGGCTCAGAAATGGCTTGAGCTGTTCCATGAATGTTACGGCGCACTTGAGACGGGTTACTCCATGCAGACGATGACGTATGCCTCCCAGATTATTGGCTATATGCTGGGCATGCTCGCTTATGGACCGGAGACGACAGGAACAGATGGTGGGATCGTGAGCAGCAAACGTGCGGCCGAGCAATCCGTCCAATATATGCTGGAGCACCTGGAGAATGGAATCACCCTCAAGGAACTGGCAGCACACGCGCGGCTGTCTGTCCCTCATTACTCTCAGTTATTCAAGCAAGCTACGGGGCATTCGCCCATCGATTATTTCCTGCGGCTGAAGATTCAGCATTCCTGCCGCTATCTGGATTTTACCGATTGGACCGTGAAGCAGATCAGTTCCGAGCTTGGATTCAAAGACCCGTACTACTTCTCCCGTCTGTTCAGCAAAATGATGGGACGTTCACCCACGGATTATCGAAATAAATCCAAAGGTTAGAGGCAATGCCTTCACTTAGCCCTTTCTGAATGATTATGAATTTCAGTTGGAAAATTGCAGCAACCTTTTGAACAGAAGGGTCGTCTATAGGGCAAATAACTTTTATATAAAGGGATCATCCCTAGAAAAGTGAGGCGAACCTATCATGAAAAAAAATATACTTGCTACATTAACTGCGGGAGCTCTGCTCACGCTGTCTCTAAGTGCAGGCCCGATCAACGCTGCGCAGGCCCAATTCACGGATATTCAAGGTATCGCAGGAGCAAACAAAATCGAATCTCTCCATAAAGATGGATTCATCAAAGGTGTGAGTGACAGCTTGTTCAAACCTGAACTGGAGTTAAATACCGCTCAAGGCATTCAACTGATTGCGGACGGCCTGAATCTGAATCTGGACACGATTCGTTTTATCAAAATGCCGGTACCAAGTGACTACTTCTCTGCTGTAAAAGATGGCGTATGGTACAGTGATGCATTTATCCGCGCACAATATAATGGCATTCAGATGTCACAGGGTATCGATCCGTCCAAACCGCTTACTCGTGAACAATTCACACTGTTCCTGATGCAAGGCATCGAAGCCAAAGGCGGTCTGCCGATGATTAATATCAAACCTGTGGACATTACCGACGAACAGGAGCTGACGCCAGAGTATCAAGGTGCCATTCAGCGTTCACTCGTTCTCAAAATCAATGAACTGGATGCCGACGGAAACTTCAATCCCAAACAAACGATTACTCGCGCCGAAGCAGCAGTGATGATGTATAACGCAATCGAGTACATGGAATCGTTCCATGCACCACAAATCCCGGAAACACCTGAGAAGTAATACTTCCTTGGTGGAAGCAGTATGCCAAACAGCCGCACCTTCCCTCAACAGGAAAGTGCGGCTGTTTGTATTATACCTATATCACTGATGCAATCATCAGATTTAACTTTCTAACTTAGAAAGAACCTTTAACAACTACCTCAGACAACGGTAAACGTCCTGATGGGCGAGCTGGCTGTGCAGCTTTACCTACAGTAATCAACAACGTTGGCACAAATCGTGCAGGAATGTTGAATGTTTCCATCAGTTTTTGTGGATTATATCCACCGATTGGACATGTATCGTAACCCAGGGAGCGTGCAGCAATCATAATATTTTGGGAAGCAAAGGATGCATTGCGGATCGCTTCATCGCGAGCGATTTGCGGGCTTTGGTAAGCACCGTTGATCTGTCCAACCAATGCGTCACGAACCTCTGCAGTCAGTGCGCCTGCTTCAACAGCTTGATCGTAGATTACGGTGTTACGGTTTGCTTCCAAATCTCCAAGAACAGCAATCGTAACTGAACTTTCCACGATCTGACTTTGACCGTAAGCAACTGGCAGCATTTTCGCTTTGTCTGCTTCGGATTCAATCACGAGGAATCTCCAGTGTTGCAGGTTCCATGAAGATGGTGCTTCCGCAGCTGCTGTCAGAATCGCATTGAGATCAGCTTCAGGCAATTCAAACCCTTTTTCGTACTTTTTGACAGCATGGCGTTCGCTAATAACGCGAAGTGTTTCATTTTTTTCAATGCCTGACATGTGTTCCACTCCCCAGAATCTAGTTTGTTTATACTTCTTTTACTTTCGCAAGGTGATCTCGAAGTTTACTCTACCAGGGATTTTCCTTCCGAAAATAACATCAGCGCAGACGATCTCTCCTCATCTGTGTTCAGGTTATGCCCGGAATCGCTTGAGAACATCAATGGATCTTTCACCGGAGCATACGCCCATGCCGTAACTTGTCCACCATGCCTGACTAAACCAAGACCATATTCATGAAGGACCATTCGTTGTGGACTCCGTCAGGACTTCTCCTTTGCAGATAATCCCTTCAGCGATAAGTTCAACGTTTCCCCATGACCTATGCGTTCTTTCACATCCTGAATGGATATACGATCAAAATAAGCGCTGAGCGCCTCTTCGCCTCCGTTATATATGTTCCCCATCACATCCTGCATATTGGAAGATACCACGCACGATGAACCGGACTCCCCTGAGCACCAGTTGGGACCGAGTGAACCACCAGCTACCAGTCTGTACAATTCTCCAAGCTTGATCTCTTCACTCGGACGGCTAAGCAAGTACCCACCATGAGCACCTTCCTTGGTCGTCAGGTAACCATGCTTGCGCAGAACACTAAGTACCTTACGGACTCTGGCCGGGTGTGTACCCACACTCTGGGACAAATCTTCACTATTGGCCATACACTCATCTCTCATCGACAGAAAAACAAGACAATGCACCGCTATGGTAAATTCACTGTTCATAACTTACTCCTTCCCGGCTTACAACACCGATGAACTCCAACTCAAGGTAAGTATAACTGTCATTATATGAATAACAGTTATGTTTGTCAACTTTCACCCAGCGTGGAGATCAAACGTGATTTTTCCTGTTATACCAATACTTACAGCTCATCAACACAATTAAGCTAGGATTAACATCCCGTCTTCATTTTAATCCAAAAAGAACAAAAAAGTGAGCCTTCCGCTACGCGAAGGGCTCCAATAAGATAGACATATGAAAGGGCTTACGTGATTATTATAATCGGTAATCTTCAATTTGAAAACGCTTTTTTTGTAAAGTGCATCATTATTTTAAATTTTTTTTATTTGAATAGATTAAACAACAGGTGTTGCCAAAACTAATCTCATTAGTTATTATACTAATACCATTAGTTTTAAGGAGGGTTTAACGATGCGTATTACCCGAGAATTTGATGTCGTTCAAGTTACGTTTTTCCCAAGACTCTTCCCTGTGAACGTATACCTGGTTGAAGAGGACGATGGATTAACCCTGATTGATGCCGGAATACCGGTCAGTCTTAAGGGGATTTTGGCAACTGCCCAGTCCCTTGGAAAGCCCATTACCAAGATCATTCTGACTCACGCGCATAGCGACCATATTGGTGCCTTGGATCGTCTCACAGAGGCACTGCCCCAAGCCGAGGTCTTCATCTCCAGACGGGATGCCCGGCTACTGGCGGGTGATACTTCCCTTCTTCCCGGTGAGCCACAAACCCCGGTACGCGGCGGCGTGCCTAAGCCCAAAGCGGTGCGCACCCAGCCAAACCACTTGCTGGATGACGGTGACCAGATTGGTTCACTGGTCGCCATTGCCTCACCAGGACATACGCCGGGGCATATGTCCTTCATGGATACGCGCAGCCGCGTGCTCATCGCTGGCGACGCGTACCAGCTGCAAGGCGGCCTTGCCGTATCCGGCCGCGTGCGCCCGCTCTTCCCGTTCCCCGCGCTGGCGACGTGGAACCGCGAAGCGGCTCTGGCCAGCGCGAAGCGCCTGGCGGAGCTGGAACCGTCCGTGCTGGCTGTAGGCCACGGACGGATGCTGCGCCAGCCCGCGGCCGCCATGCGCGCGGCAACCGCTGATGCACAGCAGCGGTTTGATCTTGCCGGGGGGCAACTATGAGCCCCCGGCAAGGGCTGGATCGCGGCGCTCTGCTCAGCGCCGCCACCCAGCTTGCTGACAGCGACGGTTTTCAGGCGCTGACACTGGCCGCGTTGGCACAGCGGCTGGATGTGCGCTCGCCGTCGCTCTACAACCACATCAGCGGACTTCCCGGGCTTCGCCAGGAAATGGCGCTGATGTCCGTACAACAGCTTAGCCGCGCATTAACCGCGGCTATCGCTGACCACACTGGCGATGATGCCATTCAGGCCATCGCTGCGGCATACATTGGCTTCGTTCGCGAGCACCCCGGGCTCTACGAAGCCTCATTTCATGCCCCGGACCGCGAGGAGCCACAGCTCGCCGCGGCCAGCACAGCCACGCTGGAGTTGCTGCTGCACAGCTTGCAGCCCTACCCGCTCACCGAAGCGGAAGCATTGCACGCCGTTCGTGGTTTGCGCAGCCTCTGCCATGGATTTGCCTCCATTGAGGCACAGGGCGGCTTCGGCATGGACTTTGATCCGGACGAAAGTCTGCGTCTGACCGTATCCGCCTTCCTGCACGGACTCCGGCATCTTCACCAGGACTAGTTAAGCCACGCATTGCATCATGAAAAAGGACTGCAGAGGATCTGCAGTCCTTTTTCATTGCCGTGTACTGGGTACATCCCATAGATTTGGCAGTAATAATGTTATAGTTATGCCAATGACTTTTAACACATTAACATCCACTTTGAATTCATCTTTCATCGGCTTGTGTTTTTTATAATTTCTTTCTTTACAATTTCTCTTAATACAAAAGAAAAAGGGGCGCCTCGGTTGCGTGATGCCATGATCGGTGCCCTCTGACCAAAATCTAACGAAGCGAGGACACTCTATAACGGCAATTAGAGCGAATAGCAACAACTAACAAACTCCACACGTCCTATTTCGCAGAAAACTGGCTGCGGGACAGGAATAACGAGTATATTCCGTCATTTAAACTGTCTGTGATTCGTTACATTTACCAACGTACAAAATTAGGACAAATAAGATGTGCTCAGTTCGTTAGAATGTGCTACGTACGGTGCTTCAGATCACGATGCCATAGACACTCGTCCACTCATCATATTGGCGCATAAGTCCAGACACACATTGTGTTATGGTCTCTAAATACGGAGTGTTCATGCTCCGAATTGCGTTGATCATGCGGGTACATAGCTAGATAAGGATCTTACCTTGCTCGTAATGCACATGGTAGTACATGTTATATTACTATTCATGTATAGATCACGCTATAGTTCGTGCACACATTGGGGCGATACTCGATACGGAGCTTACCCTGGTCGTGATACACATGGCAGTACATGCTTTATTACTATTCATGTATAGATCACGCTATAGTTCAGTGCACACATTGGGGCGATACTCGATACGGAGCTAACCCTGATCGTGATGCACATTTTAGTACTTGTTTTAGTACTTGTTTTAATACGTGTCCTAATACGAATCATTTTATAACTCACACTACATGTACGCCGCAGTGTGATAATTATTGTTGAGGATCTGGCTACAACTCCCATTGTTCAGGGCGGTAAGAGTCTGAAACAGTCTGAAACGTATTCAATCTACCCAGTCCCAGTCCCATTTCACCTGGCAATCTGATCCTTACTTGATACGCCCTGTCTCTCAACCACACTTTTGCCACTCACAACACGCACTTCTCTATTATGTACATCTCCCGTTCCTCTCGAAAGGTGGAATGGACTTTGGCTTCCCTTTTTCCATCGAAACGGTTCTCGATAATCTATCTATGGCCATTGCTGCCGTCCGTCCTGCACTTCATTCAAAATATGCTTCATCACGGGCACGTACACTTTCCAGTAGAACATGTCCGGAATATCTTTCTGATCTGGCGTAAGTTTGGACCGGACGACCTCCCATCCACGGATTCGGCGCCAGAAGGAATAATGCTTCATCTCTCCAAAGGACCCTGCCATGTAATACGACCGATTATAGTCGTCGTACCGGACCAGTGCAGCAAATTCCGCAGGAATTCCTGCATCCACCAGCTTCTGCTCACCTGTCTCCGTCAGATCCGTCTTATACCAGGCCAGTATGGAGTTCTTCTCTTGCGGCACAATGATATCGAACCAGCCACTATAATGTATATCCTGGGTTATGCCGCTCCAATCACTGCCTTCCGGTGTAAATGCAATCTGTATATTGCCTGTCTTCACATCCGGACCTTTCGCCAGTACCATGACCTGTCCATCCATATGGATCAGCAGCATACCCGCTCCGTGATAAGACCATTTCTTCTTCTCTTGCTGCTCATAGTTCGTCCGAATCCAACGGGGTACTTCTTCTATACTTTGCAGATTAGATACCGATTTCCCTTGCCATCCACTGCTGTCCACACCCAAGATGGGGTATAGTTGCTCTCTGGTCATCTTGGAAGCCGTATTTGCCAATGCACTGTATTCGGCAACAATCGTTACCCCTTTATACGCAGCCTCGCGGATTTTCTGCACATCGTATATCGTTAATCCTTCATAGATTCCGCCTTGTTTCCCTTCACTCTTCTGTGCAGACAGACTACTCCGATTCGCCGTCAGATAGATCAGATCCGTATCTGTCACCTCATCAGGCAGTAGTTGCTTCATCCGTGGAAGCCCGTTCTGAAGATCATAGCCGTAATAATCCTCTTCATACGAGTAGTATTCCCCTGTGTGCTGTACAATCTTCTGTTGATTCAGAAGCCAAACCAACCCCTTGTGCCCCTGATAGGACAAGTCCGGTCTGCTCTTGTCAATAATCATGATGTTCAGTGGAATCGGGGCCTGGGATTGCCACATAATCCAGGGGACAACCAGCACCACCGATACCACTGTAAAACAAGCCAACGTCCACATCGTGGCTGGCCTGTAACTTTTTTTCATGAAGCGTATTCCTCCTTGCTCTGTTCCAAGGTATTGTCAGGATCGATCGTTAGATTACCCTAATCCATGTCTGCTGTCCTTTTCCTCTGCCTTCCGCAATCCCATAGCCTGCAACATGCCATATATACGGGATATGTTATTCAGCGGTCTGAACCAGAACGTCTCCGTACATGCATACAACAACAGACGTGTCACCTCTCGGGACGTATATGCCTTGCGTGAACACCATATTTCGAACATCACCACACTTGCGGACAACAAGGAACCATAGAGGGTCAGTAGCAGAACGAGAATGATGCATAGGTTAATATCCACCCACTGTATCCCTATGCCTGCAATGAACAGCACGATCGCTCCCAGCTCCAACACAGGCCCCAACAATTCGATCAAAATAAAATACGGGATGGATACCATCCCCATCCAGCCATAGGCCGGATTGAAGATCATGCTCCGCTGAGTCCATAGACTGCTTGCAAGTTGCATGTGCCAACCGATACGCTGTCTGCACAGCTGACGCCATGTACCGGGTACTTCTACCCTGCAGATCGGATCGGGAATATATATAATACGGCCACGTTCCCGGATCTGCTTCATATGTTTCTGCAACCGCATCACCAGTTCCATGTGAGCGACCTGGTCATCGCGCTTGTACCCACCAACTTCCATCACCCGGTTCTTTTTGAATATACCGAATACTTCAGACGTAAATAAAAGCACATTAATATTATAACGAACAAGTCCCACACCGCTAATCAGAAAAGCACGCACGTATTCAATGGTCTGCATTACAAACAACGTACTGCCCGTCCTTCTTGCGCCGTTGTGGGTTAAATCCGTTTGATTCGTATTTCTGGAGGCCATGAGATCTACTCGTCCACTACAAGCAACGACCTCTTCTCCTGGGAGAGCATCCATAACGGGCTTCATAATCTTCACCAATGCATCCCGTTCCAGAACTGTCCTGGGTCCAACAGAGGCGATATAAGGATATTGCGAGATATTCAGACCGGCATTCAGGGAGTCCATTCGTCCCCCATACGCCTTGTCGATCACAACCAGACGATGATGTAATCTGGATTGGTAGACACATTTAATCTGAGCCGTCTCCTGACCGAGTCCCGAATAATGAACTTTACTCCGAATGGGCATCAGATCATAGGTTTCTTTTAGACGCCGCATGGTCTCATCCTCTGATCCATCATTAATGATAATAACCTCATAACGTGCATACTGCATATCCAACAGACAGCTGATTCGCTGTACGATCGTATCCTCGCTATTCCGCACCGGAACAAGCAGGGATACCGCAGGAGCCAGTTCTTCATCCAACATCTCATGATATTGCAGCGGGTCCAGATCCCTCTGGCGGATCAATGTGCGAGCGGCAGCAACGACCAGAACACTACACATCACAATTGCTAACACCAGATAGATAAATATCCCCTCGTAACATGCCAAAACAAAACTCCGCAGCATCTCAATCCATCTTTCGTCCATACTGCATCCTTTCCAGCGTTTCCTCCGCTATCTGCCTTGCATATCTATCCGGATGGTTTACAGCCGTATCCCGGAGCTCTTCAAGTCCCTGCTCGTACCGGGCAAGAGAGTTCGCCGCTTCCTGTCGGATCTGAAAAGAAGGATCACCCATCATTACCTTCAGTCTAGGAATAAAAGCATCCGCATGAACAGTACCCATAAGCTGGGTCACTGTTAGTCTTTCAGAGCGTTGCCTCTCCTCACCAGATTCGTTCCATACCAGCAATAGCCCCTTCAGCAACTCTTCGCGACCTCTGCTCACTTGAGCCAATGCCTGATAAGCGTGGGTACGCAGCAACGCATCCTCTCCAAGAATGAGCTTCTCCAGTAGAACAACGGCACCCTCCGTCTGGTCATCTCGAATACGAATGGCATGGACGATATTAGACTGGACCTGGTAAGGTACATCCTTAAAATGATCCTTCATACGAGTCCAGGATGAATCGGTAAGCAACAGCAGAATCTGCAGATACTGCGTATCGGACCATTCATATTGCTCACGCATCAATTCCTTCACGATTCTGAAATAACCGGTTCTGGCATATATGCGCAATATGATGAAGCGTTCAAGCGGCGTACAGGAAGTAACCCGCAACATATCCTCTAACCTGGGCAGAAGCTCTATCATATGAAACTGTTCAATATATAACAACGTGTTGACCCGTTCACTCCACTTTCCCGTCTTCAGAACCGACCGGTATGAACTTCCAAAAACTTGCCAGGATAACAGACGAACTCGCAGAATCTCGTGCTCTTCCGGACCTTGAGCAAGCCGTTGCAATAACAGCTGCTGCAAAACACTCTGTTGATCTCCACTCATATTCAGTAAGTCAGCTTTCACTTCTCCTTGGCCCAGATACTGCTGTAACACCGAATCTTCGGAAAGTAATTCCTGCATCAGTACCGTCTTAACCTTTTCCCTGCGTCTACTGCTATATTTCATCCATAAGATGTAACTGTAGATAACCAGCAAAAAAGCTAGTACACTTGCACATATGAGGCTGACCACATGTACTAACCAATCTGTATTACCTGCAAGCCACCCTCTATGATGTGAGCCGATAAGCTTGATATACATCCATTGTTGTCCAATCATTGCATGATTTCCCCTTAATCGAATAAACGGCCTTACAACGGGCACAATAATACAAAATTTTCAAATACACCCTGTGAATACATATCGGGTATATGATACACTAAGCTTTCTATCGGCTTTCTGCGTTTGTGATATAATAGGAACTGAAAATTCCGGCAATTCGTATTGGCTTCCGGATCTCCGGATAACATATTATTCCAGAAAGAGGGAGTTCTACGTGGCTCAAATCAGTCCGTACTACCTGCAAATCGGAGCAACCGTGGGCATGCTTGTCATGGCACTGCTTGCCATCTTCATCCGCATGAAAGCCAGTCACAGACCGGTGACCATTCGTAAGATCCTTATTCCTCCGCTCGGCATGAGCACAGGATTTCTCATGTTTGTTGTTCCGGCAACACATGTTCCTCTACTCTGGGCATTCTTTGCGTTTCTGGTGGGCTGGTTCCTCTTCTCCTATCCCCTCATTCGCAGTACACGGTTTGAACGAGTAGGTGAAGAAATTTTTGCCACACGTTCTCGCAGCTTTGCTTTTATCTTGCTTGGATTGCTGGCCGTACGCCTGATCCTGCATGAAGTCATTCAGCGATATGTAAGTATTCCGCAAACAGGCGGATTGTTCTTCCTGCTGGCTTTTGGCATGATTGTACGCTGGCGTGTATATATGTACAAACACTACAAAGAAGTGCTGGTCGCCGAACACTAGTCACCCTACATAGACCACGCACAGATTTACAGATAAAAAAGACACGTTCTGCTGCACCCTCGGTGTGCAGAACGTGTCTTTTCGTTTTCAACCTAATTGTACATGTAAACCATTCAATATCTATTCAGGATCTGCAACCTTAACCAGTTGCTTGCCCAGATTATCTCCTGAGAAGAGACCCATGAATGCTTCCGGCGTCTGTTCGAACCCGTCCACAATGTTTTCTTCATACTGGATATGACCTTCCTTGATCCATTTCGCCAACTTGGCGCGGCCTTCCTTGAAGGATTTCGTATAGTCACCCAGCAGGAAACCTTTCATTAATGCTGTATTTGTTAACAGCAACGTCTGTGGTCGCATCCCGATATCCGGCTTCTCCAGATTATAGGACGAGATCTGACCGCATAACGGAATACGTGCATTCCGATTGATGTGGCGCAAGACTGCATCCGAGATGTCACCGCCAACATTGTCAAAGTAGACATCTACGCCGTCCGGGCAAGCCCGTTCAATGGCCGCTGACATATCCTGCTCCTTCTTGTAGTTCAACACCACGTCGAAGCCCAGCTTTTCTTTCAAATAAGCGCATTTCTCATCAGAGCCTGCAATACCAACCACGCGTGCTCCCACAATTTTACCAATCTGACCTGCAATCATGCCTACCGCTCCGGCTGCTCCCGATACAACAACCGTTTCGCCGTCCTTCGGTTTGCCGATGTCCTCCATACCAAAATAAGCCGTCAGACCCGTCAGGCCCAGCGCACCCAGGTAAGCCGTGATTGGTGCTTCTTCGGTATCAATTAGCGAAAGATCAGCCGTATTCACTGCGGCATATTGTTGCCAGCCCCACATACCGGATACGAGGTCACCTTTGCGCAGATTCGGTTCCGAAGATTCCACAACCTGTCCAATGGCTCCACCCTTAATCACTTCATTTAACGCGTATGGTGCAGCATAGGATTTTGTATCTTTCATGCGGCCCCGCATGTATGGATCAACCGACAAATATAATGTACGTACCAGGACTTGCCCAGCTTCCGGTTCAGGAAGAGGTGCATCAATGAATTTGAAATTCTCTCTGGATGGGGCACCTTCGGGACGAGAAGCAAGTACGATCTGTTTATTTAAAGACACCAAAATTACCTCCTTGTTGCCAAGTGGACGCAAGGTTAACCCTTGTCAGCTGAGATCACTTACCACTGGCTCTGTGTTATCACTTCTTAATAGTTTAAACCGAAACAGGCGGTTCACAAACGTGGGCCGCCTTGAAATATGCAAATATCGTCACATTGTAGCTGCTTTTGGCTATTATTGTGCTGTCAAAATCACTGGACCATCCGCCGTAATCGCAATCGTATGTTCATACTGGGCAGACAGACTTCCATCCAAAGTACGAGCAGTCCATCCATCTGAATCCAGCTTACTTCGGAACGTACCAATATTCAGCATCGGTTCGATCGTAATAACCATGCCTTCCTTGAGACGCGGACCCCGATGAGGCGGACCGTAGTGAGGGACTTGTGGTTCCTCATGCATCTTCTCACCAATGCCGTGTCCGATAAACTCACGCACAACCGATAGGCCTTCACCTTCTGCATACACTTGAATCGCATTGGAGATATCTCCGATCCGGTTGCCCACCACGGCAAGTTCAATGCCTTTGTACAGAGAGTTTTTGGTTACATCCAGCAGATGTTGTGCTTCCGGAGTCACTTCACCTACGGCATATGACCAAGCCGAATCCGCCAGCCAGCCATTCAGATTAACGACCATGTCGATTGTAACGATATCGCCGTCTTTCAGTGCATATTTTCCCGGAAACCCGTGACAGATCACATCATTAACCGACGCACATGTCGCATATTGGTACCCGTTATATCCCTTTTGTTCCGGCGTAGCGCCATTTTTCTTCATAAAAGCTTCTGCAAACTGGTCGATCTCCTGTGTCGTAATGCCTGGACGAATCATCTTTGCAATTTCTCTATGGCATGCGGCGAGAATTTCTCCGGCTTTTTTCATATATTCAATCTGTTCTTTGGTCTTTATTGTAATCATAACAACTGCTCCTGTCCGTTAAAATCTTATCCTGTCCTCTATTGTAACGCTAAACGCTCAAAATAAAAAATTCCGCGCAATCAGCAACATCCTATTATACGCCAAGCTCCTGTCCATTGAATACAATTATCCATGAAAAAATCGAAACCCCTCCATATCTGGCCACGTATATGCTTAAAACAGCTGAAGTCGAAAGGGTGAAAGCTCATGTTCAAAAAGATTATCGGCAAACTTATCGATTCCAAATCTTCATCTCACCGCAAACGTCATAGCTCCTCCGACAGGCGCTCATATAAACGTCACAGTAGTTCCTCAGGCAAGCGTTCCTACAAGCGCTATTCTTCTTCGGATGTGAAATACCGGGATAGCCGTAGTGGCTCCGGGTATTACAAAAGCAGAAAATACAGCTCCAGCTAAGCGGCTTTCACGACTGCTTTTAAAGAGTAATGATCACACCAGCTTATTAGACGCTACAATAAATGAATATGTAATAAAGGGGTGTTCGCCAGCCATACTTACGGCCAGCAGAACACCCCTTTACCCTTTATTGTTTCTATATAAGTATGTATCAATTTTGCTGAGTAAAACGAACACTTCCGATTTGAGCGAGAGTCAGCCTTGCTGAAGGTGTCCACTGGATCAACATCTATAAATTCCCTTTTTCAATTGCGTCAATTATATCATCTGTAGAGTAGACCCTACCCGAAGAAATATCTTTTTTGGCTTGCATAATTAAAGCTTTGAGCTCCAGATCACTTTCTATTTCTTCCTGAACCACGTTTTCCAGCGGCTTGATTAAATAATGCTTACCTTCAATATCCACAATGGTGTCTTTTTTGCTATGAAACCATGTTTTGAATAATTCGGCATGATCGCCTTCCAGTTTTTTAAGCATAAGATGAATCGCCTCCTTCAACGTGTAATTGTTATCCATTATATCATTTAACCCACTGTTTTGATACGTTTTGCATTTTCAGCAAAAAGGAAAAAGACCCCTGAAGATATAATACGAAGAGGTCACGGATAACAAATATAGGTCCGCCTATAGAGCTTATTCATTGTAATTTCAGCAACACATTCTCAATTTCTGCCTGTAACTCCGTCGCTCCACCCTCATAACCTGGACGGAGTCCAAGGAGTCGCTCCAGCATCTGGTGCAATTCCGGCGTAAGCTTCAGTTCCTCCTGCCAACTGGCGGGTTCACGGCCCTTCTCTGGCTCATAAGCCGAATACATCATAAAGAGAAGAAAGTGGCCGATATCCTGCAAATCATGATCCGGTGTAGCCGGCTCATCTTCAGGCTCAGGGACTTCACGCATACGTCGCTTTAGCTCCGGCAACAACGGCTCCCCCAAGCGTCTCGCCAGGCCAAAGTCAATCAGATGCACCGTCCCTCCACGTAAAATAACATTGGGAATCCGCACATCTCCATGAATATATCCCTGCTCATGCACATGAGCCACCGGAGCCAGCAGTTGACCTGCCAATTCCAGACATTCCCGCTCCGTATATCGAAGACCTTGCTCAAATATGCAATCTTCCAGCGTCTGTCCACGAATATACTCCGTAACGATATAACTTCGTCTCCCGGATATGAACATATCCAATAGATCAGGGATCGCCGGATGATGCAGACGTCTCATCACGTCCGCCTCCCGCTCCAACAGGTGCGCAGAGAGTCTGCCCTTGCTAGGTTTGGACTCCTTCAACGCCACTTCCCTGCCGTTCTGGTCATCTGTACACAGGTATGTCAGCCCATAACTCCCCATACCCAGCAATTCCTGTATTGTATAACGCTCACCAATGGTCGTGCCTTCCCGTCGAGGACGATCCGTCCATAGTCCGAGCAATCTTTGCCAACTTCGTCGCAGCTCCACAGATCCTCCCACGCCAGCTTCCTAATCCACCCAGTCTTTATCTATACTGAGCAGTTCGTTGCCAGTCTTCATGTTGTATGGAGCTTATTATATCAGGCCCATAATGCAAAATCACGATGGGTAAATGCCTGTTGCTCAAGCTTCCTTATGCTTCTTGGGCAGGAACCCAAACAACATACGCAGGGATACTCCTTTGGGTTTGCGTTTCCTTCCCTGAAAACTGCGCAGATTGGTTACGAGTTCACGATCCCGCTCCTCTTCCAGCTTCTCGTTCATCCATAGACGCTGTTTTTCCATCTGTTCCTGAAGAGCCATATGTGTATCAGCCAGATGCTGAAGGGTCAGCTCCAGTTCATCGACCCGCTGTTGCAGCAACTGTACCCGATCATCCTGCTGTTGTTCTACAGCACCATAAGTCACCTCACTTACCAGTTGCCCCAGACCTTCATAGGATCTCAGATTACCCATTATTTCAGGTTCTTGAGGGAGTACAGATGACATGACTGTCGCTGCACATTCCGTCTCTGACAGACCTTCAATTCCCACCACCGGGACATCTACTTCTACTACAGCTACAGGTACTTCTGGAGCCAATACAGTCACCACAGCATCAGCCAGGGGTAGATTATGCTCTCTGAGTTCAGTCATCAGGCGTTCAATGCACTCGATGTCGTCGGACTTAAATAGTCTGGATTTGTTGGCTGACCGTTCGAACCGGTATCCCTGTTCTTCCAGTGCCGCCGCATATTTACGAAGAGTACTGGCACCTATGCCCAGGCTCTTGGCCGTTTCCGTCGTTGCTCCTGCTTCTTCAATCATCATTAATTCCCTCCCGGAATGAAGTCTTTTGGGAATCAATTTCATAATACCTTTAGTTAGTTATGAAATTGATTCTTGGATAAAAACATTATGGCTTCAGCGTTCCTTTTTTTGGAACCGTCATCGGATCGGGGCAACCTGTCTCATGGATCAAGTATGCTTATCTTTTGCTTGTCCGTATGTATTCGTCAGCTTCTCGGTAGATCCCTTTGGCGGTTTTGTTCTGTTTCTGCGGATTCCTAAGAAGTTTTGTCAGGTATATGATCCGCACAAATAACCCCCCATCCGACAACAAACATGAATGCTGTCATGTCGAATGACACAGGTGCAAACGCCGTCAAATCTTGTGATTATGGATTATTCATGTCAATTTTGTTAACTCCGTTACTCCAATACGCTCCCGCGATAGCGGATATCATTGCTGCACAGCTTTTTCATGTGTTATCTTATGTAACGTAGAAGTGGATTCCAGCATAAAATAAAGGACTATACTTAACATAGGACGCATTAGTAACGATAAATTTCAATCTAAATGGGGGCTGAACGGCAGTGTTAGGCAAATCAGGCAAAGTAGCGGTGATCGGGGCGGGTCTTGTCGGTTCGAGTTGTGCGTATTCCATGATTAATCAATCGATATGCAGGGAAATTATGATGGTGGACCGGACGTATGACCGTGCTGTAGCACAGGCACTGGATTTTTCCCATTGTATGGACTTCACACATAACCGCACCAAAGTATATGCAGGAACGTATGCCGATTGTGGCAATATGGATGTTATTATCTTAACCGCCGGGGCGAATCCCAAGCCAGGACAGACACGGCTGGATATTCTGGAGGAAGCGGAATCGATTGCCAAAGACATCGTGGTCCCGATCATGAACAGTGGATTTAACGGGATTTTTGTCGTCGCTGCCAATCCGGTTGACATAGTAACTTATATGGTATGGAAATTATCTGGTCTTCCGCGTGAGCATGTCATCGGCACAGGGACGTCCATTGACTCTTCAAGGCTCAAAACGCTGCTGTCTGAAGTCTTCTCCATCGATCCACGCAGTGTGCACGGTTATGCTCTCGGGGAGCATGGAGAATCCCAGTTCGTGGCCTGGTCGCATGTGACCATCGGTGGCAAACCGATTATGCACATTATGGATCAGCACAAGGAGCGCTTCAAACATCTGGATCTGGACGATATTGCACGCAAAACAAAGGATGCCGGCTGGGAGATCTTTACCCGTAAAGGCTCTACCCAATTCGGGATCGGCAACGCCCTCGCGCATATCACTCGTTCCATCCTCAATGACGAACACAAGATCATCGCCGTATCGGCTATTCTGGACGGAGAGTACGATCAACATAACGTCTGCGTCGGTGTTCCTGCAATCATCGGTGGCAATGGCATTCAGGAGATTATCGAATTGAATCTGGATGCAACGGAACGTGAGAAATTCAACAATTCCTGTGAAATCCTATCAGGTAACATCAATCGTCTGACACTGGTATAAGCCATTCGTGTACAACTCCACACTGTATGCTTCGGCTCAACTTCAAAAGCCTGCCGACACAAACATGCCAATAACACTCCATCAGTGGAGTCTTATTGGCATGTTTGCGCTTATTATTTTTCACAGCCAGATGAATCAATTTCATAATTGATTTGAGTAGTTGTTCAATTTGGTGCAAGCTGAGGTTCGTCCCTTGGCCCCCATTGCTGTAACACCCGCTTCAACTCACTCAGCATAACCGGTTTGCTAATGAAGTCACGCATACCCATCTCCAGGCAAGCTTCCTTGTCTTCACGTTTGGCATTGCCTGTAACTGCGATGATTGGAGGTATGCGATCCTGTGGAATTAGGCGGTGTAACAGGTCTGTCGCCTTCAGTCCATCCATCACAGGCATATGAATATCCATCAGGACAATATCATAAGCATTCTGAGAGATGGCATCAATTGCCTCCACACCATTAGTACATACATCTGCGTGGTATCCGAGCTTCTCCAGATATTCTCGCAAAATCTTCCGGTTCACCGGATGATCCTCCGCCACCAGAATACGCATGGCCACCTTATCACTTTGACGTGTGCGATCATGATGGAACTGACTTGCTGTCTGTTCTGCTGAAGCATCTACACTCGCCGCAGGAACAGCAAACCGGAAGGTTGAGCCTTCCCCTTCTATGCTCTCGACACTGATACTGCCCCCCATGATCTCCACGAGTCGCTTGGAAATGACCAGTCCCAGTCCGGTACCACCATACTTCCGGTTAATCACCGGGTGTAGTTGAGAGAAGGACTGAAACAACTGATCCAGCTTGTCAGCGGGGATGCCAATTCCCGTATCTTGCACCGCAAAATCAAGAACACTGTCTTCAGGCTTTCTACCCTTGATAATATCCACGGCAACCTCAATGCTTCCCTGATCTGTGAACTTGAGCGCATTGCCAACCAAGTTCACCAGAATCTGCCGGATACGTATGGCGTCACCAACCATGAACTCAGGGATGCTCGGATTGAGACGATATCTGATCTCCAGATGTTTCTCATCTGCAAGCGGTTTAAACAGTTCGGCAACCTGTTCCAGCATCTTGCGTAATGCAAATGGTTCATAAGCCAGTGCCATTTTCCCGGATTCCAGCTTACTGAAGTCCAAAATATCATTAAGGATGTTCAGCAGAGCATCACCGCTGTCTCGAATAATCTCGGCATATTCACGCTGTTCTTCCGATAAATCGGTACCGATCAACAATTCTGTCATCCCCACGATCCCGTTCATCGGTGTCCGGATCTCATGGCTAACCATCGACAGAAATTCCGACTTGGCCTGAGCTGCCAGCTCAGCTGTCTCTTTGGCACGTACAATTTCACGTTCGCCAGTCACATCATTAAATACAACCACCGCGCCCTGAATCTGTCCCTGTTCAATAATCGGCGTCACCTGATACTGCACCAGAAAGCTGCTGCCATCTTTACGCCAGAACACATCTTCCTTGATTGAACGTATCTGTCCATCCAACACGGTCATGTGGATCGGGCATTCTTCTTGTGGCAAATGACTTCCGTCTGCACGGGTGTGATGGATGATGGGATGTGAGTTTTTGCCAATGAATTCTTTCGCCTCATAACCGAACATCGAAGCTGCTGCTGGATTCATAAACATGGTGATTCCATCCGCATCCAAACCAAATATTCCTTCTGTAACCGTGTTGAGAATCAGCTCATGTTGCTTGCTGAGCTCCTGAATCCGTTCCGTGTATTCCTTGCGCTCGGTAATATCGGACACGATCCCATAGACGCCCACCATTTCCTTATCCACAATAATGGGCACATTCGTAACAGATACTTCAATCTTCCGACCACTTGAATTAACGACTCGGGTCTCATAATATTGCGGTTCGCCTTGCTTCACCATGTCAAAATAATGTTTGCCATGTTGCACTTCGCATTTATCCAGATTGGATAAAAAAGATTGGCCAATAAGCTTATTACGCGGAATATCCAACATTTGCACCAGTTTGCTGTTCACTGCGCTGTATTTACCTTCCAGATTCAATGAATACACAGCTGCCGGGTTATGTTCGAACAACGATCTGTATCGCTGACGGCTTTCCCGAAGACGTCTTTCCGCATCCTTATGCTGGGTGATATCCCTGCTGATGCTTACAATCTGGACACTCTTGCCACGCTCTCCAGCCACAGGTTTCGCCAATGTCTCCATCCAGATATAATGTCCCTTCTTGTGCAACACACGCATCTTGCAACCATTGCCGATCTTGGAAAGATCCATAGGGTCCGGATAATCTCCCGAATAACAATAATCTTTGAAGGACTTTCCTATGACTTCCTCCGGCCTATAACCCAGTAAGGTGTACACGGAAGGGGAAACGTATAACAACTCGCCATCCGTAGCACAAGTTGTAATCAGATCTTGTGCATGGTCAGCCAGCACCTGATATTTCTCCTGTGCCTCCTTAAGCTCACGTTGCACTTCCAGGATATCGGTAACATCTTTGGCAATGCCATAGATTCCTACAACTTCTTTTCCCTCCGTTATAGGCACATACGTTATCTCTGCCTGTTTCAGGGAACCATCTTTATGATAAAAAGTAATGGGATTACTGACTGAACGTCCAGCCAGTACCTCTTTAATGTATTGTTTGCGTGAATTTTCACTGTCCGGAGGACAGATCTCACTCTGATTCATACGAATCAAGTCATCCAGTGTATACCCAGATATCCGCTCTACCGAGGGATTAGCATCAATATAGTTTCCATGGATGTCCATTACATAAATGGCATCCGGATGGTTAAAAAACAGTGATTGGTAAGAACTTCCCTCAGAAATAATGCGCTTCAGGGTTTCCGTTTTATTAATATCCAAGGCTTACCCCTCTTTTCTCAGCCAATATCTTCATCTAACAGCAGGGATTAATTACCCCTTACAAAAATGGGCCTACCCTCGAATAACCATGTAAGCCTGCCTAGAAACAGCTTTTTTTATTTTACCAGATTCTCGTCTCATTTTGCTTGCAATCTATGATTCAATTCACACGATGTGTGAGGTAATACTTGGAATTTTGATTTACTTAGGAGGTGCCTGCAAAGGCAGACATTTTATACAAAGATCAAATTAAGCCTCTAACAAGCTTGAAGTTCAAGTCCAAGTCAGCCGATTCTGGCGGATGGCTAAACGATTTTCTAAAGAACCCAGGACATCTTATTTGGCGTCCATGTGCTTTTTTTATATTTTAAGGAACATCAGACACGTTAATCCCCATAATCTCCTGTCATATACGCTGCAAACGGTTGTTTCATTGGATATAACATGTCTCAGGTTCCTTAGATTGCTGAGATCACTTCAAATCCTTGATTAAGACTCCTCAGGTTCGTTAGCGAGCTAATCATTCATGATGGGTGGTCAGACATTAGAAAAAATCCTCCTGAAGCCTACATACAATAGAGTTTGCATGTTTTGCTTAAAGAGGATTTTGATCTACGATAACCAAGGGTGTAACAGATTATTCAGATTTCTTTTTTTGCAAAATACATCATGCCGATTCCAATGAAAATAACAGCACTGCCTCCAACAACCGCCAGCATTGTGATCAGTGGAACATTGTAGGCTCCGAAACCTGTGCCGTCCACGGGTGTCATCAGAATCATCGGTTGTGCCCATGGATAATACGGCCCATATGTCGCCGAGTTTACAATGAGAATATTCGGTATGGTCAGTGCAAAATTCAGTGCGAGCGGTGCGGCGAAGCTGCTCCACACTAATGAAACGAACATCTGCAGGGCAGCCAAGGGTACACAGGCCAGCAACCCAAGCAGCAGTTTGCCTACCAAGAATCCCCAAGGTACTGGCATCGTAATGCCATGAATCATGCCTGCCAGCAGAATGGACAACAGCAACAATGCTTGCGTACCCGCCAGAAGCATGAGTACAATCGTCAGTTTACCTGCATATACACCTGAACGTGTGAGCGGCAAAACCAGCATCTGCTTCCACCCTCCACCTGCATGTTCAAAACGGCAGACAAAGGACGTAAACACGCCAGTCAGCATCGGTAACAATAACAATCCGTGCAGGAAAACCATCGTGGTCATCAATACCTGCCAATTGCCCGATGGCGTGGACAACAGTCCGATGAGCAGCGCAATGAGTGGACTCAGCAGAATCAGGAGCCATATGGGCGATTTGCTCATTTTCAATCGTTCAGCGGACAAGATTCGGAAGTACGTTGTCGCAAAGCTCATATCAGGCCACATCCTTCCGGCTAAAATGCATCATACCCAGCAACAGGATTAATAACCCTAGACCTGCCCCCATGCCTGCATACAGGTATGGATTAGGCCCATTCCAGGCCATCTGTGCCCATGCGAGCGGAAAGATCGGTGAGATACTGAGTGAGAACATACCCGTTATCGCGAGAACGATGCCCAGGGTGACGGGAAGCGCCTGATTCTTGTTAACCATCGTGAGCCACAACTCCAGTGACAACACCGGAAGTGCACCAGCCAAAGGCAATAGCCCCAGCTTGATCGCATGTGTCCAAGGTATTTCGCTGGCATGGAATCCGAGGATCAGACCCAGACCTACAATTCCTGCGGTTAACAGCAGGCAGGAGATCACCAGCAGCATACAAGCAAGCAGGAACTTGGCTAAATACACGGCTGGTCTGGAAATGGGCATCGCGAGCAACTGTTTCCACGATCCCTGTTCATGCTCAACATTGGCGATCATGGAGCTGAGAATGGTTGCTCCCAGCATCAGAGACAAGGGCACAAAGACAACCACATTGCCGAGCAATCCGCCCCACAGGTTATCTGCATATTGCTCTTTCAGATAGTCTAGCCGTAAGCCAAAATTAAGCGCCTGCATTGCTGTCAATCCAAGAGGGGCCAGAAAGACAAGAAACCAGATCCCTTTCCCCCGAATCTTGAGCCAGTCTGACGATAATGCACGCCCGGTCATATGGAAGCCCCCTCGCCAATGACCCGCATGAACAGATCTTCCAGCGACTGACGCTGTTCCTCTACACGATACACATCATGATCCTGTTCAATTAATCGGCGCACAAGCAGTGCCACTGAACTGTTATCCATATAAGGGAACGTTAACGCAGCACCTTGTTGCTGACCAAATTGTCCCTGTTCTCTCGCCAGCTTCATAGCCTCTTCCGGCTCGGAAACCGTTAACCGGATAGAGCTACCCGTCTGACTATGCAGACTTGCGATAGTATCCTGAAGCACCATCTTGCCTTCACGGATAATACCAACACGACTTGCCATCTGTTCGACTTCACTCAGCAAGTGGCTGGAAACCAGAACGGTAATGCCATGTTCCAGAGGCATGCGTTTGATCAGTTCCCGAATCTCCTGAATACCGGCAGGATCAAGCCCATTCGTTGGTTCGTCCAGAATCAGCAGCTCCGGTTCACCCAGCAAAGCGCTGGCAATACCCAGACGTTGCTTCATCCCAAGGGAATACCCCTTCACTGAACGTTTGGCATCCTTGGTCAGATCTACAATGGACAGCACTTCAGCAATTCTTGATTTTGGTACATTGATGATGCGGCGCAAAGTTTCCAGATTCTCTACTGCGTTCAGATGGCCGTAATAGGATGGGTATTCGACCAAGGAACCCACACGGCGCAAAATATCCATGCGATCCTTGCGGATATCCTTGTCGAAGACACGGATCACACCTTTGGTTGGTTTAATCAAGCCGAGAAGCATGCGAATCGTTGTTGTTTTGCCGGCGCCATTGGGACCGAGGAAGCCGTAGATATCTCCCTTTTTAATATGCAGATCAAGTTCACGGACCGCTGCACGGTCCCGGTATGTTTTCCATAGATTAGCCGTTTGAATAATATTTTCACTCACTGTATGATCACCTCAGAACTATCGTAACCTTCCAAGGTTAAAGCCAAAGTAGTCTCTAGTTTAAGTTTAGTTTAAAAAAGCTATTTCAGCGGTTTGTTGTTTCCCTGTTTCCCCTTACCACTGTAGATATATGTCTGGACACCCGTATCGGAACTGTCTACCCTCTTGCGCAGACCCATCTCACGGATCAACAGGTCTACAATGGACAAACCCAGACCTGTGCCTTTTGTGTCGGCATTCGGTTGCATTCCCGGACCCCGATCCTGAATAACGATGGCCGTCTCACCCTGAATCTCCTGAGTTGATATACCAATATATTTCCCGCTGTCGGCATGACGGATCACGTTTTGGAACAAATTATCAAGAATACGACGCATGCCCTGTTCATCCATATGCCAGATCAGCGGTTCCTCCGGGAGGTCAATATCAATCTCAAATTGCTCCTTCTCCCAGACTGGGTACCAGGCGGCCGCCGTTTCCCTGACGATCCGCAGTATATCTTTCTCTTCCAGCTTCAGTGTATATTTCCCACTCGTGAGCAAATTGTAGGATAACATGTTGTCAATGAGCCCGCCGAGGTCCTCCATCTTTGCTTCCATGCGATGTAATGAACGGTCACCTTGCTCGCTCAGCTCTTCCTTGTGCAAAGCATGCATATGTCCACGAATCACCGTTAGCGGGGTACGCAGATCGTGGGAAAGCCCCGCAATGAGACGTTTGCGCAATTGTTCTTCCTCGCGTTCACGGTGGCGGCTGTCGGACAGTTGATGCACCATCTGATTGAAGGCTTCCTCTAGTTGACCAATCTCGTCTGACCGGCGGATATCTACCGGAAGCGGGAGGCCTTCCTTGCCTGTGGTCATCATGGCCGTCTGCAACCGAATAAGTCGTTTGCGAATGCGTGCGAAGAAGAGAATCGACATAACGATGAAGATCAGAAAGATAAGGGTCATTACGATACCAAGATACAAGAGTTCCATCGGCCAGTTACTCTGATTCATTTGCAGAAGTGACCGCGGCACTTCAATGATCATGAATCCCTGTCCTTTGTCCTGCTCAGCTCCGCCAATATATGCAACTACGGTCAGTGGATCGCGAAAGGAAGCTACTTTCATGAATTGCACCGTATTGTTTACATTCCATAAGGCTGGAATATAAGTCTCTGTCGTTTGCCCGGAATCCAGTGACCATCTCAATGTCGTATCTGTCCTGCCATCCGGCGACGTGGATTTCAGAAGCGTTACATCTTCACCACCAAGAATAAAGAGGGTCTCACCACTCACATTCACACGATACATGGAAGATTTGGGATACGAGTCATGTAATTGCTCCAACCGGGCCTTAATCTCTTCATCCGAAGCACCATCCAAGTTCTTCGCTTCATGTGACCAGAGGTTACTGATCTTAGTAACATCACCGTAAGGAGCGGCACGGTTCATATTCGTGTCCGTGTTATTCACTACAACAATATATATAACGGATATGATCGGAAGCACAACGGGCACAAATAATACAGCCGCCAAGATCAGAATGATGTATCTGGACATCAAGGACCGCCCAAAGCGAAGCTTGCGCCGCCCGGATTGCTTTTGCTCCATGCTTCGTTCTCCCTTCATGATCTTCCGTTCTCTGAACCACCGAATCATGGCTTCTTCACACGATATCCCACACCACGGACTGTCTGAATAACTACTGGATTGGCCGGATCAAGCTCCAGCTTTTCGCGTAGATGTCGAATATGTACCATTAAAGTTTTGTCCCCATCCAGATAGGGCTCGTTCCAGACGGCTTCAAAGATCTGCTCTTTGGTTCGAATCATGCCCATATGTCGTAGCAGGTAGGCGAAGATGTGGAACTGTTTTCCCGATAAAATAATCTCATCTCCCGTCTCCTCATTGACGATCCGGTTGTCCTTCTCATAGATGGAGAGATGATCCAGCTTCAGGGCTGTATCCGATGAGACCGCTGTTCCTGCCTTACGCAGTTGTACTTCAATCCGGGCAGCCAGTTCATCGGGGTGAAATGGTTTGGTCACATAGTCATCGGCAAAATCAAGACCGTGCAACTTATCGTCAATGGACGTTCTGGCCGAGAGCATGACAATGGGCACGGCGGGATGTTCTTTTTTCAGTCGCTGGCCCACCGTAAATCCATCCAGCCCAGGCAGCATGACATCAAGAATAATGAGTGAACAACCGACAGCAGCCTCCGCTGCACCTTCACCACTGCCGAGCCATACCACCTCATAACCGCGCTCCTCCAGATCGGCTCTGACCCAAGTCGCAATTTCCGTATCATCTTCAATATATAACAGTTTGGTTTTCATCCGAATATTCGTTTCCTTTCTGCCCCCAATGGGTTAATGATATATCTGAGCATCATCATGATAAAAGCTGTCTATATCATATGGATTCATGTCTTGTTGAGCAAATGTTGAAGTCCTTTACGTTACCATACATGCTAATTATAGCTTATCCATTAACGTGGGGAATGTCATATTAATCAAGTCTACCAAGTACATATCAGTGCTACACCTGACGGGAGGAAATCATTATGTTGCTGGAAGCTATTTATCATCAACCGAAACGAAACTGGGCCTATGCCTATGACCAAGATACAATCCATCTGCGCCTGCGTACCAAAAAGAATGATATGACCGAGGTACATGCCCTGACCGGGGATAAATATGCGTGGGATGCAACCAAAGCGCTGGTTCCCTTAACCAAGTTTACCTCTGACTCCATGTTCGATTACTACGAGGGTGAGGTGAAACCTCCCTACCACCGACTGAAATACTCTTTTCTGCTCAAAAACGGAGACGAACAGATCTGGATGACCGAGACGGACTTCCAGGAAAAAGAACCGGACGATCCGGGTCGTATGTTCCAGTTCCCTTATATTCATGCCCAAGCTGTATTCACACCCCCTGCGTGGGTTAAGGATGCGGTGTTCTATCAGATTTTCCCTGAACGATTCGCCAACGGCAACCCGGATATTAGTCCGGAAAAGGTAGAGCCGTGGGGTGGTGAGCCGACACCTTTCAATTTCTTCGGCGGTGACCTTCAGGGCGTGATCGACCATCTGGATTACATCAGCGATCTTGGCATTAATGCGATCTACTTCACCCCCATCTTTGAAGCCACCACCAATCACAAATACGATACCGAAGACTACCTGCGGGTAGACCGGCACTTTGGTGACGCAAATACCGTGAAACGACTGGTCGAGCTGTGCCATGAACGTGGAATTCGCGTACTTCTGGATGCTGTGTTCAACCATTCCGGGAAGACATTTGCGCCGTTTGTGGATGTGCAGAAGAACGGAGAACAATCCAAATACAAGGACTGGTTCCATGTACATGAATACCCGCTGGACGTGAAGGACGGCATTCCTACGTATGAGACCTTCGGATTCGAAGCGCATATGCCAAAGCTGAATACGGAGAATGCTGAGGTTAAGGCCTATCTGCTGGAGGTTGCCGAGTACTGGATCAAGGAAGTGGGTGCGGACGGATGGCGGCTGGATGTGGCAGACGAAGTGGACGATGCATTCTGGCGTGATTTCCGCCGTGTAGTCAAAGCAGCTAATCCGGATGCCTACATTCTGGGCGAAGTATGGAACGAGTCTTCTTCCTGGCTGCAAGGCGACCAGTTCGATGCGTCCATGAACTATCCGTTTACCGATGCCGTGAATGCTTTCTTTGTGAAAAATACGATGCACGCCGAACAGTTCGCAAACTCCATCGGGCGACAGTTATCCCGTTATCCGCTTCAGGCCAGCGAAGTGGCGTTCAACTTGCTGGACAGCCACGATACCACGCGGCTGCTCACACTGTGTGAAGGCGACCAGCGCAAGATGAAGCTGGCTGCGTTATTCCAGTTCAGTTATATGGGTGCTCCGTGCATCTATTACGGAGACGAGATTGGCATGGACGGCGAACATGATCCGGGCTGCCGTAAATGCATGGAATGGGATGAAGCGAAGCAGGACCGAGAGCTGTTCGACTTTTATCAGAAACTGATCTCCCTACGTCATGCTCATCCTGCCCTGCGTGCAGAAGGCACCGTTCGTTTCCTGCAGGCTCGTCCCGATGGCAGCCAACTGGTATTTGAGCGACAAAATGAGGAGGAACGCATTCTGGTTCTGTTCAATCGATCAGAAGAGACGGCTATTGTCGAGCTGGAGGCCGGTGACGAGGAATGGACCGAGTTATTCGGCGGAAACCATCGTACGGCCAAGGAAGATGGCGTACTCGCCATTGAATTGCCCGCGTATGGATATGCTGTACTGAGCACTAGTCTCATATAAACACCAAGCTATACTTGCTCATATGCAAGACTGGAGTCTGTTCAGTTCATCGGCATATCAAACGAAATAGGCGCTCCCAGATCTGTTCCTGATCTGTGGAGCACCTATTTGATTTTGACGTTATTCATTATGGCCATGGATTACTCTGGCCGAACCAGCTGTTCCTTGAGCAACTGGATGGTGGCCTCATATTGTACAAGCCCCACTTGCAGACACAGACGCTGTGCAGGCGAAATACGTTCGCCGAATTCCTCCATCTGGCGCTGAAGTTCAGCGTATAACATTTCCTTTCGCTTCAACTGGCTGGATATCCAACCCGTTACGGTATCTTCATCCGCCAACTCTCCGAAATACAACCGCATCAGAAAATCAGAACGAAATACCTCAGCTTCCAAAGGACTCATTAAATAGGCGTGAAATTGCGCTGCTCCTTCAGGGGTCAATGAATACACGTTCTTATCAGGTTTCCCTTCCTGCTTCACCGATTCCTTAGTCAGCAATCCTGACTTTTCCATCTTCGCAAGTGTAGGATATATGGTGCCGAAACTGGCATCAAAGAAAAATGAAAAATATTGTTCAAAGTACTGCTTGATCTCGTATCCGGAACTTGGCTGATTGTGCAGTATTCCGAGGATGACATGCTGCGTGTTCATCGGTGTACCGCTCCTTTCCATTCCCCTTAACGTATCACAATCAGTACCCCTTGTTCAATGATCAGATGACGAAACGGTTGCTTTCAGAGCAACAGGCACAGCAGCAGGCTGGTCCTCCCTACGAGCTTCAGAACGTACCGGGCCGGAGCGTCTGATCCAGATGCAAAGCGCACCCAGAGTCAGTGTTACACCACCGATTACGGCGAGCAACATCGCATCCCGGCCAATTCCGTTTCCTCCGAGCACAAGGTTCATCATCCCTTCTACGGCATAAGTCGCTGGCGGATAATGACCGATCCCTTGGTAGAAGTCAGGCATTACATCTCGCGGAATCGTTGATCCCGAGGACAGCATCAGCAGAGGCAACAGCGCACTGTTTAACCAAGCCCCAGCATTGCCAAGCAACAACAAGCTCAACTGAGCCATGAGTATAAAAGATATGGTGACCAGCAACTGGAACAGCCATAACATGAACCAACCGGCTGCTGACGATACCCCCATAACGTGCATCATCCCCGACCCAACGAGCGAGACAATAAATGCAGCACCAACATTAACGATGTTGCGCGCCCAGAAACGCTCCCATTTCCCTGCCCTGTTACTCAGTTCACCAGATACTTTCTGCAGATTCATGCCAAGCAACATCGCTCCAGTAAACGTAGCCGTTACAATCAACATCGGTACCATGGAAAAAGAAAAATTATCAACAGGATTCAGTCGCTCCACTTCTGCCTCCACGCGTGAAGACAACCCAAGCGCCAGCGCATCGGACTGATCAGCAGTCATACCGGACTGATTCAGCACTCCGCGAATGCCATTCTCTTGTACTTCACGGTTCAACGTCGCTGTAACTTGTGCGGCTACGTTCTGCATCACACTTTTCACGGTAGCCACGTTTGATTCGTTCATCACATACTTCACTGTCATCGGTTTTGACAAGTCTTCTGCCTGTTGCATGAAACCTGATGGAATCTCAATAATCATGTACACATTCCGATCCGTTAACATCTGTCGTGCTTCTTGCATCGATTCAGATGGTTTGATCTCGAAATTCAGACCTGCCGCCAAAGACTTAGCCACTGGTTCAGCCGCTACCCCATCTTCATTCACGATGGTGACAGCCAATTGAGTCATTCTTTCGTTAACCTGGTCGTATCCGCTAAGCCAGATGATGTTAAAAAAAACCTGAAACAGCACAGCCGTAATTAAACCTACAATGGTGGCTCCGTTTTTCAAAAACAGTAGACTCGTCTGGAAAATACCTTTCATTCTATCCATCTCCTTTAGTTTTGTTTCGCTCTTTTATATATCGTATTGATATATGACAGTTGTTAATATATCTAATCGATATATAAATCGTCAATGTTTTTTTGTTTTTCTTCGTTGGAAAAAGACAAAAAAAGCCGATACATCTCTTCACCAGGAAGATTTGTACCGGCTTTTCATATCAATCCGATTTATGCCTTAGTTTGTACGTCATTTTCAGCAGGGGACTCAGCCTCAGGCTCGGCACGCTTTGCCTTTGGTTTAGCCAACTTCTGCATCATTTTGCGGCCGGTAGGTGTCTGGGCCAGTCCACCTTGGGCTGTCTCCCGGTGACGGCTCGGCATCGCACTGCCTACTTCCAGCATGACATCGATGACTTCGTCTGACGGAATGGCACTACGCACTCCGGCCAGGGCCATGTCAGCCGCAGCCAGCGCCGTAACTGCACCCAGTCCATTACGGACGATGCATGGGATTTCAACAAGGCCTGCGACCGGATCGCAGATAAGGCCCAGTGTATTTTTTAACGCCAAACCAACGGCATGAACGACCTGTTCCGGTGTACCTCCACGCAGTTCAACCATGGCACCCGCAGCCATGCCGATAGCGGAACCCACTTCCGCCTGACAGCCACCCTCGGCTCCGGAGATAAATGAATTGTTCGCGATAACATAACCAATTGCTCCCGCACAGAACAACCCGTTCACCAAATGTTCGTCCGTCCAGCCAAATCGCTCCTGTGAACTGATAAACACACCCGGGATGATGCCGCAGGAACCGGCTGTTGGTGTAGCCACGATCCGACCCATGGAGGCATTCACTTCAGATACACACAGGGCATACGCCATGGCAAGTGCGGAAGCATCTCCTGAGCAAGTCTCACCCTTGCGAATGTACTCGGCCATTTTTTTGCCGTCTCCACCTGTTAATCCACTGCGTGATGTTGTATCTTCCGTTAACCCTTTGCGTACCGCTTCCTTCATCACCTGATAATATTCAGACATCTGCTTCACAACATCCGCTTCCGGTGTATTGGTCTCCTGAACTTGCTCCTCGATCATCAGCTGAGCAATGGTTTTGGATTCCGCTGTACAGATCGTATTCAGTTCGTGCAAATGTTTAAACCGCATCCGAATCAACTCCTCTCTTCAAATCAATGACACGAATGTCCAGCACATGATCGAGTTCCCTTAGACGCTTGAGCATATCAGGATTAGGCACACCATCCATTTCCATCGCGGTAAGCGCTTCGCCATCACGGGCTTTCCGGTCCACCTGCATGTACCCGATGTTAACCCCGGATGAACTGATCGTGGACGTTACCGATGCAAGCACCCCTGCTTTGTCTGCATGTCGCAGAACGAGTGTTGGAAACTCACCACTAATCTGAACACGAAAATCATTCATCGAATGCACCGATACGCTTCCACCACCAATGGATGCACCGATTAAGGAGCAGGCACGTTCTCCATGCCACAACTCAATTTTGACCGTATTTGGATGAGGAGCAGGTAGGCCACTTGTATAAAACTCAACCTCCATGCCCGCTTCCTCTGCGTATTGCTCTGCATCCGGGATACGCGGATCGTCTGTGACATAATCCAGCAGACCACCGATCAGTGCCAGATCTGTTCCGTGCCCCTGATACGTATCTGCAAATGAACCGTACAGCGTCAGCCGGGCACGATCTGGCGTACATCCTAGCCACTGTCGAGCAATTCTCCCTAACCTTGCCGCTCCAGCTGTATGTGAACTTGAAGGCCCCGTCATCGATGGACCAATAATTGAGAAAACATCTTTAAATCGCACTTGTAACCCTCCATTATTAATCATGATTCATATTTGTAAAATGTATTCGTCATTTCGATCCAGGAGTTTCATCTACAATGTCCCTTTTTTTGGATATGATGACATCAAAAAAGGACAGAAGAAGGCCTTAGGCCCTCTCTCTGTCCTCGATACCTGAGAGTTTCACGATCAGCAGTGTCTCACGACAAGGGTGCACTGCCTGCGATTACAGACAAGTTCACCGGGCTGACTGATCATATACCCCTTGGGTGGCGCAGTTCGCGCACTCTCCAGAGTTGCGTCCAACGATGGTACATTTACCTGAGAGATTAACCACTGCGCCGGGTGCGCAGCAGCTTGCTCCTTCGGTGCCTGAGCACTAGCCATTGTGCTCGGCTAATCCAGGTCTCTCCCGCTCGTTATCATCCGCTGTATTATCTTAATTCGATTCGAATTGGTATATTTCTAAATTTTTGATCAAGTATACCCATAGAGTAATGTACAACATCATATATGTCAACAAAAGTAACGTGTAATTATCATAAGTTCGATGTCTATTTTAACTGAAACGAATAGCATTCAGATTTCTCACTTCCGCTGAGGCACTCGTGACGTTGCTAGTTGTCGTAAATTGGATACTTATCGTGTATGCATTAGTCGTTGTAGTCGGGGATGTATCCACGTAAGTGTTGGAGGAAAGAAACCTCAACGTTCCCGAAGCATTACCGGTTCGTGAGAGTTGCAATTGATTAATTAACACTCCGTTACGTCTCAGATTAATGTTATACGCAATACTCCAGTTAGACCCTACAACTATTGCTACTTGTGTACTATTATCGATTTTCACGCGTTGACCTGCCACTACAGGTACATTAAGTGTCTGAATCGTCGTTTCAGCTACTAATGAAAGACCCAACGCCGTGGTCTGGCTATCAGCAAACAAGGAAGAATCCGCAGGGGCAGAAGCTGCTGTCGATCCAGTAGCTCCTGTTGCGCCAGTGAATCCGGTCGCTCCCGTTGCTCCCGTTACACCAGCCGTACCGGTTGTTCCCGTCACGCCTGTCGCACCTGTAGCCCCAGTGAATCCGGTCGCTCCCGTTGCTCCCGTTACACCAGCCGTACCGGTTGTTCCCGTCACGCCTGTCGCACCTGTAGCCCCAGTGACTCCGGTCGCTCCCGTTGCTCCCGTTACTCCGGCCGTCCCGGTTGTCCCTGTTACGCCTGTCGCACCAGTTGCTCCAGTGACTCCGGTCGTTCCCGTTGCTCCCGTTACTCCGGCCGTCCCGGTTGTTCCGGTCACGCCTGTCGCACCTGTAGCCCCAGTGACTCCGGTCGCTCCCGTTGCTCCCGTTACTCCGGCCGTCCCGGTTGTTCCAGTGACTCCCGTCGTTCCCGTTACGCCTGTAGCACCTGTAACCCCGGTACCTCCAGTTGCCCCTGTTACGCCTGTAACACCAGTGACTCCGGTCGTACCCGTCTGTCCTGTCACCCCCGTATCTCCAGTAAATCCGGTCGCACCCGTTACGCCTGTCGCGCCTGTAACACCAGTACCTCCTGTTGTTCCTGTCAATCCGGTTGTACCTGTAACACCGGTGACCCCTGTCGTTCCCGTCAGTCCTGTCACTCCCGTATCTCCAGTAACTCCAGTCGCTCCCGATACTCCTGTTGCACCTGTGACACCTGTGACACCAGTGACTCCAGTCGTTCCTGTTACGCCTGTCGCACCTGTAACCCCAGTACCTCCGGTCGTCCCCGTTACGCCTGTCGCACCTGTAACCCCAGTACCTCCGGTCGTCCCTGTTACGCCTGTCGCACCTGTAACCCCAGTACCTCCGGTCGTCCCCGTTACGCTTGTCGCACCTGTAACACCAGTGACTCCCGTCGTTCCTGTCATGCCTGTTGCACCTGTAACCCCAGTATCTCCAGTCGTTCCGGTTACACCTGTCGCACCTGTAACACCAGTGACTCCCGTCGTCCCCGTCTGTCCTGTCGCTCCCGTATCTCCAGTGACTCCGGTCGTCCCCGTCTGTCCTGTCGCACCTGTTATACCAGTGACTCCTGTTGCTCCCGTCAATCCGGTTGCACCTGTAACACCAGTATCTCCAGTCGCCCCTGTTACGCCTGTTGCACCTGTAACCCCGGTACCTCCAGTCGTGCCTGTAACACCAGTGACTCCCGTCGTCCCCGTCTGTCCTGTCGCTCCCGTATCTCCAGTAACTCCAGTCGTCCCTGTAACGCCTGTTGCACCTGTAACTCCGGTCGCACCCGTTACGCCTGTCGCGCCTGTAACACCAGTACCTCCTGTTGTTCCTGTTACGCCTGTTGCACCTGTAACACCAGTGACTCCGGTCGTTCCCGTCAGTCCTGTCACTCCCGTATCTCCAGTAACTCCGGTCGTTCCTGTTACTCCGGTTGCACCTGTAACACCAGTGACTCCGGTCACCCCTGTTACACCTGTCGCACCTGTCGCACCTGTTGCACCTGTATTTCCAGTAACTCCGGTCGTCCCTGTCGCACCTGTAACACCAGTGGCTCCTGTCGTTCCTGTTACTCCCGTTGCACCTGTAACACCAGTGACTCCGGTCACCCCTGTTACTCCCGTTGCACCTGTAACACCAGTGACTCCGGTCACCCCTGTTACTCCCGTTGCACCTGTAACACCAGTGACTCCGGTCGTTCCCGTCAGTCCTGTCGCTCCCGTATCTCCAGTACCTCCAGTCGTCCCTGTTACGCCTGTTGCACCTGTAACACCAGTGACTCCGGTCACCCCTGTTACACCTGTCGCACCTGTCGCACCTGTATTTCCAGTAACTCCGGTCGTCCCTGTCGCACCTGTAACACCAGTGGCTCCTGTCGTTCCTGTTACTCCCGTTGCACCTGTAACACCAGTGACTCCGGTCGTTCCCGTCAGTCCTATCGCTCCCGTATCTCCAGTACCTCCAGTCGCCCCTGTTACCCCCGTTGCGCCTGTTACTCCAGTATCTCCAGTCGTTCCCGGTACACCTGTCGTACCAGTTGCCCCAGTCACTCCAGTTATTCCCGTTGCACCTGTAGATCCAGTATCTCCGGTCGTTCCTGTCACGCCTGTTGCACCTGTAACACCGGTGGCTCCAGTTACACCTGAAATACCACCGCTGTATGCCCCCAGTAATTCCTCAGATACGAGACGATGAGCGGTGACCAGTTCTCCATTCTGGTTTTTCCCCCAGACCGAAATCTGCACATCCTCCACAGTAGCATCATCCGTTGTAAAAACAAATTCAAACCCGTCCAAATCCGCATAAAAATCCTTGGTTATTACCTGATTAGGCAAAACATTGAAAAACTCTTCGATATATAATGTACGTACGCCTACCAAATAATATCCTTGAACAAGAACTGTATAAATACTAATTGTATTCCTATTATCCAGCCTTATCGTAATTCTCTGGGTAGGACGCCCATTTCCCGCAACAACATTATTTTCAATGGGGCCTGTTGATAAAACAGCCATACATGGATGCCTCCTCTGCCAGCCTTCGCCGGGTCATGATCATCCTTTATGTATATGTAACAAACAAGTAGATGTCGTCACAACTCATAGAAAATACGCTCATTTTGTACATAGGGTCTACAATACTTGCTGCATAGCTTCGGCATGCGATCTTTCATCCATTCGTGCCTCGACTCATTCGCCATCTGAAAGGCATAATAACCCAGTGTAAAGATCAACATAAACCCTTCCATTAACCGGATATCACGATCCGTCAGTGGTGCGATCTGTTGGGTATAACCGGATAAAAATATGTCACGTTCCTCCCGATTGAACATAAGTGCTGCCCCTCCGGCATCAAAAAGATAATAACCATAACCGTGTAGACAAAAATCAATCATGGAAATTCCCTGCTCCGTTATCAGCAGATTGTTGCGAGTAATATCCCCATGAATGATCCCCCATGTCCCTGCGTGTTGCGGGTATGTTTCTAACTGCTCATTAATGTTCTCAAACGTCTCACGAAGCAGATCAAAGTCTTCCGTTGTAAAAATCCCCAGTCGGACACCTTCCTCTAGCTGCCCTAGCATGACCAAGTTCTCATGGCTATTGCCATATGCCGGCCGCACCTTTGTTCGATCTGTCTGATTCTGCTCACGCCCATATTGATGAAGCATCTGCAGTTGTGCCCCCAGATCATAGATCTGCTCTGTTGTCAGGCGTTCTCCCTGCTGGATGTCCCTTCCCTCAATCCACTCCAGTACTGTACAGCAGATTTCTTTACCCGCTTCACTTTTCCATACCGTGGCCCAGTCTCCCGATACATTCCGTACCGGATGCTGCATGCGCAATGCTGTCGTTGCGTTTAACTCATGAAGCAGGTTCATCTCTGCCTCCAGCGCAGGAAGCGTATGCTGAATGCCGGTCATACTTGCATATGCGGCTTGATGGATACGTAGCAGATACTTCTGCCCACTTGCTTCATCAACGACATGATACGTCAGATTCTCATTATGACGAATATATGAAACGACAGGTTTCTCAATAGTGTAGTTCTGTATAATCTGAGCTGCCATATGGTCGTAAGACATCTGATCCGTAGTGATTATCAACATCTCCTTCGAAGTCATGTAAACGTTCTCTTCACACTAAATATCGTAGCATAATGTTTATCCCGCATACAGAAAATCCCACTAAAATTATAAATTAAAAAAGCACAACCCCCGAACAACCGTCCAGGCACTGTGCTTTCTTTTGTCTCTATTATTTCTCTATCTCTCTGTCTATTGCTCTATGTTACACTCCATGATCCAATTAACCAAAACGACCCATAATGTATTCTTGCGTCAGACGATTGTCCGGGTTCGTGAAAATATGCTCTGTATCCCCGTGCTCAATCATGCTTCCCAGATAGAAATAAGCTGTGTAATCCGAGATTCGTGCCGCCTGCTGCATGTTATGGGTAACAATAACAATCCGTAGCTCCTTCTTGAGCTCGGTAATCAACTCTTCAACTTTACCCGTAGATACCGGGTCAAGTGCAGATGCCGGCTCATCGAGCAGCAGAATCTGTGGTTCAACAGACAAAGCGCGAGCGATACACAGGCGCTGCTGTTGTCCCCCAGAGAGAGACAGAGCTGACTCATGCAGTCTGTCTTTTACTTCGTCCCAGAGCGCAGCACGGCGCAAGCTTTTTTCCACAATTTCATCCAGTGCCTTCTTACTCTTCGTACCGCGGTAGCGGGGGCCAAACGCGATATTGTTGTAGATGGACTTATGAAAAGGATTTGGCTTCTGCCACACCATGCCAATCTTCTGGCGAAGCTTGATTACATCGGTTCCAGGCTCATTCAGGTCGTTACCGTCCATCCAGATATGTCCCTCTGTACGGGAACCGGCAATCTCGTCGTTCATTCGGTTCAGCGACCGGAGGAACGTGGATTTACCGCAACCAGACGGTCCAATAAGAGCCGTTACGCTTGCTTCAGGAAACGTCAGGCTAATCTGCTTGACCGCCTGGAAATGTCCATAATATATGCTTAACTGTTCCGTACCAAAAGGTATGGCCATGTTGGTTCCTCCTTATTTCGAAGCTGTCATGCGGCGGAATACAACCCGACCGATCCAGCGTGCACTTAGATTGAACGCCAGCACGAGAATGACAAGCACGGCGGATGCCCCTGCTGCCACTTCTTTGGAATCTGGCCCAATACCTTCACTATTCACTTTCCAGATATGGACAGCAAGTGTCTCTGCCGGACGGAAAGGATTAAGCGGTGATCTTGGACTCGTCGGATTCCAATCTGTAAAGTCCAATGGTGGACTACTCATACCTGCGGTGAACATCAGCGCTGCTGCTTCACCAAAGATCCGGCCCGATGCCAGGATCGTACCCGTAATCAAGCTCGGCAATGCCACAGGCAGTAGAATGGAAGTGATAATCTTCCACTTGGACAGTCCAAGCGCCAGACCTGCTTCTTTCTGTTCCTTCGGAACGGCACGGAAGGCCTGCTCCGTAGTCCGTACCATCAGTGGCAAGTTAAAGATCGCCAGAGCCAAGGCACCCGAGATTAGGGAGAAACCAAGACCAAATTGATTTACTAGCAGCAAGAGACCAAACAAACCAATAACGATGGATGGGAATGATGACAATACTTCAACGACCAGACGAATGAAGCTGGTAATCTTGCCTGGTTTGGCGTATTCCGCCATGTAAATCCCGCCGCCCCATCCGAGTGGAATGGTAACAATCAAAGTCAGGACAAGCAAGAATACGGAGTTGAAGAGCTGTGGACCGATCCCGCCGCCACCCTTAAGCAACTGTGGTGCGCTTGTCAGGAAGTTCCAGCTAATATGCCCAATGCCTCTATACATGATGAAGCCAAGCAGACCGAGCAATAGAATAACAATGAACAGGGCTAGTACAACGATAACGGATGTTGCAATTTTATCTACCGTCTTTGCCTTCATTTTCATACCCGGTTTCTCCTTTCAAGCAGGCGAACCAGAATGACGAAGACAAATGTCATCACCAACAGGACAAGCGCCATACTCCACAGTGCATTGTTATGAACAGAACCCATCGTGGTGTTACCCATGCTGAGTGTAATTACACTTGTTAATGTTGAAGCTGATTCGAGCAAGGATGTTGGAACATGCGGTGCATTACCGATAACCATCTGTACAGCAAGAGCCTCACCAAAGGCACGGGCCATACCCAAAACGACACCTGTCAACAAAGCTGGCAAAGTTGTTGGAATAATGACACGGTAGATGGTTTGCCAGCGAGTGGCACCCAGTGCATAGGAGGATTCACGCAATCCTTTTGGCAACGCGGACAATGCATCTGCCATAATACTTGTCACCGTAGGAAGAATCATTACCGCGAGAACAAGACATCCGGCTGCAATCCCGACGCCTGTTCCACCAAAGATACTGCGCAACAAAGGTACGATGACGCTCAGACCGATAAATCCGTATACAACGGATGGAATTCCGGACAAGAGTTCAATCGCAGGCTGCAAGATCTTTTTGCCTTTACCCGGAACAATCTCTGTCATGAAGAGCGCTGCACACAGGCCAAGCGGACTTGCGATCAATGCTGCAAGCAAGGTTGTAATGAAAGAACCTGTGATGAACGGTAATGCCCCGTAGAACGCAGGTTCTCCGGTCGGATTCCACGTTTTTCCACCAAGGAATTCGCTGATGCTTATTCCATTTTGGAAAAATGTGGATAGCCCCTTAGACGCTACAAAATAAACAATGGAAAACATGACAACGATCAGGAAAACGACACAAATCGACGTATAGATCCGTCCCGTCCACTCTTCCCAATAATGTTTCTCTTTTAAGGGCCGGCGCGGTTTCAACTTGTTATTCATTACCGTTCCCCCTTCGGTCTGTTCCATAACAACCATCCTTCTATAGTAGAATTAATGCAAAATATGGGATTATTTTAGAGCAAACCGCGTAAAGAGGCGGGACCTAAGTCCGCCTCTTTCGCTGTATGCGCAAGTTCAAAGATTACTCAACCACATTACCTGCTGCATCGCGTTTTACTTTCATACCTGACATTGGAATGTATCCCAGTTCTGTCACGTCATTTTGTTGAATTTCGTCACTCAAGATGTAGTCCAGGAATGCTTGTGTTGCTGCATCTGGCTTACCTTTCGTGTACATGTGCTCGTAAGCCCACACTGGATAAGTTCCTGCTTCTACGTTCTCAACTGTTGCTTCTACACCTTCGTATTTCAACACTTGCAAGCTGTCATCCAAGTAAGACAAGGCGAGGTAACCAATAGCACCTGGCGTTTCAGATACCAATTTTTTTACGTTACCAGAAGAATCTTCTTGAATCGAACCTTGGATATCACCCATTTTTGCACCCAATGCATACTTCTCAAAAGTTGCACGAGTACCGGAACTGCTCGGACGGTTTACAATAACAATTGCTTTATCCGAGCCGCCAACGTCTTTCCAGTTTGTTACTTTACCGGAGAAGATGTCGATCAGTTGTTGCTTCGTCAAATCTTCTACACCTGCATCTTTGTTGCTAACTGGTGCCATAGCTACTACTGCTACTTGATGATCAACCAATTCTTTTACTTTGGCTTCGTCTTCCAGTTTCTCTTCTGCAAATACATCAGAGTTACCGATTGTAGCTTGTCCGTCAGATACTTGTGTCAAACCAGTACCACTACCGCCACCTTGAACTTGAACCGTTACGTTCTTATATTCATCAACTGCCATAAATTTCTGTCCAGCTTGTTCTACCAGAGGTAGCAATGCTGTCGATCCGACTGCCAGAATGTTACCGCTAAGCTCAGTAGCAGCTTCTCCTGATCCATTGCTTGCGGCACCCTCTGTACCAGCGTCATTTTTCGATCCGCATGCTGCGAGTACCAGTACGAACGTTAAGGTCATCAAAATAAACGGCAACTTTTTAAACATGTTTTGTTTTCCTCCCCCAATGTAGTGATGGCGTTTTGTGAATTTGTTTGTTCACCATCAACTCTTTACTCATTGTAGTTTCGGTATGTCATCTTAAAATCAGTGTTTTGTAAACGCAATGTTAAAAATATCGGCTGTATATTGAAATATCTGGGATTCAATTTGGCGCTGAAGTGTCGCTACGGGAACGGACGTTGTTTCAATCGCTGTTATCCCCGGATTTATATGATTTACTTTTTCCAAGGAATACATCCGGGGATAAAGGCGAACGCTTCGCTTTTCCACAATCGTTCCGTTCCCTTCGCTGTGTCAGTGCTCGTTGAATCTCAGGCATTTCAATCTCCTGCCTGGGAAGTATGCAAAGAAGGCCTGCCCTATAAAAGGCTGGCCTTGTGTAAATACTTAATGTAGATATTGAATCAATCCGTTATATAGAACAAACAACTGCCTCACAGCCAGTGCATGAGCACCAGCTGGTTAGAGAATTTATGCAGATTTCATAGTTGTTAAGGCTTTTTTATCTGACGGGTCGCTTGAATTACTTTTTGGTTGATATACAGGTTTCTTTAACAATCCAATCATACAAGCTGTAATGATGGAACCAACTAAAATACAGACAATATACAGTAATGGATTACTTGCCGCAATGGGAATAACAAAGATTCCACCGTGAGGAGCTTGTAACGAAATACCTAGAGCCATGCTCATTCCTCCACCAATCGCTGCACCTACAATATTGGATGGAATAACTCTCAAGGGATCATTTGCAGCAAACGGAATCGCGGCTTCTGTAATAAACGACGCACCCATAATATAAGCGGCTTTGCCTGCATTACGTTCTTCGATTGAAAATTTATTCTTGAATAATGTTGTAGCTAATGCAATACCCAGTGGCGGAACCATACCTCCAACCATCAGAGCAGCAGAAGGTTCAAAGATTTGATTGGCGAACATCGCCAGTCCAAATGCAGATGCTGTTTTGTTAATCGGCCCTCCCATATCAGATGCCATCATTCCTGCCAGAAGTGCTCCTAATAAAATAGCATTAGAACCTGTTAAACCATTTAGCCAACCTTGTAACGACTCATTGATCCAAGCCATCGGACTGTTGATGACAAAATACATAATCAAGGCGGTTATAAATGAACCTACTAATGGCAAGATCAGCACAGGTGACAGGCTTTGCAGTGAGTCAGGAATGCCTTTGACTAATTTTTTCAGAGCTATGATCGTATAACCGGCGATAAATCCAGCCAGCATACCTCCCAAAAATCCGGAACCTCCGATAGTTGCCAGCATCCCACCAATCATACCAGGTGCCAATCCTGGACGGTCAGCAATACTATATGCAATATACCCTGCTAATACAGGAACCATCAATGCAAAAGCAGCACTACCCCCTGCTGTACTTAAAAAAGCGGCGAAAGCATTATAGTCCGGGCTATTTGGGTCAGCCGCATGAATACCAAACATAAACGAAAGCGCAATCAATATACCGCCTGCGACTACAAAAGGAATCATAAAGGATACACCATTCATAATATGGCTGTATATTTTAGGCTGCTTTAAGCGTGTTTTTTCTTTTGCTTCTTTAAGATTACTGTTGCCTTGATTCAAAACGACACCTTTTCCAGCAATCGCATCTTCAATTAACTCTTGTGCATGATGGACTCCATTTTTGACAGAGGTTTTGATCACTGAACGATCGCCAAAAACATCCATATCGACTTTAACATCTGCCGCTACAATAATACCATCAGCTTCAGCAATATCTTCAGGAGTCAATTGATTTCCAACACCTGTTGATCCATTGGTTTGCACTTTAATGTGTACACCGAGTTCCTTGGCCGCATTTTTCAATGCTTCCGCGGCCATAAACGTATGGGCAATTCCTGTAGGACAGCCTGTAACTCCAACCACTTTTTTGCCTGCATACTTTTTAGGACTATGAAGCGCCTGCGCATCTTGTTCTTCTGCCTGTTCAAATAAACGGACAATCTCTTCTTGATCTCGAGCAAGGATAAGTTTCGCTCTAAATAGTTCATCCATCAAAAAGGTCGAAATTTTGGATAATGTTTGCAAATGCTCTGATGAAGAGCTTTGATCGACTGCAATCATAAAAAATAAATTACATGATTCGGTACTATATTCAATACCGCTTAATGATCTGCCCATAATAATGGCAGGGGACTGTACTCCAGTAGACTTGGCATGTGGAATGGCTATTCCGAATCCCACTTCTGTAGGAACCTGTTCTTCACGTGCCCAGATATCTTTTTTAAATTGCTCAATATCGCTTAAATAGCCGTTATCGTTTAACTTTTGCGACAATTCATCTATTAATTCTGCTTTGGTCGTAGCGGTGACATCTAATATGATATTTTCTGGTTTTAAGACATTAGAAATCTTCATGATGGATCTCTCCTCTTAAATTTCTCCCAGTTTATAAAGGCATGCTTTACCTGTAGAACCGAACAGATCCATTTTTTTCTTCACCAGTTCTGTTGCCGCTTTGGTCGCCTCAGGCATCAGTTGATCCGGTTCATATGCATTCGGATTCGCATCGAGTGTCACTCTTAATTGGTTGTAGAATGCTCGCTTCATATCGGTTGATAAATTGATCTTCGCTATCCCATGCTTCACTGCTTCTCTAATCTCTTCATCAGGATTATCTGATCCACCATGCAGCACTAACGGAATTTTTACTTTTTCATGAATTTGTTTCAAACGATCGATTTTGATCGAATGATCTTTGGATTGAGGATAAATACCATGTGAAGTACCTACAGCGACAGCAAGTGTATCGATACCTGTTTGTTCTACAAAAATCGCCGCTTCTTCTGGATTCGTATACAAAATCTCGTCAGCTCCACCTTCCGAGCTGCCTTCATTACTCCCAATCGTACCTAGTTCACCTTCTACAGATACATCGACCAGATGAGCCAGTTCAACCGCTTCCTTGGTTGCCGCAATATTCTCCTCAAAAGGTAAATGAGATGCATCCATCATGACTGATGTATACCCATTGCGAATCGAACGCGTAATATCTTTGATCGTCGCTCCATGATCCAGATGAATAACAAACGGCACTTTAGACTTGGATGCCGCTTCTCGCACATAGGCTATAAACCCATCAGTGACTAGATCAATTTCATTCGGGTGAATCTGCATAATTGCAGGCGAATTCTGCTCCTCTGCGGCTGTAATGACCACTTTGACGAACTCGCTATTGGCTACATTAAATGATCCGACTGCAAATTTATTTTCATACGCTACTTTAAGTAAATCTTTCATATTAATTAACATTTGAATTCCTCCTAGATTTATTTGGAAGACCAGACTTCCAAAAATTCATCGTAATTGGTGATATGAAGTAGTTTGTCTGTCATATTGGTCTGTTTAAACACATCGTAAATTTCTTCGAAAAATTTGGTGTTATTCACCTTCTGATTTTTCGGCGGAATAAACAGAAAAATGATCTGCGCCATCTGATCACCCCATAGCATTTTCTGCTTATTAATCGCTACCAGTACACGTAGTTTTTTGTTATCTCCACAATCAAATGGATGGGGCATCGCGACCAAATTCCCAATATTGGTACTCGACATTTTTTCTCTTTCCACAATACTGGTATATAAATGCTGAATATCGCCTAGTTCTGTAAGTTTTTTTAGCAAATCAATTGGATTGTCTTCATTTAGGAAAAAAACATCATCTGGTGATAAATAATATTTGAGTAGTCCACGATTTAACTGAATCGAAATATTTTTCATATCATCACTTGTAATCATTTCACTTACCAGAATGATATTTTGTACATTTAACTGCTGTTGTTCCGCAATCTCGCTCGTTGTGATAATCGTTTCAATTCCTTCGGGAAGAAGATGTATTTCATGATTAGCTAATAGACTATCGATTCTAATATTCGGAAAATAGAGATTAATCTTACGCTCCAATAGCTTGCCGACTAATAGATTTTTGCCATAAATAATTGCAATCCGTTTTCTGTTATCTTGAGAGTTCTCAATAATGCCCATAATGTGTAACGTCAAGTAACCGATTTCATTTTCAGGTATTTTGATATTTAAACAAAATTGCAATTCTTTTGCCAACACAACTGCGACATTATAAGCATTGGTATATTCTGATTTTATTTGAGCAATAAAAGGATTTTCGACAGGGAAATAATACTTTAATGGGTATAATAATTTGGTAATATGAGCTAATAATCGATCAAGTAACTCTTGGTTTTTGTAGCTGATGAATCCATATTGCTCCCCAACTTTTTGGATCACTGATTTGATTTTTTGTTCCATTTCATTCACGTGTTCATGCCCGATTTCTTCATTTTTTTTAGGTAAGATCTGCAATGCGATCAGCAGGTAACCTAAATACTGATACTCATATTCATCAAAAGGGATATCCATTTCTTGAGCCAGACGGATCAAAATAGATTGGGCTATTTTTAATTCTTCAAAGCTTGTATGATCCAACCTCATATCCTGTTCAGTTATTTTTTGTGCAAGACTTACTCGTTTAAGACTGATCAAAACATTCACACAGATCGAGAATAATTCTTGAAAACTTAGCAATAAATTATACTTGGCCACCTCTTCTTCAATACAAGCGTAGATAAAATGAATAGAAGATCCGTTGAACCAATCGCCAAAATAGTATTGCAGTGCTTCGTCTATCGGCATGTGTTTAAGACAATCGGTAGTGACTAATTTTTTGAGCAAAATCCGTTTCTCAACTTCGCTTCCTTTAAGCCGGATACCTTGGAAAATAATCGCTTCAATTTCGATGTTCTGCTTTTCTGCTTGAATCGTTTGCACTAATTTTTGCACGTCTTTACGGATCGTTTGAGTCGAAAAATAAAGCGTTCTAGCCAGATCCTCGTACGTAATAAAATCAGTCTGCGATAACAGTGCTTTGATAATATGAAATGCTCTTTCTTCGTCATCATCTTCATTTTTATACAGGCTGGATAAATCCCCGACTAATTTGTATCCTTTGCGAGTATTGCCAATAACCATTGCTTTATCTAAATAATTTTCATTTATTTCTTTGATGTCATTGCGAATCGTTCTAGTCGTTACATTAAATAGATTAGCTAATTCGCTTCCACTCACAAAATCATGCTCAGATTGTTTTAAATGCTCTAATAGCTTAATGTAACGTTTTCTCATTTGGCTTTCCTCCTTACACACATACTAATGCAAGCGCTTTATATCCACCAAGCCTATACTCTTTCCTAATAGTTAGGAAGTGATCGTGTATTCGTTTATGATACCCACTTTTTTTAAATTCTAAGTTAGTATTCTATTTAAGAATCGTTTGGGAAGGAAAACAGAACACAAAAAAACCAACCTTCTAAAAAGGTTGGTTTTTTTGTATAGTACCACTACATCCATAACAATAAGCGCGATCCGTACAACACTACCTACTCCAGACACTTAACGGTCTGTGCTAGTTGAAAATGTAAAATACGATTGCACTAACCTAAAATCCAGAGCCACAACGCCAATCCGGCCAACGTGATCAACAATGTTGGGATCGTGAGGACGATGCCTGCTTTGAAATAGTAACCCCATGTAATCTTTACACCTTTGCGGGACAACACGTGCAGCCACAGCAATGTGGCAAGTGATCCAATTGGGGTCATTTTGGGACCCAGGTCGGAACCAATGACATTGGCATAGATCAATGCTTCTTGAATGATACCTTCGGTATGCGCGCCCTGGATGGCTAGCAGGTTAATCAACACGGTCGGCAGATTGTTCATCACCGATGATAATACAGCAGCGATAATGCCCATCCCGAGCGAAGCAGCCAGCAGACCATGCTCTGCTATGGCATCCAGCCAGCGGCTCAGATGATCCGTTAACCCTGCATTCCGCAGTCCATATACGACGATATACATGCCCACCGAGAACACCACAATCGACCATGGCGCTTCCTTGATTACCCGTTTCAGATCAACAGCCTCGCTCTTGCGTGCCAACAAAGCGAACAGCAACGCAACGGAGCCAACGATAACCGACACGGGAATCGGCAGAAACTCACTGGATGCATAGGCAACCAATAACAGCCCAAGCATGAACCAGGCGATTCGGAACATCCGTGGATCACGTATTGCTTCCTTCGGGTCACGTGCCGCGGAGATGTCGTAGCGAAGGGGTATGCTTTTGCGATAAAACAAAAACAACATCCCCGTACTCGCTACGATTGAGAACAGATTGGGCACAACCATGCGTACAGCATACTCCACAAATGTAATGCCAAAGAAATCGGCCGACACAATGTTAACCAGATTGCTAACGACCAGCGGTAACGACGTGGTATCGGCGATAAATCCACTCGCCATCACAAAAGCCAGCACCATGCGTTCATCAAACTTCAATGCACGCACCATGGCCAGCACAATTGGCGTCAGAATGAGCGCGGCACCGTCATTCGCGAACAAGGCAGACACCGCGGCTCCCAGCAGAATGGAGTAGAAGAACAGTCTGCGACCGTCTCCTCCAGCCAGCCTTGCCATATGAAGGGCAGCCCATTCGAAGAAACCCGTCTCGTCGAGAATGAGAGAAATCATAATAATGCCGACAAAGGCCAGCGTTGCATTCCATACAATGGATGCCACATCCGAGGCATCGTTTAAGCTGACGACTCCACACAACAGGGCAAGTAATGCCCCACCCGAGGCAGTCCAACCGATACCCAATCCACGAGGTTGCCAGATCACCAAGGTGATCGTTACTACAAAAATCAGTATTGCTACGTATACCATAGAGCCTCCTGCTGTACCCTGTATCAATATATTATTTCGTTAATTCAATCTTATACTGTAAGATTACACCGCTCTATGCGCGGAATGACCAGACGATATATTTATACAGGGCAACAGGAACATTGTCTATCTTTATTTTCTTTTAATATAAATTGTGTGGTAAGTTATGGTGTTCCAATGTTAGGATTTATCGTTTCCCTTATCCTTCGGTGTATCCTCTACCATCTTGAACATGCCAAGCAGTCCTTGTAATTGTTCCGCCATGCTATTCAGATGTGCCGAGGATGATGCAATCTCTTCTACCGATGCCAGTTGTTCTTGCGAAGATGCCGACACGGATTCTGTATTCGCAGCCGATTCCTGGGTCACATTCGAAATATCACTCATCGCCTTGGCAACGTGGGATGCACCGCTCTCCAGTTGTTTCGTTGTTGCGGACAAGTCATCCAATGTATGAACAGCATCTTCCACCGCCTCCCGAATCTGAGCAAAGGATTGTCCTGACGTATTCACGGCCTGAATTCCTTCTCCTACCCGGGTCTGAGCCGCATTCATAGCGATTAGAGCGGCATCCATGTCCTGACGGATATTATGAACCACCTCACCGATCTGCGCTGCCGAACTTCCGGATTCTTCTGCCAGTTTGCGTACCTCACCGGCTACAACTGCAAACCCACGGCCCGCATCCCCCGCTCTTGCCGCTTCAATAGAAGCATTTAATGCGAGCAAGTTTGTTTGTTTGGAGATGGATGCAATGACATCAACCATGCTACCAATCTCAACGGAACGGGCATTCAGAGATTGAACCACCGTCCCCAGCTGCTCCACCGTTTCCTGGATACTGTTCATCTGCTCCACAGCCTGTCCTGCTGCCTCATTCCCAGATGAAGCCGCTCCGGACGTATGCCGCATATTCGCCGTAATCGACTGCACACGCTCCGACATCATTCGAACATCTTCTGCCATTCGGCTCATCTGTCCCGATCCGTCTTTCACGCTGTTTACCTGCTGCTCTGCACCTTCAGCCAGTTCCTGAATGGCCAGTGTTGAATGTTCAATCGCTTTGGTAGTTTGTTCTGCACTGGCAGACAATTCTTGAGAAGAAGCAGATACCTGCTCTGTCGTTTCCTGTACGCCCAGAATCATCATCCGCAGGTTATCGACCATACGTTCAAAATACTTCGCTAGTTCTCCGACTTCATCTTTACGCCCTGTTTCCATTTTCACGGTCAAGTCACCTTTACTCACGGCTCTGGCAGATTCCTGCAGTCGTTTAATTGGACGCAGCATGGAGCGTGTAAACCATATAATAAAGAGGAGTGTAAGGAACGTAGCCGCCAGAATAACAATAAATGTGGCCATGCGAATATCCTTACTTGCATTAGTTACTTCACTCTTGAGCATCGTGCCTGCAATTTTCCAGCCTGTTGCTTCATTTGTTGAAAAAATCATCATCTTCGGCTGATCGTTGAACACGTAATCGAATTGACCTTCTGGACCTTCATACATCTCATCCAGCAAGCCACTCGTTTCCGGCGTACCTGCATCTGCTACAGGGGATACGACATAGTTTTTGTTTGCATCCATAATAATGACGTAGCCTTCTTTGCCCACCTTAATGGATGTCTGCTCTTGCAGGTCTGTCAGGTCCAGAGATAAACCGATGACACCGGATTGATCCTTTAATGTTTTGGAGATAAACACAACTGCAACACCATCGGTATTAACAGATACAGCTGATACAACAGCTGTACCTGGCTTTTCCATCGCTAGTTTGTACCACTCCCGCTCCCTAGGGTCAAAAGCATCTCCCCGTGTGCTGCTCGCTGTTGGTTTACCTCGAACCATGACTCCGTCTGTTGTTCCTACAAAAATATTCATGGCATCGGGATGCAAGCCCAGATATTGCTCCAGTTTCAACTGAAGCTCGGGACTATCGTTCTCCCCTTTGATCAGGGTCGGATCAAGAGCATCCGCGAAATAGTTAATGTCATGAATCTTGTAATTCACTTGGCTTTCTACAATGGTATTGGCAGTGCTCACACTTTGCATGGCACTATCCACTAATTGTCCTTGTACGCCATCTTCAGCCATCGTTAGTGTGATTAAGCCGACTGCCAAGCTTGGCAGGAGTAGAACGGCCAGGAAGGAGACCAATAGTTTGTTCCTTATATTCCAGACAAAACCTTTCTTTTTCTTCTTTTTATTTTGACTATGTTTTGGTTTGGCAGGTTTCGCTGCTTTCATTGGTTTATTATCCTGAGTTTCACTCATGTCTTTCTCCCCCTCAAAATGTAAAAATGCCCTCTTTCTTTGTATGTATGGATCAATCTAAAAGGCTTATCTTATATATCGGCTAAATGAGGGTATTTATTTGAGAGAAAAATGTGCAGGCACGCCAAACAAGCCACCTCTGATCAGAAGCGACTTGTACAAGGTACAGGTTACTAATTATTCCATGAATTAGATGAAGTATTAGAGTAAGGACCGCCTGGGGGTTGCGCAGAGGGTTTACCAAAATAGTAGCCCTGTGCAAGCTCAATACCTATGGAACGACAGAATTCAAACTCTTCCATTCGTTCGATCCCCTCGGCAAGGACTTGCCCTCCAAATCGACTCGACATCTCAACAATATGAAGAATTTTCTCTTGTTTGGTCGAATCCTGATCACAACGATCAATAAGACTTCGATCTATTTTGACAAAATCCGGTTCTAACCGATTCATCAACTCTATTGTCGAATATCCGGCACCCACATCATCCAGTGCAACCGACATTCCACGGGAACGATATACCTCAAAGATTTGCTGCAAGATAGGCATATGCTGAATCTGCTCTGTTTCCACGACTTCAAACACAAAATCTTTGGGGTCCAGCGAAAGGCGTTCAATCGCTTCAAACGTATGTGTCAGACAATATTCGGGATTGTATATGGAGGAAGGCAGGAAATTTACGAAGCGTTTGACACCATGCGGCAGAAAAAGGGCACTGGTCTCAATAGCAGTAATACGCGCCAATCGATCCAGAAAAGAATGTAGTCCGGTCTCACGCGCAACTTCAAATAATTCATAGGAACTAAAGGATTTTCCATTCTCAGCAGGACGAAGCAAAAACTCATATCCGATAATCTGCTCCGATGCATCAACGATGGGTTGCATATGACTGCTGAATTGATGCTCCAGAATAATGGAAACAAGCTCCGCATGTTTGAAACGGGACTCCTGCATGGTTAGACTAATCCAGCTTTCTTCATTAACCTGTTCGTAAATAGGCATAATCTGAACGGTTAGGGAATCACGTAATGTCGGATCAATTTCGCCGATCTCTTTTATTAAATTCTGAACCGTCTCAAGATTCGAAAAATCCATCCACATCATGTCATCCGACGTCTCGATAAGTCTTCCCGGCGTTTGTAGCGCTTCCAGCAAAGCGGGGGAAATGGGACGCAAGTACAAGGTACCTTGGCCCTCTATAGGATAGATTGGACTGCAGCCACTGCAATTCATGTAGGACCCCCCTTGCCAATTTAGATTCCATGTCCATTAATGTTCACTTGTATATACCCAAAGTTTGTAAATATTATATCATGGGTCTTAAAATTAATCTCTACTGTTTTGATGACTTCCTGTATGACGGTTCTTGGAACAAATATATTCAAATTTGCAGAAAAAAAGACCGACAGTCTGATGACTGTCGGTCTCCCTCAACTTATTAAACTTTAAGAAGCGGGAATCACGATTTTCTGTCCAACTTTCAGGTTATGCACATTTGAGATTTGGTTAGCTGTCGCAAGCTTGCGCCAGTCTACACCATATTTCAAACCTATGCGGTACAAGTTATCGCCTTTTTTCACCACATATACCACTTTGCCGCCCGCTGGTTTCTCAGGCTGTGGCTTGGTCGTTGGTTTGGTTGGAGTAGTCGGCTCCGTAGGTTTAGTTGGCTTTGTAGGTGTTGGAGCAGGCTCCGTACCTGGTTTCGGAGTTGTTGTTGCTTCTCCAGTCAATTTCATGCCGTATTCAGCAAAACCATCATCATTTGTACCAATGAAAGACATCGCCGGGTTTGCTTCAACCAGATCTTTTGCATCCGGGGAAGAAGCAAACACAACTTCAAGATCGTTCAGCGCTGCTGCGGTTAACCCAGCAGATGGCTTAATTGGTGCCAGGGACCAGTTGCCGTCCGCTGCCGGATTAATCGTTTTATTCTCACGGATGTAGTCGATGATCACTTGACGGTTCTCATCCGGTGCAGCCAGAACGATACGTTTACCGTCCGGGTTAGCCAGCTTGGACGAAGAAGCACGGTAGTTATTCGTCGCTACGATGAATTTTTGCGCTGGGTCAATCGGTTTACCGTTAAAACTCAGATCCTTGATCCGGCTTGCCGATGCATTTACAACGGTTGCTTTGCCGTCATACTTGGCTGGTTGTGTCACATCAATCTGATACGTTACACCATCGATAACATCGAAGTTGTACGTTGGGAAGTCATTGTTGATCAGTTGTTGTTGTCCACCTTTAGCCGGGTCGATCTGGTTGAACTGGCCTGCAGACCATTCCAGCCATTCTTTCAGTTCTGCGCCGTTAACCATTACAGCATGTACCGTATTTGGATACACGTACAGGTCAGCAACGTTTTTGATGGCAATGGTGCCTTTAGGAATATTCGTGTAATACGAAGCGCCTGAACGTCCACCGGCTTTGAACGGTGCACCTGCGGACAATACAGGGATTTTCTCATATTCCGTACCTTGCATATGTTTTTCGACATACCATTTCTGTGCATTCGTTACGATCTGAATGGATGGATCATCCTGAACCAGAGCGAAGAAGCTGTTGATAGGTGCAGTCGTTTCGCCCACCGGACCACGAACATACTCCAATGTACCTTCATGCTCTTCATGAACCGCATCAATGATGTCCTGATCCGCATCTACCAGTGGCTTTTTGTTGGCTGTGTCATAGATTGGGCGAGCCTCCGTTTTGGAATCTACCACTTTCCATTTGCCATCAACCAGTTCCAGATCCAGGTCGATGATACCAAGATGATCACCCCAGAACCCTGGCTCTACAGCAGGAACGCCATTGATTGTCCCTTTCTCAAGGTCTACCCCTTTTTTGCCGGCAAAATCAGCACTTGGGAATACTTTGTGAGCATGTCCAAACAGAATGGCATTAATGCCTTCTACCTGGCTCAGGTACAGTACGGAGTTCTCCATCAGATCCGTTTGAGGGATATCCTCAAATCCGGAGTGAGGGATGGCTACAATAATGTCGGCACCTTCAGCCTTCATTTTTGGAATGAATTTTTTCGCGGTAGCAATAATATCCTTGGCGATTACTTTGCCTTCAAGGTTAGCGCTGTCCCACTGCATGATTTGTGGCGGTACAAATCCGATCACACCCACTTTGATCGTATGTTCTTTGCCAGTCTCATCCGTTACTTTTTTATCCAAAATCTCATACGGTGTGAAATAGTTCTTGTCATTTGTCTCATCATCATCACCATCGTCTACATAGACATTGGCATTAATGTAAGGGAAGTTCGCTCCCTCCAGCGTCATGTCTAGGAAGTCCAGACCATAGTTGAACTCATGGTTACCGATGTTACCTGCATCATAATCGAGCAGATTCATCGCTTTATATACAGGGTGAGTCTCACCCTTTTTCAGTGGATCAATCTTCGCAACATAGTCTCCCAGCGGGTTACCCTGAATCAGATCACCATTGTCAAACAGCAAGCTGTTCTTGGCTTCATCACGCGCTTTTTTGATCAGTGTAGCTGTTTTGGCGAGTCCATACTGGTCTGTCTCTTTGTCGGAATAATAGTCGTAGTTAATCAGATTGTCATGAATATCTGTTGTCTCCATGATCCGCAGTTTAACTTTGGCAGCATCCGCAGCCGACACAGGTACCGGAAATACCGCAAGCACGTTTAATGCAACCAAAGCGGCAGTCAGGCTTGATAATACTTTTTTTCTCATTTTCAAAATAACCCCTCCCGGTTATGTACATTGAATCATGCATTAATAGGCAAACGAAGAGCGCAGAAAAAAGATAGATTTCATGGGTTGTGCGTACTGACGCTCTGATGACATGCATCGGAATTTCAGGTAAGTTTATCTCACATGAACATCTATTTATGTCTGTGCTTGTCGTTTACATTCCAAATCATAACGCAATGTTCAGTCATTGAAAAGCATTATTTTTTTACATTACCCGCACATACCTAGGTAAGTTTACATTATCATGCGTGATTTCGACATTTTTTTCAACATTTTAGTAGGTATTTAGTGCTTATTATCTTTGAAATACGTATATTACATGTGCCTTACATGTATATCCAATTCAGCGTTATTCATCCATACCAAAAACCGTGAAACCTTAATGGCTTTCACGGTTGGATTAAACTCTGCGCGTATTTTCGCATAAGGACGCTACTTTGCAGAGGTTATGTTCATATTCGGATTATTGTTCCCACACATGATGTTCATGATCTTTCCCTGTATATTCGATACGAGCCGGGGTGATGTCCAGAATGACATAGTTCGGATCATTAGGTCCATCGAACCACGCCTTCAGTTCATCGTTCCACACTTGCTCACGCAAGCCTTCGTTCTTTGTCACTTCACAGGTTCCTTCAATCTCAACTACTTCCTTGGAACCACCAGCCTCATAACCTAGTAGCAGGCTAACATTCGGATTATTCTCCAGTTCCTCTACTTTGTGTGTACGGCGGTTCGTTGCCAGATGAATGTTCAGTCCATCGTTGAAAAGCGCCATATAGCGGGATTTCGGTTTACCATTCTCCACAGTGGAGAAGCTGCAAAAAGGGTTGTTTTCCAATGCTTTTACAATGTTTTGTTCCAATTCAGTCTGGTTCATGGGAAGTGCTCCTTTCGGTTTGGGGGGATGTTGGAAGAACTCTTGTAGGCGGCCGTTGCGGGTACGGATCGTTCTTTGGATCGCTATTATCCCCAGATTTTTTTGATTCCCTTTTCTCAAAGGGAAAATCCGGTGATAAAGGCGAACGCTTTGCTTCCTCAGAATCGATTCCGTCCCCTCCACTACGTCTACTGTTCTCCCAATTTGAGGAGTGGGTAAGCTAAAGTTCAAACAGAAACCTGTACTTAACTTTGCAGGTTTCGTTTCTTTAGGTTTTATCCGCTCCGTTGCTGTGTATAAGTACAGTCAACTTACGTTAGGTGTAATAAGCCTGTACTTATAGTGTACCCACCTCACCTATGGTGAATCCATGAACCGATACGCTAACGTGACAAAATTGGAAAAGTTCTTTATAAAAATGTTTACATAAAGGGGTTAGCACGATATTTCTTCTTGGCTGATTTAATTCAAATCTCCAAGATAGATTGAAGAAAAGCCTGATTTAAGAAGCAATTCGCCAATTGTTTTTGGATATAAACGAATGTTGGACAGGTCTTCAAGGGCAATCCATTCCACGGCGACTTGGTGGTCATCTGGATTGGAGCCTTCAAAAACGGTTGCCTCCGGATCGATCAGGCTACACGCAAAATAAAATTCAACCTGATGGATATCTGCATCCCACTCGGCGAATTCATGATTTTTACCGATATACTCCCGGATATGTAACAGCTCTCCCACATTCACGGCCTGACCAATCTCCTCCAGACATTCACGTGCGACCGCATCCTTGAGTTCTTCACCTTTCTCCTGTCCTCCACCTGGGAACACATAAGCGGTACCATATTGGTCTTCCAGCCGGATGACCAGCAATCGTCCATCCTGTACAATGACAGCTTTCGCCGAGTTGCGTATGGGTTTCATTCTGTTGATCCACTCCTTGTCATTCTAAAATTTCAAAGTTCAATCCGAACAACCTGATACTACTATTGTTCTGCTGAACATTCGTATCATCCCGTGGTATGCGCAGATAACTTAATGCCTTCCGATTCCAGCACACGACGAATCTCTTGAGCAAATGCGAGAGCGTTCGAACCATCACCGTGGATACAGGCAGTCTCTGCCTTAATGGGAACCAACGTACCATCCGTGGATACAACCACGCCGTCTTTCACCATCCGAAGCACTTGAGCAATCGCTTGTCCCGATTCTTCAATGAGGGCTCCAGCTTGGCTGCGAGGAGTTAACTTTCCGTCCGTCCCATAGGTTCGATCCGCAAACACTTCGCTCACACTACGCAGACCGATGCGATCCGGGGCATGAATCAGCTCACTGCCCGCCAGACCATACAGATACAGTTCAGGCTGTACTTGATAGATCGCCTCGGTGATGGCTTCAGCAAGCTTCGCATCTTCTGCGGCCATATTGTATAAGGCACCATGTGGTTTTACGTGATGCATTCGCCCTCCGCTTGCCCGGACAAAGGCATCCAGCGCACCAATCTGATACACCACCATGTCATATGCTTCCCGTGGCGTAATGTCCATACGTCTTCTGCCAAACCCTTGCAAATCCGGCAACCCGGGGTGGGCTCCAATTGCCACCTGATGCTCCAATGCCCTCTCCACCGTCAGCCGCATTGTAGCCGGGTCCCCTGCATGAAATCCACAGGCAATATTGGCTGATGTAATCAAAGGTAGAATCACCTCGTCCGATAGCGTGCGATATATACCATAACTTTCGCCCAGATCACAATTGATATCCAAGGTTTTCGAGGTATTCATTAAGTGCCCCCCATTCCTGCCATTCTTCTGCGTATCAACTTATCCATGAACTGCATATTGATTTCCTGTTCCATATACAACTGTTCGGCTTGATCATGCGTAATCTTTTTAAAAGAAATTTGGGTTCCTAGCCTAGCCTGAGCCAGGATTGGCATATCCACCCGAGCTACCTGTGCAATGACAGGATAACCTCCAATCGTCTGATGGTCCGCCATCAAAATGATGGGCTGACCATCAGGTGGCACCTGCACCGTGCCATAGGTAACGGCTTCAGACAGCCGATCCAGGGGCTGATCCAGCTCCAGTATGGAGCCTTGCAAGCGGTAGCCCATCCGATCGGATTGCGAAGAAATCACGTATTTTTCGGCATAGAATTGTCCCAGACTTGCCTTACTGAACAGCAAACTATCCTTGCTCTCCATCACACGAATAACAGGTTGCCCATAATAGTCAGGTCTTTCACGTTCAGATAAAAGCCACGCAGGCGCCAATATTCGGTGGTCCCGCTCACTCTCCTTTACCTGCTGCTCCATACGATGCATCCAACCTTGCGCTTCGACAGAAAGTTCACCATTGGATAACAGATCCCCCACGCGCAAGGCTCGGCCCTCCACACCGCCAAGACCTGTCTTGAGGTCTGTACTTCGACTGCCCATCACTTCAGGCACAGCTATTCCACCCGCAATCGCCAGATATCCACGCAAACCATGACGACATTGACCAAACTTCAGTACACTTCCAGCCCGCACCAGCACCGGACGCCACAAGGGTACAGGCAGATGATCCACCGTTGCCGTCAAATCAGCTCCACATAATGAGATAAGCTGGCTCTCCTGAAATCGAAGCTCTGGCCCCGTCATCGTCATCTCCAGCACTGCCGCATGTCGGGAGTTGCCCACAAGCATATTGGCTACTCTGGCTGCAAAGGTGTCCATGACTCCCCCGGGATGAATACCATACCGGCGATAGCCGGTTCTGCCTTCATCCTGAACGGTAGATAACAGGCCAGGGCGAATCACTTCAATACTCATCGTTCGCCCTCCTTCTGCTTCAACGCCAGATACTCCTGCATCGTAATCTGTTCAAATCGAACCCGATCACCTGCTGCCAGCAAACTCGGTACGTTCTCTTCCGGCCGAAACAACCGGAGTGGCGTTCGTCCAATACATTGCCATCCCCCGGGTGTGTCCACCGGATAGATTCCCGTCTGTTTGCCACCGATACCTACTGTGCCCGCCTCAACCCGAAGCCTTGGCGTTGCACGTCTGGGCGTAGCGATCTGTTCAGACAACCCACCGAGATACGGAAAACCCGGTGCAAATCCAATCATATGTACGAGATAATCCCCGGATGTATGAATCGCAATAACGTCCTCTGCGGTCAGTCCATGCTCACTGGCAACATAGTCCAGATCAGGGCCCCACTCGCCACCATAACATACGGGAATCGTGACCGTTCTGGGTTTGTCTTGTATGGATTCCTTCATTTGATTCAACTGCTGAAGCAGAATATGGCATAACTCGGGGTACGGGGAGATGAACGGATCATAAAATACTGTAACGGACGTATATGAAGGCACCCATTCGATCATGGCCGGCAGAGTGCTTTTTTCCAGCAAAGCACATACAGACATCACTCTGCGCTGCACAGCGTCAGACAATTGATCTCCACACTGGATGATAACCGCTGTCTCACCCAGCGGAGATAGGATCTCCTCCGTCCATGCATACGTCAATTCGGTCATGCGCCATCTCCCCCTTTGTCCACAAAGTTTGCTAGCGTTTTAACGTCAGGGCATCCATCTATTGAGACTCTCTCTAAGAATCCAAATGCACGCTGCAATTGTACAGTTCGCATTGCCACACATTCTCATTCTTGGCGATCCGGGTTATGGATGTGTTGGACAGCTTCACGCTAATATCAAGCTCAGGCACCAGACCTCGCAGTGTATTCCGCAGGACGGCCCCATGACTGACAACGATCACTCTTCCATCGGGGTGCTGCTGTACAATATCTTCAAGCACCGCACTGCCTCGAACAGTCCCTGCATCTGCAAGCTCCCGTCCAAGATCCAGAGTACTCCAGTCCGCTCCCCACTTGGCTAACCGTTCCTCTTCCGTCGTTCCTTCGACCTGTCCTCCGCCCATCTCGCGAAGTCTAGGGTCCAGATGAATCTCCTGAATGCCCAAGCGATCACCAATGATGCGAGCTGTCTCACTTGCACGTTCCAAGTCACTTGCATAGATGGCATCCCAGGATTCTTCGGCCAGTCTCGCGGCAAGTAATACCGCCTGTTCCCTTCCTTCCTGATCCAGCGGATTATCCGTCTGTCCCTGTGAACGTTTTTCCTTATTCCACGCTGTGCTTCCATGGCGAATCAATGCAATTTGAGTCATTGTTGTTCCTCACCTTTTTCTATATGAAGTTCATCTTCTGTAAAATGTTTGCGTGCCTTCGGCTTGGCAAATTTGCCGCCGTTATATTGATCTGACCCGTTTCTCGGAATCGAGAGACTGTCCCAAGCTGTTTCTTTAAGCATTTTCGCGGCAAATACTATCTGCCCGACATGATACGGATAATGTGCTAATTGCCGAATAATGGCCTCCATCACGGTATGACCTTCATTCCGAATATATATGATATGAGACAATTGTTCCGGGGTAAACGAGCGAATGGACTCGAGTAGACAATTCCAGCCTTCCTCCCATTTGGCGAGCAACTCTTCCCGGGATGCAATATCATTCACGAACTCGGCGTCCCGTTCACGCCACGGTTTCTCACCATCTGTTGTCAGTACATCCGTCCAACGGGACAGCATATTTCCCCATAGATGTTTTACGATTACCGCAATGCTGTTCGCGTCTTCATTCCAGGATTGAAACAATTGCTCGGAATCCAGTTGTGCCATGGCTTTTTCCCCGAGCTGCTTGTAATACAAGAATTGCTTCTCGGCTGTCTCCAGAAAAACCTGATTCATATCCATCCGTTAACCACCCTTCGAAAAAGTATAATGCCCCAGATCACGTCCAAATAGAAGCGTCACATGTTATTTATTCAGGAAATGAAAACGTACCGTCTGCATTCGGTTCAAATGGAATGACTTTGCGAACCGCATCCAAATTGAGCTCTCCATAGATATGTGGATATAGTTCATTTAATTCGTAGAGATCCTCATACACCAGTTCTGGCTCTAACGCCTTCTCATCAATACTAAGTAATAATAGATCCGTGCGGCCTGCATAATATTGCCCGGCTACCCATGGAATCTGTTCCTTGGTGGAACAATGAATGAATCCGTCCGTTTCCAGGCTATCTGGTGCATACACACTCCCCTTTGACACTTGCTCCCACAACGAACGAGAAATAATACTATAGATCATGGTTCTGCCTCCTTCAATTTCTGCGATGTACCCTATGAGTCATTGGAAGTATTATAGATCATCCCGGATACGGGAGTACAATTTTTGATCCGTAAATACACCTTTGATCTTCAACTGTTTGCGTAGCAAACCTTCGTACGACATACCCAGCTTCTCCATTACGCGTGCAGAGCCTATGTTGCCTGCATTACATTTCCCCTCCAACCGATTGCAGTCCAGTTCCCGAAAGCAATAATCCACGATGGGTTGCATCGCTTCTGCTGCGAGCCCCTTACCCCATTGACTGCTGGCTATCGCGTACCCTAGTTCACCACTCTGCATGGGTTCGTTAAGATGAAAAATGCCACCCCTCCCGATCAGGGTCCCTGTTTCCTTCAAAACAAAAGCCCAGATATGTACCGTTTTCCGTTCATAATTATCCAGTACCCGCTGAATATATTGAATTGAATCCTCCACCGTCTCATGGTAGTTCCACAAGCTTTGCTGACTCACTCGCGGATCAGAGGCAAACGCATAATATTCATCAAGATCATCCATCGTAAGCCGCCTCAGCTTTAACCGCTGTGTTTCGAATTCGGGCAATTCGGCAAAAAGTTTTTCTACATTCATTCAGCACACCTCCATGATTCACTTGAGTTCATGATCCAGCCATCTTATTTCTCAGGAAATAACGATCTATCATAACCATGCACAGAATACCGACCGTATATCGAATCAGATCAATTACCAGAAACCCATGTCCCAGTATAAGCGCACCTAATACGGTAGAGCGTATCTCAATCAGCCAAGGCGTCTGGATCAACTGCGAGAACTCAATCATCCAGCTGAATACACAGCTCAAACACATCGCCCATACCAAGCTGCGATGAGGCCACACCATGCGTACTCCGAAATAAATCATGCCCGCCCAACATGCATCTCCGAAATGTTCATGCACCCAATCCGGCAATCGATCACCAAAGTGTCTGGATGCGAGTCCTGCCGCCATGGTCATCATGACTGCGAAGAAATAGTTCATCCTGTCTCTGATAAGTACGCTTTTCAATCAATCACACGCCTTCATCAAGCACTTGTAAAATAAATTGCGTTTTGGCAGCGGTATACGATTCCCTATCTTCCTTGTTCTCATCAGCAAGCTTTGTCTTCAGGACGGCGTAAGCTTCCACCAGATCTGGGCGTTTTCTCAGCACATCCCGAAACCGAATTTGACGATCCCAGCGTTCTTCTCCCGGGCGCATAAGATGAAGGTGTACAGCTCTCTTGCCATCCTTAACCCTGACCCAGAATCGTCTGTACTCCCGTCCATCCAGTTCAGGCGGAACGTAGTTCCAGCCCAACGGATTCAGCTGATCCGCAATCAGATCCATGTCGTCCCATGACTGTACCTCTGCCATCAGATCAATAATGGGCTTGGCAGGTAATCCGGGAATGGATGTGCTTCCGATATGCTCGAATTGATGGATATTAAACTGCTGTAGAAGACGTTTGAGTTGTCGGATTTCATTCTGAGCCTGCGCATCCCAATTGGGGTTGGCCGGAGCAATCTCTACCGACTCTGTCGCCCAGGCAGGCCAATTTTCCGGTTGCATTGGATCTTTCATTCAGGTATCTCCTCTTCACCATGACATTTTAAATGGTAACCTTCTCTGTATTTTTCATAGGTGCGTTGCTTCATGCGCTTAATCGTAGTACTCCGTTGAAATGTAAGTATGGAACTTAGGGATAAAAAAAGATACTTCAGGTAAGCCAGATCACTAGAGTTAGAGTTAGAGTCTGAGCTTATAATCGAAGCTTTCATATTCATCCCATCCAATCCCCTTATATAGTTGTTGAAGCAGAAGGCATTTCAGATACATATTTCTATATATCCAAAAAAGGAGCGTATGTCTACGCCCCTTGGTTGTCTGTTACCTTGATGATATTGATGATTTTAACGATGTCATGTACTTATTTTATCTTTGAATTGATGCAGAGCACTTCATTATATGAAGATTTATTTCACCGTAACAGGGATCGTCACTTTTTTGTTGCCCCACTTGGCCGTGATGGACGTTTTCCCTTTGCTTACAGCCACGATCTTGCCATTTGTAACTGTCGCTACGCCCGGCTTTGTGCTGCTCCACACCGCACTGTTGGTCACAACAGTGGTTTTGCCCGTATCATACTGTGCCATCACACTCAGTGTTGTGCTTCCCTGTGGGGACATAACCAGTTTTTTCTGGCCTGTAATCAACTTTTTAAGCAAAGGTACAACGGTAACCTCTGCCTTTATTGTCTGATTTTGATAAGTTCCTGTCAAGGTGGCTTGTCCCTCAGTCAGCGTCTTGACTGCTCCATTTTTCACGATAGCTACATTTGTATTGGAAGAGGTCCATATGACCTGTTTCGAAAGGTTAATGGTTTTGCCGTTCGCGTAGGTCCCGATAACCTTCAACGCTTTGGACTTCTTGATGTTCAGCTGCATTGTGGCAGGGGTAACCTCGACTTTGGTAATTTCGTCCGTCACAGCAACAGGGACTTTCACAATCGTTGTTCCGTATTTGCCTTGCAGCAATACTCTGCCGGGTGTAACCCCTTTGATTTTACCGTTTTCCAGCACAGCCGAAGAAGTGGATACGGACCACACAATCTCAGACGTCACATCCTCTTCCTTACCATTCGCACGGGTAATACTTACTTTCGGAAGGGTGCTTTCACTGCCTTTAACAAAACTGTAGGATTTCGGTGAAGCTTTGATGCTTTTGATCTTCTCCTGCACTTGGACAGCCAACTGGGCTTTAGACCCGTCTACTTCTGCAAAAATGGTTGCTTCGCCCGCGGCTACAGCCTTGACTTTGCCTTTCACCATCGTCGCGACTGCTGCATTACTGGTGGACCAAGTCACGCCTTCGGTAACATCCTGCTTGTTATCAAAACCCTCTACCGTTGCCATCACCTGAAGTGCAGCTGTTTCTGAAACACTCATCTTCTGCGGGTTGCTATTGGTTATTTCAATCGATTTCACGTCACCAGTAGCCGCCAAGGCCAACGAAGGGACCAGTACGGTTAATGCAATAATTAGAGCAAATGTGCCTCGAAGCGCCAGTTTAATTCTATTCATTTTTAATTCCCAACTCCCATAATCCAATATTTTACTTCTATTATATTATATCGGATATGAATTGCATAAAGTTGAATAACATAAGTGAGAGTCTTGGAACAATTCATGAGATCAGCGTGTAATCGTTATAAAAACCTTTGAATCTAGCCCAACATAGTAGGAAATTGGTTTATGTAAATACTATTTCAGTTGAAAAAGGGATGTCCATCGTCACATGCAACATGACGTGTGGAACATCCCCTTTTTGAATTCCTAAAGCTTTAACTAACCTCTTTACTTCACTTCATCCTGCTCTGGCAAAATCAAGCTCTCGGCACCGCCCATATAGGGCCGCAGGGCTTCCGGAATGTGAATGCTTCCATCCTCCTGCTGATGATTCTCAAGCAAAGGAATCAGGATACGCGGCGATGCCACCGCCGTATTATTCAAGGTGTGACAGTAGACCAACTTGCCTTCGGCATCGAGGCAACGAATATTCGAACGGCGCGCCTGAAAATCATGCAGATTCGACGACGAATGCGTTTCTCCATATGCACCGCGGCTTGGCATCCAGGTCTCGATGTCATACTGTTTGTACGTTTTCTGCGACATATCTCCGGTACATACAGCGACAACACGATACGGCAGTTCCAGTAATTGCAGCAATTCTTCGGCGTGTCCTGTAATCTCTTGCAACATGCGCTCCGATTCTTCTGCATCAGGGGCACAGAGAATGACCTGCTCAACTTTGGCAAATTGGTGCACACGATACAATCCGCGTACATCCCGTCCGCCGGAGCCAACTTCACTGCGGAAACACGTCGATACCGCGGCCAGCTTCACAGGCTCTTGAACATCGACAATCTCATCCGCATAATACGAGACCAGCGGCACTTCAGAAGTTCCCACCAGCCACTTGTTCTCTCCTTCGAGTTCGTAGACCTGATCTCGACCAGTTGGGAAGAATCCGGTGTTCACCAGCGCGTCCTCCCTGACCATCAGCGGTACCTCCATCGGTGTAAACCCATGCTTCAGCAACAGATCCAGCGCAAGTTGCTGTACTGCCCGATGTAATAACAGGCCAGCGCCTTTTAATACATAACTTCGCGTACCGCCAATCTTAACTCCACGAGGAATATCGATCAGATCATGCAACTCCCCAAGTTCCACGTGATCTTTGGTGTTATACTCGAACGTTGGCACCTCTCCCACACGTCGTAGCTCTACATTGTCTGCGTCCGACAAGCCATTGGGGGTATCCGGGGACACGATATTGGGTACCAGCCATTGTAGCTTGGTTACTTCCTCCTGCACAGGGGCGAGCCTCGCTTCCACCTGTTCCAACTGTTCATTGATCTGTTTCACCTGAGCCCGCAAACCCTCGGCCTGTTCCCGATTCCCGGCTTGCATGAGTCTGCCAATATCAGCAGATAACGTATTGCGCAATCTGCGTCCTTCTTCCGATTCCTGCAAAAGTGCCCTGCGTTCCTCATCCCGCTCTAACAATGTGCGAATGTTGATCTTGATTTTTTTCCCGTCTGCCGCTGCCTGAACCTCTTCTGCATGTGCCCGAATCCATTTCATTTCTAACATAGTCACCGTCTCCTTTGGCTGTAAAAATACAAAGAGCGCCCTCATCCCTTGGGACGAGGAGCGCTCTGCTCGCGGTGCCACCCAACTTGCTGAATCAGGATATCCTGCTTCCAGCCTCTTGGTCCGCGATAACGGGCGGTTCCGGTTAACTTGGGGAAATATCGCTCCCCTGGCGAAAACGCCTCCGAGTTGGATGCTCTTCAACGGCATGGTCCGATCTGTAATTGTTGGTCTCAGTATATACGAACGCCGGACCAGATTGCAACCTTCTGTATCGATCAGGAATTCATGGCACAACTTAACATGTCCTGTTATGATAGACTTTGTCTTCAAGATTGCGCTTTATTGTGATCCTCAATTTATGTATATAAGTAGAAGGAGTTCTTTATGAAAAAATTACTTTGGATCGGATGTCTGTCCTATTTCCTGATTGGACTTGCCCACGTTGTGCTCGGTTCCATTCTACCGGTTGCACTTGAACATTACGGCAAAGATTATAGCCAAGGCGGAACGCTGATCTTTGCCCAATTTGCCGGATTCCTGGGTGGTGTATTGTTATCTCCATGGCTGAACAGACGCTTTGGTAAACGGGGAGGCCTGTTAATCGCCACAGCGTTGCTCTGTATTGCAGAATTATCCTACATGCTGCTGCCACCATGGGGCTGGATGTTCGTCATTGCACCCGCTGCCGGCTTTGGATTCGGAATGGTTGAAGCTGTTATTGGGACCATTATCATCGCTGCAATCAAAGACAATACAGCCGTTGCCATGAGTCGACTGGAAGTGTTATTCGGGATCGGAGCGATGGTCATGCCGCTCATTGCCAGCGGTCTGATTGCTGCTGGATACTGGCGCCTGTCATTTCTCGTTGTTGCCATCTGCGCAGCGCTGACCTTTGTTTTCTGGGCGAAAGGATCATTCGGTGAACTCGATAAGTTTCTGGAGCGACAGAGTTCAAATCATGCTTCCGTAAATACGCACTCTGCAGGGACATCGGGTGAGATGCATCCCGCATCTGCAAGTACATCCAGTCCAACCTATCGTGGCCGTAACAGGACTCTTCTGGTATTATTCGTCCTGTTCTTCTTCCTCTATGTTGGCACAGAGATGAGTCTTGCGAACTTCATGCCGGCGATCCTGATTGAGAAAATGAACATGAAGGAAGCCGGAGCAGCCCTTAGTGTCACCTGTTTCTGGATTGCCATGTCCGTGGGACGACTCTTCGCCGGATACATCGCAGAGAAATTCCAATACCGCGTATATGTCCTGTACAGTTGTCTTGCATCTGTTCTCTTGTTAATGCTATTTCCATTTACAAACCAAATCTGGTCTGCATTTCTCATCATCTTACTGCTTGGACTGGCGATGTCAGGGATATTCTCCATTGCCCTTGTCTTCGCCAGTAAACTGCTGCCCGGAACAGAAGAATCCACACCCAGCATTTTGATTGCCTCAGGTGGGGTTGGTGGTGCCATTCTGCCTTTGACTACAGGATGGAGTCTTGATCATCTGGCCGTTAATCAGTCTGCATGGATGCTTGCGATCTTTGCAGTTGGCCTGCTTGTCATTAGCGTAATCACGTATCATTGGCAGAACAAACATATAGCCAATTCTGCGACTTAACAGTTCTGTGTCGATCCAGTCCTGAGGATTAGAAATACCTATTAAAGAAATTGTAATGTCTACTGTCATGACCTGACGGTGGGCATTTTTTTGTAGTGTTACTCTGTTCTAACGAACCTAACACACGCTATTCCCCTCCATTTCTGCATATTTGAAATCTAACGAATCCTAGAGACGTTATTATAGATAATTAGCTTCAATTAAATGCCTCGTTTGGAGGTTTTTTTGCATAATAACGCCGCAGAGATTCGTTAGATTTTTCATTCTCTAAAAACTGGCCTAATAAGATGTTCTCGATTCGTTAGCGCTGTAATCGTGGTGGAAAGTATCCTATCTTTGCCTCAGATCACCTTTCATTACAGGTAATAATACGATCTGTTCATTTGCACAAGATTGCCCAGGAAATACTTATGGCCAGCCAAATCACACACTTTTGTTAACGACAGGCAATACGGGCTCGTTATCCTTGATGAATTTACCGAATACATATCGGACGAGTGGTCCCAAAATGATTAACTGATATGGAAGCGCCAGGCTGAAGTTACGAGCGATTGTATGGAGATACGTACGGAATATGGATGACCCACTTAATTGATCCGCAAGATATGCCGAGATCATTCCATACATGGACATGATCAGAACCATGCCAATCACCATAAAAAATGACATAACGAGCACACCCAAAATCTTGTTGGACTTGTCGAAGGGCAATGAGAATGCAATCTTTCTCGCCACAGGGCCAACTATGAAAGACTCCACCAGAAACGCGATGACAAAACATAATATGAATTGAAGCAGTATCTCAATCGGGGACATCTTGCCGAGTAACCCACTGTGCCATAGATTGAAGAACATCATGACCAAGACCATTCCTGTACACATCATTAATCCGAAAATAATTTGTTCCCTCTTGCTTGTTGGCAATTCTCTCATCCTCTCTGTTTACCTTCGTAATTATAGAGATGAGGAAACCCTCCACATAAGTGAACATTCTGTGAACAGTTATGGTTTTTCCAAATTAAAATTGGATTTGACAACCATGTAGTACAGCTCTATGATATCCCTTAAAATGGTAGAAACATTCACTACATAAGGAGGTTTTTGATTGTGAGTTTTCAAAAGCGCATTGACCACGTCGGCATTGCCGTGCGTGATCTGGAGACCACGCTGCGTTTCTATACGGAGATTGTTGGTCTTGAATTGAAAGACCGGGTAACCCATACTAACGGCGTCATTCAGCTCGCCTTTCTCGGCTTCAATGGAAGTAACGAGACTGAGATTGAGCTAATTCAAGGATACAGCGACAAGCTGCCTTCCGAAGGTACGGTGCACCATTTTGCGATCCACGTGCATGATCTTGATTCTGAGTACCAACGCATCCAATCCACCGAAGCCGAATTTATCGACGGAGAGATTATCACACTGCCTAACGGTTATCGCTATTTCTTCATCTATGGACCTGAAAAGGAATGGATTGAGTTCTTCCAGCGCTAAGAATTGGAGTTGATTTATGAACATTTTAATTACCGGCGCAGCCGGAAAAATTGGACGTGACTTGTCCCAACACTTGTCAGAGGCATTTCACCTGCGACTAACGGATTTAAATATCGACAGACTGCATACGTATCAAGGGACCGGCCATGAGATCATGACACTGGATGTGACAGACCCCGAAGCCTGTCAGCATGCTTGCGAAGGCATGGATGTGGTTGTACATCTGGCGGGAGATCCTTCCCCGAATGCCGGATTTTATGAATCGTTGTTGGACATCAATATCAAAGGTACATTTAATGTATTCCGTGCAGCTAAAGACCAAGGTGTACGAAGAGTCATTCTTGCAAGCAGTGCACAGACGATTGAGGGGTATCCCATTGATGCTCAAGTCTATCCGGACATGCCAACACGCCCACGGAATTTGTACGGGGTTAGCAAATGTTTTGGAGAATCGCTCGCTTCCTATTTTGCGTATACCGAAGGTTTACAAAGTGTAGCAATACGTATAGGTGCATATGATGATTTTCAACCGGACGGACCAGTGCTGGAGGCAAGGGATATGAGCGCATATATTAGTCCGGCTGACTTGTGTGATTTGATGTTCAAAGCAATTACAACTACCGATCTGGAACCCTTCACCATACTGCATGGGATCTCGAATAATCGGTTTAAACGATTGAATCTGGAAACCACTCAGAAACAGGTAGGTTATGACCCAAAATCCGATGCTTTTGCACTCAGTCAGATTGCCTTATATGATTCGCCACGATAATTATTGAAAATAACACATCCAAGCAGGCTGTTATACATATGTATAACGGCCTGTTTGATAACTTATACGTGTCCCTATCCAGTTCATGACTGGACACGTTCCACCCGCTGGCCTATAATTACACCTAGTAATGCCCGTAACTTCATAGTTTCCCAGGGGAGTCGGAATTGGCCGGCTGAGAGTGTATCCCACCAAGATACTAACCCTTAGACCTGATCTGGATCATGCCAGCGTAGGAATCGGAGTATATCGAAATGGCACAGCCCTATGGCTGAACGCCACCTCTCTAACGCCTGCACGCGTCCCGGAATACGGGGCGCTTTTTTTGTTACTATCAGAAAGTATAAGACTGGAAGCATCACCTTCCTGATATTGCAAGAAAAACTGCCGCTAAACGCGGTCTGGCTTCCTTGAATGACATCGATGGACGTTTTACTTGTTCAAAAATAACGTCATCCAGATCTCAACTGGTATAAATCTGTCGATTTATGCAAGATGATTGGATATGAAGCCAAGGAGTACCCCGTGCCAATCGGCCGGACATACCGAAGGAGAGACCACAGATGAAATGGCGTAAAACGATGGGATTGTTGCTCTTATGCGTGCTTATGGTGACTGTAGCCGCATGTGGTGGCAAAGAAGCTGCCCCAGCTGGGCAGAACGGCAACACAAATACGGAAAGCAGCAACGAAGGTGACACTGCCGCCCTGAAAGATATTAAAGTGGTGCTCGACTGGACACCAAATACGAATCATACAGGCCTGTATGCAGCTGTAGATCAAGGTTTTTATAAAGCCGCAGGCTTGAACGTTGAGATTGTACAACCAGGTGCCGGTGGCGCAGATACAATGGTTGCCTCGAATGAAGTGCCTTTTGGCGTAAGTTATCAGGAGAGTGTAACTCAAGCCCGCACACAGGGTGTTCCATTGGTCTCCATCGCAGCAGTTATTCAGCATAATACATCTGGTTTCGCTGCTCCGGCGGATCGGAATATCAAGTCACCGAAAGATTTTGAAGGTAAAACCTATGGCGGTTGGGGTTCCCCAGTCGAAGAAGCCGTGATGCAATCCATTATGGAAGGCGACGGAGCCGATGTATCCAAAGTGAAAAACATTAACATGGGTGATGCCGACTTTTTCACCGCAGTGAAACGGGATATCGATTTCGCATGGATTTTCTACGCCTGGACAGGTATTGAAGCCGAACTGCGCGGAGAACCGATCGACATGTTATATGTGAAGGATTATTCAGATGCACTGGATTACTACACGCCTGTACTAGTAACAAACGAGCAGACGATCCAAAACGACCCTGAGTTGGTGAAAGCATTCCTGAAAGCCACTTCAGAAGGATATCAATACGCAATTGATCATCCCGAAGACGCAGCAAACATTCTGATCAAGGCCGTACCGGACTTGGATAAAGACTTGGTACTGGCAAGCCAGAAGTGGCTTAGTCCAAAATACACGGATGACGCCCCGCGTTGGGGTGAGCAAAAGCAGGAAGTGTGGCAGAACTACACCGACTGGATGTTTAGCAAAAAACTGCTGGATGAACAGATCGATGTGAGCAAGGCATATACGAACGAGTTTTTACCCCAATAAAATTTCTCATATAAAACGAACTTAATATTTACACGATGACGGAGAGGACAGAAATAACGTGAAAAAGCGAAGCGGTCGCCTTTATCACCGGATTTTCCCTTTAGAGAAAGGGAATCAAAAAAATCTGGGGATAACAGCGATTGGAAGGTTATTCTGTCATCGAAGTGGCAAGTGTAACAGTCATTAGTTCATTTTATTTATCACGAAAGGAGCCGTGATCTCTCATGGCAAGCACACTACTTAGTATTCAGGTTATCCCGAAAACGCCAAATGGCGAGAACTCTTATCCTTACGTTGATCGCGCCATTGAAGTTATTCAGCAATCCGGCCTGAAATATCAGGTGAACGCGCTCGACACCACGATGGAGGGGGAACTAGAGGAACTGCTGGAAGTTGTCCGTAAAATGCACGAGGTACTCGTGGAGGCTGGCAGCCCAAGCATCATCTCCCAGATCAAAATCGCCCATAGCCCTACCGGCTTCAGCATGGATACCCTGACGGAGAAGTATCGCTAATGCCTGCCTATTTCAAAAGTGTATGGCCGCCCATTGTGGCGGTTATTCTCTTTATAGCGATATGGCAGGGAGCCGTCTCCCTCTTCCATATTGAGAAATGGATGCTGCCTGCACCGTCCGACATCGCCCGCGAAGCGGCAACCCAGGCCGAACGGCTTGGCATGCACGCTTCCGCAACCATTCAGTTAACGCTGATTGGATTCGCCGCTGGAACAGCGGTTGGATTACTGATTGCGATGGTACTGCATTTGGTCCCTTTTCTCAAGTCAGCCCTGTATCCTTTACTTATTCTTAGTCAAAATATTCCGACCATCGCGCTCGCGCCGCTCCTGTTAATCTGGTTCGGATTCGGGCTACTGCCCAAGCTGATTACGATCATTCTGGTCTGCTTCTTCCCCGTTGCAGTGGCGGCCATGGACGGCTTGACCCGTACTGACGCGGCGATGATGAACTATATGCGCATGGCTGGTGCAAAGCGTCATCAGATCTTCTGGAAGCTGGAGCTCCCCCATGCGCTGCCATCCGTGTTCTCCGGTGTCAAAATCGCCGCTACCTATAGCGTGATGGGTGCCATCATCGCCGAATGGATCGGTGCAGACAAGGGTATTGGTTATTATATGATGTTGCAAAAGTCGGCTTATCGTACGGATCGCCTATTCGTAGCGATCATGATTATTGTCGCGCTCAGCTTGCTGCTCTTCCTGTTCATTGCCCTGCTGGAGAAGCTGCTCGTGCGCTGGCGGCCACAGAAGCGGTAGTAAAGCAAGTAATCTGTATATTAGGAAGTGATGACCATATGAATCGGCAACAGGACGAACAAGTCCATCATGGACGAGGAGCACACGCGATGGAGCCAACGCACGGTGAAAAGTTTAACTCGGCTACGCCTGATCGACCTGCCAACACGACTCCTGCTCCGGTTCCACCTGCACTGGACGTTGTTAATGTTCATGCATCATTCCGTGAACGGCGCAGCAAGCTACCGGTTCTGAACGGCCTGTCCCTGACTGTGGAGCAAGGCGAGTTTGTTGCTATCGTTGGACCTTCTGGCTGTGGCAAAAGTACTCTGTTCCATATCATCGGCGGTCTGCTGAAGCCACAGGAAGGCCAAGTACTTATGAACGGTCAGAATGTAACCGGACAGCGTGGCAAGATCAGTTATATGCCCCAACAGCCTGCTCTTTTCCCGTGGCGCACCATTGAAGATAATGTACTGCTTGCTGGTGAAGTAGCCTCAAGTGCACCCCCTCGGGCCGAAGCACTTGAGGAAGCTCGTAAGTGGTTAAGTAGCGTGGGTCTTGCCGGATTCGAGCAGGCGTATCCTCATATGCTGTCGGGCGGAATGCAGCAGCGTGCTGCATTTCTGCGTGCCCTTCTCAGTCCGCAGGAACTCATGCTGCTGGACGAACCCTTCAGCGCACTGGATGCACTGACACGTAGCGACATGCAGCGCTGGCTACTTGATATCTGGGAACAGAACCGCCGCTCGGTGCTGTTCATCACCCACAATATCGAAGAAGCATTGCTACTTGCAGACCGGGTCTATGTATTATCCAACCGACCTGCAACGGTGTTGCACGAGGTACATGTTCCTTTTGATCGCCCAAGACGAGAAGAAATTACGGAGGAATCCGCTTTCCTGGAGCGTAAACGGCAGATTGCTCAGTGGATGAGAGAAGAACAGCAGAAAGCCCGCCTATCATAATAGCGCGGGTTTTTAAGTTATTTATTTCCTTTAATGGGTGATCCGCCATAAGAAATTCTGCGTAACATAGTTAGAATATAAATGAACACAAGGAGGAATTCCCTCGTGCATTCTCAAGCTTTTGCACCATTAATTGATGCTCATATTCACTTCGATCAGTATACCCCTGACGAACAACGCGAGATGCTGCTATCGTTTCCGTCTCAGCAGGTCGAGGCAGTCATTGCCGTGTCCATGAATTTCGCTTCTGCCCAGGCCAATCTGGAGCTTGCCAAACAACATCCACGCACCATCTATCCAGCCTTCGGTTTCCATCCGGAACAGGAACTGCCGTCCGTTGCAGAAATGGACCTTTTCTTCCAATGGATCGAGAAGCATATGGGACAAGCCATAGCCATAGGAGAAGTTGGCCTTCCCTATTACAACCGTCTGGAAGCGGAACAGGCAGGGCAGAGCTTCGATCAGAGCGGGTATATCAAGCTGCTTGAACGTTTCATCCAACTTGCCAAAAAGCATAACAAACCACTTGTCCTTCATGCGGTATACGATGATGCGGATATCGTCTGTGATCTGCTGGAGCAATATCAGTTCCGACGCGCCCATTTCCACTGGTTCAAAGGATCTCGCCAAACTGTAAGGCGCATGGCGGACAATGGCTATTTCATTTCCTTCACGCCGGATATTCGGTATGAAGAAGAGATTCGTGAACTCGCCCGGCAATATCCATCGGAACAAGTGATGGCCGAGACCGACGGACCGTGGCCCTTCGAAGGACCATTTCAGGGACGAATGACACACCCGGCCATGACCAGACAGGTCATCCAGGCATGGAGCGAAATCACTGGCATGGGAACCGAGCGGGCCGCCCGGCTCTTTTATCAGAACACAAAGCGTTTCTATGGCTTAACTTGAGTACAATCAGGTAACAGCAAGCGCACTCGCTTGTCCTGCCAGCACAGCACAAAGAAGCCAGTCGGCTTCGCCACCGACTGACTTCTAATTTACTATATATATCAGTTGAACTAAATTTTTACACAGGAACGTAGAGGACAGAAATAACCTGAGGAAGCAGAGCGGTCGCCTAAAAGCTTTCTGAAAGAAAGCTACATCGGAAGCATACGCTATAACCAGATTTTCACCTTCACAAAATTGGATCAAAAAATCTGGGGATAACAGCGATCGGAAGGTTGTTCTGTCATCGGAGTGGCAAGTGTAACTACCTTCAGTTCAACTTATCGCTTCAAGAATCCTTTGCCTTCCAGGAAAGGTCTCACTTGCAACCTTGTCGGCTCAGTCAAGCGCTTCGCCATCAGTTCGGACCATGGAGTCGTTCGTTCACCGTTAGTCCGTGCTTTCATGTACGCCGTCGTTGTCTCATCATACTGCTCGACACCTTTGATGCTCTGCTCGGCATTATAACGATTACGATGCAGAACTGCATTAAGTGGCAGACGCGGGCGAATTCCCGTTTCCTGATCTGCAACACCAATACACATGCCATACACCGGATATACCCCTTCCGGCAATTCCAACAGCTCAGCAACTTCCTCAATCCGGGTACGAAGCCCGCCAATATATACGATTCCGAACCCTAGTGACTCCGCTGCAAGAGCGGCGTTCTGGGAAGCCAGTGCAGCATCAATTGTGGCTACCATGAAATTCTCGGTTGAATCGGCATACGATTCCTTCTCAGGAAGATGACGTTTCGCAGCATCACTCAGCCGATACAGATCAGCACACCATACAAGAAACACCGGACATTCATTGACATAGGCCTGGTTGCCTGCCAATTCAGCCAGCTTGGCCTTTTGCGCTAAGTCAGTCACAGCAATTACGGTATAGGCTTGCACACTACTTGAAGAGGAAGCCATCTGCCCTGCAGATACAATGGCTGCAAGCTGCTCATCACTTACCGGGTCTGGCTTGAATTTGCGTACAGAGCGGTGTTTCATCATCAAATCAATGGTTTCATTCATGGCTGTTCACTCCCAATCCTCGTAGTACGAACTCAATTGTCTGCTCAGCAAGCTCGTCTGTATTCATATCCTGATAATCAAAGCCAAATCGTGAATTCTTGGCCCGTTTGTGCGCCAAAGCCACACCCATAACCTGAAGCATCGCATAAGATACGGACTCGACCTGGAACAATCCCTGGTCTTTTCCTTCTTGCAGCAGTTCCCTCACTCGGGTCCATACAGGGTCTAGAAAACGAAATACGGTAGCTGTACGATGTGTCCGCAGTGTAATTTCAAGCTGCACAATATCGCTCATCTCCCGATCCGTCATCGTGAACTTCACAACTTCACCAATAATTCGTCGGATACCTTCCACAGGCGAGGACATGGACTCTTCAGCCAGCGCGTTCATCATATGCCCAGGGAAGAAATGCTCAAATAATGCTTCGAACACCTTTTCTTTGCCGCCAAAATGATAAGACACCAGCGACACATTGGCACCTGCCTCATCACATATTTGACGAACACTCGTCCCGTCATACCCCTGCTGTGCAAAAAGCTTCTTGGCTGCAAGCAATATCCTCGTTTTGATATCCAACTCCGGTTCAGTCATTCCGTCCCGCTCCCTCTTGTCCGTTCATCTCATTCGCTCCAGCTCAAGGACTGGAGCCAGCGAATCATTTGTCTATTATATTACACCAAGCACCCCGATGAAAATCATCGGGGTGCTTGTCCTATCCTATGATGCAATGGTATACATCTGCTGTATTAGTTGTTTGCTTGAGCAGGGCTTGGAGCCATAGCTGGCATGCGTTGTTTTTTCAACAACGTCACGACCAGTGACAACGCAACGGCAACCAACAGTACAATCACGATAGAGCCCGCAGCAGACTGAACTCCTGGGCCTCCCAACTGCACGCTCAGAATACCCTGAACGGCGTATGTTGCAGGCAGGTACTGCCCAATGCCGCTATAGAAGCTGTTCAGCAATTCACGCGGTACCATAGCACCGGAGGATACCAGTTGCAAGGACAGTGAGATGATGTTGAACAGACTTCCCGCTGGTCCGAAGCAGATCAGGAAGAACTGGGAGAAGAACATGAACGTGCACAGGAAGAGCGCCTGGAACAACCAGAAGGCAACGAATCCTTGTGCAATCTGTCCTCCCAGTGCCACGATCAGCGATGATCCCAGCAAGGAAACAACCAATGCGGAACCCACATTAATAACTACTCTCGCGCCAAACAAAGTCAATCGGGAATAGGTAGATGACAGCATACCCATGGCTGTCTGGAGGTTCATCCCCATGATCATGGCACCTACATAGGAAGCCAGTACCATCATCATTGGCACCATCTGATTATTCATCCCGTTAACCGGGTTAATGGACGTTGTTGTTCCTTCCACTCGGGTAGTCAGGTTTGTAGCGGCTTCAGCAGCCTGATCGGCAGGTGCACCTGAAGCGGTTAACACCGTCTGTACCCCTTGTGCTGTAGCTTGTTTGTTAATCGTGTTTGTCACACTTTGTGATACACCTTGCATCATGCTTTTGATCGTAACCGGGTTCGCTTCATTAATGGTGTATTTAATCTCGGCGGTTGAGCCAGCCGTTTGAAGCAATTCGTTAAATCCAGCCGGTATATCTAGCACCATGTGTACCTTGTGATGATTCAGCTGATCCAACGCTTCAGCCGCACTCAGATTGGATACGGTGTGAAAAGGCAGTGTTCCTGCGAGCGAATCTGCGATTCCTTTGGACATTTCGCCGTCCTCGTTCACAATCGCAACCGTCAATTCTTTCGCACGGTCATTTACTCCAGAATATGCGGTCATCCAGATCACGCTAAAGATCACTTGGAACATAAGTGCTGTTACGATCCCTACAATCACTGGCGGTTTTTTAAACAATGTACGTAAAGCCTGTAACATAAAAGGTGTCCTCCATTACTCAAATAGTTCTAATTTGATTTAAACAGTTGTTTGAATCAAACGATCGTTTAAATTTTATGTGAATATGTCCATATTGTCAACTCATTTTTTGAAAAATTCAGAAAACGTAAGCTTTATTCATGAATACAATTGATCCATTTTCACAAAAGAACATTATGCTTTCCTTTCTCCGTAGAAAAGAACATCTATACCAACGATTTAGGCTTACTTTCTGGCGACTCAATTATATTTTTCTCAACAAAAAACACGGTCCGCCGCAGCGAACCGCGTATTTATTCATCCTCACTTCATTGACAATGAGGCGTTGAATATATCTCCAAACAAAGGTCGGTCAGTCATTTCTCTTCAGCTTCATGCGTTGTAGACGCAGCGAATTCAGTACAACCGATACGGAACTGAACGCCATCGCCGCCCCTGCCAGCCATGGAGCCAGGAAGCCAACTGCCGCAATGGGAATACCAATAACATTGTATCCGAGTGCCCAGAACAAGTTTTGTTTGATGTTCCCCATCGTGCGCCGGCTCATCTCAATGGCATCTGCAATGCTGTTCAGATCACCACGCATCAACGTAATATCCGCCGCTTCCATCGCTACATCCGTTCCTGTTCCTATGGCCATCCCAATATCCGCTGTAGCGAGTGCCGGAGCATCATTAATGCCGTCACCTACCATCGCGACTTTCAGGCCACTCTCCTGAAGTTTCTTCACTTCCGCAGCTTTACCCTCCGGCAGAACCTCAGCCAGAACTTTACCGATCCCTGCCTGTTCTGCTACAGCGCGAGCAGTCCGCTCATTGTCTCCCGTGATCATAATGACATCGATCCCCATCGCTTGAAGACGACCGATGGCTTCACGAGAAGTATCCTTGATGGTATCAGCCACAGCCACAATCCCTGCCCACTGACCATCCACCGCAACCAACATCGCTGTACGTCCCTGCTCTTCCAGTCGGTTCATCTGCTGAACGGTTTCCTCTGAGACATTCACCTGTTCATCCGCAAGCAACCGGCGTGTGCCGACCAGAATCTCCTGCCCTTTTGCTGAAGCTCGCACGCCGTATCCCGGTATGTTCTCGAACTTCTCTGTTGGAGTTAGCTCCAGACCTTTGGCACGAATGCCTGCAACAATGGCCTCTGCCAGCGGGTGCTCGGAACTCTGTTCGGCCGCTCCCACTCGCTCAAGCAGATCAGATTCCGTCCAATTCGGAGCCGTGATAACATCGGTAAGGACCGGTTTACCTTGGGTTACTGTACCTGTTTTGTCGAGCACCACGGTCTGAATCTGTTGTGCCGACTCCAGATGTTCGCCGCCCTTGAACAGAATGCCATATTCAGCAGCACGTCCTGATCCAGCCATGACAGAAGTCGGCGTTGCCAGCCCCAGTGCACATGGACAGGCAATAACGAGCACAGCAATCGCTTTTTCAAGGGAACCGGCGAAGTCACCCGGACTTGCAAACAGATACCAGATCAGGAATGTCAGTGCGGCTATGCCGACAACAATTGGTACAAATATGCCTGAAATAACATCTGCGATCCGCTGGATCGGTGCTTTGGAACCCTGAGCTTGCTCGACTACTTTGATGATTTGAGACAAAGCCGTGTCCGAGCCCACTCGGGTCGCACGCAGTCGTAATACCCCGTTTTTGTTCAGCGTAGCACCTGTAACGGGATCTCCTGGCTTTTTATCCACGGGAAGGCTCTCTCCACTAAGCATGGATTCATCTACTGAGGATTGCCCTTCTTCAACGATACCATCCACCGGGATGCTATCACCCGGCTTCACCAGAACCAAGTCACCCACCGCAACATATGCGGCAGGAACCATAACTTCCTGTCCATCCCGGATGACACGGGCTTCACGTGGAGCCAGTTCAATCAGGCTTTTGATCGCCTGTGAAGAGCGACCTTTCGCCACAGCTTCGAACCATTTTCCAAGTAAAATTAACGTAATCAGAATTGCACTTGTCTCATAATAGAGTTCTACCGAAGGCATGGCGGCTGTGCTCGTTCCCATTGCCCCATGATCCATGGTTGTAGAAGGTAAGTACCCACTCGATAACGTCAGATAGAGACTGTAGAAAAACGCTGCGCTGGTACCCAATGCGACAAGAACGTCCATATTGGCACTGCGGTTACGTAGGGCTTTGTACGCCCCCACATAGAATTGCCATCCAATCACGAACTGTACCGGCGTTGCCAGCAGTAGCTGGAACCAAGGGTTCATGAACAGCTCTGGGACATAGATTCCGGATGTGAACGAGAAATGCCCGACCATTGCCCACAGCAAAGGAATCGATAACAACGCAGATATCATCCATTTCCACTTTTTGCGTTGCAGCTCACGTTCACGAACCGATGTGGTCTCTTCTTGCGTCAATTGCAGTTCAGCACCGTAGCCCATCTGCTTGATCTTGGCGGTAATATCCGAAGGTTTCAATGCACCAGCGGCATATTCGATATGTCCTGTTTCCAGCGCCAGATTCACATTCGCCTGAGATACCCCCGGTAGTCGGGAAAGACCTTTTTCAATCCGGGCAGAACAGGCGGCACACGTCATACCGGTGATGTTAAGATCAACCGATTCGGACACCGTCCCGTAGCCAAGCGCCTCTACTTTATCCCGCAACGCGTTCACGTTGGTTGTCTTTGGATCATAAGATACGGTTGCCTGTTCGATGGCAAGGTTCACATTGGCCTGATGTACCCCTTCCATGCGGGACAAGCCCTTCTCCACTCGCGTCGAACATGCAGCACAGGTCATCCCCGTGATGTGCAGTGTTGCCTTCAGTCCTGGTGCGTCTGCCATAGGTGGCATTGGTGTGGGTTCGGATGATCTATCCATTGGTTTATTCGTTGAGTTATCCATCATGTCAGCTCCTTTCATGTCGATTCAATTTTTTTATGTTGTATCCATTATACCCCCAAGGGGTATATATCAGACAGAAAATTAGGCTTAAACCTGACTCTTGAGAAAAGGTACTCTGACCTCTTTTTCGCCCATGAGCATGTTCGGTTTAAGCCTGTGATCCCGTTAGACTACATCGTATCCCTGATCTTCAATCGCAGCTTTGATCTGATCCACGTTCACCGTCTGCTCATCATATTCCACAGCTACTGTTCCCGCTGCCAGATCAACCTTACCACTCGCACCGGTATTCTTCACAGCTTCTTCAACTGATTTCACACAGTGATTGCAAGACATTCCCGTAACGTTCAACGTAACATTAGACATTGTAAATTCCTCCTTGGGGTATATTAAAATGATAGATTTGAATTGGTAAATAAATTCAGCTTACTTCATTAACTTCCGCATCGTAACCAGCAGTTCATCCACAACCTCATGTTCACCAGCCTGAATACGCTCAACGATACAACTCTTCATATGGCCTTCAAGCAAAAGTTTACCTACTGAATTAAGAGCAGACTGAGCCGCCGCAATCTGTGTCAGCACATCATCACAGTACGTATCCTTCTCGATCAATCCCTTGATCCCGCGAATCTGACCTTCCACACGGTTCAAACGAGAAACCAGGTTACTCTTCATCTCCTGCGAATGGTGACTCTTGCGCACATGCTTCCCATCACTGCCCTCGGCATGACAAGATACTGCTTCTTGGACTGTAGCCAAAGCTTCCGTTGAATCTGACTTGGAGGATTGCAAAGGTTCCTCGGGATGGCTCTGATGATCCATCATGAACACCCCTTTTCTTTCGTTCTTTTCTAAGAGTAACATACCCCATGGGGGTATTCAAGGATATTCTGATATTTTATTAAAAATGGATTGGCTTATTCGGAATTAAATAGAGCGATGTATCTTACATGGTATACTCCATCCTGCTGCTGCGGACGACCAGACCCATCTGTTCATAGAAAGTCTGTGCCCCAGAGTTAAACGTCGACACGGATAATTCCACGCTGTCTGCCTGAAGCTCTCTCCCTAACTCGATGAATGCTTGTAGTAACTGTTTGCCTGTTCCTTGGCCCCGATGCTTGTTATCCACTACAAGTTCATGGATGTACAACATCTTGCGATCCACCATCAATGGGTTATCCTGAATTACACTTAACTGCGCGCTCCCGTAACCCAGAATCAAGCCCAATTCGGAAGACTCGGCAACATACAGGTAACGCTTGTCCGTTTCCAGCAGTTCGGTGAACTCCTTTTTCTCCATTCTGGTCTCTAACGCTCGGTATAGATCCGGCCGCGCCTCAACATGCATCCGGTGCAGCTCATCCATCAACAATGACACGCCAGAGTAGTCCCTCATTTCTGCCTTTCGGATGTTAATCTTCCCCATACTCATCCCCATCACTCTTTCGTCTACTGAATTTTACATTATTATACAACCAAAAAGCAGATACCATAAGGGTACCTGCTTCGCTAAATTTATCTTCATTCCATCAAGCCCATATGATGCTCATGTTGTTTATTTTTTCGAAGAAGCATTTCCTTCATTAAAAGCAACAGGTGATGGCTTCGCTGCCCATTCATCCGCTTGCGGCTCAATGTCTACTCCGCTCAAAATCTTCTTTTTCTCCATCAAGGAATCCCCGTCTTCATCCAACTTGTTGCGAATTTCCGCCTCGTCCTGAGGTTGATTGTTCTGTGTCATCATAGAGTCCTCCCTTTTTTCGTATTCATGTTGATGTTCCTTTATATAACGTGCCCACTTTCTGCATTATCATTCTCAGCGAGCGACAGCCATCAGAGCTAACGAATCGTACACACCTTATACCGACAAATATAGGGGGATTAAAAATGTAACGAATCTCAGACACGTTATATCACGGTAATTCAACAGAATGGATCGAAAAAGGGGTTTATCCAAGCATTAGCGTGCCTAAGATTCGTTAGAATTTCACACTAGCGATTTACGCCCAAATAAGACGTGCTGAGTTCGTTAGAAATATAAAATACAGATAGCTATATCGCTTTTTTGGCACTGTTTATCACTGTTTAGCACTGTTTATCATAACCAAGTGGATACAACACATCATTTATGTCCCACTCTCCTTTAAACTCTCGCTTTTTTAGGAAAGTCCATATTCACCTAAAAATCTTAACTGTAATGTTCCAAGCACTCCTACGGTCAAAAAAAGGCATCCTGCTGGTCAAATTCATGACCTTACAGGATGCCCTCTTTCCTTATGGTCCACCTCAGGTGGACGCTTAACCGATTTTGATTTATTTCTGGCTTTGTATTACGCCTGATCCTGGCGAGCAAGCGCGGCTAGTGCGCGTAGCGCTGCATTAATCTCGCGCTCCACCGCTTGTCCAACCGCATCCGTATGCGGATCATACTCGGCTGCCAGGTCGCTGTCCGCGAATCCATCGATCGCGACAATGGCTCCGGCGCGAGCGCCACGCAAGGTACTAACGATGTAGAGCGCCGCAATTTCCATCTCGGCTGCAAGTGCTCCAGCCTGCTTGTACTTGCGGTGTGGAATTTCTTCCACGCCTGCAAAGAACGCATCCAGCGTTACGGTGATACCAACGCCCACTTTGCCTGCAAAGGTTGCAGCATCCGCGCTTTCTTGCTCACGAGCAGCTTCGATCAACGCTTGTGTCACCCCAATGTCCGCTACCGCTGGAAAACCATCCGGCACCAGTTGGCGAGTCAACCCGTCCGTACGAACAGCGGCTGTACTCACTATCACACTGCCTGCCGGATAATCGGCTGTATACGATCCCGCTGTACCTACCCGAATCAGAGTTGTTACACCCGCCCGAATCAATTCCTCGAAGCAGACAGCTGCTCCCGGTGAACCTACACCATGGCTAACTACAGCCATCTGTACTCCTTCATACAAGCCAACAAACGTACGATACTCCCGACTGAACGCCAGTTCTCTCGCCTGCTCCAGCTTGCGGGAAATCTTCTCCGCACGTGCCGGATCACCACAGACGATGGCGTATGCCGGCATGTCTTCCGAATGAATCTGCAAAATAGGCATCAACATATCAATCAAACTCCTTCTTCGTCCACTCGTCTTCGGGAATCGGCAGATCTTCACCCGAGAAGCGTTGTTCCTTGAACGGATCGGCAAAATGGTGGAAACCATTCACTTCCCAGAATCCGTTACGGTCTTCTGTCATAAACTCCAGACCACGTATCCACTTCGCACTCTTCCAGAAGTAAAGTTGTGGTACAACCATACGCAGTGGAAAACCATGCTTGGGTGTTAGTGGCTCACCGTTATATTTGAATGCAAGCAATACATCATCATGCATCAATTCTTCGAGCGGTACATTTGTCTCATAATCATGATCTGCATGAATCATGACGTATTTTGCCTCCGGCTTAACCCCAAGAAGCTTCGCAAAATCGGAAAAACGAATACCTTCCCACGGCGTATCGAATTTCGACCAACGGGTAACACAGTGAATATCACTCACCGTGTTCACCTGTGGCATCGCCTGCAACTCAGCTAAGGAGAACACCTTCTCCTCTTCTACTTCGCCGAATACCTTCAAGTCCCAGGTGGACAGGTCATATTCCGGCACTTCCCCTTCATGCAGAATCGGGAATTTCTCCGTCAGCATCTGTCCTGGCGGCAGCCGATCTCCGTGATCGTTACCTGTTTTGGGTGCCGGGGTTTTACTTTTTTTCAAACGTTCAGCCTTGTTATGCAAGTGGAATTCCTCCTTCTTTTACTGTCTCTAACATAGACATTCAGAATTAACGCGAGCTTCCGCCCGCTTTCAGTGCATCCTGTGCATAGGTACGGTCTTTGAAAAAGAACATCGCAACCAGCGTCACAATATACGGCAGCATCAACGTGAAATGCGTTGGCAGGGAGAATCCTTGCAGACGAATACTCAATGCTTCCATGAAGCCAAACAGCACACTGGAGCCCATGACCCCAAGCGGATTCGCTTGTCCTAACATTGTTGCCACCAGCGCGATAAAACCACGACCAGCGGTCATGCCTTCGGTAAACATCGTTACCTGACCGAGCGACAACTGTGCGCCAGCCAGAGCACACAACACACCGCACATCAGAACGGCACCATACTGGATGCCACGTACCTTGATCCCGATGCTCTGTGCTGCAATCGGATTCTCCCCAACAGAGCGCAGGCGGAAGCCGGATACACTTTTGAACAGATAGAATTGTAGTCCGATCACGAGCACAATACCGAGGTAGACCAAGGGACTATGCCCGGATAATACATCGCCCACCCACGGGATGTCCTTAATCAGCGGAATATCCCACTTGGGAAGTCCCACCATGTCTTTGTCGTAGTATGCACCTTTTACATCAAAAATCGCACGCAGTGCAAAGGTCGTCACCCCCGCAGCCAGGAAGTTGAGCGAGATCCCGACCACGATGGCGTTAGCCTTGAGATTAATGCTTATAAAGGCAAAGAGCGCCGAGAACAACATCACAATAATAATGGAAAAGAGTACAGCCAACAGCACATTGCCAAACAGATAATTACCGACAATGGCGGAGAATGCACCGATTAGAACCAGTCCTTCAAGACCCACGTTAAAGAGACCTACACGAGAACATAAAGCCCCACCGAGCGCTGCAAGCAGGATTGGAGTCATAATCCGCAAGGTTGAGCCAAACATGGCTGCATCAAACAGTTGTTGCATTGGACTTTTTCTCCTTTCTCCGCTTCAGGAATGAATAACCGATCTGAGCTGATACAAATAACGTCAATACAGCCTGGATGACACTGCCAACTTCCAGCGGCACATCCGTGTTCCGTTCCATCCCCATGGCACCTGTCTGTAACGCAGCCAGCAAAATAGCTGCCACAGCTGTACCGAGCGGATGCGAGCGGGCAAGCAGCGTTGCCATAATGCCGCTCCATGCGTAACTCGCCGATGACAATGAGCCATCAAGGAAACGGTACTGTGTACCGAGCACTTCTCCCGCACCTGCCAGTCCAGCAAGTCCACCACTAATGACCATGGACAGCATCATCATGCGAATGCGACGAACACCACCGTAGGTTGCAAAGGACGGGTTGCTGCCGAGCATACGGATTTCATAACCGGTCACCGTTTTATGTGTGAACCAGTAGATCAGAATAGCCGCTACAATGGCAATAATGAAGCCGGCATGCAGCCCCATGCCTTGGAACAACTTCGGCAACCAGATACTCTGATCAATCATCGGAGTCTGTGCCATCGCTGCAGATCCAGTCCGATCCTTGAATGGATAGGAGACCATGTATCCGCCAAAATAAATGGCAATATAGTTAAGTAGTAAGGTTGTAATCAACAGATTCATGCCGAAACGAGCATCCAGCCAACCTGCAAACAGGGACCAGATTCCTCCGGCAACAATACCTGCCACAATCGCAGCAATACACACAAACCAACCTGGCCCTGGCAGATAGAGCGCCGTGAGCGCGGCACTAAGCCCGCCAAGAATCATCTGGCCTTCGGCTCCCATATTGAAAAATCCGGCACGGAATGCCAATGCTACGCCAAGCCCCGCCAAGATGATTGGTGTGGAACGAGCCAACGTATTGGTGAAGAAGTAGAAGTTGCCGAAGGCACCTTTCCACATCTCCGCATACGTATCCACCACATTACCGCCAACGATCAGAATCGCCACAGCCCCTGCAATCAGACCGATGAATACGGCAAGCAGCGGCTGGACGAGTCCGCGAAGTGTTTCTTTTACCCGATTCATATCCGCTCTTTCCCTCCTGCCATTAACAAGCTGATCTGTTCCTCAGTTGCTTCCTCTGCTCTCAGTTCTCCGGCAATTTCGCCTTCATACATGACAATAATCCGATCAGATAATTGCAAAATTTCGGACAACTCCGATGAAATGAGCAGAATACCCGCGCCCTCGCTACGTTTGCGCAGCAATTCAGCATGGATTGTCTCCATCGCTCCGATATCCACACCACGAGTCGGTTCGGCTGCAATCAGAAACGGTGTATCCTGTGCAAATTCACGGGCAGCAATCAGCTTCTGCAAGTTTCCTCCAGACAGAAACTGTGCCTTGGTCTCCGCAGAACCTGTCTTGATGCTGAACTGTTGGATCCAGCTCTCTACCATTGTTCTTGCTGCTTTGGCTTTGATAATGCCGCGTGACTGCAAGCGATGATGGTGTCCCATTAGCCCGTTCTCGCGAACGCTCGCATCCTTGGCTGCTCCCCACATGTAGCGATCTTCCGGAATATGAGCAAGTCCATGCTCCCGGATGCGCCGTACTGGCCAGTTGGTTGTATCCTGCCCGGAGAGCACAACGCGACCACTATCCGCCTTACGCAGTCCGGCAATGACCTGAATCAGTTCCGACTGGCCGTTACCCGAGATACCTGCTATACCAACAACCTCACCTTTTCGAACCTCCATGTGGATGTCCTTGAGTGCCGAACGATCCTTCGCTCCGGACAGATTAACCCCTTCCACCTGAAGCACCGCTTCCGCTGGTACCGATGGCTGCTTGTCCATACGCACAAGTTCACGACCAACCATCAGACGGGACAATTCCTCCACATGTGTATCCTTCGCTTCCAACGTACCTGTCACCTGACCATCCCGAAGTACCGTGATCCGGTCGGCTACATCCATGACTTCTTGCAGCTTGTGCGTGATCAGTACAAAGGTTTTGCCCAACTTGGCGAGTGATTTCATGTTCGCCAGCAGTTCCTTCACTTCAAGCGGTGTCAGTACCGCCGAAGGTTCATCCAATATAATGATGTCTGCGCCCTGATGCAGCACCTTGAGAATTTCAACACGTTGCTGCATGCCAAGCGGGCACTCGGACACTTTTTTCCACGGGTCAACCGGCATGCCATATTGTCTGCCAAGCTCATTTACCTGGGCCGCTGCCTTTTTGCGGTCAAATGCGCCTGCCTTAGCCGGTTCGCGTCCGATCACGATGTTCTCCGCCACCGTAAAGGAAGGGAACAGCATGAAATGCTGGTGCACCATGCCGATGCCACTTGCCATCGCCTGGGACGGCGTAGCAAAGCTTACCTCACGTCCACGGACTTTGATTGTGCCTGACGTGGGCTGTTCCATACCGTACAGCATACGCATTAAGGTTGTTTTACCGGCCCCGTTCTCACCGACAAGGGCATGAATCTCTCCCTCACGCAAATTAAAACGGATGTCCCGGTTAGCGGTGAAGCCGCCGTACTTCTTCGTAATCTGCTCCATCTCCAACAGCATATCTCGCGTTCGCTCCCCTCAGTTCAACTTAATAAGGTTACACTCGCCACTACGATGACAGAACAACCTTCCGATCGCTGTTATCCCCAGATTTTTTGATTCCCTTTTATAAAGGGGAAAATCCGGTGATAGCATATGCTTCCGATGTAGCTTTCTTTTAGAAAGCTTTTAGGCGAACGCTTTGCTTCATCAGGTTATTTCTGTCCTCTTCGTTACCGTGTAAACGATAAGTTGAACATATACTGGTCATTTAATAGCAGCAAAACCGGCTGCCTGATCGGGCAGCCGGCTGATCATTTCCATCATTCATTCATTGAAAAGAACATTCAAAACTATTGTTGCAATGGATCTTTGACTACGATTTTGCCGGATACGATATCATCTTTGATTGCTTTAACCTTATCGATCACTTCTTGTCCGACAAAAGCATTCAATGGAGATTCACTATCACGTGTAACGTAAGTCAGGCCTACACCGTCTTCTTTCAAACCGTAGTTTACTGCACCTGCTTTGAAATTGCCTTCTACGAAATCTTTCACAGTCTCATAAGCAACCGTATCGGTTGACTTCAATTGAGACAATACGATATGTTCCGGGTCTTCAACCGTACGGTCTGTATCCTGACCGGAAGTGTAGAAGCCTTTTTCTTTGGCTGCTTCGAACACGCCGAGATCACCTACAGCGGATGCGCCAGCGATGAAGTCAGCGCCTTTTCCGAATTGTACCAACGCTAATTCTTTTGCTTTGGCCGGGTCATTAAACCCACCTACATAGTTCACGAGGAATTCTGCATCTGGATTCACGGATTCCAATCCAGCTTTGAAACCTTCCGTATATTTCTTGATCAATGGTACATCCATTGCTGCAATCATGCCGACTTTGTCTGTTTTGGTGGACAATCCAGCAGCTGCCCCGAGCAGATACGCCCCTTCATATTCACGGAAACCAACGCTACGAACGTTAGGAAGATCAACGGTTGTATCTACAATCGCAAAGGACTTGTCTGGATTCTCTGCAGCAACTTTCTTCAATGCATCTTCTGCCTGGAAAGTTGCTGTAATAATCAGATCATAATTCTCGGCAACCGCAGCACGCAGATTTTGTTCAAATGCTGCCGGGTCTGTCGATTCAATCGTCTTGGTATCTACTTTGAATTCTTCTCCTGCTTTTTTGAAACCTTCATCCATCTGTACAAAGAAAGGGTTAACCCCTATTTTTTCGGGAAGTACGAGGGCCATCCGAAGAGATTTCTCCGAATCACTGCCTTGGGCGGATTGTTCGTCTTTGGAAGCCGAATTCCCACAAGCTGCCAACAAAATAGCCAACATGATGATCGATAAGACGAACGATAAACCTCTTTTCATTTTGAAAATACCCCTTTTCAACATTCTTTTTTCTTATCCTAGCGGATACTGTCGATCCTTGTCAATAAATCTTTGAGCGTATACACTCAAATAGAATATAATTGACAATTCGCTTTCTACCAAGCTTTGGAAACCGTTCTGTATCAAGCTTTTTTTCGTTGACATCCAGCGCGTCTCCGTGCTAAAGTCAATCCAATTATTCTATTCTGATAGGAATTGTCAGAATTATAACCCAAAGCTGATTATTTTCCAACCCATTTTAAGGAGGCTATTCATTTGAAAAAAATCACCCAGATCACGTTGGCGGCCCTACTCGCCGCTCCGGTAACACTCGGCAGCCTTAGCTTGCCCGCTTCTGCTTCTGCAGCATCTGCAACTCCGGCTAAACCCACCACCTCACAAAGTGTCAAAGGACCGGTAGCTCAGGCGCCAGTTGCCTATACGGAAAGCGCAGCGGATTTTGCTCAATTCTTGCAAGCGAAATACAACATTCAATTGCCGCAACAGATTACCAAAGGTGATTTCATTCAAGCCATTGCAGCCGTAACGGATGCAACTCAAACAAGTGACAGTGAAGCCAAAGCTCCTGTCTTTACCGATCTGGCCTCTGGTGATTCTTCTTATGATGCTGCCGTATCCTTATACAATAATGGGGTTCTTACGGGTACAGAAGTACGTACCAAGGATCAACTGAGCACTTATGCAGCAGTCTTCATCGCGGTGAAAGCAGCCGGATTCAAGGAACTGGCTTATACATATCCTGCAGAGAAAACAGCCAAAGCGCTTGCCAGCGTTGGCATTAGCCCGAACCGTGTTCAGGGACAAGCCGCACAGGAACTGGCTGCTGCGATCGATACAGGCCTGATTCCTGAAAGCCTATACCCCGCTCTCCTTAAGGGTGGCGTAGCAAGTAAAGATTTCGCTGATACTTTGCTTGGACGCGTACTGGTCAGTCAAGGGAAATACAAACATGAGATTGGACGTTCCGGCGATGCGGACATCTATTCCAAATTGTATGCTGCATATCGCACAGCGGATCTGATCGAATCACCTGAGCTGAGAAAGATTGTGGATCAGGCGCTGCGAGATGATCTCGTAACAGGTTATAATCTGAAGGATAGCCGCTTTGATTCCAACTTTATCGATGAACTGACACTTACTTACGGCCACGATAATATTCAACATGCTGTACAGTTGGTCGGTTTGTTGCGTAGCGAAGGTATTGATGCTGATGTGCAATTCCAGCCGAAGACATCTGCCTTCATTTATTTGAAGGAATGGGGCGAGCCGAAGGAAACGCCAGACTATAAAGTGACACAGATCGAGAACGGTAACTATATTGCTTCTGCGAAAGAATATGATATTCAGTTCGAGTTCAACAATGTGGCAGACAAAGTTCGCTTCAACGACATTGTGCTGAAATATGCCAAAAAGAACAGTGACAGTACATCTCCACTGATTCTCAGCTCCTGGTGGCAACCGCTGTATTATTCACCAACCGCATTGGCGAACTACCCTGTCATTTCCAATAATAAGATCGCGCTTGGCAATTACTATGCTCAGTCCTTCTCTCTGAAAGAAAATGCCAAATCCATTCGGGAAGGTTTCCTGAAACTGGCACCTGATGCGGACATTACGACGTATGACTTCTGGGTGGACCAGCCTTTCTTCAACTATCTGAACGGTGGATCTGAATAAAATAAATTCCGTCTTCAACCGAATTAAAGCTCGTATTTTGGCACCATAAGCAGCCGTCCTTACCGAATTTTACAGGGGTTTCGACCCCTAGATTCGTAAAGGCGGTTTTTTGTTCAGCATTTTGCAAATTTCTTCTACAAAATCATTTTCCTCATGCAGGAATTACCAATATAAGGTCGAATCCTTTATGTACACAAACACGCAATCATATTGCATATCTCCGCACGAACAGGAGTTACTCCATGGTATATGACGGTATTCTACTAGGCTTGATCGTTGGATTTTTTCGGGGCGGGTTGCGGCATGGGCTCAACCAGTTTGCAGCACTCAAGCTGCGAAGTGGCTGGATTTTCCCTATATTGCTGCTAATCCAGTTCTTTATTTTCTATCTCCAGGAACGATTCGAATGGGTGGCATCCATTAATGGATATCTCTTTGCTGCCGTCTACATTACAGGGCTCGTTTTCCTGTGGCTCAACAGACACCATACCGGTTTCATGCTCATCTGGATTGGGGTATTTCTCAATTTTGCCGTTATGGCTGTAAACGGTGGGCGCATGCCTGTTTCTGTGGAAGCCTCCGCTGTACTCGGACCCTACTATGTAGACATGCTCAGGGAAGGCGGCGCCGTATCAAAGCATTTTATGATGGATGCATCTACAAATCTGCCTTTTCTCGGTGATATCATCCCACTCTCCAGCCCTTATCCACGGACTCAAGTCATCAGCATTGGTGATGTGGTTATGAACGTGGGCATCTTCCTTTTTATCCAGTACATGATGGTGAATCGGGACAAAAAGGCTGTGCAACCTGCTAAAACTCATCAGGCTTGAAGAGAACCAGGTAGACTCCAAGGAAGGGAGGTCTTCTCCATGAAAAAATTTGAAGGTGTGAAATATTCCCGCATTGTCATCAACGCAATCATCGTGGCTTCTGTCGTTGTAGCATTAACTTCGGGATACAAGCTGGGCGGCTAGTATCCATACCGCCAAACAAGACAAACAGGCTGCCCGCGGCCTGTTTTTTCTGTCTGGATTTTTGCCAGGCAACTTGGTATGTTATACATCTATATAGTATATCCGTATACAATAACACCAACTATATACACATCAAGAGTAGACTAAACTCAAGCAGGAGATTTTTTATGAACTTTATTCGTAACCTTATCCATAAGGCAGATCGAAGCAGTCTGTATGTTATTTTGCTTAGTTGTACCGGGATCGGTGTTTTTCTGTACATGAACAAGTGGTCTTACCTTCATATAACCACGGCGGATTGGGTTATGGTCTACACCATGCTGGGTGCGGCGTTAATTCTGGATTATTTCACGTTCCAGATTCCACCCAAAGGCAATCAGCAATCCATGGATTCATCGGTATACCTTGCCTGTATATTCATGTTTGGCGGAGCTTTCAGTTTATCTGTACTGCTTCCTGTCTCCATCATCCTGTTAATCAAAGAGCGCAAGCTCACCTGGTGGAAACACATTGTTAATTTCAGCATCTACAGTCTCATGATTACAGGAGCAGCTGCCGTGTTTGAGTGGACTGGCGGGCAATCCGGAACTCTGGACGGCTATAACCTGATTCCTTATTTTGCAGCGCTCGCAGCCTACTTCATCATCAACACGATCACACTTGGCTTATTCTTTCATTTCTCAACGAAGGATGCATTACAGCAGATGAAGCGGGCATTCGTTACCGAATCCCTACTGGTTTATTTATGTACGCTGATTCTGGCGCTTGTATTGACGATTCTGGTTGTGCATAATGGCGTACTCGGTCTGTTGTTGTATCTAAGTCTCAGCATTCTTCTGTCCCACGCATTCAGGCAGTTGTTTGTCATGTATCAGACCATTGAGGAGAAAGCTAACACGGATCAACGCACAGGTCTGTTCAACCATAGTTATTTTGAAAGTATGTTGGAAAATGAACTGACTACCGCTCGTACGCAGGGAACACCGCTCTGTCTGGGACTTATTGATATTGATGATTTCAAAAAGTATAACGATCGGTTTGGCCACCTTCAAGGTGACAGTCTGCTGGCCCTGCTGGGGGATTTTCTGATGCGAAAGACGGAAGGCACACCTGTTACCGCCTTTCGTTATGGAGGGGAAGAGTTCACTTTGCTCATGCCAGGCATGGAGTTGGACGAATCCTACAGGTTCATGAACAAGCTGCGTAAACAACTGAATGACACGCCGTTTGAAGGCGTTGAAGTGTTTCCACACGGTTGTCTCTCCTTCTCTGCTGGCGTCGCGCCCTATCAGGTGGATATGTATAACAAATCCCAGCTTGTGGATCAGGCGGATAAAGCACTGTATTATGCGAAGAAACAGGGCAAGAACAACGTGCACCGCCACGGCAGCAATGATGGCATGGAACACGAGATTGATCTGGTACAGGACGTTCGTGACATCGAACAGCAGCTCAATCTGTTCAGGTACAAAGATATGGATACGTTTAAACATTCCAAACGGGTCTACAAATATGCACTGGATATCAGTGAATTACTCGCACTGGACAATGCGGAAAAACGTCGCTTCGTGCTGGGAGCACTGATTCATGACATCGGAAAACTGGAGATTCCTTGGTCTATTCTGAACAAAAAGGACAAGCTCACCGCAGAAGAATGGGAAACGATCAAAGGACATGTCACCTGGGGCAAAAAAATGGTGATCACGAACGATCGCTTCGCCGATCTGATTCCGTATATTGAACTTCACCACGAGCGCTATGATGGCAAAGGCTATCCTTACGGCCTGAAGGGTAACGAGATTCCCCGGCTCTGCCGGATGCTGACCGTGATTGACTCCTTTGATGCCATGACGACAGAGCGGCCGTATCAGGAAACCAAGAACGTGGAAGAAGCGATTCGGGAGCTGCGCTCATGTTCTGGTTCACAGTTTGATCCGGAGCTTGCCGAGTTGTTCATTCAATATATTGAGAAAAGAACCGCTCAGCAACAGTTGCAGTAAAATAAACAGAACTTCTTCTATAAGCCCAGAAAAAGTAAAAGCGCTATCCCCGGTCTGATCGGAGATAGCGCCATTTTCATTTTCATGGAATGAATCGTACACCAGACAACTTCATTCTCGTGCAGATTCTACATTAAGATTTGGTATTCAGCTCATGTGAGGTCTGATGCAGCTCTTTAATCATCTGCTGCAAAAACATGTTGTCTTGGCGACTGATACCGTGCTGATTGTCTTGAACAAGCATCTGATGAATGTTCTTTTTGAGCAATTCACTGCGACGTTCCAATACTTCTTGACTCATGTTGTTGCGTCACTCCTTAACATGTTTTGTAATGAATTCACGTTCTATATTAAGTATAGAGGACCTTCTCCGATAGGGAAAACGGACTCAGCCTTCCTCAGCTGGACACACCAACCCTCACCTAGCGTGACAACATTTCACCCCTTGTCGTTCTTAGATATCCTTCTAAATACTCCCTGATCCTCCCCAGCTTTCTCCAAAGACACAGACTAGGGTCTTGGACAAGCTTGCGTTATAATAATCCCATCCCTGTATAAATAAAGTACCTAATTAAGCTAATCCTAGATCAAAGGAGTTCTGCATTCATGTCCTATAAACAAATTAAATGGATGATTCTGCTGATCCCTACATTCACGGTTGGCATCTGGGAATACATTCGCCATCAGTTTCTGATGCCGTACCTTTCGATGGATGCTGGAAACTGGTTAACCCCCGTCATCGTTTACCTCGTCAGCGTGACACTGCTCAGCCGATTGTTCCACATGCTCGAAGGTGCCAGGGCTGCTCTCGAGCAGGAACGTGCAGCAAAAGCAGCGCTGGAAGCTCGTGACCAATTGGCACGGGAACTTCACGACGGCATATCTCAGTCTCTTTTCCTGCTCTCCGTGAAGACCGATAAAGCAGGCCGTAGTCTAGCAGGGAGCGGACATGAGCATGAGATCCAGGAGATTCAAAAAACCGTGCATGAAGTCAATACATATGTAAGGCAAGCTATTGCCCAGTTGCGTTTTGTTCCTTCCTCTACGGTAACATCAGAAATTATTTCACTGCATGCGCAGGTCGAAGTGCTCGTCAAGGAAACGGTACCTGGTGCACAGATTCATTGGGAACTCAAGGGTGTAACGTTCTCTGCCAAGGAACAAGTAGAACTGCTCGCCTGTATCCGGGAGGGACTACTGAATGTACGCAAACATGCGCAGGCTACCCGCGTTCAGGTTCACGCGGAAGGTAACCCAATTGCCTGGTTCATTTATATTCAGGATAATGGGAATGGACTAAGTGGAGATCCTCTTCATCTGAAGGATCGGTACGGACTGCGAATTACGAAGGAGCGTGCTGCCGAGATGGGTTGGTCTTTCACCCTCGATTCAAGACCGGGGCATACACGAATGACGATAGGAAAGGAGCATGCTTAATATGGAACATGTACGTGTATTGGTTGTTGATGATCATGCGCATGCGCGTGAAGCGATCTGTAGCATTTTATCCGAGGACAGCCTGTTTGAAGTGATTGGTACAGCTTCGAATGGACAGGAAGCGCTGGAGCTCACCGGACAATGGATGCCCGACCTGATCCTGATGGACGTGCAGATGCCGGGCATGGATGGGCTGGAAGCCACCCGTCAGATCAAGCTGCGATTCCCTTATGTTATTGTTGTTATGGTCACGGTATCGGATGATGTGACGTTTCTGTTCGAAGCACTGAAACAAGGCGCTCAAGGCTATTTGCTCAAAAATCTAACGCCTTCCACCTGGCTTGAATACCTGCGCGCCATCGTCAGTGACGACGCACCGCTCAGTAAGGAACTGGCCTACCGGATTTTGCAGGAGTTCCCCGCACCACGCAGTGAAGATGTGCAAGATAACCCGCTAACGGCGCGGGAACTTGAGATTCTGCAATGGGTATCCGCGGGATACACCAATCGGGAGATTGCCGATCAACTCGGTATTTCAGACCAGACGGTGAAGAATCATCTCAAAAACATTTTGCAGAAGCTCCAGCTTGAAAACCGGGTACAACTCACCCGCTACGCACTAGAGAGCGGGCTTGCAGGACGTAAACTTCGCAAATAAACATTGTTAATTCGGAGTCAATGATGCTTCCGACATAGGTGAGAAATGACATAGCATTCATGCTTTTGTCACAATTATGTAGACCAAATCGTTTTTTTATAGCCCAATGTAGTCATACGCAGTCATTTTGGACAAAGTTATAATGGGATAGATTGTGTTTAAGGACCATGAATGACTACAAATCTATAACCTGAGGGTGATGATTTTTTGATTTTTACACGCTTTACCCTGAAATGGGGCAAACGGCACTGGGCATTGGTCACCTGTCTGTTGCTCGTATGTTGCCTTGTTATGCCCCAGTGGGCATCTGCCCATGCTTATATTGTTAAGGCTTCGCCAGGAGAAAATGAGATCCTCGTAGCCGCTCCGGAGCGGCTGACGCTGGAGTTCAACGAATCCTTGCAGACGGCCTTTTATGATATCAAAATTACCGGACCTGACGGCAATCAGGCAGACGATGGAAATATAAAGATCGATGTGGATCGCCCTCATATTCTGGAGACTGGCCTGCAGGCTGGACTCGGGAACGGGACTTATGCCGTTAACTGGAAAGCTGTATCTGCCGATGGACACCCGATTCAAGGGGCATATGTTTTCCATATCGGTGAACCATCCGGTTCTCCTGCCGGACTGAGTGATCTTACATCCGGTTCCGGTTCAACAGGCGGGCCGCTGAAATGGATCGTATCCCTGACAGACTGGATTCAGTATCTTGGATTGTCTGTCATTCTTGGGACACTTGCATTCTTGCTGCTGCGAATTGCACCGACATCCATGACAAGAGAACCTATGGACGTTCCGGGTAGCTACAGATTGTTATGGATCAGCTATGCTGCTGCTTCCTTTGCCGCTCTGGTCAGCCTGCCACTGAATACGTTATATGAATCTGGTGTGGCTCTTAACGAATTAAGCTGGGCACTGATTGGAAGTGCGCTCAAACTGACGTCTTTTGGCCAGATCTGGATGTTACAGATACTCATTGTAATGCTGCTGGCCGTCACGATTCTCTCCGGATATGATCGCGATCGATCCATCCGTGCTCGCATCTGGTCTTCTTACGGGTCACTCTTGCTCGTGCTTGGATGGCTGTTCACGCATGCCATGACGGGACATCCGGCTGCGGCGGATCAACGTGCTCTCGCGATTGCCATGGACTTCGTGCATCTGATCGGTGCCGCTTTCTGGATTGGCGCACTAACTGCCATGGCGATATGTTTGCCTCCACTGGCGGATAAGCTGCCATCGAAGGTGCGAGGAGAGGTCTACTGGGTTGCTATTCGCAGGTTTACCGCCTGGGGAATTGGCGCCGTAGCCGCTCTGGTTGCTACAGGGATATACAGCAGTCTGATTATTCTACCAGCACCTGTGCTGACTTCCTTGTTCACTACAGCTTATGGCCTTGTCCTGATCGGCAAGATCGCCCTGCTTATTGTGATGCTTGTCTTCGCGTGGCGTCATGCCAGATTGGCAAGAGCAGCAACGGGAAGCAGATTATCCGGCAGCCTGAAAGCGGAACTTGCCACCGGTGCTGTCATTCTCGCTCTTGCTGCCGTACTGACACACCTGTCTCCAGGACAACCCGCTGCGGTCGGACCGTATCAGGAGACAAAGACTACAGAAGACGGCTCGGCGATCACACTTCAGGTGAGTCCCAATATAACGGGAGAGAACCAATTCGAAGTTGATGTGAAACGGGCAGATGGAAGTATCGTTAACGATCTGGAACAGATCACACTGTCACTCACACATCTGGACATGGATATGGGGATCTATGAGATTACCATTCCGAAAAACGACACCGGTGTGTACAAGGCTGAAGATTACATCTCCATGCCTGGACGATGGAATATCAAGGTACATCTCCTGACCAAAACGTTGGATGCACTGGATGCCGAATTTGAGATCGACACCGCCAAGCCATAGTTACACAACGTTTATATTGAAAAGTGACCCAATCTAAAATTAGTGTTTCTACACACTGCAAATGTAGTGAAGGGAACGAAATTGATTCTGGAGAAGCGAAGCTAAAAGCTTTCTGATCTACACGAGAACGGAGAGGACAGAAATAGCCTGAAGAAGCGAAGCGTTCGCCTTTATCACCAGATTTTCCCCTTTGAGAAAAGGGAATCAAAAAAATCTGGGGATAACAGCGATCGGAAGGTTATTCTGTCATCGAAGTAGCAAGTGTAAGCTTTTAATCACTCGAAAGAACCAATCGTAACCGAAGCGGTGTCTTTGCAGAACGTAGACACTCATTTAAGAAAATGGGCCGCATCATATATGATAAGAACTGAGAGGGGTTATTTATTTTGAAGAAAACATCATGGATTTCCAAACTAACATCCACTATCGCAACAGGTACCGCAGCATTTATGTTATTCGCCGGATTCGCGAGCGCTCACGTTACCGTTAGCCCATCCGTTGCACAGACAAGTGCATGGCAGACGTACACGATTAAGATTCCATCCGAGAAAGAACTACCTACAACCAAAATCACCATGAAAGTTCCGGAAGGTGTTGCATTCAAGCAATATCAACCACTGGCAGGCTGGAAAATCACTACAGAGAAGAACGATTCCAATGAAGTAACATCGATTACGTGGGAAATTGACGGCGATAACGAGGGTATTATCGCAGGACAATTCCAGCAGTTCAACTTCGTTGCACAGAACCCTAAGGCGGAAGCTGAAGTAGCTTGGGATGCATTCCAATACTACAGTGATGGCAGCATCGTAGAATGGACAGGCCAACCAAGTGACGCCAACCCGCACAGTATCACAACGATTAGCGAAGATCCAGCTGCTGCTGGTAATGCTACGGCAGGTGGAGGTCATGCCAACGATGGACATGATAGCGCAGGTACAGAAGGCGCCACTGGAGATAATGCAGCTACCGACGATAGCAAAGCAAACGATGACACCACGCTGGGCGATGCACTCAATGACACCGTTACAGGTGAGCCAAACAACACGGATACAGACCCGGGTACCTTGAAGCTTCAACAAGCAACATTGATTGTATCCATTCTGGCCCTGATCTTGTCCTTCTTGGGGATTGCGTTGGCTACACGTCGCAAAAAACGTTAAGAACTAACTTACAGTTTTACGAAAACCTGAGAAAAATTCAGATAACAAAAAGCCTATGGCATACGGGTTCAAACCCGATATGCCGTAGGCTTTTTAGCTATCATCATTTTGATTGGCTACCCATGTTCTTTACAATCCGTGGTTAAGGCACTAATCATGCCGCTCCACGGTCACACTCTTATCCACGCTGATTACCATCCGCAATTTGGCATCAGCCTTACCACCCTTTAGCGTTCCTGATCCGTCTGGATCATGATCTCAATGTATTGCAGCAAGCTTTTCTTCTGCTGTTCAATGGATTGAATACGTCTGGACAGGCCCGCAAAAAACTCTTCAATCTGCTGTCTTGTATGATCTGCGGACTGGCCTTTCCAATCGTTCAGCCGACTGTATAGCGCCCGCGCTTCTTGCTCATCGGCTTGCAGACGGGCAAGCAGCTGTGTAAGTTCTTTTTCCGCAATTCGAAGATCATTTAATTCCACCAGCAATTGTCCACCCAATCGCCTTCCCCTCCCCCATGTACGTGATATCGACATCAACCAAACTGGTTCCTAATTAAAATGAACCGGACTCTCATCCGCCTGCCGGAAAGCATCCGCCTTCTCATCAATAAAGTTCAGGAACTGGCTAGTGTGTTTCATATGCCATGTGCCAAGCTCATGAATGGATGCGTCCAATTGGGTGACAATTGGCTCCAGTCTGCGACTGCGGCTCGTATGCAGATATTGGGCCATGCGGGTTCGCACCTGATTCAGCTCCGCATTGCACTGTTGTGCATTTTGCTTCCACCGTGAAGCAACACTTTTAAGTTCTTCCGGCGTTACCTGAATTAGTCCGGAAGCTCCCCCCACTGAGCCAACACCTGCAACCATCTTGCTAGTCTGCACACCAAAGCTACGCATAACATCCGCAAGCTCCGTCATGATATTGGAAGGTTCACGGGGAGTTTTATTGATTTTCTCACCAGTGGTAGGGTCGTATAGATCATTGGAAATATAACCATTCTCGAACTGATACTGCTTCAGGTCGTGGTATTCCTTCCCACCAAAGGTGTTACCCATCTTATCTCCCATGCTCATGTTGTCATTCATGTCCTTGTAATTAGAGTTGATGTAATACATGGAACCCACATGACGATCATAGCCACCAAAGAATCCACTGGCGACAAAGTCACCCGGGTGACCAAAGTTTACGATCTGATTATCGAATCCACCCTCTTCTGCCTTACGTTTCAGTGATGGAGTCAAGCTGGATATTACAGATGGCGCACTAAAGGTTACTGCCATCATTCCCGTATGCGCTGCTGCATACTGAGCATTTCCGCCGCCTAATGAATGCCCGGTCAGAGAGAAGTCCAAATTCTTGTATTTGTTCTGCATATCCTTCGCGTAGTCTTCTGCTTCGTACATTTGATTTGGAAAAGGATTCAGCTTTTTATCAATCTGTCTATCCAGCTCACCCACCGCATTATCCAAATGAGTCAGCCCGGTGACGTCTTTTACCTTTTGAATTCCACCTGATAACCAATCGGGTGTGAAATCGGTAGATTGTTCAATTTTTCTGCCCAGTTCGGGGATCGCAATCTGACCATCCGCCAGAAAATCAGGCCCTTTACGATCCCATCCGGCGCTTCCTTCTGTTCCTCGGTAAGAAATGACCGCCTGCCCCGTTTCCGGATTGTAAAAAGTCACTGCGTCAAACCCGGAATAACCGTTGCCATGCGTATCCTCAAGCACTTGCCAGCCGGGTAGATTCGCATATTCAGTACCTGCTTTGGCATTTTCATAAGCCAGTTCCGACATCAGACGGTATGTTTCATCATCAATTCTTGGTGTATCCCCCATGTTATGTTCACCTCCCAAAATTCAATACAATCTACTTGGCAAAAGGATCGTAGCCTTTCTCAATGATGGCTGCCTTGATGGCAGGACTCATTCCAAAATTTTTGATTTTTTTATCATTATAGTCATAGGAAATAGTGAACTCCTGATCCTCCTGCTCTACTACATGCCCTTCCATTGCAATCGAGTCCAGTGCCATTTCGGGTAGCAACTCCTTGCTTGTAATGACAACGTTCATCTCATACTTGTCTTTGAAATATTTGACCGCTTTTGCTTCTGCTTCTTGAAAAAGTGCCTGTTTCTCACTTTCTTTCATGTTCTGACAGCCTCCCAAAATAAAGATAGATAGCACAATTAGTAAGAATACACATACCTTTTTTTGTATTGGCCTCATACCAATCACCTTCTTCTTATGATTTCAATGTATATGTGCACCCAATGAATCAGGATCATTCACCCATGCCTTCTGCTTCTGTTAACTGAATCATAGTACAAAATCAACATGACCACATCGGCTGAGAGCATCGTTTTTATGTATCTTTCTTCCTAATATGATTCATACGCGTGTTCGCGTGTATATTACCCGATTTCCTGAATTTTGCATCAGTTTAGCTTCTCGGATTTTCCATATATAACAAAAAAGCATTCTCTTCAACACATATTGTGTAGAAAAGAAAGCCTTTTGTCTTCCGTCAACATCATCCTCACTAGCCTCATCCATACTGTCTGGCCCCGGTTTCATCCAGTTGTTCACACACGAGATCATTGTAGGATTTACACCGTCCAATCAATTCATCATGTGTTCCAGCATCCACGAGTACACCCTGATCCAGTACATATATGGTGTCCGCGCTTCGAATGGTACTGAGTCTGTGAGCAATGATAATCTGGGTGCATTTCAACATATTCAGATTATGGGCAATCGTCGCTTCTGTAACAGTATCCAAAGCACTAGTTGCCTCATCCAACAGAAGAACTTTGGGTCTGCTTACCAATGCTCGCGCGAGAGCGACACGTTGCTTCTGCCCTCCAGACAGATTCGAACCCGCTTCAGAGATCAGTGTGTTATACTTCATTGGCATCTTCTCAATATCGTCATGAATATCCGCCAGCTTCGCTGCGAACATTACATCCTCCAGCGTTGAACCCTCTGCATGTAGCCTGATGTTGTCATACACGGTGTTGTTAAACACAAAGTTATCCTGAAGCACGATACTGATCTGGCTGCGAATATCCTGCTGCTCCAGTTCTTCTACAACCACGCCGTCAAAATAGATATTACCCTGTGTGGGCGTATACAGCCCTACCAGCAATTTCGCCAAGGTACTCTTTCCTGAGCCTGATTTGCCAACCAGAGCGACCCTTTGCCCTGCTTTAATCGTAATATTAATATTTTTCAGCACATCTTCCCCGTAGTCGGTATACCTGAAACTGACCTGATCAATTGTAATATCCCCATTCAGCTTTACATCTCGGAGGGTCGGTGTTTTCTTCTTGAATTTATTACTTTCCTCGGCTTGAATGACATCATAGATTCGATCCAGTAGCGCATCCGCCATCACGAACTCGTTCAGCATCAAAGCAAGCGAGTTCAGCGGCCCCAGAAACAGCGCGGCCAGGGACTGGAATGAAACGAGCATACCAAGTGTCATATTCCCCTGCATAATCTGATATAGTCCCACCAGCAGAATGAGCATCGGAGTCATAAAACTCAGCGTATTCGTCACGGTATTTACTCTTGTCTGAAAAATAGCTTTTTCCTTGACCGTTGCGAGCTGACGCATGAATAGTGCTCTCCATTTTTCCCCGGTACGCTCTTCAATCCCAAGTGATTTGATGGTCGAGATGCCTTCCAACACTTCCGTCATGAATGATCCAGCCAAACTTTGGGCAACAATTTGGGTCTGTGTCAGTTTCTTAAATCTGCTACGTGTGTATACAAAAACAAGAATTTGAACCAGTCCAACACCAAGCAGTGTAAAAGCGATCAAACGGGACTGAATTACAATATACGTGAAGGTCACAACAATTAAAAATAGATTGATCAGCGTAGAGATCATCTTCTGGGACAAAATCTCTCGAATGGTCGTATTGCTATTAATCCGCAGCATCAAATCCCCGCGCGAACGAATTTCAAAATATTGATAAGGCAGTTTGAGCATATGAGAGACAAAGTTTGTCGTCAGTTGGGAATCCAACAATTCCTGAAGCCGTACGATGCACATATCCTTCATATAACTGAAACCGATCTGAAATAGGGTTAACAGCACAATGCTGGTGATCAGGACAGGAAATAACGAGTAGCCCTCACCGCTAGTGGCCGCATCAATCGAAACCTGCATCAAGAACGGAAAGGCCACCGAAACCAATTGCAGCCCCAGAGCAAGTAGAACGGTCCAACCAAAATATTTTTTGTTACTGCGAATCAAATCCTTGAAGTACGCCACTTTACTAATCTTTTTCTCGGACAAGGGTACAAAGCCCTCATCCGGATATACGAGCAAAAAAATACCTGAATATTTCTCCGCAAACTCCTGCGTACTGATAACCAGCCTTCCCAAAGCCGGATCAACAATAATGAAGTGCCCACTCGTCTTGATCCGCTCAAGCACGACAAAATGATTGTCCTCCCAGAAACAAATGACTGGCAGAAAATCATTGTTAAGTGATTCAACAGGCGCTTTTTTGGCTATCCCTTTCAAGTGATAGGTCTGAGCAACCTCTTTCATTTTGAGCATGGAGCTACCATCCCTGCCGTTTCCCAGCATTGCAAAACGTTCCCTCAGATCGGTGAAATCAGCTTCATAGCCATGATATGCGAGTAACATGTGCAAGCAACTGGGACCACAATCATATTGATTCATTTGCAGTTTGACAGGGATTTTGCGTTGTCTCTTCCGGCGCAGACGGAATACAGGCCGTTCAGGCATGATGCTGCCCCATATGGGATGACTGCTCCATAGTAGTCATCTGCTGCTGAGCGGACGCCGTTTCCATAGCGTATGTCTGAGCCATATCCCTTATCCCCTTGCCCTTTGGTCCTTCCATCATCAGTACTGAAGGCAGGTCACGATTGTACAGTCGGAGCAATTGATATCCAATTCCGGCAAGCCCTAGCATCAGTCCTGGGATTTGCTGACGACCCGGAATGCCGCATCTCCAATGATGGTTATCACGTCTCACCTGTGTCACAATGTAATTTGCCATCTGAACCGAGAACTCCCTCAACTCTTCATCCTGCAAGTAATCGGCTGCGAGAAGGAACAGCTCCAGATTGCCCATATCCCCATGGCAGAGCGAATAGCTAACTTCTGTAAACCCTTCTTCCATCGTCTTGGCTAACGCCCTGCGGATATCTGTCTCTATCGTATCCATAGCTCCCAATGACCTCAATTGCTGCGCTATCCCTACGCGGGCGATCCCTAGACCGGGTGCGCCATTACACCAGTACATAACATAGTGTTCTTCCGGCATGTTGCCATCGGTGAACCGCAGATCTTTCCAATTGTTTACTTCAGGGCTGTAGAGGGCTTCCTCATACTTCAGTCCTTCCATACAAGTTTCAAGATAGGCTTTGTTGCCTGTAGCACTGTATAGACGAGCCAGACTCAGACAGATACCTGAGTTGCCATGTGCAATACCGCTAAGTGGCGTTTTATTGATCGCTGACGTCACCCAAGCCATACCTTGATCCATCGGCTGGGCAAGATCCAGCAATCGGTCTGCGCATCGCACAGCCACATCCAGGGCTTTTTGCGATTTGAAGCTCGTATACATGTCCACACATGCCATCAATGTGCCCGCACAACCTGAGATCACATCCAATTGCTGATCACTATCAATCATATCGTCCAAGATATCGAGTAATTCCAGCGTATCCGGGTTGATCCCCGGCTCGGAACATACGTTAGCTTTATGCACCAGCAGATAGAGAAGCGACCCGTAGCCAGTGAACAATGAGATGTTTTTGTCGATGTTTTTGCGAATCATTTCCCAGGCAGTCTGAATGCACAGATTAACCATCTGCATATATTTGTGGTCACCTGTCTCCTGACTCAGATACAGATAGAAATAGGCAATACCGGTTACCCCGTTATATAACCCCAACTCGGAAGATTTGTAGATCAGCTTCTCGTCTGCATCCATACCCATACTGATCCATGACACCGAAAGACCTTCATCTCCCATAATAGCAATATCTTTTATGTACTCCCCAATCCTCACGGCTTCTTGCAAATATTCTTCTTTGGTCATGTGTATTTGATGTTCATTCAATATTTCCGGTCGGACGCTTTCCGTTCTTTTCTCCATGGCGAATGAGCGTTCCAGGACATATTTAGTCTGAATTGTACGCTCGGTAAACTCCCATTGCATATCCATGTCTTTGGGATTCATCGCCCGCACTTTATCCGCGGTCTGCGTTAAAATATCGGAGGAAAACACGCCGTCAATCGCTTGGTTGTCGTAGTGGTGGAACAACATTTGCTCACCGATAAACGTCTGGAACATGGGTACATCGCCGTGCAATAGATCATGGCACTCATATCTCACCAGTTTTTCACGATCACGATCCTGCCGCACAATCATCCACATCATGTCGAACAACAGATTCTTATCCAACCCGTCTCTGAGATATTTCGGATGGGAACTGGCTTCAATCAGCGTAAAATACGTAACGGTCGGACGAACAATGGTACGTACAGCACAACCATGGAAGTCATTGCGGACTGTTGAGATAAATGACTCCTTTTGCTCCATAATAGCACTGTATATGCGATAGAAACCCTCCTTCAAACTTTGGATATATCGCTCAGGTTTAATGGGTGTATGTTCATATGAAGGCAAATGACTAAATCGACTCACACTCACCTTGCTTCGTTGGATTCTCATGGTATCGGTGTTTTTATCATGAATCTCATACGTATTGAGTACCTGATTAACATCCCCTGCAAGTCCGCTCAGATCACTGTGATACAAAGCGTTGGAATCCAACGTTGGTAACATGCTCGTTTTTAACACGGAATCATTCAATATCGAAAGGGTCTTCTCCAGCGCTGTATAGTGTGCCTTCTCCTCCTCATATTTGAAAGGTTGATTATGCAACAGTGATTCCAGATCGACGAAGAAGGGATGCTCGCCCTGAGCAACAATGTTCTCCATATGCATGTCTGTTGCATTAACGGCATACAAAATAGCGAGATACTGCCCCTGCCGTTCAAAAAAGCGTTCCGCTCCCTCCAGACTGGTGACTTCCTCATAGGGAATGAATTGCTGCCAGCCATATTCGGTGCGATCCAGCGATTTGGCAATACGGAAGGGTAATCCTATTCGCTGATCGTTAAACCATTGCAACAGACTGGCAAAAGCGGTGTCGATGGCCATGTTCCTAGGTTTGTACATGACATTGACCCCTTCGGCAAATGCCAACCGCAATACACTAGCTCCACCGTTATGGGAATCCCCGAGAAATACGATATCCTCCAGCTTATCCAGCTTGAAATCAAAAAAAGATTCCAGTTCACGACGATCTCTTGTCAGCCGCTCCAGAACACGCATCATATTCAGACTGATCCGAAGAGTGTGCTCGACAAGTCCTCGTGCAAGAACAGGATATTCCAGTAGTAAGGAGATAATCTGATCTCTGGACTGCATGTTCTGGTTCACAAAGTGCAGATACCGCTGCCGGGAATCCTCACCTCTCAATTCATCTTGCAATCTCGCTTTATTTAATTCATAGATTAGTGTCTTGGCAGACATGTGGAACACTTTATCCGAGACGGTCTTCAGAACAAGGCCAGTAACACGTCGTTTGTCCAGCCATTCATATCCATCATTCAAGCCGTCCGTCATGATCTGAATGGATCGTTGCAGGAAGGGTCTAGAAAACTCAAAGAACGGGATTTCTTCCGTATTCCCCTCAATAAAATATTCGATCTCCAAATGCTCATTCTCCAAAAATGTGCTGCAGAGTTCCTGATGCCAAGGCATCTGCACAAAGTCGTACATGAAGCCTGTATCGTTAAACATAGCCTGCACCGTCTCCATATTCATGGATTCAGCCCGGAAGCGATTGGACAATAGCTCCTGGTCTTGAAAAAACTTTTCAAGCCATTTCTGCATTCTTCCTGAATCCGTTTGCTCTACAGGCATGTCCACATTCGGAACGTCGGGAACTTGTGCAGTATATCGCTGCACAAACTGTTTGTATTTCTCTGTTAAGTAGAGTGCATCACTCCAGCGGGAGTCATGTAATCGCTCCTGTATGCTCATCATTTCATTCCCCTTCTATTGGATGGTTTGGTGTCCAAAATCTCACATAAAAAAATCAAGCACATAACTGAAATCAGCTATGTGCTTGAAGATGAGAGTAAAATTTAACAACAAGTAAGCCAGGAAGAAGGTGAAACCGAATTATAATGACATTCATGACTTACCGTACAAAATACACCGCCACTAGCTTGAGCATCAATTACAGATACAGCCCCTGTAATGACCATAAGCTCGTCATCACTGATGTCCTCGATTGCTCGCAATGCTTCGAGATTGAATTGTTTCATTGAAAAAACCTCCATTCGAATTTTTTTATATGTATAGCTTATAAAAAGCTAAACACCAATGTTGAACTCAACTGCAGGATATTGTAAAATATTTAAATTATGTAATTATTTTCTATATATTCATTCTAGCATAATTTGCTAGTTTTTGTAAATCCATTTTCGGGATTTTACCACCATTTTACAAAATAAATCGCATTTACTAGAATCACAACAAAATTGTGTTATTTCGTTGTTAAATGCACAAATTTTTAAACACCTGTCCAAGACAGGTGTTTTTCTAAGTAGCAGGCAACTGCAAAGCAGCTCTAAGCCCTTCCCCGCTATCACTCTCAAGAATAAGCTTTCCCCGATGAGCCTGCGCAATCCTTGATACCATTGGAAGCCCCAAGCCATGTCCCTGACGGGAAGGCCGTACGCGCCCTGCCGCATAGGGGAGAACCACCACATCGTCCAGATACTCTTTTGGAATTCCTTTTCCATCATCTGACACCACAAATTCACAACATACATCCTCAGCTGCACGCATCGTTTCCAGCACAATTGCACACCCCTCCGGGTTATGCGTGATACTATTTTGTAACAAATTCGTTACTGCACGATACAATAATCGTTCATCCCCCATAACATGAAGACTCTCGTCCTGAACATGAAGCGAGATTGGATAACGCTCATCCAGTCCATTATTCAAAAAATCCGACACAGCCTGCCTTGCTAGTACTGAGAGTCGAATCGACTTCAACTGTAGAGGCTGCATCTCATACTCCAGCATGGATACCAGGTTTAGATCACTGACCAGTGACCGCAGGCGTTCACCCTGGCGACGAATAATGGATGCCTGCTGTTTGTGCTCGGCTGACAAATCCGATTGCTCCTCCAACTCACTCGCGTAACCCAGAATCATGGACAAGGGTGTCCGTATATCATGAGAAATGCCTGCGATCCAGTTGGATCGAGCTTCATCTCTCGCTTTTAGAGCATCATCCTTGTCCTGAAGCATACGGGATGTTGAATTGATGCTTTGAGACAGATCATTAAATATACCTTTGGTTTCGACGTGAACAGGCTCTTCCTTTGCCAATGCATGAATGCCATGGATTAACGGTCGAATACTACGGATCACCCGCGCTCCAATGAGTATGGATACTAGTAGAGCAAGAGCCACATTACACACCAACAATAGTATGATCCGAATAGGCAATGACTTGAGCCACTCTGCCAGAAAGTCGAACTGGTATTTTCCGTACGTATTCTTAGGGTAGCCTACGACCAATAATCCATCTTCACGTTCCCATACGTACACCGGGTATTCCTTAAGATAGTATCGCGCGAACTTCGCAACATCCGTCACATTATAAGAGCGCGGGATTTCAGCCGGAAGCCGTTCGCTCCACTGTACCTTGCCCTGGGGATCGAGCAGCATTGCCCAAGCCTGATATGTATCCAGCAGTTGTATTCCATCGCTGTTTAGCGCATAGTCCCCCTGCTCGCCCTTACTCAGGCCACTGGCCATCTGTTTCACAACCGCACCGGGGGAAGGACCCTCATGAATTTCCTTAAAGATCAGCGAACCTAGCAGAATTAGATTGAACAATAACAGCACCACAGATACCAGAATGGTAGATCCTACAAACTTTCTTAGAATTCGAACAACGCCATCCATCACCTAGACTCCTGAGCCATCAGTTTGTAACCAAGTCCCCGAACGGTTAGCAAAAATACCGGTTTGGATGGGTCTTCCTCAATCTTCTCCCGGATTCGCCGAACATGCACCATCAGGGTATTCTCATACCCATAACTCTCGTCTCCCCAGACGGCTTGACACAGGGCATCACTGGTTACAATTCGGCCCTGATTCTCATACAACTTGATCAGTATGGCATGCTCCTTAGCTGTCAATGGAAGCTCCCTGTCTGTCCTCTGTACAACAGCGCTCTCCAGATCAATGGTTTGTCCACCCAAACGAAATACAGGCAATCTCTCCACTGTGTTGGAAGCATATACCCGCTTCAGAATAGCCATAAGCCGGAGAATCAACTCTCTTGGGAGAAAGGGCTTGACCATATAATCATCTGCTCCAAGCCCCAGACCGAGCAGTCGATCCTCATCTTCACCACGTGCAGACAGGAACAGAACAGGCATGTCCGAGAATGACCGGATCGAAGAGAGCAGAGAGAACCCATCTCCATCCGGAAGCATCACATCCAGAATAGCTGCATCCGGCTTTTCAAGTCTGCATACCGCCAAAGCATTCACGAAGTTACCAGCCGTATAGATCCGGAAAAAACCTTCTTTCCGTAAAAAACGTTCAATCATTTCCCTTATTTCGGGCTCATCATCTACGATCAATATTTTCTTATTCTTCAATAATTCCATTGATATCACCCTTTTTATTATACATCATAAAGGCATTAATCCTATATTTTCCATTTCCATTTAAGGTAATTGTAAGGTTATCTTCAGCTACGAGCAAGAAGCCTGATCTATATTTAGAGCAACAGAGACATTAGTGAAATGGAGTTGAGATCAATGATAAACAGTTCCCCCATCGTGGAAACGCATAACCTGTCCAAATCTTATGGCGGTACTAACCGCGTACATCAGGTCAATCTGGCAGTTGAGACGGGACAGATTTTTGGCTTCCTGGGTCCTAACGGAGCAGGCAAAACAACCACATTAAAAATGCTGTTGGGTTTGATCAAACCTACCGAAGGCACTGTAAAGGTGTTTGGCAAAGATCTGAATAAACATCGCCCTTCCATTCTGAATCAGACAGGTTCACTGATCGAATCTCCATCTTATTACGGCCACTTGACTGGACTTGAGAATATGAAAGTCATGCAGCGACTACGGAACGTACCGAATAAAAATATTGATGAAGCTCTCAAAATTGTTCGACTTGAAAATCAAAAACATAAACAGGCCGATCAGTATTCGCTGGGGATGAAGCAAAGACTCGGTATTGCCATGGCCCTGCTTGCCTTTCCAAGCCTGCTTATTCTGGATGAACCTACGAACGGACTTGATCCGTCCGGGATAGGTGAGATCAGGGAATTGATCAAGTCCCTTCCAGGTCAATACGGCATAACAGTCCTGCTATCCAGCCACCTGTTATCAGAGATCGAACAGATTGCTACCTCAGTCGGCATTATCAGTGATGGCAAACTTCTGTTTCAGGGAAGCATGCAGAGTCTTCAGGCCAATAACAAGGCTACCATACGTTTTCAGACGACGGATACGGCAAGGGCGGAAAAAATCCTTTTGACTCAAGGCTACATGCCTACAGTCCAGGGCAAACAACTGGTGTTCGACTACCTTCGTGACGAAGAAGTCTCGCAGATGAATAAAGTGCTGGTACAACACGATATTCCTGTGATTCGTATCGAGGAATACAAGAAAAGTCTGGAAGGTATATTCCTGGATCTGACCGGAAAGGAGCGGAGCCTGTAATGAAAGCTCTATCCTTAGAGTATTTTAAAATCCGCCGCAAAAAGATCTGGGTCATGCTATCTCTTTTTCTGGCCGCTGAGATGCTCTGGGCCTCCATGTCCATGAGTATCTCCATCTCCCGAAGTGCAGCCAATGCGAGCTGGGAAGCCTTGATCTTCAGCATCGCTTCCATGAACGGTCTGTTTCTGCCCATTATATCGGCTATCGTTGTATCCCGCATCTGTGATATGGAGCATAAGGGGAACACCTGGAAGATGCTAATGACGACCAACACTGGACGTAATCATGTCTACACAGCCAAATACATATGTGCGAACAGCCTGATCCTTTATGGTATCCTTGCGCAAGCTGTGTTCATTGTCGGTTTCGGTTTATCCAAAAATATTTCCGGTCCGCTGCCACTTTCCCTGCTTGTGCAGTTCGCTATAGGCACAATGCTAACTACACTCGCCATCACCGCTCTTCAGCAATGGTTGTCTCTTACAGTACGCAATCAGGCTTTTGCGTTATGTCTGGGTATGCTGGGCGGATTCATCGGAACAACATCGGGGTTGTTTCCAGCAGGTGTACGTCACCTTTTCATCTGGTCTTACTACATGGATCTGAATCCAGTCACTTATATTTACAGCGCATCTTCGGGTACCTATGTATCGGGTATGCTGCCTGTCGGTCTTTTCTTAGCCGCCTTGTTGATGGCTGCCATCTTCTATTTTGCAGGGAATATTCATGCTTCAAGACAAGAGATTTGAGGAGGGGAACACATGCTGAGGAGCATTTCCGCAGAATGGCTTAAACTTCGGCATTCCCGGATCAGCCTGGTACTGGCCATTCTGCCTATTATCAGTCTGCTTATCGGATGCTTTAACTTTTATTTCAATCAAGCGGCTTTACAAAACGGGTGGTACAGCCTGTGGACACAGGTCAGTTTGTTTTACGGAGAATTCTTCCTGCCCATCCTGATCGCTATCTGTTGTGCCTTTGTATGCCGCCTGGAACACAGCAATCGCAACTGGAATATGATTCTGGCTTCTCCAGTGTCAGTCACCAGCCTATTTGTTGCCAAGTTGGTCATTGTTGGCATATTGATCTTCTCGGCTCAAGCCTTCTTCATGCTCATGTACTGGGCAGCAGGCAAACTGTTCGTCATTCCGGGTCCGTTCCCGATGGAGACCGTCGTATGGAGCCTGCGAGGATGGTTTGCCGCTATCTCTATTGCTGCACTGCAACTAGGGTTGTCGATCCGGATAAGAAGCTTTGCGACGCCAATTGGCATCAGCCTTTGTGCAGTCTTTCTGGGACTAGGCATGTATGTGCTGAAAATCGGCATGTTATTCCCCTACTCCTTGTTAACTATAGGCATGGGCGTTCTGAGTCAAAAGGGACTGACATCCTCGGAGAATATCGTCTTTCTTTTCATGAACAGTCTCTTTATCCTTCTGTTTGCTACCTGGTCGATCCGCCGCCTGAAATATAAAGACATCGCATCGTCCTAAATTTACCGAGATCAAAGGAGGACAAGAACATGAAAAAAGCATTCACTATTCTCGCATTGGTACTCGTTATTCTGACTTGCCTGTGGCTCTTCTTCATGGACCCTGCTAAATTGACTCCCGATAACCCTGCCGGCAAAACAACCTACTATACCACTGTGAATCAGACTACAGTCAACAAGGATGACAATGGCAGATATGCTTATGAACTGATCGGCTATACAGACGAAGGAAAATCAAAAACACTAAGCTTCTCCACCAGTAAGCTACTCAAAAATGGGGCCTATCTGAAACTATATGTATCCACGCTGCGTGGTGTTACACACTGGGAAGAGGTCACAGCGGACGATCTGCCGGGGCAAGCCAAGCAGTTAACCTCTAAATAGAAAAAAGATGCGTATCTATATCTCCATTGATATTTGCATAACAAAGAGAGCCTTGCCCCATTACTTCAAGGGTGGCTCTTTTAGGTTATGCCAATGCCATCTGCAGCGCAGTCAGCGCAATCCCGATAACAAATCCGGTAACGGCTCCGTTGATCCGAATCCATTGCAGGTCCTGTCCAACCTTATCCTCAATCATCGAAACCAAAGTGGCATTGTCCATTTTGTCCACATTTTCGCGTACCAGTTTACCGATTTTGGAATGATTTTTCTCCAGCAGTGTTGTGACGCCATTTACGATCTTGGCATTCATGCCTGTCATCAACTCGTCATCTGCCCGCAGATCAACCAATACCCGCTCAATGGCAGGCAGTGCATACGTATCTACATACTGGCCATCTTCCATCGCCGCGAGCGCCTTGTCTCTCAGGTCGGTGAGTTTGTTCAGCACCGTTTCCTCTGCGTTCCAGCCCTCCAACATATTGTTCTTCCAACTGTTGATTCCATCTTGCATAGCCTCACTCATTGCCAGACGCACCGTCTGGGTACGTACCATATCAAGCACCTTGTATCTTAGAGCACTGCCTTCACGTTTCATATCCTCTACCCGATCGAAGAGATATCCTTGTAAAATACCACCCAGACGCTCCTCGTTCATATAACCAAGGAACGCATTCATCGCAAACTGCATCAATCCGTTCATCTGAATGCCGCTGATGGCTTTCATGCCGCTTTCACCCAAAAACATGATCGTCTCGGGTTTAACCAGCCACTCCTCGGCTTGCTTCAGTCCGTAGTCCAGCGCTTTGGCGTCGTAACCCCGCTCTGTCATCTGGTGGGCAGCCCGTTCCAGAATCGGACCCAGATCAAAGGCTCCCGCTTGTGACTTGATCTCACGTGCCACGAGCGGAGCAATCTGCTCTAACGGCAGACCAGCCAGAATTCGTTTGCAGAGTGTATCAATCATTATCTTGATCCCGTCACTGTGAAGCTCACGGGTCAACGTATCGAGCACCGTCTCTGCTGCTTTGAAATCTGCAATTTTCTCGGTAATGCTGTCTTTGTTGAGCAAGTTATTCTCTACTGCGGAGACCAGACCTTCCGTCATTTTATCGCGATTTTTCGGCAGCAATGCCGTGTGTGGAATGGGAATGCCGAGGGGGTGCCGGAATAATGCGGTAACTGCGAACCAGTCCGCTAGTCCACCCACGAGTCCCGCTTCAAATGATCCTACCAGCAACTTGCCCACAGGGACGCCCTGGAACGGCAAGGATGCAGCAAATCCTGCTCCCATGACCACGAGAGACCAGGCTGCTGCTTTTTTGGTTTGTTTAGGTTTAGCCATTGTATTCTTGCTCCTTTATCGTTAGTCGTACGGTCTGGTCTGTACCCGATTCCGTACTTCGTCTGTTCTTATGTAAACTCTCCAATTACAAAGTCTTGACTTCCATATTTCGTATACTTCATCTTATCACCCACAAGCGTCAAAACCAAACCTCTGGTTGAAGAAAAAGGATAATAGCGGCGTTTACTTCGTAAAATGGATCACTCCCTTTTCCAAGACCAGGCAGATTTTAGTATAATCATTCAAGACGGCCCTTCGATATCGATTGGCTACTGAACAGCAGGGTAATTACATAGTGGAACAATGAATCAATAAGAGGAGGAATTTCGGACCATGAAACACGTGCAAGACACAACCACGCTCTATAACGGAGTCAAAATGCCATGGCTGGGTTTTGGGGTATTCAAAGTTAAAGACGGAGACGAAGTCGTTCATGCTGTCAAAACAGCCATTCAAGCTGGTTATCGCAGCATCGACACAGCCAAAGCGTATAACAACGAAACAGGTGTCGCTCAGGGTATTCGTGAATCTGGAGTAGCTCGTGAGGATCTGTTCATTACCACTAAAGTATGGAATAGTGATCAGGGATATGAATCCACGCTGGCTGCCTTCGAAGCCAGCATGGAACGACTCGAACTGGAGTATCTGGATCTCTATCTCATCCACTGGCCGGTTAAGGGCAAGTACAAAGATACATGGCGAGCGCTGGAGAAACTTCATAAAGAAGGACGCATCCGGGCGATCGGTGTGAGCAACTTCCAGATTCACCATCTGGAAGACTTGATGATCGATGCCACGATCAAACCAGCAGTTAATCAGGTGGAGCTTCACCCACTATTGATTCAGTCAGAGCTTCGTGAGTACTGCAACAAACATCAGATTCAGATCGAAGCCTGGTCTCCGCTCGGACAAGGTCATCTGATGGATCATCCGTTGCTGAAGGATATCGCAGCCAAATACAGCAAGTCCCCCGCACAAGTAATTCTGCGCTGGGATCTGCAGAACGGCATCGTGACGATACCAAAATCCGTTACGCCTGAGCGTATTCACGCGAATGCTGATCTCTATGATTTTGAGTTAACTTCGGAAGAAGTAGAGCAGATTAACAGTCTGAACGAGAATAAACGCTTTGGTTCTGATCCAGACAACTTTAACTTCTAATATAAGCAAATTAATTCGATTACACCCGCCTTCGATCTTAGAAGAGCGGGTGTTTTGGTATGTGATGTTATAGGCAAACTATTCGTTGTTAAGAATGGAGGCGAGGCTCGTTATCCTCTTCAGGGCCGAAAGAATAAAAGTTTTTTGAACGTTTAGAACTATTTCTTCTCCTCATCAGTCTAACGAGTGTCAAGCGAACTCAAGCACTTATATAGAATCCAGGCCTGGAACGAGCGGTGACTTGAATATTTAGGTTGATCAGGGGGGATCAGGAGTGATTAGACTGAACCATAGAAAGACAAAAGAAGAACAGTTCAGCGAAAAAATAACAGAGATTCAAAATAAATTATATCGACTGGCATACTGCTATGTTAAAAATGAACAAGAAGCGCTGGATATCGTATCCGAAGCGGTCTATAAAGGGTACATCGCTTATGGAAAGATGGAGTCCATGACTTATTTTGATTCCTGGATGTCACGAATTGTGATTAACACAGCGATAGATCATATACGACGCAACCAGCGAGTGACCTATATGGAGGATCATGTTCAGGAGTTTGTGGCTCCAGAGCGAGGGGCATCCGTGGAAGAGAAAATGGATCTGTATGATGCACTGGATCGACTCGTGCCCGAAGATAGAGCCTATATTATATTAAAGTTCTTTGGTAATATGCGTTTCCGGGAGATCGCTGAAGTGCTCTCACTGTCGGAGAATACCGTTAAGTCAAAATTCTATCGGATTATCAACAAATTAAAAATGGATTTAATTGAAGGAGAGGTTGAGAACGTATGACAGGAAAAGATCGTTACGAAAATATTGAAATCCCTGCTCAACTTACTGACGTTATTCATCATGCACAGAAAAGAGCCACTGCTCGCAAGAATTCATCTCGAATGATTCGTTATGCCTCAGTCATAGTGGCATGTGCTGCTTTTCTCTTCGTGGTCAACATCCCTTCCGTAGCAAACGCCATGTCCAAAATACCTGTGGTTGGATCTATTGTTCAGGTGTTGCAATTTGGCGATGGCGGCAAGATTACCGATGGAGTAACTGTGGGATCGGAGGCAACCGAAAATACGCTTAAAATCAATTTTAGCACCGACGAGCAAAATCAGACTAATGATGCACCCCATTATAATGTGGTACACAAAGAAGCACCGAATCGTATACTCTTCACTTTTAGCGGTGCACGTTACATGGATATAAAGAAAGTCAAAGCCGACTTCATGACCCAGCCTTTAGTGAAAGATGTTTATGGTTCCATGATTTTAGACGACTCTTCCGTCGGATTCGTAGCTGTTTTAAAAGAAGGGGTACAGTATGCCGTAACGGAATTCAAGAACCCTGGATACCTGGAAGTGAAATTGACTTCCGACGGCAAACCGGTCACACCTCGGAAGGTATACTCTCTCCGCACAGAATCAATGCCTTTTGGAGAATCGATGGGTATAATTAAAGAATCCTATCCGGATGAGGACATCTCTTTCCTCAAAACGTCCACTGGTGAGTTTACAGCAGTTATTGGAGAATATCTTACCGCTGAAGAAGCTGAACAGAAGCTCAAAGAACTCGCTCAGCAACCGGATTATCATGAGGAGTTTTATGTGGACAGCTGGATGAGTAACGAGAATCCGAAGTGATTAGTTATTGCCAAAAGTGATGCTGATCCAAAAGGGAATCCTACATCCCCGAACTGGGTTAAACCTCAGCATACTTAATACGCTCAATCCAAAAAAATCCCGATTCGGATGCACTGAGCATCTCGGATCGGGATTTTCACATATCAAAACCTATTCGCTTTTGGATACCAGCTTGAAATCATCAAAGTGGAAACCTGGCGCTACTACGCAAGTTACCAGTACAGGCTCATCGCCCAGCGGACGCGCTGTCTGCCATACGCCGGCAGGAACGAGCACCTGTGGTGATTGCCCCGCAGCAATATCCATCCCCAGAACAAGAACTTCCTCGTTCTCCGGGTTCTCCCCATTGCCACCCAGCTTCAGTTCAACTGGACTGCCGCTGTGCCACAGCCAAAGTTCATCGGACAGAACCGTATGCCACTCGGAGATTTCATGTGCGTGTAGCAGGAAATACGTGGAACTTGCCGAGAATCGTGGACCGGAGTATGTATCCGGCAGAACGGACTGTGGAATCTGATAAGACGCCTTCCATTCTTCCTTATACCAACCGCCTTCAACGTGAGGTTGCATATTGAGCGCAGCAACCAATGGCGATAATTCATGTGTCGTCATAACCTGTTTCCTTCCTTCCAAATCATATTGAAGGCACTCCTTAACCAGAGTTTCGCCTCTCTCCCCCTACTCTAAAACATCATTCAAGTTTTGTCACCTTGACAGCACATAAGTGCCATGCCGAATTCATTCTCTCGGTATTTAACGATAGGATTAAAGAAATATTTCATTTCCAATGATAGCGTTTACAAAAAGATGGATGTTCCGTTATGATATGGATATCGTTGTTAATCCGTGAAGCAGAGGGGAGCTGTACCATGAGTCTCATAGAGGACCGGATTGGACCCAAATACCGAATCGGTGAACATTCATTTACCATTGAACATATGCGCAGACATGATGGGAATGGTATGCCACAACCTCACGCTCATCCATTCTACGAACTGTATTACTTACTTGAAGGTGAACGAGTGTATTCCATGAATGGTCAGATTCTGTCCGCCCGCAAGGGTGATTTCATTCTGATTAATCCACACGATGTACATACCACCTCCAAAGGAAATATTCCCGGCTTCGAACGGATATTAATCGGTTTTTCTCCTGCTTTTGCAACGGGGATGGAACTTGGCATATGTGGTCTGCTGCCTTTTAATTGTTCAAGACTCCTTCGCCTGCCTGAAGCGGAACAGCCCGAGATGGAGCGTATATTGTGGCAGATGCTGCAAGAATGCAAAGAGCGACGCCCTCACTATGAGATCGCCGTAAGAAGTCTGCTTGCCCAACTTTTGATCCGTATTCATCGGGTAGAGGAGGACATCCGGCAGTCATGCCCCGGTCCCTTGCATCCGATGCAGGACAAAATCAGTGAAATTGTCACTTATGTGAATAAAAACTATACCGAACCACTTACGCTGGAGGGTGCAGCCAATCGTTTTTATATCAGTCCATCCTATCTGAGCCGAATGTTCAGCCGGTTTACCGGGTTTCGATTTAGCGAATATTTGCGGGTTGTTCGTGTCCGGGAAGCACAACGAAGATTGCTGTCCACACAAGAGCGTGTCCAGATGATCGCTGAGAAGGTAGGATTTGAGCATACGGCTCATTTTAACAAAACATTCAAACAGGTTACCGGTACAACACCGCTGCGCTATCGTAAGGAACACCGGTAGATCATCAGATAACTTCATATAAAGCCGAGTGGGTAGCCTTGCTCCAGAGATTACGCATCCCTTATATCGTGAAGCACCACGATTACTGGATCTATGGCTACGCCACTGCGGCTGAGTTTGACCAACTTGTATAAACCTTATTACATAGCTTTTACCTGCGAATGATCACACCACTTCGTACCTCGGGACCCACAGAGATCTGACGACCGTCTGTGTCTGCATCGCCTTCACGACATACAATGCCTGCGGACTCGTGTCCTGTCACCATCAGAAGTCGGCCATCTGCACCTTTTCCCTGAATTCTCTCTAGCTCCGCCCCTTTGCACTGGTGCAAATGAACCAACGGACCTTCGGTGATCTGCGCTTGCAATTCAGCGATATGCAGATGTTTCGCATGAGCACATTGGATACCACTGCGAGCTTGCACGTTGTAACGCTGGATGATCACCCCATCCAAAGGCTGTTCCGGCAATCCACTCACAAGCAACGCAGTGTCGGCACCGGCACAGACCACATCCGATATTCGAATATCCCGGAACACCGGCGTCTCTTCGCTAATCTCCTGAGATAGATCACTGCCCCGGGCAGACCCTTCCTGATTTGCATAGAAAAAGGAAAACGAGATCGCTTCCATAATGATATCTTTCATATATATGCGCTCAATCTGAATGTCCTCAACCACTCCGCCGCGCCCACGTGCGCTTTTGAAGCGAAGTCCAATGTCCGTTCCGATAAACGTACAATCCGACACACGCACATGCCGCACACCACCGGACATTTCACTGCCAATTACAAACCCGCCATGACCGTGATACACCGTGCAATCCCGAATGGTGATGTACTCCGATGGAAGACCCAGTTCACGGCCTTCGGCATCCTTGCCTGATTTCAGACAGATCGCATCATCACCGACATCGAATACACTCTTCTCGACCACCACATGACGACAGGATTCAACGTCCAACCCATCTCCATTCTGAGAAAACCACGGATTTCGCACACTCACGTTACGAATGGTGACATGCTCAGATGCCCAGGGATGAAGATTCCATGCAGGCGAGTTCTGGAACGTTGGACCGTCCAGCAATACCCGTTTGCATCTGCGCAAACTGACCATGTTGGGGCGTAAAAAGTCTCTGACTTCTTCATAGGCAGCGACATCACGTACCTGCTCCTGATGCAATCGATTCGCAATGGTGCCGCCCTCAAGTGCAGCTGTGGTAGGCCACCAGATTTCTTCATCTCCACCGGATTGCTCTACAACACCACCAGAAGCGACCAATTGGTTCCATTGTGAAGTGGTCATTTTAGAGCGTTTTACTGGACGCCATGCCTCCCCGCCCCCATCCCATATCCCCTCACCAGTAATCGCAATATCCTCCAGTTGATCACCATCGATCGGGGATTGGCAACGTACCACCTGCCAGCCTTCGAAGCTTGATGCAATTAATGGGTATTGATCAAAATCTCGGCTAAATGTAACCATTGCCCCTGCTTCCACATGTAGTTCGATACGGCTGCGCATTACAATCGGGCCTGTGAGCCACACCCCGGCAGGAATTACGATTCTGCCGCCTCCTGCTTCAGCACATGAAGCGATGGCAAGTCGGAACATCTCCGTATTATCTGTTACACCGTCTCCAACAGCTCCATAGTCTGTAAGCTGAAAATCCTGAGCAGGAATGACAGGCAAATTAGCTTCATAAGCTCGAACATCGGACTGGGCACTTGCTCCTGTCGACATTGGGGAGTGATATGTATTCATCGTGCAGAATCATCCTCTCTACATGTAATGGAATTGTTATGGGATCAATACATCGCTTTTACTTTCCTTACTTAACGTTCAAACGGACGCTCTCTCACTCCATGATATCAATGGCATGACGTGTAGGGTTGAGCTTTCTTGCCATGTACACGTGGAACTTGATGCTATTTGTTTTGTTAATCAGAGTCATAAATCAAACATCACTTTCAGTATACTCTATACAACTATTCCAAAGGTTGGAAAACAACTAGGAGAATAGATTCATTTTTCTGTCAGGATTCGTCACAAGGGGTTTAATAACATGACAGATATATAACATATTTTCTGGCTATAGCCCTAGATAACCTATTACTTATGTCATGTTTTATCACAAACCAATTGCCATAAGCAGGATGACTATGTATGATTAAATAACTAGTTTCAATTTATTCCTTATTATTCCTTTTACACACAGACGTTGCAGAAAGGATGGGGTGTACTCTTGATTGAATTTAGGGGTGTCCAGAAGCATTTCGGTCATTTTCATGTCCTCAAGGATATCCATCTTCACATTGAAGAAGGAGAGGTCGTCGTCATTATTGGACCTTCCGGCTCCGGCAAAAGCACGTTACTCCGCTGTATTAACCGCCTGGAGACCATTACCGAAGGTGAACTTGTCGTCAGTGGGATTCCTCTACATCAGAAAAAGGTGGACATTAACCTCTTCCGCCGTGACATCGGCATGGTATTTCAACACTTCAATCTGTATCCTCACAAAAAAGTCATCGATAACATTACCCTTGCACCCATGAAGGTGCGTAAACAACCCAAAGAACAGGCAGCCGCAACGGCAATGAAGTATCTAACCCGGGTGGGCATTGCCGACAAAGCAGACAGTTATCCCTCCCAGTTGTCCGGTGGACAGCAACAACGGGTAGCCATCGCCAGAGGACTCGCTATGGAGCCCAAAATCATGCTTTTTGACGAACCTACCTCTGCTCTCGATCCCGAGATGATTGGGGAAGTCCTCGATGTTATGCGTTCCCTTGCCCATAATGGCATGACCATGGTCGTCGTTACCCATGAGATGGGATTCGCCCGTGAAGTTGCGGACCGGGTCATCTTCATGGACGAAGGCCGAATTGTAGAAGAGGCCAACGCTGCTGAATTTTTTGACAACCCCAGAGAAGAACGAGCACAGCAATTCCTGAGCCGTCTGATTCATCATTGAGAATAATCCACTATTCCATTTTGAAAGGGGTCTTTATTCATGAAGAAATTATTGAAATGGCCATCATTTATGCTTGTCCTCATTCTCTCCCTTGTATTGTCAGGTTGTAGTACAGGTACTGATACACCTTCAGCGAGCGGTGGTGGCGACGCCGAGGCGAAAGGCACGATTGAGCGGATTAAGGAACGCGGCAAGCTCATCGCCGGTGTGAAATACGATACGAAGCTGTTTGGCTTGAAAGATCCTGCAAGTGGCAACGTTGAAGGGTTCGATATTGATATTGCCAAGGCACTCGCCAAACAGATCCTTGGAGATGAGACCAAGGTCGAACTGAAAGAGGTCACTTCCAAGACACGTATTCCCATGCTGCAAAATGGAGACATCGACATCATCATCGCCACGATGACAATTACGGATGAGCGTAAGGAACAGGTAGATTTCAGTGATGTTTATTTCGAGGCAGGCCAATCCCTGCTGGTGAAAAACGACAGTGCGATTACCGGCCTGGAAAGCCTCAGCGGGGTGAAAGTACTCGCGGTGAAAGGCTCCACATCCGCTCAGAACATTCGCGAGAAAGCCCCGGATGCTGAGGTGCTTGAATTCGATAACTATCAGGATGCATTCACTGCTCTCAAAGCAGGTAAAGGCGAAGCGCTGACCACAGATAACATCATCCTCATCGGTATGCAACAAACGGATAACAGCTTCCAATTGGTTGGTGGTAATTTCACAAGCGAACCTTATGGTATGGCCATTCGCAAAGGCGACACTGCCTTCGTGGAGGAAGTCAACGCGCTACTCAAAAGCATGAAAGACAGCGGGGAATATGACACATTACATGAGAAATGGCTGGGCGCGAAGCCCGAGTAACCCGAATTAAGATAGGTAAGCGGCGAATTCGTCTGTTGGATGCGAAGCATGAGCAGACGTAATCGCCGTTTCTACATCTGGAGAACGGAGGCTTCGCCTATATGGGCACATTGGATTTCAGCGTACTAATGCGACACTCGGATCGTTTTCTGGAAGGGTTCCTGAATACCATTCAAGTGAGCATCATGGCTCTCATTGGCAGCTTTATCCTTGGCGCGATCCTGGCTATCTTTCGGATATCCCCTGTGAAACCGCTGAACTGGATCGGCACGGCTTTTGTGGAATTTATCCGAAACATCCCATTGCTGCTGGTTGTGTTTTTCTTCTATCTTGGACTGCCTGCACTAGGCATCTCGCTGGATGGGTTTGTCTCCGGTACTCTGGGTCTGACCATCTACACCGCCGCTTTCATTGCCGAAGCGATCCGAGCGGGCATTCAGACCGTGCCGCGTGGACAGCTGGAAGCTGCAAGATCCTCAGGCTTGTCCTATGTACAGGCCATGAACCTGATCATTCTGCCCCAGGCCATCAAGATTGTGTTGCCGTCCATCGGCAACCAGTTTATCAATTTGGTCAAAAACTCATCCATTCTTGCCGTTGTCGCCGGTATGGATCTTATGTATTTTGCCGACCTGGTTAACTCGGATACGTTCCAGCCGCTAAGTGTGTACACCATTGTTGCGCTGTTCTATCTGGTGCTGACGCTACCACTCAGCTTCCTGGTGCATTATATGGAGCGCAGGTTTGGACAGAGCGATGCAGAAGCGCGCAGCACCAAAGGCAAACCGAAAAAGAACAAACCAGCAGGTCAGGTCACCATGTAACAGATCGAATTGTACCTTACGTAGATTTTTAGGGAATATATCGGCTTGTCCATGCCTCATCTATTGATCTTCGATATTCCATTCCTGCATACAGAAGGAGGCTAATAAAATATGGACTTTAGCGGGGCCTATGCGTGGCCCAACCTTCGTTTCCTGCTTCAAGGATTCCTGATTACCCTGCAGGTAGCAGGGCTATCCATTATATTCAGCTTTGTGCTTGGCACTGTGCTGGGTACAATCCGGTTTACCCGTATCCCTGTTCTGTCACAGATCGTGGCAGTGATCGTGGATACGATCCGGAATCTGCCGCTGTTGCTCATCATTTTCTTCATCCACATGGTACTTCCACAGCTCGGGATTAAAATGTCCGTCTTCTGGTCCACAGTTGTTGGACTGAGTCTGTTTGAAGGCGCGATGATCGCCGAGATCGTCCGTAGCGGTCTGAAGTCTGTTGAGCGCGGTCAGGTGGAAGCTGCCCGCTCCTCGGGCCTCAGCTACATGCAGACCCTCGGTGGCATCATCATGCCACAGGCGCTACGCCGCATGTCCCCGCCGATGGTCAGCCAGTTCATCTCACTCCTGAAGGATACTTCACTGGCGATCATCATCTCTCTGCCGGAGCTGATGCACAACGTGCAGATCCTTGGCGGTCAAAGTTTCGATTACATTATCCCGGCCCTGCTGCTCGCAGCCGTATTGTATTTTGCCATCAACTACGCGCTGTCCATTGTCGCAAGACGACTTGAGGCACGGATGAATTGAATGACTGAATGAATGAAGCGCTGAGAATAAGGCATGAGATAATACGAAACATGAAGGAGCATGACGGAACCGAGACCCCATGATTGATCAGATATGAAGAAATGAACTTGAAGGAAAGAACCTAATAGATGAAAAAAATGAAAGCGCCCCAAAGGCTCCAAACCCACCTATGCAGTCGATTTGGAGTCTTTGGGGCTACATTTATGCTCATCAATTCACGAGCTTCCCACGCATTTCTAACGAACTGAGGGAAGCTTATTTAGCCTTTTTCGGGACATTTCCTAATCTAACGAATCGTAGACGCTCTATTCTTCCGATTCACCCCGCTTTTACCCCCTATTACAAGATTTTGAGTAAAATAACTTCACTGAGATTCGTTACATTTTTCATTTCAGCTTATAGCCCCATATTAGTCGTCTCAGGTTCGTTAAAACTTACGCCACCACTGCGAATTAAATAAACATCCACTCCCACTATTAATGATTCACCCGATTCGCCCAATTCGTCCACAATCAGCTCATCCGCTAGATCGCTGCTCCGTTGCGACGTAATTCCGCCTGTAACAGCTCGATCGGCAGTTCCACCGGGTCCAGCTTCATCTTCACTGTGAGTGCAGCCGCTGTTCCCGCGGCCTCCCCGGTAGCCATACAGCTTGGAGTCAACCTTGTCGTTGCATGCGCCTCATGTGTGGTGGAGATGCAGCGTCCTGCCGCCAGCAGATTGCGGATATTTCGAGAGATCAGACAGCGATACGGAATATCATATGCTCCATCTCCCTCTATAAAGGCAGCCACAACGCCTTGACCCGAAGGGTCATGAATATCAATCGGATAACCACTTCTGGCAATCACATCGTCAAATTTCCGTCCTGCAACTACATCCGCTTGTGTCAATGCATACTGCCCAATGATCCGTCTCGATTCACGAATACCAATCTGCGGCGCTACTGCCGAGATCGAAGCCCGTTCGAATCCAGGCACATCACGCTGCAAAAACTCAGCGATCATCAGCACCTGTTTCCGGCCTTCCTGCTCCGCAGAGGTCAGATCCTCGGCATCCGTCGCATCGAGCCCCTGCACCCGGGTACAATTAATCAGCACTTCATCCTCTGCCGGTCCGGTAAAAAACAACACCTGGTCGCGATTAATCGGCACACCTGCTTTTTTCCACTGGGAATAGAAACCACTCACCCCGGTTAACGGAATGCTGTCCAGTTCAGCAAAAGGAGTTTTCACATAGAAATCCTCCGGGTGCTCCAGCATATATCGTTTCACTCGTCCAAGATCGACACCACGCATGCGGAATTTCATGGTCATCGGCTGTGACTGATGGTCGCCGTCTCGTCCCTTTGCCACAGAAGCACCCGCAAGATAAGCCAGATCCGCATCACCGCTTGCATCCACAAATACATTCGCCTGGAACTCCTTTCTTCCAGACTTGTTGGTCACTCGCACCGCTTCCACCCGATCATCTACAACGACCACCTCGTCCACAAAGCTGTGCAATAACAGCCGGACACCAGCCTCCTGCAACATCTCTGCCGCAACCACCTGAAAGATGGCTGGATGGTACGGCGTGACGGTATGCACAAATCCAACCGTATCGCGCAGATGCCCCGGGGAGCCGCCACGTACCTGCAAACGATCCACAATCTCCTGCGCAATACCTTTAATAACCTGCTCACCGCGCTCCGTATGGAAAGTCATCCAGGGATAGACCATAGCGGCGGTTGACATCCCGCCCACGAATCCATATCGCTCCACCAACACTGTTCGTATACCCTGTCGTCCAGCCGCAATGGCTGCCGCGATACCCGCAGGGCCCCCTCCCACAACAACGACATCTGCTTCTTCCTTTTTCATGCTCATCCGTTCACGCAAATGTTGTCCCTCCTTCGTTCTATTGCACGTATTACACGGCTTACTCTTTCAGTCCCGTCATGGCAACCCCCTCAATGAAGCGCCGCTGTGCCAGAAAAAAAACAATTAACAGTGGCAAGGTTGCCATGACGGTGGCACTCATCAGATATTGCCAGGCTGTACCCACTTCATCTGTAAACAGGGATAATCCAAGCGGAAGCGTCATTAGATCACGCGAGTTAATGAAGATCAACGGATCAAAAAACTCATTCCAGATCGTCACAAACGTAAAGATTGTCAGCGTAGCCATACCCGGCTTGGCAATGGGCAGCATAATTCGCGCATATATTCGGAATCGGTTGCAGCCGTCCATCATCGCCGCTTCCTCCAGCTCCGTTGGCACCGTAATGAAGAACTGCCGCATCACAAAGATGCCAAATACACCACCCGCGCCAAAGATCGGCAATAATATCAGCGGAAGATGGGTATCAATCCACCCCAGCTGCCGCATGAACAGAAACATCGGAATTGCCGTCACCTCATGGGGAATCATCATCGCACTCAGCAGGATGAGAAATACCACATTACGTCCTTTAAACGGAATTTTGGCGAAGGCGTACCCAGCGAGGGAAGCAAAAAATACTGTTCCCAGCACAACCAACGCAGAAATGTAGATACTGTTCCAATAAAAACGGTGAAACGGAATCAATCGAAAGACATCGATGTAGTTCTGCAATCGGAATGGTTCCGGTATCCACTGCGGTGGATAGGTGAATATGCTCTGAGGTTCCTTAAATGATGTCGATATCATCCAGATAAATGGCACAATCATAATGAGGGAAATCAGGGTCAGCAACAAGTACGTCCCCAGAGTACTTCCTATCTTCCGCCCCGAAGGACTAGGCATCGCCTTCATTGAATACCCACCTCTTTCGGAGCTGCCATTGAAGCAGCGTCAGAATTAGCACGATAAAGAACAGTACATATGCGAGAGCAGAAGCATAGCCAAACTGAAATAATTTGAATGCTTTTTCCCAGATATAATAAACCAATACCTTGGTGCTGTTGCTCGGCCCGCCCTGTGTCATCACATAGATCTGCCCGAATACTTTGAGTGAACCAATCACAGTCATGACTACGGTCAAAAACACAGTTGGCGTGATCATGGGCAGCGTGACGTGAAAGAAGGTCCCCCTTTTGCCCGCCCCGTCTAATGTTGCTGCTTCGTACAGTGAACGCGGTACCTGCTGAATAGCTGCAATGAACAGCACCATATTCAGACCGACATTTTTCAGCACACTTGTCACGATAATCGCTGGCATTGCCAAATCCGGATTGTAAAGCCAGGCCGGACCTTTGATGCCCAGCATCAACAGAAGCTGATTAATCAATCCAGACTCTGTCGCATACATCAGCTTCCACACGATGGCCCATACGATCAACGAGGTCATGACCGGAACAAAGATCGCTGTTCGGAAAATTCCGATGCCCCGCAGATTTCTGGACAGCAACAACGCTAGCAACAGGGCGAGCACAATATTAAGCGGCACCAGCCCCGCTGTGAAATAAACTGTATTGGCGAGCACTTTCCAGAACATCGCGTCTGTCATAATATTCCGGTAATTCTCCAATCCAATAAAATGATGATCTCCCAGCAGCGGCCAATCGGTCAGGCTCATGTATAACGCGAGACCCATGGGAAATAACAGCAGCAGGGTAAACCCAAGCACCATCGGCGATACAAACAGCCAACCTGCGATCTGGGCCTCTCTGGCGAGCGGCCCCCCTCTTTTGCGCTTGCGTGAATGGGTCAATCAGGCCTCCCCCTTTTAAACAAATTTCCTCCGAAGCTGAACTCTGTGACGATTCTATATAAGGTGCTGTCTCAAAAGGAATGATCCCCTCGCTCCAAATCGCTAACGAATCGGCCGCATCTTATATGGCAGATTTTTAAAGAATGCACCGGGTAACGAATCTCAGTCATCTTATATCTCTATAAAATGTCGCCAGAACCTTGTAAATCGACCAAATGGACGAAATAACGTCTCTCTGATTCCTTAAACTTCATTTCCGTACAAATAGGCGCGAGTAACATGTGCTCGATTCGTTAGAACAAATGAACGCTAACATGGGGTGTCCCCCGTGATTCACGTGACTTTCACTGATTAGTTTGGACGGTTCAGACTGTCCACCGCATTGCGGAACCCGTTCACAGCCCTTCGCAACTGCTCCTCCGTGTTGCCTGTCACGACCGCCCCAAGCATGATCGCCTTTACCCCGGTATCGCGCAGCACCCGAACATCCTCCGGCACCAGCTTTCGCTGGGAAGGAACCAATACCGGAACCTGGGCTTGCAAGACCAGACGGCGATACTTAAGTACATCCGCGAAGCTCAGCGGTGTACCATATTCTTTTCCAGGTACAATGGATGCCTCCAGAGCGGTGAAGCCGAAGTGCGCTGCCGATGTTACGAGGGAAGCATCATATTCCTCATTGATCGCAAACGTTGGGTCCAGCCTCAAGTCATTCAACATGAAGGAAGGCAAGTGATGTGCATAGATGGAATAGAAATCAAAACCCAGCCCGGAAAGCCCCTCCACATCCTCCCTTTGTGCTCCATCAATACTGCCAGAAGGTACAACCCCAAGCGGGCCACCAAACTCACTGCGGATCGCCCGAAACACCTCGGCGTACATGTCCAATGGACCAAAATGATTCCCGCTGGCGCGATGACCGACATTATAATGTACCTTCAGTGCATCAGCGCCCTCTTCCATAGCTGCCCGTGCCAAAGCAATATCATTCTCAGGCAGGCTGACCACCAGCGACAGCGGTTCCCGTTCAAGTAATTCTTTGAAATTGCCCATTGTTCTCACCTCCGGTTTCGATCGAATGATTTAGGGTTGCAACACGCTTTGGATCTCTTCCTGCATTTGTTTCAGGTTATCCTCAGCTGTCGCTGTCTTGGCAAACAGTCGGTCAAATCCCTGCAATACCGCATTGTCGATATCCTGCCAACGGATATGACCGGGAATTAAGCGCGCTTTTGGCATTTCATCAATGACGGCCTGCACGATATGCTCTTTGCTCGGATTATTTGGCTGGAGAATGAATGCATCTGAGTTCAGAACAGAGGTACGCGGAGGTACAAAGTAGGTGGCTGTCGCCTGAATCCCCTGCTCACTGGCAAAATACTTCAACAGTTTCTTCGTTTCCTCTGGATGTTTGCTGTCGTTGAACATGGCATATCCGGCCTGCCCCAGCATCGGCACACTGCCTTGAGAACCGGAAGGCATAGGAGCGATGCTCCATTCAAAATCCGTAATTTCCCTTGCTTTGGAAACATAGCTGTAATTATCAAAGAACATGCCCACATTACCCGCATCAAAGCTGACCTGTTCGCCCGCCTTTGGGTGTGATTCATCGGTGAACATCATGCGTTCCAGTAATTCAAAGGTCTGTACGCCATAGGCATCGTTCCAGGTGAACGTTGTCATGCCTTCGTCGAATGGACCGCTTCCATTGGACCAGGAGTAGGAGGAAAGCACCGCCCAGGTCTTCCAGTCGCGAAAAAAGTTGGCACCATAGACTCGATTGGTCGCATCCTTACTGGTAACGGCTTTGGCGGACTCTTCGAACTGTTCCCATGTCCATTGTCCTTGGGTGGCAAGTGAGTTTGGATCAGTCAGGCCGGCTTGGTCGAACAGCGTTTTATTGTAAAACATGACCACCGGAGGTGTAGAGAAAGGTAGCCCTAGCAGTTGATCGCCATCACGGAACAAATCCAATGTACTTGGAATATAATCATCCAGCTTAAACTGTGCATCATCCTTGAACTCGGATACATCGGCCAAAATGTGGTTGGACTTGAATTGTGGTATCATTCGCTCTGATACCCAGGCGAGATCGGGAAGGGAGCCTCCGGCAGCAAGCACCGAGATTTTTTGCTGGTATTCTGCGAAAGGTACGGATTCCATCGTTACTTTGATGCCTGGATTTTCCTTTGTGAAGTCATCGATCAACTTGTTGTATACATCCATATGCGCCTGATTGCCCCACATCATGAACTTCAGCTCGACCTCTCCATTCTCTCCGCTTGCACTCCCAGATTCACTGTTAGAATTGGAGCTTGCGCACGCGATTGAAGCCATCATCATGAATATAAAAACCAGTATCAGTCCTGCTTTTTTCATGTAAATCCCCCTTATGGACGTCGTGGTATACATGTGCAACCAAAGTATAACGAAAGCATCGTTCCCCCTTAAATCACGTCAACTACAGAAATGGTATGGTTTTTCAAGAGATACTGAATCGGTCTCGATATTCTCCCGCGGTCCATCCCACCTGCTGCTTGAACACCAACATGAAGTGTTTGGGGCTCTGATGCCCGGATAACCGTGCCACATCATAGATTTTGAGACCCGTGTTGATCAGCAACCACTTGGCCCGCTCCATACGTGCCTCTGTGATGTATTCGGAATAATTGATGCCTATTTCATTCTTGAACAATTGGCTTAAATAAGTAGGGTTCAAGTTAACAAGATCGGCTATCGTCTGAAGTCGCAGATCTCCATCGGGATGTTGCTTGATGTGCTCCTTCACATCTCGGATAATCTTCCGTGTATCTCCAGCAGCTTGTTCTGTTTTCCCAGATGGCTCAGGGATAGAAAGGGTTGAAATACCGTATCTGCGATCCAGTAGCAATTGAATCTTTTGTATGCATAATGCCAGTTCATAACGATCGATTGGCTTCAACAGGTAGTTCAACACCCCGAACTCCATCGCTCTGCGTGCATATTCAAACTCGCCGTAGCCGCTAATGATGAGCATTAGCAATTCAGGGTACATGTCTCTTGCTTTGCTTACCAAAGTTAGTCCGTCCATTTCACGCATGCGGATATCCGTGATTAACACATCCGGCACCTCACATCTCAGAAAATCCAGCGCCTCGGTACCGCTCGATGCTTCGCCCGTTACCTGAAACTGAGAAGACACTTGTACGATCAGTTCCCTCAGTCCCTGACGGATGACCGTCTCATCCTCTACAAGCAATACTTTATACATGCACTTCAATCCCCTTTCGGTAGAAGTTGAATGGATATCGTGACCACCAGTCCCTGCCCGGGACTTCCATCAATGCTTAGGCTGCCGCCTTCTCCATACATGATGCGAAGCCTTTGGGCGATATTGTTAAGCCCCAGACTGTCCCCGGCATGGCAACGTAATGCCTCATTGGAAGGTTGTTTTGATATGGATTCATTTAACTCGTCAATCTTTGCCTGAGTCATACCCTTACCGTTGTCTCGTACACTAATCAGCAGCTCATGGTCGAATTTCAAGGCAGATACCCAGATTACTCCTCCATTTTCCTGCCCTTCAATGCCATGGTAGACTGCATTCTCCACCAGCGGTTGCAGTACCAGCTTGGGAATCAAATACTCGGTTATTGCTTCTTCGATGTCATAGATAATCTCTAACTTGCCGTTGTAACGGACCTGCTGAATGCGTACATAGGATTGTACAAAAGCAAGTTCTTCTCCAAGTGGAACCATCCGGTCCACCTTATCAATCGTATAACGCAGCAGCTTGCCAAGCGCCGTCACCATGTCCGATACCTCAGCATGCTTCTGGCGAATGGCCATCATGTTAATGGACTCCAGCGTGTTGTATATAAAATGGGGATTCATCTGGCTTTGTAACGCTGACAACTCGGCCTCCCGCTCTTGAATACCCAGCAGAAACACCTCATTGAACAGTCGATGAATCTCTTCCATCATTCGGTTAAAGCCCCGGCTAATCTGTCCGAATTCATCACTGCTGAAGTATGATACACGCTGGCTAAAATCTCCCTGCTCCACCCGAATCATGTGGTGCTTCAGTCGAATCAGTGGCCGGGTGATACGATAGGATAACAGAACCGCCAGAATCGCTATACCCGCCATACATAACACTGCGAACCATATTGTAAAGGTGAGCATCTCACCCGACTCCTTTTGAATCACAGCAATAGGTGTAAGACTGATCACCGAAAGCCCGGAATAGCTGGAATGGTGTTGTACATAGAGATAGAGTTGCCCATCCAGAATAACTTTTTGGTTTCCTGCATAGCTTTGAAGCTGTCCCTGCATTAGCAACTGGTCGTACGCAGACATTCCTCCGATTGAGGTCCGTTCGAACAGCAGACGCTGCTTGCTGTCTACAATCATCAGACTTGCATCTTGCTCATAATTCAGATTGGATAACAGTTGACCGAAAGCCTCCAGACGAATGTCAATCAAAATGTAACCCAATCGCTGGAGCGTTCCCGGATCTCGAAGCACTCTGCACACCGATATATACGATTCTTGCTGACCGCCCGTGTAATAGCCGGGTTGATGCGGAGGAAGCAGACGCCATGTCCCTTCCGAGTCTTCAAGCTCTGCAAACCATTCATCCTGCCTACTGTCCCATACCGGCTTGACCGCCAGTGAATCGAGATTGGAGAACAAAATACCGCTGTTGCTGATCAGATGAATTCCCCGAATCTCGGGCCGGTCATAAGCTTGACCCGATGTGTAAAGCTTCATTTTCAGATAATCCTCAGACCTCGCCCATGTTCCCGACCCCATTGAAGCGTTGTATTTGCCCAGAATGCCAAGCACCATCTGATCGTAAAGCGGCAAGAGCGACAACCGCTCATAGTCCTTCAGCAGCCGATTCAGATTGGCGTTAATCTGGCGAACCATATCAATGGTGAATTGCTCGGTCTTGCGATCCATCGTCTGCGAGAAATGCTTGTAGTTCATCAATCCCTGCAAACTTAGCGGCAGCAACGTCAGCGCCAGGAACAACAGGAGCAACTTGGTGCGCAGGTTTACATTTTTTCCGAAAAAAATGCGTACCTTGTCCATCATTTCCGTTCATCCCTCCCTCTCCCGATCATTGTATGAGCCCCCTTCACAGATCAATCTGGATATAACTGGGGTCATCATATCCAGTTTTAATGATCATCCGCTATCCTGCCAATCCTGGAATTGGTACGGAATTTCAAGTTATACGCATAGGTTTCAGGGTGAACGCAAAAAAAGCCGACTGTATCGCTACAGTCGACTACGCTATTTCTATAGAACACTAATTAGACCAAAAAACCGACTGCATTATGCAATCGGTTGTCTGTTCCTGAGTTGGCTTTTATATTTGAATCGATAATATTCATTAATAAGCTCGTCTAGTACCATGGACTGTCGGAGGACTTTGTTGTCCTGCATGCCATGATTCTCCGCCAAACGACTCAACTCTTGCCTGTTCCGTTCGATTTTATCTGTGATCTGTATCGGTTCACTCACAGCATGCACCCCCTCTTTGTATAACATTTTAGGATACATTGCCAAAAAATTCATATTATATTCCTTTGCAGAATAAAATGTTTATTTACAAAAGTTTTCAAAGAAATTCAACCTTTTTCATACTTATATGTTGAACTAAAGATTAAATTGTAAATAAGAAAAAAAGTATTCGGGACCCGAATACTTTTTACTTATTTACTTCGTAATGAATTTGCTAAATACAACATTAACATCCCTACAAATATCAATAATATTCCTTCAATTTTATACGACCAAATCTCTGAGTTTATAAAACTACCAAAGATATCAGAGGTATCAGACTTTACATTTTGGTATTCTGCAAGAACCAACATAGCTTTGCTCATACCCCAATCAGTACTTTGAGCAATAAACTGAAATCCAATAACAAATAATACAAATGAACAGATAAGGGCTACTAAGGAAATCATTTTACTTTTCAAATTTAAATTCTCCTTTGATAATACAATATTGGAAATGGGAACTTCAAAACTCAATTAAAGTTAAATATCATCTCAGTCTATTTCATGTTACGTATAATCTCAACAGATTCTATTTTCCACGTGATATTATTGCCAATCATCCTAAAAATTAGAGCGCCCGATTTGATAGCAAATATGCCAAAATCACCTCTCTAATTATTTTTTTACATTATTATCACTATTTTCATTAAAATAACAAAAATAATATTATGCAAATAAACTTATCATCAAAACAGGAGGTGTTATTATCTAAAATTATTCTTCAAACAAGGCAAAATCATCATATAAGACTTAATTAAGTCTATCTAGTTCTAGCCTAAATTAACTTGAGGAATATTTAATCTGACTAAAAAACTAAAGGAGATGCTAATCAAAATGATAAGAAAACTGTTAATCCCTTTATTGTCTTTAACCGTTACTCTTGGAGGCGTTTTTTATTCTCCCCCTACCGTTAAGGCATCCGATAATCCGGAAGTAGCTGCTAAATTAGTTGTACAAAAATTTTTCGATACTATGTCTGAAGGGAATTTCGCTGAAGCTACAGAGTTAGTTGTAGACTTGAGATACCCAAGTAAAGAGAAACAAATCGCAAAATACGAACACTACAATTCTGTAAGTGACTTTGAATCGATGAAAATCATTGATGCACATACAGAGAATGAATCGACAGTTGTTGTAACATTTCAGGGTAACGTTTCGGGAGTTGAATCCAAAAACGAACTATATGTTAAAGAGTCTGAAGATGAATGGAAATTGATTTTAGGTGATGATGATCCCGCTACTGTAGCGGCCTTAAATGTACCAGAATTCAGTACACATGCTATGGTTGATTACTATTCTTTTACTGGTTTTAATTATGGAAGAGCTCACTATACCATTAACTCTTTTTCTACACAGGGTAATGCTGTAAGTCTCATAGGTTGGCAATATGCTAGCAGTGATTACCATGCAGATGTTTCTTATCAAGTCGCTCAAGATTCTTTTATCGGATGGAAAACATTCGGAAATGCTTCTTCTGTTTACGGTAACTATACATCCGCTGCAGGTGATCGTTTCACAATTTCTTTAACAGGTGTTCCCAAAGGAAATGATTATCACATTCGCATTGTGAATTGGGCACCAGTATCCGTTGATGGTGCAGGGAATGTTTATACTAATTAGAATTCATTAATCTAAATTGCCCACTCGGCACCTTTATTTCTAGCAAAGGTTACGAGCAGGGCTTTTTTATGCTTTCGTTAAGAATAGATACAACTTTATAAAAGATATAATTCTTGACCTTGAATTATTTTCAAATATATGTTAATTTATCTACATAGAAATACATAGTAGGTGGTGTATGAGTTGAAGAATGAGATGATTAAAGGATATATCGATGGCATTGTGCTCTCCATCCTGAGTCAAAAAGATGCATACGGTTATGAAATATCTCAACACATTAATCAAGTAACCGATGGGGCATTTCTGCTCAAGGAAGGTACGCTGTATCCTGCATTAAAGAGGCTGGAAGCCAATACTTACATTGAAGGCTACTGGGGTGATCAAGAAGGTGGGCCTAGACGAAAATATTACAGGATAACAGATGAAGGCCAACTTCGACTTGAAGCGATCAAAACCTCATGGGAACAAAATACACATATCATCAATATTTTCTTAGGAGGAACGACGAATGGACATTCAATCTTATTTAGACCAAGTGTTTAAGAGAACCTTTTTATCCAAGCGAGAGCGCGATGAATTGGCTGAAGAAATGGCTACTCATTTACACTCTTCCAAAGAGCATCATATCAATGAGGGATGCACTGAAGAACAAGCCACCACAAAAGCTATAGCGTCCTTTGGCGATCCGATCAGCATAAGAACTAAACTGACTCAAGAGACTTATGGTCTATCAAGTAAACTGATCCTACAGTTTATAACCATGAGCTTGATCCTGTATTTAAGCTCCCTGTTCACAGGAGTAGCTCTTCATTATTATGATGTTCATAACAGAGTGGTCGAACTTTTCCCAATAGCCTTCATTACACTATGTGCCTTGAGCAGTGCTTTGCTGCTAACTCGCAAAAACATTGATCGTTGGTGTCTATTGTCCGTTCCCATTTTATTTGGATTAGGATATTTGCAGGCATATCTGGGTCTTTTCAAAAATATGTTTGGTGCCCTCGATTCATTTACGCTTTTTGAGAATTTATTTTTCAGCGGCGCTTATGACTTTTCAGGGCGCAGTAGCTTCATGCTTATTGGTGGTCTGATCCTAGCTATTCAAACACTCATTTTGTTTGTTATCAGCAAAAATATCTACATCTCTTTGACGCCCTTTGCCTTCTCTATTTTGTATACAGTTTCTCATATGGTCATTTTCGGATCATATTATCTGTTCTTTGGGGATCATTTTAGTTCATCTATCACCAATGGATACAATGTTTTTGCCGCCGGTAACATTCAACGCCTCTCAGATATCGGTGTGAAATTAGGTATGTGTCTTGTATTGTTTTTCACTTTAAGTTCATTGAAGAAGCTGATCTTTAAATCTAAGCTTCAAGCTGGATGAGTTGGAATGACATATTATTTACTTTTTCAGGTTCATTCTAAAGGAATATCGATTATATTCATTAATCAGCTCATCCAACGCCATCGATTGCTCAAGCACTTTCACATTCGGGATTCCATATTGATCTACCAAGCGACTCAACTCTTGCCGACCTTGCTCGATTTGGTCTTTCAAGATACTTAGTTCTCTCATGGCTGTACCCCTCTAGGACATTCTAGAAAAACATTTAATGTGAGTTTGCTATTAGTTTCGCTAATGACTATAAGTGCTTTTTAGAACATAATACGTTTTGCATAATATTGTAAAAATAAAACTTTAGAAAAGGCATTGCTCTCTGCCTAATCCTTTTTCAAAACACAAAACAGCCTACCTCAGAAGCAGATAGGCTGTTTGTTTTATTTAATATTTATCGTCTTTAATAATTGTGAATACGTCTCTTGCTGAGACAAACTAGCTTGCTGTCTGTAAGTTCCGTATAAATCAACGCATTTTACTGTCATGTGATCGTCTTGGTTCAATGTTGAAAGAGATAAGTTATAAAGTATTATATCTATACCGTTTTGGTAATCTTGTCGATTGCATTTATACTTTGCAAGTTCATAATTAAACAACATATATCTATGAGTCATTATCCGTGAATTGCACCCTTCATCTAAATAAAATCGTTTGATTTTGTTCTCATATTTTTCTAAATCAAACTCAATTTTAAGGGATTGTTCATTAGCAACTTCAATAATATTAATAAAAGCAGTTAACGTTTCCTCAGAGTAAAGTTCCAGGTAATTAAGATACTCAAGAATGAACTCTTGATTTCCAGACATTAGATTAATTGTTATGCGATTTCCTTGAGCCCATCTCTTAAATTTGGCGATCATAACCCCTTCTTCTTCTGATGGTTCAGGAATATCAACTACTCTCTCATAGATATCTGTATATTTTAAAGCCATTGCATATTCTTTACGTGCTTCAAACACACTTGCCTTTAGCAGGCTTGCATAAGCTTTGTAAGTAATTAAAGGATAAACCGTAATACGTTTAGTCTTTCCTCGCGACCTAAAACTTAATAGAGCATCAGATTTTCTTTCTAATTCTTCTGCCAATGAATAAACTTTTCCCCATAAGTGCATTGTACTATATACATTAGCCAATTCCTTGATCGCATCCAACTGTACCTCTTCATTCAGCTTCTCTACATAAATCTCTAAACGAATGGCTGCATTAAGATTATCAAATTTTTTTAAGCTTATACTAATCAGAAATATACGAAATTGGCACATAGCCAAACGTTCAGAGTGCTGATATTTTTCGCATTCAGACACACATTCATACAGTATAAGTGCTGCTTGCTTCATTCCTTTGTTATACAAATCTTCAGCTACTTCAAACAACTATATATGAATGATCATCTGTCACATGAGTAATGACTTGTTGAATACAATCCAGCTTGTTAAGTTTGGCACACTCATATAGATATGGTTCTAATCGTCTCCAGTGAGGTGCAGATTCAATGAAGGATTCTACTCCGTAACTTTCATAAAAGTAACCTTTTTCCAATCCCATGCCTGAAGTGATCTGATCCAGTTGGTTCATAGACATTTGTCTGCTGCCTTTAAGAATGGCACTCAACGTTCCAACGTTAACACCAGTAATATCAGAGAATTGTTGCAATTTAAATCCATGTTCCCTCATGTGATTCTCAATATATGCACGTATCGTAGGTGCAAGTTTCAATTCTCCCACCTCCATCAACCAAATGGAATTAAATATTCAATAATTTATAATAATTGTAATTCTAATCTTGTGTGTTACATTGGTCAATCTCCGCATAACAAAAAACTCACCCCCAATTCCGGAAGTAAGTTTATAGTAATCAACAAATTTCTGATTTAATAACTACAGACCGCCGCCTCCATGCACATGGAATAATGCTTGAATAGGTGACACATCATCGAGAGTAACCAATTGACTAACGTTAATAACAATAAAGCTAAGCAAGATTAAATGCAGGATTTTCTTTTTTATCATAATATCTCTGGACCTCCATCATTATTAATTTATACTGATGCTCAATTTCAGCATTTGCGATATTTCTATATTTCTCATATAACGCTACACAATGGATAATATCTGTTTGATTTTTTATTTTGACGGCTTCCCTCAAACAATGCATCAGCTGCTTTAGACCTTCTGGATATTCACAACGATTGAGATGGTAGATGGTCCGTTCAAGTAAAAACGTGATGTACATATCTAATTCCACCTGTTCAGTATATCCCTTTAACCGCGTAACTTCTGAAGTAATCTGGTCGCTGAACTTGTAGATGATATCATCAATATTATGATCAAATTTATTAGCTGCCTCTAAAATATTTATCATTGCGGGCAGCAATTCCATTTTATTTTGCTCTATATAATTCACGTAAGTCGGCAAAATACCTTGATCTCCCATCATTAACTTATACAGATAGGTATTTGCTTCCGTCCAGCCCTTGAATTTATCAATATATATCTGATCTTCTTCATCAGGTTCAGCAACTTTTGTTAGACTGGCGTAGAGCTCTGTATATTGTAGAGCTTCTTCGTAGCGTCCTTGTCTCTCACATGCGGAAGACTTCAGCAAATTTGAATATGCTCTATATACAAACAAAGGATATGCCGTTATCCGATCACTTTTATCCGTTTTTTTCTTTGTGTAGGATTGCAAAATTTTAGTTTTCTGCTCCAGGTCTTCGGCCAAGTCAAATACCTTGTCCCAGTATCTTAGAGCCAAGTATGTATTCGCCAGGTCTTTAATAGCATCCAACTGCCGTTCCTCATCCAACCGATTAATATACGGTTCAAAATGTACGGCTGCACGCAGATTCTCATGCTGGTCCTGACCGAGAGATAACGTGAAGATGCGATACTGGCACAGAGCCAGACGTTCCGAATGTTGGTATTTCTCACACTCCGCCACACATTCGTACAACATCCGTGCAGCCTTCGTCTGTCCACGTTCAAGCATGCCTTCCGCCATCTCAAACAACTCCGAGATATACGAGCGATCATCCGTCACTTCCTGGATAACCTTATGAATACATTCCAGCTTGTCCAATTCAGCACAGCGTTGCAGGAAAGGTTCCAGTCTCCTCCAATGAGGTGCCGATTCCACGAAACATTCAGCCCCATAAATCTCATAGAAATACCCCTCTTCCAGCTTCATACCTTGGGTAATCAGATCCAGTTGCGCCATAGCGATGGGCCGAGTCCCCTTAATAATTGCGCTAAGCGTTCCAGCGTTAACTCCCGATATATCGGCAAAATACTGCAGGGTGTACCCCTGTTTCCTGATGTAGTCCTCAATATATGAGCGTATCGTAGTTGTAGGTTCCATGTATCCCACCTCCACAATGAAAATCCATAATTTTGAATTTATATGATAAGCACAATTTTAATCCTAAATTTTACAGCGGTCAATAAAAATCGTGGCAATTCCCTTCACATTTATGCAAGGAGGCCTCGCTGTTCCTGCTTATAGAAAAAATCCATTAGAAGAATCCGTGAGAACGTGATACATTTAATTCAACTTACATATCCTACTATTTCAATAGGATTATACGACACAGAAATTATCAATTCAGTTCGAGGAGAAGGTCAGATGAAATTTGCCTTGTTTAGTCTCATGATGAATCTGCCTAATGCCGTAACCGGGGAAGCTCTGACGACTCAGCAGAAATTCCACAATATAATAGAGCAGGCAAAGCTGGCTGAACGACTGGGTTTCGATGCCTATGGAATCGGTGAACGACACGGTGCGCCTTTTCTATCTTCCTCGCCACCTGTCGTATTAACCGCAATAGCCGCAGCAACCACACGCATTCGGTTACTAACCACCGTCACTGTTCTTAGTATACTTGATCCAGTCCGGGTTGCCGAGGATTATGCCACGTTGGATCAATTATCGGGCGGACGGCTGGAGATGATCATCGGGAAAGGCAATGACCCTCGGCACTATCCGCTGTTTGGCATACGCGAAGAGGAACAATGGGACTCACTCGATGAACGCTATCATTTGCTAAGACGGCTGTGGTCTGAAGAGAATGTAACCTGGCAGGGAACGTATCGCCCTCCGCTTGAGGGAGTGACCACGTGGCCCAGGCCGCTTCAGCAATCCATCCCGATCTGGCATGGTAGCGCGTCCAGCATGGTCTCGACGGAACTCGCTGCCAAATATGGCGAGCCGCTCTTTACGTCGAATTCTTTCCATCCGCAAGCCAAATACAAAGCTTTAATTGATCATTATCGGGAACGCCTCAATTATTATGGTCATGATCCGCAGCAAGCAGTGATTGGCTCTGGTGCCGGCAGTCTCTATCTTGCGGATACGGGCGAAGAAGCCATTCGTCGTTATAAGCCATATTATGAAGCGTTCCATGCCACCGCCGCCGCACAGCATAACCAGTCGCCCTTCACCGATCTGGAGGATAACATTGCACGAGGTCCTGCGTTAATTGGCAGTCCGGAACAGGTCATTGAGAAAATTCTGGACTATCATGCCGCTTACGGACATCAGGTGCTGAGTATCAGCGTAGATGGACTGACGCATAGCGAGCAACTGGAGCAAGTGGAGCGTTTTGCCAAGGAAGTTGCCCCTATATTACGCCGCGAGCTGCCCAGTTCGGTATGGAATGAACCCCCGGTGTTAACCCAGCACTCATCCTTCCTTTCCTCTAATGTTACAGATTCGTGGCCCACAGCCATCTCACCTATATTCCAGGTCTAACAATCTCCCACGTACAATATACATGTGCTCCTTCCAGGGTGATTCCTACGAATCGCCCTCTTCCCTCTTCCTCCCACTTGTATCGTGGCTATCCCTATTTCTTCTTGGACTGAATGCCTTCCAACAATGAACGGAGCATCAGATCTACAAACGCATCATCCATCGCTTCCCCCGTCACTAACATACGATAGAACACCGGTCCATAGATCAGATCAATGTATAATCCAATGTCCGTCCCACTCTTTAATTCGCCGCGCTCCACACCCTTCTCCAGAATTCCCCGAGCTTCACGTCGACGTGGTTGGATGTACCTTGTACGGTATTCTTCGGCAAGCCCTGCATCCGACTGCCCTTCCCCTATAATCTGTGTAATCACTTTTCCTTCCCGACTGGTCAAAAAACGAACCAGATTACTCGCATGTATGCGTATATCCTCCAATACCGAGCCTGTATCCGGCACTGGCAATCTTGCCGTTGCCGCAGACATATATCCGTCCATGATGACAGCGCCTTTATTCGGCCACCATTTGTAGATAGTGGCTTTGCTCACCTGTGCACGTTCAGCAATCTTCTCGATTGTAACCGCCCCGAATCCCTGCTCCAACAACAACTCATACGATGCTGTAAGAATGGCATTCTGGGTTTCCATGTTACGTGGACGTCCTCTTTTGGCAGTCATCTTGAGCCCTCCTGGTTGTATAAAATATATTTAATCATCATTATTTTTCATAAAAACGATACGTTCATTATACTAAACTGCCATGAGTACACACAATTCCATCCTACGCTCACCTTTTCATCCACATTAACTTTCTCATTAAAATATGTAGAGCCTATTTACAATACTATACGTTTAGTTTATTATATATTTGTAATTAGTGAACACACCGTTTAGTAATTAACGTTTTTAAATATCACCTGTTTATTGGGAATACCAATTTAGAACTGTGGAGGATGATTATGATGGATATGAGACAACAAGTGAAGAAGGCACCTGTACCCACCTGGATTATTTTTTTGCTGGCATCCGCTTGTGGATTGATCGTGGCAAATCTGTATTATGCTCAGACCGTTATCGGTCCGATCAGCATGACAACGGGTCTGTCTTCTGCCGCTGCCGGATTGATCGTAACGTTGACTCAGATTGGTTATGTCATTGGTCTGCTGTTTATCGTGCCGCTCAGTGACATTACCGAGAATCGACGCCTGGTCGTTCTTTTCCTTATCGTACTGGTTGTTGCCCTGATTGCTGCGGCTTTCTCGCCCACTGCTGTTGTATTTCTGACTGCCTCTCTGTTCATTGGGATAGGTTCTGTGGTCGCTCAAATTCTGGTGCCCTATGCGACATATCTTACTTCCGAGGAACAGCGCGGACGGGTTGTTGGCAATGTAATGAGTGGTCTGTTGCTGGGCATCATGCTGGCTCGTCCTGTCGCAAGCTTTATCACCAGCCTCTTCGGATGGCAGACGATTTTTGTATTCTCCGCCATTGTCATAACACTTCTCATGTTGCTCCTATCACGTGCTCTTCCTGCTCGCCAACCTGAACCCACCTTGAAATACGGGCAATTAATCGTGTCCTTGGGCACACTGTTCAGAACGATGCCGCTGCTGCGCCGCCGGGCGTTCTATCAGGCCAGCCTGTTTGGTGCTTTCAGCTTGTTCTGGACTACGGTTCCGCTCAGGCTCGCTAACGATTTTGACATGTCACAGCAAGGCATTGCCTGGTTCGCACTGGCTGGTGTCGGAGGTGCTATTGCCGCTCCTATTGCCGGGAGACTGGCTGATCGCGGACTAACACGTATTCTGACGGGTGCTGCCATGGTGATCGCTGCTGCTTCGTTTGGTCTTGCTTATGCGTTCCAGAGTCACTCCACGTTAGCACTGATACTGCTTGTGATCGTCGCGATCACACTGGATATGGCTGTCTCGGGAAATCTGGTGCTGGGTCAACGCATTATCTACTCCTTAGGAAGTGAAGCGAGAGGACGTGTGAATGGCATATTCATGTCGATCTTTTTTGTCGGCGGTGCGATTGGTTCATCTCTTGGAAGCTGGTCTTATGCTAACGGAGGCTGGAGTCTCACAACGCTGATTGGCCTGATTATGCCGTTGCTCGCTTTGGTGTATTACTTTACGGAAAAGAAAGCTGCCGTTGCCAGCAAACATCTATAAGTGCGTGTTCAAAAAGGGCGGTTTTCAGTACCGAGAACAACCTCTATAACAATTCTTTCATATATAAAGAAGGGCAGAGTGATCTCTAAAGATCCGCTTCTGCCCTTTTCCCTTATTTCATGACACTGAATTTTTTGGTCGCTGCCCTAACTTGATCATCCTCGCCCCATACAATGACACCTACCACTTTGGTAGCTTCCAATTCCATCGAAGCAATCTCAACTGCATATTGTTCAAAGGCATTGTTGAGCGACTGACCTGTCTGTGAAAAAACAACATGGCTCAGTCCCCCGCTGTCATCTGAGCAGAGTTTGGCCAAATTGATCAGTTGATTCTCCCCGGCCTTCAGAATGACAGTGCTATATCGGATGCCCGCATGCTGAACGCCGCTATGATCCAGCACAGGTTGATCAGAATATAACTCCGGCTCATTCAGGGCTGCTTGTCCCATTAACAGAGCAGCCACATTTGCGGCGGCGCCAGGTTCCAGATTTTTATCCAATATAATAGCAATTCTTTTCATATGACTGTATTCACCCTCTGTGTATTTTGTGTAAAACATACCCATGGCATATTGATTCCCTCACGCAATACTTTGTATGTCACAAGCCCGTAATGATCAGCGCATAGCTGATTCGTGAGCGCAATGGACTTCTCCGTGTTGTGCATGACCTTCCTGCAAGCTTCAGGGTTGGACGATACGGTGCTGTTCTCTCTATAGGTTGTATCAAGTTCAGATAACAAGTATGTGGTTGCTGGATGATGATAGATAATATCGATCTGATCGGGACATACCGCATGGAAGCCGGATAGAACCAGCGCAGGAATTTTCTCCACAAAGCTCTCAGACACCGCTAGTTCAGAATCCATGATGAAGCTGTTGAGCTTAGGATACGCCCCGGGGACAAGCAAGCAGGATATGATCCCTGATCTCAAGTCTTCCGCAGCCGCTTCAAATTCAGGGTATGGCTTGATACGTTCCGAGTTGCCTAGCTTTTTCGCGATATGCATGCTACAAGTCAGGAATCCTTCATCGTCTCCCAGCGTTCCCAGTATGGCATATTTCTCTTTAACGATCTCCATTTATTTCTATTTCCTCCTTTTTATTTCTAATCCGCTAAAGATCGTATACCAAAAATTTCCTATTGTCAATTAACACTTTAACGCAACATAAATATGTATTTTGGTTCATATTTTTAACCAAAAGGTGTATTCAAAATGGAAAATATTGAGCTATAATGTTATGAAATGAATTTTTACTATTTTTAGTATGTTGTTGAAAGGGGCTATACGAGAACGTATGAAAACCATTGTATACATATCTGATTTTAGGCTTCCAACTGGATTAAACTTCGTTAAACCTTTGCAGAAATTGGCGGATCACAAGAAAATTCTGATTATTGAACGGCATAATTTGCATCATGATGAGGTCCTCAGGGACTTCTTTGATGAAATTAGATATGTCGATCATCTGGAGTCCGTAGATGCCATACGCGAGCATATGGTGCAGATCCGAGAATCCCATTCCATCTCTGCTTTGTTAACGCCGGGTGAGAATGCGATTGAGATCGGTGGTCAGCTCCGTTCTGAGTTCGGGATCCCCGGTATGCAGCGCAATCAGGCTGAGGCTGTTCGCAACAAATGGATCATGAAACAAATGCTGCATCAACGCGGAATTCGGACATCCGAAATTGCAATTGCTCTACATGAACAGGACTATATTCGTTTCACTGCTGTACACGGGTTTCCGATTATTGTGAAGCCACTCAGCGGATATGGAAGTATCAATACGTTCAAATTATCCAGCATGGATGAACTGGTACATTATCTACACCATACAAGACAAGCACAGCAAAGGGATTTGCTGGAGGAATTCATCCACGGTACGGAGTTTCATTGTGATTCCATTGTGTCCAAGGGCAAAGTTGTATTTGCATCTGTTTCCCAATACCTGTATAACTGCCTGGATATTGCGACGAAGCAGAAACCTCCAGCCAGTATTACGTTCCCTGAAGGCACGGAAGCTGATTTTATCCATCACATCAAAGAACTCAATGAACAGGTCATTGCTGCCTTGGGTATCAATCAATCCGTAACACATGCCGAACTTTTTCTGACTCCGGAAGGAGAAGTGGTGTTTGGAGAAATTGGTGCAAGAATCGGGGGATCACATGTTATGCCTCCTTGTATCAAGAACACCCATGGCGTTGATTTCTTCGAAGCCGTCACTGATCTGGAAGTTGGAATATATGAATTCAATCAACAGGAGACGAGCCATAAATTCACAGGCATGATCTGCTTCCCTTCACGCGCAGGGGTAATTCAACACATATCCGGGATAGAGGATTATGCGGATATCCCTGGCATCATTGAGTTTAATGTATCCTATCAAGTGGGGCAGCGCGCCGGGGACGTCAACGATACCATGACCCGATCAGGCTATGCTATCGTGGAGGGTGATTCGTTCGAGGAATTGCGTCAAACCCTGCTGGATATGTACGATCGTTTCAAGATTGAAGTAACGGTTGCTGAAACCGTATAAGATGTACGGATGATCCTCACTGTTTTTGGTCTGGAGTGACGGTTATCTTGGGGAGGGCTGGAATTATTGTCGTTATTCAAAACGTACGCGGGTCTGAGCCGCGATATCTATTATCTCTGTTTAGCCAGAACGATTAACAGCACGGGAGATTTTGTATTCTCCCTGATTACCTTGGTGCTTACGTTGCAGATGGGTATGAATGTGGTCAGTGCAGGGATCTTTGTGTCCATGGCAGCCCTGATTAGCGGACCCGGTGTACTGCTCGGCGGCTATTTAAGCGATCTTATGGGCAAAAAAACAATTATTGTCATCGGGCAACTGTTGTCTGCCATCCTGATTATAAGCTGCTCTTTTTGGTCAGGCACCATTACCGTTGGTTATCTACTGATTGCAGTCATGTTTTTCATCAGTATTACCCGGCCTGCTTATAATGCACTGATTATTCAACTGTGTACGGAGGAGAAAGAGCGAAAGTCCGCCTTTTCCCTCATGTATCTGGGGGCCAATCTGGGTATAGCCATCGGACCACTGATCGCCGGTTTTTTTATCAAGGACCACGTCAACATTGTCTTTATAAGTATCGGTACCGTGTTTCTGATATCTACCTTTATCATCATCAACCAAGTTAAGATCGGCACACGCAAGGAATTGGCATCAACAAACAGCGAACATGCTGGACAACAAGAACAACAACGATCGAGCCAACCACCTTCGCCGTTATTCAGACTACTGCTGAAAAATCCACTTGTTGCCTTCTTCATCGTTGTGTCATTTCTTAACTATTTTATCTATATGCAATACTCATTTAGCCTCCCACTCCAGATGAATCACTCATTTGGCGAGAACGGAGCAGCATATTACGGCTCTGTCATGACCATCAATGCCATTAGCGTCATTATTCTTACCACCGTGATCCTGTCCGCTACACGCAAATTAACTGCCCTAAACTCCATAGCCACAGGCGCACTCTTTTATGGAATCGGATTTGGAGCCTTGAACCTGCTCGGAACCTTCCCCCATTTTTCCATCGTCGCCTTATCCACGGTGCTGTGGACCATTGGAGAGATTCTCGTGCAGACCAATATCAATCTGTATATTGCTTCGCGTGTACCCGATACACATCAGGGCCGGTTTAATGGCTTGCTGTTATTCGTAGGTTGCCTGGGTTATACACTTAGCCCATATTTGACGGGCATTTTCATCAAAAGCATGGACATGGAAAGTGTATGGATCATTATTCTGGCTGTCAGTCTGTTCTATGCGTTGTCTATGATTATTCTCTGGCATATCGAAAAAAGCTCAACAAGAAGAAACGAAATGAAACCGCTGGATCACTCAAAGAATATCTGAACCTCAGGGCAGCCTGTTCTGCCCTTTTTTCCACTTTATTTTCACACCAAAACAGGCAAATGTGCATTCGCATTATACTCGACCAATTGCTGACCCGCATGCAGTCTCTGTACCAGATCTGGATTGGCGATAAACGGTCTGCCGAACGCAGCCAGATCTATGCTATGCCCAAGCCTCGTACACCTCTCCCTCAACTGTTGCATCTCATTGATCACTAAATGGACTAGAGCACATTGATCGAGAGCATAAAAAAAAAGGGATGTCCTATAAGTCATGAATATGACAGGGGACATCCCTTGTTCGTGTTATTTTGTTTTAATGAACCTGAGACACGCTATTCGCTCCCATTTGCCCAGATCTGAGATCTAACGAATCACAGAGACGTTATTTCGTCGATTCACTCGATTTTCTAGGTTTTGACAACGTTTTTTGACGAAATAGCATTACTGAGATTCTTTAAATCTTGCAAGCGTTGATGATCCGCCTTTTAAGGTGCGGTAGGTTCGTTAGCGCTTGGAGCGAGGCGGAATTCATTTTGAGACAGCCCCTTACTCCACCTTGAATCGCGCAGCCGATTCGGCCAGCTTTTGCGTCAATTGATCGATCGTATCCACCATGTTGGCCAACTGCTGTACTGTTGAAGATTGCTCCATCATGGTTGCTGTTACCTCTTCAACCGAAGCGGATACCTGCTCTCCTGAAGCCGACAAACTATGGGCAGACTCCAGTACGTCATCCTTGTTCTGTAACATCTCCTGCATCTGTCCTGCCATCGTAGCGATCTGTTGATTAATGACCGTTACCTTCTCCAAAATCAAATCAAATGCCTGACGAGTCTGCAAGACAAGCTCATCCTGTCTGGACGAGATGGTGTGAATTTCGGCAACACTTTGGTTGTTCTCGGCGACATCGGCCAGATTCTGCTCGATAATGCTGGAGATTTCCTTGGATTGGCGGGAGCTCTGCTCTGCCAGGTTGCGGATCTCTTCGGCCACAACCGCAAATCCTCTGCCATGCTCACCTGCCCTTGATGCTTCAATTGAAGCATTCAATGCAAGCAGATTGGTCTGCTTCGCAATCTGGCTGATGGCTTCCGTGATCTGACTAATACTGCCCGAACTGGTTTGAAGTTTGACGGTAATCTCCGAGATTTTCTCCACTTCCCGTTCGTTCACCTCGTTGATACGCATCAGTTCATTCACGACTTCATTCCCATTGTGGAATACCGTTTCGATCTCATCTGCTCTTGCCTTCACATCCTGTGCACTGCTGTTCATGGCAGCCACTTTATCGCCAAAGCTGTTGAATTTGCCTGCAATCTGCTCGGTATCTTCCGATTGGGCCTCCATGGCTTTGGCAATCCCCATGGACGTTGCCGATGTCTCATCAATGGATCTTGCCGTCTGTCTGGATGTCTCCTCCAACTCCTGAGTGCTGGCCTGAAGGACATGAATCGAACTATTCATATCGGTAATAAGGTTCCTGTTCTGCTCCACCATACCATTGAAGCTCTCCGCCAGATCCTTGAATTCGCTGTTATACTTGCCATTGGCCTTAACGGTCAGATTGCCTTGAGCAAGCTGTTGGAACAGACCGCTCAGACGTATGATAGGTCTTGTAATACTGCGAGAAATCAGCAATCCCACACCAATAGCCAGAGCAATCCCGATCAATATCACGATAACCATCTGGCGCTGCATATCCTCTATCGGACGCTTGATATCGTCATAATCGTCAATAATGAGCACAGAGAGATCTGCACCCGGAATCTGATTAATACGATAGTAGGTATCTTCTCGATCCATCGAAGTGATTTTCACTTTGTCGGTGGCTCTAGCCTCGATAATTCCCATCGCGTCCTTATCTTCTTCCAGCGTTTGTCCCACAACGGAAGGGTCCAGTGAATCATACATAATGATGCCGCTCCGACTCAGTACTTCAACTCTGCCTTGACCATTGATTTTAATGTCTCCGAGTTGCCCCAGGAAGAAGCTGCTGTCCACCGACATAGCAAGCACACCCAGGTTATTCCCCTCTTCATCGGTGATAGGCTCCGAGAATACAATAATGAGCTTCTTGCCAGTCTTAGAGACGACCGCGTCACTGATGAAGGATTTCCCCTGTATGGACTCCTTGAAATACTCCCGATCTCCCCGTGACTGACCAATGACTTCTGGCATGGTACCTGCCACCATGATTCCTTCCTTGTCAAATACGAACAGGTCTGGCTTGCTTCCTTCCGTTTCCGATATACTGTTGGTCAAGATCGTATTGGCCTTATTGAAATACGGGTTCTCATCCGATAAAAATTCTTCATCCGTCATGTCAGTTGTATTACGCAGCTCCAAGAGTTCCTTGAAGGTATTATGTACGGATATCGCATGACTCAATTGTTGTTGAAGCTGCATAGCTGTCCAAAGCCCTTCCCCAAGGCGGTCAGCCATAACATTCATTTCATCCTTGCTTTTCTTGACCACAACATCAGATGAAATCATATAACTTGTGGTTGTTGCACCAAGCAGAACCAACACAACCAATACACTGATCATGAAAGGTAGCTTGATTTTAAGCGACATATTTTTGATCTTATGTCCTACACCTTTTCTTTTCCCCATTTCCTTCTCCCCACTTCCCTGAACCATCTGCATCTGAACGATGTACATACATTATCGGAAAAATCCATAATAAAATTGATCAATTAGGGAGATATTGCCACTGTTTTTCTTTTTTTGAAATTCTGATAGCAACATAAAAAAATGGCCTGTCAGATCGACTATCCATCTTGGGAATGGATGTTGCCGTTATCTAACAGACCGTTTTAAGTTTTTTTATGAATCTATTAAGTTTACTTGCGCAATCTCCGGGAACTCAATGAGTGATGACCATTCTGCAAGAATGTACTGCGCGTATTCTTCATCTGTTCAATCCGTCGCTCAGCCAGACGATCTGCGGCAACATAGGTTGCGATGCCCTCGGTACGTGAGCTTTCGAATATTTTCTCCAGAGTGGAATAGATCTCTCCGATCTTGCTCCACGCCCGATCCGCGTTATAACCGTTCAACTCATCCGCAATGTTAATTACGCCACCTGCATTGATAACATAGTCAGGCGCATATACGATGCCCATATCATACAGCTGATCCCCATGACGGGTCTCCAACAGCTGATTATTGGCACAGCCCGCTACAACCTTTGCCTTGAGCGTTTTGAGCGTATCGTCATTAATCGTGCCGCCCAGTGCACATGGTGCATATATATCACATTCCACACTCGTGATGTCTGCGGGATCAACTGCTGTTGCGCCGAAGCGGTCCACAGCCTGTTTCACCGAGTCCTTATGGATATCCGTAACGATCAGATGTGCACCTTCCTCATACAGATATTTGCACAGATGCATCGCCACATTGCCGACACCTTGGACCGCTATCGTTTTACCCTCCAGCAGATCGGTACCAAATGCTTCTTTGGCCGCTGCCTTGATCCCCCGATATACACCCCAAGCCGTTGCAGGCGATGGGTTACCGGATGAACCATAACTCGCGGAGATGCCTGTCACATAATCGGTTTCCTGATAGATCAGGTTCATGTCCTCTTCCGTTGTTCCCACATCTTCGGCAGTGATATAACGTCCGTTCAATCCTTGAATATATCGTCCAAACGCCCGAAACATCGCTTCGTTTTTGTCGCGCCGCGGATCTCCGATGATAACGGTTTTGCCACCGCCCAGATTCAGGCCAGATACCGCATTCTTATATGTCATACCACGGGCAAGGCGCAGGGCATCTTCAATGGCTGCTTCTTCTGAAGCGTAAGTCCACATCCGTGTGCCTCCCAGCGCAGGGCCGAGTGTTGTGTCGTGTATGGCGATAATTGCTTTTAACCCTGAATTTCGATCCTGGCACAGAACCAGTTCCTCATAATCGTGATCCTCCATTGCTTCAAACCAACTCATGTGCTAACCGTCTCCTCCAACCATTTTTGCGATCCAATCGCATTGTTCTCTATTCATTGACCATCCTCTATTGTACCCATGAATACCCAGTTTGTGCAAAATCACATCGCAATGTCAGAGAAGCATCGATCGATGTTTCTCATATGGCGGGAGCAAAGCTGTCGAATTTCAGATTATAATTTTATCGTCTATCCATAGAAAAACCTCTCTCCCTTACAGGAGAAAGGTACAATTCTCTCAACTACATCAACCTATTCGCCCCGAGCAGGCCAATTAATCGTTCACATTTAAGGGAGCGTCTCAACCACATTGATTGGATGCAAATCGCCATCTACAGCAAATGAAGCCTGTCCTGTCTCCTCGGAGACAACTAATACAACCGCATCCGTCAATTCACTGAGTCCCAGTGCTGCCCGATGACGAGTGCCTATTTTTCGTTCATGCACTTCCGCTTGCGACAACGGTAGCACATTACCAGCGGATACAATCTGATTGCCACGAATCAACACAGCCCCGTCATGTAATGGCGCACCAGGAATGAATAGCGATTCCAACAACGCATGCGTCACTCTTGCATCCACAGTCACGCCTGAGTGAATGATCGACTCCAACGGAATCTCCCGTTCAATCACAATCAACGCCCCATATCTCCGGTCAGATAGATGCTGCACGCTCGATGTTAATTCGGCAAACTTCTCGGTAAAGGGTGACAGATAACAATCCAGATAAAACGAAGAGGCGAGAACCTCGATCTGCTTGATTTCCGCTCGAATCTCTGCAAATTGCCCCAGCAGGCAGGCACTGTCATTGTCAAATCGGGATAACGTCAGATTCATACGCTCTGCTACACGATGGAGGTCTGCCTTAAGCTTCTGCCTCATCGAGGAACTGTCACAGTCTGCTTGCTGAGTCATCATTCGCCGCCTCCTTGGTTGGGTTGGGCTTCACGCCGCATCATTAGTACCCATACCTTCCCCTCTGGAGCACATATTTATGCAATGGCAAGGCTGTAGGAGCTAATCACGATCTTCATTGTAACTGATATAACAAGCAAAAAAAGAGCCTGTCCGCAAAACTCCACGGTCAGACCCTATTCGCATAATAATTTGATGTTTGTCTACTTTACTTATTGCGCTTTGCCGTATGAACCTGTCTTAAATGTAGTCGGATCATACCATTTGTACCCTGCCGCTGGTGCAGCCCATGGCTCAAGTTGCGGCTCGGTTGATGCGGCCGGAGCTTCGATAGGAAGCAGGCTTGTTGCCGTATCCAATGTCAGTCCTGGCACTTGTGCCAGACTCGTGTAGCTCTCTTTGGCCGCGAGCCATTTCACAGTATTCACAAGGAACGTTGCATCATCCACTTCTTTGAATCCATCGTAGGTCTTCTTGGTAGCACCGGTCTCTTCACGCAAATATTTCGGAGTCGCGTCTTCTACAGGTGAAGAGTCACCGATAAATGCGGCTTTGCCTGCACCAACCTTTGCAATGGCAGCATAGGCTCCTTCAGCTCGTCCACCACCATTATATACGCCCTGGTCCACGGCATTGCCCCACTTGGATACACCACTTGGTACATACACCAAGCCTTTGGCTTTGTTCGGGTCTATAATCGCAATGGTCGATCCCGCATGCATGGCTACAGAATTAACACCAGCCGTAATGCCGAAGGATTGTGCAGGTGCAACGATATCCGATGCATTTACATCTCCAAGAGCATTGTAGCGGAAACGGACACCAAAGTTCGTCGCGAGCCAGTCTGAACTAGTCACACTCTGCATCGCTGGTGATTCGGCTTCAGCCGAAGACATGCCTTTGGCCGGATTCAGGAAGGCACCGCGGCGATAGCCGTTAAATACTTCGGAAGAATCCCAGCGGTTTTTGTTGCGGTCTGCATTATAGTGGTCGGAGATGAAGAAAATACTCCCTCCGTTCTGCACGTACTGCACCAGCGCAGCCTGCTCAGTCGCTTTGAACGGCACGTTGGCTTCGCCGATGACAAAGACGTGGTAATCTTTCAATTTATTATAGGTGATGGCTTGCTCACCGAATGTATACGGGATGCTGCGTTCCAGCTGATCCACGGCAAAGCCTGCGTTTCGCAAACCATTGGCAAAATCCGAAAATGCCCCGTCAATAATCCAGTCGGCAGCACCTGCTGTCTGGGCGTGGGTATTATCAAACAATACTTTCTTGCCGGTACCGTCCGGCAGTGTTGTGCCCGGGTTTGGTTCTGGATCAGGATTGGTTGTTCCGGAGGAAAGTGTGATGGACGTTGGGTTTTTGACTCCTGCATAGCTGTTGTAGGCACCTAAGGTTCCGGTTACGATGATCTTTTTGCCTACAAGACTGGGGTTGGACGCCAATCCATATTGCGAACGGAAAGATGAGGGAATCTGTACATCCAATAATCTGGCGTTGGTTCGCTCTGACGCTGAATCCGCAATCAGAACATTAAAATCATTGGCATAGGGAGATGTAAACTTCGCGGTAAGCGACCCGGTAGCATGTCCAACAATAATTCCTTCAACCGTTGCTGTGCCTCCACCGCTCTGGGCAGCGATGGCCTGAGATACCGTAAGTGGTGCTGCAGCTTGTACCGGACTTTGCGAACCCGGCCCCAGCAGTGCGGTTGCCATCATGATAAAGACCAGGAATGCCCCGATCCAGTGCTGCCATAACGCCTTCTTCATATTCCCTTTCTCCTCCTCCAAATTACCTGATAATGGGTTATCCTCCTTTAATTTAATTGTTCATATGCTGAATTCCTCTTTCTTTTTGTAAAGTTTATGAAAAAGTTTAGAAGTTGAGTCTATTGGCCCATACTGATTATCATTAGAATTCCATTTACCGAAGGAGTAAAACGATGATGAAGTTAATATTTTTGTTGCTCTTGTTAATTGTTCCGCTGATTATGGCTTATGTTGCTCTTCGTTCCCGCATGGTTACCCGAGTATTCCATATTCTTGCGCTACTCTGTTTCTACAGTGCGGCAACCGTCATCGCTGGTGATGTGTATGCGACGAATGCTCATATGACCACATTCACCACCGAGATTCACCATTTCCTGTTGAATGGCTGGTTCCTGTATCCGTCTGCATATCTCGGTGTATACATTCCCTATGTGCTGTGGATGAGCCTATTTTCAGAAAAAAGTTGAATTCGATGCGGACTTGGGATTGCATTTTGCCAGCGTTCATTGCATAATGAATATATAAACATGATAATGATTATCATTCTTGAACTTGTCTCTTTGTAACTTTCTACTGGATATGATTTTACGATTTTATAGATAAAGGGGAACGAACATCGAATGAATACAACTCTGCAAAAGGCTGATCTGCAGCTTGACGATTATTTGGATCTTCTGAACCTGGCAACCAATCTGGGTGATACGAGATGGCAAAAGGAAATTATCCGTAAGCTGGCTTATACTTATCCCGCAGTTCAATGTAAACAACCACAATAGCATTCGACATACATCATAGATCTACATTATGGCTCATGACCGATTCATTCGTTGAATCTGTTATGGGCTATTTTTGTTGTACAATGGACAGTAAAGTTATTCAAACGTGAAGGAGTGAACAACGATGCAATTGGAGACCGAACGACTCATCATCAGGGATATTCTGGAGACAGACTGGAAAAGTATACATAGCTACACATCCATGCCGGAAGTTACACAGCATACAGCGTGGGGGCCGAATACCGAAGAGGATACACGAGCATACGTGCAGTTTGTATTGGACACACAGCAGGCACATCCAAGAGAGGGCTTTGAACTTGCAATATGTTTGAAAAGTGATGGAACTCTCCTTGGCGGAGTCGGTATTCACGTGATGGAGAAAACCAATGCAGAGATCGGTTATGTCCTTAACCCCGCTTACCAAGGGAAAGGTTATGCCGCCGAAGCAGCCCGCGCTTTACTAGGTTTCGGTTTCAACGAACTCGGCATTCACCGGATTTACGCCAAGTGTCGTCCGCACAACACAGCTTCGGAGAATGTCATGAAGAAGATTGGCATGCAGCGTGAAGGTCTGCTGCGGGAGCACTGGTTCTACAAAGGTTCCTTTCATGACTCTGTGATCTATTCGATTCTTGCAAAGGAATATGCAGGTGAACAATTACAAAGAAACACAAAAAGCTGACTCCCATATATGGGACGCCAGCTTTTCTTTTACTCCGTAACGACCCCAATCGCCAATGGAGGTGAAGCCTTGAAGCCTCATTTGGAATCCAAATCAAATTTGTTCCTCGGGAATGCAACCGTTGTGCTTCCCTCAACTCGGAACACCGGAACAAGTTATTTTACAGTCGGCACAGCTCTACCGGACAGCTCGGGAATGTCGGACATCCGCACATACAGCGCAGGGCTGCCAGGTCACGAATCATCAGTTTGCCGTCCATCATATCCAGCGTACCTTGTTCCTTCCATGCCCCCAGCATCCGCGTTACGCTCTCCCGGGTAGCTCCAATCATCTCGGCAAGATCGGTATGGTTCAGCTTCATATCCAGCACAATACCATCCGGTGTAACCCTGCCATACGAATTGCTGGCACGGATCAGTGTCGAAGCGAGCGCACCCGCCTTGCCATAGAGCAGCAAATCACGGAATCTCGACTGGGTGATCCGCTGCGATAGTGCCATCCATTGCAAGAATTTCAAGGCAAGGTCGCCATGTTTGCTGAGTATACTTTCCAAATCGCTAAGCGAGATAATGGCCAGTTCCCCTTTTTCCGCCATCTCTGCACTGTAGCTATGATTCAATCCGCCGATGCCGCCGAATTCACCGATGAGATCGCCGCTTTGCTGAATGGATAAAATAATTTCCTTGCCATCCTCCGTCGACTTGGTCATTTTCACTCGTCCCGAACGAATGTAGTACAGATATCCGGCTTCATCGCCTTCGAGAAAGAGACTATACCCCGACTTCACCCGTTTGGGCTGCATTTTTGCTTCAATCAGGTCCCATTGCTCAGATGTAACGAACGAAAGGATTCCGCCTGTTTCCCGTGTCATTTTGCCCGCCTCCGCTTGTTTCTGCTCTGCTCTTTGGGTTGTTCTTTCTACAAATACTGTACCCATAACCTTCGTCCCCCTCGGTGATTCCTTATGTATCCATCATACCGCGAAAGTAGCGCGAGGGTTATCGGGGGATTACCTGATCATTAACGAGAAACTCCCTGAATTTGCTGTGAGAAAAGTCACATTTCACCGATATGCCTCATCCTTCGCATTTCTTCAATCCCTTGGTGCACCTGATTCAGGAGTCTTCCACTGCCTAAGTTCAGTAGATTATAGAACGGAAATAGGGGTTTTCCCTGAATTACAACGTACGAGAAAGGGTCTACAATAGAATTAACATTGTAATACCCTTACTTTAAGATGATCCTGTTCAAAGGTTAATGATAATTATTACACGTCACGTACGTTATAATTTCGAAAAAGGAAGTGTCCTCTCATGCATGATGAACTGCCATCTGGCATTCAGGAGATGATCGACGGCCTGCGCCTGAACACATCCAGCGACTTCTGTGGACTTGCCTGTCTGAATGGGACGATGCTACGCTGGAAGTACACCTCTGGGGCTAGTAATGAACGGGTGAAACGCATGGAAATGCGCCCCGGACAAGATCTGGTGGGCACAGCCCTTCGGACTGGACGCACAGCTCGATCTGATACCCAATCCGCCGGGGAGCATACACCCGGTCGTTGCCCGTTAATGCTTGCTGAGCGGTTGGTAAGTGCCATAGCGGTACCTGTGTTCCAGGAAGGAAGCGTGCCTGGCGCCGTGCTGCTCGTTGGCAGCAGACTGCCTTGCACCTTCTCATCGGACATGATCCGGCAGACGGAGCAAATCGCTCTACATCTTCAGCCGAAGGTGTTTGGATAAAAGTATGAACTAGAGCGTGAGAGAAGCTATTCGGAGATTAAAGCTCTGAATGGCTTCTTTTTTTGTTATGATATAGATAGAACTAAGGAAGCGGACAGGGGGAAATCATGTGATTCAACTATTAGTTGTAGACGACCATGTTGTCGTGCGTTCCGGGCTGATCGCCTTACTTGAAGGAAAGAATGATATACATATCGTTGGAGATGCCGCAGATGGCGATGAAGCCATTGCCAAGGCTCAAGAGTTGAAACCAGATGTGGTCTTAATGGATTTCAGCATGCCGCCAGGCAAAGACGGTCTGACCGCTACCGCTGAATTGAAGAAATTGATGCCAGATGTCTCCATTTTGATACTAACCATGCATGACGATGAAGAATATCTGTTCCGCGCCATCCACGCGGGAGCATCCGGATATATACTCAAAAGTGCGCCGCATGAAGAATTGCTTGCTGCGATTCGTTCCGTAGCAGAGGGTAGCGCCTATCTGTACCCCAGTGCGACCAAGCGGCTGATGAGTGAATACCTGGACAAAGCCAAACAGGAAAACGCCGGACCGTATGACACGTTATCCGAGCGGGAGAAAGAGATTTTGTCCTGGATTGCCAAAGGCTACGCCAACAAGGAAATCGCCGAACATCTGATCATCAGTGTCAAAACGGTCGAATCCCACAAAAGCAATCTGATGGAGAAGCTTGGCCTGCGTACACGACCGGAACTGGTGAAGTTCGCTATGAAAAAGGGGTTGCTGAACTTTGAGTAGTGCACGCAAGAACAGATTAAGTGGACTCGCAGACCAGCCCGTACGCCTCCTGCTGAACGAAATCGATAATCACATTACGGATAACGAATTTCGCAGCAGGCTGAAGGGTTCTCTGCATCAACTGAGTGATCTGAAATTTGCCTTGGATGAATCCTCCATTGTAGCCCTGACAGACCGCAAGGGTAAAATCCAGTATGTGAATGATAAATTCTGTGAAATCTCGCAGTATGAGCGCGAGGAACTGATCGGTAAGGATCATCGAATCATTAATTCTGGATACCATGGCAAAAGCTTTATGAAAAACCTGTGGGAGACGATATCCTCAGGTAAGGTATGGAACGGGGAAATTCTCAATCGTGCCAGAGATGGCAGTCATTATTGGGTCAACACCACCATCGTGCCTTTCCTTGATAACGACGGGGAGCCATATCAATACCTGGCTGTACGCAGTGAGGTCACCAAGCTGAAATCCGTCGAAGCCGAATTGCAAAAGATGATGTCCCAAGTGATGAACATTCAGGAAGAGGAACGACGCCGGATCTCGCGTGAACTGCATGACGGGATTGGACAGAGTCTCTTCTCTCTGGTGATTCAGATGGATCGCCTGCTGGCAGACCAGCCTCAACCGGGGGTTGAAGCACTTCGTAAACAGGTCACGGGTATCATGGAAGATGTACGCGGTATGGCATGGGAGCTGAGACCATCCGTTTTGGATGACCTGGGTGTTGTTCCGGCGATTCGTACGTATATCGAGAATTACACCCGTCACTACGGGATCGAAGTTGATCTGGAATGTAATTTGCGCAAACGACTGGAGATGAACCGGGAGATAGCCATCTACCGAATTATTCAGGAAGCATTAACCAATGTCGCAAAGTATGCCGATGTTGCCGAAGCACGTGTTACTATAGAAGACGCTGAGAACATGACGATGGTTATTATTGAAGACCAGGGTGCCGGATTTAGCGAAGCAACCGCTGGCAATGGCGTTGGATTGTTTAGTATGGAAGAGCGTGCCCGTGGTGCAGGAGGAACGTTGAGAGTTTCTTCCGAGCCTGGCGAAGGGACTACCGTTACCCTTTTACTGCCCAAGACAGCACAGGGATAACCCTACATGCTTCGTATCACACTTTGCGCTTCACTCCAGCTTATCTATTATTTAACGGCTGCTCGCTATTAGACTGTGCGAGTGGTCTTTTTATTTTCCGATTGGTCGAAATGACAAAATGAAGGCTCAAAATCGGTTAAATTCAATAATCATGATAAATAGATTGACTCCAGTTACGATTCGTCATTAAACTATGAATACCACATACACATTGTATGTTTAGTAAAATTTCATTGTTCATTTCATATAGCGAGAGAAAAGGATGGTCAACATGTCAGAGAAACGCTCCTCCAAAGGAGGAGAAATTCCACAAATGTACAATCTGGACGAGATGGATCGCAAAATCATCGCCGCGCTTCACCACAACAGCCGGATATCCTATACGGATCTGGGTACACAGATCGGGTTGTCACGTGTGGCTGTTCAGGCCCGCATTAATGCGTTATCCGAAAAAGGAATCATCGAACGCTTCACCGTTGTAATCAACCCTGGCAAGGTTGGGCTTCAGGTCTCGGCCTTTTTCAATGTCGATGTCGAACCGCCCTTCCTGGATGAAGTCGCTGAGAAACTGGATGAAGAGCCAGCCGTCACCAGCCTTTATCATATGACAGGCCCGAGTACCCTGCACATGCACGGTATTTTTGCGGATATGGAAGAGATGGAGCAGTTTTTGCTGGAGAAGCTCTATAAGATGCCGGGTATCGTCAAAGTGGAATCACAGCTATTGTTGAAACGTTATAAAAGCCGGATGGGCATGAGACTCTAGGAGGAAATCAGCATGGGTTGGAAAGATTACAACGGTCTCGTCATCGGAATGGTACGAACCGGAATTCTCGGATATGGCGGCGGCCCTTCGGTGATCCCGTTAATCCGTTACGAAGCCGTTACGCGTTACAAATGGGTCAGTGATGAGGAGTTCGGCGAGATTTTGGCTATCGCCAATGCCCTTCCGGGTCCCATCGCGACCAAAATGGCCGCATATCTCGGTTATAAAACCAAAGGTGTGCTGGGCGCGATCGTGTCTGTACTCGCTCATATTTTGCCGACAAGTATTGCCATTATTGCTCTGCTCGGTTCCATGTACGCGCTACGCGAGTCGAAAGTGGTAGCAGGCATGGTAGCCGCCGTAAGGCCAGTCATTTTTGTCATGCTGGGCATGATGGCTTATGAATTTGCCATGAAAGCCTGGAAGGGACTTGGTAAAGTTTTTGCCGCCCTATTCGGCGTAATTGCCTTTGTACTATTACAGCTGCTGGATATCCATCCGGGGATTGTGATCGCGGTTTTCCTGGGATATGGTGTCTTCCATCTGGATCTGGTTCAGCGCTTCAAGTCCAAAGGCGAGTCCGATAAGGGGGTGTCCTAAGGATGCTCCAGACGTGGTGGGAATTATTTTGGGGATTTTTCGTAGCAAACATCTTGGGATATGGGGGCGGTCCGGCTTCCATTCCGCTTATGCAGGAAGAGATTGTGAACCACTACCAATGGATGACCACCGAGCAATTCGGTGATGTACTGGCGATTGGTAACGCCCTTCCCGGCCCGATTGCAACCAAAATTGCTGCATTTGTCGGGTACCACGTAGCAGGCTGGTTTGGGGCAATTATCGCAAGTTTTGCCACAATCGTACCTTCCGCGACCGCACTAATTATATTACTTCGTCTGTTGAACAAACATCGCACGTCACCAAAAGTCAAAGGCATGACCCTGCTTGTGCAGCCTGTTATCGCCGTACTCATGATTCTGCTCACATGGGAATTCGGGCAGCTGTCCACTGATTCCATCGGCATCTGGCAGACGTTGATCATTGCAGGCATCTCGCTCTGGGTCATGACCAAAACCAAGCTGCATCCGGCCATTCTGATCGTGATCGCTTTTGCCTATGGTGCGCTGGTACTGTCTCACACGATGTAGTAGTAGAACATACAGGGAACGATCCCTTAATAAGACGTTTCAGATTCGTCAGCGCTTGAAGACACGCCTAGTTTATAGACAAAAAAACGGTGATACCAGCTATTAGCTGGCATCACCGTTTTATTTTCGCGTTTCACGCTCACATATGGAAAACCAATTACTTCGCTTCAACCACTACCGTTACTTTGGTTTTCACACCTGCAAATGTCACCGTAATTGTTGCTTTACCTTTGCCGTTCGCCTGAATAATGCCATCTTTCACCGATGCTGTTGCAATACGGGAAGATTTCCAGAGAGCCGGTTTGGATACATTAGCTTCACTGCCATCAGCATACGTTGCAGTTGCAGCCACGGTTACCTTTTCACCAGGTTTCATGGTCAACGTTACTTTATCCGTCTGCAAGTATTTCAGTGTATCCACATCTACAGCAATGGTGACAGACTTGCTACCGTATTTTGCTGTGATTTTGGCTTTACCTGAACCTGTAGCTTTGACTTTACCTTTGGTTACTTGAGCTACTTTGTAGCTGTTCGTTTTCCATTCAGCTTTGTCAGAAACATCACGCTCGCTACCGTCGCTCAAGAAGGCAGTTACCGTCAGATCAGCTGTATCGCCTGATTTCAGGGAAAGAACTGGCTCGGAAGCTTCAATACGTGAGATGACATCCACTTCAACTTGGATCGTCACTTTTTTGGAGCCGTATTCTGCTGTGATGTTGGCTTTACCACTGCTGTTACCTGTGATCACGCCTTTTTTCACATCCGCTACACGTGAGTTGCTGGATTTCCAGGTTGCTTCGGATGTTACATCCAGCGTGTTTCCATCCTCATCCGTACCTGTCAGAAGAATGGTTTGTGTTTCTTTGGCGGACAGAACAACGAAGTTCACATCTGCTTCCAGTCCACTTGCCATACCTACTTCAACAGGTAGAGTCAGCGTTTTGCCTTCAATCTTCGCTGTGATGGTCGCTTTACCTGTAGCAACACCTGTGATAACCCCTTTGCTATCTACCTCAGCGATTTTGTCGCTGCTGCTGCTCCAGGTTGCATCTTCAGATACATCTTTGGATGTTTCACCATACAACGCCAGCACTTTAGCCGAAGTCGTTCCACCAACGGCTACTGATGCTTTTTTCTTATCCATCTCATACTTGTCTGCTACGTCTACATTCACTGTGAATTTAACCGTTTTACCGCCATAAGCCACAGTGATCGTAGCCGTACCGGATTTGTATGCGATCAGATCGCCGTTTGATACATATACAACGTCTGCATTGCTTGAAGTCCACGTTGCTTTGGAAGTTACAATCTCTGTGCTTGCATCAATATACTCTGCATTGGCTACCAATGTCTTGGACTTGTTACCACCCGCAACACTCATGGAGAGTTTGTCATTTACATCTTTGATATCCAAATATCTTGCCGTATCTACATCCACAGCAATTTCTACGGTTTTGCCACTATAGGTTGCTTTGATCGTTGTTGAACCTGCGCTAATGGCTGTGATCTGGCCCTTGAATACCGTTGCAACCTTCTCATTGCTGGATGTCCATGTCGCCTGATCCGTTACATTCACATCGCTGCTGGTTGGATAAGAAGCTGTTAGAACAACATTAGCCGTTTTGGTTGTCTCGCTCAAACGGAAGAAAATGCTTTGATTTACCACGCTCAGTTTGCTAGTTAGATCCACATCCACGTCAACGGATACTGATTTCGTACCGTATTTGGCTGTGATCTTGGCAGAACCTGCCGAGTATCCTGTAATTTCGCCTTTAAGAACGTCTGCGACCTTCTCATTGCTGGATGTCCACTCCGCCAGATCCGTTACATCTTTGGTTGTCCCATCTGGATAAGTAGCCGTCACTTTTACAATTTCGCTTTTGTTCAAAAGCAAGTTAACTTGCTTTTTATCTACATCTACACGTTTAACCACCTCAACGTTAACATCCACCGTGACGCTCTGGCTGCCGACTTTGGCTGTGATAACGGCTGTACCTGCACTTTGTCCAGTTACTTTACCATTCACAACAGTAGCAACCTTCTCATCACTGGTAGACCATTCTGCTATCTCGGAAGCCTTATCATTCGGTGTATTGTCACTGTAGATTGCTGTCAAAACGATATCTTTTGTATCTCCCGTGCGCAAATCCAGACTTTGCACGTTTTTCGAAAGGGCTTTGACCTTCTTCGTTACTTTCACTTGAACGGTCTGACTCTGACCCTGGTAAGCTGCCGTAATCGTCGCTTTACCTTCTTTTTTGGCCGTGATTGCACCATTATATACAGTTGCTATCGAAGTATCTTCGCTACTCCAGGTTGTACTAATCGTTACATTAGCCGAGGTATTGTCTGAATATACCCCTGTCACCGTAACAGACCCAGAATCACCAACTTCGAGCGACATCTCATTCTTGGAAACCACAATTTTGGACAGTTCTTTATCTGCCGCAGCGGCCAAGCCTACGTTGGAAATACTCAGCATCAACACCAGCATCATCACCATGTACTTGGTCAATCTTGGCTTTAACATCATTTCCCCCCGATTATCATCATTTTTTTCCTTATGTTTTATGTCGGCAAGTTCTTTCCAGATGTTTAGACTTTCAGGAAATTTTCAGGGAATTCTATGGAAATTAATTTATCTTCTATTCCTGTTTCAACCGATCATACCTGCGAATATTGCGCATACCTATGTATATTGGCAGTCTTGAACTTCTTTTAACAGGATTGGAGGAAACATAATGCATCAGCCTTTTGATTACATCGGGTATTGGGAGGAAACATATCGTTCGGGTGAAACTTCCGGGAGGGGTTCATACGGGGTTTTGGCTGAATTCAAGGCCGAGGTCGTGAACGGACTGATTCAACGTGAAGGGATTCATCGTGTCATTGAGTTTGGATGTGGGGATGGCAACCAGTTGCAATACATGAATTATGAGGACTACCTGGGCGTGGATGTAGCGGCTTCTTCAGTAAAGCGTTGTGCTTCCCAATTTGCCAAGGATTCTTCCAAGAGTTTCATGCTGTATACACCAGGCCTATGGATTAACCGAGGTTTCCTGCAAGCCGATCTGACGGTCTGTCTGGATGTGTTATATCACATCACGGATGAAACGGATTTTCGCAATACCCTCTATGATATTCTGCACTCCTCAACAGCATGGGTGGTGCTTTACACCCGTTTGAAAGAAAACGGCAACCCGGGGATTGATACAATCCAGGACCGTAATCTGTTCGAGTATCTCTTCGACTATCCTGATTTCAAAGTTCATGAGATTATTCCGCAGCGCTATCCAGATCAATCTTCTGCCGACTTTGTCATCCTGAGACGTACACCTTCGAAGTGAAAAGCGATCTTTTCAGTAAAGCATAGCTAACTCTGCACCCCAACTGGACCCGTAAGAATGAGATATTCATAGGCCAGATACTTCTTTTGTCTTCTTTCGATTATGTACACCATCCACCTGTCCACTCACCTTGATTTGTCTATTCAAAGCTCAAGCTTAGGTATACTCCGTCTCCAATAGAAGGGATATCGTTCCTAATACTGGAGACAGCCTCACGTGGACAGGTGATGATGGTTTGCTACTGATGCTACTGACAACTAAATACTGAATATATAACTGGTTAACTAGTTGAATCTAATCAAATAATTCGAAGGCTCACAACACAAAACCTTACTAATCCGTTCTCATCTTCGGTTCTTCCAGCCCGTAGTTCTCAATTCTTCTTTTAAAATAACCCCGCATGTCCACGCAGCTTCGCCAGCGCTTCCATATAGAAATAATCGCCGTATATAATCGGCACATTCAACCCTCGCCCTTCCGGGTAATGCACCGTTCCCTGCATGATCAGACCTTCTTCCGCTGCCGAGTCGCCAGAGCTATAGTGCTCATGCAAGCCGCGGACGATACGTTCTCCCGCGGCAGCATAGGTCTCCCCGCGCGGCGACAGCTTCGCCAGCTCAAGCAACCCGCTCGCGGCAATCGCCGCAGCGGACGAGTCCCACGCCACCTGATGCTCCGCAGGTGCGCGGAAATCCCACATCGGCACGATCTCTTCGCCAAGCATGGCGAGGAAGAAATCGGCCGCACGCTCCGCTGTCTCCAGATATCGGGCTTCGCCCGTATACCGGAAAGACAGCGCAAACCCGTGCAACGCCCAGGCGGTCCCCCGCGCCCAGGCGGAACCTGGAGCATGGCCCTGTCCGCCATGCTCTCGCAGCTTCTGCCCCGTGTGTGGATCGAACTCCACCACGTGGCAGATGGACCCGTCCGCGCGGATGAATTCGCGCGCCACGGTGTCCGCATGTGCTTCCGCCAGCCAGCGGAAGCGCGGGTCGCCGCTCTGCTCGGATGCCCAGTAGAGCAGCGGCAGGTTCATCATGCTGTCAATGATGGCTACGCCGCGCGTATCCATTGCTGACGAGCTGAAGTTCCAGGCGCGGATGAACTCACCGCGCACGTGGAACCGGGCTGCGAGCAGGTTGGCGGCAAGCATGCCGCGCCGCCGTCCATCCATGCTACCCGTCTGGCGGTAGTTGGCTACGCCACTAAGCAGCCAGATGAACCCCAGATCGTGATCCACCGATTCGGGATCACGCAGACAACCTTCCAGTTGCCGCTCACAGCTTTCGGCAATGCGATGTAGCGAAGCCGCCGCTTCACTTGCCGGCGCATCCTCATAGACCAGCCATAACAATCCAGGCCAGAAACCTGCTGTCCACCATTCCGGATCATTCCGGTCATACGTCCCATGCGGGGCAATGTGTGGAAATGTATCCTTGATCCGCTTTGCATTCCGAATTGTCTTGGCAGCGCCCTGTTGCCACGCTTCCTCGAGCCATTTTACCGACGTTGATGTGTTCATGAACATAATCCCTCCTCGATTCAATACCAGACATCTATGCTTGATGCTCCAGCTCATCCTCAACTTATCTATAGCGTCCAATAGCTATCAGTTAAATATCACTAATCATCCACGAATAACACTTTTAACTATGCTTCGAGCTGTTTTGAGATGTTTGGAGATCTAATGATCCTCAACCTGAACACCTTCAGTTAACCTCGCCCAATCGGATCGCAAATGACAACCTACGTGCTCCGTTCACTTCAATCCGGGCTTCCTTCAGTAAACCATTACGGGAGGCCACGGCCTGTTCCTCCAGATGAATTATGGCTCCCTGATCCAGCGCAGTGGATTCTACATACGCCCCTCGATACTCCGTTCGTACGCTATGATCCGTATGGGTAATCACCGCCTGTTCATGACCATCATGGAACATCAACGGAATGAGTGCCCCTGCTGCAGCGATCTCTCCTTCGAATTCATACGTTATAGTCAGCACATCCGCCTGTTGTACATAATGGGTAAGCAATGTTTTAATTCCGGGTAATGGACCGACCCATGTCACGGCAAAAGCATTCTCCAAGGCGTTCACGCCATCTTCTGCCGCTCTTTCCTCCAGATGCTGCTCCACTTGGTTCCGTGTATCATGGTCCACCTTCTCATACACAATGGAACCACCTCCCTGAGCAGGGTCTAATCCAACATCCCGATCATATGCACCACCGGATGGAATCCCCTCTGCAAGACTGTGCCATACCCCATCTGGTGTCTTCCAGGTAGGACAGTAACTGAGCGGACGAACCGCCCCTTCGGCAAATTCCGTAAACCCGGCCTGCACATGGCTGGCAGCGGACGGACCAATCAGACCAGGTAACCCCATCTGTTGAATCCGTACCAAACCAGGAATCGTATACGGATCATTCATCGCCGTGTGTAATACCAGTTGCTGACCAGGTATGGAAGCAATCACAGTTTCAAACCACCCATCGGTCTGCAAAACCCTGCTGCCTAACTCGGAAGGAAGGTATACTTCGCTCACATCGTCTCCCGGATCACTGAGACAAGCGTGAGCAAGCGCTGCTGCCGTCCACAGGTTGTAACAGGTGTGGTTGGTATAGATTTCATACCCGTGCCGATCTTCTGGCGCGTATTCATTGCGCACGATTTTCAAGCGTCCATCATCCATCTTCCAGCGCTCCACAGCAGCAAAACACCGATTGGCCGCACGTGCAAAAGCACCCGCCATCACCGGATCTCCCGCCTCCAGAGCCTGCGTTCCATGTGTAGAACATACATAAGCTGCGGCAGCTTCATTCCACTGATGCTGGGAGCTGCGACCACGGGGTGGAATCTCACCTAGCGGCGAGAGCGACAGTAACGAGCTGAAGGCACCATGGCGCAGCTGCTCACGTAACGTATCGGCAGTGGTTCCCTCGTAACCTGCTTCGAGCATCACCCCAAGGTGATAACGGGTGGCAATATCATAGGAAAATGGACAATTCGGGCGGTCCAGCGGTCCATCCTGATACAACCCAAGGGCTGTAAACCGGGGTAGATGATAGGCTTCCAGATATCGATCCATCCACGCAGTACCCTCATTCGCCAGCTGTTCATGCCACCGCAGATATTCGCCAGAGATCATAATGGCGTTCCAGTTAATCATGCGATTGGGATTGTTCATCTTGCTCATCGTAAATACATAATCTTGTTCAGGACTGATCGTCTTGAGTGCCTCAGCCCAGATCTGTGCTTGTTCAGGCAGGTGTGGTTTCAACAACATATAAGCTCTCATCATGAGCACCGGAAAAAAATCAGGGTGATTGTCTGGTGCGCTACCATTGACTACGGCATCAATGCTCTGTGACAGGGCTATTGCTGCCGATTGGAGCAAATCTGTACGCCCTGCATCAATCAGAACTGCCGCAGCCATCGCATAGGCCGGTGTAGAATAATATCTCTCCACACCCGAGAACGGGTCGATAATTGCACCCTGGCTGTCCTGATATGGTGTGTAAGCGCGAACAACACTTTCAACAAGTGCCAACTTGCGCTCCCTATTCCAGCCGTCTGCCGGAGGGCGGCCCGCTTGTTCTGCCAATGTACGGTAATGTTCGAGTTCATCTTTCCATGGATATGTGGACGCAGATGTATATTTACTCACGCATGCTCACCTCGGTTTCTTCCATTTTCGGTTCAATGATGAAGCGTACCTCACATACCGTTTCAAGCGAATTAGGGCGTTCTGTCCGAACATCTGTCTCATCAATTGCACCTGTCCATGATAGTGACGTCCGATAGAATGTGACTGGAACATTTCCATGATCAACTGTGTTCATAACCTCCGTAAAAACCTGCCACTGGTTCGCATCATACGTCATATGGACCGTTCCATGTATGCCTTGCCAGCGAAGGTTACCGCTCTTCACCACCTCAGGTTGTACTCTGCTCATCCAGCGCTCCACTACGCTCGAACATCCTGCATCTGAATCATCCACCGAAGAGAATCGTTCTGCCGAAGACACCACCCTGCTCTTCCATTGAAAACGGTCAATCAGACGCAATTCTGCTCGATCTCTACTACCGTCAGGAGAAATTTTCCAATGAAATTGGCGCGTATACCGAGCCAGTGAAGCAGCCCCAGGGTATGCGGATGTCAGATCTAAAGTAGTATCCAGCTCACCGCCACCCTCTGCCAGCTTTGCCTCTAACACATGGGCTTGCGCTTGCCGACCGGAGCATTGCTCCTGGCCTTCAATGAGCGGAACGTTATGACCGGATGACGAGATGTGGAACAGCTGCTCTCTGCCTGGCGCAAAATACGCTTGGGTATACAACCCTGCTCCTGGATCACACAGAATATTCTCACCACCGCAATGGAAAATGAACTGCCCCAGATCATTATGGTTGTGAGGTTCATCGTTATGCCCGCCTTTAATGGAAATAGCCACATGAAGGGGTGCGCCGTTCGCATGTTTTGTATCCGGAGAATCGAACGGTCCTTTTGCAATCATCCAGCCCAGATTTTGAAAAATAAATCCCCGTTCAGCCTGCGCAGAGGCACCTTCATCACCATACACTGCCGGATCGCTCCACATCACGTTCCGCAACAGATGAGCCCAGCGATGACAGGGATCATCGGTAAGCAGTGGAATATGAAATGGAAGATCTATCTGCAACCCCACCCGGGATGCGAGCAGAGAAAGCAATCCGGAAGGGATCTCTTCCTGCTCGGCACTGTCCGAATAATTCACATATGTGCCGCCCGACAGATGAACTCGCAGCGGGAAGGCTGCGATAGTTGTTATTTTGGAACCCGTCAGCAGATCTAGTTCGCTCTCACTGTACTCACGAAGCATCTCGGCATAATAGGTGAAATAACCAAAGCCATATACCCAATATCCAATGCCTTCGGCACAGCCGCCATCCTCGCCATATCCGCTCAAGAATGCGTTCAAACAGCTGACCGTATGGGAGATCGATTCCTGTAGTGTGGACTCATCCTCGAGCAGCAACAATGCGGCCATGCCACAGCACCCACCACAGACCGCCGACCAGTTGTGATCCGCTGTCTGCCAATGGAACTTCCGTTGCTCCTGGTAAAGCGGGATGAAGATTCGCCGCTCTGCTTCAGACCTGATCCGCTCTATGACAAGGCGATCCAGCCGCTCGGCGTGAATGGTCACAATCTCGGCCAGCATATGTACTGTCTCTGCGGCGAACAGATCGATGTTCCCATCCACCTGATTGACCTCTCCCGTACCCAGATGCGCGGGTAAACACCACGTATACTCACCACACACGTCCCACAACATTTCTTCCAGCGCTTGAAGGGCATCCGTCCTAGCCGTGTCCAAGGCGAGCATCGCCACAGCAGCAAGTCTGCCCCTTCGATCGAAATAAGCCTCTTCATAGGCTTTCCGCTCACCCGTATCGCTGAACTGTCGATATAGACGGAACGACAAGGAAGGCATGGGTTCATTCAAGGCACGTTCACCGTAAGCCTTCAAGTCTGTGTATAACGTAGCCAATTCAGGCCGGGATAACTTCTCCAAGAGTCTGTCGGCACTTAAGGAACTCAATGCTCTGCTCTCAGTACCACGTTGGTTTATATTTTCATTTTCGACTTCGTGAATGGAATCTTCCACTGGATTCACCACTCTTCGTTAATGGATTGTCATGCCCATATTATAATGTAATCGATTTCATTTTACCGGATATGATAGCATTTTTGAAGAATTATCCATTAGAACCCTTTCCACGACGGTACTCCCTTCTCCTTCCTAACCAAAAAAAACGAAGAACCTTCGTCAGGTCCTCCGTTGAATTCGGCCTGTCACCACAGGCTTTTTATGGTTATCTCATATTCTTAACTATCTTATATCCTCATCCTCAATTAATCCTGAATACCTATAATGCTGCTGCCCATATCGTAGCTGTCCGCTGTTGTTATTACACAATCGCAAGCGAAGAATTCTGTACAACAGACAACCATTGGCGTGCAATCAGCTCATGACCTGCTGCGGTTGGGTGTACGCCATCCCATAACCAGTACGCTGCATCCGCCTGTTTCAGAGCGTCATTAAACGTCTGCTGCAATGGCACCCACACAGCTCCAAATTCTTCAGCAAGACCTTGGGCCAGTTTCTGATATTGACCGACATACTCTTCCCAGGCTTCCCATTTCTCCGCAGTCGCTCCGGTTCTCAGAATAAACGGCTCCATCAAAATCAGCCCCGTATCTGGCATCACTTCCCGAGTTTCTTCGAGCAAATGGCGATACGCCCGTCCGAAACGATCCGTTACCCCGCTAGGTTCACCATTCATCGTGCGCCAGGCATCATTAACCCCAATCAGGATGCTGATCAGGTCCGGTTTTAGACTAATGGTATCCTCATTCCAGCGTGCGTACAGGTCCGATGCCCGATCCCCGCTGATGCCTCTGTTATAGAAGGTCTTTTGCTTGCCCGCCAGTTCCATACCCAGTTTGCTGGAGATCAGATACGCATACCCGTGTCCGAGAAAATGATTTGGATCATCATTGCGTGATCTTCCCCCATCTGTAATCGAGTCTCCCTGAAACAATATAACGGATGGACTTGTACTCATGATTGAAATCGTTCCTTCCTCTTGTGCAAAATGGAAACACTGAACACCTCAGTCTCCATTTTATCCCTTTCGGCTACAATAGAAAATAGCGTTTTCATAACTGAGTTTCGCCACATCTTATGACTCTCCTAGCAATTATCCGATCCAATATCGCAAAATCATCATAGCCACAATACCGACCATTACAGTTCCCAGCAGACTGCGTGTCCAGATGGCTACTGCAATCGTAGGCAGGGATGCCCACAGAGCTGCATTTTGCGTAATCGGCACTAACTGGTTGCCCGACATGAATAGTTCCTGACCAATCAGCGCTGCCATGACCGCTACGGGTACATACTCCAGCCAGCGTAACAACCACATCGGAATTTGTATCTTGCTGAACAGCATCAGTGGCAGTACACGCGGGATAAATGTTAACAGTGCCGAACCCATAATAATCCAGAATACATCCCATCTTACTTCCATCGTTCCATGAACACTCCCATCGTTGCCGCAATGACCGCAGCCACAATGACACTCATGCTGCCAAGTGAAGCCATGCTGGCGAAGATTACACAGACCACGGCGATAATAGCCACATTAATGTGTATTTTTTTGTTTTTGCGATGCACCAACTGGAGTACAACCAGTCCAATAAACATCGCTGGCAGGGCATAATCCAGACCCAGTCGTTCCGGGTTAGTGATCCAGCGTCCAAAGTACGCTCCCGCCATATTAGCCACGAACCAGTTCAGATATGCGGTAATATTCAGACCGTGCATCCAGCGTTCACTGAGCCTTTCTCTGCCAATTGCACGTGTCATCGCAACGCCGAAAGACTCATCGGTAAGCAGTGAACCAATCCACATATTTTTAAGCGGGGTCAGATGCCGAAAATACGGTGATACAGCCGCACTGAGCAGCAAATGGCGAAGATTCACAAAAAATATGGTGAACATAATGGCTACTGCTGACCCATTCGATGCGAGCATGCCTGCTGCAATGAACTGAGCCGATCCTGCATATAAAATCAGGCTGAGCAGTGCCGTTTCCGCCAGACTCAGACCTGCGGTCATTTCAATGACACCCGCCGCAAAGCCAATACTCAAATAACCAAGCAGGGTTGGAATACAATCTTTGACCCCCTGCATGAATGTAGCTTGATCCTGGACCTCTTCCATGTCCTCCTGTCCAGATATCTGTAGTGTACTTTGGTCCAACTGCCGTACAACCCCTCTCCAATTTCTGTCCCCATAAACCGATATATATGGATGTAGATCCATCCAAGTCCATTCTTCATGAAAACAACTTCTTTGTGTATTCAACATGCCCAGTTACATGCCTTATGGATTTCACATTTTGCAAAATTCACTTCACATAATTCAGAAATATAACACATGATGTGCACTAAGGGAGAGACAGATTAATTTTTATAGAACAGATGTAATCCTAAATACCTACAAAACCAAAAAATATTTTCGCGAAACTCATAAATTATGTTGAATAAACGCGAAATTTGTCATACGATAGCACCAGAAACTTCTGGAAAGGATGGAATGAAATATCTTTTACCAGATGGGCTTGTCCACTAGACATGGGGATGGGTTACACAGAGGGGGAATGTGTATGAAAAAAATTCGTAAACAAGGGGTCAAAAGAACAATGCAGATGAGAGAGAAACTGATTTTGTCATTTGCCATTGTATTGCTCATTCCAACCATTAGTCTGGGCATTATCTCGTTCCAAACAGCTGATGCCAAGGTTGAAGAGAAAATGTATGAGAACGCGATCAGCAGTGTTACTGTGCTCAACCAGACCATTGACCAGATCATTGGTGCAACACGCAAAAATGTTGATTTCCTGGCAAGTCAGCTGGATGCAGGCAATGTCGGACCCAATCAGGGTGACGAAACAGATACCATCCGTACCTTGCTCGACGCTTATAAGGAAACGCATGATGACGTGGAACTTGCCTCCATCGGTACCGATCAGGGCGTATATATTAACTCCCCTGTAACTGCGGTGAACAAAGAAGGATATGACCCGCGCGAACGCCCGTGGTATCAGGCTGCTACGCAGAACAAAGATGTCCCTACCGTAATTACCCCCTACTTATCAAGCAATACCGGCAATGTTGTTGCTTCAGTAGCTCAGACTTCAGCGGATGGCCATGGTGTCGTCTCTGTCAGCCTGTCGCTTGAAGCCCTCTCGAAGACGGTTAACTCCACGAAGATTGGCGAGAAGGGTTATATCTATATCATTGATAATGCCAATAAAATCATTGTACATCCTACCGAAAAACCGGGGACCGAAGGAACCATGGCACCCTATAAAGATATTTTCGCACAGAAAAACGGAAGTCTGACCTATACACTAAATGGAAACCAGGAACACGCCTTTTTCTCCACCAATGAAACGACGGGCTGGACCGTGGTTGGTGTCATTGACAGTGGGGAAGTGACGGCATCTGTGCGTCCAATCCTATACACCACACTTATTGTTGTAGCGATTGCAATTGCGGTAAGCTCCGTCATTATTTTCTGGATTGTGCAATCAATCACCAAACCACTGAACCGCTTGGTGAAGGCATCTGACGAAATTAGTAATGGTAATCTGACCATCGAGGTTGCTGTATTAGGACAGGATGAATTCGGCAAGCTGAGCACCAGCTTCAATAAGATGAGCGAATCCCTGCGAACCGTTATTCAGGACGTGCGACACACGGCTGACGAGTTAACCGCCTCATCCACACAATTGGCAGTCAACTCATCGGAGACAACCAAAGCAACAGAGCAAGTCGCCCTGATTACGGAAGAATCCGCAGCTGGACTTGAGAAACAAACAAACAGCCTGAAACATACGGCACTACAGATGAATGAGCTTGCTGGAGGTGTAGGACAGGTAACGAACAGCACACAGCAAGTATCCGAAGCTGCCATGCAAGCAAGTGAGCTCGCGGATAAAGGGAATGCAACCATGCAGACGGCCGTATCTGAGATGAGTTCCGTCAGTCGCTTTGTGCAAGGTATGGCAGATACTGCTGGACGACTTGGACAGCATTCCACATCCATTGGTGAGATGGTATCTGTCATTACAGATATCGCTGCACAGACCAATTTGCTTGCTCTCAATGCTTCTATTGAAGCAGCACGTGCAGGTGAGCATGGACGTGGCTTCTCCGTTGTTGCCAGCGAAGTCCGCAAGCTCGCGGAACAATCCAGCCTTTCAGGCCAGAAGATTGTAGAGATGGTCGGAGCGATTCAACAGGAGATTTCAATGGCCAATCACAGTGTACAGATCGGGCAACAGGATGTAAGCAACGGCATTCGTGCCGTTCAGTTTGCAGATGAAGCTTTTGCCCAGATTAGTGAGGCTGTTGGGGTCGTCAATCATCAGCTTGAGAACATTGCAGCCGCCTCACAACAGATGTCTGCAAGTACAGCCGAAGTGGTGCAATCCATTGATCAGATCCACGCTATATCGGAAACCAATGCCGATGGAACGGAGAACATCTCCGCAGCTACGGAGGAGCAAGTGGCTTCCATGCAGGAGATATCATCCTCTGCTGATTCCCTTGCCCATCTGGCTCACAAGCTGCAGAAGCTGGTGGAACAATTCAAGCTGTAATCGTTGAACTAAAGATTGTTTACACTAACACTACGATGACAGAATAACCTTCCAATTGCTGTTATCGTGTAAAAGATTAGTTCAACTTATATAATAATAAGTCTGTAACATCAAAATCCCCTTTGCCATCACGTTGGCAGAGGGGATTTTGGTAATGATAGGACGTGAAATATGGCTGGATCGAAGGCGAAGGACGCTTCTTCTTCCTGATGAGCATCATCGATGTGTTCACCAACGTGTTTCAACTTGAGATCAATACTTGGCTAAAATATTGCATTTTGCGGACGAGGTTAAGCGTGTAATATTCTTGCCCTCGGTTCCTTTGTTTTCTGCATACTTTGTGCATGTCTTGTTTTCTGTCAGTTCTTCACTTTAATAGACCGCCCGATGAATTAATTATAAGCAGCCTCCCACTTGAACTGTATCCCCAATTGTTATTGATGTCTAACCTATGTACAACAATTTATTGGGTACGTTACCGATAGAAGTCCACCATATCTCCAAACAGCCGTTTAATAAATTCGAGCTCGCTTTCGTTATATCTTTCCAAAAATTCGTACATTCTTTGCTTTTCCTTCGTATGAAGCTCATCATGAGCAGCAAATAGCTTTTTGCCGATAGGCGTTAGCCGAAAATACACTTCCTTTTTGTTGTCGTTGAACTGGGATTTTCGCACCCAACCTGCCTTTAGTAATTTATTTGCGATCTTGGAGGTATTTCCTTTACTTAAATTGATTCTCTCCGCGATGGAAGTGAGATTGATCGGCTCCTGCTCTCCGATGCATGCAATGGTGTGCAGTTCCGTCATATTCAAGCTGAATTCTGATTCAATATGCTTCCGGATATCCTCCAGGTATGAGGCAGTTATTCGGGTTTCATATTGCTCTTTTTGCTCAAGAAACTGAACGAAAAATTCATGAATGGCCGTTTTGTTTTTACTGGCAGTATCCATCATTATGCTGGCTCCTCGACTTATTTGTTTTATTATATCATAGATTGTTCTCTGAGAAACATATGGGCATACCCATATTGGGATTGGGGTTGACATGGTAAATAGAAACCAAGTAAAGTTATATTGTTTTGTATGAAACTAAAATTATATATAATTTTCATCACACTTGTTTTAACAGGCAATAAAAAAGGTTCTAACGAAACAATAATTGATGAAGGAGGTTTGACGGAAATACTTGTCCACTTTTCAAGAGGAAATTTATAAAATATGGAAATGGAGCATACCTGCCTATGGAAGTCGTAAATCCGAAGACCTTGACGGATAAGGTTACATCTGTAATTTCTCATGTCGTGGTGACTACTGCCTCCAAATTGGCTTTCATCTCAGGTCAGGTTTCTGTAGATGAAACAGGATTATTGGTCGGTTCAGGGGACTATTACGCGCAAGCGATTCAAGTGTTCACCAACCTTAAGTATGCATTGGAAGCCGTGCGAGCGGATCCCTTGTACATTGTAAAAATGAATATTTTTGTTGTAAACCACAACCCGGAATTGATTTCGATTATTTTTGAGGCAGGATTTCATGTGTTTGGCCCTAACTGGCCGAAGACAGCAAGTACGTATATAGGCGTTCAAGCACTAACCGATCCTGAATGGCTTATCGAAATAGACGCTATCGTGATTTTCCCATAATGTATAAGAAAAGAGGGTTTTGATATGAAATATGAAGTCATCCTGATTGGTGGCGGACCTGTCGGCATGATGCTGGCTGGGGAATTGGCATTAGCCGGTGTAAAGGTCTGCGTCATTGAGCGATTAAAAGAGACAACCCCTTATTCACGCGCGCTTACCGTACATCCCCGAACTCTTGAAATATTAGATATGCGTGGAGTGAAATCACAATTAATCAGTCAAGGCCGCTTACTTTCGAGAGGACATTTCGCCGGATTAGAAACTCCTTTGGATTTCACCGTTTTGGATTCTTCTTCCAATCACACTCTATTTTTACCGCAGAGTGAAACGGAGAAGGTGTTGGAGGAATGGGCGCTTAGCCTTGGCGCAGAGGTCTGGAGAGAGGTTGAGGCTCTATCTGTACACCAGGATGAGGATGGGGTTGACGTTAAGATCGCAGGAACTCATGGAGAAACAACGTTAAGATCAGCTTATGTGGTAGGTACAGACGGAGCCAGAAGTTTGGTTCGCAAGCATGCAAATATATCATTTGAAGGTACAGATGCGACCTTCACGGCAATTCTGGGGGATGCCATTCTATCTGATTTGGCTCCTATGAGTGTCATATCCCGGATTACAGAAAAAGGATTGGTCAGCATCATGCCGATCAATGATCATATGTATCGGGTCTTGATGATCGATATGGAGAGAAGTAACATCTCTAAGGATGAGCCCGTTACATTGGAAGAGTTTCGTTCATCGCTCATCCGTACGACCGGAAGCGACCTGGGATTGAACGATGTGAAATGGATGTCCCGTTTCGGAAATGCGACGCGGCAAGCGGGACGATATCGGAATGGTCGATTGTTCTTGGCGGGAGATTCGGCGCACATTCATTTTCCCGCTGGTGGACAGGGAATGAATGTTGGCTTACAAGAAGCGATGAACTTAGGCTGGAAGCTTGCAGGAGCAATCAAAGGCTGGGCTCCGGACTGGCTATTGAACAGTTATCATGCCGAACGCTTTCCATGGAATACGGCCTTGCTCCGGAATACCGAGGTCCAAACCTTGCTTCTGGACGTGACTCCCCCTATCACGGAACTTCGAAGCATGTTAGCTAAACTGATTCAAATACCGGAGGCAAATTATCAAATCGCCGCACAAGTTTCCGCAATGGATGTACATTATGCTCCAGACGCCGAAGCACCTCCCCATCCTTTAAATGGGAAACGTTTTAAGGATCTAAGCTTAAAGCTGAAAGACGGGCAATTGATCAACGCCTATCCGTTACTACACAAAGGTACTTTTCTTCTGCTGCATTTCCATTCTAATGAACAGAATAGCGGTCAATGGGAATCGTATAACAACCTTCAAGTTGTACATGCCTCTTTGGCTGAGGCTGACGCGGATTGGAACGACGTCCACACGGCGCTTATTCGGCCGGATGGGCATATTGCCTGGGCGATTCTTCTATCCGATCCAAATCCAATGCAAACCATAAATGAAGGAATCACTCGCTGGTGCGGAGACATTACCGTGTAGTCATTCGTTCGAGGTGCACAACTGACTTCCCATAGGGTGAACTTGTATTTGGGGCGTCTGAATGAACTATCACGGTATGCTGCACTTAAAAAAACGCAATGCAATGTTCTCCATGAGTATGAAAATACCGCTCAAGCGTTATTCAACAACGCTCAGGCGGTATTTTCATTTCTGAGAAAGAAGGTACTTTACGCTCCATTTCGTTCCGCAGCTGCAGATCGGCGACGCAGGGACAATGAAATAATAGCCGGGATCAGTCCAATGGCAACCAAAGCTCCACCAAGCAAACCAACGGATGCTAGCAAGATGCTTTCTACAACAATACCTCCGATTACAGCCTCTACAGCTGTCCAACTGCACAATAGAATTATTGGAACTCATGATGATCCCTGAAGCCTGAGAAAATTAAGCAATTCTATGCATTCGCTTGAATAAGAGGGGTTTGGTCCGGAATAACGGAGTTAAACCGATTGCTTTTTATCTCCGTGGTACCCTTGATCTCCGTAGGGCTCTAACTGTTCAAACCAGCGATTCAGACATTTGGCGAGTGCATCTTTGGGATCGTTATACGGGTTATCGTCTTGTTTCAATGTCTCCAGCACCTCGATCACAAACGCATTCTCTCCATATTCATTCCATTCAGCCTGCAATCTTCGATTCAGATGGCTACCCATCTGTAACATAAACCGTTGTCCGTTAATAGTTTTCAGGTTAAGTGTGCTGTCGATATAAACTTTGCCGTTACGTTCATTCCGAATCTGGTAGACGCCCGCTTCCGTTTTGACTTCTTTGGCCTGTTCCTGTAATTCTTTGCGACGATCCATCTTCTCCTGCTCCCCCTTTGCTTTGCGCTCCGGTTTTCCAACTTCGGCGCTCTGTTGATCTGCGTGGCTTCCCAGCCAATACTGACTGCCGTCTGGCTCACGTTCCAGCAAACCATAGTCGACGAGATACCTCCGTATTTCCACGTAATCATCATGAACTTCCTTCAGCAGCTCATTGACCTGTTTCTCGGAATATTTGCGCTCTGTCTCGAATCGTTTGGCAATTTCGGTGAGCACAATATATTTATGTTTTTGCTGCATATGAAACGTCGTCAGCCGACCGCCAGTACCCTCTGGAAAATACTTGTTTAGCACCTTTTCCCGATCCTGTTCTGTGATATCAAATGAGTTCGGATGGATCGTATGTTCATGTCTTGTCACCGGCGATACCCATTCGGCTGGAGCCTGTGTATCCTTACTTTTGAGAAGTTCCATTAATGCCAGGAATATTTTGGCCTGCCGTTCCTTCTCCTTCAATACAAACCGATGATTCCGAATGGTGGAAGCACTCCCGATGCCAAGGGTCTTCTGTACTTCAGCATCCTTCTTGCCTTCATAGAATTGTGACAACAAGCCCCGCTGGACATCAGACAATCCGGTTACGCTTTTATCCAGCTCCAGCAAATATTCAAATACCGATCCATGAACCTTCTCAATATGCACTCGCATATAACGGGCTGCCTCATAGAGCACTCCTTCTTCAGGATAGATAATCCCCGATTCCGTCCTGTATCCGCAGCAGACACATATATAGGCGGGACCCTCCTCCATATAACCACGCTTGATCTCTTCCAATGAAGCTGTTTGCAACCAGGATTCCGATAATTTCATGTAAAAGCTCCTTTTTATCATTGTATGGTCATTCCAACCGTATATTAATAAAATATTTTATAATAATGTTTGTTTATTTATAGATATAATATATTTTTGTTTGTTATATGTCAATATAACGGAAAAGAATGCTGTGTTTAAAGACATAACGGATGCCCCTTGTTCAACAGAAAAAAGACCGCAGGGTCGCAACCCTGCAGTCTCATTTCAATCTCGGTTACAACTTAAACCGTTCAATCATGCTTTGCAGATCTTCAGCCATACGTGACAATGCTGCCGAAGAAGCTGCAACCTCTTCCATTGTAGCCAACTGCTCTTGAGCAGCCGCTGATCCATCTTCCGTTCCAGAGGCAATTCTGTCTGACAGAACCATTGTATCACTTACTGCCTTGTTGATATGACTCATGCCCCCATCAATTTGACGGGAAGCCGTGGATACTTCTCCAGCTTGTGCAGCCACCAACTGTACCGCAGTACGAATGATATTGAATGCTTCGCCTGCTTCTGTAACCATCTGCGAACTCTTCACCATACCTTCTCCCGTACGGGCAAAAGTGGATTGCACCGCATTGGTTTTCTCCTGCATCTCATGCATAAGCTCATTAATCCGCTCGGCTGAAGCGCCTGAACTGTGAGCCAGTGTCTTCACTTCGTTGGCTACAACCGCGAATCCGCGCCCTTGCTCGCCAGCTCTTGAAGCTTCAATGGATGCATTCAATGCAAGAATGTTCGTCTGCTTGGCAATGGCCGTAATCTCGGCCACAATCACAAGAATCTCTTCATTTTTCGCGCGCAGATCCTCGATGACCACAGACATGGCTTTGCTCTCATCATTCACCTGCTGAATATGGGTAACCGCTTCTTCTACTGTAACCATACCTGCTTCCGACTTAGTGGATGCATCCAGAGCGATACGAGCGGTATCTTCAGCACTTGATGAGATCTCTTTGACTCCAATGGACATTTCGCCCACGAGTTGACCTGTAGCAGCAAGACTATTGTTCTGCAAAGTCGTTCCCGCAGCTGCATCCTGCATCAGTTCAGCCACCTGTTCTGTGGCTTTGGATGTCTGCTCGGAACTCGCCATCAGTTCTTCAGAAGATGCCGCCAGCTGGCTGGATGTATCATGCACCTCTCCAAGCACACTACGTAGTGAAGTCGTCATCGTGTCGAAGCTTTCCCCGAGCTGTCCGAACTCATCTCGGCGCTGTAAACCTACCCGAACGGTGAGGTCCCCGGCGCTTACTTTGGATGCTGCCTGCGTTAATTGCAGCAATGGCCGGTGAATACTGCGGATAATGAATATAAGCAGAATTAACCCGATAACCAATGCAGATGCCACAATTGTAATTGCACGGATCAAAATAGGCATTACCGCTTCACTTGCTTCGGAAGGAACCATCTCGCCAACAATTTTCCAACCTGTCACCGGATTGGTGAAATACACAGCTTCCACTTCGTGACCATCATATGTATACTTCACCGTTCCACTTTCTTTCGTATACATCTCATTAATGTAGCTTTCATCCGACTGTGTACCGGATTCAATATTGTAGTGGAACAGGAATTTACCCCCGTTATCTAGCATGTACAGTTTGCCTTCTTTACCAATACGTATCTGATCAACGGATTCTTTCAGATGATTGAGACTGACATTGGCCCCGAATACCCCTTTGCCATCAGCCAGCTTGGCAGCTGCCGTTACAACCCATTCACCTGTTGTGACCGATTGGAACGTATCCGAGATTACAGGTTCGTCCTGGGACATGCCCATCGTATACCATGAACGTTCACGTGGATCATAGATCTGTTCCCCGGGATCAGGAGATTTCATCCAGCTGCCATCTTCCGCACCTGCGGTGAGTACACCCAGTTCCTTATGATTCTGAGACATCCGATCCATCTGCCTTTGCAGTGCAGGGGATTTATTAATAATATCGTTTGAAGTAATACCCGCAGCCATCTGTGCTGCGTTATCCTTCTCCATATCCAGCATTTGATTTATCTGCAGACTAAGCATTTCTGTTTTGGCTTGTGCGGAACGAATAATTTCCATTTTAACCTGGTCAGCAGCTTTTTGATAAGACAACCAACCAACAGTAATGCTCGGTACAATCAGGAACAGGAGTAATGCAGCGATCAGGCGTTTTTTTACGGTTAAAGTAAACCAATTTCGAATCCTTTTCTTCATATAACTATCCCCCATCATAATCTTCACCCATCCTTTTATCGGACAATCGCTGTAAAAATATTATGTATAGATACTAAATTAGAATAAATTTAATCTTTTCGATCAGTTTAGATGGATTCACCTAATCCTTCTATTCGTTTTGACCCCCTTAGCGAGATCGTTTACAATGCTCATAAGCTGGTTATTCATGAAACGATTGGAAGGAGAGGATTCAAATCTTACGCAAGGCAAATGAAAGGCAACATGTTTCCACTGTATATTCATCCATGTTCCGCATTCTGTTAGCGCTCATCCTGTGTGCAGGCCCGATTCTGGGACAAGCTGGTATTACGGCATCCGCAGCGCAGGCGACGCAAGCAGTTCACATTGAAGTGAATGGTGAGCAACAATCCTGGAAGAACGCACCACTTATCATCAAAGGTTCAACGTTTGTTCCACTGCGGGATGTGGTCACATCGGTCAAAGGCACGTTGAAATGGGATAATCGCACGAAGACGGCTACCATTACCGTTGGCAGAGACAAGCTGATCCATCAGGCTGGCAGCAATTCCATTAAAGTAAACAAGGTCGATCTGGCTACAGGTGTGAATTCACGTACCGTTAACGGTACGTTGATGGTGCCTGTCCGAGCCATGGCTAATGCAATCAAAGCAGACATCAAGGTCCAACGTACAGCCACGGGGCAGATGAGTGTAAGTATGGTCACTGATCAAGTCAGCATGCTGAACAGCGAGGTTGCCAGCGTCGATACATATCTGCGCGAGATCAACTATCCAGGTATGGCTCTGATCGCCCGCGATGGTGAAGTACTTCTAAAGCAAGGCTACGGACTTGCCGATGAACAGACGCTGAATCGACCGGATCAAAAGACCCGAATCGCATCGCTGAGCAAATCCTTCACGGCCGCGTCCATTCTGAGTCTCGTGGAGGATGGTAAGATTAATGTGCAAGATCCGATCTCCAAGTATATCTCTGGTATACCAAAGGGAGATCAGATCACGCTGCATATGCTGTTATCCCAGACTTCAGGTCTGCCATCCGCATTTGGTCGGGGTGAAGGAACTTCTATGGAAGAGACTGTAGAGGAGATTCGCCACAAAACGCTGAAGTTTGAACCAGGAAGTGCCTATCTGTACAGCAACAGCGGGTATGTTTTACTTGCATACGTCGTTGAACAGGTATCTGGCATGAGTTATGCCGACTACGTGCAGCAGACGATACTGAAACCACTTGGTATGAAAAATTCGGGAGAGGCCTCCCGTAAAGTGCACACGATTAGTGGTTTTGTTCAAGAAGATAACGCATGGGTAACTGCACCTTACTATGTGTCTCAATCCGGATCAGGAACCATCTATTCCACGGTGGACGATATGCTGAAATGGGATCGTGCGCTGTATACGGACAAGATTCTAAGCCAGGATACGATTGAACAGATGTATGAGCCTTATTCTGATAAAAACTATGGCTACGCCTGGATTCTTAAAGAGAATGGCGCAAACCGTACCGTCTTCCACAACGGTAGTGGTGGCGGGTTTGCCACAGCCTTTTCACGTAATCTGTCCGATGATATCACCATTATCCTGCTTGGCAACCACGCAGGTATGGACATGACTTCACTTTTGGATGAAGTTGAGACACAGACAGCCAAAGCACTGCAATTGCAATAATCTATAATTAATAGCTTATAATGAGCAAAGAGACGGTCCTTTAAAGGATCGTCTCTTTGTGTTGTATATGTTCTCATTTTAACGACTCACACTTCCGTTTCGCTCAACCCACAATCCATCTCTTCTCCATCCTGCAAAAGGTAGTTTTACTCATATTCTTATTACTGCCTAGGAGACATCCGCTCTTTCATCATCTGTCTGCTTTAATGTTACAGGAAGTTTCCCCGCAAAAGGAATGCGCCCCATCAGCGCCTGAGCGACGCTATCCATGGCAAGTGGCCGGCTCTCGTAAGCCGCTACATAGACCTGGGCATCCGGAAGCGCCAGCAGATCGTAGGGGCTTCGCAATGCCACAACAGCCAGCGGTTTGCCCAATTGCTGTATCCAACCAATCAGCCTGCACTGTGGATCGCCGGAGGGACTTCCCGCATTGTAGGTTCCCACCACAATCTGCCGAATGTCATCTGCTTCCGCTGCCTGAAGCAGACGTGCGGAACGAATGGCGACTTCCTCGGGCGTGACCGTCAGATCGACAACATCCAGACCATACATGGATAAGGCTGAGCCCAAGGTGAACGTCTGAGTCAGCTGTTCGTCGGCAATTGTCGTCACGGACGTGGCAACCGTTATGACCAGCGTGCGTTCCGGCTTCAAAGGCAGCATATTCAGCTGATCGCGCACCAGTGTGATACTGTTCTCGCTAATACGGCGAGCAACCTCTTGGTGTAATGAACTGTTGCGCTCCGACCCACTGGATAGAGCAGGAGCGTTTGATGCCTTTGGCAATGATGCATTCGATACTACGCCATACACTTCCTCATCACCTGCACCACCCGTTTCACTCTCTAACAAACCACGTTTCGCCTTGTACATCAGCAAGCGATTCACCGACTCATCAATACGTCTCTCGCTAATCCGCCCGCTCCTCACAGCTGCTAACAACGCATCAAATGCCTCTGCCTGAAGCTTAGCCGTATGGCTAATTAACACCAGATCTGCCCCGGCCTCTACCGCCATTACGGCTGCATCGACAGTGCCATAGTTCACGGCAATGGCATCCATCTCCATGCAATCTGTCACGATCATGCCCTGATAACCCAGTTCCTGGCGAAGCAGACCGCTTAATACGGTTTGCGATAGCGTTACAGGCAGACGCTCTGGCTCCAGTGCAGGAAAATAAATATGCGCCGACATCATGGCATCGACACCTTCGGCGATAGCGGCTCGGAATGGAATCAACTCCAGGCGCTCTACCCGTTCACGATCATGAGTGATGATTGGGAGGTCCAGATGGGAATCGGTATCCGTATCCCCATGCCCCGGGAAGTGCTTGGCTGTCGCTGCAATTCCAGCGTCCTGTATTCCCGCAATGGTTCTGGCTCCATATTCTGCAACGGATTGTGGAGATTCGCCGAATGATCGTACACCGATGACCGGATTGGCCGCGTTATTGTTTACATCCAATACCGGAGCAAAGTTCATGTTAATGCCCATGGACTTCAGCTCCAACCCACTGATATATGCCGCCTGATATGCATCGTCAATGGAACCGGCAGCGGCAATGGCCATTGGTCCAGGCATCAAGGCGATTCCTTCGGTAATTCGTGCAACCATGCCGCCCTCCTGATCAATGGATATCCAGAGCGGCACATTACCGCTGCTTTTGGCAATCTGTTGTAACCCTGACGATAACCGCTCTACCTGCTCTGGCGACTCAACGTTGCGAGCAAAGTAGATTACGCCACCGATTGGATACATTCGGAGAAAGGATTCCACATCGCCAGCAGCTTCGGTTCCATGAAAACCACAAAGTAGCATTTGCCCGACTTTCTCACGCAAGGTCATCTGTTTCAGCCTCGAATGATATAACTCTTTTGGCCCACTCATTTCATGCCTCCCTCCGCTAACAAACATCCGTTCATTCATATAACAAAAACGGCTTTCGCCGCTCCTTCCATTCCGCTACCTGTACATTCCACGCATCCATTAAACGAATGAATTCCGCGCGGTCATGAATCGTTTCCCTGACTTCCTTCCCCCCTGCCAGCAGGTCGATAAAGTACCTTGAACCCGGCTCTGGTGGCTCCAGCCAGCAGAATTGCTCCGGATAGAGTGACACCAGTTCATGCAAAAGCACCAACCCTGTCTCTACCGCCCGGAATTTCCCGCTGTCCGTTACAAAAATCCTTACGCCACCACACAGCTCACCTGCGTGTTTGGAGAATGTTGGGGACATGTACACTGGATGCACATGTACACCTTCCAGCTTGTATTCCCCAAATCGTTCCGCCAAACGCTCACCATCAACCCAGGGTGCCCCAATCCACTCGAATGGGCGGGTCGTGCCCCTGCCCTCCGATACATTAGTGCCTTCGAACAGGCACGTACCCGCATATACCCGCACACTGTCCAGCGTGGGCATATTGGGAGAGGGTAACATCCAGGGAAGCCCACAATCCGCAAACTCCATGGAGCGCTGCCATCCTTCCATGGCAACCACGTCCAATTCGCAAGGTACATCCATCTCGCTGTTGACCATCAGGGCGAGTTCACCTATCGTCAATCCGGTACGTACAGGTACACGCCAAGCGCCAACGAGTGATTCATACCCCGCGTTCAGTACGCCGCCTTCCACAACGTTTCCACCTAGCGGATTGGGACGGTCCAGAATGAGCATACGTTTGCCTGCTCCAGCACAGGCATCCATCATATGGAACAAGGTTGAGGCATATGTGTAATAACGGATACCCACATCCTGAATGTCGAACAGCACCGTATCCACTCCAGCCAGCATTGCAGGCATAGGTTTCTTGTAATCTCCATACAGGCTGAACACCGGAATGTCCAGACGTGGATGAAACATGTCTCCGAATCTGACACCCGCCTGAAGCTCTCCATACAGTCCGTGCTCACAGGCATAGAGCGCTGTAAGCTCGGTATTAGCCAGTCCGGCGCACACATCTATTGTCGATACAAAATCCGCTGTAATACCAGTCGGGTTTGTAATTAGACCGATTAGGTTACCTGTTATCCATGGATGCGATAACCCTCTGGACAGAAGATCAACTCCCGTTTTTACAGCCGGGATCTGCTCGGTCCCATTCAACTGACCCATCACACATTCCCCTGGCTGACCCAGCCTGTATGCTGGTGATCATTACCACCTGTTACGACAGGCTCTTCTTCAGGCTCCAGCACATTAAGAGTAACCTTATGCTGATAAATGGCAAACATACCTCCAAACAGCGCTCCGAAACCAACGACAGTCAGCATCAGCAGAGCCGTCAGGCACATGGCCTGAAAACAAGCGCCCATCGTGTACCCCGGGTGACGGAAGAACAGCTTTACACTTTCCCCCATCGCCTGAACGATGCCCATGTTTTTTTGTAAAACAAGCTGCCAGGTATAGAACTGTGACATCAGCGCCATGAGAACAAAGAACGTCTGGAATACACCCACTGCTGTACCTGTAATTCCACCCTGTCCACCGTAATACCACCAAGTTGACCATAGAATGAAGCCTAGCACCGCGAAAAGCACACCCACCGATCCTCCCGGGATTATTCCCTTCAATGTTCCGACCCAGATATCCTTAAGTCCATTGCGCCGTTCCTTACGTTCCAATCTGTGATGCACGGCATAACAAACACCGAACAGGATGGGCATATACATCAAAGCCAGAAGCAGTATAGCGATCGGCAGCGGAGCAAACATCAGAATGGGAACCAATACGATGGAGCTAACGACACTGTACAAGGCCACCGAAATAATATCCCGATAGATTTCCGCACCCGACTTGATCAATACTTCACTCAGCTTACGCATGTTTATTCTCCCCTTTCTCACCGTTCCTTCTTCACCAGGCATCGTCTCTTACTCCCGTCCAATCGCAAGCTCCGTCTCTGGATCAAAAAAGTGCGCCTTACGTAGGTCCAGTACAAAAATTTTGTCCATACCTACATAAGCATGTGTTTCCGGGTGGACCTTGGCCGTAACAGTACGGGCACCGGAATGGAAATATACCAAATTCTCGGAGCCCAGATGTTCTACAACCTGAACTCGTGCCTGCAGCATATGGTCTGTCGGGATATTCGGAGCGACATCATCACCAAAAATATGCTCTGGACGCAGACCCATAATCACCGGCTTGCCTTGATGACTCTGAAGACGAGCGAGCACATCTACTGGCAAGGTGAATGATGCACCGTCCACGACAACCTGCGTGCCTTCAATCCGGGCATCAATGAAGTTCATCGCCGGAGAACCGATAAATCCGGCAACAAACATATTCCGCGGACTCGCATACAGTTCTTTTGGTGAAGCCACCTGCTGAATGTCTCCATGATTCATGACCACGATGCGTTCCCCAAGTGTCATGGCTTCTACCTGATCATGCGTCACGTACACAATCGTGGCACCGAGACGTTTATGCAGCTCACCCAACTCCACCCGCATCTGTACCCGCAACTTGGCATCCAGATTGGACAGTGGTTCATCGAATAAAAACACCTGCGGATCACGGACGATCGCCCGTCCCACCGCAACACGCTGGCGCTGACCACCAGACAGCTCGCGTGGTTTGCGCTCCAGCATAGCTTCCAGTCCCAGAATGGAGGCCGCATTCTGCACCTGTTCATCAATGTAGGACTTTGGCTTTTTCAGGTTTTTCAGTCCAAAGGAAAGATTCTCACGGATGGTCATATGCGGATAGAGTGCATAATCCTGAAACACCATCGCGATATCCCGATCCTTCGGATGCAGATCGTTAACTAGCCGGTCACCGATCACAATATCACCGCTTGTTTGCTTTTCAAGTCCGGCAATCATCCGCAGTGACGTTGTCTTGCCACAGCCCGAAGGACCCACAAACACTACGAATTCCTTATCTTCTATAACAAAGTCCGAGCCGGCCACAGCCGTGAACGTTCCTTTATGATCGTCTTTGAATTCTTTGCGCACTTGGCGAAACTCCACGCGTGCCATAGGTAGATCCCCCTTTACGTTGTCGCTTGTCCTGAACTATATAAGTTCAACTAACGAATATTTACACTTGCACTCCGATGACAGAACAACCTTCCGATCGCTGTTATCCCCAGATTTCTTTGATTCCTTTATAAAAGGGGAAATCCGGTGATAGCGTATGCTTCCGATGTAGCTTTCTTTTAGAAAGCTTTTAGGCGAACGCTTTCGCTTCTTCAGGTTATTTCTGTCCTCTCCGTTATAGTGTAAATGTTTAGTTGAACATATATTGGAATTAACCTTTAACTGCACCGATCGTAATGCCCTGCAGGAAGTAACGTTGCAGTGAGAAAAACAGAATGATCATGGGCAGCGCACCTATTGTAGCCCCCGCCATCATTGCGCCGAAGTCCGTTGATTCGGCAAATACAAACGAGGCCAGCCCCACCTGAATGGTACGCATCTCGTTGGAATTGGTAATGAGGAACGGCCAGAAGAATTCATTCCACGAAGCTACAAACGTGAATATCGCCAGCACCGCAATTCCCGGCTTTGCCATCGGCAGAATGACTTTCCAGAAGATACCGAATTCACTACATGCATCGATACGTGCCGCATGTATCAGCGATGTGGGCAGCGTAGACATGAACTGTTTCATCAAGAAAATGTTGCCCACACTAACGGCAGCAGGCAGAATAATGGCCGTATACGTATCTCCCAGGTCAAACACGTTGACCATCAGAATGTACAAAGGAATCAGTGTCACCTGCGCCGGGATCATCATGGTCCCAAGCAAAGTCCAGAATACCGCCTGACTACCCGGAAACTTCAGTTTGGCGAACGCATATCCCGCCAGGGAGGCGAAGAATACATTTGTGACGGTCAGAATAATCGAGATGAGCAGCGAATTGTATAACCAGCGCCAGGCATCGGTTTTGGCAAAAAAGCGCTCATATGGTGATAACGACAACTGCTCCGGAATCATCTGTGGTTTAAACGAAGCCGACATTGCACTATCCTGCACCGAACCAACGAGCATCCAATACATCGGAATGACCGTCACCAGCGCCCAGACCACCAGCAGAATGGATGCAACAACGAGCAGTATCTTTTTCTGTGTTGATTTCATGGATTTCATTCACCCCCGGATGCTTAATGCAACGTGCTCTAATCGTACGTGTTTTGAACTACCTCTAATACTCAATATCGCTGGAGAAATATTTGAACTGTATGACGGAGATGACAATGATGATAATCGCCAGTACAAACGACTGAGCCGAAGCCAATCCGAACTCATAGAATTTAAATGCCGTCTCATAGATCAGATAAGCGATTGTAGTTGTCGCAAAGTTTGGTCCACCCTGTGTCATCAGATATACCGAGATAAACACCTGAAAGGATGTAATGACACCCGTGACGAGCAGATACAGCGTCGTTGGTTTGAGCAACGGCCATGTAATCTTGCTGAACTGGGTCCAGCCGCTGGCATGATCAATATCCGCCGCTTCGTACAGCGATTTCGGAATACCACCCATGGCTGCCAGATACAGAATAATGCCCGCTCCGTGCGATCCAAGCCAGTTCATCAGAATGAGAGAAAAGAGTGCCGTTCCCGACTGGCCCAGCCAGATTACCGGGTCCAGGCCGAACAGACCGAGGAAACGGTTGAGCAGTCCTGAATCCGTCGGATCAAAGATCGCCAGCCATACAATGGAGATAGTCACCCCGGAGGCTACCGCAGGCAGATACATGGTAGCTTTGAAAAATGTCTGCCATTTGCTTTTCATTTGATAGATGAAATAGGACAGTACAAATGTAATGAGAATATTGACCGGGACTGTGCCTACGGTGAAGATGACTGTATTTTTAATCGACTTCCAGAACGTCTCATCCTTCACCAGTCGCTCGTAGTTATCCAACCCTACCCACGTTGAGTTCATAATGTTGTATTTCTGGAAGCTCATCACAAGAGCCGTCAGAACGGGATACAGTGTGAAAATGAGAAACAGCAGGACAGGCGCCAAAATAAACAAATACGCCCACCCGTAGTCTCGCCAAAACCGGGCAACCCGGGAAGTCCGGGGCACTGACGATTTTGGCGCGAGGGCGGTCTGCATGGCGAATCCTCCTCTCCTAATCAGTGTGGTTTTACGTTATGTTTGATTGTCCGAGTTATTGTCCAAACATCTGCTGGCCTTTGCTCTTGAAGTCTTCTGCGATCTGCTCCGGTGACTTTTCACCCGAGAACAGCGCCTGAATATTAGGCTTCACAACCTGTTCCTTGAATTGTTTTTGCTGAGATGCTTTGTCGATATCCAGTTCCAGTACAACCGGCATCGCGATATTCTCTGCCATGACTTTTGCAGCAGCCAGATTATCCGGTTGACCAAGCTCTTTTCCTTTAAACAGATCCACCTGGGACTGTCTTACGAATGGAAGCGCCAGTTCATTGGCCGAGTTCCCTGCTTTGGCACCACTAAGCGCCTCCATGACCAGGAACGTATTTTTGGCATGTTGTTCGCCTTTGTCCTTCTTCTGTTTGAAGGCTACATACCCTTCCCCACCCATCGTTGTGGCCGCAGGTTGATCATCATTATGCGGTACAGGCAACAGGACAAAATCAATCTTCTCTCCCTGCACCTTGCCATCATCGATGTCCTTGTTGCGATTCTGAATCATCACATCATAATAAGGAATCGCTTTGGAAATAATCGCTGTTTCCCCCGCGTAGAACATATCCGTCCGTTTCGCTGGAGCGAGAGCCGCCGTTTCCTTCGGCATATACCCTTGATCCATCAGGTTTTTGATAAAAGAGAGGGTATCCAGAATGCGACCATCATTCCATTGGAACGTGCCGTCTTTATCAAGAACATCGATCATCCCGTTGTTACGAGACAGCATTTCAATGAAGTCAAGCGAGGTTCCGTCGGTAACCAGTGCATATTGCTTGGCCCCGCCATCCATTGTTTTGGTCAGCTTGGCAGCAGCATCGTTGAATTCGGACCAGGTCCAGCCATTTTGTTGAATGGACTTCCAATCAATGCCCGCTTCCTCCAGAATGCGTTTGTTACCACCCCAAGCCCATTGGAATTGATACAAAGGCAGTCCATACTGTTTCCCCTGAATCTGGCCTAAATCAAGCGTACCTGGCAGGTAGTCGTCCTTGATCTCAGGTGTCAGGTAGCTGTCCAGCTCAAGTGCCAATCCCGTATTCACATATGTGCCGTCTACGCTATGAAAGTAAAGATCCGGCGGGTTACCTGCGTTCAGAGCGACATCGAATTTTTTGGGCCCTTCCGCCCAGGAAAGCATTTCCGTCTTCACGGTAATGTTCGGGTGTTCTTTATTGAAATCAGAGATTAGACCCTTCAGTTCATCTTCATATGTGCCATGTACAGGATAGGTCCATACCGTTACCGTATCATCGGCATTCGGGTCATCCGGAGCAGCACCTCCGCTATTCCCACAGGCAGTAACCCAGACCATCATCAACAACATCGTCCATACCAGACCCTTCTTTTTCATCCCTTCATCTCCTTTGCATGTCATCATCCGATTCTTTCATTGCCTAACCATGCTACCCCTTTGTGATCGTTCGGCCTTCAAACACCATCCACCTATACACGCGGCAGTAAGGAAAAGCACCTCCCCTGTAGATTTGGCCTGCCAGTCGCAGGCTAAATCTCTTAAATGCAATATTAACGTCAACTTAATTGACATTAACAGTATTAATTCCTTCCAAAATTGTAGATTGAATTCATTATATGAGTTGTAAAATAAAAATTCAACATTATTTTTTATTATAAAATTTAATTTTACTTTTTCTTTTCATGCAACTATACTATGTAAAAAGAAAACCCAAGCAAGCGAGGTGAGCCACTTTGCGAGTATATGTAGGCGTAGATGGAGGCGGTACCAATACTGATGCAGCAGTCATTTCTGAATCTGGTGAAATTCTTGCCCGACTCAGCGGCGGTCCCACGAATCCTCACAGCGTATCCACTGAACAGGCCATTTCCGAACTGCAACGAGTGCTGGAACAGCTATTTAATCTAATAAGTGATTTATCGACAAATTGTGAGGGTATATGCCTTGGTATGTCAGGTGTAGATACGATCCAAGAACGGCAACTTATAGCCGAAGCAGTAAATAACTATATGAAGAGTCGTAATCAACAGGCATCAGAAGGTTGTCCAGTCTGGGTTGTATCCGAAGGAGAGATTGCTCTGATGGCCTCTCTCGGACATACGCACGGTGTATTATGCATCTCTGGAACAGGGTCCATCGTGTACGGATTTACGCTGGAAGGAGAGCGATACCGTGCAGGAGGCTGGGGTCATCTGCTCGGAGATGAGGGGAGCGGCTATCGTATTGGGCAGCGTGCACTCCAAGTGGTTATGCAGAGTTATGACGGTGTTCTTCCTCCAACCCGCTTAACCCCTCTTCTTCTAAAGAATCTGAACCTTCGGGATATATCGGAGCTAAAGACGCGAGTGTATCAGACGGATTGGGGCAAAACCGAGACCGCATCCATCGCCCGCCTAGCTATAGAAGCTGCTGAACTCGGAGATGAGGCCGCCCGCGCACTGATCATTGACGAAGCCTCACAATTGGCGGATACCGCCAAGGCGCTGATTGCACGTCATCCCGAATTTGCATCCACTCCGGTTGTCCTGTCCGGATCACTGTTTCGATACGCTGTACTTTTCCGAAATACATTTATTCACAAACTATCTGAATATTATGAAGAGTTGGACTTTGTATATCATGAAGATGCCCCCGCTCCAGCGGTTGGCGCAGCACAACTGGCAAGACAACGCCGTTCCCTGAATGAATCATTTTAAAAGAGAGAAGGAGGCCATACGGATGAATCACATGCTGAATTCACTACTAACAGAACAACCCAATCCACTAACGGATCATATAGATGAATTGCCTTCGGCAGAAATTATGGAACTCATTAATAAGGAAGATCAACGGATTGCGGAGCTCATTCAGCCCCTCATTCCGGTCATTGCTCAAGCTGCGGATCGGATCTTGGAGGCATTTCAGTCTGGCGGCAGGCTTTTTTATGTAGGCGCAGGTACCAGTGGACGATTAGGAATACTTGACGCTTCGGAATGCCCGCCTACCTACGGAACCCCGCCATCCATGGTGCAGGGTATTATTGCAGGGGGATTCCGGGCAGTGAAGGACCCGGTTGAAGGTGCTGAAGATAATGAGGAGTTGGGAGCTGCCGACCTTGATGAACATGGCTTAGACAAAAACGATGTTGTGGTTGGCATTGCAGCCAGTGGACGAACGCCGTATGTGCTGGGTGCGATGAGGCACGCCAAGGAGATCGGGGCTACGGTGATCAGCCTGAGTAATAATGCAGGCACGCCGATGACCCTGTTGGCTGATGTGAGCATTGAGGCTGTTGTCGGCCCAGAGGTTGTCATGGGTTCAACACGTATGAAGGCAGGCAGCGCCCAGAAAATGATTCTGAATATGCTCACCACTACCGCCATGATTCGTCTGGGCAAGGTTTACCGTAATTTCATGGTTGATCTGAACCCTTCGAACGAAAAGCTTGTCCATCGGGCCAAACGCATGATACATCTGGCAACCGGAGCAAATGAAGCGGATATTGAAGAGGCTTTTACCGGTGCAGACGGTCATGTAAAAACGGCAATCGTCATGCTGATGGCAGGTGTGGACGCAACAGAAGCACAGCACAGGCTTAATCTGGCTGATGGATTTGTCCGTAGCGCCATTGCGGGGCCTTCCTGAGACATACAGGGGGATTATTAGAGGTTGAAAGAGAGGAGTCCGACATTAGTCTGGGCTCTTTTTTTTATTTTTTTATTCTAAAAGCGGATATAATCCGTCAAAAAATCCCCTCCTGCATAAACAGAAAGGGATTCATATGGTTTTACTTCACTTGTGCTCCAGAATAGCCTGTCGGCTCTTCTCCAAATACTCCACCGACTGGTTGTAATCCCGACTGGCAATCGCCAGATACAAAATGTCGATCACGTTCAGCTGTGCAATCCGTGACGAAGTTGCTCCGCTTCGAATATCACTTTCGGTGGAAGTAATCATCAGGGGCACATCCGCCATACTACTGAGTGTATTGCTGCCCCACTTGGTAATGCTGATTGTCGCTGCACCGCCATCATGAGCATGCTTGATACAGGAGATTACGTTTGACGTCTCCCCTGAATACGAGATACATACAACCGCATCATCCTCACGAAGCGTCGTTGCGGACGAAATCTGCATATGCGGATCGGCGAACGAAAAGCTTGTGCGATTGATTCGCATGAACTTGTAATGTGCATCCAGCGCAATCAGGTTGGAGGCCCCCACTCCATAGAAAAAGATCCGTTTCGCCTGATGAAGCACGTCCACGGCTTTTTCCACCAGACGTGGGTCCAGAATATGAACCGTATCCTTCACCGACTGAATATTGTTTGCGGACACATGCTGAATAATGCTCTCCATGGAGTCCTGGGGACGAATCTCCGTATATTGATATGGCTCACTCGTCTGCAAATCTCCGGCAATCTTCAGCTTCAGCTCCTGAAAACCCGTTACACCTAGTGATTTGCAGAGACGGATAATGGCAGCTGGGCTGCCTCCACTCCGTTCAGACAACTGGGCCACCGAGGATTGAACAGTTTCTTGAGGGTGATCGAGAATATAAGCTCCGATCTTCCGTTCGGACGGGGTCAAGTCATCCATTAATGCGCGTAAACGTACAAGTCCACCTTTCATGCCTTCCATTCGCTCCTCCTTTCCGTACTGCATTCATGTACAAGCATTTTATCTTATAATTCCACTCGCGTCTAATCGAATTCCTCGCTCTTCCATAACTGAACTCATATTAAAGTCAGGTCTCACTAAAGTGTGAGATTGCCCGAGATTACGGAGTGTTTTGCGCCGGTTACTGCCGGAAGTGTATTGGTTCTTCCCATAAGTGCCTCATGGCCAAGTAAAGCAAATCCAATGGCTTCCCGAGCATCATCGGGTATACCATAATCTGCCGTTCGCTCCAAACGGATATCCTTCGGTAGTCTCTGACGGATCATCTCCATTAACGTGGCATTGGAAGTGCCACCACCGCACGCGAGCATGGCCGATATTTGCACCTTGGGCAGGATAAAATCCTTCACTGCACGCACGATGGTTTCCGCGGTCAGACAGGTGGCAGTAGCCAGCGTATCTTCAAGGGATAAGGAACGCGTTGCGGCCATCTCCATCAGTCTCACTGCATACGCGGCTCCATATACTTCTCGCCCGGTACTTTTCGGCGGAAGCCTTTTGAAGTACTCATCCTCCAAACACAGGTTTACCAGACCCTGATCGACCTTCCCCTGTGCGGCAATACTTCCATTCGGATCATAATGCTGCCGCCCATCCGTTGCCTGCCGCACAATGGCGTCCATCACCATATTACCCGGTCCTGTATCAAAAGCCGAAATACCTTCGGTAGATGACTCGGAGGGAAGCACCGTGACATTGCCAATGCCGCCGATATTCTGCACTAGCCGTCCTTCCGTCGGGCTGCGGAACATCAGAGCATCCGCATAAGGCGTAAGCGGGGCACCTTCCCCACCAGCCGCCATATCCCTTGCCCGCAGGTTGCCAATCACTGGCAGTCCTGTCCGTTCTCGAACGACAGCACATTCACCGATCTGCAATGTCGATACCACATCAATACTTGCTCCCGTTGGCCCTGGAAATGCAGATGCTACAGGAGCATGCCATACCGTCTGTCCATGCATGCTAATCACATCCACCTGCTGCGTTGAGATACCGGCAGACTGCATCAGTTCCGTAACGCTATGCGCATACCACTCCGATACACCAAAGTGCGCGGCTGTCAGCTCGTCGACACGCGCCGTCCCCGGTGAACATAACCGGATCAGTACGTCTCTCAATCCATTCGAATACGGCACACAGACGAAATCAACCAGCTCTATCTGCTGTAATGCCCCGCTCATATCGGTTTGAATACGCACCAGTGCCGCGTCAGTTCCATCAAGTGACGTTCCTGACATTAGTCCGATGACCAGATGCTCCTGCTTCAAACGATACTTCTCCCACATCGGATAGCTGCCTGTATCCATCCACTTCCAACCTCCTGCAAGACCCGATGAACACGTCATCCTGCCATAATTTCACCCAGTATATGATATTAAATTTCACAAGTCAAACATTATATGAAATTTAATTACATCATTGAAAATAAAAAGAGAAATATTCATCCCATTTGCGATCACACATCATGTTTTCTTCCATCAATTGATAATTAGATATCAGAAGAGAAACATTTTTACATTTTTACCGTTTATATTATGTAGGGATATTTTGAAATTAAGAAAATGATCTAATATTAGTCGAGGTGCATAATGAAGAAAACCATTTTACTACTGTTTTTGAGTCTATTCTTACTCGTTTTGCTCCCTAATCAGGGAAATGCCGCTGCAAGCACGTCGAAAATCTTTATGGATGGAGAGGAATTAGTCCTCCCAAGTGATGTACAGGTGACGATTATCAATAAAAACGTGATGATCCCGATTCGTGTCGTTGCCGAAAATTTGAAATTCAAAGTCGATTGGAACCAACAAGCACGCACTGTAAAAATTCAGCAAGATCAACAGACGATTTCCCTAACCGTCGATCAAAAGCAAGCCATGGTTGCTGACAAACAAGTCACTTTGAACACAGCACCGCAGATTTTGAATAAAACGCTGGTGGTTCCCATTCGATTTGTTAGTGAACAGATGGGGCTTAAGGTGAGATGGAACAATCAAGACAAGATCGTATACTTAACAAACACCAGTAAGGAACCTGCTATTGAACCAGGAAATAGTCCTGGAAAAGGGGATTCAAGCTCTACCGCTCAGGTTACCGATATCCAATTTGCCAATAATCAGCTCGTTTTATCCACCGATGGGGCCGTTCAGCCGATAGTAACGACCCTCAAGTACCCTGATCGTCTGGTTGTGGACTTGCCCGGATCCACCTTTGGTGATATCTCCCAGCCGCTGGATCAAGGACTCAATGGCAAGTTGGATGTGAGCGGTTATCCCAATGTGACAGAAGTGAGATATTCACTGTTCAAACGAGAACCGGCACAAGTTCGCATTGTCGTAGAATTGAATAATGTGAAGGATGTCCAGTACAACCAGAACGTCATTGCCGACAAACTGATTATTGATCTGAATGTTGCGGGTGACAATGTCACACCTGCTCCAGTCACTCCAGTAGGCGACTCAGGACGCAAGGTTGTGGTCATCGATCCAGGACACGGTGGCAGTGATCCAGGGACGATCAGCATCACGAACAAACCCGAAAAGGAATACAATTTGGCATTAGCTCACAAAGTACAAGCCCTGCTGCTCAATGAACCTAATATCGAATTGGTGATGACTCGTGAAGGTGATACCTATCCGACCCGCCCTGAGCGTGTTCAACTCGCCAATCAATTAAATGCGGATGTATTTGTATCTATCCATGGCAATAGCGTGAAGTCCGCCCCCCAAGCCACAGGTACAGAGACATATTATTATCAACGCAGTAATAGTAAGGAATTAGCCACTATCATTCATCAACGTTTGTTGAAAGCCATGGGGCTTAGAGATCGTGGTGTGAAAAATGGCAACTTGGAAGTGATCCGAGACACGACCATGCCTGCGGTGCTTTTGGAAGTGGGATTCTTGAGTAATGTGCTCGATGAAGAACTGATGTCGTCCGATGAAGTTCAGATGAGAGCCGCTCAAGCGATAGCCGATGGAATCAAGGAGTATTTGGGCCTATAAATCATCAAATAAATCAGATAAAGGAAGTGATTCTTTGAATAAGAAGCTAGGTTGTGCACTTATATTATCATGCTTGATCCTTATCGGAGTTGGATGTGCCCAGAAGCCAGTGAGCCAATCCGGTTCGAATGAACCTGCTGTTCAGGGAGGACAGACGCAGGCACCAAACCCATCCGAAACGGAGGTGGATCTGGGCACAATGAATACACAAGTCGTCGATGTATATTTGGCAGACTCTCAGGTACTTGAGCTAGAGAAAACAGAGCAGGAAATTGAGTACAAGGATGACTCCGAAAAATATGAAAAAACATTTGCAGCGTTGCAAACGAACACCGATTCAGAGCTTGTTTCCCTCTGGGAGCAGGTGGAATTGCTCTCTGTCCAATATGCTGAGGGTACGGTGACTTTGGATGTTCATATCCCCGCTGAAGCGAACCTCGGTACCAGTGGAGAATTGCTCGCATTGGAAGCTTTAACAACAACGATGTTTCAATTTGATGAAGTGAAGAGTCTGGATATACTGGTGGATGGTGAAGCCGTTGATAGTTTGATGGGGCATGCCGAACTGGAGCACCCCATTCATCGCGAACCCTAAATGATCAGACAACAATGGAAAAAGAACGTCCCCAGGGACGTTCCAATCTGACGCATCAATTCGATTCATGCACAATTCACACATATAGCTCGTCACCAGCAGACAGTGAATGTATCACTGTTCCCGGTGACGGGCTATTTCTGAGCAATCCTTCTTTTAATCTGTCCGTCTCTGCCCGGTCAGCATGCACAAGGACCGTATGCCTTGCTGGAACCTGATGCAGCATCCGTTCAACATCCTTCCAGCCCTGATGCACTTTATAACGTATTTTCCGCACATCACACACGCCATACTTGTCAGGAACCCGTAGCAACTTATCAGCAAATGTGCCATGAGCAACATGCCCGGTGAGCAGAATCAGATTCTCCTCCCTGTCCGATAATTGACTATAGTACCAACGGGCAAGCGAGGACTGCATCATACCGTCCGGAATGAACCATAGCGAAGCAACATGATGTTCCAACAGTTGTTCCCGCTCTTGGGTGGTTGTAGGCAGATCCCATCCTCGTCCGGTCAGAAAGCCATCAATTTTGTCTTTCAACGAACTTCCGATGACATGCTCTCCCTTCTCCCTCAACCAATACGGAACATGCATAAGCTGCTTCATACCGTCCACCAGCCCTTGTTCCACTACGATTGGAATAGCCGGGAATTGTTGCTGTGCCCACAGTATGATCTCCTGTCCACGCCCTACGACAGGCATAGGTAAGAGCACCTTTCCACCTTGAGCAATCGTCTGGCGAATGGCTTGTTCCAGCTGTTCCAGTTTGTCGGCCTGTGTATCCTGGTCCGTACCGTAGGCCGCATCAATGATCGCCAGATCTACCAGCCCGACGGGAGATATTGGCGCAGCGTCTGCTACGTTTGCTCTGACCGCTTTGCCTGCTCCATCTGCTCCGTTGGATGTGAAATTTCTCTGCTTCATGGGTATCTCCATGGATACGAGTGTGCTTGACGATGTCTCTGATGCAACAGATTTCTGATCTGGTGACGTTATGAGTTCTCCAGCCTTTTGCCTACTGTTTATAACGATTAGTTCCTCCGCGCCCCACTGTTCACTGCTCGGAGTATCGAACAACGTATCTTCACGAATCATGTTTTCCCGTAAGAACGCCTCCGCTGGACAATCCTCCTGTAAAAGCATCGATTCTGACGTGTAGTCCCCGGAATAAAAAATCCGCTTGCCTTCCATTTCAACCCCAAACCACACCGATCCAGCCAGATGTCCACTCCGGCCCCACATCACTTTTACTCCAGGAATGGGTTCGAACCAGGTTTGGGATACAACCTCGTCCTCCAGATACCGATAACGAATAGCTTGCTCATCTGCTTCATCATAAGGAAGTTCTTCCCCTACACGCTCTACAAACCTACGCCAGTTGGCAAAATACGTACGCAGCTGCGCCCTCGTCTCCCTCGTCGTCCACACTTCACCCTGGTAGCCCAACTTATACAGTAAAGGGATAGCGACCGAATGGTCCTCATGGGCGTGGGACAACAGGACCGCATCCAGTTGCGGGACAATCTCCGGGTCAATCATCGGATACTCGCCCGTGCCTTCTTTTTTCACACCACAATCCAGCAAAAGGTGGAACTGGCTCCCGCTCAGGAGATAGGCGGAACGTCCGTGTTCCCCTGCACCGCCCCATACGTTCAGTTTGATCATGATGCATTCCACTTTCTCTTTGAATTCAGCAGTTCAATTCCAAGCAGCATCAGCACCGTCATGCCTACAGTCACAACAGCCATTGCCATTCCCAACGACACCTGACCTTGTTCAAACTGGGCAAAAATATACGTAGCCGACGTCTGCATCGACGGCGGAAGAATCAATAACGAACCTACCAGCTCCCGGGTAGCAATCGTAAAGGTCATCATCCAACCGGCCAACATGCCGGGCAGGATCAGCGGGATCAGGATTCGCCGCAGAATATACAGCGGCTTCCCGCCAAAGACTTGCCCAGCCTGGAACAACGTTCCGTCAATCTGGGTAAAGCTCGATTTTACATACTGCACGGTGTAAGGCAAGAAGAGCACAACGTACGTGAGCACAACCATGCCATAGGTGTTATACAACGTAACTGGCATCCAGGGTGAGTTCCAGAATAGAATCAGACCCACGACCATCACGATACCCGGCACCGTATTAGGCAACAGACTGAACAAGTCAATTACACGCTGCATGAATGAAGATGATCTGCCGATCGCCAGCGCAAATCCAGTTCCGATAATAACAGCGACCGTTGAAGCCGCAAGGGATAGACCGAGACTGTTCCCGATGGCCTTCATGCTCACCGATCCCCAAGATAACAGCTCTTTGTAATGATCCAAGGTCAGATTATCAAATGCAATTCCCGATCCCCGTAACTTCATGGTCGAAGCGGCAATGATGGAGAAATACGGGATACCTATCGACAGGATCAACAGAATCGCAAGATACACCCCGCATAACCATCCTGCTCCGCCACGAAGAGAATATCGCTTCGAACGTTGCCCTTTGCCACCGACCAGACGATACGTGAACTTTCGACTCATGGCAGACTGCATATACCACATCACCAGACAGACGGACAACAGCACCGATGCCAGCGAAGTCGCCTTGCCGAAGTCAATCGGCCAACTGGAGATGTACTTATGGATCTCGGAGGTCATGACATAATAGCCAATCTTGCGCCCGAAGGTTGCCGGAGTTCCGAATTCCGCAATCGTTTTGACAAAGACCAGCATGATCCCCATGCCGTAGGACGACAACAATAAGGGTAAAATAATACGTCTGAAACGGTATCCTGCACGTGCACCGTGCACAGCTCCCGCTTCTTCGAGATTGCCACCGATGCGGATCAACGCATCTCGAAGCAGCAGATACAGGAACGGGAACAGGTGCAAGCTCATGATGAGCACCATGCCCCAGAAGCTGAAGAACAGCTCACTCCAAACCGCAGATGAGGGCACCCATTGCTGCAGATATCCCCCTTTTTGCATAAACAGAATCCAGCCCATCGATCCGATATACGGCGGAGTCATGAACGGAATCATCAGGATTACATCGACCCAGCGATGCTCGCCCATTCGGGTCTTCGCCATCATCCAGGCCAGCGGCAGCGCCAGCAGCGTAGTTACCGCTACAACGCATATGCCAAGCCAGACGGAATTCAGCAATACACCTGATAGATGATGACCTGTAATCGTGCGAATCGGAGCCATCCAATCCCACTGCCCGTCCGGATACACACTTTGCCAGAAGATCAGCAAGAGCGGTACGCCAATGCTTATGGTCAGCAGAAAGAGGGCCAGAATCACGCCCACTCTCCGAAAAATTCGGTTGTTGTCCATTACAACAGGTTTCACTACGTTCACCTCACATGACTTTCCACAGACAGCAGGTATTCCTTTTGCCTAGTTGTCTCTATCCTATTATTTAAAAGTCTCGGAAAAACGTGCCGCTGTTTCTTCACCATGCTCACTCATCCAGTTCCAATCGACTTTAAGTTGTGGAATATCCTTCACATTGGCACGGTTAGTCGCTTCAATGTCTTCGCGGCCCGGGATCAGATAGGCATCTGCAACAAGCTTCTGTGCTTCATCGGACAACAAGTAGTCAATGAACGCTTTGGCATTCTCTACATTTGGGCTGGATTTCAGAATCGCTGCCGGTCTTGGGCTGATTACCGTGCCTTCCTCAGGATATACGATATCCAGTGGTTCGCCTTTTGCCTTGGAGGAATACGCCATGTAGTCCACACCTGCTGCTACGATGCTTTTGGCACCCGTAATGACTGGATCAAGTGCTTCCTGATTGGCACCTGCCATCGCTACACCATTGGCTTTATAGGCGCTCAACAGATCCCATCCTTTTTCACCATTCGCACTCAGGTATCCTGTGATGAAGTCGAGTGCTGAACCTGATAATGTAGGGTCAGGAATGTTTACTGCATCTTTCCACGCAGGCGTAGCCAGCTCTGCCCAACTTGTTGGTGGTGTAGATACCAGTTTGGTGTTATACACAATCCCCAGTGCGGAAGCACTGCTGCTAAAATAGTTGCCCTCTGCATCCGACCAGTCCTTGTTCAACTTGTCTGCATTGGCTGCTTCAGGGTATGGCATAGTCAGTCCATCGGCTTTCAGAGCCTGTGCGGAAGGTAAAGAAGCCAGAATTACAACGTCTGCAACCGGATTGGATTTCTCAGCTTCCATACGAGCCAGAATTTTTCCTGTCGTTCCCTGAAACATCTCAACTTCGATCCCTGTTTTGTCTGTAAATCCGCTCACGATGTTATCTGCCAGCTTCTGTGGGCCAGCACTGTACAAGACCAACTTGCCACCAGCCGGTTTCGTTGTTTCCGCCGCTGCTGCCGTGCTACCTTCACCCGCGGGTTGTGCCGCGTTGCCTGTGGTCGAGTTCCCTGTACTACATCCGAACAAACTGATACTCATTACCGCTGTTAATAACAGCATTGCGCTCTTTTTCCGTGTTTTCATACCCAACATATTCGTCCATCTCCCCTGGTTTCTTATAAAATGTGTACTTCTGCTTCCAACTGCGTGCTCGTTCAACAATCTAATATGCCACTGCGATCGCTTCGTTCTGCTTCACACTCGGGTGGTCATAACCATCCATTCGGCATATCCGCTCAGGGGTTACATAGAGCTGCACTCGCTCCCCTACGCGCGCCCTTTGGTTCATATAGGCTGTCCATATGCCCAGCCCTTCCATCTGCACTCGTACTTCATATCGTTCACCTACATAGCTGACACTAAGTACCGTCCCCGGATAACACAGATCGTCATGACCTGTTTTGTTCCAGGTGACATGCTCTGGACGCACCATCGATTGATTAGGCGTGAGCCAGTTGGACTTTCCGATAAACGAAGCGACATACGGATCACTTGGCGCCGAGTAGATCGTTTCCGGGCTTCCCTTTTGCAATATCCGCCCCTTCTGCATCACCACAATCTCATCCGACATCGACATCGCCTCGATCTGATCATGTGTGACGTACAGCGCAGTCAATCCCATGTCCCGAACCAGTGACATCATCTCAATCCGCATCTCTTCCCGGAGTACAGCATCCAGTGCGCTCAGTGGTTCATCGAACAGGATCACACCAGGTCTGACCGCTACGGCTCTGGCAAAAGCAACCCGTTGCTGCTGTCCACCAGACAGCTGATGAGGATATCGGTCTTCCATGCCTTGCAGGCGAACCATGCCAAGGGCTTCATTCACCTTTTGTCGCAGATCAGATTTCTGTTTTCCAGCCTTCAGGCCAAACGCTACATTTTCGTATACGGTCATATGCGGCCATAATGCAAAATCCTGAAACACCATGCCCAGATTACGCTTGTGTGTAGGTATATCAATCCGCTTCGCCGCAGAGTAGATACACTGACCATCTGCACGAATCTCCCCCGCGTCCGGCTGTTCCAGCCCGGCTAACATGCGGAGCAGTGTTGTTTTGCCACAGCCCGATGGGCCGAGCAGGGTCGTGAACTTTCCATGTTCAAGCGTTAGATCTGTTGGCAGCAGTGCGGGTGTTTGATTAAATGATTTTTGAATTCCTGTCATCTCTAATTTCATAAGCATCCCTGCCTGTCTTCTGTTACTTAATCTCTTGCACTGTTCTCAGTCTAACGTCCGCTTTCGCGAGTTGTATGTCTTGTATGTAAAATTGGAATTAACTTTTTAGATGAATTCTGTTGATGTTCATAGATTAAATCTATAGTAGGTGAACTAAATTAATTTTCATGTTGTCGCTTCGATTACAGCACCATCTTCCGATCGCTGTTATCCCCAGATTTCTTATATTCCCTTTATGAAGGGAGAAATCCGGGGATAAAGGCGAACGCTTTGCTTCTTCAGATTGGTTCTGTACTCTCCGTCTTTATGAAAAACATTAGATCATCTTATATATTGGGGCTAGTAGAAGTGAGAGGAGTGTCGGGACATTGAATCTGATCAAATTACAAATTGTAGAACTGATCGACAAACATCATCACATGACAAGCGTGGCCGAGTTACTGGGGATCAAGCAACCTACCGTTACATTTCATATGAAGTCATTGGAGGAAGAGATGGGCGTGCGATTATTCGAATCGCGTAGTGGAAAGACATTTTTAACCGAAGCCGGACAGGCTTTGCTCCACTATTCCGTCAAAATCAATGCTCTGACCCAAGAGGCACGACGGGTCGTAAAGGAATATGACAGCCTCTATCGGGGCACCCTGCACATTGGAGCAAGCTATGTACCGGCTACATATTTGCTGCCCACCATACTCAATACCTTTTCTCAGGAATTCCCGGGCATTCGTATCGTCTTATCCGTCAAACCATCACCTGTTATTCGCGAAATGTTAATTCGTCATCAGATTGATCTGGGTGTGATCTCTTCCGAGCCATTTGTTGGCCCTGCCCTGCAAGCAGAGACGTTATGTGAAGACGACCTGGTATTAATCTGCTCTCCGCAACATGGGTTGGCCCAGAAGGATGCATTAACACCTGATCATATCGCGCAGATTCCTTTTGCCTTACATGGCAATGAATCCAGTACTCGTCGGTTAACCAATCAATGGCTTGCGCAACATGACATTCGTTTGCGTAGCACGGTGGAGATGGATTCCCTGGAAGCGATCAAACAGCTGGTGTTAATCGGGGGGCATGTCTCATTCATGTCTCGTATGGCGGTACAGTGGGAGGAACAGCACGGGCTCATTCAAGTTCTTCCCATTCCCGGAGAGCAAGCGCCGCGCCATATCTATACGGTACATAACAAGGATCGCCACCCTTCCGTTCAGGTAAACCGCTTCAAAGAAGTGCTGCGAGAGGTGAGTCACGGCTTCCCCATTTTCCATGGCTGATTGCCCTGATCCGCTATAAACTATCGTTTGCCATTCATCAAATCTATACAGGGTTAACGCAATGTGCGCTTCCCTTTAATCGCTTTCATATATTCAGGCGATAAAGTGAGTCTGTACGTTAATCCAGATTAGGAGAGTGATTGGTTTTGAAAAAGTGGAAAAAGGTAACCGCCTCATTGATGTTGAGCATCGTAACATTGGGAAGTGGAATGACATTTCTGGGAGCACCCCAGGCTTCAGCTGCTGCCAATGCCGTTCCTGCTTATGAAGTAAAGTTTCTGGCCAAGCCGGAACTTGTATTGAATACAGATGGGACACCACGCAGTGAAGTGATCCAGACACTCGGCCTAAATTCCACGCCAAGAAATATTAACGTAGAGTACTTCGAGACCAATGCTCTCGGATTGAATCAACAAGGATGGAACGTTCGTTTTCGCAAAAAGGATGACAAGAATAACTACGAATTGACTTATAAAAAACGCTACCCTGTAATCAATGGCGACATCAACGCAGCGCTGACTCTGGCTAACCAAGAGGGATTTGATAAATCGGATGATAACTACGAGGCTGAGATTGATTGGGGATACGGCAAACAGACGCTGAGCTTCTCCAACACCAAAAAAGTCGATACCAAAGCGACAGGAGTCCAACTTCCTTCGCAGCAAGAAGCCTTGAACATGTTACTGGACAAGCTTCCGGGCAAATTGAAAAACTGGTCTGCCTCCAACTGGGGCAAGCAGCAATTGACTCAATCCCGTGCATATGGTCCAATCACATTCCAACGATATGAAGGTACATGGAGTGGTCAAGAGCTTACACTCGAAGTATGGCCGATCCGTGACGCAGCAGGTACAGGTATTGAGAATATCGTAGAGGTTTCTTTCAAAACCGATGATACTGAAGCCGTATCCGGACTGCGTACCCAACTGTTGCAGTTGCTGGAGAACAACAACTGGCTGATTCCGGCTGATGGCTTGAAGACACAGACGATTCTGGAAAGATACTAATCGCAAGCTCTAATTAAAAAGACAAGTTCCTCTTCCTGCGGACATCTTAGGAGAGGGGCTTGTCTTTTTTTGCGTAGTGAATTAAATGATCTGTTATTTAAGTAATTCTACGATTAACATCAGTTAAGATTTTCAATAATTATTCGCTCAACGGTTTAGATGATGGGAACTATGTATTGGCTATTTTCCAACTCGGTAACCTATTTCAATTCAAGTTATAGTGGAGAGTTACGCGGTTCAATGATTAGAATTCGCTATTTCATTTTCATATTATCATATGGACTTCTTATTTGAATGACAATATGCGATAATTGATAATTATTCTCAAATACATCATATGTAATGTTACTATTGCAAGTTAAGGAGGGATTCTGGTGACTTTGCAAGTCTTTCCACTGATATCTAACGGTGACCATACCCGTGACCTATATGCAAGATTCAAGACATCCGAAGTTCTCGATCAAGCGTCTTTTCTTGCCCCATTCGTATTAGCGGACTCACATCTTCTGCTCATCTGTACTGGCGGTGAAGCCGATATCCGTATTGGGCATAGGCTGAATCATGCCACACTCGGCAAGATGTATCTGATCCTGCCAGGAACAGCGATAGAATATACAACGGATGAGGTTCATCCTTTACAGGGCATCGCGATATATTTTGATATGTTGAAGCCTCTCTCCGACATCAATAAAGCTACTTCCGGATCTACTGTAATGGAGGTATACCAAAAAGGGTTACTTCGTTCGGCTTATGCCGATGAGTTACCGCATGAACTTTTTCAGGAATGTACCAGAATTGCCTCACAGCTCCATGAATGCATCTCTGTACCTCAAGAAAATCGTCCATTTCGTATTCAGACTTTGATGCATGAATTGTTAACCCATGTGTATGCTCCTCCCAAAGAAAGTGCAATAGGAGATTCCGAACACACCTCTGCTTTGGATCAAACGCTTGAACTTATTGAGCTTGGATATGCTGAGCATCTTTCTCGTGAAGTTCTTGCCGGAGTGGCAGGCATGAGTGTGTGGCACTATTCGCGGGTATTCAAAAACAGCACTGGCATCAGTCCCATGGAATACGTGAATAGCATCCGCATGGACCGGGCCAAAGAGATGCTGCTCGTCCCCGGCCAAACCATCAAACATATCGCCTCACAGGTTGGTTTTCAGGACGAGTTTTACTTTAGTCGCAAATTCAAAAAATATGTTGGCGTGTCTCCCTCTACCTATCAACGACAGAAACGCAGTAAAATTGCCGCTCTCTCCTTCGGAACCACTGGCCATCTGCTGGCATTACAGATCATCCCCCATGCGGCATTGATCGATAACCGACGGGATCAACACAGGAATCTGTTTTTCTCGAATATCCCTTATCATCTGGGACGTAGCAAACGCATGAATCCTCGTATCTGGCAAACCAACGTTGAGTTGTTGATGCAAGCGAGCCCTGACCTCATACTCTGTAATGAGTACGAAGCCAATACGTTAAAAAGAACGCTACAGCGAATTGCGCCTACCATCGTTATCCCATGGAAAGGATTGAGCTGGCGGGAACACTTCATACAAGTTGCCTCCATTGTGGGACAGCAACAAGATGCTCAGCAATGGTTGGAGCAGTACGATGACAAGGTAATCCAAGCCAAAGAGCAGCTTACTCATTTAATCGGTAAGGATACGGTCTCCATTATTCATATCATGATGGGTCATCTGTTAATCTACGGGCGACGCAATGGGGGCGCTGTTCTATATAACGACCTGGGCGTGGCGCCTTCACATGATCTGCTTCCAGGGCAAGTCTATCGTGCATTGGATGAACAGGAGTTGCCTCAAATGGTTGGAGATCGCATGTTACTGATTGTGGACCAGGACTCAGAATCCCAGCAACGTTGGCATAAACTACAACATACTCAGCAATGGCAAGATTTGATGCCTGTGCAGAACCAACATGTATATCTGCTAGATGAAATGCCGTGGTTGGATTATTCACCATATGCTCATGATCAGATCATCGATGAAACCCTGAAACTTTTTGGTGGAACTCAGCACATTAATCCATGACCGGATAGCACAGAAGGCTATGTCTCCCCCAACATGAGACCGCTACAATATAAAGTGTACTGAGAATCAATATCATTAGAAACACAGGGGGATTATGATGTACAAACAGCAATATGTCAAAATAACGGGGATCCTGTTCATACTCGCGATGTTACTTGTTGCGTGTGGACAGACACCTGCAAGCACTTCGCAGCCATCTGCAGATGGCGTAAAATCAGCTGCGGGGACAGATGGGGACTCATCCACTGAATCAGCTACTAAGACCGTGGAGAGCGCCAGTGGCAGCAAAGAAATCCCGGCACATCCCGAACGGATTGTGTCCATTAATATGGAGGACATTCTCCTCTCCTTGGAGGTACCACTGGTACTTGCTACACCTATTGGTCGGCAAGATTACCTGAATGAGCAACTTGAAGCTCAAGGCGTGGATGTCGAACCCATCAATGAAAGTGTCAATTTTGAAGCTGTAGTCAGCGCCAATCCGGACCTCATTATTGCCAATGCCAGTTTGGATGCCAAAATTCTCGAACAACTCGAGAAGATCGCGCCTACGATCACTTATGATCGCCGTAATTGGCAGGAATCTATCGTGCAGGTAGCTACTGCGCTAGATATTGAAGAGCGGGCTGAACAGCTTTTACAAAAAAATAAAGACCAAGTAACTGAATCTCAGAAGGTTGCAGCCGATATCACCAAGACCAAACCTACAGCTGCATTCCTGCGCCTGGAAGAGAAGGATATGCGTTTGTTCTTCTCTTCCATTCCATCCACGCCATTCCCAGCTTCCAGTTATGTAGGAGCGGGTTATGAGGTTGGATTCACTCCCGATGCTCTCGTTACCAAACTCGAGGCAGAGAACCCGGATCGGATGAATGCCAGTATCTCGGTAGAACTTTTGCCTGAAATCAAAGCAGACTATCTGTTTATCGTGTCCATTAGCTCAGATGGGTCAGCTGAAGCGTTGCAAAAAACAAAAGATGAACTCAATGAAATCCAGCAACTCCAAGTATGGAAAAGCCTACCCGCTGTCCAAAATGGTCATGTCTATGTCCTCAATGCTAAGAAATGGCTCATTGACGGCCCCATTGCCGAATCGCTCAAACGTAATGAAATGCTCGAAGTTCTTGGGCTACCTGCTCCATAATAGTCAATATACCTCTGTTTCATCCACAACAAACAAAAGGAGATTCACCGGATTTTCGGTGGATCTCCTTTTGTTTTAATATTTCAAATGGCCTCATTCAGTTCTGTTTCATGAAAAATCATTCTACATGCTTAACAGCTAAATGTATTTCATGTACACCTTTCTCATCCTGCAATTAATTAGGGATAGGTAATCATCAAAATCATATATAACTTTCCGGCTTTTAATATATTTTGAAATTTTGGGCTGTTTCAATCCCAAGTGCACTCTGGATAAACGTATTAGCCACTTTCTCTACAGGTACAGGATTAAATCCAATAAAGAAATCCTTATATTTTTCCGCAGACTCTACAAACAGATTAGGACTAACCGAATTCAAACGAATGCCTCTTGGTAACTCAAACGCTGCCGCTTTGGCAAACGAATCAATAGCCCCATTGACCATAGCACTTGATGCACCTTGCTCAATAGGGTGGTCTTGTATAATGCCACTGACCAGCGTGAAACTCCCCTTGTCGTTAATATAGTGCTGTCCAATCAATACGATATTGACCTGTCCAAGCAGTTTACCCTGCACACTAATCATATTGTTCTCAGGTGTCAGTTCTTCGAGTTTCGCATAATGGGTCTGGCCCGCCGCCACAATGACGTAATCAATATTTCTCACCGTTTCGAAGAGGGTAGTGATACTCTCTGTCGAGGTCATATCCACCTGAACATCCCCGGATTGTCTACCTGCTGTAATAACCTCAACCGAATAATCTCTCAGTTTCGCAACAACAGCTTTACCTAGCGTTCCGTTTCCACCAATGACCAGAGCTCTTTTCATTACTGTTTGTCCTCCTTTATAAATAAATGCGGTTAATCAGATACGAATTGTTCTATTTATTTAAACAAAGATTCCATCCTTAATCAAATGACAATTGACCCTATTTTAAATAGAATACCCATATTCTTTTTAACACAAAAAAAAGCCCTTGCTATAAGCAAAGGCTCTTCTATATGTTACTAGGAAGCGGGTGATGGGAATCGAACCCACGCTATTAGCTTGGAAGGCTAAAGTTCTACCATTGAACTACACCCGCAAATAAAAAAAATCGGGATGACACGATTTGAACATGCGACCCCCTGGTCCCAAACCAGGTGCTCTACCAAGCTGAGCTACATCCCGATACTTATGAGAATAATGGCGCGCCCTGAGAGATTCGAACTCCCGGCCTTTTGATTCGTAGTCAAACGCTCTATCCAGCTGAGCTAAGGGCGCAAATATTGGAGCGGAAGACGGGAATCGAACCCGCGACCCTCGCCTTGGCAAGGCGATGCTCTACCGCTGAGCCACTTCCGCAAAACATATGGTGCGGTCGAGAGGACTCGAACCTCCACGGGGGTTAGCCCACACGGACCTGAACCGTGCGCGTCTGCCAATTCCGCCACGACCGCAAAATATAATGGTGAGTCATGAAGGGCTCGAACCTTCGACACCCTGATTAAAAGTCAGGTGCTCTACCAACTGAGCTAATGACTCGTAATGAAATGGCTGGGGATATAGGATTTGAACCTATGCATGACGGAGTCAAAGTCCGTTGCCTTACCGCTTGGCTAATCCCCATTAAAAAATCATGGGGCGATCGAGGGGAATTGAACCCCCGAATGCCGGATCCACAAACCGGTGCGTTAACCACTTCGCCACGACCGCCATAGAGTAAGCCATTCATCCACTAAGAGAATCTTAGTATTAACAATTTTACTTGTAATATACATTCTATCACAAATTCAGATGTAAATACTAAAAATGGTGCCGGCGAGAGGACTTGAACCCCCAACCTACTGATTACAAGTCAGTTGCTCTACCAGTTGAGCTACACCGGCACGGTGTATATTTAATTAAAAAATGGCGGAACCGACGGGATTCGAACCCGCGATCTCCTGCGTGACAGGCAGGCATGTTAGGCCAACTACACCACGGTTCCAGATCACTTTCTCAAAGGAAAGTATAATTGCGGGGGCAGGATTTGAACCTGCGGCCTTCGGGTTATGAGCCCGACGAGCTACCGGGCTGCTCCACCCCGCGTCGTTATAAAGTTTATATGGTGGAGGCTGAGGGGATCGAACCCCCGACCCTCTGCTTGTAAGGCAGATGCTCTCCCAGCTGAGCTAAGCCTCCATATTATGACCCGTAGGGGATTCGAACCCCTGTTACCTCCGTGAAAGGGAGGTGTCTTAACCCCTTGACCAACGGGCCTTGCTAAAAAAAATCTGGCGGAGAGAGAGGGATTCGAACCCTCGAGACGCTTGTGACGCCTACACGATTTCCAATCGTGCTCCTTCGGCCAGCTCGGACACCTCTCCATATGGCTCCCCGAACAGGGCTCGAACCTGTGACAACTCGATTAACAGTCGAGTGCTCTACCAACTGAGCTATCAGGGAATGGTGGAGCCAAGCGGGATCGAACCGCTGACCTCCTGCTTGCAAGGCAGGCGCTCTCCCAGCTGAGCTATGGCCCCATACACTGTGTATTTCTTGTTGTGGTCTTGCTATGGGCCCTGGTGGACTCGAACCACCGGCCTCACCCTTATCAGAGGTGCGCTCTAACCAACTGAGCTAAGGGCCCTAATATATATCCCTTATTCCTTGGCAAGGGGGGCAAAAAAAATACCCCAAAGGGAAATCGCTTGGCGGCGTCCTACTCTCCCAGGACCCTGCGGTCCAAGTACCATCGGCGCTAGAGGGCTTAACGGTCGTGTTCGGGATGGGTACGTGTGGAACCCCTCCGCCATCGCCACCAAACGCATAGCTTAGCTTACATTCAGAGATCGTTCTCTGAAAACTAGATTCGAAACGAAACATGCGAATGACAACTTGCTATTGGATAAGCCCTCGACCGATTAGTACTGGTCAGCTCCATGCATTGCTGCACTTCCACCCCCAGCCTATCTACCTCGTCGTCTTCAAGGGGTCTTACATACTGGGAAATCTCATCTTGAGGGGGGCTTCACGCTTAGATGCTTTCAGCGTTTATCCCGTCCGTACATAGCTACCCAGCGGTGCTCCTGGCGGAACAACTGGTACACCAGCGGTACGTCCATCCCGGTCCTCTCGTACTAAGGACAGCTCCTCTCAAATTTCCTACGCCCACGACAGATAGGGACCGAACTGTCTCACGACGTTCTGAACCCAGCTCGCGTACCGCTTTAATGGGCGAACAGCCCAACCCTTGGGACCTACTTCAGCCCCAGGATGCGATGAGCCGACATCGAGGTGCCAAACCTCCCCGTCGATGTGGACTCTTGGGGGAGATAAGCCTGTTATCCCCAGGGTAGCTTTTATCCGTTGAGCGATGGCCCTTCCATGCGGTACCACCGGATCACTAAGCCCGACTTTCGTCCCTGCTCGACTTGTAGGTCTCGCAGTCAAGCTCCCTTATGCCTTTGCACTCTTCGAATGATTTCCAACCATTCTGAGGGAACCTTTGGGCGCCTCCGTTACTCTTTAGGAGGCGACCGCCCCAGTCAAACTGCCCACCTGACACTGTCCCCGCACCGGATTACGGTACCAGGTTAGAACCTAGATACGATCAGGGTGGTATCCCAACGTTGCCTCCACGCAAGCTGGCGCTCACGTTTCAAAGGCTCCCACCTATCCTGTACAGATCGTACCCAAATTCAATATCAAGCTGCAGTAAAGCTCCATGGGGTCTTTCCGTCTTGTCGCGGGTAACCTGCATCTTCACAGGTATTAAAATTTCACCGGATCTCTCGTTGAGACAGCGCCCAAGTCGTTACGCCATTCGTGCGGGTCAGAATTTACCTGACAAGGAATTTCGCTACCTTAGGACCGTTATAGTTACGGCCGCCGTTTACTGGGGCTTCGGTTCACAGCTTCGGATTGCTCCTAACCACTCCCCTTAACCTTCCAGCACCGGGCAGGCGTCAGCCCGTATACTTCGCCTTACGGCTTCGCACAGACCTGTGTTTTTGCTAAACAGTCGCTTGGGCCTTTTCACTGCGGCCCCCTCGTGCTATTCACACTACCGGGGCACCCCTTCTCCCGAAGTTACGGGGTCATTTTGCCGAGTTCCTTAACGAGAGTTCTTCCGCGCGCCTTAGAATACTCTTCTCGCCTACCTGTGTCGGTTTGCGGTACGGGCACCATCACCTGGCTAGAGGCTTTTCTTGGCAGTGTGAGATCATGACCTTCGCTACTATAATTTTCGCTCCCCATCACAGCTCAGCCTTACAATGTGCGGATTTGCCTACACATCAGCCTTACTGCTTAGACGGACATCCATCAGTCCGCGTCACTACCCTACTGCGTCCCCCCATTGCTCATAACGGCTTACGGTGGTACAGGAATTTCGACCTGTTGTCCTTCGACTACGCCTTTCGGCCTCGCCTTAGGTCCCGACTTACCCTGAGCGGACGAGCCTTCCTCAGGAACCCTTAGGCTTTCGGCGGATCAGATTCTCACTGATCTTTTCGTTACTCATACCGGCATTCTCACTTGTATAATGTCCAGCGCTCCTTACGGTACACCTTCAACCCTTATACAACGCTCCCCTACCCCTGATGCAAAGCATCAAGCCATAGCTTCGGTGGTGTGTTTAGCCCCGTTACATTTTCGGCGCAGAGTCACTCGACCAGTGAGCTATTACGCACTCTTTCAATGATGGCTGCTTCTAAGCCAACATCCTGGTTGTCTGTGCAACTCCACATCCTTTCCCACTTAACACACACTTGGGGACCTTAGCTGATGGTCTGGGCTGTTTCCCTTTTGACAATGGATCTTAGCACTCACTGTCTGACTCCCGGAAGTAAGTCTATGGCATTCGGAGTTTGACTGAGCTTGGTAACCCTTGCGGGCCCCGCACCCAATCAGTGCTCTACCTCCACGACTCTGTTTTCCGAGGCTAGCCCTAAAGCTATTTCGGGGAGAACCAGCTATCTCCGAGTTCGATTGGAATTTCTCCGCTACCCCCACCTCATCCCCGCATTTTTCAACATGCGTGGGTTCGGGCCTCCAGTGCGTGTTACCGCACCTTCACCCTGGACAGGGGTAGATCACCCGGTTTCGGGTCTACGTCCACGTACTCATTCGCCCTATTCAGACTCGCTTTCGCTGCGGCTCCGGCTCTTCACCTTAACCTTGCACGGGAACGTAACTCGCCGGTTCATTCTACAAAAGGCACGCCATCACCCCTAAAACGGGCTCTGACTTTTTGTAAGCACACGGTTTCAGGTTCTATTTCACTCCCCTTCCGGGGTGCTTTTCACCTTTCCCTCACGGTACTGCTTCACTATCGGTCGCTAGGAAGTATTTAGCCTTGGCAGATGGTCCTGCCGGATTCATACGGGGTTTCACGTGCCCCGCACTACTCGGGATCCGTCTCGGAGGGAACAGACTTTCAACTACAGGGCTTTTACCTTCTTTGGCGGGCCTTTCCAGACCTCTTCGCTTAACCGGTTCCTTTGTAACTCCATGTGAGACGTCCCACAACCCCAAAGAGCAAGCTCTCTGGTTTGGGCTTCTCCGCGTTCGCTCGCCGCTACTGACGGAATCACTATTGTTTTCTCTTCCTCAGGGTACTTAGATGTTTCAGTTCCCCTGGTATGCCTCTACACAACCTATGTATTCAGTTGTGAGTAACTGGAAATTACCCCAGCTGGGTTTCCCCATTCGGACACCCCCGGATCAAAGCTTGCTTACAGCTCCCCGAGGCAGTTTCGTTGTTCGCCACGTCCTTCATCGGCTCCTAGCGCCTAGGCATCCTCCGTGTGCTCTTAGTAGCTTAACCATTTTGTTCCGGTTTCGGTCGCTCGCTTCCCTTGTTTTGCTTGCGCAAAGCCAAAAGTCGCTCTCACCCGATACCATCACAAAAGCAATTTGACTACCGTTTTTATTGAAACTTGTTTGCACAAGTTCAGCTAAAAAGGAATGTTCTAATTCGCGTTTGTTTCGTTTCGATATCTAGTTTTCAAAGAACAAGCTCCATGCAAAAGCAAGCTGTTTGAGAGTTTGAGCTCTCAAAACTGAGCAACGAGTGAGTGTTTTGCAGCTAAGCTGCATATTTGAATGTTTCCGTTGCAGGAAACGATTCTCCATAGAAAGGAGGTGATCCAGCCGCACCTTCCGATACGGCTACCTTGTTACGACTTCACCCCAATCATCTATCCCACCTTCGGCGGCTGGCTCCTTGCGGTTACCCCACCGACTTCGGGTGTTATAAACTCTCGTGGTGTGACGGGCGGTGTGTACAAGACCCGGGAACGTATTCACCGCGGCATGCTGATCCGCGATTACTAGCAATTCCGACTTCATGCAGGCGAGTTGCAGCCTGCAATCCGAACTGAGACCGGCTTTGTTGGGATTGGCTCCATCTCGCGATTTCGCAGCCCGTTGTACCGGCCATTGTAGTACGTGTGTAGCCCAGGTCATAAGGGGCATGATGATTTGACGTCATCCCCACCTTCCTCCGGTTTGTCACCGGCAGTCTATCTAGAGTGCCCATCCGAAATGCTGGCAACTAAATATAAGGGTTGCGCTCGTTGCGGGACTTAACCCAACATCTCACGACACGAGCTGACGACAACCATGCACCACCTGTCTCCTCTGTCCCGAAGGAAAGATACATCTCTGCATCGATCAGAGGGATGTCAAGACCTGGTAAGGTTCTTCGCGTTGCTTCGAATTAAACCACATACTCCACTGCTTGTGCGGGTCCCCGTCAATTCCTTTGAGTTTCAGTCTTGCGACCGTACTCCCCAGGCGGAGTGCTTAATGTGTTAACTTCGGCACCAAGGGTATCGAAACCCCTAACACCTAGCACTCATCGTTTACGGCGTGGACTACCAGGGTATCTAATCCTGTTTGCTCCCCACGCTTTCGCGCCTCAGCGTCAGTTACAGCCCAGAGAGTCGCCTTCGCCACTGGTGTTCCTCCACATATCTACGCATTTCACCGCTACACGTGGAATTCCACTCTCCTCTTCTGCACTCAAGTCACCCAGTTTCCAGTGCGATCCGGGGTTGAGCCCCGGGATTAAACACCAGACTTAAATGACCGCCTGCGCGCGCTTTACGCCCAATAATTCCGGACAACGCTTGCCCCCTACGTATTACCGCGGCTGCTGGCACGTAGTTAGCCGGGGCTTTCTTCTCAGGTACCGTCACCTTGAGAGCAGTTACTCTCCCAAGCGTTCTTCCCTGGCAACAGAGCTTTACGATCCGAAAACCTTCATCACTCACGCGGCATTGCTCCGTCAGGCTTTCGCCCATTGCGGAAGATTCCCTACTGCTGCCTCCCGTAGGAGTCTGGGCCGTGTCTCAGTCCCAGTGTGGCCGATCACCCTCTCAGGTCGGCTACGCATCGTCGCCTTGGTGAGCCGTTACCTCACCAACTAGCTAATGCGCCGCAGGCCCATCCCCAAGTGACAGATTGCTCCGTCTTTCCAGTTCCCTTCAGGCGAAGAAAACAATTATTCGGTATTAGCTACCGTTTCCGGTAGTTGTCCCAAACTTGAGGGCAGGTTGCCTACGTGTTACTCACCCGTCCGCCGCTAACCATCAGAGAAGCAAGCTTCTCTTCAAGTCCGCTCGACTTGCATGTATTAGGCATGCCGCCAGCGTTCGTCCTGAGCCAGGATCAAACTCTCCAATAAAGTATTGAAAAGAGCGATAAGCTCATTTTGAATCTGACGAGATTAAAAATCTCATTTGTGCTCCAGTCGATTCAAGCCAAGGCTTGTTTCAAACTTTCGCGTTTCATTCTGCAAGCAGAATGTTTACTCACTCGTTGTTCAGTTTTCAAAGATCAAACTTGTTTTGTTACCGAACACCATTCTCTTCAGCAACTCTTATATAATACCATGTCCGAACCAACTTTGCAAGCTCTTTTTTTAAGTTTCTTTCGAAGCTTATTTTATTCGCTTGCCGCACCGTGTAAACCGTGTTTTCTTGGCCGGAATTAGAATATACCATGTACAGATTTCAATTGCAAGTTTTTTTTCAATAATGATAATCAACTCACATCATCAGCACAATATGTAATCTGACGCCTGTACATACAAATAACTTTCAGCATCCTTATTACGGTGCTTCTAATATACATATCCATTAAACATAACCAGGGAAGCCACTTCCACTGCGATTGCAGTGAACAATTGATTGTGACTAGCCCTAGTTTTCGGAGATCTCAGTTTTCTTTCCTTCTATAATAAATAAGAAAGTATATTCCTTGGGCACAGCTTACACATTCCGTTTCACTTCTCAGTGATTACAATATGCGCTTACCAAGTAACGAAGCGATCAGTTCCACACCAAGTCGTGCCGTATGTCTATTATGATCAAACAACGGATTCACCTCAACCAGTTCCATCGACGTAACTTGATTTGTGGAAGCAAGTATCTCCAATGCATAATGTGCCTCTCGGTAATTCAGACCACCAGGTACTGGGGTGCCCACACCCGGAGCTTCCCGCGGATCCAGACAATCCATGTCGAAGCTGACATGAATACCATCTGTCCCTTTTCCCGCTGTAGCTATTGCTTCCTCAATAACTTGCTTTATTCCCAACCGGTCAATATCATGCATCGTAAATGCTCGGATTCCCAGTCCCTTAATCTGCTCTTTCTCATACTCATCCAGATCACGCAGACCAATATAGACTAAGTTGGACGGATCAATAAACGCGCCTGCTCCAGCAATGTGCGACAGATTGAATGCAGTATGCCCCAAGGATGCAGCCACACTCATCCCATGCATATTACCGGACAAGCTCCGTTCTTCCGTATTCAAGTCTGCATGCGCATCAAACCAGATCACACCCAAATTCGAATAATGCGCTGTTAGCCCGGCAAAAGTACCAATCGCTACACTATGATCTCCCCCAAGCACAAGTGGGAAAGCCCCCTCCTCTACTGCACCTGATACTTCACTACACACCTTCTGACTGACCTGACGTACCTCATTTAAATGTTTTACACGATTTCGCTCAATAGGGGCAACCGGTTCAGAAGGACAATCTACCCGCACTTCTTTGGAAAGCACTAACCCCAGACTCGCAATCTCCCGCTTCAGTCCAGCTGTAATCAATTCATCAGGCCCCAACTCTGCTCCACCTCTTGCTCCCCCAAGTCCAAAAGGAACCTTAATGATAGCAATATTACGCCGCACAGATGTTTGACTTGTATTAATAGAAGTATCTTTTATTCCACCATGGACATCATCATCATTTTTCATGTAGGTCAGCTCCCTCATTGGTGATCAATACCTGCTCAATTCTCTCCAGTGCCCAGTCAATCTCGGACTCTTTAATCGTCAGTGGTGGAGCAAATCGAATGGTTGTCTCATGTGTTTCTTTACACAGCAGTCCAGTAGACATCAAACGCTCACAATAAGGGCGGGCTGGTTCATGCAGTTCAACACCAATAAATAAACCTTTCCCCCGAATATCCCGTATGGCTGAACTGCGAATATCTCGAAGTCTTTTCATAAAATAGTTCCCTAGACGCTCCGATCGCTCGGCAAGCTTCTCATCTTCAAGAACTTTCAGAGCTGCTATAGCTACGGCGCAGGCGAGTGGGTTACCCCCAAACGTAGAACCATGAGACCCCGGCTCAAACAAATCAAGTATCTCCGCATCAGCAGCAATAGCCGAGATCGGCATGACTCCTCCCCCCAGCGCTTTGCCCATAATCCAAATGTCCGGTTCAACCCCTTCCCAGTCGGAGGCAAAACGGCGACCTGTTCTTCCAAATCCGGTCTGGATCTCATCAGATACAGTCAACACCTGCTGGCTCTTACACAGAGCAAAAGCTTCTGCCAAATATCCATCAGGCGGGATAACGATTCCAGCCTCGCCCTGAATAGGCTCTACAAGAAAACCAGCCGTATTTGGTGTAATGGCCTGCTTCAGCGCTTCAATATCTCCATAGGGAATAATCCGGAATCCAGGTGTGAACGGTCCAAAATCTTTTTTATACTCCGCTGAAGAAGAAAAAGACGTAACCGTCAGAGTTCTTCCATGAAAGTTACCAGAGCATACGATAATCTCGGCTTGATTTTCCGGTACACCTTTGCAACGATAAGCCCATCTACGTACCGCCTTCACCGCAGTCTCCACCGCTTCCGCTCCTGTATTCATGGCGAGAATCTTCGATTTCCCCGTGAATTGTGAGAGTTTCTGATAAAAAAGAGAAGCGGAGCTACTGTGGAATGCCCGTGATGTCAGCGTAACCTGATCTGCCTGATCCTTGAGCGCCTGTATGATCACAGGATGTCTATGACCATGATTCAATGCAGAGTATGCACTTAACATATCCATATAACGGCGGCCTTCAGGGTCTTCCACCCATACCCCTTCTGCCTGTTCAATTACAATTGGGAGCGGATGATAATTAGGTGCAGCATAACGCTCCGACCAATCAATTAACATCTTGGAATCTGACATACACACCCAACACCTTTCCAAAATATTGTATACAAAATACAATAACAATGTATGCGATGCCATCGTCATTTACGACTACATCTCTCCTTTTCCACTCCAGCCTAATCCAAGCCTTTCTCGAATCCAATCCTTTATCCATAGTTAGCGAGAGGTAGACAGTCTACGTTCCAACCAAGAGAGTAAATTAGCCAGTGTAAATGTGATTATAAAATAGAGGCCGGCGGCAACAAGCAGCGGAGCAAGCGGCTGGAACGTAACACCCTGAATCGTTCTGGCCGTGTATATAATCTCGGCTATGCCGATCATGGAGACAAGCGAAGAATCTTTAATGATAATAATGAATTCATTGCCGATAGCTGGAAGCATGTTACGAAAAGCCTGCGGCAGTATAATATAACGAAGTGTCATACCATTTGTCATACCAAGGGAGCGCGAAGCTTCGGTCTGTCCTTTATCGATTGCTTGAATCCCGGCCCTGAACACCTCCGCCATATAAGCCGAGCTATTCATCGTCAGAGCTACCACCCCCGACATAAATGCCGGCAAGTTCACACCTACAACCGTCAGACCATAATGAATAATAAGAATCTGTACCAGCATCGGTGTTCCTCGAATGAGTTCAATATACGCAGATGCCACAAATTTAATTGGCCATATTCGGGATATTCGCATTAGCGCCATGATTACACCCAGCAACGTACCAAACAATACACCGAAGAAGGAAAGTTCAAGCGTGACCCACGCACTTCGTGCATAATCCTGCCAATGTTCTAATAGAAAGGAAAAATCTAAATTCACGGCATATCCCTCACTCGTCCGGTTTATTCGCCGAGCATCTCATTCGCTTCAACGACGAACCGTTCAATATCTCCGTTTGTTTTGAGCTTTTCCAATGTAGTGTTGATCTGATCCAGCAGCTTCTGATTACCTTTCTTCACTGCGATGGCCGAACCACCCTCGTCTTCAGCCTGTTTAATCTCCACACCTGCAACAACAAGCCCCTCTTGGTTCTTCACATACTGTTCAGCCACCGGCTTCTCCAGGATGAGTGCGTCTACACGCCCCGTCTGCAACTCCAGAATCAGTTCAGGTATTTTGGCCAGAGAAGTGAGCTTTGCTCCCTCTATTTCCCGAGCAATCCCTTCCTGAATGGAACTCTTTTGTACACCAACCTGTTTACCTGATAGATCATTCATGGACTTTAATGCCGCACCTTCCCCATCTCTAACAAGTACAGCCTGCTCTGCATAATAGTAGATATCCGTAAAATCAACATTCTTCTTTCGTTCTTCGGTAGGGGTTAAGCCTGATATCACAAAATCAACCTTATCTGTACCAAGGGCCATAAGAAGGCCATCAAAGTCCATGTCCTCAATCTTCAGCTCGGCTCCCAGATCAGCCGCAATTGCTTTGGCAATCTCGATGTCAAAACCTACAATGGTATCTTTACCATCAATTTTCTTATGAAATTCATAGGGTGCATAGTCCGCACTGGTTCCAAGTACAATGACTTCCTTTTCCGCAGAGCTACTGCCCGAAGACGAAGTAGCGTCTGATCCGGTCTCTGTCGTTTTTTCCTGCCCACATGCGGACATGAATACAACCACTAACAACAGCATCATTGGCAAAAGCACTTTTTTCACACATCATACCCCTATTCTTTTTTTGAATGAGTAACATAATGGTTTGTATACAATATACATAAGACAATATATGGACTTATATGTAAGTAATACTAACAAACATTCTGGTTTATCACAATCATTATTTAAACATTTATACGCTTTAATTCCATAAAATGTGCTATATATAACATAGCATTTACATCGGCTGAAACATGAAGTTTGCTTGCCCAACTTCCCCCTCGGTGTTAAGATGATAAAAACTTGAAACTCCTGAACGGCGCGTACAGTACGGCCTCACACCCATCTATTTATTCACTATACATAGAAAGGAGGATTCGGTATGGAGGTACCCAAATACCGGTCCTTGAAAGATCACGTATACGATTACATTGCCCAGAAGATCCAGGACGGAACCTTGCTTCCCAACCAGAAGATCAACGAGGCCGAGATATGCAAAAAGCTGGACATCAGTCGAACACCTACTCGGGAGGCGCTTTTCCAGCTGGCTTCAGACAATCTGCTGCAATACATCCCACGCAGGGGATTTATTGTCACTCCTTTTGATGCAGGCAAAAAACTGGAATTCTCCCAAGCGATCGGTGTGCTGGAGGCACTTGCTGCCACACTTGCAGCAGACCACCTCAGACCATCTGAACTTTTGGAGATGGAAACTCTGGTTGTTCGAATGGACGAAGATATCAGCCAGCTTGATCTTGCTGCCTACAACAAAAACCAATATCAGTTCCATAATCTGTACATTCAGCGATGTGGTAATGCAACAGTCATTGAGATGTTAAACACATTGAAGAACAGTTTCATCCGGCAATCTTATGTTAGTGATAATAAACCAAAGCTATCTGAGGTACTGCTCGAAGTTAATGAAGAGCACCGGCAAATTTTAAGTGCTTTTCGAGCCAAAGATAAGAACCAACTGGAAGCCCTGCTCAAACACCACTGGCGGATTATCGACAACGATATGTTGTAGTACGTTCTGTCGAAACAAACCAAAGGCAACCCACACGATTGTGTGAGTTGTCTTTTTCCTATTTTTCCTATTTTTCCTTTTTGACCTCCAACGGTGCCCTAGCCGCAAAAACAGCATATCCCAACTTTTTGCCGTATTTCGCGAGCAAACGATCATTGGTTTGACTCATTCGCTGCATACGTTCATCCTCAAACCAATTCATATCGATCTCGCGATGTGGATCATGATCAACGCTCCATTTTGCCATGGATCGCGAATGTTCTTTGACCTCTACCTTGGTGAAACCACACTGCTTGAGGCGTTTTCTCCATGCTGTGGCCGTTACCAGGGTTTGTATACCGTAAAATTGCTTTAACCTGCGACACATCAATTCGGTCTTCTGGCCTGATAGAACCATCTCCCGATCCACTAAAAGTCCTCCGGGCTTCAAAACCCTTCTATACTCAGTAAGTGCATTCCGCCATGGGGTAAAGATCGTAACCGACTCCACGAATACCATATCAAAATGATTTTCCGGGAAAGGCAACGATGTTACATCAGCCTGAACAAATCGAACATCCACCCGTTCTCGTCTTGCTCGCCGAACGGCCTTATCCAGCATCTGGCGATTAAGATCAATGGCCGTTACTTGATAACCCCTTTTAGCCAGGTAACACGCAGTCCTCCCAGTGCCACATCCTATCTCAAGGATATGACTATCCACAGGCAGAGATAAACCATCCAGCAACTTCAGTGTTGCCAAAAATCCTCCAGGATGGGCACTTCCCTCCCCTAACCGAGCCAGCATGTCATGATAATCCACGCGACATCCCCTCCTCACTTCTCCCAGTGTATGGAGTAGATTCAAAAACGGCTCCTCCCCATTCGATTTTCCGGGTACTCGTCCATACCAATTGGTCTTCTTTTTACTATGATATACAAACCGTTGAATTCAAGCGGCAACCGCATCTAATGAGGAGGATTTGCATGTACAGAATTAATCGGGTATGTGAAGAAACGGTTTCTCCGCACGTTGGACGTTCCGTTTGTCTCGTTATGAACGACGGTAAGCATATGTATGGTACGCTTAGTCAATGTCGTGATGGCAAAATTTATTTGAACGGGTGTTTCGAAGGACCACGGCTGTGTTCAGTCAAATCCAAACAGCAGCTTGTGAAAAGCAGCAAGAAAAACGCTGTTGTAACAAAAAAAGTTAAATCTTCGGCATACGGTCGGTATGGTTACGGAGGATACGGTGGGGGTTACGGCTATGGAGCGGGAATCGATCTGGCTCTGGTAACAACATTGTTTCTGCTGCCATTCCTGTTCATCTAAATTCCATTCTGATCGTGGTAAAATTGTAGTCATAACAAAGACCCTTTTTGCTTATAGCAAAAGGGGTCTTTATCTTTTTCATACGATTCACGTCAATTACACTATATTTTCTGTTAAAAAATGATACAAAAAAAGGCATTCGCCAAAACGAATGCCGGGAACTTCATATTTAATACCCTTACCTTCGCACAGGGTGTCTGTTTGATCTTAAAAAAAAACACCTCGTTAGAGGCGGGTAAGCTATGTTAAATCCGATTTCCTTTAGGCATCGTTTTCAGATTACTATTCGAATTCTCAAGCAATGGTAGCATCCTAGTCGTGCTGACCATCTCAGAAGCACATATCGGACAAGTAGGTACGTTATCAAACGCAAAATTGTCCCGCATCCATCCTTTGCACGTATCACTCGTACATTCCCAGATTGCCGCATCAGCTTGTGGAATCTCTTCCAACGGTTTTTTGCGATTATACATGACTTCTACCCCCTTTGTTATGGAAAAACATCTAACCGACGTTATTTCACAGAAGCCTACACTTAGCGGAAGTTTCACGTCCCACCGGACTCCTGCCTCGTCAACTAATGGGTCGACTTTTATATAACTGATCAAAAAAAAGAAGCTGCCTTTACCATTTTAACATGTTAAAGGCAGCTATGCTTTAATTACAGTTTTACAACTTCTTCTGCTTGAGGACCACGGTTTCCTTGTACAATTTTAAATTGTACGCGTTGACCTTCGTCCAGAGTTTTGAAGCCGTCGCCTGTAATAGCGCTGAAGTGTACGAATACATCTTCTCCGCCTTCAACTTCGATGAAACCGAAGCCTTTATCAGCGTTGAACCATTTTACTGTTCCGTTTTGCATGTGAATTACACCTCCAAATAAAAATTAACATGTTCCTTTGTTCTTTGCAGCAAGCAAATAAAAATTCACACATTGAAAAAGGTACCAGTCATAAACCTATAAGTGATCGCCCTTTACAATATATGAATTAGGTTTTCCACTCTCTACAACTTGTTTTTATTATAACTCCAATTCAGCAAAAAAGCAAATCTTTGTATTTTCTTTTCAAACAGCTTTGGAAATACATGTTATTAACACGCGCGGGGACAGGGTTTATCACACTTATGTGTGTGGCCGCTTATGTACGGTCTTATGAAAGGATATGCAGATCTAATCCATCTTATACATTAATTATATAACATTCTGACATGCATATCCAACACAACCAATGAATCATCTTACTCCAGTATAACACACTATGTCCATGCCCACATAAATGCATCCCGATCCCAGGCGATCTGCCCACGATGAAGCTTTCGGAAAGCTTTCTTCACTTCTTTGGACAATGATGTATTGCCGTTCTCGTTCACAAAAACAAACTCTTCACCAAAATGGGTCTTCACATATTCTATGGCAGCTTCCTGATGAAGTGTTCCTGTGAATTTAATCTCCTGTACCATCCATTCTGCTACGCCTTGTGCTGTCTTCTCCACAATATCACCTACTGTCTGAATCTAATGTACGGATAGGCAGACCTCGTATCATGAACATATCTGTCTTCCCGCCAGACTGAAGTATACCATGATCCAACTGCTGACGGGAAACTGTATGATAACTACTTTCAAGCAATACCCGCAATACCCTTAATGAACAACCGTATTCGCTTGCTCACTCCCTTTGGATGGAGTAGACGAATTTGTTCGAATGCTCCACACTAACCATGCACAGTAAGCAATCAGTACTGCCAGTATAAACAGATCGTAAGGAAGTGTACCTGTGTCCTCCAGATCATTCCCTAGAAATTGAATCAGATTATGTATGAAATGAAACAATATAAGCGGTACGATATTTCCGTTCTTCAGCATCAATAACGCCAGTACAGCTCCCAGGAGCAGCGCATAGATCAATTGTATGATCGTATCCGTCGTATCCTGACCAGACAATGCGTTCAATAGATGTGTGATGGAAAACAAGATGCTGGAGGTCACAACTGCGGCCACTGCACTTTTTCGAAGCAATATTTTGAAAATAAGCCCCCGATAGATCGTTTCCTCAACAAAAGCTACGAGCAAGGTAAAAAAGATGAAAAAGGCTACTCGTGACAAGCTCAGCTCCCCAAATCCTTTCAGGGTAAGTGTACCCAGTACAAGGAGTAGTGGAATATAATACTTTGCGTGGCCAGCCGGGATACTTCGCAAAGATCGGAAGCCAGTCTCTCCCCACTTGCGTCTTAACGTCAGATAGATCATCAGAACAATGGCAATGGGTGTAAAAGAAATGAGTACAGGGGAAGTGTAGTCCAGTTGTTTTATCGTTGCAATGGCCCCTGCTGCAAATACGGCTAACAGAAGAAGCAGCTCAATAATCACAACGGTGAGCACAGGTTTGCGCTTGGAAAAGGAATGTTTTGGCTTGGATTGCGCATTAATCATACATTTACCTACCTCGTTTCATTTATGTTCTCCGTTGTCATAAGAACTTATATGCCAATATAGTTGTATCACATATCCGTATATCTAATATTCCTATTATGGATAAAACTATAAAAGTAACAAAAAAGAGACTTATCCTGACTTCTTTTCCCCTAAAATCAGGTATGGCTTATACCTTTATCTGTCCATTATAGTATTACAAGAGTTCAAAGTTGCAGGGGTGTGGCGACTCTTCAGCGTCTTATATCTATGAAGTACCCATAACGATAGACTCACAATGCATAATGAAATCAGGGGGATACTATGAAAGCATTCTTTCAGCGCTGGGGGCATTTACTGGCTATTCTGTGCATACCGCTCCAAGGCTCCATTTACGTATTTCTAGGCAGCAACACCGGAAGTGATGTCTTCTACAATTATGCTTGGATTGACACACAGATTCCTTTTCTCAAAGAATTTATTTATCCGTACATTAGCTGGATGCCCATTCTGTATCTTGGATTTCTCTATTTGGGTCTGACGAACAAGTCACTATTCTGGCGTACGTTGATTACCTATAATGTTGGTGTCATGGCTGCCAATGTCTGTTTTGCAGTGTTCCCTACCCATGTCCCGCGCCCAGAGATCGGCGGAACTGATCTGAGCAGCGTGTTAGTACAGTTTATCTATACCAATGATGCGCCCTTCAACTGTTTCCCAAGTGTTCACGTTCTGACCAGCTACTTGCTGTTTATTGTGATTAACAGACACTTGAACTTTAAGCCTTTGGCACGGATTTCTTGGTCGGTATGGCTGTGGTTGATTATTGCTTCAACGGTGTTTGTAAAACAGCATTCCTTGCTGGACATTGCTGGAGGCATTTTGTTTGCTGAGGCCGCGTATTGGACTGTACATGTCTCTGCTCTTCGTCTTGGGCAAACACGAAAAAAAAGCAAGCAGCCACTCACAGCTTCTAACACAAGCAGTCATGTATAACGACATATATATATGTAACAGGTGGGATGATGATCCTGCTATACAGCAAAAGAGGGCATAGGCCCTCTTTTTTTGTACTCATTGAATTAAACCTACTTATATAGAAGAACTTTATTTGGGTTGGAGTACGCGTTTCATGCTATAGGTGGACGTTCATGAAGAAGGTCAGACGGTGGACTTCCGGTTATACGTTTGAATATGCGGTAAAAATAAGACAGGTCCCGGTAGCCGAGAAATTCGGCAATTTCCTGGATGGAGAGTTGTGACTCAGTGAGCAGATATATGGCTCGTTTCATCCGTTGATCATGGACATATTGACTGATGGTCTGATTTGTCATGCTTTTGAATAATGCGGCAGCATAATTGGGAGTTTTATTGATCTCGTCCCCGAGTTCTTCCTTCGTCACTTTCTCCCGATAATGCCGCTCAATATATCGCTTCATCCGTTCAACATGATTATGCCTCTCCGGCGGGATAACTCCACGATCAAGCTCCCTGTTCATATAAATCAACACTTCCATCAATAAGGCTTGGCTCATCATGACATAATAAGACGGACGCTCCTGCCATTGTTGATAAATAGCGCTCATGCGTTGATGGATCAGCTCATAACATCCAGGTTTATGCCGCAAAGCCTCATACCGTTCCAGTGCAGGCAGAGTTTCCGTATGGTCGCGTTGCAGTTGAATTACAATCTGTGTGTGCGTTACTGTAGGAATACTCTTGCCGTAATATGGGGTACCACCTGGAATGAGGAGCAATTCACCCTTTTCCATGATCTGTTTATCACCGTTCACCCAATATACACATTTTCCATAAGTAACCAAACTAAGCCGCCAAGTTTCTTGAGATTGCACAGCTTCTTCGTACCAACCGACACCATTAATATGTCGTACTTCAAGTGGAGTGACCATAACACACCTCATTATCGGACTATACTCTAATCATTGTACTATAGTTCATACCCTGATTCGACAGAAAACGCTACAATACACATATAAGCTTAAATATGAGGAGGAAATTAGCATGTTAAAAACAAAAATTATTTGTACCATGGGACCTGCTTGTGACTCAATCGAATTGTTAAAAGTAATGATTCAGGAAGGTATGACCGTTGCCCGTCTGAACATGGCTCATGGCGAACTGGAAGATCACGTTACACGGATTAACAATATCCGCAAAGCAGCTTCCGAACTGAACACCTATATACCGATCATGATGGACATCAAAGGGCCGGAAGTACGTATCGGTAAACTGAAAGAAGCATCCTGTCATCTGCAAGCTGGTAAAGAGCTGATCCTGACTACTGAAGAAATTCTTGGTGACGCTGAGCGTATCTCGGTAAACTATCCGGAACTGAACCTCGTTGTGAAACCTGGCGATCGTATCCTCATCGATGATGGCCTTGTGGATCTGACTGTACTGTCTGTGGAAGGATCCGATATCCATTGTAAAATCATCAGTGGCGGCATTCTGAAACCACGCAAAGGGGTTAACTTGCCAGGAATCAAAACGACATTGCCAGGTGTAACCGAGCGTGACGTTATGCACATCGGATTTGGGATCGAAAACGATATCGAAATTATCGCAGCATCCTTTGTTCGTAAAGGCGACGACATCCGTGAAATCCGCAGCATTCTGAAAGAACGCGGTGTAGAGCACGTACAGATCATCTCTAAAATCGAGAATCAAGAAGGTATGACTAATCTGGACGACATCATCTTGGCTTCTGACGGTATCATGGTAGCTCGTGGAGATCTCGGTGTTGAGGTGCCAATCGAAGACGTACCAATGATGCAAAAAGAAATGATCGATAAATGTAACCGCGCTGGTAAACCGGTTATCGTAGCTACACACATGCTGGAGTCCATGCAAGTGAACCCACGCCCTACTCGTTCCGAAGTTAGTGACGTGGCCAATGCTGTACTTCAAGGTGCTGACGTTGTGATGTTGTCCGGTGAATCAGCTGCTGGTAAATATCCGGTACAATCCGTGCGCACGATGGCTGCTGTTGCTCGCCGTGCCGAAACAATGATTGATTACAAAGAGCAATTCGCACAAAAATCGGCTCAACAGATCGCTGATATTACTGAAGTTATCAGTCAGGGCGCTGTAAGTTCTTCCCTCGTACTGAATGCAAAAGCAATCATCACTTCGACTGAGAGTGGATTCACAGCACGTATGATCTCCAAGTATCGTCCAAAAGCACCAATCATCGCAGTTACACAACATGAAGAAGTATTGGCGAAAATCTGCCTGCTCTCAGGTGTCATTCCGGTTATGGGCGACAAAGTAACGACAACGGATGAAATGTTCGAATCGGCTACGCGTAACGCAATCAAAACTGGTTACATTGAAAAAGGTGACATCATTGTATTGTCCGCTGGTGTTCCAATCGGTCAATCCGGTAATACAAACCTGATCAAAGTTCAACAAGTTTAATTCAATAGCTGAAACTGAAGCTATACATTTTAGCTATAAAATAGAAATACAAAAAACCACCGGGAGCAGAAATGCTTCCCGGTGGTTTTTTGTTGATGTTGTTGCCAATGATCGTGATGTTACAACAAACGGCTTCGAGATTATAGATTCCTCGAGTAATTAACCAGATCCTGTGACATGGTGTTGATCTCATCCATTGAAGCATTCACCTGTTGTGTCAGAGCAGCTTGATTTTGCGTTAACGTGGACATATTACCGATGTGCTCAAGAATCTGATCAATCAATGTTTTCATTTTCTGCATGCTATCTTCGATATTTACTGTGGCCTCCGAACTGTGATCAGCCAGTTTCCGCACTTCACCTGCAACGACGCCAAATCCCAGTCCCAGCTCTCCCGCTCGTGCAGCTTCAATGGCTGCATTCAACCCCAGCAGATTGGTCTGACTGGCAATCTCTCGAATAAACACGGTGATATTCTTCGTATCATCTGCACTGCTTTTCACTTGAATGGCCGCATCGGCGGATAACTCCTGTGCAGTAACCAGATCCTGTGCCTGATCGGTGATCGAGTTGATTCCACGTACCATCTCGCCAATGGACTCCGACAATTGTTTTGTTTTCAGATTCATGGCCTCCACGATCTGTTCCTTATTCTTCTCATGGGTAACATCTCGAATGGTTCCAGCTACACGGAGTGGTACTCCATCCTGATCCCGAATGGTCTCCCCACCCGCGTGATACCACCGATACTCCCCGTCTTTGCGCTGCAGACGATAATCCAGATCGTACGGCGTACGACCACTGTAATCGTTCATGTGTCTGGCAAATTCGTTGATCGTCCGATCATGGTCTTCCGGATGAAGTCGGCTGCTCCAGCTGCTGAACACATTCGGGAAATCCTGCTCGTCTTTAAACCCTAACTCTTTACGGAACTGGGGTGACCACCAAAATTCATTGTTTGGATTAACTACATCTCCAGCCACAACGGTCATATCCCACGGTGCCTCCACCAAGGCGCGGTTAACCAGATCATATCGGGTGACGAGTGCTTCCAGCTCATCAGACTTGCTCTTCTCCTCATGAATATCAAACATGATGCCCAGAAGTTTGACCGGAACTCCAGCCTGATTTCGGATGACTTGTCCAAGGCATCGGAACCAGCGAATTTCTCCACTTTTTGTAATCATACGGCTGATGACGTTATAGGCAGTTGTTGCTTTTGTGTCATTCACATGTTTCATAATCTCCTGCACCAGTTGGGGTCTGTCATCCGGATAGATCGATTTCGCCCAGCTTGCAAATGAATCGGGATAATCCTTGGCATTATGGAAGCCTAACATTTGGCGGAATTCATTCGAAAATGAAACGATATTATTGTTATCCAGTGGATCACCAGCAACAATTTTTGATTCCCATAATCCCACATTCATAGCCTGATTAAGCATTCTAAGGCGCATTTCCACGGCTTCGTTTTGTGCTTTCATCATATGTACTGCTTTTTTGATATTACTAGCTATTTCATCAGCATCCTGAAACTCAATGCCATCTTCGATCCCTGCGTCATAGTTGCCCTTTTCTGCGTTTGCTACCAGTTTACGACTATACTCCAATAATCTCTGATGAGTATCTGTACGAAGGTGTTTGGTCGATTCAGTACGTTTACGAAACATGCTCATTTCTCCTCTTAGCTCATATGATATATATTTCGACATTATCAGACATTAAGTGTAGAGCAATGGTCTTAATTTTGTATAAAAACAAGAACCAGCGCAGAAACAGCACTGGTTCTTATATTAATTGCCCTTTATCTTTTATGAAAATAAATCTTAAATGACTACCTCTTCCCAGCTACCAGCCAAAATTCAGTGTTTTCCCCGTCTCCACCCAAGTTTTGATGCTGCTTAGAATCATCCACCAGCTGCTCTGTGCATTCGCAATGGAAGGATGGTTATCTGTAAATTGATCATTGATCAGCGTCAGCTTCGTACACTCACCTACAGTTTCCAACTGGAAGACCACTCTGGATTGAAGCTCGGCATGATTCGCATGGTACGACGGCCCGGGATGCTCCTGATAACTGAGTCTGGACAACGGTTCAAATTCCAATATATCTCCATACACATGGACAGTCTCCGCACCATCATTGCCCGGCCCTACATAAGCAAACGGCTGGCCTGGTTGGAAATTGGTGCGAAGTTCACTGCCGAAAAAGCTGTTCCGTGTGCCGTCTGGTGATATTAGAGCATTCCACACCTCTTCCAGTCCTGCATTGATATAGAATTCATATTTCAGTTCCATGGACTCACTCCCTTTATGTATTGGATAAGCGATCTGCCACCCTCGCACTCCTATCCTATCGTTATACCCCAAAGGCCGTATTGTAAAAACGCGACAACAGGTAAAATATAAGCTCTTTATTTTTCGGGAATGTGTAATACCATAATCCAAATGGATTGCGCCCATATAGTGCTTTCCCAGAAGATCAGATATACTAAACTGGAATGAAATAACAGGTCTGTTCAAGGTAATGCGACTAATTTAGAAAGGAAATGAGATATGAGCCAATGAACCAATATTATGGGTATCCCTTTTCCCAATGTCACGATGGATCAAACCGTTGCGATCCTTGATAAAGTCGTAGATCAGGAAAGCAATGAACTCTTCCATGTCATCACAGGTAATCCCGAAATTGTTATGTCCTGTCAAAAGAATGCTTCTCTTCGCAAAGTCGTCGATCAAGCCGGGTTGGTCACGGCTGACGGTGCCGGCATTGTGATGGTATCCCGTTTTCGGGGCGGACAATTGACTGAACGGGTAACGGGTTGTGATCTGCTGTTTCGTTTATTAGAGGAAGGCGATCAAAAACACTGGTCATTCTACATGCTCGGAGCAGAGGAAAGCGTAAGTGAACAGGCCGTGAAAGTTATTGCGCAACGTTATCTGGGAGTTGTTGTAAAAGGTAGACACCATGGTTACTTCCAGGCAGATGAGGAACAACAGATTGTGGAAGAGATTTGTACTGCTCAACCAGACTTTCTTATCGTGGCTCTTGGCGCCCCCCATGCGGAACACTGGATTAACAAGTATCGCCACCAGTTGAACGCTCGTGTAGCCATAGGTGTTGGAGGCAGTCTCGATATCGTGGCTGGCAAAACCAAACGTGCCACTGCGATATGGCAGAAGCTTAACCTGGAATGGCTCTATCGCCTCCTCAGTCAACCTTCGAGATGGCGCAGGCAACTCATTTTACCCCGTTTTGCTGTGCGGGCATTGTTGTTCAGAGAACCTAAATAATGTGAGATGAGCAGGAGGGATGATTCGGATGAAACAGGTAGAACAAGGAGACAGACCAAGTATGGGCCTGTTGAATCTGAATGAAGGTGATCATAAATATCAACTGACACGCCATGCTCCTTCCGAAGCACTTCGGCCTTTTGTTAAACATTACTGGATCGTATCGTGGGATCTGACTGGACTTGAACCGTATCCCCAACATGTCGTACCTAACCCCTGTGTCAATCTGATTGTGGAACGGAACAATACGTTTTTCTTCGGACCATCGGGACGTAAATTCTCCTATCTTGTAAGCGGGAAAGGTCGTGTATTGGGCGTGAAGTTCAAACCAGGAGGGTTTTATCCCTTCCTCCGCGCTCCTGTCTCTTCTTTGTACGGACAACCGATGAATGTATCCAATATTCTTGACGTCACAGCGGAGTCCTTAGAAGACCTGCTTCTTGGGGCGGGGGATGAAGGGGATACAACCAGTTACATCGACCAACTATTATGTGCACACCTTCCTGCTGAAGACGCTCAAGCGAGAATGGTTTATGATATTGTACAACAGATTGAACAGAACCGGGAGATGCTGAGAGTGGATGATCTGTCTTCCTATTGGAATATGCATACCCGAAAGCTTCAACGCCTGTTCAATCAGTATGTGGGCATCGGACCCAAAACGGTAATCAAGTTGTATCGTCTGCAAAATGCTGCAGAATGGATGGACCGCGGTCTTCACTGTGACCTGATTAAGCTATCTCAGGATCTTGGATATCATGATCAATCCCATTTCATCCGAGATTTCAAGTCCATTATTGGCAGTACACCAGAGGAGTACTTACACTCTAGACATCCGCATGGTGAGCGCCGAGGGCTGATCAATTAGAAACCTGTCCTGAAAATCAGGACAGGCGAATGACTTCTATGGTATCCCCCGTATGGATTACACCTTCCCGTTCAACCGAGCATACAATCCCACGTTTTTTGCGAGCCGCAGGCACGAATTTTTTACGCAAACCGTCCTGTTCATAGAATTGTTCAATCATTTTTCCCGGATGTACACAGGGAAGGTTCTCCCCTTCGCATATTAACCCTGTCCCGTTTGGAAATAGGAGCCGCGTTCCAGCAGGCAGTTCCGTCAATCGATCAATGCCACGAACCAGTATATTGGCACCAAGCCACTCTGGACGCACTTCAGGAATGTTCATTTTCTCAGCAATAAGAGCACATTCTTCCTCAGACACAATACTGATCTGGCGGCGATTCGCAATCGGTGTGCCACGCTTGTAGATTTTCTGACGTGAGTCCGCCGGACGAAGCAGACCATAATGACGGTCACCCGGAATTCCTGCAAGCTCAATGTCGATAAAAGGTACAACTCGGGTCACAAATGTGGATGGATCATCAGCCAACATGACGAATTGAACTGTTCCCATAGTAATCTCCTCCCTTTCCTGAGCAATATTACTTCTTTATTGTTCATTATTACCCAATGAATGGATTGTCGACAATCGGCGTATGCTTACCTTTGTAACCCTTTTTTAATTGCAACATCATAACTCAACTGGAAAACGATAAATAATTTTAATAATACGCAATTAAATTGTTACAAATTAAATTTACTCTTTCCGTTCTTGTTGCAAACATTTATACTAGGATGGACAAGTAAATAAATTACATATCAGAAAGCAAGGTGTTTCCTTTGATTAGTATCATTTTTGTAGCTCTTGTAGCTGTCGAACACTTCTATATCATGGTGATGGAGATGTTTATGTGGACTCGTCCACGCACAATGAAAACCTTTAATCTCACGCCGGAATTCGCCAAATCCACCAAATCCCTTGCGGCCAATCAAGGCCTTTACAATGGATTTCTTGCGGCAGGTCTGATCTGGGGACTCGTATATCCGGATGCTGCCGTTGGACAGCATATTCAGATTTTCTTCCTGGCGTGTGTGATTATCGCGGCTCTTTATGGGGGAGCAACTTCTTCACGTTCCATCATTATCAAACAAGGTTTGCCTGCGATCATTGCGTTGTTGCTCGTTCTGTTCCTGTAATTTCTGTCGAATGGTGCATTGCTTCGATTCATGTTAACTCCTTTATGGTAAGGTAGTGAATAGATAGCAGTGTACAATGACCAGAATCGTTCTGGAATTGGAAGGAGAACATGTCATGGGATTGTTTGACAAGCTTCGGCGGCGCAAAAAGGAGAAAGTACCTGCAGGTGGTGCTGTCGAATCAACGAATTACAGTGAAACCATCGTGGGTTTTGTCCTGCTGGAGCGTGACGATTGTGATTTTGACCTCTTCATCAGGAACATGAAGAACGAATGGGATATCGAGATTGAAGAACGTCCAGAGGAGGGCAATCTCTTTTTCGAAGTGAATGGAATGCAAGTGGTGTGTGCCCACATTCCTGCGCCTGTGCCTGACCGTGAAGTTGAGAAGAATGCCAAACTCAACATCCTTTGGCGAGAAGCGGAGCAAGTTACCTCACGGCACCAGTCTCAGATTATTGTCTCTGTTCTGAACGCAACAAATGCTATTGATGGACACGTTCTGTTCACTCAAACAGCGAGTGCCTTATTACAGTTGGATCACGCGCTGGCCATATACATGGCCCCACTTGTTGTTGAAGCCAGTCAATATGTCGAGACTAGCCGTGGGATCAAACATGATGAGTTGCCAGTCTCGCTCTGGATACTCATCGGATTATTCCAAAATGCCGAAGGCGCTTCAGCTTACACTTACGGACTGCGTAACTTTGGAAAAGAAGAGATGGAGATTATGCAATCGTCGGAATCCTTAAGCGATGTATTTGAGATGATGTTCATGACCACAACGTATGTGGTTGAGAACGACGTCACACTACATGACGGGGAAACACTTGGTTTCTCGGCAGAACAAAAGCTGAGCATTTCCCTTTCCAAAGGTGTAGCAACGGAAGGTAACAGTTTGAAGATTGGCTTCTAATTTACGTAGGATTTTCAATTTATCATGTTACAGTTATAGAGGCCGTCTGGAGTTCATTCTCTGGGCGGCTTTTAGCTATTTAACCTTCCTTCCAATGACGATAAGATAACAATCCCTGAATTTAACTTCCCTAGGAATAAGTAGTCCATAAGAACCACTATATTGTGAATTCAGTTTTCATTTTCGCTATAAAAAGGTATAATTAATAGGCTTATAGTCTCATATATTACATATTATTTTATTATCGAGGAGTTGCCTACATGTCTGTTAGACGTTTGGATTCAACTAAACCTATTATTGAAATTATCTGGGAAGGTATTGTTTCTCCTGAACATGTCGAACAAACGAATACAGAAATCCAGAGAATAGCGGAACAATTGGGGAATTCGTTTGATGTGCTAGTAGATATGCGGAACATGAAGGCTTTCCCTCAGGATACCAAAGAAAAAATTGTGGAACACCAGAAATTACTGACACATTGGGGTATGAAACGAGCCAGTGTAGCGGTAGGTGGTGCAATCGCCAAAATGCAATTGAATCGGATTTCCAAAGAATCGGCGCACCAGACTGAATTCCAATGGGAAACGTATGACGAGGCTTTGGCATTTTTGTTGAAATAATATTGAAGTGCTACGGACTTAGTATAATAAGAGAGATACCGATGCTGTACATGGCACACAGAAAGAGGCGTTCCCATGAGGAAACGTCTCTTCTTTTGCAGTTCCACGTGGTTTACTCAGTTTTGCCAGTGATCCGAACGCTCATCATTTAAGATTCAAGTTTACTTACACGCACCATCGTTACTGATGTACCATTTAGGGACTCCTCCACAAATCCTAACCGCTTATATAAGCGAATCGCTTGGTTATCCGGGTCAACACTGAGCGAGACTGCTGCAATTCCCCGCCGTTCAACCTCATCTAATGCGGTCTGAAGCAGTAAGGTACCTACTCCTTTTCCACGTGCATCTTCCGTTACAGCCATCCCCATCTCTGGCGTAGCTGCATTCACATAACCGTATCCCGCATTCTGATCCGTATAGAATCTTAATGTTATTGAACCTAGTCTCTTGCCCTGCTGGTCAACTGCAACATACCCGAAATCCCCTTCTCTTCCCCAGTCTTCAACGTATTTGGACAGTCCGGGAGTATGAATACTTTCGATTGGAAAAGGTTCATCACCTTCTCTTCTATGCAGGGATGCGTATAACATCTCCCACAGAAAGGGGATATCCTGTTCTTCAATAGGGCGTACATAATAGTTGGTTATGATGGTCATGTTTGCTCCTCCTTCAGCTTTTCAAAAAGGCGGTCCATCTCATTCAGATTAAACTCATTGGTAATCTCGTAGTCCTGAAATTTGTCTCTTGTTTTTGCCTCGCTGTAGATTGAGATGGACTTTTCATTATAAAACGTCAGTCCAAATCCATCGGTAAAGCGACCTTCTTTATTAATGGTAAGTCGCCACTCATAGTAATGCGGATTCCTTTCAGAAACGTCGAATTCCCGTACTCTTTTGAGATCAACATCCTTTAATAGCTTCAGCATGTCTCCAATCTCTTTGGGATCTGTAATCGTTATTTCATCATCTTCATTATACGGTTCATTGTCGGAAATTTTCCTAATCGTCAGTCGATCCAATGTATCCAGCATCGTCATATGATCTGTGACCTCTGCTCGAAACGTCGTATGTTTGCTAGGGATATACATAGTGTATTGACCGGAGGTATACATACGCACTGCAATAGCTAAAAAAACAATAATCATGGCGATACCCATAATCATCTTGATTCGTTTAATCATCCCAATCCCCTCTCTAGATCTACATAAAACATATAAATTGGTAATTATTGATATATTCCAGTATAACATCTCACCCCTTCTGTTCCAATGTCATTTCTTATCTCTGGTCCCTCAATTATAATGACGTTTTGGGCTAAACTAAAAATGGAACATTTAAATGAACAAGCCGCGTTCTCCCATAGGTGAACGCGGCTTGTTTGTTACTTTGTTATATTGTTTTATTAGCTATTCAGAACGAGGTAAGACGATAACCCTTATCCCGAGCATGAATATGACATACGTAGACTTGGCCTCACGTCTGTTCAGCGTACGCCGAAAACTATTTGTTTTCAGCTCAATACACGACCTGCTGATTCTCGGATAACCAGCTCAGGCTTCAGCACAATCTTCTGTGGCTCTTTTTGTTCATCCTTTAACTCTTCAATCAACAGATCTACAGCGCGATGTCCCAGTTCTTCAATTGGCTGGGCAACGGTCGTAAGCGGTGGACTGGTCACCGAAGCCAGAATGGTATTATCAAATCCGATAATCGACACATCCTCTGGCACGCGTAGGCCCAGCTCTTTGGCTGCCTGAAGTGCACCGATGGCCTGAATGTCATTACAACAGAACAAACCTGTCGGGTGATCCTTCTCACCGAGCAGCAATAGCGCCTCTTTTTTGGCCGAGCTCAGGTCAGCTGCCGATTCCCGGATCTGATTCGGTTCCAGCGTATGACCTGCCTTAATCAGGGTTTCACGGAATCCACGTACACGTTCCTGACTGCTGCTGACTTTGGACGGTTCCGACAGAACCGCTACACGGGTGTGCCCAAGTTCAAGCAGATGCTCCGCTGCGAGTGCTCCACCGAGAATGTCATCAATGGTGACTGTATGAACCGACAGGGATGGCATATGACGGGCAATCAGAGCAACAGGGATAGACTGCTGCAAGAGGGGTGACAAAATTTCTGCATTATCGATCCCGGTTCCGATCATCATGCCATCTACCCTTTTTTGCTGAAGCAGATTCAGATAACGCTCTACCCGCTCGTCCTTATTATCCGTACTGCAGATGACCACGCTGTAACCCAATTGACGGCTTCGATCCTCCACGGCTCTTGCGAGTTCTGCGAAATACGGGTTTGAGATGTCCGGTACGAGCAGCCCCAATGTATACGTCTGCTTCCCTGTAAGTGCAGCTGCGATCGCACTGGGTTGATAATGAAGGCGTTCCATGATCTCCATAATCTCAGCGCGCCGCTTCTCGCTGATCTTGCCTTTGCCATTAATGACCTGCGAGACGGTTGCAATGGATACACCCGCCTCGCGTGCTATATCGTATATGGTTGCTTTCATTGTTTTTCCCCATTTGTGCTATATATAAATTTCGTTATACATAGATAATTGTTCTCTTCTTCTCATTATGCAGGGGGAAGTCTGCATACGCAACTTGAAGCCAGCACAATGTGCGTAGCATGAACTGTTTTACTTTTTCATCAACCACTCATGGTCAGGATCGTTATGGAATTTCCAGGTCCGGGTTGGTCCAGCCATCACGTTCAGATAGTAGACCTCATACCCCGGAGGAGCGCCTACCGGATGATATCCGTCCGGAACAAGCACCACTTCACCGTTTTTCACTGCTAGCGTCTCGTCCACAGAACGATCGTCCGTGTATATACGCTGAATGGCAAATCCCTGCTCAGGCTGCACACGGAAGTAATACGTTTCTTCCAGCAAAGATTCATCCGGGAGAGCGTCCCGATCATGCTTATGTGGCGGGTAACTGGACCAATGCCCATCTGGCGTGAATACCTCAACAACGAGCAGACTGTCCGCTTCTTTTTGTTCCGGCAAAATATTGTGAATCTGGCGTTCCAGATTGCCATATCCTCGTGCCTCTACCCCTACATCTTCCGGTGCAATGAGACGAGCCGGGTACGTGCCTTTACCGGGTGCAACACATATAGCGATTTCCAGTTCGGTACGTGCTGTGATCTGCACTTGATCGGAAGTTGAGACGTAGACCGAATACGGCGGAATTTTCTCAAAAACACTCATTCTTTTTCCGATATTATCCCATGTGTGCTCCCGGGTACTTACATTGGCGAAACCACTGAGAAGCACCACACAGAGTTCCTGATCACCGCTCTCACGGGTTAGCGTCTCCCCCTCCGCCAGCTTCGCTACCTGAAAGCCAACATATTCCCACCCCGCCGACTCCGGTGTTACGTTTATAAGTGTACCGTCTCCCTCCGGGTTGACCACGGGTTTCACAATACGTTCTGACATCTTGCCATCCACTCCTTTCTGTAGTCGTCCACAACAACCTGATACTTATAAAAAACAAAAACTTGGACCATTCTTACGCTCTATTAGAAAAAAGTGACTTTAATCATCCACCTATGGCGTTGCCGTTTGCGATTCCAGTGACACCCCAGGGACTTCACTCAGCTTCACAGGTCTTCCCCGCTCCATGGACATTTTTGCTGCCAGTGCAATTCGTTCTGCCTGTACTGCATCGTGGCCATCAACGATAACCGGTGTATCATGAATGATTGCATCGATAAAGAGGGCTGTCTCCTGTACATATGCTTCATTGTAGCGTTCCAGGAAAAAGTGTAACGGTTTGTCGCGCATGAGCCCGGCCGCTGTACTGATCTCAGCCGTATTTGGATGATCATTCGCCGCTGCGGCGCTGCCCTTCGAGCCAAATACTTCAACACGCTGATCGTATCCGTATACTGCCTGACGGCTGTTATCAATAACACCAATCGCTCCATTGGCAAAAGTCATCGTTACAATCGCTGTATCCACGTCACCATGTTCCGCAAAAACCGGATTGATCAGCACGTTGCCCTGAGCGTACACTTCTTCCACTTCACTCCCGGACAGATAACGGGCCATGTCAAAATCGTGGATCATCATGTCCATGAAGATCCCGCCAGACACCCGGATATACTCCGCAGGCGGTGGACTCGGGTCGCGAGACGTAATTTTGATAATATGTGGATCACCAATTGTACCATCCTGCACATGCGTACGTATCCGTCTGAAGTTGTGATCAAAGCGGCGGTTAAATCCAATTTGTAGCTTCACGCCAGCCTTCTGAACTGCCGCTACAGCCGCTTGGGTCTGTGCCAGATCCATGCTGACCGGCTTCTCGCAGAAGATATGTTTGCCCGCCTGGGCGGCCTGTTCGATCAGCGGCACATGTGTATCTGTTGAAGAACAGATCAGCACCGCGTCCACATTAGGCATCGAGATCAACTGGCTGCTATCCGTTGTTACCACAGGGATGCCACGGTTGGAGGCCCAAGCCTCCAATTCAGGACCTGCAAACAAGTCACTGATTCCCACAATCTCAGCATGCGGGTTGCGCAGGAGATTGTCTGCATGAATTTTGCCGATCCGTCCAGCACCGATGATGCCAATTCTCACTTTGTCCTTGCCCATTCCGTTATCCTCCCTATGTGCGTCCATATGGGCTAGGCGTTCCCTTAGCCCGAGTGATGCTCTGGTTGTTACCAGCGCGCCGTTACCATCTTCTTGCGAGTGTAGAATTCAACACCATCCGTGCCATTAGCGTGCAGATCACCATAGAAAGACTTTTTCCAACCGGAAAACGGGAAAAATGCCATTGGTGCAGGTACGCCCAGGTTAATACCCAACATGCCCGCATCAATTGTTTCACGGAATTGACGCATACTCGCTCCGCTGCGGGTGAACAGACATGCCCCGTTGGCAAAGTCGGAACGGTTCGCCAGCTCAACGGCTTCCTCCAGCGTAGACACTCTTGCCACCGAGAGTACCGGAGCAAAGATCTCATCCTGCCAAATTTTCATATTGCTATCAACTTGGTCGAATACCGTAGGCCCTACAAAATAACCGGATTCACCTGTCGCCTGGTCCTTACGTCCATCCCTGATCAATGCCGCGCCTTCCTGCTCTCCGGCTTCAATGTAACTGAGTGTGCGCTCTTTATGTGGTCCACGGATGACAGGACCGAGGAACACGCCCTCATCCATGCCGTTACCAATGGTAATGCGGTCTGCCGCTTCCACCAGCTTTTGCACCAGTTCGTCAGCCACATCACCCACAGCCACAACAACCGCACATGCCATGCAACGTTCCCCTGCTGAACCAAAGGCTGCACTGGTAATCTCTTTCACGGTTAGATCGAGATCGGCGTCCGGCATAACGATGGAGTGGTTTTTGGCACCAGCCAGTGCCTGTACCCGTTTGCCATGCTTGGATGCAGTGGTGTAGACGTATTCAGCTACAGGTTGTGATCCGACAAAGGAGATCGCTTGAACATCCTTATGTTCCAGCAACCCGTTCACGACATCATGCGCACCGTGAACGATGTTGAGCACGCCGTCAGGAAGCCCCGCCTCCTTGAACAGCTCTGCCAGGCGGCCTGCCAGCAGCGGTGTACGTTCGGACGGCTTCAGAACAAAGGTGTTACCACACGCAATAGCCAGCGGGAACATCCAGCACGGTACCATCATCGGGAAATTGAATGGGGTAATTCCCCCAATAACACCGATCGGGTAGCGATACATGCCCGACTCCAGCCCTGTAGCGATGTCAGGCAGTTGTTTGCCCATCATCAGATTCGGGGCACCTGCCGCGAACTCGACACATTCAATGCCACGTAATACCTCGCCGTACGCTTCGGCATAACTTTTACCGTTCTCCAGTGTCACCAGGCGAGCGAGCTCTTCCCAATGTTCAACCAGCAACTGCTGGTAGCGGAACAGAATACGTGCACGGCGCGGAACCGGTGTGCTGCTCCAGGATTTGAACGCTTCTTGTGCTGTCTGAACCGCCAGATCCACATCCGCTTGTTCGGACAATGGCACATGTGCAATAACCTCTTCTGTAGCCGGATTCACCACTGGCTCCGTGCGAGTTGACGCTGGGGTTACCCAGGCACCTCCGATCCAGTTTTGTACCATTGTCGCTGTTGCAGACGCTTCAGAAATTCCTTTTCCCATAGCCCTGTCTCCCTTCGCTTATGTGTGATCCCTTATGTTGAACTTATATGATTGATGTTGATCTGTATGAGTGTGTTATTCAAAGTATTGCAACGAGCTTCAAGACACGGTGATCTCGCCCCGATTGCAACGTTCAATGTAGTCATTCACCTGTTCGACCGTTGGCATTGCATCCGAACAGCTGTGGCTTGAAATAACGATACTTGCTGCGCCACTGCCATACGCCATACTGCGCTCAATTGTCCAGCCCTGCATCAATCCATACAGGAACCCAGCCGCATAGGAGTCGCCTGCACCGAACGTTTTTACCACTTTTGCCGGATAGCTGTCAGCGCGGTGGGAAAGCCCTTCACGCGTATAAGCAATGGACCCTTCCTTGCCGTGTTTGATTACAACGATATTCGCTGAGAAATCAAACCATTTCTGCGCAGTCACCTGATCGCTATGATCCGGATTGTAATCGAATGTCTCCATCATGTCGAACTCTTCACGTGTGCCGAGGATGATATCGCATTTCTCGGCTGCAAGGTTGTAATAGACCGCTGTCTCTTCATCTGATGTCCATGTGTATGGGCGATAGTCCAGATCAAACACAATAACTGTGCCATGTTTTTTTGCATACGTTAGTGCCTGTAATACGGCTTCACGGGATGGGCTCTTCGCGAGGGCTGTGCCTGAGATTAACAGCACTTTGGAGTCAGCAATCAACTGCTCTTGTACCTCTTGCGCCTGTAATAACAGATCAGCTACATTGTCCCGGTACATCAGGATACTGCAATCCGTTGGGCTTTTGATTTCGGTAAAAGCAAGCCCTGTCACCGCTCCAGTGTCATCTGTAACTACATTTGATGTGTCGATGCCGTTCTTCTCCAAATAACTCTGGATGAATCTGCCCATCTGGTCACCCGCGATCTTACCGATAAAAGCCGTCTCCATACCCAGTCTGGACATGCCAATCGTAATATTGGCCGGAGAGCCGCCAACATACTTCGTGAACGTCATCGTCTCTTCCATCGGGCGATTGATCTCATTGGCGTTCAAGTCGATGCACAAGCGACCAATGGCGGTGAAATCCTTCTTCCTGGATACCGGAAAGGATACGTAAGTCATTGCATGTGAGCCCCTTTCTGTAGTGGGATTTTCCATGTTGTATATGGATATCTAGACTAGTTACTCATTCCATCGTAAGAACTCGTAAACGGCTAGAGTAAGTCAGTTTTATTTTCCAATCGTAACGTTATACTCTTGCTGGCCTTCTTCCTTTTCACTTCATGGGTTTGGCCTCTGACCGCTGCAATGCTGAACAAATCAGCTGTGTTTGTATAAGGACTCCATATAGTTCAAGGAGCGTTTGGCATACTCGTACGGGTTATGAATCGCAGGGTCCTGCTCTCCTTCAAGCATCGCCCAGCCATCGTACCCTCGTGTGATCAGTTCTTGCAGAATTGGTGCAAAATCAATGCATCCATCTCCTGGTACGGTGAACACTCCTCTACGAATACAACCGACAAAGTCAGACTGCTCCGCGCGTGCTTCATCCAGCACATGCGGGCGGATATCTTTCAGATGGATATAGGCGATCCGATCATAATGTTTGCGTAGCAGTTCAAGTGGATCGGCTCCGCCATAATAGGCATGACCAGTATCATAGAGCAGGTACACGAGAGAAGGGTCTGTCAGCTCCATCAGTCGATCAATCTCATCCGGTTGCTCTACCACTGTGCCTCCATGATGATGGTACGTAAGCTTCAACCCATGTTCGCGGGCAATAGCTCCTGCTTCGTTCAATCCTTCAGCGAGGATATGCCATTCAGATTCGCTCAGTCTGAGCACTTCTTTTTCATTCGGTGTCCGTCTTGGATCAAAATGAAGTGACCCGCCTACCTCTGCCGTACTGATTACCTTACTGCCCATGGATTGGAGAAATTCCACATGTTTGCGATAACTGTCCAGCTCCGACTGACGATATGCCGGGTCGGAGAAAAGTACGGATTTCCACTGGGAGACCAGCTTGATATTCCTTTTACTTAATTCCTCACGCAATATAGCGGGATCGGTTGGATACTTACGTCCCATCTCTGTGCCTGTCAGCCCAAGACGCTGAATGTCATCCAGAATCTGTGCACACGTTGTCGCATCACCATGCTCCTTCACATCTTCACCGACCCAATTGATCGGATGAATCCCAAGCTGGAATGGCAGCTTGCTCATTGCCCCACGTCTCCTTTGTCGTTCAACATTGTGATTCACTATATTAAACCGGATTAAATCGGTCTTGCTTTGGCACGGTTGGCTTTCATGGTGTGATGAGCATGAACTACCTTTTCTTCGGCAGATACCTCAGGTACACCCACATTCCACCATGACTCGTATCCACCTGCGTTGGTTCCAGGCACGACCGGAATCTCAATCAACGTACTTACTGTTTCGTTCTTCGCATCTCGGAGTGCTTGTTCCAGCTGTTCTGCCGTTTCCGCTCTATAGGATTTGGCTCCCATGCTTCGGGCGTGAGCTGCAAAGTCCATTGGCATGTAATCCCCGGTCAGTCGTCCACTCTCGGATTCCCGATAACGGAACTCATTGCCGAACCCGTCACTACCATGTTCCCGCTGCAAATTATGAATACATTGGAATCCATTGTTGTTGAATAAGAGGACAGTCATCTTCTTCTGTTCCTGCAAACTGGTCACAAACTCCGAATGCAGCATCAGATAACTACCATCCCCTACCATGGCGTACACTTCACGATCCGGCTCGGCAAGTGCTGCTCCGAACGCTCCACTTACCTCGTACCCCATACAGGAGAACCCATACTCCATGTGATACGTCTTTGGTTCAGCCGCACGCCACAGACGATGCAGATCGCCTGGCAGACTGCCCGCCGCACACACTATGACGGAGGATGGATCAATGGTTCGGTTAACGATGCCAACTGCTGTAGTCTGTGCCAGTCCTGCTTCATGTTGAGCTGCATACAGACGATCCACTTCTGCATTCCACTCAGCGCGGAGATCAGCGATTTCGGATGCACCATATGCACTGCGGTATTGTCTTTCCTGCAATTCCTTTTGCAAAGCCTGCAACCCTTCGCGTGCATCTGCCAAAATGGCTTCCCCACCTAACTTGGCGGCATCCATGCCATTCAGGTTAATGTTGATGAATGAAGCTTCCGGATGTTGAAAAGCAGAGCGGGACGCCGTCGTGAAATCCGAGAACCGCGTACCGACGCCGATCACAACGTCTGTTTCTCTCGCCAGCCTATTGGCTGCTAGAGAACCTGTAACCCCGATGGCCCCCACATTTAGTGGGTGGTCCCAAGAAACTGCGCTCTTGCCCGCCTGCGTCTCGGCGATCGGAATACCAAATGCCTCGGCGAATTCCACGAGCTGGGCGGACGCCTCAGAATACAACACACCGCCGCCTGCAACGAGCAGCGGCTTTCTGCCTCGGGCAATCTGCTCCGTTGCCCGTTCAATGGCTGCCTGTACTGGGGGGCGACGATCCAGATAATGTACTTTGCGGGCAAAGAAAGATTCCGGGTAATCGTACGCTTCTGCCTGCACATCCTGCGGCAATGCGAGCGTTACTGCTCCCGTCTCTGCTGGATCGGTTAGCACACGCATCGCCTGTGTAACAGCAATCATCAACTGTTCGGGACGAACAATGCGATCCCAGTATTTACTGACGGCTTTGAATGGATCAGTGGCTGAGATTGTATAATCACTGCTCACTTCCAACTGCTGAAGTACCGGGTCCGGTTCCCGTGTAGCAAAGTTGTCTCCAGGAAGCAATAAAACCGGAATTCGGTTCACCGTTGCAGTAGCTGCCGCCGTAATCATATTCAAAGCACCAGGTCCAATGGATGTAGTACATGCATAGATCTGTCTACGGTTTTTCTGCTTGGCATAAGCCGCTGCCGTATGCACCATGCCTTGTTCGTTCTTGCCTTGCATATACGTCAGGCTTCCCGGACTGCGCTCCAGCGCTTCTCCAATGCCTGTTACATTGCCATGTCCAAAAATACCGATGATTCCCTTCACAAACTTGGTTTCCACCCCGTCAACCGAGATATATTGCTGATCCAGGTATCGAAGCAGTGCCTGAGCCATCGTTAGTCGAATTGTTTTCATGAGTTTGATCGCCGTCCTTTCCTTTATGGGTTAAGCGCTTAATCTACGTTAAGTTTAAGCGCCTTACCCCTAAAGGTTAAGCGCTTAATTGATATGGTATTACAGGTTAATGATTTACGCAAGCTATTTTTGTAAGCGTTTTTATAAATTGTGATAAAGAAAAGATATTCTTGTGTTCGAACATGTGTTAGACCTTCTCTATTTGAACACTTCCACAATGACTAAGGACAGACTTAAAAGAGAGGGGAATATATCGTGAGGATGGGATACATGTTGGTACATGCTAATCAGCTATATAATCCATGATCTTCGTATACAATCATGGTCAATATGCCTGTGAATGCAGAAAAAAAGAAAGAGACGGTGAGTACCGTCTCTTTCTTTTTCAATATATAAGCGGGTGATGGGAATCGAACCCACGCTATTAGCTTGGAAGGCTAAAGTTCTACCATTGAACTACACCCGCATAACAACAATCGGGATGACACGATTTGAACATGCGACCCCCTGGTCCCAAACCAGGTGCTCTACCAAGCTGAGCTACATCCCGTTATCTATACCGGCGAGAGGACTCGAACCTCCACGGTTTCCCACTCGATTTTGAGTCGAGCGCGTCTGCCATTCCGCCACGCCGGCAAAATATGAAGTTATAATGGCGCGCCCTGAGAGATTCGAACTCCCGGCCTTTTGATTCGTAGTCAAACGCTCTATCCAGCTGAGCTAAGGGCGCAAAATATTGGAGCGGAAGACGGGAATCGAACCCGCGACCCTCGCCTTGGCAAGGCGATGCTCTACCGCTGAGCCACTTCCGCAAATAAAGGATGCGCGTGGAGGGACTTGAACCCCCACGTCAAAGACGCTAGATCCTAAGTCTAGTGCGTCTGCCAATTCCGCCACACGCGCATATAATGGTGAGTCATGAAGGGCTCGAACCTTCGACACCCTGATTAAAAGTCAGGTGCTCTACCAACTGAGCTAATGACTCATAGAAAACTGGTGGAGGATGATGGATTCGAACCACCGAACCCGTACGGGAGCAGATTTACAGTCTGATGCGTTTGGCCGCTTCGCTAATCCTCCAGGATTACATGGTGCCGGCGAGAGGACTTGAACCCCCAACCTACTGATTACAAGTCAGTTGCTCTACCAGTTGAGCTACACCGGCGTATTACATGGTGTTATAAATGGTGGCTCGGGACGGAATCGAACCGCCGACACGAGGATTTTCAGTCCTCTGCTCTACCGACTGAGCTACCGAGCCTTACTACATTAAAAAAAAATGGCGGAACCGACGGGATTCGAACCCGCGATCTCCTGCGTGACAGGCAGGCATGTTAGGCCAACTACACCACGGTTCCAGATCACTTTCTCAAAGGAAAGTATAATTGCGGGGGCAGGATTTGAACCTGCGGCCTTCGGGTTATGAGCCCGACGAGCTACCGGGCTGCTCCACCCCGCGTCGTTATAAAGTTTATATGGTGGAGGCTGAGGGGATCGAACCCCCGACCCTCTGCTTGTAAGGCAGATGCTCTCCCAGCTGAGCTAAGCCTCCATATTATGACCCGTAGGGGATTCGAACCCCTGTTACCTCCGTGAAAGGGAGGTGTCTTAACCCCTTGACCAACGGGCCTTACTGGCTCCCCGAACAGGGCTCGAACCTGTGACAACTCGATTAACAGTCGAGTGCTCTACCAACTGAGCTATCAGGGAATGGTGGAGCCAAGCGGGATCGAACCGCTGACCTCCTGCTTGCAAGGCAGGCGCTCTCCCAGCTGAGCTATGGCCCCATACTCTGGTGTATTTCATTGTTGTGGTCTTGCTATGGGCCCTGGTGGACTCGAACCACCGGCCTCACCCTTATCAGAGGTGCGCTCTAACCAACTGAGCTAAGGGCCCTTATCAATTTTCGAAAAAAAATACCCCAATGGGGTTTCGCTTGGCGGCGTCCTACTCTCCCAGGACCCTGCGGTCCAAGTACCATCGGCGCTAGAGGGCTTAACGGTCGTGTTCGGGATGGGTACGTGTGGAACCCCTCCGCCATCGCCACCAAACGCATAGCTTACATTCAGAGATCGTTCTCTGAAAACTAGATTCGAAACGAAACACGCGAATTACAACTTGCTATTGGATAAGCCCTCGACCGATTAGTACTGGTCAGCTCCATGCATTGCTGCACTTCCACCCCCAGCCTATCTACCTCGTCGTCTTCAAGGGGTCTTACATACTGGGAAATCTCATCTTGAGGGGGGCTTCACGCTTAGATGCTTTCAGCGTTTATCCCGTCCGTACATAGCTACCCAGCGGTGCTCCTGGCGGAACAACTGGTACACCAGCGGTACGTCCATCCCGGTCCTCTCGTACTAAGGACAGCTCCTCTCAAATTTCCTACGCCCACGACAGATAGGGACCGAACTGTCTCACGACGTTCTGAACCCAGCTCGCGTACCGCTTTAATGGGCGAACAGCCCAACCCTTGGGACCTACTTCAGCCCCAGGATGCGATGAGCCGACATCGAGGTGCCAAACCTCCCCGTCGATGTGGACTCTTGGGGGAGATAAGCCTGTTATCCCCAGGGTAGCTTTTATCCGTTGAGCGATGGCCCTTCCATGCGGTACCACCGGATCACTAAGCCCGACTTTCGTCCCTGCTCGACTTGTAGGTCTCGCAGTCAAGCTCCCTTATGCCTTTGCACTCTTCGAATGATTTCCAACCATTCTGAGGGAACCTTTGGGCGCCTCCGTTACTCTTTAGGAGGCGACCGCCCCAGTCAAACTGCCCACCTGACACTGTCCCCGCACCGGATTACGGTACCAGGTTAGAACCTAGATACGATCAGGGTGGTATCCCAACGTTGCCTCCATGCAAGCTGGCGCTCACACTTCAAAGGCTCCCACCTATCCTGTACAGATCGTACCCAAATTCAATATCAAGCTGCAGTAAAGCTCCATGGGGTCTTTCCGTCTTGTCGCGGGTAACCTGCATCTTCACAGGTATTAAAATTTCACCGGATCTCTCGTTGAGACAGCGCCCAAGTCGTTACGCCATTCGTGCGGGTCAGAATTTACCTGACAAGGAATTTCGCTACCTTAGGACCGTTATAGTTACGGCCGCCGTTTACTGGGGCTTCGGTTCACAGCTTCGGATTGCTCCTAACCACTCCCCTTAACCTTCCAGCACCGGGCAGGCGTCAGCCCGTATACTTCGCCTTACGGCTTCGCACAGACCTGTGTTTTTGCTAAACAGTCGCTTGGGCCTTTTCACTGCGGCCCCCTCGTGCTATTCACACTACCGGGGCACCCCTTCTCCCGAAGTTACGGGGTCATTTTGCCGAGTTCCTTAACGAGAGTTCTTCCGCGCGCCTTAGAATACTCTTCTCGCCTACCTGTGTCGGTTTGCGGTACGGGCACCATCACCTGGCTAGAGGCTTTTCTTGGCAGTGTGAGATCATGACCTTCGCTACTATAATTTTCGCTCCCCATCACAGCTCAGCCTTACAATGTGCGGATTTGCCTACACATCAGCCTCACTGCTTAGACGGACATCCATCAGTCCGCGTCACTACCCTACTGCGTCCCCCCATTGCTCATAACGGCTTACGGTGGTACAGGAATTTCGACCTGTTGTCCTTCGACTACGCCTTTCGGCCTCGCCTTAGGTCCCGACTTACCCTGAGCGGACGAGCCTTCCTCAGGAACCCTTAGGCTTTCGGCGGATCAGATTCTCACTGATCTTTTCGTTACTCATACCGGCATTCTCACTTGTATAATGTCCAGCGCTCCTTACGGTACACCTTCAACCCTTATACAACGCTCCCCTACCCCTGATGCAAAGCATCAAGCCATAGCTTCGGTGGTGTGTTTAGCCCCGTTACATTTTCGGCGCAGAGTCACTCGACCAGTGAGCTATTACGCACTCTTTCAATGGTGGCTGCTTCTAAGCCAACATCCTGGTTGTCTGTGCAACTCCACATCCTTTCCCACTTAACACACACTTGGGGACCTTAGCTGATGGTCTGGGCTGTTTCCCTTTTGACAATGGATCTTAGCACTCACTGTCTGACTCCCGGAAGTAAGTCTATGGCATTCGGAGTTTGACTGAGCTTGGTAACCCTTGCGGGCCCCGCACCCAATCAGTGCTCTACCTCCACGACTCTGTTTTCCGAGGCTAGCCCTAAAGCTATTTCGGGGAGAACCAGCTATCTCCGAGTTCGATTGGAATTTCTCCGCTACCCCCACCTCATCCCCGCATTTTTCAACATGCGTGGGTTCGGGCCTCCAGTGCGTGTTACCGCACCTTCACCCTGGACAGGGGTAGATCACCCGGTTTCGGGTCTACGTCCACGTACTCATTCGCCCTATTCAGACTCGCTTTCGCTGCGGCTCCGGCTCTTCACCTTAACCTTGCACGGGAACGTAACTCGCCGGTTCATTCTACAAAAGGCACGCCATCACCCCTAAAACGGGCTCTGACTTTTTGTAAGCACACGGTTTCAGGTTCTATTTCACTCCCCTTCCGGGGTGCTTTTCACCTTTCCCTCACGGTACTGCTTCACTATCGGTCGCTAGGAAGTATTTAGCCTTGGCAGATGGTCCTGCCGGATTCATACGGGGTTTCACGTGCCCCGCACTACTCGGGATCCGTCTCGGAGGGAACAGACTTTCAACTACAGGGCTTTTACCTTCTTTGGCGGGCCTTTCCAGACCTCTTCGCTTAACCGGTTCCTTTGTAACTCCATGTGAGACGTCCCACAACCCCAAAGAGCAAGCTCTCTGGTTTGGGCTTCTCCGCGTTCGCTCGCCGCTACTGACGGAATCACTATTGTTTTCTCTTCCTCAGGGTACTTAGATGTTTCAGTTCCCCTGGTATGCCTCTACACAACCTATGTATTCAGTTGTGAGTAACTGGAAATTACCCCAGCTGGGTTTCCCCATTCGGACACCCCCGGATCAAAGCTTGCTTACAGCTCCCCGAGGCAGTTTCGTTGTTCGCCACGTCCTTCATCGGCTCCTAGCGCCTAGGCATCCTCCGTGTGCTCTTAGTAGCTTAACCATTTTGTTCCGGTTTCGGTCGCTCGCTTCCCTTGTTTTGCTTGCGCAAAGCCAAAAGTCGCTCTCACCCGATACCATCACAAAAGCAATTTGACTACCGTTTTTATTGAAACTTGTTTGCACAAGTTCAGCTAAAAAGGAATGTTCTAATTCGCGTTTGTTTCGTTTCGATATCTAGTTTTCAAAGAACAAGCTCCATGCAAAAGCAAGCTGTTTGAGAGTTTGAGCTCTCAAAACTGAGCAACGAGTGAGTGTTTTGCAGCTAAGCTGCATATTTGAATGTTTCCGTTGCAGGAAACGATTCTCCATAGAAAGGAGGTGATCCAGCCGCACCTTCCGATACGGCTACCTTGTTACGACTTCACCCCAATCATCTATCCCACCTTCGGCGGCTGGCTCCTTGCGGTTACCCCACCGACTTCGGGTGTTATAAACTCTCGTGGTGTGACGGGCGGTGTGTACAAGACCCGGGAACGTATTCACCGCGGCATGCTGATCCGCGATTACTAGCAATTCCGACTTCATGCAGGCGAGTTGCAGCCTGCAATCCGAACTGAGACCGGCTTTGTTGGGATTGGCTCCATCTCGCGATTTCGCAGCCCGTTGTACCGGCCATTGTAGTACGTGTGTAGCCCAGGTCATAAGGGGCATGATGATTTGACGTCATCCCCACCTTCCTCCGGTTTGTCACCGGCAGTCTATCTAGAGTGCCCATCCGAAATGCTGGCAACTAAATATAAGGGTTGCGCTCGTTGCGGGACTTAACCCAACATCTCACGACACGAGCTGACGACAACCATGCACCACCTGTCTCCTCTGTCCCGAAGGAAAGATACATCTCTGCATCGATCAGAGGGATGTCAAGACCTGGTAAGGTTCTTCGCGTTGCTTCGAATTAAACCACATACTCCACTGCTTGTGCGGGTCCCCGTCAATTCCTTTGAGTTTCAGTCTTGCGACCGTACTCCCCAGGCGGAGTGCTTAATGTGTTAACTTCGGCACCAAGGGTATCGAAACCCCTAACACCTAGCACTCATCGTTTACGGCGTGGACTACCAGGGTATCTAATCCTGTTTGCTCCCCACGCTTTCGCGCCTCAGCGTCAGTTACAGCCCAGAGAGTCGCCTTCGCCACTGGTGTTCCTCCACATATCTACGCATTTCACCGCTACACGTGGAATTCCACTCTCCTCTTCTGCACTCAAGTCACCCAGTTTCCAGTGCGATCCGGGGTTGAGCCCCGGGATTAAACACCAGACTTAAATGACCGCCTGCGCGCGCTTTACGCCCAATAATTCCGGACAACGCTTGCCCCCTACGTATTACCGCGGCTGCTGGCACGTAGTTAGCCGGGGCTTTCTTCTCAGGTACCGTCACCTTGAGAGCAGTTACTCTCCCAAGCGTTCTTCCCTGGCAACAGAGCTTTACGATCCGAAAACCTTCATCACTCACGCGGCATTGCTCCGTCAGGCTTTCGCCCATTGCGGAAGATTCCCTACTGCTGCCTCCCGTAGGAGTCTGGGCCGTGTCTCAGTCCCAGTGTGGCCGATCACCCTCTCAGGTCGGCTACGCATCGTCGCCTTGGTGAGCCGTTACCTCACCAACTAGCTAATGCGCCGCAGGCCCATCCCCAAGTGACAGATTGCTCCGTCTTTCCAGTTTCCTTCAGGCGAAGAAAACAATTATTCGGTATTAGCTACCGTTTCCGGTAGTTGTCCCAAACTTGAGGGCAGGTTGCCTACGTGTTACTCACCCGTCCGCCGCTAACCATCAGAGAAGCAAGCTTCTCTTCAAGTCCGCTCGACTTGCATGTATTAGGCATGCCGCCAGCGTTCGTCCTGAGCCAGGATCAAACTCTCCAATAAAGTATTGAAAAGAGCGATAAGCTCATTTTGAATCTGACGAGATTAAAAATCTCAATTGTGCTCCAGCCGATTCAAGCCAAGGCTTATCTCAAACTTTCGCGTTCATTCTGCAAGCAGAATGTTTACTCACTCGTTGTTCAGTTTTCAAAGATCAAACTCGTTTTCGTTACCGAGCGTTGTTCTCCTCAGCAACTTTTATATCATAACACTTCCGAACCAACTTAGCAAGCTCTTTTTTTAAGTTTCTTTCGAAGCTTATTTGTTTTGCCTGCGGCACTTTGTTTCTCGTGTTTTTTTGGCCGGAAATAGAATATATCATATACACAACACAATTACTACTTGTAAAATATCCCATCTGAAAACTTATTATATATTTGATTCAATCTCTTCATAATCTCTTTTTCCAATGGCAATATCCCCTTACTATATCCTATATACACTCACCGGTCTAATCTATCTCAATAATAGGTTGTGAATAGACTCATTCAACATCATTACATTCGTTCTATAAGATAAGAAACATAATACATCTTCTCAATAACACTGCTATCTATTATGTCGGTATCAAATCTAATAATTAAACTCCATAAGCTGTGGGCTTATATAGATTCTGCTTTTCACTTTTTATACCATTATAAGTCTCTGAACCTGCCCATCACTATCGTGTCGTAATACTGTCCATCCGCATGTCTACGATCCTTTTTCAAAATACCTTCGATCTCGAAGCCACTCTTTTGGTATAACTCGATTGCCTTTTCATTGGATGCCAGCACGTTCAACGTCATCTTCTCTACACCAGTCTGGTCTGCCCATTCTATCGACTTCTCTAACAAGTTCTTGCCAATCCCATGCCCCCAGAACTCTCTGGCTACACACACGCCGAACTCAACTTTATGGCAAAAGCGCTTCAGCTCTGTACCTTCACATCGGGAGTATCCCACAATCTCACCCGCTACTACAGCAACAAGGAACAGATTCCGTGACTTCTCAGTGTCCAAATGGATGATCCGCCTAAACCCGGCTGCGTCGATATACGCCTCGCCCTCTTCACGATCCATGTTCTCGGTTTCCCCATCGATTTGTACACGTAGTGAAGACAAGGCCTCAGCATCCTTTTCCTCTGCCGATCTAATGGAGTAAGATAAGCCTTTAATGTAATATTCCTGCTGATCGATCATCATAAGAACCATACCTCCTCTTCCACTTTATTTAATTACTATACCTGTATCGCTCTACCCCACCTCAGACGGACTCTTGCCCGTAAGCATTTTGAACACCTGGCTAAAATACGTCGCATTACGGAACCCCGTCATCTCGCTCACCTCATATACCATGTAATGTCCCGACTGCAACAGTTCCAACGCCCTCTGAATCCGGTACCCGTTCAAATAACTCACGAAATTCTCACCGGTCACCCTTTTGAACAGTTGACTCAGATACTTCGGATGTACGAACAGCCCCTTGGCGATCGCTTCAAAACTAATCTCTTCGGCGTAATGAAGCTCTACATACTGTTTCACCTGCTCGATAAGTTTATTGCTTTTCTTCTCGCCCATCTCCTTACGTATCTGTTCCAGCCAGTCGCAGATAATACGATCCATCCAGTTTACCAAATCATGCAACGCATATTTCGATTGAATTTCACGCAAAAAATCACTCATCGCCAGCGGCGGCGCTAACATAGGATGAAGTCGGTTCCAGCTATGCATCAACGTGTCAAACAGACTAACGGCCACAACCTGTACATCCTGTATCCCAACACATTTCCCCTCTTTCAGCAAAAGGCAAATATGATGCCATACCTCTTCGGCCAGGTCAGGTCGAATATCCGCCCAAGCCTCATTCCATTGACGAAGCAATAATGAATAATCGGTCACACTTGGTTCTGTTTCCTCTGATGTTTCATAGTGGTAGATACGACTTCCACCTTGGAACTCTGCTGTTTCCACCGCTTCCCTGCTCTCGAGATAGGAATCTATCACCTCACATGGGTGACTTTTGGATCTTCCGATTCCAGCACTCACTTCAATTTTCAGATACGTAAAGATCTGATCGATCATCCTCTCCACGAGTGGCAGGCATTCCTCCAGATGATCTTTATCTCCTAATAGAAGCAACACAAATACCTGATCCGAATAATCAACAATCTCTAACTGACCATTCATGCGCGCCGCTTGCTCCTTCACCGTCTCCTGAATAATATCGGCTGCACCATAACGGAGAAGCTGCCAATCCCGTTCTTTCATTCGTGTCAAAAATACGGGGCGATTCAGTTGCAGACTAATGGCGCGTGTCTGTGAGGACATATGAATGCCTATATAGTCCATGCGTTCTTTGGGCAGCTCGTCTGCCCGATATCGCGTAGTCAGCAGTTCGTGAAGAAATTGTTTGCGCAAATACGGAAGTACCCGTCCAACCTCCTGCTTGTACGTCTGCTCCAGTCGCTCATGCCGCTCTCGCACATCTTGTTCCAGTAGCACCTCCCGCAGCACAGACTCAATCTCCTCAACCTCTGCCGGCTTCAGCAAAAAGTGATTCACCCCCCAGCGCATGGCTGCCCGGGCGTTCTCGAATTCGTCATATCCACTAAGAATGATGATCGGCAAGTGGGGATGATCACGTCGCAACGTCTGTGTGATCTCAAGCCCGGTCATCCCCGGCAGGTAGACGTCAGTCATAACGACATCTGGATGCATGCGGTGAAACAGCTCCAGCGCATCCAAGCCATTGGAAGCAGTGCCTGCAATGCTGAGGCCCAGAGAAGGCCAATCGATATGATCCGTTAATGCCTTTACAATATGAGGATCGTCATCAACAAGCATAATGGTCTTCATCATTTTTCACCGTCCAGCCATAGATTTAATTGCTCGTCGGTCTCAATACGCGGCAGCGTAATGGTCACTTCCACGCCACCTGACTCTCTATCGCTCAGTTGAACACCATACCTCTTCCCACAATAAAGCTGAATGCGCTGATGTACATTCCGTACGCCGATGCCACACGTCTCTTCGAGTTTCCACCCCTCCGGCAAACCCCGCCCATTATCCGTGATACGAATGACGATATCCTCATGCGGGCCAACTTCTTCGTGCATATGCACATGAATTCGAAGTGTGCCTTCTTCAGGGTGCCCGTGCATAACGGCATTTTCGATGAAGGGCTGCAAAATGATCTTGGGAATGTAACAACCGCGAATATGCGGATCGATCTGCTCCTGATATTGAATGGAGAACGGCAGCCGCTCTGACTGGATGTTAACGTAGCAACGGGCATGTTCCAACTCATCACGAACCCGTATAAACAGTCTCCCTCCACTCAGTCCGATCCGTAACAGCTTACTTAGTTGTACAATCATGCGACTGATATCCTTGGCTTCGTAATCAAGTGCGCGCCAGTGGATCATGTCGAGGGTATTGTATAAAAAATGGGGTTTGATCTGGGCCTCAAGTAACCCCGTCTGGGCTTCACGCTTGGCCCGGCTCTCATCCTTCACCTGTTCCATCAGCGTCGTGAGCTGTGAAGCCATGTGATTAAAGCCATAAGCCAAATGGGCATATTCCTCCGTAAACGAAAGTTGGACCCGGGTATCGAAGTCCCCTTTCTCCAGTTGTCTCATTCGCTTGATTAATTGTCGCAAAGGTCGGATGATCTGCCTTACAAACAGGTACGCCAACACAGCCGAGCATAATAGTCCCAGCACGGCGATGCCAAGGATCTGCCAGCCTGCTTGTCTGAGCGGAGATAACAGTGTATATACCGGAATAGTCTGTACGAGGCGCCACTGAAGCATCGCTGGTCTGGAGTACAGCACCAATTGAGCACCTCCAGGTTGGCCGGAAACTACTTCGTACCCGTCTGCACCATGCTGGACATGTTCCTGAATCCATGCACTATCTATAATAGAAGAAGATGAATTTACAGCTTCACCCGTTTCCTGTACTGTACTCGCTTCATTTCTTCGATCCGCTCGTTCATTCTCCCCTGTTGGATCAACTCTCCCCATCTGCATTACGACATTACCAGCCGTATCTACCAACAGGACTTTTCCATCAAGCACCATGGGTACATCAGCAAACCTGCGTACGATGTCGGCTCTACTCAGTCGAATGAGCACATAGGCAACCGTCCCACCACGACTGTCGAAAATCCGTTGGGCGTATCCGACCAGGGATTGGCCAGATTCGTTCTCACGCAGCGGAACCCAAGCCGCATCAGCCTTTTCCAGCGTAGCAAACCAAGAGTCGTGTGCGATGGTGTCCACCGGAAATATGCGATCAGCCATAGTCACTGTCACTTCATTAAAGGCATCCGTATACAGTTCGATGGAAGTGATGCCTTCACTCACGACCATGGTATGATCCAGAATTCGAGAGACCTCTCTCCGCTGGTGAATCTGTGCAAGCCTGCCCGTATCAGCCGTTTCGAGCAGACTGGACAGTTCCCGATTGCTTGCCAAGGCATAGGAAGTTCCGGTTACCCCTGTGATGAAATCAAATCCCCGACGTGTGCTTTCGTTCAGAAGAGCCAGGCGTGCTTTGCTAATCTCGGCAAAGGTGACTGCTGAGAAAGACTGATATGCCAGCCAGACCACAACCGAGACGAGCAGGAGGTTAAACGCAATAAAGCAAGTCACCATCAACGTGGAGAGCTTGCTTTGTTGCAGCTTTTGATTAATAAATGAAGACCATCTTCCTTTCCTCATGGAAAAATCAACTCGTTTCGTCTTGGAATTACCCTTTGAGCCCAGAAGTCGCGATTCCTTCCACGAAGTACTTTTGACACACGATAAATACGATAAAACATGGCACCAGCGACAATACCGACATGGCAAACATCGGACCCCAATCGGATTGAGAGCTGGAATCAAGGAACAGGCGCAGACCCAGCGGCACGGTGTATTTGCTAACGTCACTCAGGTAGATCAACTGACTGAAGAAGTCGTCCCATGTCCACAAGAACGTAAAGATCATCGTAGTGACCAATGCTGGGAAAGCCAGTGGAATGATGATTTTGGTGTATATTTTCACAGGACCGCACCCATCAATAGTTGCCGCCTCATCCAGCTCTTTAGGCAATCCCCGGAAGAACTGTACCATGAGAAAAATGAAGAAGGCGTCTGTCGCCAACCATTTTGGCACCACAAGCGGCAGATACGTATTCACCCACTCCAGGTGGTTGAAAAGAATATACTGCGGGATCAGCGTCACATGATGGGGCAGCATGATCGTCATAAGCATCAGTCCGAAGCAGATGGCTTTGAAACGAAAATTCAATCGGGCGAAGGCATACGCCGCCATAGAGCAGGAAATCACATTGCCCAGCACCGCGCCAAGCGATAGAACGACAGAGTTAGTTAGAAACCGGGAGAACGGGTTGCCCTGAATTCCCGACCAGCCATTCATGTAATTTTGCCAATTCCATTCCTGTGGCCAAAACCAGGTCTCTGTAAAGATCATATGTCCCGGTTTGAATGAGCTGCCCAGCATCCAGAGGATCGGGTAGAGCATGACAAAGGCGATGCCTGAGATCAACACATGTTTGCTGACGACCCATGCTGTAGAGTTCCGTTGTCCAATCATGATTTCCCACCATCCTCATAGTGCACCCACAGCTTGCTGCTGCGGAATACGAGCAATGTAAATACGCCAATCAGGATGACCAGCACCCAGGCCATCGCAGAAGCATAGCCCATCTGAAAGAATGAAAATCCTTTTTTGTACAGATACAGAGAGTACATTAAGGTTGAGTTCACTGGTCCTCCGCTACCGTTACTGATGACAAAAGCCTGCGTGAAAGATTGAAAGGACGTAATCAGCTGCATGACGAGATTGAAGAAGATAACGGGTGACAGAATCGGCAACGTTATATAGAAGAATCTCCGCAGAGGACCTGCACCATCTACCGCTGAGGCTTCATCATACTCGGGTGGAATCTGCTTCAGGCCTGCCAGGAAAATAATCATCGACGATCCGAACTGCCACACGGATAACAGCACGATGGAGTACAGAGCATATTTCGGATTCGCTACCCAATCGGGCGCTTTAATGCCTACCATGGCAAGAACACTATTGAGTAGCCCGTCCCCACCCAGCATTTTACGCCACAACATTGCAATCGCCACGCTACCTCCAAGCAATGTCGGGATGTAATACACTGTCCGATAAATACCGAGCCCTCGAATCCCTTTATTGAGCAACATCGCTACAAGCAGCGCGAAAATCAATTTGACCGGTACGGATACAGCGACATACGTGAATGTGACTTTGAGCGACTGGGTAAATAGTTTATCCGATGTAAACATCGTGGTGTAGTTATCCAGACCGACCCAGGAAGGGGCGGCCAGGATACTGTAATCGGTGAACGAAATGTACAAGGATACCAACATGGGACCCAGGGTTAGAAATAACAATCCGACAAGCCATGGGGCGAGAAATAGAAGTGCTGCTCCATTATGCGCATATCTCCGTTTGACCCGCCGGGTAGTTACACGCTCGATTCGGGCTTGACTGACCTGTGATGTCGTCATCTTCGCAACCTCCCCGCAGAATTAGAAGTCTGAGACAGTTCCAATCATTATTGACTTGATCCAAGCGTAGCCTTGGCTCCTTCAATAAACTGGGCAATGACATCTGGAGTATTGCCTTGACCGAAGGCGATCTGCTCGCTTGCGCTTTTGAAACTCGTGTCCACTTCAGCAAATCCTTGCGGGTATGGCGGGTCAATCTCGCTGGAGTTCTTCGATACCGTATCGATAAATTGGAAAATGACTTGCTCTGCTTCCGGCAGCGTAGGTTGCATCTGTTCACGAATGCTGGAATTGACTGGCACCCCACGTTCAGAACCAAGAATGGCAGTTGCTTCTGGATCATTCACCATGAAATCAATGAACATGGCAACTTCCTTTGGATGTTTGGTTTTGCCATAACCGGAGAGGAACTGGCCTGGTTTCAGATATTCACCGATTTGCTTTTCACCTACACCATGCGGAAGCACTTGTATGCCAAGCTTATGATCCTGGTTTTTGTTCACCTGCTGGAATGTCAGCAATTGATTGGACCATGCAAAATCCATGGCGGCTGTGCCCAGTGAGATCGGGCGTGTCTCCAGCGCATTGGTTGTAGATGCTGTTATCTCCGCTGTGGTCACTCCACCATTCTCGCGTAGTGCGCTCCACATATCGAACCATTGCTGAAGCTCCTCGCTGGTAGCGGTCATTGTGCCACCGTCGAACAATCCTTTCCCGGATTGCCGGATAAACACTTCAAACATGTTTGTTGTACCGGAGATGTCTGCCGATCCATAGAACCCCTCACCTTTGGCTGCGGCAATCTTGGTTGCAATATCCCCAAAATCCTTCCATGTCCAGCTCTCTTGCGGTTCTTCAATACCTAATTCCTGAAATACGGTGGCATCATAGATGACACCCGGTGCGTTAACTCCGAGGGTAATCGCATATAATTTATCGTCAATTGATCCGGCTGTAATCATGCTCTGATCATGATCCTCTGTCCGCAGCTCTTTGCTCTCTGCAAACGGGGTTAGGTCAAGCAAAGCACCACGCCGGGCAAAGTCAGTCAAAAAGGCGTAATCCATCTGGATGATATCTGGTGCATTTGAACCGGCTACCTGTGTGGTCAACTTGTCAAAGTAACCGTCCCAACCAGAATATTCAGGTTTAATGGTGATTCCCGGATGTTTCTCTTCAAACAATTGGATCACTTTGGTCGTCAGATCATGTCTGGTCTGTGATCCCCACCAAGTCATGCGCAGTTCAATCTTGCCTGATGAATCTCCTTCACTTCCACTTGCTTCTCCAGAAGAAGATGGTGTATCGGTGGCCCCTCCAGAACAGGCTGTAGCGAACAATAACAGGGACAGGCAGAACAGGGTTACCCACTTTTTTGTAATCATCATAAATGAATTTCCTCCCCTTCTTGCATTCATGGAATCGCTTACAAAACCTATTGTATCGGTCTATTACTGCACATGACATAAACAAAAGTAAGCTTTCCTGTCAAAAAAGTAAGGAGTTACAGGAATCAAAAACCACCAGGAATGATATTCCCGGCGGTGATGATCCCGTCTCAAATATGATTACGGATATACAACCGTATTACGTGGAGAAGAAGACAACTTGTTGTATAGAAACGATAGTATGAAAATCAGACCTCGGTGGTCTGTCAGGAATGTGAGACGGCAGGTGAAGACACCCTGTGTTCAGCCAGATGTTTCTTCATTTTTGCTACTTCAGTTCCTGCCAGCATCATAATGCCTATTCCGTGATTGTCATTGGTGACGGTACGCAAGTCCTGATCATAATACTCTGCCGTAAACGCATATCTCGAACCGCTGCACACGCCATGGACATTCCCTTGACGATCAATCGCTTTGCAGATAAGTCCCTTCCAAGCCCGCTCGGCAGCTGTGACGTAAACTTCAGCGTCTTTGAACCAGCCAAAGCGTACACCTCTCGCAAAACCATAGGCAAACATCGCTGTGCAGGAGGCTTCTTCATACGTCTGCGGAACATTCAACACCTGATGCCACAACCCGCTTTCCCCTTGAAGCGCTGCGTACCCTTCACACAACTCATTAAAGAAATCTATTAAAGCTGGACGCTCGGGATGCTCTGCCGGCAAAGCTTCCAGTACCTCCGTCAAGGAAAACAGTGTCCAGCCATTTCCCCGTCCCCATGGAATCTGCGTTGCCTGTCCGTATTTGAAATCATACACATGGGACATGATCTTGAACTCAGGCATAAACAGATACTTCCGGTACAGTGAAAATTGTCTGGCGGCTTCATCCAATGCGGTTGAGTTGCCTGTCACCCGGGCATAACGAACGAGAAACGGCGTGCTCATATAGAGGTCATCTGCCCACATGGTATTCTCGGCATACTCCCCTACACATGTGCGATAAAATGCACCATCCTCCTGCCGTTCCAGGCGGGAAAGCATGAAATCTGCAATCCGTTCAGCAATCGGAAGAAACGTTGGTTCATGACACTCTGAATACGCTTCCAGCATGGCTGAACCAAAAGAACCGCAGTTATCCAGCATTTTCAGCATGACCAATTGTTGATTGACAGCCGGGAAACCATACTGCTCCCGATCCCATAATGAGTACTCATACATCTGGGTACATGCCTGCACATGCTCAGCCGCATAACGTGTAATGTCAGGTCTTTGCAAATAACGCCCCGTCCTTAATAGACCATATACAGTGACACCCAATGGATAATCCCAGCGACCATAATTGGTCACACTGCCCACTGTCCATTTGTTGCTTAACATGGCATTTTCATAATAAGGTCTGATCCAAGCATCCGGTCGATCTAAACGCCAATACGTCTGTTCTAGACCCGTTTGATACACTCGGTCCGTTCGAGTCAGATCCGCCAAGTCCGGTTCAACCTCCGACTCAAAAGGTCCAACATATAACCAAGACTCTCCATTAGCTCCGTGCACACGCTGAGGAAGTTCCAATGAGAGCGGCTTACCCGACACGGTTGCGTTCAAATTAAAATGCCAAGGTCTAGCCGTATCGTCATATTCACTTCGGACAAGCAGGTCACTCCGCCCAAAAGAAGCTGGTACATCCACCTCGAACAGACCCGCTTCCTTCACTTGCGCCACAGGCTTGCCGCTAATCCATATACTTAGAGAACCGGAAGATTGACCTGACAATCGCACTGCATTCCCGGTTGAATCGTTATTGTTCAGGTGGGTCCAAGCATAAGCATGCTTACCAGCAAGATTTCCGAATATTCGCTCGAAAGCTGGCTTGGTTTTATCTTCATCAGACCAGCCTGTCTCAGGCAGCCAGTTCAAGCTGTAGTCTGATTCTTTTCCAAGTAGGTCCGGTTGTTTACTCGTGGCTGGGTTCGGTTGGGAGAACACCCACCCCGCTTGCCCCTGTCTCTCCTGAAATGGAGCATATACATTCAAAATGCGCACTTTTCCTTCATCTGACCCAAATTGGCAACCAAATCCGGCAGGGGTGTTTTTCATCTCCAGCCAAATAGTGTTCCAACCAGGCTTGATATCGATGCTGAGCTTCACCGTTGCGTCTGGACTAATCTCATCCATTACGGTAGAGCGATAGACCAACTGCTCATTGAAATAGAAACGAACAGGCCCATAACAGCGGACCAACACGTCCAAATTCCGGTCCTCGTCCCCCCAAACCAATGCAGCTGCGTAGGATATATGGTCTTTAGGCGCATCAGGAAAGCGTTTACCTAAATTCAGATCATAAAGCCCTTTTTCATTTTGCAAAATACCAGACTTCTGGAATACCCGATATACAAAATCAGCCTGTGCATTGGCTCCAATATACCTCTCGGCCAGTACCTTCAACACCTGATCCTGATCTTCTCCAAATCGGTAATACATGCTCTGTGGTTCACTGAAATAGGTCGTCATCGATGGCACACATCCTTCTCCCGTTGAAATAAATTCTTATATCATTGCATTCATACCATCCACACTGGAGCACCAAACTAATATGCAGTAATAAAGTATAGCGCTTAACCTAGGTGGGTAATCCCCTTACCGGGAAATAGGTATGTCCCTTGGTTATCTTCTGAATAGCCGAATAATAATCCCAGTATAACTGACATGTTCGGTGGTGGCTACAGATTTTTGATTACGCTTTCAAAAAATCAGAAAATTCGGTTTTTACTTCGCCAATTACACCTTCATTGGGACATTAATTCAAAAAACGGAAAATGTTACCGATATAGAAACTATATATGTTGAACTAATCATTTACACAGAAACGTAGAGGACAGAAAAAAACTGAAAAAGCGAAGCGTTCGCCTAAAAGATTTCTGAAAGAAAGCTGCATCGTAAGCATACGCTATCACCGGATTTTTCCCTTGAGAAAAGGGAATCAAAAAAATCTGGGGATAACAGCGATTGGAAGGTTATTCTGTCATCGGAGTGTACGTGTGAATATATCTTTAGTTCAACTTATATAGATTGAAAAATTCCACTTTTTGTATCGGGAAGGAAAGATGCACATTGAATACTCTTGAATCTCTGGTAAATGCTATGCCTTTTGTTAGCCAAATGTTCCGTGACGACATATCCATATCCATTAATGATCATGAGAAAGTATTGTATTTTTCCGAAGCAAAAAGTCTGGAGATTGGCGTGAAGGTTGGGGATGAGCTGCATGATGATTATAAACATTTCAAAATGCTGACTAACAGAGATTCCCGTACCGTGGCACGCATGCCTGGTGATCTGCAGGGCAGACCTTTTGATGCCATTCTAATCCCTATTAAAGAGAACGATCAGGTCGTGGGTATATTGGGTGTGAACTACGCACTGGATAGTCACATGACACTGGAAACGCTGATCCGTGAAAATGAAACAACCATTAACGCGCTCGTCGGCGGCATTCAGCAGATTGCTGCACATTCCGAGGAACTCTCCGCGACATCGGAAGAGATTCTGCACAACTCCAAAAAAGCTTCAGAGAACTCGGTCAGTGTAAGTAAAGTAACAAACGTCATTCGTGAAGTATCAGAACAAACCAATCTGCTTGGACTAAACGCCATGATAGAGGCAGCCCGTGTGGGCGATCAGGGGGCCGGATTCGGTGTGGTGGCCAGTGAAGTACGTAAACTGTCGGATCATACGAAACAAGCAGCAGCTGATATCGAATCGTCCCTAGGCAGCGTGCAAGATTCCATGAAACATATGGAGCAGGAGATCGGTCAGATTACAACCGCAACAGTGGATCAGGCCAAGCTTGTTACCGAGTTCATGGAAAGTATCGAACAGCTTAGTGAGACAAGCGCGAATCTGAAAAAGTTTGTACATCAGATGCTGGCGCTCGAATAACAATAGAGTTCCACAACAGAAAGAACAAACGATATGAAATGTACATAACAAATGATTTAGAATGTGAAAAGCCTCCGGCCACTTCCCTTTGCAGGAAGTCAGCGGAGGCTTTGTTTCGTATTTGCGGTGATATCACCTTTACGATTTATGCTCACACGGCTGTTATATCTCTACAGCGACGCCAAAATGGTCAGACACGACCGGTCCATTTTTACCGTTCAAGACCACGGTGGAAGATTTAGCCCGAATCGGACGATTGGAGAAAATATAGTCGATCCGAAGATCGCATTTGTTATCTGCCCAGCCGGCAATGGCCTTGACCACGGTTGCTCCATCATCCTTTTGCAATGCTGTGGTGTACAGGTCATTCCAGCCTTTGTTCATCATATAATCATAGCCTTCATCACGCATTTCCGCGACATTATTGAAATCACCCATTATATATAACGGCTGGTCCATGTAGGGGGCAAGCTTGCTCTCCGTCAACTCCCACTGTCCCTTGAAAGGTTCCTGCGCATCATCCCACCAGTTATAGTGTCCGTTCACAAACCAGGTTGCTTCACCTTGGACAACCGTCTGGATTCCCACAATCTTGCGTGTACGATAGTTGTTATAATCCCGCATGTGGGACACGTATTCCCCAAAAGCCTGCTTAATCGGCGTCCGGCTAAGGATCGCCAGTCCTTCATCGTATTTTTGGAACCCGACATGCGCGGGAATCCACGTCCAGTAATATTGTTCTGTCAGCTGCTGAAGCAGGACGTAGGCATAGTTGTCTTTTTTAATCACAGCGTCGGATTCAGTAGCATAATACATCTTCAGTTCTTCTTCAGAAAGCGCCGCTTCCTGCATGGATTGGTTGACCTCCTGCATGGAGATCACATCGAATTGATGTGTATTAATAAAATCAGCCAGTTGACTGATCTTGTTCAGTTGATCCTCTTCCGCCCAGGCGTGTGTGTTTAACGTAAGTATTTTCATATGCTCTCTCCTGTTGTGTGTAGTATGGCCGTTTCCCCGGCCTGCATCGTTCCTGAAAGGAATACATACCATAAGCATACACAATATGGTGCAATCATGCATTCCATCCGCCAGCAGAACCGACGTGTTCATCCTGATTCCAGTTGGTCTAAAATAACTTCAAATTCTTCATAACCCATGCACGGATTGGCTCATAACTGATATGATGGATACAACAAATTTACAACATCACGTCATAGACGTGGTGATTACTGAACCTATGTTTACCCCAGGAGATGGAATGATGAACATACCGAATAACATGAGGATGGATGATGCGCAGTGGCAACAGTTGATCAGGCAGGTTGCAGAGCATTTTAATAACCTGACGATCATGCGCGGATTCCAATATTATAAACAGAAACGTGTCGGACCATTAACCTATTCCGAACAACAAGGGATCTCGGCCGTTGTACAAGGATCGGAAGAGTACAAAGTAACATTGAGCATGCAATCCCTGACTACAAGTCATTGTACCTGCCCGGTGAGTTCCGTATGCAAACATATGACGGCTGTATTGATGAGTTATGCCGAACAACTGGAGCGACCTGTGCATGCGATTGTGAATGCGCACTCCAGTACTGCACTCAAACAAACGACCAAACCCGTCGGGGCCATGTCCGCAGGAATATCCAGCTATGCAGATGCCGATGAACAACAGGATATGGACATTCCGGACAACCAATACAGCCAGATCAAGGAACGTGCAACAGAGCTTGCTGATCTCGAAATCTCGGAATGGCACGAACTATTCCACTCCTGTCTGAGACGGCTGGGTACTGGCACAGCAAGCACATCCTACGTACAGGAAGCAACGGACGAGCTATATGCCATTAAACCAAGGCTGTCCGCTGCAATGGACCAACTTTTTGAACTACATGTGCAGCTGCACCTCATCCGATTCTGCGTGCCGCCGGCTCGTAATTCAATCACTCATACCCCCGTGTACTTGAGCTACCCTGCCCAGCTCGCGGTGGATGCACTTCAGAAAGACATTGAACGGATCTTTAACCATCCGCTAGACCTGTCAGGTCTAAAGGGAAACAAGCTTGAACAACTTTGGAACAGACTGTCTGAAACCTCGGCTTATTTACGCAAACAGATGATGCCTGAGACAGCCAGCATGATGTTTTTCACTCCGATCTATCGACAACTATGGTTGAACTGGATCGTACCTGAGCTGCAAGGGTCGCGGGACATGTTAGTGTCGGAACAGGCCATCTTAGATGATATAGAACGCAATATAACCGCCGCTTCGTCACCTTCCCAGTCAGGTGGGAGTGTCTTGGGTAGCGCTCAAAATAATGGAAGTAGTAGTGATAGACCAGGCAAAGCCGTAACACTGCCTTTACCACTCATACTCGCGCAGAGCTGGATGCACTTCCATCTGGGGCAAGATGATCAGGCATGGCAGCGACTCATCCATGGAAGCTCGGCCTACGGCTTCCCGCCAGAACAACTGTTGCATTTTCTCCATGTACTCGCAGATTCGGCTGAATGGAAGCGACTTGGGGATTGGTTGGTACAACTTGGCCCCCTTCTGGTGAATCGGCGTAATACACCTTTGAATGATTACATGCATCTATGGGATACGGCCATTCAACATCTGCCCGATGCAGAGAACCGTATGTGGGACACGCTTGTCAGTATGCTTCCCCACTCCCGCCCCGCCTACGAGGATGCTATGCATTCGCGTGGACAGTGGCGCAGATGGATTGATTTTCAGCTGAGTACGGGAACGGAACCTCTCGAATTCCGCGTAGCGATGCTGCAACCAATCGAAAAAGATGCACCTGAGCTGCTGCTTCCCTTCTATCATCAGGCAGTGGAGCGTTATATCGGACACAAAAACAGGGACGGATACAAAGCAGCGGTGAAGCTGTTGAAACGTCTGTCCAAAATCTATAAAAAAATGAAGCAAGAAGCGCACTGGGAGCAATTCATCACCACACTCGCCGTTCGTAACAGTCGGCTGCGCGCCCTGCAGGAAGAGCTTCGGAAAGGTAAACTGATCTCATGAGCTTAATTCATCCTTACACTGAAACGATTGAGGTTCACGTCGCTTTAACCGGATATGGCGATGCTTTGTTTTACGGAGCACTCAACACACACCACTTTGTACCGGGACAGTCGCTTAAGCAGCGATTGTTCGCTTGGCATGCGCCTTCCTTCTACGGGACCGAACTGGAAGTTCGGCAGATTGAGGAGATTGAGCTGGTTGTTCTGCCTGCGGAAGAAGTGATTCCCTTTTTTGCCGAGATGCATACGCTGCTTCATATTGAATGGAAGTGGGACGAGCAAGCGGAACATCTGATTCGACTAGCTCCAGCACTGGCATCCTCCATAGAGAAACGAAAATACGTACCTAGCTTCGAGGCATACCGTGCAGGACAGCTTCAGTGGACCTGGGACCCGGATAGCTTGAAAAAGCAGGATCGGGCATCGCTTACCAAAGCGATTCAGCAAACGGACGAGAGTTATGCCGAAGGACTTGGGGCGGCCTATTCCGCCTTTGTATTCCAGCGCTGGTACAGTTCGGAAGAAGCTGCAACGGATCTGCGGCGTGAATTCCCGCAGTTGTTCCCAGAGCGTGGCACTCTACCCAAGACAGCCGGGATGGATGCTCAGTCCTGGCTCGTATCCATTGGCTGGAAAGCAGATGCCGCACCATTCAGACCCATGCTGCAATTGCAGGAGCCGGACGAGGATGAGCCATCTTGGCGGCTGCGATTGGTGTTGCAGAACAAGCTGGATGCCGCTGTATTGGTGCCCGTCATGCTGGATTCACGGGGCAGACTTGAAGGTGAATGGCCAGAGGTATGGACACCGTTCATTCTGGATCGCTCGGCCGGATGGCTGGATCAGCTGCGTGCACATCTGCCGCGTCTTGGAAGCTCCATTAGTGGTAGGCGGGATGTGCTGAGTGATCCTTTGGGAGATCAGGAAGCCTGGCAGTTCCTGACGCAGGATAGCGGGCGGTTACTCGCAGCGGGCTGGCAAGTTCTGCTGCCTGGTTGGTGGGAAGCAGCCCGTAAGAAGAAACCAAAGCTGCGTGCTAAGGTACAGCCGGAGGAAGGCAGTGAACGGGGACAGTCGTTCTTTGGACTGGACTCGATTATTCATTTTGACTGGCGAATTGCGATTGGTGACACGGATCTCAGCGAAGATGAATTCGCCGACCTTGTTGCCCGTAATGAACGACTGGTTCGCTTCCGTGGAGAATGGGTTCCTCTCGACCCCGACCTGCTGGAACAGATACGTCGTGCCATGGGCGGTGTAGATCGGGAACAGGGACTCTCATTCCAGGATATTCTGCACCTGCATCTGCTGCACAATGAGCAACGGGAATATCGCAACCAGAAATGGAAGGAAGGACAACAAACCGAGGAAGAGCAGCCACCACAGGATGATCAGAACATTCGGCTGGAAGTAGAACTGAATGAGCACCTGAACCGGGTTATTGCACAACTCGGGGGCGGACAAGGCGGCGCACCTTCCCTGCCCATTCCGACAGGGCTTCATGCCGAGCTGCGATCGTATCAGAAGGAAGGTTTTGCATGGCTTGGTTTCCTGCGCAGATTTGGCCTTGGGGCATGTCTTGCCGATGATATGGGTCTCGGGAAAACCATTCAGTTCATCACGTATCTGTTACACATCAAGGATCATGAACCACGTAAGCCGGGACAAGCCCCGGTTCTTCTGATCTGCCCAACCTCCGTACTGGGCAACTGGCAAAAGGAAATTAGCCGCTTCGCACCCTCCATTAATGTCAGTCTGCATTATGGCGCACGCCGATTAAGTGGAGAAGAATTCCGGGATCAGACCGAGCAGGTGGATATTATTATCACGTCCTTTGCTACGGCTACACTGGATCAGGAGATGTTACAAACCTATACGTGGTCATGCATCTGTCTCGATGAAGCGCAGAATATCAAAAACGCCCAGACCAAACAGTCCCTGGCTGTTCGCAGTTTCCCGGCGAAACACCGCATTGCCATGACAGGTACGCCGATCGAGAATCGGTTGTCCGAGCTGTGGTCGATCTATGACTTTATCAATCCAGGATATCTGGGCAACGCCCGGGCATTCCAGACTCGCTTCATCAGTGCCATAGAGAAAGACAAGGACGAGCAACGGATGCAGGATCTGCAGCAATTGGTGAAACCATTCATGCTACGCCGTAAGAAAAAAGATCCCAATATCCAGCTTGATCTGCCGGACAAAAACGAGATGAAAACCTATATTCACCTTACGGGCGAACAAAGTGCATTGTATGACCAGTCCGTACAGGCCCTGATGGATAAAATGAAAGAACTGGAAGGCATCAAGCGTAAAGGTGCAATTCTATCGGCGTTAACCCAGCTCAAGCAGCTGTGTGACCACCCTCTGCTGTTGACCAAAGAGGCTTTGCCGGAGGAACTTCCCGAAGACGGTGCACTGACATCTGCTTATGACATGTACAGTCCGCAAGATATGGCGATGCTGATTAGTCGCTCCGCGAAGCTGGAACGACTGATGGAACTTGTCCGCGAATTACGGGACGAGGGCGAGCGATGCCTGATTTTCACCCAATATATCGGTATGGGACAGATGCTGCAACAGGTACTGCGTCAGGAGTTGCAGGAGCCTGTGCTGTATCTGCACGGGGGCACGTCCAAGACGGCAAGGGATCGTATGATTGAGGAATTCCAATCCCGTACATTGCCTGAGGACAAGCAACCGTCCGTCTTCATTCTGTCCATCAAGGCAGGCGGTGTGGGGTTGAATCTGACCGCAGCCAATCATGTCTTCCATTTTGACCGCTGGTGGAACCCTGCTGTTGAGAATCAAGCCACCGACCGGGCTTATCGGATGGGTCAGACCAAAGATGTTCAGGTGCATAAGTTCATCTCTCTTGGCACATTGGAGGAGCGGATCGACGAGATGTTGGAGAGCAAACAGCAGCTCAGCGATAACATCATCACAAGCTCTGAGAACTGGATTACCGAATTGTCCACGGATGAGTTGCAGGATCTGTTCACTCGGCGTCGTGACTGGTCGGGCTAACTTGGATTAGATGAGATATATCATAAAAAAAGAGAAATACAAAAAGAGCGAAGTTTCGGAATTTGAATTCCGACTTCGCTCTTTTTGTATTGTTGCAGCAGTTAATCATCCGTTCTTAACGCATGTTACCGATGATGGATGATCTTGAATCCTGCATTTTTTTGACAAAGTTTGTCATGACATCAAACGCTTCATTGCGCTTGTTGGACATGGACTGCAGACGAAGCATGTCCATCTGTTGCGAGTTGCTTGCAGCATCAATTTGACCTTTCAGCTTTTGAACAGCTGCTTCATCCCCGTTTTGCTGGGCTACCTGCAATTGAGAGTTCAACTCCGCGATCTGTTGATTACGGTTCTGTACTTCCTGGATTTGCGTTTGCAATTGCGCATCCAGCAATTTGGCGCGTTCGCTCTGGACCATCATCAAAGCCGTTTCGATATCCATACTGCTAATGTTGATAGGTGTTACGCCAGAGATATCGGAGACTGAAACTGTGCTCGCTGAAGCTGAAGAGACGATGGATACTGCAGCAACAGCAGCAACCACTGTTGAAGCGAAAAATTTGCCTGAACGTTTCATGAATGTTCCTCCAAGTATATATGTAATTTGTACCAGTTTTTTGTTGGCATCTTCCGCCATTCTAAATCAAAAGAACTAGTTGTACAATCAAATTAACTTCAAATTTGAATTAATTTCGTTTCCCCTTACACACGCCTACCTCCGCTTACAATTTGAGTAAATTAAGCTGGGCATAATAAGTAAAAGTGTATTCTTACAGGCATATTTACTACGACTAGATTGTTCTTTACTCCTACGCTTGAAAGTCACATTGGAGATCGACGATACGTTCATGATTTTACTTTAGAAAATGGTTATGTTATATTTAATAATATATTTTACACAATTTAATTTTGTGATATTTATTATAAATTTATGTTATATATTTTACGGGAGGTTTTAATATGAAAAAGATACTGGTTGTTCTAACAAATGTAGATAAGTACGCAACAAAGGACGAGCCTACTGGCTTGTGGCTGAGCGAAGCAACTCATTTTATTGAAGAGTTTGACCATAATGACAATGTTCAGATCGATCTGGTTAGCCCTAAAGGCGGGAACGTACCTCTTGATCCGAAAAGTCTGGGCGACTCTCTGGATGAGAGCACCAAAGCCTATTTCGAGAACGAAATGTTCATGAACCAATTGAAAAATACGTTGAAACCTAGCGAAGTGAATGCAAGTGACTACGATGCAATCTACTTCACAGGCGGTCACGGTACGATGTGGGATTTCCCGGATAATGCTGAACTTCAAGAGCTTTCTCGTGAAATCTATGAAAAGGGTGGCGTTGTATCCGGCGTGTGCCACGGAGTTACAGCCCTGTTGAATGTGAAGCTGTCCAACGGCCTGCTTTTGATCAACGACAAAACCGTTTCCGGCTTCACGAATGAAGAAGAAACATTGGCTCAACAAACCGAGTATGTTCCTTTCCTGCTGGAAGATGCTTTGAGAGAACGCGCTGCACAATATGATAAAGCTGCTGCCTTCGGTTCCTATGTCACAACAGATGGCCGCGTGGTCACAGGACAGAATCCGCAATCTAGCAAAGCTGTAGCTGAAAGTGTTAAACAACTGCTGGGTCTGTAAAATAAACCGATCGATCCCTCTCCTCCCCCAGGAGATCATATAGATGTACAAAGCAAAACAGCACGTGATCCGTCATAATCTGACAGAACACATGCTGTTTTTTTCTAGTGATTTGTCGAAGCAGAAGCTTCCGTTGTTGTTCCTCCAGCCAGACGTTTCACGATATAAGGCACGGTCACCGACGTCAGGATCACGGCAAACGCAATCTGAGCGATAGCTGTGTCCACATATGGCGCATACGCCGGATTGAACCCGGCAGCCATCGAAGGCACCACCATGGACAATCCAGCAACCGAACATGTCGCAGCCGCTGCGTAACCGGGCCGTCTTAGTATCGTGCGATCGATTCCAATGAGCGGTAGCATGCAGATCAGCAAAAATAACACCGTGACCAACAAACCGGACAGACTGGACTGAAATGCAATACGCAGATCAATATTGGACCCGAAGCTGGTACCTAGAAAAGGTAGTAGAATCAGTGTTCCCGGAGCAAACATCTTCTGTATGTTGCTATCCAGGTTACCAAGCAGTATCCCGATCAAGAAAGGTACTAGTGTAGCAAATACACTGAGATAATCGATACCGACGCCGCTTGCCGAATTCAATATCATGACCGGAATAACCGGTACGGCGATCAGATTCAGAATGCCAAACGCAGCACGATCCACATCATCTCCATACGTGTTCATCAAGGCCAGATATAATCCTGGATTACAACTGGTCAGAACGGCAATGAAGGCTACCGCAGAAACTCCCCCGACCCCACTTATGCCAAAAAAGTGTACAAACGCCCATCCGAACAGGCAGCTGATGAGGATGCGTGAAATACAGAGCACCCCTGCTCTCTTCAAAGTCACCAGAAGCTGTGACAAGTTAAGCTGTGTTCCTGATATCAGTAAAATCATACCGATCAGCACCATGGTACCTTTCGATGTGAACAGCGCTGTTGTTGGATCTCCGATCTGAAAAAACGATGGAAACACCGTGTTGATGACCGCGGCGACCAGCATGGGAACAATCAGCAAGCCGCCGGGTATTTTTTTGATACGACCCAGAATGTTCATGGTGCGTTACAGTTCTGCTCCGTTGGTACGGATCACATTCTGATACCAGAAGAAGGAATCCTTACGATATCTTTTCAGCGTACCATTGCCATAGTCGTCCTGATCCACATAGATAAATCCGTACCGTTTGCTCATCTCGGAAGTCCCTGAACTGATCATGTCGATGGGCCCCCACATCGTGTATCCCAACACTTCGACCCCATCGGCAATGGCGAGTCCCATCTGTTCGATATGTTTGCTCAGAAAATCAATCCGGTAAGGATCGTTGATCGTTCCGTCTTCATTTAATTTATCGTAGAAGCCTGAGCTATTCTCCAGAATAAAGACCGGTTTTTGATACCTATCATAGACGAGATTCAGCGTATACCGCAGGCCAATGGGATCAATCTGCCAACCCCACTCGTTAGCGGGCAGATGCGGGTTTTTATATACACTGTGTACATTGCCTGCCGTTAGTTCGAGTTGTTCGGTATCACTACTGGAAATCATCGAGTTGTAATACGACATCCCCACGAAATCAGCCGTGTGCGCGCGAATGCTATCCAGATCGCCGTCCTCGATATTCAGCTGGATCTCCTTGTTTTTGAAATACGTTTTACTATAGTAAGGGTATTCGCCTTTATTAAGCACATCCAGATAGAACTGATTTTTCATCTGATCATCCTGTTGCATCTGGAGTGCGTCCTCCGGCTTGCAAGTGTAAGGATACGTTGTAAAATATGCCACCATGCTTCCGATCTGATTGTTTGGATCAATCTCATGGGCCATCTTGGTTGCTCTGGACGCAGCTACAAATTGATGATGCAACCCCTGGAACAGCATTTCCTCATAATTTGGAGCATCATAATCAATGATTCCCAGCGTTTTGGCCGATGCTTTCACGCTCATGTTGATCTCGTTGAATGTCACCCAATATTTCACTTTGCCCTTGTAGCGATTGAACAGCACATCACAATAGTTCACATACAGATCGATCAATTTGCGGTTATACCATCCTCCGAACTTGTCCATCAGTACAATTGGTGTATCAAAGTGACTGATCGTGATCAAGGGCTCCATACCGTGTTTAAGACATTCATCAATAACCTGATCATAGAACTCTAGTGCCTTTTCGTTCGGAGCGGCATTGTCGCCACCCGGAAATACTCTGGCCCATGAAATCGAATAACGGAATACTTTGAAGCCCATCTCAGCAAACAAGGCGATATCCTCACGGAAAGAATGATAAAAATCAATTCCCCGGCGCTTCGGATATTTCACGGTATCCTGGTCATTCCTGGCCTCTTCAATCATCTCCCAATTCACTCTGATCTGCTTGGTCACTTTGCGGTCGTTCTTCTCGTTAAATTTCATAACTTCAGGGATGGTCAGACTCTTGCCGTCCACATTATAAGCTCCCTCGGCCTGACAGGCAGACAGTGCACCGCCCCATAAAAAATCTTTTGGAAAATTGGAATTCGTCATTTTAGTTCCTCCTGTTATTACGTGTTATTAAGTCTTATTAAGACCATCTAGCTTGTAACTTGTAGCTTAATGAAAAGATGAGCAGTTCTTACGGAATCAGCTTGATCAAAGGTTCGCTCTCCCCAATCGGGCCGCTGGTCGCTGTAGTCAGCACATCTCCGTACTGTTGCATGTTGGTTACCACAATCGATGTAATGGTGTTATAACCTGCTGACGTAATACCCTTCGGATCAAAATCAACCAATAAATCCCCTGCCTTGATTGTCTGTCCCTGTTCGATATGGGCGTTAAAATATTTCCCTTTCAGACTGACGGTATCCACTCCGATATGAATCAGGATCTCGACACCATTCGCAGCTTTCAATCCGATGGCGTGTTTGGTGCGATAAAGTGCTTCGACTACCCCGTCAAATGGAGCATATACCTTGCCATCTGTCGGAACGATTGCAATGCCTTTACCCATCAATTCTTGGGCAAACGCTTGATCCTCCACTTCAGAGATCGGTTTGATCTCCCCTGTCATTGGACTAACGATAAGCATGTCAGAAGAAGTGGATGTCTGTGATGATACGGACGCTGGAGTTACCTCTGTGGCAACTGCTACCTGATTGCTATTTGCTTTATTCGTAGCTTGCTGCTTCGATTTATTTCCATCTGTATCTTCCTTGATGCCCGCCAACAGCGTGAACACAAACCCGAGTACAACTGCGGCAACACAACCAATAACGACATACATGTAACGATCCGATGAATACGTGCCAATTGCCAATACACCTGGAAGTGAAATTGCATTCGCTGTTGTATGCACCAAGCTGTAGAATCCACCAACTAATCCTCCTGCCAGACAACCTGCGAAAAACGGACGTTTGTATTTCAGCGTTACACCATAGATCGCCGGCTCGGTAATCCCGAACAACGCGGTGAATCCACTCGAAGCAGCTGCTGATTTCATCGTTTTACTCTTCGTCAGTACAAACACACCGAAGGCTGCTCCAGCCTGAGCCAAATTTGCTGCGAGTGCCGTTGGTAACAGCACGGTTGCACCTAATGTAGCCACTTGTTGAACCTGAATCGGCATGATCGCATAGTGCATACCAAACATGACCATGATCGGTTTGAAAAATCCAAGAATCGCACCAGCAAGAACACCTGCAGTGGAGAACAATGAGTTAATGCCATTGGTCAACCAATCACCGATATATGAACCTACTGGACCAAGCACAATCAGTTCCACTGGAATCATAATGAACAAAACAATCATTGGGGTAAGCAGGACCTGCAAAAACTTGGGAATCACTCGATTGACGATTGGATACACATAACTCATAATCCATACCGCCAAAATGATTGGAATGACGGAAGAGGAATATTTCATCAACAGAATCGGCATGCCGAGAAAATCAATACTGTTTACACCCGTCTCAGCAATCTGAGCCGCAGCGTTCAAAATGGTTGGATGCATTAGTCCCGCAGCAAGAGCTACCGCCAAATAGGGATTGGTTTTGAAACGGTTTGCTGCACTGACAGCCAGGAAGAACGGCATGAAGTAGAAAATGCAGTCCCCAATCATGTTAATGATCGTCAGGAAACCGGAGCCTTCCAGGTAACCCATGGCAGTTATAACGGTAGCCAAACATTTGATCATCCCGCAACCAACAAGTGCTGGCAGAACAGGCGTGAATATACCTGCGATAGTTTCAAGCACTACGTTGATGGGGTTACGTCTCTTTTTCGGCCCACTGTCTGTAGACTCTGTAAGCTCGCCAATCTTGTCAGAAGTTAGATTCTTCACTTCACTGTATACCGCGTCTACTTTAGCACCGATAACAACCTGAACCTGTCCACCGGAATTTTGTGCCTTGAGCACGCCTTCGAGCTGATCCAGCGCCTTGAGGTCTGCTTTGTTATCATCCTTCAAAACGAATCTCAAACGGGTTGCACAGTGTGTCAGACCCGATATATTTTGCTCGCCGCCAACGAGATCAAGTACGTTTTTAGCCAAGTCTTTATTGTTCATGACCCTTCTCCTCTACATGAATAAATTGGATATATAAAAAATGACCAAGCCGGGGAATCGTCATTCCCTACGCTTGGTCATGCCTGATCGAATCAGTAACAGTCCAATATGGATTATTCGGTTAGTTCCTTCATTAGGTTCATTCCGTTGGTTCATTCGAAATCAATCGTTGAATATGCAAGATCAAATATAATTTTTCATCATCGGAACAGGTCCAGCCATAATTATTTTTCAGGAAGTCAGCAATCTTCTCCACACAAGCCAGTTCTTTCGGAAACTTCTCCTTCACCATCAGGAAAAGCGATTCATTCTCATCCTTGAGCGACTTACCGCTCATCTGCCTCAGAATGAAATACCGGATATGTGTGGCAAAGCGCATGAAATGGATGGAATCCTCCTGAAAGTCAATTTTGAGCGCATATTTGATCACGGACAGGATCTCGCCCGTAACTGTAGTCACCTTGGTGGTATCCGTCATCTCTCCCGATCCAACCTGTGCATTAACAAAATGCAGAGCAATCAATGTTGTTTCGGCTGCTGGCAGAGCGATATCCATTTTTTCCTGAATCAGCTTCAGCGCAGCCTCCCCCACCCGGGTCTCGTCCGGATAGAGTGTCCGCACTTCCCATTCCAGCGGGTTTTTGATACGGATGCCTTCTCTGGTTCGGGTTAATGCAAAACTGATATGGTCGGACAGGGTGAGAAGCAGATTCGGGTTAAATGTTTTATTCAGGATCTGACTGCCCAGCTTGATGACTTCCTCCGCGAGATAAATATCCTCAATCGGAATACTGTTCAGCAGATCATACATACGGATGTTCTTTGGTGCCACAAATATTTTCTCCACCAAGTCCGTCTCCGTCAGCTCATAGGGCGTTTTCAGAAATCCTACACCCTTGCCTACGACAAAAACCTCTTCGTTATGTTCATTAATAGCGATGGCTACGTTATTGTTTACCTTCTTGATAACCTTCAATGTTCTCACCCCCCAACAAAAATAAAAAAAGACCGAAAGCGATTACAGTAAAGCAATCGAATTCGGTCATGCCTGGTTTCCCCAGTAACAGTCCGTGTTATGAATATAAGTTTATTATAGTGCTGTTTTAAAAAAAGTCAATCATCCAATCTTAGGGAAAAATCAACCTCTCTTATCATTGAAGGGAACGCAGAGACCCGATACGTCATATATAACAACGCCCTTTTTTAAAACTATAAAAAGTAAATGTGACCATATGCCCTACTCGCCAGTCTAATTCATATAAAAACCAGCCAAGTGCTGGCTTCATCCCTCCAATACGAAAGGAGCTGTTATCCATGGGTTCAACCGATCTCGTTAACCAGGCCATCCAAGGAGATCGTGAAGCCTTTATCCGGCTTATTCGAGACATTGAAAACTCTTTGTACAATACGGCAAAATCCATGCTGCGAAAAGAGGAGGACGTGGCCGATGCCATTCAGGAGACAATCCTGAACGCATACAAATCGGTGCATACACTCCGGAAACCCCGGTATTTCAAAACCTGGCTGTTTCGCATCCTCATCAATGAATGTAACACGATGCTGTCCCGCCGCTCTCTCTCCACCGCTTATGCGGAAGTACCTTCAGAAAAGCGGGAGCATTCCAGTCCCTACGATGAGGTCGATATGCGAGAAGCGGTAGACCATCTGGAGGAATCGAAACGAATTGTTGTCGTTTTGCATTATTTTGAAGACCTGTCCCTCCGTCAAGTCGCCGATGCCCTGAATATTTCCGAAAGTGCAGTGAAAATGAGACTTACTCGGGCAAGGCAGGAGTTATATCAGAAATTCAAAAATTTTCGGGAGGTAAACTTACATGTCAAACCCGTTTAATATCGATCAGGAATTAAAGAACAAAGCGAAGGAGCGTCCTCTGATGTCTGAACTCGTTCGTAACCGGATTGATGCCACACTGGAATCTCTGCCGACGTCACCAAACACATTGAAAACGGAACAGACTTTGCGCTCCAGTCGCCGGAACAAGCGATGGCACAAGGCTGCAGCTGCGACGATCGCAGCCGGAGTGTTGGGCGTTACCGTATTTGCATCCGGCTTTGTATCACCGGCCATGGCTGCCTCCTTGCGCAATATTCCACTCGTGGGCAGCCTCTTCAGCTCGATAGAAGCTGATATGGGTCTGCGAACGGCGGGCAACGAAGGCTTGACTACCCCTGTTAACAGCAAGGTTGCTTACCAGGATGTGAAGCTCGAAGTGCTTGAAGCGGTATATGATGGTACACGTGCTGCGTTTCTGGTTCATTTCACTGCGCCTAATCTGAATCAAGGCGAATATGACAATGGCAAGGAAATCGTGAAACTGAGCAGCGGAATTGAGAATGTCTTTTTAAAAGTGGACGGGACCCGTCCGAATAGCGGACTGTTCTATAGTTCGGTAGGAGAAACGCAGCCAGATACACTGCTCTTTGAGCAGGTCATTTCCTCCGATCAGGGAACAGCACATTGGCCGGATCAGTTTGACGCCAAAGTTCAATTGACATTGCAGGGTATTGATCATGAGTTCGAGCTGACGGTTCCATTTACCAAATCAACAGATAACATTCATCGGGTTCTGCCTAACACAGCCATGACCAACGATCTGTATACGGCCGCTGTTACGGAAGCTGAGGTTACCCCTGTCACCACTCGCATAACTACTGTTATCAGTTTGAATGATAAGAATGCTCTTACGGCAAAAGAGCAGGTACAGCTGAGTCACATCGGATTTGCCGTCTATGATGATCAAGGGCGGCAACTAACCTCACTTAGCGGCGAGGGCATCTATGAGGGAAACCAAATAACATCCGAGCGCATGTATGCTACGACTTCCAAAGATGTGAAATACCTGATAGTGAAACCTTTTGAGATCAAGGATGATTTCGCTGAAGAGGTTAAAGATAATCAATTCATCAAGGGAATGGAAATGAAGATTCAGCTTCAATAGCCTGATCTCATTTCCTTGTGAAGGAGCCATTCCATGTCCATCCAATATTCAATCTCATCTCTCATCGTACTTGGTCCGTTATTCGTTCTGGTCCTGCTCGCCCTGATGCTCCATGCCAGGGTGAGTAAAACCAGGTACACGGTCAGACAGTATGTGTCGATGCTCGCATTTGCCATATATATGTTGGGCGTTATGCATTTTGTATTTTTCCCTATCAACGTGAACATCGGAATCTATGCCAATCAAACGCCATGGTATCAAAGCATTCAATGGATTCCGCTCCTGACAGCGGATGCACCAAGCTTTCTCCTAAACATTGTGCTGTTTATGCCACTGGGGTTCATGCTTCCTTTCATAAAGCCTTGGATTCATTCGATGCGTACAGCAGCATCAGCAGGATTAGCCCTAAGTTTCCTCATTGAAATTACACAGCTCCTGCTCCGGATAACCTTGGGCAACGGTCGCAGCACCGATCTGAACGATATAATAGCCAATACAACAGGAAGTGTACTTGGTTTTATCATCCTGAATCTGTTCACCAAAAGTTCCATCGGCCAGCGACTAATGGCACTATGGGAGTCACCACAGGGAGTATCATCCAAAAATATGCAGTAAAATGAATATGAGCATGCATAACGCCCCTTGAAGGCAAAACATGGTCCATACACCAAGATGAAAAAAGTCGAGTGCTATGGTACAATGAAGGAATTGTGTATTAGAGACAGACATGTGGATAAAGGCCATGAACGAAGGATTTCTGATGCGCTTTTATCCATTCATCATGCTGCCATTTTAGGGAGGCTTATGGAACAACCATGCTCATTATTGGTATCGCCGGAGGAACCGGCTCCGGTAAAACGACGGTAGCTCGCTCCGTCATAGACCGTCTGGGATCAGCTAAAGTTACGTTTATCTCCCAAGACAATTATTACAAAGACCAGTCGCAGCTCACACCTGAGCAACGCCGACTCACCAATTACGATCACCCGTTTGCATTCGATAATGATCTGTTGATTGAGCATCTCACCTTGTTGAAAAAAGGCCAAGCGGCGTATGCTCCCGTATATGACTTCACCATAGATAACCGTGCTGCCAATGAGACGGTTGAACTGGCACCGAACCATATTGTCATTGTAGAAGGATTACATGTGCTGATTGATGAACATCTTCGCAGTCTGATGGACATCAAAGTATTTGTTGATACTGATTCCGATGTGCGGATTCTGCGGAGAGTACTGCGGGACATTGAAGAACGCGGACGCACGATCCAATCCGTGTACAAACAATATCTCGAAACGGTAAAACCAATGCATGATGCTTTTATCGAGCCATCCAAAAAGTATGCTGATATCATTATTCCAGAAGGCGGACATAATGAAGTAGGTATTCAGATGTTATCCATCCTCACTGAGAAATATCTCACCGGGGAAAATTGGAACGGCGCTTAATTTGCTGCAAAGCAACACAACAGAAATCCAGGTTACGATACAGCGTAATCTGGATTTTTTGTTGATTTTTCATTTATAATAGTTCCCATAATTGAAAGGAGATCCCGCTATGGCTACTTTTGAAGAGTTCATGCAGCATGACATCCGGGTTGGTACCGTGGTGGAAGCCGAACCCTTCCCCAAGGCTCGCATACCCGCTATTAAAATGACGATCGACTTCGGACCACTTGGCCTGAAACGTTCCAGTGCTCAGATCACCCAGCGATACACGCCTGACATGATCATTGGCAAACAGGTTGTTGCTGTAGTTAATTTTCCACCCCGGCGGATTGCCGGTTTTGTCTCTGAAGTACTTGTGCTAGGCGGCGTGCCTGGTGAAGGCGATGTTGTCTTGCTCACACCGGATAGTCCATTACCTAATGGAACACCGATAGCATGACTCTATTTTGAGCAAGAATAATATGGGCTTTTCAAATGTTTGGAAATCGAGTATCCTTGATGTATTGATTATTGAATTGACTATTGATGGAACTACATATGTTGGAGACCTTAAAGCATAAGGCTATGAATCTGCGGATTCGTGGCCTTTTTTTGTGTTTTTCAAGGAGATATAGGTCTGGAGAATTAGTAAGAGTTATGTGGAGAGGAGGAAATATATTGATAAATCATACCAACAGCCTAGTTATACATGGTAGAATATTGATTATTATTACAAATTTAGTATCTAGTAGCCTGAAAAGTACATATCAAGGAGAGAAGTTCACAATTGAGAGGAGTAAAATTCATGAAAAAAATGATGATTTCCGGCGTAACGGCATTAGCTTTATTAACAGGGGGTATCGTAGGTTTCGGAGGCGTTGGGAGTTCTGTAGAAGCCGCACAAGCTACAATTACATTCAAGGACGTTCCTTCTACACACTGGGCATCTTCAGCAATTAATTCGGCCGTGGAACAAGGTTATTTCAAGGGGTATGCCGACGGGACATTTAAACCAAGTTCACCTGTCACCAAAGCTGAAATGGCAAGTATCCTGGGACGTTTATCCGACCAGCCTAATGCATCAACACAAGAACAAAACAATTTTACGGACATACCCGAGTGGGCAAAAAGCGGTGTCTCTACTGCTATAGCAAAAGGTTTTATCAACCCTTCTAATTACAAGGGAAAATTGGATGCACAAGGCGCTCTTCAACGAGGAGAAATGGCTACGTGGCTGACGCAAGGGCTAACCGTGGTTGATCCTGAGTACAAACAAGCACTCTCTGATGTGACCAACACCGTTGTGCCTGCAAAGGAATATTTCACAGGTAAACTCGCCAGCGCTCAAAAAAATGCAGTAGCCGTTGCCCTGGGAACAGGACTTATGAGTGTGGCAAACGATAAAACATTTGGCGTTGATCGTACTACAACACGAGCGGAAGTAGCCGTATTGATCGCCCGTTATGCAGCAGTTGCCAAGACAAAACCTGCCGATTTTCAGGGTCTGAATGAGCTGCGGGCGGTGGGCTTGACGGGGACGAATTTGAATATTGTTGCAAAGTCTTTCAAACAAACACCTGAAAGAAAAATTATTCTATCAGGCAATCAGAAATACGATGATGTTGTGAACGATGACTTTTCAAAAGTTAGAAACAAAGAGATTGTTACCGATACAAATTATGCAGATCTTAAAATTTTGAATTGGATTATTGTAGATACTAATGTCGCTAGCAATAACCGTAGCATTTATTATCCCGTTTTTGTAGATGAAGGAGTAAAGCTCCAAAACGATAGATATTTTTCTTTCGTTGAGTTTGATTTAAATATTAAATCGGCCTCCATGAACCAACCACAAGCCGGAAGTCTCCTTAATTCAGCTACCTTTAATCCTTTAGCTTCCCCTCAGTCAAAATCATTTTTGTCATATGAAGCTCCAAAAACAGGAGATTATACCTTGAACAGAGGAGTATTTGGGGTTAAAAACCCTATATATTGGGCACAAGGAATGTTACATTTTAATCAATCTGTGACGAGGGCTGTGACCTTAGAAACCAAAGAGGGGGCAATCTTTAGTGTCATCGATACAAAATAAAATAAAAGATTTGAGGTTGAAGCCAGCTATCAGTAAATTACTGATAGCCTTTCTAACCATCTGCGCTGTATTAACACCTTATTCATTTGTGCACGCCGGTGGCGGACCTGGTACTAAACCTGCAATAAAACCGCAATATATGGTACCTGAAACACCAGCTAAATCTCAACTAAAAGTTATACCTGTTGAAGGACAAAAAATGACCAATATTGGTATTTATATTTATCAAATTGATGATTTAAGGTGGAGCGTTGATGGCGGATGTAGTGGGCCTAATGATAATATTTTGCTAGCTAACGATCCATCAACAAATCGTCCGGTTTCTTCGACAGTTTGTGTTGATCTTGATCTTGATAAAGAATTGTACAAACCTGCAGTATATATGGATAAGAACAGCGACCCTTATCCACGATCAGAATTAACCGAGGTATCCCTAACACCTCATTATATGGATGACAACCAATATTACAATGCAGATTTAAATATGCCTAAACTTGTTTCTGTTGACTCCTTCAATGGTAGAAGAACAATGTTCACCATGAAAATAGGCGGCGTTATCAATGCAACAGCCGCTAGAGAATATAACCCACCTAAATGGTCAGCAGATTACATCTTCAATACAGATCTTTACTGGAAAGGTCTTGTTGAAATAACAAAAGAGATCAATCTTACCGCTGGCGGGCAACTTAGCTTGAACCAGTCCAAACAATTGAATGCAACGGTCAAAACGAAAAATGGAGATGGAAATTTTGGAGCAGAGACCAATGTAAACACTGGAAGCGGTGGTACAACTACATGGGAATCATCCAATCCTGGTGTCGCTACCGTTAGTAACTCCGGAGTAGTCCAAGCCGTCAGCAGAGGAACAACAACCATCACCGTACTGTGGAAGAAAGATGGATTTCAGTTAACTACCACTACAAACATTGGTGTTGAAGAGAACCCAGGTACTGGCGAGGGCGACGGTAACGGGGGCGGTGGTGGTGGTTGCACGCCAACGATTGGACCACCTTCTGCTGGAACCATCATGAGCATGAATGATCTCGATCCAAATGCCAACGGTGTTATTAAGTCAGATAACAGAGATAATGAGACATTCAATGTGTTAAGAGGAATCCCTACTTCCGAGTCACTCTACACAAATGCCTTTGCTGACAATTATCTGTTTAAACAAGCTTGGGCGAAAATGAGCGGTAAAGTTACATACAACTGTAATGTCACAATCTCGTACGACAGAGAGTGGACAGTACCTGGACCAGAGGAATGTGATGATGATGGTTGTACACCAGGGCCACCTGTACCCGCGAACGACACGGTACCCAAGCCATACAACTTCCAGATCACAAGAGACTACTCCTACTGGAAAATTAACAATCTGGAAGTATACAAGATCGCTAAAGCAACCATGAATAATTACGCTTTGCCCGGTGAGACCGTTACGATGAATCCAACAGGATACACACCACCAACACTAGAGTCTAAAAATGATGAATCCGTAGAAAGCCATGTACGACCAGGGCAAACCACTTCAATCTCATATACTCCACCCAAATTAACAGGTGGTTTGAACCAACCTCCCAGTGTGCCAGTTGATACATCACGGTTAAAAGGGATGGCTGAGTCCAACACACCTCAAAGTAAAGTGAATAATGATCTAGTAAAATTCAATAGCACAACCATTATGAATGATGTGGAAGCAACCAAAGATGGACCAACGCCATCCAATATTCCTAATCCAACAACGATTGGGCGTGATGTGCTGTACAAACCGGGTAATATGATCAGCAATTCCCTGCTTAATAAAGCAAACACCACAAGCTCTGGTGAGATCTATTATGATTTGCTACCGGGTAACGTGAATGGCGGCACCAATAAAATATTACCGATTAACGGCATCAACACGGTCACGGTACACACCCCTGTCGTCAACTACGCCTGGGTATCGGATGATCAGCCGCATAATCAGAAAACCGTACCGGACCCAACCAGCGCTGCACTCATTCTGGAACGTCCGTTCATTGTGCGAATTCCCACATCGGGACAGCACTTGGACGCAGCGAGTTATCCCGGTTATGGAAATCGGGACTATGCCAAATATTTTCGGATCAAACAGGTGCAATTCCCGTTTGATGTCTATAACGCTGACCGGAGTCAGTTTATCCCTGCCAAGACATGGGTGGATATTCCGGTCAATCAACTGGACACCACATTCTATCTCCCTGTATGGGTAGACGAAGGCAAATACCATATTGTATTCCGCAATATTGCAGAGAATGCACCTGCAAACTTTACCGAGCAACAGGATGCCAATACCAATCTGGCACATCATGTTGCAGCAGACACCGTGCCGGTAGATGTTATCGGAAGGTTATATGATTTTCACGTCACTGATATCTCTGATTACAACTGGGAAAGTGTATTTCGCAAGCGGTTGGGTAGTCCCGAACCAACGGGCTATAGCTACTGGACCGGGATGAATAGCATTGATGGTGATCCGCGAGGTAACCTGGCTCCATTTGTATTGCCCATTCGACCGGGAAGCCACCCGGTACAGGGATTTGCTAACGCAACTGTGAAGACAGGGTACCATTTCAAGTTTGATCTGAAGACCAAGGGCAATATGTTTGGCAAACAGGATGGTATTCGAATTACACCCACTTTTGCTTTTGTGAGTAAAGACGGGTCCTCCCATCAAGAAGTGGATCTGTACTACCATCGCGGTCAGGAACGCCTGATCCGTATCGGATCGGTGCAGGATCTGGAGAAACGCTTTGTTGTCCTGAACTCACGTCTTCGAAATGTGCCCGGCACAGAGTTAGGCGATACAGCGCGTTACCAGTACACTTATGAACTGTCAGCTGAAGAACGTAATCAGCGTACGTTGGCAGAATATATGGTTCGCCTAGTCGATCAGACATCTCATCAAAAAACATGGGTAGGTCGTTATGACTGGATGATCCTGTCTGCTCCAATTCGGACACTCATTGGACCCAAAACGGACATTCCTTCCGGGGTCAACGTGGACCGGGCCAATGCAGCAATACAGCGTTGGTACGGGGAGTACAGCTTGCCAGCCGATGTATATGCTGTACCAAAAGGGACGGATCTCGAACCCCTCGCCCGACAAAATCAGCTGGATGAGAAATCGAATGTTTTTCTAAAGAATGGTTATATCGTAGTCAACTTCAACATGGAGAGCCTGCGGAATGGAAATACAGAGGCGCCCCATCTGCAATACATTCATGCACCACTGATGAATCAATGGCAGATGGAAGGTTTCAACAAAAAGCCAACAGACAGTCAAGGTAGAACCTGGCCGCTGAAGGATGGCGACATTGTCTTTTACCATGCTGATCAGTCTAGCCGGAATGACTTCCAATCCCAAGTACCGCACTAGTTTGAATCTCTCATATCAGCACGACTGGCTAAGCATATGTAGCCAACTACATGTGGACAGAAGAGTCTATATGCGGAGTACCTCTCCAAAAGAAGACTGAATATCTGTATACCGATAATCACCCAATGAAGCAATCAATAAATATATGATGAAATAGCCATGAAGTGCCCGACTGAGTGCTATACAGCCTGCGCAAAACTATGGTGTGCTTAATGACATAGGTGTACTGAACCACATACGATAAAGCATTCATTAGTGATTCCAGTGTCACATCCCAACTACACACAACATGCCTGTTATACAACAAAAGGGTTATCCTGAAAGTCATCTATGGACTTCTGGGGTAACCCTTCTTGCATCATTCTCTTTTTATAACCTTACTTAGACTATAAAGAAAACCCGCACATTAGTATTATCCTGACAGACTTTCTCCAGGAGACAGGTAGGTTAGCAGGAACGTCAGGAACGTGATGCCGAACAATACGACTACCAGTTGTAATAATCTTTTAACGATATCTGCTCAAATGCTCTAACGTCCTTCCCCACAACTTTTTGTATGTGCTATGATGTTCTTCGTCCACAACTCCGCTGAAATCTTATAAATTCTATCAAAAAAAGCGTCCTTCTCCGTGTTAGTGAATGAGAACGCCTTAAATAAACAGATTTTCAGAAAAAATCATGCTCTCTAAACAACTTCCTATCTCCCGTAGGGTACTACTGTGTTTCTTAAACCTGGCAGGTCTCCTGGCTCCGGAATCATCGTCACTTGCAGCTCCTTCCCGGCTTAAACCAGTGGATTATCGCTACTTGACTCCTCTGTTACAGTGGCGGGACCGCGCCGGTATCACACCAGACTTCCCTATTAAGCTTCCACCTTGACGGGCAAAGCACCAAGTTCCACATATTCAATTAAACTTCTGTATCAGTAACGCGGGACAACATTTAATGATCAAAACTTTTCTTTTAAATTTGAAGCACTAGGTGCGTCTAATCTCGATTTCTCGAACCCTTTGGAGACACACCCTTCACTCGCTTAAACATCTTGGAAAACAGTAATGGGTCTGTATAGCCGACAGAATGGGCCACTTCGCTGACCGACAGCCCTGGATTCTGAAGAAGTTCGGCAGCCCGATTCATACGGTACTCCAGAAAAAAGGACTGTAGCGACATGCTATATCGCTCTTTAAACAATCCCGACAGATACGTGCGATCCAGTCCTACAGCTTGGGCAATATTCAGAATGGAGGTTCGCTGGCTGTACCTGTTCTCCATAAACTGTACCGCCTGCCGGATATACGTCTCTTTGTTCGAAAGGAGCTGCCCTATTTCTTCCTCTACAGGAGAAGAAGAGATTAATTCTGCCATCAAGCGGTACAAGAGACTCTGATTCATCACATCGCCTCCCGGACGCGTAGAAGCCTGGACCATCTCCGTATACAACTTTTCCATCGTATTTGTATCATGGGCATTATATATCGGGTGCTCCGGGCTCAATTGGGCACGTTGCATGAATGCTTTGGCTTGTATGCCTTTAAAACCAAACCACGAATACGTCCAGGGCTCCTTCGGATCCGCCTCATAATGAATAAGTGTGTCCGGGAGAATGACAAAACCCTGTCCCTCGCTAAGCTTGTATTCCTGATCTCCCATGTACACGGTGCCCCGTCCTTCATGGATGTAGTGCACAATGTAAGAATCACGTACACCCGGTCCCCAATAATGCGCAGGGTCACATGCCTCCCACCCAAAAAACAACAACAGCAACTCCATCTGTGTCCAGCCTGCGGGAACCACATTCATCTCAATGCGACTCATTTTTCTCCCTCCATCCTGACTTCGTTCCGCTTACCTCTTCATTTCGTCTATTTATATTATAACAGCTAAAGTGCTTCCATATTAGTTGAAAGCGGGAACAAAAATGGGATTATGCCATGTTTGAAAGGGGTTGAGCCATAGTTATATGTGCCGAATCGGCCTATAGTTGGGGTACAACATTTTTCAGGGAGGCTGAACTTAAATGAATAAAATTACATTTCTCGGTGCGGGAAGCACCGTCTTTGTCAAAAATGTATTGGGTGATGTCATGATGACCGAAGCACTGCAAGATTTTGAATTGGCATTGTTCGATATCGATGCTGAACGTTTGAGCGATTCAGAGCGTTTGCTGACCAGTCTGGCCCGTTCACTCGGAAGTCGTTGCGTTGTGAACGTATATCATGACCGCAAAGAAGCGCTACGCGGGGCCAAATATGTCATCAACGCCATCCAGGTGGGTGGATATGATCCATGTACCATTACGGACTTCGAGATTCCTAAGAAATACGGACTGCGTCAAACGATTGCAGATACACTCGGTATCGGCGGAATTTTCCGTAATCTGCGTACGATTCCGGTCATGCTGGATTTTGCCCGAGATATGCAGGAAGTATGTCCAGATGCGTGGTTCCTGAACTACACCAACCCGATGGCCGTGCTTACCAACGTCATGAATGTACATGGTGGGATCAAAACTGTAGGATTGTGTCATAGTGTGCAGGTATGTGTACCACATCTGTTTGATGCACTGGGGATCGATCAGACAGGTGTTGTGGCTAAGATTGCAGGGATCAACCACATGGCGTGGCTGCTCGAAGTTACAAAAGACGGGCAGGATCTGTACCCCGAGATTAAACGTCTGGCGAAGGAAAAACAGAAAGAACAGCATGACGACATGGTTCGTTTTGAGCTGATGCAGCGTTTTGGCTATTATGTAACGGAATCCTCTGAACATAATGCCGAGTACCACCCTTACTTCATCAAGCGGAATTACCCGGAGTTGATTGAACGCTTCAACATTCCATTGGATGAGTATCCACGCCGCTGTGTGAACCAGATTGAAGGCTGGAAAGAAATGCGTACCAAGCTGTTTGCCAGCGAAAATATTGAACATACCCGCAGCCGTGAATACGCATCGCATATTATCGAAGCGATGGAGACGAATAACCCGTACAAAATTGGCGGAAACGTTATGAACAACGGACTGATCACCAACCTGCCTCGCGAGGCTTGTGTTGAGGTACCTTGTTTGGTGGATGGATCAGGAATCAGCCCTACGTACATTGGGGATCTGCCTCCACAACTCGCGGCATTGAACCGGACAAACATCAACACGCAACTGCTAACAATTGAAGCGGCAATCACTGGCAAAAAAGAACATATCTATCACGCCGCCATGCTTGATCCACATACAGCTGCGGAGCTGTCTATCGATGACATCGTAGCGATGTGTGATGAGTTGATTGAGGCTCACGGCGACTGGTTGCCAAAATACACGTCATAATACAAAAGCACCGTTTCCTTTGCAGCTAAAGGGGACGGTGTATTGTTCGTTCTATAGCGCTCACCCGCTGAAGCGTACATCACATCATTTATAAGAAACGCCCCGCTCCATTAAACCTTATTCTGCAGGAAGCAAAAAGCGATAACCAATGCCAGGCTCCGTTTGAATATATCGGGGATTCGTCGGATCTTCCTTTAATTTTTTACGCAGATGTCCCACATATACCCGGAGGTAATGACTGTCAGACTCATGATGATGCCCTCCCCATACTTGCTGCAAAAGCTGACGCTGAGTGATGATTTTCCCCGCATTCGAGGCGAGCACCTTCAGCATCTCATATTCCGTCGGGGTTAATTTGACCAAAGTCCCCTCCAGTTCGACCTGCCTTTGGGCCAGGTCAACCGTTAGTGATCCGAAGCGCAGTATTGGCTCATCCGTCGTTTTGGCTACATGACGCAGCGCCACCCGAATACGGGCGACCAACTCACCCATCCCGAATGGTTTAGTTACATAATCATCTGCACCACCATCCAGAGCGGCAATTTTGTCTCCCTCCTGATCCTTCGCTGTCAGCACAATAATCGGTACCTGTGACCATTCGCGAATCCGGCGAAGTACCTCCATGCCAGACATGCCCGGCAAACCAAGATCAAGGATGATCAGATCCGGATGTACAATACTGGCCTGAATAACGCCCTCTTCGCCATCCCCACACTCGTGGAGTTCGAATTGGTGTGCCTGAAGGGTGACCTTGAGCAATTTGCGAATCTGCGGCTCATCATCGATCACCAGTATGCGAGCCCCTAGTGGTGCGTTCATGTTATTCTTCAACCTCTCCTTGTTCTGAATAGGGAAACCGTGATCCGTGAGCCTCCATGGGGATATCTATGCGCATTCTCGTTCCCCCGCCCGGATTCGGCTCTGCCACAATGGTACCTCCGTGGACTTCCACAATACCTTTGCAGATCGCCAGACCAAGCCCCGTCCCTGTGACATGCTGAGTCGACTCTGAGCGATAGAACTTATCAAATATACGTATTCTTTCTGCTTCCGGTATACCGATGCCTTGATCAGCAACCATGATCGTCAATTGATTCGGACTTCTGTCACTCGCCACAATGATGACAATCTGGGTCTCGTCGGGCGAATATTTGATGGCGTTGCTGACGATATTGACCAGCACCTGCTCCAGCAATACTTCATCTCCATAAATGAACACCGGATCATCAGGAAGTTCAACTTGAATGTTACGATGCGGACTGAATTCCCGAACTTGTGTCAGTAGAACGCTGATTATATCTTCCACGTCACACCATTTCCGGTTCAGTTGCAACATGCCGCTCTCCAGCCGAACCATACCTAACAGATTTGTGACGAGACGATTCATACGCAAGGCTCCATCCCGAATGTTGCCTGTTAATTCTCTCCGATCCTCGGGTGTAAAAAGCGTATCATTCTCCAACAATCCTGTAGCCGAGCCGATAATGGCGGTTAGGGGTGTACGCAATTCATGAGAGACAGAATCCAGCAGCGCTGTGCGTATGCGCTCTGATTCAGCAGTAATCTGCGCCAATCTGGCCTCTTCCGCCAGCTTCACTCGGGCAATAGCACCTGCGGCCAGTCCTCCGCATGCCTCCAACAGACGAAGCTCTTCTTGCTGCTCATGAATCTCGCCAGCGTCCATGCTTACGGCGAGCACGCCATGAATCTGCTCCTCTGTGCGTAGCGGCACATATAGCCCGAGAGATTCCCGCAATGTGGATGATCCTTTACCAGCGATCTGTCCGTGATTATACACCCATTTGGCAATGGCAATCTCCGACTCTCCATCTCCCCAGCCATCCTTTTCGCCTTCTGATGCGGGTGCAGAAGAGCTTGTAACCAGCAGATCACCCTGCCCATTCGGAAGATACACAGCTACTGGCTTACCCATGGTAAGCGATACTTGGGTTGCAATGTTAACCAGTAATGTATTCAGATCCGTAATAGCTGTCATCTGACGACTCAATGCGTATAGGGAGTTAGTCGTGGCCTCGCGTGCTTTTACCATCTCCAACTGTTGTCGCAATCGACCTGCAAGACTGGCTGTCAGGATCGCCACCGCAAGATATACAACAAAGGAGATGAGATATCTCAAATCCTCAACCGTAAAGCTCAAATATGGCGGGACAAAAAAGAAGTCAAACATAATGACGCTAAAACTCGCGGCATATACAGCTGGCCCCATTCCCCAATACACGGCACTCACCAGGACGGGAAACAGATATATAAGCGCTACATTAACCAAATCACCACTCATGCCGATGGCATGAAGCAGTAAAGTTAGCAGCGTCACCCCGAGGGTCACCCATACATATGCCGGAACCCGTTTCCCGTGGGCTGCCTGCGTTTCTTTTTTTATTTGTTCAGACAATATCCATTCACATCCCGCTCAGTTCATAATCATAATCTGCAACGATTAATACATCCAGATGCCGCGACAAGCGTACAAGTCGGTTGACCACCGACCCTGAGCCGCGATAGCCATTCAGCCACCACACCCGTCTTGCCTGCCCGACCACCAGCTGGGTTGCTCTTGCCTTCGATGCCTTTCTTGCCAAAATCTCAGGTACATCGCGCAGTCTTGGACTGTGATGAATATGAAATTGACCACCAAGCCGAATTGTCAGCTGCTCCAACGCTTCCAGATGGCACTTCACTTCGTCACTCATGGACTCACCGATGTGGATATGATGTACATGCCAGATGGCTTTTAGACGATAAGCCATGCGGAATCCGCGCCGGATCAGCCGCTCGGCATGACGATCACTGCTTACACATACAAAGACCGCTTCCTGTCTGCGCCAAGGTCCTCGAAGTGCAATTTTGGCCTGCTGTGTTTCAAGCCGTTCATCGACATCGTCCGCCAGTTCGCGCAGGGCAAGTTCTCGCAAGGCAATCAGATTGCCAATTTTGAAAAAATTCGCAAGGGCTTGCTCGACCTTGGCAGTTGCATAGATTTTACCCTCCCTCATGCGCTGCCGCAAGGCTTGGGGTGCGACATCAATCAGCTGCACCTCATCCGCCATCTGAATGATCCGATCGGGTACGGTCTCACGGACACGAACACCGGTAATATGTTCAACGGCATCATTCAGACTTTCGAGATGCTGTACGTTCATTGTGGTAATCACCGAGATGCCTGCATTCAGCAGGAGCAGAACATCTTCATAGCGCTTTTGCCAAACACTCCCTGGTACATTCGTATGCGCCAGTTCATCCACAAGCACCACTTCTGGGCAATGATGCAGAATGGCCTCCGTGTCCATCTCTTCCAGACGAGTCTCCTGATAAACGCGCTTCGCGCGAGGGATCACAGACAGGTGACCCATCTGCTCCACGGTTTCCGCCCGCCCATGTGTCTCCAGCAAACCGATTTGCACATCGATGCCCTTACGGAGCAAATCATTGCCTTCTCGCAGCATCATGTAGGTTTTGCCTACACCTGGTGCGGCTCCGATATATATTTTGAATGTACCGCGCTGAATCTGGCCAATCTGTTCCTTCATTTCCTGCTCGCTTAGTCTGCGGTATGTCAGTGACTCCACATCGTTTACCTTGGCCGGAACCACACGTTCACCCTCCCGGGCCGCTCGATCAGCAACCAGAAACAGATCAACGCCACGTAATCTGCGTAGCAACGAGTTAACAACGGACCCTTGCAACAGTTCCTGCCAGCGTGTACGCCGGGAGTGTCCCATCACAATCCGGGTAATCTGGTGCTCCATGGCGTAACGCGCCAGCGTAGACGGGATGTTACGACGGTGTAATATAGACAGCTCCTCCATATGGCCGCCAAACTTCTCTACCAACTTGATCATATTACGCCGAAATACGATTGCCTCCTTGGTTAATGGCTGCTTCATATTCCGGAAAACAACGGCGCACAAATCACCATTCAGCCGTTTGGCAATCTGTTGCCCACGCCGGATATAGATAGAGCCATTCCAATGATATTGCGTGGACACCAGAATCCGTTCCATGATGCCTGTTGTGACGGTAATTCCCATCTCCTCCCGATGCTCACGCAGGGATTCATTCACCCCTTCTGCAACCAATCTCAGGGCCAGTTCGCGCAGAATACCCAGATTGCCTTGACGAAAAACTACTTCTCCCTCATGCCCCTTCAGATGACCTTCTGCCAGACGGCTCAGTATGGTTTCTGGTGTGACGTCTATCAGCTTCACTTCATCCGCAAGCTCCAATGTATCGGCAGGCACCGTATATTCTGCTGCAATCCCCGTAAGTTGTCGTGCCAGCTCTGTATAGCCTTCCAGCTCATACACATTCACCGTTGTCATGACACTGATGTTGTTTCGGAGCAAAAAATGAATATCCTCCAGCCGGGTAGCATATCGAGCACCTTCTCTGTTGCGATGTGCCAAACCATCCACCAGCACAACCTCCGGATTACGTGCCAATAGTGCATCCAAGTTCAGATCCTTCATCTCTACATCATCACTCTCGCGTAACCAGTGAATGCTTGGAATCCGTTCGAGTGCGCCAAGCTGTTCCACCGTTTCCGGTCTACGCATCGTGGAGACGGCGCATATGACCACATCAATGCCCTGTTGGCGTAACGTGTTCCCTTCCCGCAGCATGTGATACGTCTTGCCCGATCCGCTGACTGGGCCGATGTAGATTTTGAGCGTACCCTGCTGAAGCTTCGTAATCATCTTCAACATCTCTTCCGGTGATTTGCGCTTGAAGCTGTCTTCCATCCGTCCTCTCCCCCTTTCTTGTTTACTATGAAGATAAAAATGGAGAAAGCCCCTCCCGATATATCGTGAGCAGGCTAATATGTTCGTTCGTTACTTCAGTTCTGCTGTCAGCGCCAGATTCAGAGCCGTTACATTCACACGAGGTTCCCCGAATATACCCATCTGACGACCTTCCGTCTGCTCTTTTACAAGTTGCATAAGCTGCTGTTCACTAAGCCCTGTAGCTTCACTAATGCGCGGCATCTGTGCCTCAGCGGCTTCGGGAGAGAGATCCGGGTCAAGTCCAGAGCCTGAACCCGTCACGAGATCAGCAGGGATCTGCTTCAATCCCGGATTTTCCTGCCTAAGCTGAGCAATCTTTTCTTTCATCTCGCCGATATACTCCTCTGAGGCTACAGCGCGATTGGAACCGGCCGAAGCCGTTGGATCATAACCAGCATTTGATGCCCGGGGCTGGAACAGCCCCGGCGATTGGAAATCCTGCGCCAGCAGGGACGAGCCGATGATTTTCTCATTTTGCGTAATCAGACTGCCATTCGCCTGCGCAGGAAAGAGAAGCTGGGCTACACCAGTCGTTACAAGCGGGTAGATTAGGCCGCATATCAGCATAAGCACAACGGATAACCGTACGGCGGGCAAGAACATGTTCATACAGATCACTTCCTGAATTCATTAGGATAGAAGGACAATATTGATATAGGTTGTTATCTCGTTAAAAAAATCCCGACAGAACCATGTCAATCAGCTTAATGCCGATAAAAGGTACAATCACACCACCTACGCCATAGATGAACACATTGCGGCCAAGCAACCTTTCGGCTGACATCGCCCGATACTTAACCCCTTTCATCGCGATGGGAATAAGCAGCGGAATAATAATGGCGTTGAAGATCAGCGCCGACAGGATCGCAGACTGTGGTGAAGCCAGATTCATAATATTAAGCGCCTGAAGCTGCGGCATGGCGAGAATAAACATAGCTGGAATGATAGCAAAATACTTCGCAATATCATTGGATATCGAAAAGGTTGTGAGTGCGCCGCGTGTAATCAGTAGCTGCTTGCCAATGGAGACAACCGACAATAACTTGGTCGGGTCTGAATCCAAGTCAATCATGTTGGCCGCTTCCTTGGCCGCCATGGTGCCCGAATTCATCGCCAGGCCCACATCGGCCTGCGCCAGAGCAGGAGCATCGTTGGTACCGTCGCCCGTCATGGCGACGAGCTTGCCCTCCTGCTGCTCTTTTTTGATCGCCGCAATCTTGTCCTCGGGCTTCGCTTCGGCAATAAAATCATCCACGCCCGCTTCCAGCGCTATGGTTGCTGCGGTCAGCGGATTGTCGCCTGTACACATAATGGTCTTGATGCCCATGGCGCGCATCTCAGCGAACTTCTCCTTCAACCCTGGCTTCACAGTGTCTTTCAGATAGATCACACCGTAGATTCGTTCATCGATGGTAACAGCAAGCGGCGTGCCTCCGGCCTTCGCAATACGATTTGCAATCTCATCCAGATCTCCCGGTATACGGCCTCCTTCGGAAGCAATATAACGTTTGATTGCATCCACCGCTCCTTTGCGGATCTTCATTCCGCTGATCAGATTCAGACCAGACATCCGGGTCTCTGCCGTGAACTCCACATTTTCCGCATTGGCATACTCCGTCTCAGACCAACTTTGGCCTTGTTTGCCTGCCAATTCCACAACAGAACGCCCTTCCGGGGTCTCATCTCGCACAGAAGCCTGTAAAGCAGCCCGCGTCATCTCTGATGAAGTAATGCCCTGAACTGGAATGAATTCAGATGCCATACGGTTTCCGTATGTGATCGTCCCCGTTTTGTCCAGAATCAGCGTATCGATATCCCCGGCCGCTTCCACCGCTTTACCCGACATGGCGAGCACATTGAACTGCGTAACCCGATCCATTCCGGCAATACCAATGGCGGACAGCAATCCACCAATTGTGGTTGGGATCAGGCAGACAAGCAGTGCGATCAGTGTCGCCAGATCCAGTCGAATACCCAGGTAATTCGCCATCGGAACCATCGTTAGAATGACGATCAGAAAGATCAGGGTTAAAACGGCGAGCAGGGTTGTCAGCGCGATTTCATTAGGTGTTTTCTGGCGCTGTGCACCCTCAACCAGAGAGATCATCCGGTCAAGGAATGACTCCCCAGGATCGGTCTGAACACGCATGACGATGTAATCGGACACGACGCGTGTACCTCCGGTAACAGAGGAGAAATCTCCCCCTGCTTCCTTGATGACAGGGGCGGATTCTCCGGTAATGGCCGATTCATCAATGGAGGCCAAGCCTTCCATAATCTCACCGTCCGTCGGGATCAGTTCACCAACTTCCACACGGACCATATCGCCTTTTTTCAACTGGGTCGAAGATACTTGCCGGATTGTTCCATCCTTCTGCACCAGATTGGCCATGGTGTCCGACTTCGTCTTGCGTAACGTATCCGCCTGCGCCTTACCTCTACCTTCTGCAAGTGCCTCCGCGAAGTTGGCGAACAGCAGCGTGAACAGCAAAATGAAAAACACGGCAATGTTGTACCCGCGCCCAGCCTCGGATGCGGTGAACAGATCGGGGTTGATGCATAATAAGAGCGTAATGAATGTACCCACCTCGACAATAAACATGACCGGATTTTTGATCATGACCACCGGATTTAGTTTCTTGAACGCATCCAGTGAAGCCTGAAGTATCATATCCTTGCTTAACGACCGTTTTGATCCGGGATCACGTTGAATATTACCACGGTTGTTATCTGGCTCATTGCCCTTCGTCCTAAACATTTCTGTATCCATGTGTTGCATCGTCTGCTCCTTCTTTCGTTCGACTGCATTCATCGTGCACTGCCACCTCCGTACGTTACATCCTTATACCAATTCCTCTGTTGCTCCCCTGTCATATCTCTCATTGAATCATTGCCAGATGCTCTGCGATCGGTCCAAGGGCAAGCGACGGGAAGAACGTAAGCGCACCGACTACAATGATCATCATGACCAAAATGCCAGCAAACAGAGGTGTGTGTGTCCGCAACGTGCCCGTAGTTAAAGGCACAACCCGTTTGGTGGCCAGTGAACCCGCAATAGCCAGCATGGCGATCATCGAAACGTACCTTCCCAGCAGCATAACGATACCAATTGCGATGTTGTAAAAGTCTGTATTGGCATTCAGTCCGGCAAAGGCCGATCCATTATTGGCTGCACCCGAGGCAAAAGCATAGAGAACTTCAGTCAGGCCATGCATGCCCCCGTTCGAGATGGACGCAATGGCTTCGGGCCGCATAAGCGCGAGTGCCGTTGGCACCAGAATAATCAAAGGATGAATGAGCAAGGCGATGGATGCGAGCTTCACTTCTTTGCCCTCGATTTTTTTGCCCAGAAACTCAGGTGTTCGTCCCACCATCAATCCACAGATAAACACAGCCAGAATCACATACAGCAGTCCGTTGATCAGCCCTACCCCTTTGCCCCCAAACACGTTATTGAGCATCATCTGAGCCAGTGATACCATGCCTCCAAGTGGAGTGAGCGACTCGTGCATATTGTTGACCGAACCTGTTGTAGCCGCTGTCGTGACTGCCGTGAATAAAGCCGATTCGGGTATGCCAAACCTGACCTCTTTCCCCTCCATATTGCCCTGTAGACCTGCTGCATCCAGCGCGGGTACACCGCGATATTCGGAGACAAATACGGTGGTCAACATCACAAGGAAAAGAAAACTCATCCCTACGAACAATGCCCAACCCTGCTTCCGGTTATTGACCATCAAGCCGAAGGCGTATACCAGTGCAGTGGGTAACAGCATCATACAGACGATATGCACCAGATTGCTCAGGGCCGTCGGATTCTCGAATGGATGTGCAGCATTGGTTCCAAACCAGCCACCACCGTTGGTGCCAATGTGTTTGATCGACTCCAGTGAAGCGACCAGTCCACGTGTGATCGTCTGCTGCGCGCCTTCCAGCGTGGTTGCATTCACCGCTCCCGCAAGCGTCTGAGGCACCCCCTGGAATACAAGGAACAAGGCTACGATGAAGCTCAGCGGTAAAAAAATCCTCGTAATCGACCGTACAAGATCGACGTAAAAGTTCCCCAGTTCATCCCGGCGGCCTATCAGCCCGCGAATGAACGCAATAGCCACCGCGAATCCGGTCGCTGCCGACGTAAACATCGGAAACGTCACGGCCAACATCTGTGACAGATACGACAAGGCGTTCTCGCCCGTATACGACTGCCAGTTCGTGTTGGTAATGAACGAAACGGCCGTATTAAATGCCTGCGCCGCTGGCATATTGCCGATTCCATCCGGATTGAGCGGTAAATATTTTTGCAGCCGCAGCACCAGAAACATCAATACCAACATTACAAAGTTGGAGAGGAGAACGGCCGTGAGGTACTTTTTCCACCCCATAGACTCGTTCTCCCGTACCCCCATCACTCGATAGAGCAGTCGCTCCGGCCCGCCAAAAACCCGATCCAGCCCCGTTCGCTGTCCATCAAACACGTTCACTATATATTTTCCCACCGGTTTCACCAGCAGCAGGATGATCAGCAGCGTCACCGCTACTTGCACTACACCGATACCCATATCCACATTTCCTCCCTATTCGACGTTCCCTTGTTCCTGCATTACGCACATTGTCAGTATCAGAATTTCTCCGGCTTCACCAGCACATAACCGAGATAAATCACCAGTGCAAGCACAATCATACCGATGACGATCATTTGGCATCCCCCTCTCTACCCTCAAGCCTTCTCGCAGAATTTCACGAATCCCCAAAACACCGCAAACAGCAGTACAACCAATCCAATCATCGTGGCATCATTCACCATGCGCCCTTCCTCCCTCTCTCTACCGTTCTCTGCACCTGCTACATGTAAAATCGTAATATGAAACGCTGTAAAAAAGGGGTAAAGAAATGCCTCCACAGGTGTAAAAAAAGCGTAAAAAAGACCCGATCTCCTCAGCAATGGGCTGAAAAGAACGGGTCTATAAGGTTTACTATTTATCCAAATGGATTCTGTGCCCACTGCAATAATCTCTTTTTTGTTATTTTGCCATGGGAGGTATGATTGACAACTTGCCCCTGATCGAGCAAAAGTACCTGTGGTGACTCATGGTGAACCTCTGTCTCTTCCGCAATATGGCGGGACAACGAACGATTTTCAATCACTTTGACGATACGGTAGTCCATAGGTTGTTTGGGATCTGATGCATGAGTGCCTACAAAAGCCATAAACTCTCTGTACGCTCTCGCACTGGTCGGACACGTCGTGCTGTGCTTCAGGATAAGCACCGGATGATCCTGCGAGCGATGAAGTGCGTCTTCCCAGTCATCTGGTTTGTGCAATTCACGGACATGTTCGCTGAGCATATGTTCCGAGTCTGACCCCGCACGTTTGCTAACCACCGAACCAATCACAATGCCAAGCGCCACGCCAAAAGCAATCCCGAGTCCAAGCTGCTGTGTAGCCGTACCAATGCTAACTCCCATGGCAACACCTATAGCAAGCCATACAGCTTGATGATTTACTTTTTTCTTCATGCAGATCTTCCCTCCCTGAGATATGTATATCAAGGCAACCTTCCCACCGTATATTCTAATCAAATTATAGCATAGGCCTCTGTGAGCAGGCGTTGATAATCTTCATCTCCGGGTACAGGTTTCAGTGATTGGATTTATGCAAAATGCTCATTTGTGATACACTGGTTGTAATTTGGAAACGATGAACATGAAGAATGGATTGGAAGGGCGGAAATTCCATATGACATACGCATTTATGATTGAACCGCAGGATTTTATTGCGCTGAATAACGAAGATGAACTGATTGAGAAATGTCAGGAGTGGGGCCTGCTTTCTGGTAAAGCGACCAAACTCAAAACGTTCTATTATAAAGGAAACGGATTAAACATGCCGTGTACCATCATTGGATATGTGGATCACATGGCAGCCGTTATTCAACTGGATAATGGACAAAAGCATTGTATTCACCCGTCGTATCTGAAGGAAATGCAAGCGTCCAGTTACAGCGCCAGAAGCATAAGTAATGTCGGGTCAGATCGCAGCACAGAACCCTCAACTTCGGATACAGTCGTACCAGTTACCCCTGTTGAACTTACGCAAACTCCAGATGCCTTGGTTAATCCGGATGAAATTCCGTCGGATCTGGATGATTCGGACGACACGGACACAGATGAATTCTCCTCGGGGATGAAGGGTGATCCAGATGGGCTAGTAGAAGAGTATGTTGGACCTCAGTCTGGGGCAGCCAGTGAAGCCAAACCTAAAGCCAAAACAGCGAGCAAAGCTAAGAGCGTCAAGATTGATCTGCCCGAAGGCAAAGTGAAGATGAGTGCCGTTGTCAAAGAGTTCACCACCGTACCGAATCACTTCTCTGACAATGACGACGAAGTCATCATCTATGAAGCAGTTACCATTACGGAGCCAGACGTCATTGATGTTGGGGAAGCCTGGTCAAGCCACAGTGCCACCGTTAAGAAACAGGAACTGGAAGTGGGCGACGTTATCACGTTTGAAGCGAAAATTATCAAGAAGAAGCTGACACGTAACCCGGTTCCCTATAAAATCAACAATCCTTCCAAGATTCAGAAGGAAGACTAATCAAGGAAGATTAATCACGAGTCATTACAAAAAAAACAAAAAACCTCCAAGACTGCCTGAAGCAGATCGCGGAGGTTTTGCCATTTGAAGTTTATATTAGTGAAGAGTACACTCTTAAGCTTGTCCCGGCGTAGCACTGATCTGAAACTGTACGCCAAACTTATCGACAACCGAACCGTAGGCTGGACTCCAGAACGTTTCTTGTATCGGCATTTTCACTTCGCCACCGTCTTGCAACTGGTTGAAAATCGCTTTGGCTTCATCCGTCGTATCCGTGTTCACCGTAACCGTAACATGATTACCTACAGTGTACGGCATACCTGGAAACGTATCAGACAACATTAATACCGAGCTGCCAATCTGCAAAGAAGCATGCATAATACGGTCTTTCGCTTCTGGCGGGATGGGGTGATTCGGGTCAGATGGACCGTCGCCAAATGTTTGAAGCGCGAGCACTTCGGCTCCAAATGCCTTTTGATAAAAATCTACCGCTTCACGTCCATTACCGTCTGTAACCAGATACACATTCAAGCTGATCGACATGCGTTCTTCATCTCCTTGGGCTCTTGTAATTATACGATTCACGCCACTTGCGACATGAGTATATATGAACAGGTTGTCCTTTGACAAGCGTATATTTCTGCACTCATCACTGCGGACCTTTACACGATTAGGGTTACCAACATATTCTTAATCCATCCCTCTCCCACTACTTCTTGCGCCTGCGTATGTAGTAGAGAACCGTGATCAGAACACCCGGAACCAGTGCTGCAAAACTGGCATAGATCAGACACCATTTCAACAGGGTAAATATCGGAGTGAGTTCAGCAAGCACAGGCGTACGTTCAGGATAACGATGCATGATCAGGGACGCACCTATGTTTTCAAGCATGTCCATAGCCCAACCTAAGACCGGAATCAGATTCACCCAGCGCCAGCTACTCTTTACCGGAAGTTCGCGATATAGTATCGATAACAGAACAACCAACAGAAACAGATAGGCCAAGGGCCATATGAGGTCAAATGTGAACCGTGCCTGAATATAGGCGCTCCGCCCTGCTTCACCATACTGCTCAGCCATCTGATACAGATCATCCGCCGTGTACAGAAAAGACGAATCCGGGGACTGCCCTCCACCGGTGGCCTCCTCCGACTTTGCCGCCTGCCAGGGCAGAATAAATGCAATGAAACAAGCAAATACAACAATCGCAGCTGCAACCCATTTCCAATTCACCCGCTGATAGAACCAACCTGACACTTTATTCAGCACGTTCTGTCCCCTTTCCCATAAAAAAAAGACCACTCTCCCGAATCCTGTCGGTAAAATGGTTGTGTTCAATCCTATGAAGTTATCGAGCTTGAACGATGTTATCTATTTCACTTTTCAATAAGAGGTATCGGTGAACACTTCTCATGATCGGGACCTTCGTTAGTTTGTTCTTGTCCACGTACAGTTTCATCTGGTCTTTGGTCAAACCAAGCAAACTTCCAGCTTCCGATACCGTCAACACTACCTCTGGGTTCGTAGCATTAAACGTCCTCTTTACTTTCTGATTCCAGTCCTCGAATACCTGCATAGATCAGTGACATCTCCTATCCATAGCCAGTTATTATCAGGCTGAATATATCCAGTATACCACACTTGTGCTGCTCGTAACTTAATCCTTGCGCAGAACCATATTCTGATAGGCATATTTCCTGCTTGACCCTGACGTTAACTCGAGGGTTTATACTGGCTTCAGGAGGGGATTAGCATGAGTATGTCAACTGAACATGTAACCAAGAAACGACGCAGCAGTGGAATATCCATTATTGGGATGAGTTGGTTGACGATGACATTGGGTCTGTTTTTTGCTACACTCGCAGGGGAGTTTGTCAGCACTATTGGTGCTGCTGAATGGATGGTTCATCTCATCCAGGCTGTTGTCATTATTAGTATCGTCTTACCCGTATTATTCGTCATTCGAAGACACTTCCATATGAAGTCCGTTCTTCTTCCTCTGACAGGAAAAAGCATAATTCACTTGCTCTTTGGCGCATTATTTGCCACTTCTCTGGCCTTCATCGGGTTAGCGATAGCCAGTATGAACAACTGGATTACGATTACGGAGTGGCACTTCTCAGCCGAGTTCTTGCTTGCTGTTGCACTTAATAGTTGTATTGCTTTCTTGTACGAAGCTTTGCCAGAGGAACTATCCATGCGAGGCATGGTCTATGATGGATTACGCCTCAGACTGCGACTTCCTGTGTTTTTCGCTTATGTAACTCAAATCATACTCTTTCTGCTGGTTCCGATGAGTGTCAGCCTATTGCAAGAGCTCGTCGGTATGGATGCCGGAAACCGGATAACCTTGGATTATATGATCCTACTCTTGACCTATGGAATTACGTTACAGCTTCTGCGCAGTTTGACCGGTTCTCTATGGGCCTCCATCGGATTTCATGTCGCTTACCTGGAAGTAGCCCGATTCGTTGTTATGCCAGGTGATAGACCGGCATTGTTAAGCTATACCGCGCAAGATAATGGGTTGGCCGAAATATTTATTTTGTATATGATGATAATCTTCGTCGGTGGGATCATTCTGGCGGTGCTCAATGCATGGCGCTGGTGGAGAATACATAAATCATGAGGGAGGGATCTGCTGTTGTATACCGTTGGACAACTATCCAAACATACCGGAGTATCCATCCGAACACTGCATTATTATGAGAAGCTGGGTTTACTGCGACCGGCCCGTAATGAGAACAATCAGTATCGCTTATATGGTGAAAAGGATATTTTACGGCTTCAGCAGATTACCATTCTGAAGAAAATGCATTTTAAATTGAATGAGATTGGAGAATTCCTCGATCAGGATGCTGCTCGCTCCGAACCAGAGAGTACCCTTACTTTATGGAATAATACTTTGGAACAACAACTGGCCGTCGTTAAGGAACAGCAGGAGAGATTAAGCAAGGTCGAGCATCTTCTTTTTTCAACCATATATGCCATCAGAGCATCTGGTACAATCAGTCTGGATGAAATGTTGGGTTTCATCCGTGAACTGGATCAGCCTCCGGGCAAGTTCCGACAAGATGTTTTTACACCTGAAGAAATGGAATCGTTACCTCTGAATAATCAGAACAATTCAATATCCATGGAATGGGCTGATATTCTTAAAGATGTCCATACATGCAAGATGGAACCTCCGGATTCCGAAGCCTCACGGTTACTGGCCATTCGAATCTCTGATTATGCTGAAAGGGCTTTTCAAGGGAATGCAGAATTGGCAGAAAAATATTGGGATTATATCACCCCAGAGGATGATCAGTCAGCTCGTCTATATGGTATGACTACGGATACCATGCGTTACATCGAAATGATCCTGGACCGATGGACAGTCCAGAATCCTGATGATCAACAATAAGAGCCACTTCGAAAAGTGGCCCTTGATCCATTCCCTTATTATGTTTCATCATGCTTCGTTACGCCTCTTCCCAGAAGCGGCGCAGGTTGTCCATGGCGATTTTAGATGCGGATTTGCATTCCTCCATGCCTTCGAACTCCACCGTAATGTTGCCATCATAGCCGGAGTCTTTGATCAGCTTCACAATTTTACGAATTGGAATGTCACCTTGTCCAACGATGGCCCCTCGCAGGAAGTTACCATAGGCTGTCGTGAACCATTCACCCTCACCCGGATGCTCATCATAAGGACGGAAGTAGAAATCTTTGAAGTGGACCAGAGAAGCGTACGGCAGATTTTTCATGACACCGATGATCGGATTCTCATCCACACACATGAAGTTTCCAATATCGAGTGTTGTTTTGAAGTTCGGACGATCTACAGCATGCAGAACACGCTGCACCCGATCACTCGCCTGCACGCTGAAGCCGTGATTTTCAATGGTTGTGGTGATGCCAAACTGCGCGGCATAGTCCGCAATAATCTGGCTTCCCCGCACCATCAGCGGCAGATGTTCCTCGAACCAGGTGATGGTCATCTTCTCCTTTGGCAGAGTAAACGCCGTGACGTCATGACGCAGATGTTTTACACCCATCCGGTGTACGACATCCACATGTCTTTTGACCCGAGCCATCTCCTCTTCAAACGCCTCTTCCGTCTCCTGCACGAAATTCGCTGGCATGGAGTAGTTGGACAGTTCAATACCCGTAGACGCTGCCCGTTCCCGAATCGCATCCGCCAGATCGTGATTATCCTCCACGGTATAACCGTAAGGCACCATCTCCATATGCTCGCCGCCGTTCGCCGCAATCCAGTCGATCACATCCAGCACCGTCATCTCACCCGAATTCAAATCGTTCAACAAACTATACGTGCTCAGGCCCACTTTCATCTGCTCAGCTCCCTATCGATATTGTTGGATAAATTGAACCGCTTTGCGAATGTCCTGCTCCGGTTGATGGCCTACTTCACGTTCAATCGTCAGATAACCGGTGTAACCAATCTCCTGAAGCGCTGCAAAGTATCCATCAAAATCAACGCCACCCTCGCCCAGCGGCACCTCACGGAAGAAAGTCCCGGAAGAGACCATCTCGGCAATCTTATCGTGATCCATAGGGGCATAACCGACCGCTCCGTATACGTCTCGTGGGTCAACTTCCTTCAGCCGCACACCATCCTTCACATGAGTATGTACGATGTAATCCTTGAGCAGATGAACGCCCCGCGCCGGATCATCTCCGGTCACCATCACCATATTCGCCGGGTCAAAATTCACCGATACTCCGTTGGTCGATAACGTATCCAGGAATCCTTTCAAGTCAGCAGCCGTTTCCGGTCCTGTCTCAATGGCAAAGTATGCGCCAACACTTTTGGCGTATTGGCCCAGTTCCTCACAAGCAGCATGCAGCGTGGCATAAACTTCTGATGAAGGGTCATGTGGAACAATGCCGATATGTGTAGTGACAATGTTGGTGCCTAGATCGAGGGCCAGATCCACGATCCGCTTCGACTTCTCTACTTTCCACGGATTATCTTCCTTGACCTGAAACCCATGTCCGCCCAGATCACCGACCAATGCTGAAATGTCGAGACCTAGCGAATCGATGTAACTCTTCAACTCCTTACGCGCCGCAGGCGACAAATTTTCAGGGTCCATCTCTCCCTTGACGGCGTAGATCTGCACACCTTCTGCTCCTACGTCTTTGGCTTTGTTCAACCCTTCCCGTACACCTACGCCAAAGCTATCCACGATGACACCAATCTTATTCGTTAATTTCATGTCATACCTCCTGTGATTGAGTGAGTAACTCTACGTTCTCATGTAAATGTAAGGTTCGACTCATTACTGATATCAACAAGTTTCACCGACTTGATCTCATACGGTTTGAATGTCAGTTCAATTGTGCCGTTTGAACAAGCCAACGGATGGATCTCATCCTCCAGAAGATTAATGATGGACGCTTTGATTTCCTTTTCGGCCCACTGAACCTGCACCGTTTCCCGACCTCCGGATGATTCGTAGAAACGTAGTACTGTTCCCGAACCGTCTTCCGCTGGCTTGATTGCATCCAGAATAACATGTTCACTGTGGAACTGAACCCAAGCATGTTCAGCTGGCAAGTGACCGGAAGACTGACTCGCTGCCACAACTTCGACCGGATGATTCAGCTCCATCGCCCGGCGAACGACGGTAGCTTGTCGCCAATCGCCCTGATGGGGCAGGATAGAATACGTGAATTCATGATCGCCCTGATCGGCATGTTCATCCGGCCATTTCGGAGCACGAAGCAGAGACAGGCGGATCGTCCGATCCTTGATGTCATACCCGTACTTGCAATCATTCAGCAAACTCACACCGCTGTTGCCCTCCGAGATATCCGCCCAACGATGTCCACAGACCTCGAACTGCGCCTGCTCCCAACTGGTGTTGTTATGAGTTGGACGCTCCAACGCTCCAAACGGAATTTCATAAGCCGCTTTGGCTGCCACCAGGTCCACCGGAAATGCCACCTTGAGCAGTTTATGGCTCTCATTCCAGTTCACTTTTGTACGGAAATCAACACGCCGCTGGTAACGATGCAAAATGATATCCTGACTGATCTCCGATTGATTCAGCTTCCATACAAAACGCAGTACATCTCGCGTAGCCCCGCTCTGTACAACCTCTCTGGAGATCAACTGCACTGCACCTGCTCGCTGGGATTCAAATCGTGGATCGATATCCCATGCATCCCAGTACGTCGGTTTGTCGTGGAAAAACTGCCACTCATTCGCCCGATCACCAGGCTTCAGCCAGTCACGTCCTACCGTTTTGTCATACCATCGAGTAATCTCTCCCAAGTCATTAAACTCAAGCGTGTAAAATTCAGTTTCCCACGTGGAAGGGAAGGATTTTTCTTCCCTTACTGGAAGGATAACATCCGATGCTTCGCGCAGCCATATGGTTGTATACCCAAAAGCAGGAATCGACGGAACATGCACGAGTAGCGTATACTTGTCTTCCTTTTGTTCAAGATCACAGGCCAGACGGTTTCCTTGACGATCAAATGCTGCCATCCTGGCGAGGTGAGCATCCCCTGTAATGGTGATATTTTCTCCACGTTCCCAGCCGAGGCTGTTAAATATAATGTAGGGGAGACCATCAACTTCATCTGTTGCAATGTTCTCCGCAAGGGTATCCAGCGTTTCCCGTAGTGCGGATGTACCCAGTGCAAATACCTTCGTGTACTCCTCGGTGGACGTTACGTATACTTCAGGAATCGACGTTCCCGGAATAATGTCATGGAATTGGTTGAGCATAATCAACTTCCAGCCTTCATCCAGATCATTCTTCGTGTGCGCGCCGTAAGCCCTGGCAAATTGCCCCCAGATTTCCGCTTCCCGATATAATACCTCTGCCTTGCGGTTGCTACGTTTGTTCCTCGCATGAGTTGTATACGTTCCGCGATGCAGTTCCAGATACAAGTCCCCGTGCCATTTTGGCAACGTCGGATTATTTAATGATATGTCTTCAAAAAAAGCCCCTGCTGTGCTGAATTTGCTGATTGGCTGTCCCACCATCAAGTGGGATCGCTCCGCAAACTCCACCATCTCATTCGTCACGCCGCCACCACCATCGCCATGTCCGTAAAGCAACATTTGCTCAGGGTGAACATCCTTTTGTTTAAATGATTGCCAATGTTCATCCACATCTTTGGGACGTGTATGCTCATTCACCCCATGGTTCAGATACGCAAGCACCGAAGTACCATCAATGCCTACCCAGTCGAAGAGGTCATACGGAAACGCATTGGTATCATTCCAATTCAGCTTGGTGGTCATAAAATAAGGAATATCCGCGAGTTTCAGCATCTGCGGCAAGGAAGCACAGTAGCCAAAGGTATCCGGCAGCCACTCGATGTTGGAGCGTTTGCCAAACTCCGCCTGATAGAAGTTCTGTCCATACAGAATCTGCCGAACTAACGACTCGCCACTCGGAATATTCAGATCCGGCTCGACCCACATGCCTCCGACCAGCTCCCAGCGGCCTTCAGCAATACGGGCTTTAACTCGCTCGTACAGCTCCGGGTAATGATCCTTCACGAAGGCGTACAACTGCGGTTGGCTCTGGGAATACACAAAATCCGGGTACGTATCCATCAAGGTGCACATGGTCGAGAACGTGCGACTGGACTTGCGAACCGTCTCACGTACAGGCCACAGCCAGGCAATATCAATGTGGGATTGTCCAACCAGATGCATGAAGCCACTTCGATATTCCTCCGGGTCTTCCTGCTGTACTGACTGTGCTAATACATATTCGAAGTTCTGTATCCAGGTTGCATCATTCCAGCGTTCCGGGTCATTGTACATGTTATCCATCACCTGATGAATAGCCTGAACAAGTGCCATCCGCTTGGGCTCCTTCTCGTTATATGCCCGGAGCGACTCGGCGAGTACCGTCACGCTGTACATCAGGCTCTGCAGTGGCTGATTAACATGAACCAACGCTGCCCGAATGCCCTGAATAGGCGGCTGAATGACAGCTTGTCGGTTGAGTGGATCATGCGGCTCTGGAATCGGATCGTAGAGTTCAATCTCCAACTGCGGTGTATTTCCTACCCGACTTCTCGGAAGGGGTACGAACCCGTGGTTCCGGTCCAATCCGTGATAAGGCATGTCATTCACCTTAAGCAGCCCTTCTCCTCCGGCCTCGAAGATCAGCCCAACGGCTTGATCTTGCCATTCCGCAGGAATCTCCACAATTTTGCTCAGAAAATACGTCGTTCCATGTACGCTGTTCAGCGGATTCAAGTTTTGCACTGCCTTGTGGGACTGCTCATCTTCATTTACTTCTGCCTGTTCGTACTCGTATTCCCCTGGCCGAATGTATCTGGCCCTCTGCATCTCCCACGCTGGAAGCTCGATCGTATCCAGCCATTGCCGCTGTTTCAGATCTTCGATGAATCGCTGAATTCGAATCATACCTCCACCCCCACCTTCTGAATGTGCAGACTGCAGGCGGTCCAATCCATAGAATTGCAGCCAACCATGAGCCTGAATTCACCCGGTTCTACGACAGACTGGAGACGGGAGTCGATCAGTGCGAGATGTTCTTTTTGCACAGGGAATGTAACGGTCTGGGTCTGTCCTGGCTTCAGATGAATTTTACGAAAACCCTTAAGTGACATTTCAGCCCGCGTAACCGAAGCCGACACATCCGTGATGTACAACTGCACAACCTCGCTTCCCGCAACCGCTCCGGTATTCGTGACTTCAACCATCACCTGAGCTTCATCTTCCGGGCCGATGACTTCTGGCATTACTCTTACATTCTCGTATTTGAATTCGGTGTAGCTCAGTCCATATCCAAACGGATACTGCGGCGCCAGATCCATCTCCAGATACCGCTTGCCACGAGTGCGTTTGGCATGATAATAGACCGGAAGTTGCCCAACATGCTTGGGAATGGAGACGGTAAGACGACCCGATGGATTCACATCGCCAAACAGAATATCCGCAATCGCGTTACCACCTTCCTGTCCGGGGTACCACGCTTCCACAATGGCATGGACATGCTCATCAATCCAAGGTTCAGCAATGGGGCGGCCGTTAATATACACCACAATAACGGGTTTCCCCAGCTTATGTACCTCCTGCACCAGCTCCAATTGAACACCCATGAGATTCAAAGACGCCCGGTCAATGCCCTCACCGCACTCCATATCGTTCCATGGATCATCGGTTACCACAGACGCACCTGTCCGCAAGTCGATCGTACCTTCACCAAAATCGCGGGCGCTGGAACCACCCATCACCATCACGATGACATCGGCCTGTTCCGCACAGGCGAGCGCTTGTGCAAAGCCCTCTCTGGAATCGCCTTTAATCCGGCAGCCGGGTGCGTACAGCACCTGACCCGAATCCGCACCAAGCTTGCGTATAATGCCATCCAGTACGGTGACGATCTGCTCTCTCGGCTGTGGCGAGGTATAGTCCCCGAGCTGGTTATAGATATGGTTCGCGTTCGGACCAATGACAGCTAGCTTTGTACCTGTTTTGGCAAGCGGAAGAGTATTTCCCTCATTTTTCAGTAAAACAATCCCCTCTTGTGCAACTTCCCTCGCCAGCTGTGTATGGTCTTCACATCCGATGACCTGTTCTGCAAAGTCAGGATCTACGAAAGGCTTTTCAAATAGCCCCAGTCTGAATTTCATCTCCAGCACCCGCCACACAGCCAAGTCCAGATCCTTCTCTACGATCAATCCCTGCTCAAGCGCCTGACCAAGATGTTTGCGGTACATGTACCCGGACATTTCCATGTCTACCCCTGCCTGAAGGGACTGTGCTACGGCCTGCTCCCCGTTCTCAGCGGTGTAATGTCCATGGACCAGCATCTGAATGGCGCCAAAATCAGTAATGACGAATCCATCAAACCCCCACTGCTCACGCAGAAGGTCATTCAACAGATACGTACTGGACGTGCACGGTACCCCATCAATCTCGTTATAAGCGGTCATCACGGAGCAAGCCCCGGCTTCCACTGCCTTTTTGAACGGCAACAGGTCTATTTCATGCAATTCACGTAATCCCATATGCACAGGTGCTGCATTACGCCCACCCTCCGAACTGCCATAAGCCGCAAAATGCTTGAGTGTCGCCACAATTGTCTGGTTGGAATCAAGGCGGTCACCCTGTAGTCCCTTCATGGCTTCCACTGCGAATTCACCGATTAAGTATGGATCTTCGGCAAAACATTCTTCCGTCCGTCCCCATCTCGGGTCACGTACGACATCAAGCACCGGGGAATACGTTGCCGCTCCACCTTGGCTCCGGGTCTCCACAGCGATGGCTTCACACATCTTGCGGTACAACTCCATATTCCATGTGCTGCCCACTGTTAACGGTACCGGAAATACTGTCGCCCCAATCGCCATATGCCCGTGGGAACACTCTTCTCCGAACAAAATGGGAATGCCCAGCCGAGAATGCTCCATGGCATACTGTTGAATGACATTTGTGGCAACGGCTCCCTGCCGTGGGGTCAGCCCCGTTTCCAGCGTCACTTCGGTCCATGGATCGGCCCGAAGCACACCATACAGAGAACCGACACCGCCCTGTTCCATGTCCGCTTTGAACTCTTCCGTCACCCGTACTGTACCATCTGCTGCTTTGTCATACGTCTTCCACCCCATCGGCTGGATGAGTTGTCCGATCTTCTCGGCTGTTGTCATCCGTCCGATCAGATCCTGAACCCGCTCCTGAATGGGAAGCGAAGCATCTTTATAGTCCATATACACATTCTCCTTATGCGTTCGGAATTAGTTAGGCGCATGCACTCACATGGCTTTGCGGTAGTCACTTGGTGCCACACCCACCACGTTCTTGAAAGCCCGGTTGAAGGAATTATAGTTCGTGTATCCCACTTCTTCACTGATCTCCTGAATAGCCTTATCCGTCTCCTGCATGAGCAGCTTGGCTTTTTCGATGCGATGACTAATGAGCAGATCCACAAACTTCTCCCCAATCTCATCCTTGAAAAGCTTGCTCAGATACTTCGGATTAATATCGAATAGATCACTAAGGTAGTTGAGTGACAGATCAGGATTGTTGTAATGCTCTTCGATGTATTTGCGTATCTCCAGAATATGTGATCTGTGTTTTCGGGAACAATGCAGCGTCTGCATCTGCAACGCCAGTTCTCTGAACCCTTCCCAGCACAGCTCACGCAGATCGTCTAACGTCTCCCAGCCCTCCAGCCTTGGAAGAAGTGGGGTGAATATAGCGGCCCATGACTCCTGATACTCTCGTGGAAGTTCGGCGAATTCCCGATTGTAATGTTGAAATAACAATTGGATCGTATTCATAATCTCCTGACGGGACAGAACGGACTCACTGATTTGTTCAAACAGTCTCTCAAAATGCTTTTCCCAAACATCGTCCGACAAGCGCATCGCCTGTACCAGCAGGGAGATGGTCTTCAGGAACTCATACACATCATTGGTCGAATTCGGCACATCACTACACGGAATGATGCGATTTATGCCCAGTACAGCCTTGTACTCCAGCGCATGCACAGCTTCTTTCAATGAAGCTCTCAACCCCCGAATATCAACAGCAACCCGACCAACACCAATGGTCACGGTGAAGTTCAGATACTGATCGATTCTGTCCAGATAACCAGCAAGCAATCGATGCTCAGTCTCCTCGGCCTGTTCCATTGCCGGAATCCAGAGGATGGCGTACAGACGCTGATCGGAGATCCATTCAGCCCATACTTCCGTTCCTTCATGACGCGCACTCTCCTGCAGAATACTGGATAACACAAATTTCAGGAGGGATTGGTCCTGATGATGATACTCCGTCACAAATGCATCATACCGATCCATTTCAACTACCATGACGGCCCAACGATGCTCCAGCTCAGGCAGTTTGAACTTCTTCATCTCGGCTGTCAGCTCCGTGCTCGTAAAGTCTCGTGTGCCCTCCAGCAACTCCTGAAAGAACATTTTTTTCTGCAAAATCAGATTCTCTTCATGCTCCTCCTGATATTGCCTCGTCTGATCAATCATGCGTTCCAGCGTTGTATGGATGAATCGAAACTCATTCTCCTTGCCATAGTTGAGCCCCGATTGCTTCTGCGAAGAGACGGTCTGAATTAACGTGACAATCTGCTGAATCGGCTTGTAGTTTCTGCGGGTAACATAGATCACCCACACCACACCAATCAACACAACCACTACCGCAAAGGCAAACCAGATATTATAAAATTGCAGCGTCCATTTGACGATTTTTCCATTATTGAGACCTGTCTGCACCTTCCAACCGCTATAACTCGACGTAAATTCGGAGAAAACTTCTCCCGACGTGGTTTTAGTAGAAGCTGCAACCCCTCCTGGCATGCTGCTATCCCACAGATTGCCGCCCGAACGGTTGAAGATGTTCACAAACGTAAATTCCGGATCATACATCTGCATAATGGATTTCCTCAGGATACTCAGGTCCACATTTGTCACCACAAGTCCTTTGCCGTTTCCTACACTTCGCACAATCGTAATCACCTGCTCCGTCGCTTGTGAAGGAAAAGCTCGGAACGCTCGTGCCCCTGCCCACTTCTGTTCATCCCTTGACCGGCTATCTGCAATAAAGTCTGCATCCGGGAACTCTTCAATCGGAACAGCCTTCCCGTTACTGAAGACCGTGCCATCCCCGTATCGAACGAGATAAATTGAATCAATCAGCGGATACTCTATTTTCAATTCATCAACCACCTGGACCGCCTGAATGCCGGCATACACATCATCGCTGCCAGATACCGAGAAATAATTCTTCAAGTTAGGGTTGGTCAAAATCTCACGCAGTACCTTGAAGTCGATGGAACGCAGGGAGTTGTCCAGATATTGCGTGACCTGAGAGGCCAGAAATTCATTGGCCTTGAGCGCTTCTCTACGGTTCTGTTCATTGAATACTTGAAAGAAAATAAAGAATAGAATGGTCGTCACAATAAAGAAAACAGGCAGATACGATAACAGCAAACGTCTAAACCAATTGTTGTTCATCTCCGAGATCCCCCCACCATTACTGTTCATGCTGAATGACGACAAACATCTGTGCTGATCGCTAATTTTCCATAAATATTCAGTACATTATATCGGATGACGTGGGGTTGTCATAGGAGAAGACCGTCCCGGTCACGGGTGACAGACGGGACAGCCTCTATATTGAATCCTTCAATTATTGATTTTTCTCAATGGCACGCTGGTAGATCTCAAGGTAATTACTCAGTCCGAGACCATCGAAGCCTTTGACATACGAATCCCATTCCTTATCAATGCTTTTGCTGCCAATAATGAACTGTGCCATATTCGTCTGCACATAATCCTTAATGGCCGTAGTCAGTTGTGCAGCTGATTCCGTATCCTCCGGACGGATAAACACGTTCGCAGGGTATACTTCTTTGGGTGCATAAGGTTCATACACATTGGTAGCTTGAGCCAGACGTGTACCATAACCCTCTGCTTCTAAAGGATTCTGTCCTTCCGCAAACAAATTACGGAACGTGTTGGACAAGTCATGTGCTCCGATCTGTGACCAACTCTCGTTCACAACAACGTTTGGATCACGCTCAGGCAGGTTGTAGTAGCTGTATTTGGCCGGCTCGCCATTGATGTTTTTCTCATCGGCATCTGCCTTCTTCCAGCCCTTGCCTTCAGTTGGTCCATACTCCGCGTACAGCGCACCTTCTTCACTGAACATGTAGTCTACGATCTTGATGGCGGCAATCTGCTGTGCTTCTGTCGCTTTGTTTGTGATGGCAAACTCAAACTCACCTACGCTCTGCGTGGCGCCTGTCGTCTGCACTCCATCTGGTCCTTTCAATGGAGGAACGATCTCCCAGTGCTGGTGACGAGTGATATCTTTGTCATAAGTATTCACGAGATAACTGACCAGCGCCGTTGTAATGGAGCCGACCACTTCATCGCCTTCCTTGTTCCCCAGCTGTCCAATCGCCTGATCGTTCTGTGTAAAGGAAGCCGGATCAATCAGGCCATCTGCATAGAGCTTGTTCATGTACTCCAGCCCTTTCTTCCAGCCTTCCTGATTGGCGGCAAAACTCACCTTGCCATCGTTCACGATTAGGTATTTGTCGTTATCATTGTATATAAAGCTATTCATCAGGTAGGCATCAATGTTGCCATTCCATACATACTTGTTCGGTGCGCCCGTGAGTGGAATCTCGTCCGCTTTCCCGTTACCGTTTGGATCTTGTGTCTTAAACGCCTTCAGAACGGTATACAGTTCATCAGTTGTGGTTGGCATTTTCAGACCCAAATTATCGAGCCATTCCGTGTTGATCCAGTATTTCTGTGCATACGTACAGTGGTAACATTCATTGAAGATAGGCAGCGCATAGATGTTGCCGTCCGGTGCCGTAATGGCTTCTTTGAAGTATGGTTTCTCTTCCATAATCTTGGTAAGATTCGGACCATACTTCTGAATCAGATCTTGTAGCGGAAGGAACACGCCCTGTTTTCCATAGGTTTGAAGGTCTGAGGTGGTGAACTTGCCGTGAAGAAATACTTCCGGATAATCACCACTAGCCAGCAGCAATTGTCTGCGATCCTGCAAAGCGTCCGTTGGGGCCAGATCCCATTTTAGGGTAACGTCGAACTTGTCTTCGATAAATTGGGTAAATTCATTCTCTTCCATGGACGCTTTGCCTTGCGGAGCAAAGAGGGTCATGGTTACAGGACCGCCGCTCTCCCCGCTACCGTCGCTACTTCCACCCGATTCCTCGGATGAACTGCATGCGGACAACAAAGCCATCGAAGCAAAGACCAGAAACAACATCGAAATCCAAGATTTTCTCAATCTGACTCCTCCTTTTTGTTCATAACGGCAAATTATTGACTTGTACTGCACGTGTATAAAATCGACCCCGGAAGCCGGCGTGTTCCTTCCACCTCCTTTCAAGAGGCAACCGGGCTTAACTCACAAGGATTAACCTTTCAGGGAACCAACCATGACCCCTTTAACAAAATGTTTCTGTACAAATGGATACATGATCAGAATTGGAATGCTCGCGACAACAATCAGTGCATATTTCAACACCTGCTCGAACCCTTGGTCCCGCATCTGTTGGCTGGTATTGGCGAGCATCGCCGGATCAGCCGCGTTCAGGATGAGCAGATTGCGAAGCACGTATTGTAGAGGGAACAATTTCTCGGAACGCAGGTAGATCAATGCATCAAAGTACGCATTCCAGTGACCTACGGCATACATGAGTGTCATGACTGCCAGAATGGGCTTTGATAAGGGAAGAACTACGCTGATCAGATACCGGATATCCCGGCAACCATCCATTTCCGCGGCCTCCCCGAGTTCTTCCGGAATGGAAGATTGGAAGAAAGTTCTTGCCACGATGACCTGGAATACTGCGAGCGCCCCGGGCAGCCACATCGCCCAACGTGTATCGAGCAGGTGCAAATCCTTCATCAAGAGGTAGGTGGGAATCAGACCGCCATCAAAGAACATCGTGATCATCATGAAAATAATGATGGCCCCTCGTCCATAAAACGATTTTCGTGACAAAGGATACGCCAGCATGACGGTCAGCACCACGTTAATGAACGTGCCCACCACGGTGTAGATGATCGTGTTATAAAAACCGAGCATAAGCTGTTGGCTTTTGAAAATGGAGATGTACGCCTTGATGTTAAAGTCTACCGGGAACAGCCACACCTGACCGGATGTCACGGCTCGTGAAGAGCTGAACGAAGAACTGATGATATACAAAAGCGGATAAAACACTGTTAGCAGTATGGCGAACAGAAAGATATAGTTGAATGTCATGAAAATGCGGTCACCGAGTGGGTCCTTGATCCGGTTACGATTAATCAGGTTGAACATGGATAAACTCCTCCTTTACCACAAGCTGTTCTGGGATACTTTGCGCGATATGCCGTTGACGATAACCAGCAGGATCAGGTTGATAATGGAGTTGAAGAACCCTACTGCCGAGGAGAAGCTGAAATTCGCCCCGATCAGACCCACCTTGTACACATACGTGGAGATGACCTCCGAAGCGCTTGTGTTGAGTGGATTCTGCATCAGGTATATTTTCTCGAAGCCCACGCCCATAATGCTGCCCAGACTCAGAATCAGCATGATAACGGTGACTGGAACGAGTGTTGGAAGGTCGATGTGCCAGATTTTCCGAAGCCTTGATGCGCCGTCCATCTTTGCTGCTTCATAGAGAGATGGATCAACACCAGCAAGGGCGGCAATGTATATAATCGATGAATATCCCATGCCCTGCCAGACACCTGACCAGACATATATCGATTTGAAGTATTCTGGAATACCCATGAAGTTGGTCATCGGGAAGCCGAGCAGTGTGAACAGCTTGTCTACCACGCCCACATGCGGGGAGAGCATCAGAATGATAATGGATACCATGACAACCGTGGAGATAAAATGCGGAGCGTAGGTAACCATCTGGACGGTCTTCTTAAAGTAACCCGTTCGAATCTCATTCAGCGCCAGGGCCAGCAGGATCGGAATGGGGAAACCCGCAATTAAGGAATAGAAGCTGATACCTATCGTATTCTTGATCAGTAGCCAGAAGTTTGGAGATTGGAAGAAGGCTTCAAAGTGTTTGAATCCGACCCACGGGCTTCCCCAGATTCCTTTGACTACACTGAAGTCCTTGAAGGCGATCTGGACACCCACCATAGGAATGTACTTGAAGATCAACAGGTACAACACCGGGGGCAGCACGAGCAGGTATAGCTCCCAGTGCTTCTTGAGGCTTTTGATGAATGGATGCTGCCGCTTGGGCTCCACATGTTTCCTCTGCTGGAGTTCCATCTTGGCGGGTATGCTTTCCGTAGCTCGACTCATTTGCGTCACTCCTTCTACACCTCAAGTGTAATAATACATTACATTTACATCACTTAAACATCCTTTTTTCTGTTCATAGTTCCTTGTTTAACAAATACGATGTAAATATTCATATCAGGTAGCGCTTTCTTGATTTGATAGTACCTCGCCCGATAAACTTTTATCAATTTGCAATTTTCTCCGACTTCTCTTTATTCTAAAAACCCTTATGTGGCAAGCGATTTCGGGCCATTTCTATTGGCAATTATGTCCCTTATGTATGAATATAAAAATCCCGGAGGCTGTTATATCTCCCCCGGAATTGACATGGCATTCTATGCGCTTGTGATCAATCTGAACGTATGTGTGATCGGCGCTTCACTCGTTGCAGCGGATTGTGGCAAATTCACAAGAAGTCCGTCTTCCGTCTGCTGATACGAAAGTACGTCATCGCTACCGATGAGTTCGATCCGCTCTACCTTTTCCAGATAAGGAATGATTAACTGTGGTTGTACGGTCTCATTCTCATTTCGGTATATACGGAAGGCATATACGGTGTTGATCTCTTCTTTCTGCGTGAAAGCCCAATCCTTCGTAAAATAAGGCCCGCATATCCGGGTTCCATAAACACCTTCTCCGTGAGTACTCAGCCATTCACCGAGGCCCTTGATGCCTCGAATTGCCCCTTTTGGCAGACGGCCATCCGGTTGCGGTCCTACATTCAGTGCCAGGTTACCACCTTTGGATACGACTTCGAGTAGAATATGTGCCAGCTGTCTCCCCGTTTTATACTGATCATCGAATCCAAAAGCAAAGGAGTTGCCCACGGTAATACAACTTTCCCATGGAATGTTCATCGGATGTTCCGGTATGGTCTGCTCGGGGGTAACGATATTCTCATACGGCCCACCCACGGTGCGATCTGCGGACAGGAGCCAAGGCTGGGTGGTCTGACGCGCCCGTTCCACGACTTCACCAAGCCTGATATCCTGACCGTGGCGACCTTCGCGCACCCAGCCGGCATCCAGCCACAGACATTCGATCCGTCCGTAATTCGTCAGCAGCTCCATGATCTGCTCATGTGTGAACTCCACGAATTTCTCCCACAGCCATGGATATTTATGAGGATCATACGAGGGCCCGCGCCACATATGACGTCCACGTTCCATGCCCGGTGCCCAGTAATACGGGGTATGCCAGTCCGCTTTGGAGAAGTACGCTGATATGCCAAGTCCTTTGGCCCGGAAAGCGTCAAATAGCGCTCGACAGATGTCCGCATACTTATGGGTGTGAAAAGGCGTGTCTTTACCCGTAATCCGGTAATCCGTCGTCTTGGTATCCCACATGCAGAAACCGTCATGGTGCTTGGTGGTAAACAGGAAGTATTTGAACCCGTTATCTGCCGCCATCTGTGCCCATTCCTCGGGCTGGAAGCGAATCGGATTGAAGGTTTTGTTCAGATCGAAGTATTCCCGTTTGAAATCTTCCATGTCATCCGTCCAATCGATGTCATCGCGCGACCAATCGCCATCCTCGTCGCTCAGCGCCCAGGATTCCACGAGACCAAGCTGGGAATACGGCCCCCAGTGCATCATCAGCCCCAGCTTCTGATCCTTGAACCACTCCAGCCGCTCATTCAGCAACGGGTCCTCCGGTTTGATCCATTCTTCCTCTTTGCTAAAATTGTGTACGCCGGCTTCGACAATCTGCTCTTCCTGCTCCAGTACGGTTTCTTTGGTTTCGCTCATCCTGTTTCATCTCCTTTGGATTAGATAAAAGATAAACCATGCATGTTACGCCTGGTCACTCCGAGTGCAGTACCATCTTCCGATCGCTGTTACCCCCGGATTTCTCTTATTTCACTGTATAATTGTTGGAAATCCGGTGATAAAGGCGAGCGCTTCGCTTCTTCAGATTGGTTCTACACTCTCCGTTTTGGCGTAAACGCTAGTTTAACTATTAAGGGGCTTAGTAACTTTGTTATTTCGAGTGCGGTGCCATCTTCAATTACTATGAACCCCTTATTCCCCTCATTTCTATAGGGAAATCCAAGGGCAGAGAGAGTGTGCTTCGTTGTTTCGAATTGGTTTTGTGTTCTCCGTTTTGGCATAAACGGTTCGCTTAACCTATAAAGGGTGTAGTCTGTCCGTCGTTGCGATTGCGGTGCCCTCTCCAATTACTATGGACCCCTTATTTCCCCTGTTTCTATAGGGAATACAAGATCAGAGAGAGTGCGATTCGTTGTTTTGGATTGGTTTTGTGTTCTCCGTTTTGGCATAAACGGTAAGTCTTCTATAGGGTCTGTCTTCAACTTCAGTTCAGGGAAGATATACGATGATGGATGTCAGTGCGTTTATAACGTCTCGAAATCCAAGCGGCTGATCCTGCTGAATGGGTTGAAAATTTTCTAAGGAACTCAGGGCGTCTTATTTAGCCTTTTGGTCCTCTTTTTAAATTGTAAGGAACATCAGACACGTTATTTCCCGAAATTAGCTGATAAAAACGCTGTAAACTGCTGCTTATTCTGATATAGCGTGTGTCAGGTTCTTAGATTTCTGCTAGCGCTTCGAATCCTTGAATAAGACGCCTCAGATTCGTTAGCACTCGCTCCATGCTCTGCTCCAACCTCAAGCCGAGAGGACGAATCCATACCTGCTCGGAGCGGAGCTTTCCATTGAAAAGGAGCGAATTGCTCATAACGTTCAATGAAACGGGAGTAGTAAAGTATCAACGTAGCGTAACAACGCCATACAATCCTAGCTTTACAGCGTGATTTCGCGGCCTTGGCGTGCTGATTCGTAGATGGCGCAGAGCATTTTCATCACTTCGACGCCGTCTTCGACGGGGCTAAGTGTTTCTTTGCGGCCCTGCGTGCTGTCGATAAAATGGTTGATTTCGTTGCGGAATGAGCCCATAAAGTCGAATGATTTGAAATCTACCTGTGGAGTCATGTTCAAAATGGTGTTGAATTTCTCGCCAATGATCGAAATTTCCGGCTCCAGCTCGGCACCGCCTTTGTCGCCATATAGTTTGACCGAAGTCTCATCCGCTTTGGCATGGAGCGTGAAGCTGACATCCACGAGTAGGCTCGCACCGTTCTCGAAACGAATCAGGGCATTTGCCATATCCTCAACGGTGTTCTGTTCCGCATCATAGTCCGCTGCTTTGTAGAACGACAGATTGTTAATGTTCGAGCGGTTCCCCAATCGGTTGGACACGTTAGCGGAGACGGATTTCACCTTCGGTCTGCCCATCAGATACCAGCAAATGTCGATTACATGCACCCCGATATCGATCAGCGGACCACCTCCGGAACGATTGATATCCGAGAACCAGCCACCCGGATTGCCCAGACGACGAAGACTGGAGGCTTTGGCATAATAGATCTCGCCCAGCTCACCCTCGTCGATAAACTTCTTCAGAATCTGTGCATTGTCGCTATAGCGGCGAACAAAACCGACTTGAAGCAGCTTTCCACTGCGATGAACCGCCTTCTCTACCTCAAGGGCATCCTCCACCGTTTGACAGAGTGGTTTCTCACACAGCACGTTTTTTCCCGCGTCCAGGGCAGCAATACTAATCTCAGCATGGGAGTCGTTCCATGTACAGATGCTGACGGAATGGATCTCGGGCAGTTCGAGCAGTTCCTTATAATCGGTAAACACATGAGGTGCATTATATTGCTTCGCGACTTCTGCGGCACGTTCTGCATTCAGGTCACAGATGGCATATATTTCAACGTCCGGGTTACTGGCGTAGGCTTGCAAATGGCAATCGGATATTGATCCGGCACCGATGACGGCGACTTTCAATTTGGACATAGTGCTGATTCCTCCATCGTTTTCATATGAATTGACTCAAGAAATTATAATATTCGGCTTAACGTAACGACGGTGAATGCTTGGACTTTCGGCCGCTGTTGTCTGCAAATTTCTTTTATTGACCGCTCTAGCGGTTGAAATCCGCAGACAAAGGCGGTCGCTAACGCTCCTACAGTTCCAAGCTTCCCCTCTGTTACTCACGCCTTCTTTAGAATTTGATTCAATTTTATTCATTTAAAACAAGTACTCAGCCCTATGACTCTTCCCATAGGCGGCGGACGTTATCCATGGCAATGCGTGAGGCGGTTTTGCAATCTTCCATGCCTTCAAATTCAACCGAGATATATCCGTCATACCCGGATTTTTTCAACACACGGAACACCTCAGGCATGTCGATATCGCCATGGCCCATAATGGCACCGCGCAGGTAATTGCCATGCGAGGTTTGGAACCAGCCTTCACCGGGGTTCCGGTAGGAAGGTCTCCAGTAGAAGTCTTTGGCGTGCACGATCGACGCATACGGAATGTTATTTTTTACGGCACTCACCGGATCTTCATCCACACAGAGGAAATTGCCGACATCCAGTGTGGTCTTAAAGTTACTCCGCGCCGTTTCGTGTAACAAACGCTGAATTCGCTCACTCGACTGCACATAGTACCCATGGTTCTCGACGCTTGTTGTGATTCCAAAACCTGCTGCATAATCGGCTATCCGCTGACAGGCTTTCACCAGTACCGGTAGGTCGATCTCGAACTGTGTTACAGTTCCTTCTGATGCGGGGCGGAAAGCCACGTCATGACGCATCAGTTTTACACCCAATGCAGCAGCCACATCCACATGTCGCATCACATTCTGGATCTCTTGCTCCAACGCTTCGGCGTCTTCCTGCACAGCAAAGTTAGCGCCGATGGCATAATTGGAAATATCGATTCCTACCTCTTTTGCCACAGCTTTAATCTCATCAATCAACTCCGGATTATCGATCAGACTGAATCCCATTGGAACAATCTCCACATGTTCTCCACCCTGATCAGCAATCCAGCGAATGGCATCCGGCACGTTTAATTCTTTGCGATCCAGTGCTTGTTGCAGACTGTAGGTGCTGAGTCCAACTTTCATTTCCCCTCATCCTCTCCTGTAGTCGATGTCCATACCCAACGTATACCTTTTTCCGGCGGACACGACAATTCTCAATAATCGTTTGGCTCTACTATTTTCCTTTTCCTAGCCCAAATCTGGTGTATCCACGAACGTTACGGCCAGTTCAGACGTCTGATGTAGTTCGAATACAATGATTTCATTCTCACCTTCGTGAAGGAGCGGAGCAGGTACATACAATGTTTTTTGCGGTCCTTTATTCCAGTAGCGCCCCAGATTGAATCCGTTTACAAATACAACTCCCTTGGTCCATTTATCCAGACGCAGAAAAGTATCTCTTACATCCGTGATATTAAACTCTCCTCGATAAAATGCTGGTCCCTGTACTTCATTAATTGTTTCATTAATTGCTTCGCTAATCACATCGCTGAATTGCAAATCCGACAAATCAGTTAATGGCAGACAATGAATCGTCCAATCATATAAAAATTGAAAACCATGTCGCACTCCCTCCGTAATGCCCTTCGGATCTCTCAGGTACGGACCATAGTTGATTCGCCCCATATTTTCAACAAGGATCAATAGATCTACGCCCTCTGGCGGCACTTCAAAGGATACCGATAATGCTGGATTTCCGCGTTCCAATACACCCTGAAATTGCCTATCAACAAACACAAGCGCACGGTCACGAACCTCCTGAACCACCAGTTCCTGTCGCTCCCTTGGCCCGGATATTCGGGTTTGATAACAAACAAAGCCATAATCCTGAACCAGCTTCTCCATCGGTTCCGGATTCGTACGTTGCACCGGGGCTGATATCCGGTCCAACTGCGCCAGTAATGGCGCCTGCTGGTTCAACTCCACTCGCCCATAGGCGATAGTCCCCTTCAATTTTGGTAGCACAAGCTCACCCAGATCTTCGCCGCTATACTGAGCAATAAGGTCCCTCACCGCATGGAACTTCGCTGTCGGCTCCCCCGATTCACTGAGCAGTGAATCGTAGTCGTAACTTGTAATCGTTGGTTCGTATTGATCCTTCTGCTGACAGTTCGCCCCGTTATAAAATCCAAAATTCGTTCCACCGTGGAACATATAAAAGTTAACCGAAGCTCCTGCTCGAAGCATCTCCTCAAACACACCAGCCACATCTGCGGCTTCTCGGGTATGATGTGACTCTCCCCAGTGATCGAACCAGCCGTTCCAATACTCCATGCACATTAAAGGTTCGTCCGCCTGATATTCACGCAGCTTGGCGAACGCTCCTTCCGTTCCTGATCCAAAATTGACCGTAGCCAGATGCCCCGGCACTGATCCCGCCTGCAGCATGTGGTCTGTCGGTCCGTCCGAGGTAAATAACAAAACATCCATACCGCGCTCCACCATGCCATCACGTAAATACTGTAGGTAACTCGCGTCATTACCGAAGCTGCCGTACTCATTCTCAATCTGCATTGCGATGATCGGCCCGCCATGGGTGCTCAGGAGGGGTTTCAATTTGGGCAAAAGCACATCATAATACCGATCCACATTCGCCAGAAATTTTGCATCATTACACCGCAGACGAATCTCATCATCGGCAAGCAGCCAGGCAGGTAATCCGCCAAACTCCCACTCGGCACATATATAAGGACTTGGGCGAACAATCACATGCAGACCCACATCTCCCGCAATGCGAATAAAACGTTCCAGATCAGCCATGCCTTCAAAACAATACCGACCCGGCTGCGGCTCATGGACATTCCACGGCACATACGTTTCCACCGTATTGAAACCGCAGGCTTTCAACTTGAGTAACCGATCCTCCCAATATTCGGGGACCACTCTGAAATAATGGATAGCACCCGACAAAATCCGAATGGGCTTGCCATCATACATAAATTGTGAACCTTTATACGTTAGCACGGCCATATTACAACCCTCCCCGCTCGCTCAGATATATGCCTAACCCGGACAACGTAGGGCACCATCTGGATTCATGAATGCTTAAACGCATCTTTCTCGATGTAACCTGTGGGAAACAGCAAATTCGCTTATACCCCACCACCGTCCCCTTGTAAAACTCTTCCCAACCACCATCTGCCCTCTGCGACTCCAGCGTAAAACGCTCAATCCGTTGGCCTGTCTGGATATGTTCCATCAGCACCACCCGGTCAAACGATCGTTCCCCCTGCAAATCCAGCTCGATCCAAGCCTGCTCCGTTCCTTCGTGAGGACACCAATACGTATCCCGTCGTTCCGTGAGCACTTCCGATACGGCATGTTGTTCATCCATCGTCTCCGATGCTTTTACCAGCGCCTGCAAGGCGAAATTTTCCTGAAAAATGGTGCGCAGCGAATCTCCCAATTCCTGTAGTCGCTCGACATCCGTTTCGTGAATGAGACCACGCGTATCCGGTGGCAGATTGAGTAAAAAGGTAGCGTTGCCCCCCACTGCGCCGTAATAGACGGCGAGCAGTTCTTCCAGTGTTTTGACCTGATCATCTTCACTGGCATGATAGAACCATCCTGGGCGAATTGAGGTATTCACCTCGGCAGGGTACCAGATCAGTTGGTCACCTTGGGAACGAATGACCTCTCGGCTTCCCAAATCACTGTCCTGTGTATTGACTCTTGTTGCGAACTCACCATCATCCACCTGTTGCGATTGCTCCTGAATCTTCTCATTATCCTGCATATGCGCTGGCACAACGCTCCATTCCGATTCCCGTGTATGCCCCGCCTCATTGCCGCACCAGCGAACATCCGGGCCACATACTGAGATGACAGCCTCAGGCTGAAGTTCACGAATAAGCGCATAATAGGCGTCCCAGTCATAGACCTGCCTTTTGCCATTCGGACCCTCACCACATGCACCATCGAACCATACACAGAAGATGTCGCCATAATTCGTGAGTAGCTCGCGCAACTGATGGAGGAAAAACTCGTTATACCTCTCGGAATCTCCATAAGTGGCTTCATGCCGATCCCAAGGAGACAGGTACACGCCAAACTTCAATCCACCCTCACGGCAGGCATCGGCGACTTCCCGAACCAAATCCCCCGTACCGTTCCTCCACGGACTAGCCGCGACCGTATGCGCTGTAAACTGACTTGGCCACAAACAAAATCCATCATGATGCTTACATGTCAAAATCAGCCCCTTCATCCCCGCAGCCTTGCACGCCTGCACCCATTGCGCTGCGCTCAGTTCAGAAGGATTGAAAATCGACGGGTCTTCCTCCCCAGTGCCCCATTCCTGATCCGTAAATGTATTTACCGTAAAATGAATAAACGCGTAGAACTCCATCTCCTGCCATCTCAGTTGGCGTTCGGATGGGCTGACCTGTGCTGCGGACTTAATCCATTCGGCTGGTTGCAGTTCATAATTCATGGCGTATCACTCCTTTTATTTAGCGCATCCCTAAATCATTGGACCACCCTTGCTTGGACCGCTACTCAGTGCACTACTGTCCATGAATGGCTGTGATGCAAGCACTAACTGCTGCTTGGCTTCTTCAACCAAATGTGGATCAATGGGATAATTAAAGCTGCCTTCGTACCTTACGCCTGATCCCATATGGATTTCCGTGATACCCGTCTGACTCACTAGCGTTTGAATTCCCTCTATGGTGACCCCCGACCCTGCCATGACAGCGATGTTCAAGGTTCGTCCCAATTGCTGAAGCTGTTTCAGTTCCAGTATGGCTTCAGGCGCTGCCTGTTTCCCTCCCGATGTAAGCACACGCTCCACGTTGCCCAATCTGTTAATGGCCTTGAGCGCCTCAGTCAGGCTTGTGCTCACATCAATTGCCCGATGAAACGTAACGCCCAAACCCTGTGCTTCGGCCATACATGATTGCAAGGATATGAGGTCGACTTCACCAGCTCCTGTAAGAGCCCCGATCACGATGCCAGCGGCTCCAAGTTCCCTCGCCACGCAGACATCCCGGGTCATGGCGTGGATGTCATCTGCGCTATAGCGGAACGAGCGGCTATGGGGACGGATCATGACATACACCGGAATGGATACCTGGGACACCACATGCTCCATGACGCCATAACTGGGAGTAAGCCCTCCTTCAGACATCGCAGACACCAGCTCAATCCGATCGGCTCCTCCCTCCTCAGCTGCCTTGGCATCTTCCACATCCACAGCAATGACTTCCAATACAGGCTGTCTCTTCATAAGGATCGCTCCCTTCACTTCATCGTTGAATATTCTAGAACCGTTAACCCGTATCGATACACATCTCTCGAACTGCACACAGCCTGATCCATGACATAAAGGACCGACTGAACGCTTCATCAGCGCTCCTGCGGTCCTTCTTCATCATTATTTGACGACGGTCAGCTTCCAGATTGCAATCTGCAAAGGCTGGCCGTCCTGAACGATATATGGTTTGTCGGTAATGATCTTCATGATTGGATTCTCCTTTGGGGACCGGAATGGGCTAGCAAATAGAGAGTGCAATGGACATCATATACTTTGTTTAATGATTTTGTTATTTTTGTTATTTATAATGTTATTATCAATTAGCAATAGTCTAAAACGTTAGGATCAGAACGTCAATACAAAAAAAGACACCCAGAGGGTGTCTTCGTGTCTTGGATAACCTTCTGGTTATCCGAGCTTTTTCTATTTTCTACGCCGAGCCTTCGTCATTCGATTAAACATAATCAGTGCAGCAATAATCATGGCTATCATGGCAATATTACTCGCCACTTCTTGTGATAATCCGAAAAGAACTCCCAGGTTAGTCACCAGGCCTCTCACAATCAGCGCCACCACAACCAGCAGGATTGGACTCAAAAAATTATAATTTCTCATTCCTCGCAACACCCCTGACCCCATTGTTCAGAACTACGAATCTCATAACACTATCATAACAGTAGCTATTCTGTGTTACAACAAAGGACACCCGCGTACAGTGTCCTTTGTCATATACCAACGTATTCTGCTTTGGATGACAGAACAACCTTTCGATTGCTCTTATCACCTGATATTTCCGATTATCTTCTACACCTGTTTGAATTCGATCCAGTCAATCTGGAGACCTGGTTTGGTGAAGTCCAGTTTCAATTCATACAGTCCTGCTTCAAGATCTACTTTGACAAGTTTCTGTCTGATCCATTTGCCTTCTGTACCATTCGTTTGGATGGTGGTCACCAACTGATCATTCAGGAGCAGGTTACATGCACTTTGAGCCAGTTCCGGCTCAGGGGACATGATCTGTACGATAATCCGGTAATGGCCTGCCTTGTCCACTTTCATGTAGACCGGTTCAGCTACCGCAGGTTTCACCTGTGCGTTCTCAACCAGATCCTGAGCTTGTGCAGCAGACAGAGATGCATTCGCTTGGAATGAAGCGACGTTCTCCACGATCTCGTGTTTTCTGCCGGACACCGGTGCATTCATGATGAACTTGCAGATGTTAATCGCCGAGCGTTGCAGCTCTCCGCGAGTCAATGTTCCATTTTCCAAGGATTCAATTGTATTATCGTCCCAGCCATTAATCTCTGCGCCGTAGTTCGGTACAACCATGTAGAGATCATTCTGCGCACGAATCATCCAGTTGGTGTATTTGCGATCAGCTTCTCCACCTTCGGTCACATCGTTCATAATCGCCCACCAGTCGGTCATGACGATTCCCTCGAAATTCCATTCGCCACGCAAAATCGTGGTGTTCAGGTCGTAGTTGGATGCCGCCCAGTGTCCGTTAACCGGGTTGTAGGAGGTCATGATGGAGTTTGCTCCGCCTTCTTTTACAGCGATTTCGAACCCTTTCAGGTAAATTTCACGCAGTGCACGTTCGGAGACAACAGCATCTACTTTACTGCGGTGTTTCTCCTGATTGTTGCAGGCAAAGTGTTTCAGTGTGGCATTGGAACCACCCTTCATGATACCTTTCGTACATGCTGCGGCAAATACACCCGAGATCAGCGGATCTTCGGAGAAGTACTCAAAGTTCCGGCCATTGAGCGGGCTCCGGCGGATATTGAGTCCAGGTCCGAGCAGGGTATCCACCTGATTTCTCAGCAATTCCTGTCCTTCCATCACATACAACTCTTCAACAAGATCCTTGTTCCATGTCGCCGCAAGCAACGTACCAATGGATACCTGTGTTGCCTTTTCGCCACTATCCATACGAATACCGGACGGGCCATCTGCCGTACATGCTACCGGAATACCGTAGTTAAACAGGCTGTCGCTGACACCACCAAATGCAGATGCCGTCCCCGAAGTAACGAGCGGACTGCTCATGCCTTCACCACGGACAATCGCTGCCAGATCCTGATCACTCAGTTGAGCGATGAAGGTTTCCAGACTCACTTTGCCAGCCTTAACATCACTCAGCTTGTGGCCCTGGTTACCCGTCTGCTCCAGCGTTTGCGGGAGATTCTGCTCAATCCGGTTCGCCATGGATATCTTACGTTTCGGTACTTCTGCATAAGTCAGTTCATAAGATCCATCTTCCTTGCGTGAACCTGGTTTCATCCGTGTAAAATCTTCAGTTGGGGCCATCGCTTCTTGCAGTTGCTCCACCAATTGAAGAGATTCAATACTATAGCCATCCTGGCCATCAATGCTGATATGCTGCACTTGTTTCACACTGGTTCCTACATGCAGTCGGTATGTGCCTTCTTCCAATACGTACGCGGAAGCAAGACCTGTAACGCCTGCATCATCGTAAGATGCCATGGCATGGATCGGGAAGCTGATCGTCAGAAGTTCTGACTCGCCCGGCTGCAACAATCCTGTTTTACCAAAAGCCACCAAAGCCTTCACCGGTTGTCCCAGTTTGCCTTGTGGTGCCTCATAATAAACTTGCACAACCTCTTTGCCCGCATATGTTGTACCTGAGTTGGTCACATTTACACGAACTTCAATGTAGGTTTCGCCGTCTTTGGACACGGATTTTGCTTCCTCGTGTTGGGCCAAAAACGTCGTATAAGACAGGCCGTAACCGAATTCAAACTGAACGCGCTCAGGTCGAAACGTTTCGAAATAACGATAACCTACATAGATATCTTCCTGATACAGGTTCTTGAACTCATTGCCGTAGTTGCTGGTCGAAGGGTAATCTTCGATGGAATATGCAATCGTATCTGTCAGTTTACCGCTTGGCGTAACGTCCCCCGCCAGCACATCAGCAATCGCATTACCACCCTCCATACCGCCATGCCAGGAGTAAATTACGCCTTGGATCGGATGTAGATACGTTTCGTTTAACCAACTCATGTCGATGATATTTGAGACATTCAACACAACAATTGTGTGTTCAAATTGCGAAGTAACTTGCTTCAACATCGCTTTCTCATCTTCTGTCAGTTGGTAACTTCCTGGCGCATCTGCATTATCCTGGTCTTCTCCTGCTGTACGTCCAATCACAATAATGGCTTTGCTGGATTTGCTTCTAGCCTGTGCAACCAGTTCATCCGTCAAAGGCATTTCTTTTTGATTCCATGGCTCGGCCGCCCATACTTTTCCGCCATCATCAAATGGATTTTCCTCGATCCACTTCTCATAGACAGCTGCCAGCTCTTCATTGACCGTTATATTCTTCTTGCTGCGCAGACCATCCAATAGATTCGTTGTGTACGCCACATGAACACTACCGCCTGAACCCGTACCGCTCCGATAATAATTGACTTGAATCCGTCCAAAAACTGAAACGTTTTCGTTTTCACGAAGTGGAAGCACTTGGCCTTCATTTCTGAGTAAAACGGCGCCTTCAGCGGCAACCGTACGACTAAATTCTGCAAACCCTTCCAATGGAACTCCGATTTGATGTGTGCTCAATGATTTCCCTCCTGATTGTCATCCCCATATCTACGAATCGCTATGTATAAAATGAACTATATAAATTGAACTAAAGAATATTTACACTGGACACTCCGATGACAGAATAACCTTCCGATCGCTGTTATCCCCAGATTTTATGAATCCCCCTTATATGGGGAAAATCCGGGGATAAAGGCGAACGCTTTCGCTTCTTCAGGTTTTTTCTGTCCTCTCCGTTTCGTGTAAATGTTTAGTTCAATTTATATAACAAAACGTACACTCATTTTATATAAAAGATATTCTATGATCTGGTAGATTCACTTGTACATAGTCTCATATTAACAGATTCTATCGAAGAAATTAAATTAGATTTGTGCTTTATTTATATTATTAAAAAATGTCCAGGATTAGCGGCATAATAAAAAGCCACGGACACCTGTTGTCCGTGACTTTTCTTGATTTTATATTACTCATATTAAGTCGTAAGTTTCGCATACACCAGGAAGAATAACATGTCTTCGCCCATGATCACATAAGCAGGAACCCGGTAGACCAGATCCACAAAGACAAATGCTACCAGTAACCCCACCATGACTGCCAGATGACGTGGCCGGAGTCGTAGATGTGCGTGTCTGTAACGATGGAACACAAGTGATGTCGACAAGAAATACAGTAACGCTGATCCAAATACAAACCCCAGCATGAACACATAGTTTAACTGATTCTGATATAACAGCTGAATTGAGGCAGCGATCATACTCATAGAGATGTAGATGAACAGATGGCCGTATATGATCGCTTGCCCGGCAGTCTGAATCTCTTTGCTGACTTTTTTCTCCACGTTGTCGAAGTATTGCCACCATATCGCAATGACAAAGATGGACGTAAAGGCGGCAAACAGAATCGATTTCATATCCCAATGATCGGCTTGCAGCACAGCGATAATGCTTACCACCGATTCACCCAGCAGGATAAGTGTAAAGAGCGCGAAACGTTCCAACAAATGATGGGTCTGAACCGGTACTTTCGCCAGATTTTTGCGTCCAATCAACGGAAGTACGATGTCAACGGCAATCCCCGCATACAAAATCACGTAACGCAGCCAGGAATCGAAGAACAATGAACCTGATGAGATCAATATGCCAATGAGGAAACAGATACCCAAATAACGGGCCGCTCGCTGCTGATGCTCGCCTTTTGACTTGTGAGCCGTCAGATACTGAATCGCCGTAAATGCCCGCGAGCCGATATATCCTATGAAGAAGGACAAGTAGTATTGGTCAAAATGGGTAGAAAGACTCGCCGTCATGACCATAACGGACAGAAGCTGAAGGATGAGGAATATTCGATGGATCAGGATGTCTTGACCATAACGGTTAATAAACAAGGTCTGACCGACCCATGCCCACCAAACAGGGATAAAAATAAGCACAAACTTCATTAAATATTCAAACGTAATTACTCCATGTTCGGCATGTAACAAGACATGACCCGCTTTGGCGACCGCTGCTACAAAGAGCAGATCGTAAAACAGCTCCAGCCAGGTAACCTTTTTCTCCATCATCCTTCGTTGCTCCTTTGGTTTTTCATTTACACATACACTTCGATGACGAGTAACCCTTCAATCGCTGTTATCCCCGGATTTTCCCTTTTCCCAAGGGAAAATCCGGGGATAGCGTATACTTCCGATGTAGCTTTCTTTCAGAAAGCTTTTAGGCGAACGCTTCGCTTTTTCAGGTTTTTTCTAGAACTCTTATTAGTTCGCAGCTGTAGCAGGTACGAGCGTTCTTACCACAATCGGTTGCAGATTGTCCTCAATTTGAGGGCGGTATTTCTCAAACCATTCAGGCAGCATCAATTTTTGTCCAAGCAAATCAGCAGGTTCATCTTTGGCAAAGCCCGGAGGATCTGTAGCAATTTCAAACAGAATGCCGCCAGCTTCTCTGAAGTAGATTGCGTTAAAGTACTGACGATCCCGCACTGGAGTCGGTTGGTACCCGTAATCACGTACAGCTTCGCTCCACTGTGCATGCTCCTCATCATCTTTGGCGCGCCATGCAATATGGTGCACGGTTCCTGCGCCGCCCATACCCAGAGCCATACGGGTCACTGGAACATCTACGACATTACCGATATCCCCGCTGGACCGGAAACGGGCATACTCTTCATTTTCACTCACTCTGACAAATCCCAAAATTTTCTCAAGAGCATCCATCGTTCTTTGCGGGTTAACACTGAACAGGACAGCACCGCCGAAGCCTTTGATTGCTTTATCTGTTGGAATGCCTTCGTGTGCCCAAGTGCTGGTTGCTCCCTCTTCCCGTTCAACAAGCTCAAGCCGCAGGCCTTCGCCATCTTCGAATTGAAGCAGGTCTTCATTGAAGCGACTTGTTTTGGTTACCTCAATGTTATACTGTTCCAGCCGATTCTGCCAGAAGCCAATCGACCCAGGAGGAATGACATAGGAAGTGATGCCGACCTGACCTCCGCCAATTTTGCCCCGTGGTGATCCAGCAGATGGGAAGAAGGTAATGATGGTGCCTGGGCTTCCGTGTTCATCGCCAAAATACAGATGATATACATCAGGTGCATCGAAGTTGATTGTTTTTTTCACCAGACGAAGTCCCAGAACTCCGGCATAAAAATCAACGTTGGCCTGTGGATCTCCTGCGAAAGCTGTAATATGGTGAATACCTGCTGTTTGAATAGTCATGATTAATTCCTCCTTGGTTTGGTAAGTGATTTATAGTAAGTTTGTATTATCTTTAAATTAAGATATATGATCTAGCGAATTGTATTCTAGTCGTTATTTTGATTGGCCTGTTTTTGTTTCAATTTATCAGGAGTCACGTCATCGCCGTTTGGATCATAGATGGTTGCATTCAGCAGAATGTCGTTGACCGAACCGCGAAAAGTTTGCAGATATTCCTGGCGAAGACGAACCTGTTCCTCTTTCTCCATCTCCGTCAATCCGCCCTCTTTGGCTTTTCTTGAAAGTTCATTTATTCTGGTCAATGTTGGGATAATCATCTTGATCTCTCCTTGTGTAATGGATTAAAGATATTTGTTTAGGTTGTTATTTATATTTAAATTAAATATCTTAAGTTAAAGATAAATGATTTGTGAGCGGTTGTCAACTCTTTTATCAAAATTAAAAAGGGCTAGCTCCGCAGTAATTTCACTTACTACGAACCTAGCCCTACATGTATTTATTTAATTAGCTCAGCTTTTGCCCACAATTCGGACAGAAGTTGGCTCCTTCATTTTTGGCTCCACAGTTCGGGCAGAAGTTTGGCTTCTTGTTGCCTTCTGTAGATGAAGATGTATTTGAATCACCGTTGCTATTTCCCGCTGGTTTCTGATCGTTATTCTGATTCTGAGACGAATTGGAATTATTGTTCTGGTTTTGGCCTTGGTTCTGGTTCATGTTTTTCATCATTTCATTGGCCATGTTCATACCCATCATCATGCCCGCCATATCCGAAGCCGCGCCGCCGCCCTGTACTTTACCGGATGAGATGCCGTCTGTCATACTCACCTGCTGATACTTTTGCAGATTACCAATCATCTCATGCGAAGCGGTCTTTGTAATCATATCCTGAATCTCTTTTGGATAGTTGAAGCTCATCACTTGGAAACCGGTAATCCCAATGCCGATATCCATCATTTGCATATCCAGATCTTCCTGAATACCTTTGGCAATATCCGAGGCGTTCGCCTGCAGGTTAAACATATCCTTCCCTTCACGGCTAATCCACTTCATTAGAAGCTGATCCAGCACGGAAGTGATTCGGATTTTGACATCCTCCACCAGATAACTTTGTTTGATCCCTGCAATCTTATCAATCAGGGTGACATAGTCACTTACTTTAAAATTAAATGTACCGTTGGCCCGAATCGGCATCCCGCCCGGCAGTTGTGGTGTTGGAATCAACACCGGACTTTGTGTGCCCCACCGCACGGTGAACTCTTTTGTATTTACAAACAAGACTTCGACCCGCATGCCGCTGTTGAATCCAAATTTGAATCCTTTTAAGGTAGAAAGAAACGGAATGATCTCGGAATCGATATTAAATGATCCTTCGTCCTCGAAAATGCCTTCCACCTTACCGTTATTCAGGAAAATGGCGTCCTGACCGGAACGGATGATCAGTTTACTCCCCTTCTTAATCTCCCGGTTGCTCCACTTCCAAAATATCATGTCATCTCTGAACTCTTCCCATTCCACCACATTCGAAAATTGATTTCTGAAAAATCCCATACTAATTCCCATCCCTTCTATTTAACGTAATCCGATTACTCAGTTACTAAAACGAACCTCTACTTCCACTGTGTGAATGACCGCCTCGGGAGGTACCCCCGCCTCCTCCTCCGCCACCGTTGTTGTTGTTCTTCTCGATTTTGCGCTTGGTTACGGTTGTACGGATATAACGATCCTGACGATCAATTACACTAGAATTGCTTGAATCCTCATAAGTCGCACGATTGACCGTGACACGTCCCCCGGAACGATAGGTCATAATACCAACAACAATACCGCCAAGAACTACAGATACTCCCAACTGAAACCAACCGTTGAACAAAATATTGTTTGGATTCACACCAGGTTCATACCCCATATATTTGTAAGAGAGCTCAATATATTTCTCAAATGCGAGTTTATAATCCCCACTGGACAATTCAGAGGTAACTCGGGTACGAATAGCATCAAGCCGCTGATCGCTCAGATATTCTTTTGCCTTATAAAACCCAGCCAAATATACTTCACGATTATTCATGTCCATCGTCAATATGACAGCATTACCATGTTCTTTATCGTATCCTAGCCTCTGCTCATCATAAAAATCTTCAGTTAAGAGTATAACATCCTGATTCTCAACATTATTTGTTGTCAAAATAACAAAGTCCGTCTGCCGTTCCGCGCCATACTGATTCGCAAGTGCATTCAATTCACTTTTCTCCTGCTCACTCAGCAGGTTGGCCTCATCGTAGATGAGATTTTTGCCCTCCGCTGCGGATGTCGATGACATGGGAATCAACGGAGCGACAAGGGTGATCATAAGTAAAATGAGCGTAGCCATCACGGCCAGAGGGATTCTTTTTCTCATAAGAATCCACCTCCCATCATCCAGGAAACCAGCTTCAGTGACAACAACGAGACCGCAGAGACTCCTGCGAACCATCCTGCCACTTTGGCTTTGCTGATCGGTGGTTTGCCGACCACTTTACCTGTCTGACCATTCATGGCAAAGGTATACTGTGCCCGATTGTAGTCATAGTTGACCATCCACACTGGGAGCAGCACATAGTCCGCATTTTTGAGCGTAGTATCAATCTGTTTGTCCGTGTAGCTCACGCTGGTATATCCGGATACAGTTGAGGCAATATAAGAATCAATGTACGATCTCGTTTTATCCTTGGCCCGTGGGAAAAGTTCCTCGTCCGTATAACTGTATTTTTCCGCAATGTACCCCGCCAGATACGGGGTCTTGAACAATTTCAGCTGATTATATGGAAAAGGCTCAAGCTTATCCATCAGTTCATCTTTCATTTTCTCCGATGCATCGATGGGCAGGTTCACGTAATTCAGCCGAATCCGGCGGTATATATCGAAATGCTGTGTTTCCGTGTAATGGTAGTCGCCCTGGGTGTAGGATCTGACCTTGGTGCCACGACCATGCACTTCGATTTTGTTATGTAACTCGTACAACCAGAACGGAACGTACATGCCGGTAATGCTCTGAATCCGATCGGCGGACATGAAGCCACTTGGCGTTAAAAGGCCGTTTTTGCACCACTTTTTGAAAGCCTGCTTGGCTTGATCCTTGTTGATCGAAAAGGGAATCACCATCGCAGGGGCCAGATTGCCCGTCAGCCGATCACTGAGTACAACCGCTGCACCGCAGAAACTGCAGGTCGTCGCACTGGTCTCCGGTTCTGTCACAATGTCAGCTCCGCAGCTGTTACAGTGGTATTCCTTGACCTCATTTTCGGTGAATACTTGTCTCTTCAAGGGATCGGGGATCTGCTCTATGTTGTCCTGGCGGCCGCAGCTGGGACAGGATAATGCACCTGACACACTGTCAAAGATCATACCACTGCCGCAGTTTGGACATTTATATTCAATAACCGGCATCTGCTCACCTCAATGTTAACGAAATGGTGTAACGTATTACTTATTCTTCAGCTTTTCCTGAATCGCTGCGAGTTCTTCCTCTGCACTTGGCGACGCACTCTCATTATTACCCGCATCTGCGTTCATGTCCCTCTCCAACTGGGCAATTAATTCGTCCAAATCATCTTCCTGTGCCCCAGCACGAAGTTCTGCCAAAGCCTCTGCTTCGTTCAGCGCCTGGTTCGCCTTGTCTTCCATGGCCTTCAATGTAGCATCAGCTCTGCCCGCAGATGCATTCCGTTCGTTGACCTGTTGCTGCCCCTTTGCATCTGCCATGCGACCTTTCAGTTCTGCATGCCGCGCCTCCAATTTCCCCAGATCTGCAACGAGTTTATCATTCATATGTTTCATCATCTTGGCTTTGGCTGAAGCACGTTCATAGGCAGCCTGTAATTCGTTCAATTTGTCAGCCAACTTCACTTTCTTCTCCAGAAAACCACGTGCCTTGTCTTCGTCTCCCGACTCCGCCGATTTTTCCGCATACCGCTGTAACTTGTTGACCTCGGCGCTGCACTCATCCAATGCTCGCTTCGCCCGGCTCTCATCCGACAGCACCGCTGCCGTTTCAGCCTTCACCTGACCCAGATCACTGCTCAGGCTGCGCATATATTCATTCACACTTTTCTCCGGGTCTTCCGCCCGAGACAACATGTGGTTCACATTGGCCTTCATCACGTCTCTAAACCTCGATAAGATTCCCATTACTTGTTCCTCCTCCGAAAAGTTCATATGTATACTATAATACATGAATACGCCCACATACGTTTCACATTTCACGATGGCAAGTGGAGTTACTACGATCCAAACTCGGGTAATGATGGAGTAATAAAAGAAAAGACGAACACCTATAGTGTCGCCTTATGACCTTGTATAAACACACAAAAACGTAAGTATTAAACCCTTTGCCCGCAATCCACAATTCCCTGCTAATCTATGGCTCAACTGGAAGGCTCTCCACCGCTGTGAAAAACACATCCAACAGCTCAACGTTATACGTTTTATGGACGTATTTTGTGATTAACGCCACATTCTCTTCCCTTTGATACTCCAGACATGGGCGGCCTTCACTCCACAGCACCCTGCACGGGAACTTTCCGACAACATCCTTAATGATGTGATCCGGCTCAGCAACTTTATGAATCTCTCCCATTTAGAATCTCCTCATTTCTCTATACTTAGCGTGTGCAATTATGCATTAATTTTGAAATACATAACGATTCGATTCAGTGCATTTCATCACATTCCACTCGGAGAGTTATGAAGGCATAAACACAGGTATTTTGCAGACACAACAGGGCTGGTTCCCCCATAGGTGCCATTCCTTCGCAAGTTGGCTATAATAAGGGGATCAAAGTTTTCTATAAAGGCAGGAAAATTATGCGTACACGAGTTCACTTTATTGCTCCCTACGAATCGATGATTCCTATTATACAAGAGTGCATTCCTCGCTTTCCCCAGTTAACCATTCAGACGGACGTGGGCGACTTGGCAAACGGTGTGGAATTAGCAACTCAAGCTGAGAAAAACGGTGCAGAGATTATCATCAGCCGCGGCGGAACCGCCCAACTCATTAAAAAAGCAGTGACCATTCCCGTCATTGATGTGCAGTTATCGGGCTATGATATGATTCGTTCACTTACACTAGCAAGCCAGTTTAACGGCCAAACAGCTATTGTTGGCTTCTCCAACATCACCTCTGGTGCACAATCGATTATTGATCTGATGGATCTGCCCCTCAAGGTCTATACCATACATAGCTCGGAAGATGTGGCACGATTACTCTTGGAGTTGAAAGCTTCCGGGTACCGACAGATTGTCGGAGATGTGATCACCGTCAACACCGCGAAGACTTATGGTCTGGAGGGATTGTTGATCCAATCCGGCCAGGAATCCATCCTTAGAGCGATGGAGGATGCGCAGTTGGTCTATCGTTATTTGAGCAAAAATCATGCGATATCGATCATCCTGAATGACCTGGTTACACGGGAACATCCCAATTTAGTTATTTTAAATGAACGGAATGAGGTTGTATTTGAGAACCTGACCGATTTTGAGCAAAATCCGCTGACCGATAATCACATATATCTGACCAATACCAGTCTGGAATTCCATCAATCCCAGATCCAAAATGTGTTTATGGTGGACGATTATCAACTTACGGTTAACGCCTATGAAACGACCTTGGACAACAAGAACTACAAGGTATATATGCTGGAAAAAGGACAACCCTATGCCTTTGCACAATTCGGCATCACAACGTTTACGGACGCATCGATGGAGCCTATCGTTGCCGAATCCCCTGCCATGCAGGCGGTATTACAGAACATTCGGGCACTCTACGAGAATCATGAACCGATCTATCTGCGGGGTGAAGCGGATTCCGGTAAATCTTTTCTGGTCAAACATATTCATCAGATGTACTCCGGTGGCGGACTCTTATTACAGATGGATCTCTCACAAGTTCCGCCCGGTCATTTGCACAAGATACCACTCGCCAAGGTTAGAAATGTAGAGATTAACCACATGGAAACACGTATGGAAGATCCGGAGTTGCTCGCCTTTATCCAGAGTTGCCTTCAAAACCAAATAGGTGTGTTTATACTCGGGGAACAGATATTGAACCCGCAGTGGTCACTTGATCTGGAGCTTAATACAATCATGATGCCAAATCTTGCGGATAGACCGGAGGATCTGGCTCCACTGATGCAGCATTTCCTGACGGATTACTACCACAAATACGGAACTACTGCGGTGAGAATCAAAGAAGATGCTCTACAGCTGATCCAAGATCAGATCACACATATGAATGTCAACCAGCTGAAACATCTGATCAAGCAGGCTGCACTCAACGAACAAGATTATGTAATCACCACGGCTACCTTGTCCCGCTTGCTGGATCAGCAACCTTCTTCAAGCCCAATGAAGTTGAACGGTACGCTGAAGGAGATTGAGAAAGAAGTTATTCAGTTCGTGCTTCAGGAGGAAAATAACAATCAATCAAAGGCCGCAGAGCGTCTGGGGATTAACCGGGCCACATTATGGCGTAAACTTAAAGATTAACTTTAAGTTTGCGTCTTTTTTATCGCTTTTATGTGTTGCATTTTTAAACAGTTAACAGCGTATTTAAAATTTACAATAATTTATTGTTGCTATATTAAACGATATGGGATAATATAATCCCTGCAAGCGCTTCATAAAAACGATTACTTCATAAGGAGCTACTACTATGAACATTAAAGCAACTTTAGATCGCATCCCTGGCGGTATGATGGTCGTTCCCCTGTTACTTGGTGCAACCATTAATACATTCTTCCCGAATGCCCTGCGCATTGGCGGATTCACGGAAGCACTTTTTGTTAACAGTGCCAGTACGTTGATTGCCCTATTCCTGTTCATTGCGGGTACACAGATTACGTTTAAAACAGCAGGTTCCTCTGTCGGCAAAGGTTTGACCTTGCTTACGTTCAAATGGGTGATTGGTGCAGCCCTTGGTTTTATCGCTATTTTGTTCGCGGATTCAAACGGGTTATTTCTCGGTCTGGCCCCGCTTGCCATTATTGCTGCGATGACTAACTCTAATGGCGGTTTGTACATTGCTCTCGCCGGCCAATACGGGAAAGAAGATGACAAAGCAGCCTACCCTTTCCTCGCTCTCAGTGATGGTCCTTTCCTGACCATGGTAGCGCTCTCCATCTTTGGTGCGATGGGTTTTGCAAACGGTATGTTTTCCCCTATGGCCTTTGTTGCGGTATTGCTTCCACTCATCGTTGGTGTCATTATTGGTAATCTGGACCGCAATCTGGCGGAATGGCTGCATAAAGGCAGTGACAAACTTGTTCCGTTCTTTGCATTTGCTCTGGGTATGAACATTAGCTTCTCCTCCATCATTCAAGGTGGTCTTAGCGGAATTTTACTGGGTGTGTTAACCGTGTTATTAACGGGGGGAATCGGTTTCCTGCTCTTTAAAGCCATCGGCTGGAACCCTATCGTTGGTGCTTCCGAAGGTTCAACTGCCGGGAATGCCGTAGGTACACCTGCTGCCATCGTGGCTGCTAATGCTTCATTTGGCCCAATTGCCGAGATTGCTACGGTGCAAATTGCAGCGAGCGTTGTAACAACAGCCATCCTGTTGCCGATCTTCATCGGGTTCCTCTCCAAACGATTAGAGAAATCAGGTGGAGTCGAGAAATACAATCAACGACCAACCACATAAATGGGTATCACCTGATTTAATTTGCTTAATCTGTGCTTAATGGATGATCTGAACGGACTTTTTATTAAATTGTGCTTACAAGGAGGGATGACTGCATGAAATTAGCCATTATTGCAGATGATTTGACCGGTGCCAATGACAGCGGGGTGCAGCTTGCCCGTCACGGCTTGAAGACCAGTGTTCTTTTTAATATGGATGAAGGCCCTCTTACACGTTACGATGCCGTCGTCTTTGATACAGATAGTCGTTCCATATCCTCGCAGGAAGCGTATGACCGTGTATATCGGGCTGCTGAATTGCTGAAGAACAACGGATTTGAGACGATTTTCAAAAAAATGGACTCCACCATGCGCGGTAATATCGGTATCGAGATTGATGCTGTATATGATGTCGTAAAGCCGGACTTTATGATGATTGCCCCAGGTTATCCAAAAAATAACCGGACGATATTGGAAGGAATTCATTACCTGAACGGCGTTCCGCTGGCAGATACTGAAATTGCCCATGATCCGAAGACACCTGTAACGATTTCCTACCTTCCGGACTTGTTGAAACAACAGACCAAGTACGAAGTTGGCGAGATCACCGTCGCCGATCTGGAAGCCGGGCAGAATCATATTCGCACCAAGCTAGAGCAGTTGAAAACAAAGAATATCCCGTATGTAATGGTGGACTCCACCGAAGAAAGACATCTGGAACTGATTCTGCAGATGACTCGCGAGTTGGAGTATACCTTTACTTGGGCAGGTTCGGCGGGCATTGCCAATTACCTCCCCGCACATTACGAGTTGGAATCCAGGGCTTCGTCACTTGATATCCCGGAGAATCCCGGTCCAATCCTAACGGTGGTTGGCAGCGTGAACAAAAACTCCCGAGAGCAGCTGCATCGCTTGATGCGCAAGTCCCGCGTAGCTTCAGTCTCCTTCCATTCTTTCAAAGCGGTATCCGCAACCGCAGACCGCGCGGAAGAGATGGAACGTGTATATAACGAGGTTCGAGACAAAGCGCTGGAAGGACAAGATGTTGTCCTCTACTCCACCGCTGAACAGGTGGATATCGAACTGGCACGAGCAACGGGCGAAATTCGTGGTCTCAATCACACGGAAGTCAGCAACGAGATTGTACTTGCGATGGGTGAGATCTGTGCCAAACTGCTGGAAGAGGGATTGTTCAAAGGGGTATCCATGACCGGTGGCGATACAGCAAAACAAATCTGTCTGAAATGGAATATTAGCGGCTTCGAGTTGCTGGATGAGCTTGAAATCGGCGTGCCGATCTCCAAGTTTATAGGGATTGATGATCTGCATGTGATTACCAAAGCAGGCGGATTCGGTAAACCGGATGTCTTTATCCATGCGATTCAAAAATTAAAAGGGGGTATTCTCGTATGAAACCTACAATTGGAATTACGATGGGCGACGCAGCAGGTATTGGACCGGAGATTATTATGAAAGCACTGGGTCATCAAGAAATGTACGATCAGTGCAATCCACTCGTTATCGGTGATGCAAAGATTCTGGAGCGTGTGTTGCCAGTCATCGGTTCAAGTCTGAACGTTAATGCGATTCAAGAGCCTTCTGAAGCCAAGTATGAATTCGGTACTGTGGATGTGATTGATCTGAACCTCGTTCCTGCGGATCTGGAATACGGTAAAGTATCTGCCGTGGCTGGAGATGCAGCATTCCAGTTTCTCGCCAAAGCCATTGATCTTGCCAAAAAACAGCAGATTCACTCCATCTGCACCGCACCTTTGAATAAAGAAGCTCTCCATCAAGGGGGGCACCTGTATCCGGGGCACACCGAGATTCTGGCTGACCTGACCGATACACAGGACTTCTCGATGATGCTGACCACGCCTAATCTGCGCGTTATTCACCTGACAACACACATGGGTCTGATCGATGCCATTGCAAGTATTAACCCGGAAAGAACCTACACCGTCGTGAAGCTTGCTCATGATACGTTGAAAAAAGCAGGCTTTGAGAATCCGCGCGTTGCCGTATGCGGAATCAATCCTCATGCTGGAGAGAACGGCTTGTTCGGTAATGGAGAAGAAGAAGAGAAGCTTCAGCCCGGTATCGAACGTGCACAGAAGGAAGGCATTAACGTCGTTGGTCCACTCCCGGCGGACACACTCTTCTTCCGCGCTGGTCGCGGTGACTTCGATATCGTCGTAGCCTGCTATCACGACCAAGGCCATGCACCGATCAAGGTAATGGGCATTGAAGAAGGCGTGAACATCACCGTTGGTCTGAAAGGCGGTATCATCCGTACGTCTGTTGACCACGGTACAGCCTTCGATATCGCCGGTAAAAATATCGCCGATGATAAAAGCATGCTGGCTGCCATTCGCTCTGCTATCGAGCTGGCGCCGAAGGATCGAGGATAACATCAAGATTCATTCGGTACATGCGTGAGTCTGATCGTAAGATCAATTGTATTCGTATCGGTATATATTCGTTATTCGATAAATAGAAAGAAAAAGGCAAACCCTCTGTAAGTTCAAGGGTTTGCCTTTTGTATATCGTCCGCCCATTTATCCAGAACAATAGTCTTGGTTGGTATTATGGCCATCAAACATATGCTAAACTGATCATAATAAGCAAGTAAAGTGAAGAACTTCTACAGACCTGCAGTACACATCGATTACGTGAAGTTCACACCGATTTTAAATGATAAAAAGGAAGAGATTTAATGGGACGAAAACAATCTTTTACTGAAACAGAGCTACTGGACACAACTAAAAAATTAGTACTTGAGCATGGCTATGACGGTTTTCATCTCAAGCTGCTCTCACAGCATCTGTCCGGAGCCCGGAGCACGATATATCAATATTACGCGAATAAAGAAGAGATCGTCGCTGCTTGTATGAAGCGATCAATTGCAACCGTATTAGAGAATTCATTAGCCATTGATGAGACTGATCCAATGGATGCTCTTGAGCAACTGCTTCTGATCTACGCAGAAGAATCTACGCTCCATCAACTTCTGGGAGATGCCAGTAAAATTAATACAACTAATTCTGCTGCGGCAGCGAGAGATCTTGAATTTATTGAGGAAGCACATAGGACCCTAAAAATTCAATTATCACGCTTGTTTGAACGCGCTCAGCAGAATCAAGCCCTGCGACAAGATATTCCTCTACCTGTACTTATTGGTGTTTTTTTTAACTTAATTAATACGCCTAATATGCTAAATATCCCTACGCCTGATTGGGGAAAGCTGCTGTTCCAAATGTGGATCGGAGGAGCCAAGAGCTAACTTTATTCTTGGCTTTAATTTGACACAAGTGTCATTTATATCGTTTAATAATGAAGACCGCGTGGCCGCGCATCTAAATTGACACTTGTGTCAAAAAAAAGATAGAGAAGGAGTTGAACAGATCATGTTTTTAGCGATGAAGGAGTTAATGCATAGTAAAATGAAGTTTTTGATGATTATCATTATCTTCGTACTAATGGCTTGGTTGGTATTTATTTTATCCGGTCTGGGAAATGGATTGTCTACGCTAGCTGCATCAACATTCAAGACCATGAAGGCTGATTATGTCATCTTTGAAGAAGGAGCTCAGTCTTCCATGAGCAAGTCACTGCTGTCAGATCAACTGGTGGCGAAGGCGGAACAACTTCCTAATGTGGATGCTGCTGCACCCATGGGAAGTACGATGGCAACGGCACTGAAAGAGAATAGCACCAAGAATGAAGATAAGGTGGATATAGCGATTATAGGAATTGACCCAGGAAGCTTTTTGGAACCAGCTATTGTAGAAGGTGAAAGCCTGTCTTCCGAGAACCCTACGGGTGTCGTGGTGAATTCAACCATGAAAGATGAGGGCTATCAACTTGGGGACACGTTTCAACTGGATGGAACGACGGAATCATTGACTATTATCGGATTTGTGGAGAATCAGACGTATAACCACGTTGCATCCGTATTTACCCCAATGGCTGAATGGCGGAAGATTGCCTTCGCGGCTCCAGGTTCAGATAAAGGAATTGCCGGACCGGTTAATGCGATCATGTTACAAGGCGAGAATATTGATCCAGAAGCTATAAATAAAGAGTTATCCAGCACGGATACAGTTACCCGGTCGGAAGCTGTGCAAGGCATGCCAGGGTACAAAGAGGAGAACGGAACTATTCTGATGATGCTTGCATTTCTACTAGCGATCTCTGCATTTGTACTCGGGGTATTCTTCTATGTCATTACGATGCAAAAAACCAACCAGTTTGGCATTATGAAAGCGATAGGCGCTAGTAACCGTTTCTTGGGAAAAGCCATTATCTCGCAAGTGTTTGTACTTTCGCTGACTAGTATTGTTGTTGGAATCTTGCTGACTTATGGGACAGCAGCAATTATGCCAAAAGGAATGCCATTTAAGCTGGAAACCAGTCTTGTCTTCAATTATTCTGTTATCTTGCTGGTTATTGCTATGTTAAGTTCGCTGGTATCTGTTCGCAAAATTACTAAGATTGATCCGCTTAAGGCGCTCGGGAGGGTTGAATAATGAGTAAGGGACTGCACATGCGGGAAGTGACTATGTATTATGCCGAAGGAAACAATCGGATCACCGCGCTTGATCATGTATCCATATCCGTGGAACCGGGGGAGTTTGTTGCTGTAGTTGGACCTTCTGGTTCTGGTAAAAGTACATTCTTATCTATTGCTGGGGCCATGCTGAAAGCCTCCGAAGGAGATATTCAACTAAACGGAAATCATATTTCGAAGCTTACGGAGAAAGAGTTATCTAATATAAGGCTGCAAGAAGTTGGATTTATTATGCAATCTTCAAATCTAGTTCCCTATCTAAATGTTCTGGATCAACTGCTAGTTGTAAAAAGGATGGCGGGGACGATTAAAAAAGAGGATAAGGCATTTGCCACCAAGCTGCTGGAAGAACTGGGGCTGGGTTTGAAGTTAAAAAGTTTTCCCGAAGAGTTATCCGGTGGTGAGAAACAACGGACAGCCATTGCTCGTTCTTTAATGAATAATCCCAACATCATCTTAGCCGATGAACCAACCGCCAGTTTGGATACCAAACGAGCCCATGAAGTGGTTAGTCTAATCGCGCAAGAAGTGAAATCACGCCAAAAGGCGGCCATTATGGTTACCCATGATGAGCGTATGCTTGAATATTGTGACAAAGTATATCGGATGTATGATGGCGGTTTGTCCCTAGCTGAATCGTAAATATATGGACCAAACAATATACCATTTCTCTTCTCTATTCCTTCTTTTATAAAAAGCTTCTATTCAGAAAAGAGTAACATGTTAAGTAGATTATAGGTCTGTCCATCACTCTCCTCGTCCCTCTCACTCTAGGCTCCCAAGTGGTTCGGGTCTCTCACCCACAAGCATAACTTCACGCTCGCTCTGCGAATGTCTGCTTCGGCGATATGCACTTGGTGACATTCCGTTCTGTTTGTTGAAGATGCGATTGAACTGGGAAAAGCTTGTGAACCCACACTGTGCAGCAATATCTGTGATTTTCTCACTCGAATTCAGCAGCATTTGCTGGGCATTCCGAATACGGGTCATCTGCACATACTCCGTGAAGGTGAAGCCGGTAACCTTATTGAATTGGCGAGACAAGTGATGGGCACTTACATAAAAACGCTTGGATACCTCGTCCAAAGATAAATCCTGCTGATAATGGCTGTGAATATAAGAGGCAATGGCATACATGCGCCTGGACATCGTTGATCCAGTCTCTTCACGCACATACCCGTTCTCTGGTGAGTAACGATGAAGAGCACAGAGAAACTCCACGAACTTGCTATGAATCATAACCGATTGAAGGACAGAAGACTGCTGCGATATAGCAAAAATATCATTGATCGGCGCGAGGACTTCCTTGCGTCTTTCTTCTGTAAATCGGAATATCGGGACCGGTTTATTAAAAATCGAAAACAGCTCTGTGTAACCGCTCTCAAGACCAGGTGTATTACGTGGCATGGCAAAGGTGATCATCAATCGTTTCGGCGGGGCACCCTTCGGATATTGCGTTTTATGCAGCAATGAAGGCCGCAGCAGAACGATATCCAGAGGCTGGATCTCATATAAACTGCCTTCAATGATGTGCGCAGCTGTTCGATCCAGAAGAATACAGATTTCATAGAAATCATGGAAATGCTGAAATTCCATATTCAGTTCATGGGAGCGCTCGTCATAATCCAGATGATAAAAAAGTGAATCTCCAGGCTGGTTCACATGGATCGCATATCCTTGCTCGTATGCCAAAACCGATGGTGTCATGGACATGCCCCCTATCCTGATTCTAATGATTTTATTTTAGCATGAAATGCAATAAAAAGACGTTATTTTCAGCATACAATACGTAGTTTCGCCCATTTCTCTTTTGTTATGATAGAGTTGATATGTTAGCGCTTGCAGTATTTTCGCCCCAACAACGACTACAGCCTGTACTTACTACAAACCAAGGTGGGAAACCAACATGAAAATGAATTCCTTATATACTCGAATCCATACCATTGTGAAACACTTGGAACGTGCACGACTAACCTCAAAGACATATATCCCTGAGCTTTATCATAAAGAAAGTGGATACCACTCCTGGGAACTGGTGCATGAGGACCCTTCCTCCTGGAACGTATTCCGTAAGGGTGATGGCTGGGGTGGCAAAGATGTACACAGTTGCTTCAAAACCCGCATTCGAATCCCGGACCATCTGGAAGGAAAAAAGGTCGTATGTACCATCGTTACTGGTGCTGATGACATCTGGAATTACGATAATCCGCAATTCTTAGCATTCCTCAATGGGGAACTGATCTGCGGTCTAGACGTGAACCATACGGAAATTGACCTGACACCCGCTGCGGCAAAAGGTGATGAATTCGAACTGGCATTATATGCGTATTGCAGTACGTCTGCTGCGGATGTTTTTCTAAATGTATATATCGCCGAGCATCATCAGCAAGTCTCCGATTTGTATTACGATCTCAAGGCTGCGCTGGATGCTGCGGATCTGTTGCGTGAGGATGATCTGGAGCGCCTGAAGTTGGTCGAACATCTGAATAAAGCCGTGAATTTGCTGGATTTGCGTCAGGAAAACAGTGCAGAATTCCATGCGTCGGTACTGGAAGCGCGCCGATATCTGCAAGATCATGTCTATGGTGATATCCGCCCTGCCGGTGATCACATCCCTACCGTGCACTGTATCGGACACACGCATATCGATGTGGCATGGCTGTGGACGCTGGATCAGACTCGGGAGAAGGTCATTCGTAGCTTCGCGAGTGTATTGTATCTGATGGACAAGTTCCCGGAGTATACCTTTATGTCCTCTCAGCCCCAGCTGTATGCATACCTGAAAGCAGACTACCCGTCCCTATATGAAAAAATCAAAGAAAAGGTGGCCGAAGGCCGCTGGGAAGCGGAAGGTTCAATGTGGCTGGAAGCCGATTGTAACCTGATCTCGGGTGAATCCATGATTCGTCAGATTATATACGGGAAACGTTTCTTCAAGGAAGAATTCGGTGTGGAGAACCGTGTGCTCTGGTTGCCGGATGTATTTGGTTATAGTGCAGCGATGCCGCAGATTATGCGCAAGAGCGGCATTGATTATTTTATGACAACCAAAATTGCCTGGAATGATACAAACCAAATTCCAAACGATACGATGTACTGGAAAGGAATCGACGGATCAGAGGTCCTGACCCACTTTATCACAGCAACAGACTATGACAAACACCCTGATTTCAGGCAGCGTCGCTTCGAAACGACCTATAATGGACGATTTAATGCTTCGCAAGTGAAAGGTACATGGCAGCGATACCAGAACAAAAACATCAATGCAGATGTGCTTCAATGTTTCGGATTTGGAGATGGCGGCGGCGGACCAACCGAAGAGATGCTGGAGCATGGCAGACGACTCGATGTCGGATTGCCGGGTGTACCCGCGGTGAAACGCACCTTTGTACGCGAGTTTTTCGAGAAGCTGGAGCAAAATCTGGCTGATGTTCCTTCCGTTCCTCGCTGGTCGGGTGAGCTGTATCTGGAGTATCACCGGGGTACCTACACTTCCATGGCGCGCAACAAACGGTATAACCGTCATAGCGAATTTGCGCTGGCCGATGCCGAACTATATGCCATGATTCATCGTCAGGCGAATGCACATGCGGCCTATCCAACCGATGCACTGGAGCATGCGTGGAAGCTCACGATGCTGAACCAGTTCCATGATATTCTCCCGGGCAGCTCCATTGAGCAGGTATATGTGGATTCCAAGGAGCAGTATGAAGAAGTTCTGCGTGTCACGGATGAGCTGAAAGACAGTGCGCTGAACGGCATTGCAAGCCAAATTACATCTGATGGCGAAGCCATTGTAGTATTCAACACGACCGGATTTGTACGGACGGATGTGGTTGAACTGCCTGCTTTTGCGAGAAAAGTAACCGTCTATGATGGAGATCGCCCTGTACCAAGCCAGCGGACTCCCGAAGGCGGACTTGTGTTCCTTGCAGAGAACGTGCCTGCATCCGGGTATAAATCCTTCCGAATCACACCAGATCTGACAGACGAGCTTGTTGCGGGCGTATCGGTTGCACAGTGGGAAGCAGATCGGCGCCACATCCATACACCTTGGTACAATATTCACCTGAATGAAAGTGCCGAGTTCACATCCGTATGGGACAAGCTGGAGGGCCGTGAGCTGCTTCAGTCTGGCAAGCGTGGTAACGTGCTGCAAGTGTTCGAGGATCGACCTGCGGAATACGAGGCATGGAACATTGACGATTATTATGAACAGCATATGTGGGAGATTAATGACCTGCAGTCGCTGGAGTGGGTTGAAAGTGGGCCGGTACGTTCCGTGCTTCAAGTGAAGCGACAGTTCCTGGACTCGGTCATTGAGCAGACAATCATCTTCTACGCGCATACGCGCCGGATTGATTTCCGTACGTTTGTGGACTGGAAGCAGGAGCATTTGCTGCTGAAAGCCGCTTTCCCGCTGGATATCTGGAGTGAAAAGGCCGTCTACGAAATCCAGTATGGCAACGTTGAGCGTGCTACCCACCGTAATACGAGCTGGGATCAAGCCCGGTTTGAAGTATGCGGGCAGAAGTGGGCCGATCTGGCGGAGAACGGGTACGGTGCTGCTCTGCTGAACGACTGCAAATACGGATATGATATTCATAACTCGGTGATGCGACTGTCGCTGATCAAGAGCGCAACGTACCCGAATGAAAATGCCGACAAAGAGCAGCACGTATTCACCTACGCGCTCTATCCGCATCAGGGCGACTTCCGTGAAGGACGTGTCATCCAAGCTGCTTATGATCTCAACCGTCCGCTGGTTGCCCGTGAAGTAAGTCCGCAAACCGGTACGTTGCCGGGAACATGGTCAATTGCATCGGTCGATCAGGATAATGTCGTGCTGGAGGTTATCAAAAAAGCCGAGAACAACGATGATATGATCATCCGAGTCTACGAAGCACATGGCCGCCGCAGCCGTGCTTCCCTGCAATTGCCTGAGGGAGCAGGTGCTACGGCGTACGCGTGTGATTTGCTCGAGAATAACGAAGCGGAATGCGCCGTGGAAAATGGTCGAATTTCTTTTGATATCAAACCGTATGAGATTCTGACCTTCCGTATCCCTGCTGAACAGTAAACAGAAATTACGCAACATGAAAAACTGCAACATTGCTTAATATGCTTCAACAATAAAGCAATAAAGGGCTGCCTCCTGTCATATCTGACATGAGAGCAGCCCTTCATTTGTCGTTCTTTAAAATTCTTCGTACTCGCTTGGGTCCTGATCCCACAAACGTCCATCCGGACGATTAAATGCAGAGATGACCTGCATCTCTTCTGTGCTCAACTCAAAATCGAATATATCGATATTTTCCTGTTGATGCTGCAAGGAGCCGGCTTTCGGAATGGGAATGGAACCCAGTTGAACATGCCAGCGCAGAATGATCTGGGTTGGCGTTTTGCCATGCGTTTCCGCAATCCGAAGAATGTTCTCATCCTTCAGAATATCCTGTACGGCATCATTGCCACGTCCAATCGGACTCCAGGATTCGTTCACGATGCCATGCTTTTTATCCTGTTCCCGCTGATCGGCTTGGTCAAAGAACGGATGCAGCTCAATCTGATTCAGACTCGGCGCTATCCCCGTTTCCTTAATCAGCCGATCATTGTGCTCAGGCAGGAAGTTGCTGACTCCAATGGATCGTATATATCCACGTTTTTTGGCTTCGATCAGTGCTTGCCATGCCTCGACATACATGTCCTTTTTCGGATTGGGCCAGTGAATCAGATACAGGTCGTAATAATCCAGATCCGCTCTGTACAGGGATTCCTGGATCGCCACAAGTGCTTTATCATGAGCGTGATAACGCCCCGGCAGCTTCGAGGAAATGAGCAGTTCTTCTCTGGCGATGGAGCTTTGTTTGATTGCTCTGCCCACCGTTGCCTCATTCTCATAGTTATACGCCGTATCAATTAATCGATAACCCGTATCCATTGCGGACGCGATCGATTCAACGCCTTCTTCACCTTTTAAACTATAGGTACCAAATCCAATTGCAGGCACTTTCAAGCCATCGTTCAATGTATATTCCGGAATTTGATGATTCATCTGAAGACTCTCCTTTGCAAAAGGTATACGAACAATATGGTAAAAATAATGCCCCTCTCCGTTTATCTACCCCTCCATACGCGCTTGAATCAATTGGAAGTCACCACTCCGTTTTAGTCGGGTGACGGCTTCCTCTTCTAGCTCTCATGAAGAACGCTCTCCTTTTCATTCAAACGAAGAGATGGGCGTCGCCGATAACGGCTGATTGCCTATAAAGTTCTTAATAGCCATAGCAGCCTGCTTATACCCGCCAGCATCGCGTAACGTTTTCCCAATAACCTCAGCATGCTCCTTGTAGGAGGCATTACCGAGCACTTCTAATACTGCGTTTCTAAGCACATCGGGTGTAAGGTTATTTTTGTCCACGATGACCCCTGCTCCCAACTCCTGTACCCGGCCTGCTACACGCGGCTGATCCGATGTTAACGGAAGCATGATTAATGGTACATTGTAATACAAAGCTTCGCTGGTACTGTTCATGCCTGCATGGGTCAGAAAAGCATCTACACACTGCAACACTTCCAGTTGAGGGACATAGGGTCTTATGATGAAATTGTCAGGAATGAGATCAGCAATGGGCTCTATATCGGTATCCTTCCCAGAAGATAATATAAACTGCACAGGCAAATTACGAAAGGCCGTAAAGCAAAGCTTATAAAAATCAAGATCTTTATTTAAAATGGTTCCCATCGAAATATAAACGACCTGCTTATAAAGAGCATGCAGAGATTCACTTGCAAAAGCTGGCGCATCCTTGCGTGGGATAATGGATGGGCCGGTGAACACAAAGCTGTCGTCCAGCTTGTCCCCCATGGGTTGAAAATAACGACTTGTATAGATAATCTTCAGTTGTCCTGAATGCCCTGAAAGTTCCGCCAGGGAAGGTACAGCCACATCGAACTGGGAAGCTATTTGCTGGGACATTTCCACGATGCTATTATATAGCTCCTTGACCTCCTCCGTATCATCATTCAGTTGATTGTCTGATCCAAGAGGCTCCACAAAAACAAAGGTGCTGGTTGAGCATACCGTTGGTATACCTAACTTCTCACCTAGAATTTGTCCTCCCCAGCCTATTATGGAGTCAAAAATGATATAATCGTAGGTTTCATGTTCGATCAGATTCAGAACATCTGGTATAAAGCGTTGAATCACTTTATTCAATATCATATATAAAAATTGGTAAGGATGCTTGAGTTCGAATGGCTTCATTCCAGGGTTATTGAGCAGAGTTGCCTCGTTGAAAGAGTATGCTTTAAATTGTGCGCCTATCGCTTCAATCTTCGTCCGGTATTTTTCGGTACAACAGTAGACCACTTCATCACCGTTCTCAACCAGTTCCTTGATTAATCCAAGCGACGGATTGATATGGCCTTCTGCAGGAATCATCACAACTAATGCACGTGCCACGACACTCACCTCCATTAAATTTTCCAATGAACTCAAGTGGGGAAATGATAACCCATTCTTCCAGACCATTGGCTTGAATAAATAAAACTCTACTACCTCATTGAGGCGGTAGAGTTCCTATTCATGAGACGGAAGCATTAAAGTCTACGATACCTAACGTTATTTTACTCTCACGAGCTGGTCACGGCACCCAGACATCCCTTTTATAAAAGGTTACGCTGTAAGCATCGGTATCGCTGTATCTTCCATCTTTGCTTACCACTTTAAAATATACATTATTGTAGTCGACAAGAACCGTATCCGCTCCTGACGTATTCGTAGAAGAAGCAACCAAATTTCCAGCGCTGTCATAGGCGTACAAATCGTAATCATAACCGGAAGGAGAACCCAGCACGACAGATTTGCCATGCCCTCTGAATGTAAAGTAGTCTACATCTGTCGGGGAAGATAGATAAGACCAAGCACTTCCACCCCAGTAAGCCGGACCGTAGGGAGTGGCCACCGTTTGCGTTGGGATTTTATACGCGCTGCTCAAAGTGTCATTCGACTCGTAATTATCCGCCAAGGCCGTACCCACAATCGATCCTGATAAAAGCGTCATCATAATAGCAGAATACAATGTTTTCTTCATTTCATTCTCCCTCCATTTCTTTTGAAAAGTTAGCACGCCAAAGAGACTCCATGCTTTTCCCTCGTTCATAGACACGCCTGATCAGAAAAAGCTCCAAATCACCCCTTTCAAAATATGGAATTAATTAGATTATAATGTAAAGAAATACATATTGTCTACTTGTTTTTACAGTAATTCTGTTTTGCTAACTGTATTTGATCCCGATTCCAGAACTGTGCCGTCAGTCTCATAAATAAAGCACTTGGATCTGTTCCTGTAATTTTAAAATTAGCCAACTTACCAACACTCGACGTGTTCTCACCCATGGCCAATTTGGAGGGGCATCCAAACGTAAAAACGACCACCAATATGGTGGCCGTCACATCTATTTTGATAAATCTTCTTAATACTCTCGTGCATATTGCTTATCCTCTTTCAGTTGCACAATGTCATGTCCGGTTGGATTCTGGAAGGCCCGTAGTCCAAATGTTGACGCCACCGCGAAGATATGGTCAAAGATATCCGCCTGAACGTTCTCATATACACCCCAGTTGATATCATTGCTGAATGCATAGATTTCCAGAGGCAGCCCGCGATCTTCCGGTGCTAATTGTCGCACAATCATCGTCATATCTTTATTGATTTTTGGATGATTCCTCAAATATTGATGGATATATTCCCGGAATACACCGACGTTTGTCAGTTGTCTGCCGTTCACGTTGCTTTCGGTATTCACCTCGTGCTCCATGTTGTATGCTTGAATTTCCTTCAATTTTGCCGTGACATAATCAGTCAGGTAGTGGATTTTCTCAAATTCAGCTACCATCTCTTCCGTACAAAAACGGATACTGCTGATATCAATATAGATACTCCGCTTAATCCTTCTGCCGCCGGACACCTGCATGCCTCTCCAGTTACGGAACGAATCCGAAATGAGGGCGTAGCTTGGAATCATCGTAATCGTTTTATCAAAATTCATAACCTTTACCGTGTTCAATGTAATGTCGATGACGTCACCGTCCGCATTATACTTTGGCATCTCGATCCAATCACCAACGCGCACCATATCGTTTGACGATAGCTGTACACCGGCCACGAGGCCCAGGATTGAGTCTTTGAATACGAGCATTAATACCGCCGATAACGCCCCAAGTCCACTAAGGATAATGAGTGGGTTCTGTCCGATCAGGCTGGAAATAACGATAATGCCCCCGATAATGAACAGGACAATCTTGGCTACCTGAATGTAACTCTTGATTGGGCGTATCTTCGACACCTCATAGGTACGATAGATATCATCGAAGACATTCAGCAGAGCATTCAGAACCGTAATCATAATAACAATCATATAGGTCATTGCTGATTTTTCAATTATGGCCTGATAGGGCGAGAAAATATAAGCAGAATAATAGATTATAATGGCTGGCACAAGATGCGACAGCTTCTGAAATAAATTTTTCTGAACCACAATATGGCCCCACTTGAAACGGTTGTTACTTACGATACGATGAACCGTCTTCAGTACCACTCGCTTGGCAATCACATTCGCCAATATCGAGATCACTGCTATAAAAATAATCATAATGATGTTTGAAAGATAACCAATGGAGGGTCCACTCATGCCGAGTTCTTCTAGTTGATTTCTGATAAAGTCCATTGTTTCCTCCTGACATAATCTAGTTTAGCCTATTATTATAAAGTAGTTTGAGAGGGCAAGCAAAGTTTGTGCTCCCGCTTCATTCTTCCTATGTATTATATATATTAAAAAAAGACCCTGTCATTCAAAGAATGATGGGCCCACTTGATTATGTCGTCTTTGCATCATGCTCACGAGAAATGTCTAACAACTCACTCACCGTCACCAAACGGTACCCTTCCGCGACCAGTTCCTCCACCAGCACACGAACCGCCTCCACCGTCTGGGAACGATCCCCGTACCCGTCATGGAATATGAGCACGCTGCCGGGTTTCACTACTGACCGAGTATGCTCCAGAATGTGCTCAACGCCGGGATTGTCCCAATCCCTTGCATCACCGTTCACCGCACCAATCGTACGATATCCACGTTCCGCCGCCAGAGACAATATATCATCGTTTACGCCAAAATACGGCGGTCGGAAGCAGCGGGCAGGTTGCCCCGTAACTTTTTGAACAAGATTTTCTGCACGTTGCAGCTCCTCTCCGGCTTCCTCCAGCGTCAACTTGGTCAGATCCGGATGCGTGTACGTATGGTTGGCGATCTCATGCCCTTCACGGTGCACCTCCGCCGCAATCTCCGGGTGGTTCTCTATCTCTTGGCCAATCATGAAAAACGTCGCCTGCCCACCGGCACGCCGGAATATCTCAAGCACTTGAGGTGTATACACCGGATGTGGCCCATCATCAAACGTGAACGCCACAACCTTTTCCCGAACAGACTCCTGCTCTACCATCGCGATATTGACCATAAATAATGACCCCTCTCTGCAACTGCCTGCTACATACCCCCTTATTATTCCATGACCACAGGCTCCGGTCTAGTCCAGAGATCACACCTTGCGAAATCCCAAATCAAGCCGATATCCACCAGAAAGAGAGTACAGCGAGCGAGCAGTAAGCCCTTCTACCGCCACGCCCTCCAGTCCAGCCTCCAGCTAACCTTTGATTGCACCTGCGATCATACTCTTCTGCACCTGTTTGTTCAGCAGCAGATAGATGACCACCGTTGGCACTGTCGTAATCATCAGTCCAGCACCAATGATACCCCATTGCGTAATGTACGTTCCCACCATCGACATCATACCCACCGTCAACGTCTGGTAAGCCGTGTTATTGATAAACGTAACTGCAAACATCAGCTCATTCCAGCATGACAGAAATGTGAAGATGGCTACCGTTGATATAGCCGGGGTTACCAGAGGCAGGATAATGGAGAAAAACGTCCGGTATATGCCGCAGCCGTCGATAACCGCCGACTCCTCCATCTCTCTTGGGATACCTTTGAAAAAACTGCCCAGAATGAATACCGCCATCGGAATGCCAAATGCCACATAGGGAATGATCAGAGACCAGTAACTGTTGAGCAGGCTCAGATTCTTCAAAATAATAAACAATGGCAGCAGCGCCGCATGAATCGGCACCATCATGCCCAGCAAAATAATCGTCATCGTCAACCCGCTAAGCTTCCAGTTCATTCTCGTGATTGCGTAACCCGTCATGGAGGACAGGATCAGTACCAAGACAATGGAGGCCGCAGTAACCAGCACACTATTCATAAAATAGGTCAGCACATGGCCGTCGGACATTGCTTTGGTGTAGTTGCTCCACAGAAACGCTTTGGGCAACCCGGCCACATCACCGCTGAAAATCTCACTGTTATCCTTCAGGGAAAACAGCGCCAGCCAGATGAGCGGGTAGATCTGCACAATCGCGACGAGGATCAGAAACGCTTGCAGGAACACTTTCCCGATCGGTCCGGAGATGGACCTCGGCTTGGGCTTTTTATGCAACATGACTTCTACGGTACTCATGCCTTATGCCTCCCTCTACTCCGTTTTGAACAATGAATTAATGAGGATCGTACACACCAAACACTCCACAATAATAAAGACCGAGATCGCACTGCCATATCCATACCGGAACGTATCAAAAATGGTAGCGTACATCAGCGTGCTTGGCACTTCAGTAGTGTAAAATGGCCCGCCACCTGTCAGCACATAGATTAGGTCAAACACCTTGAATGCACCGATAACCGAAAAAACAAGGCTTACCTTCAGAATCGGCTTCATCAGCGGGATCATGATGGACCACGCCGTGCGAATACGGGAAGCACCATCCATTCGAGCCGCTTCGAGTACATCCTGAGACACGGACTTCGCACCTGCATACATCAGCAGCATGTGATACCCCACGTACTGCCACAAGGTTGGAATAAAAGATGCCGCCAGCGCGGTGTCCTTCTGCCCCAGCCAGTCCTGCGCCAGGCTGGATAAGCCGATACTTTGCAGCAGCACGTTCAGCAGGCCATAATCGGCATTGTAGATTTTTGACCACAACTGGGCAATAACCACCGTTGAGATCAACACCGGGATGAAATACACGGTCCGGTAGAAGCCTTCCCCCTTGACGTTGGACGCCAGAATCAGTGCGAGCACCAACGAGATCGGCAGTTGAATGAACACCGAAGCACCCGCGAATAACAGGGAGTTTTTGATCGAATTCAGCACTCGGGTATCCTTAAACATCTCTACATAGTTGTCCAGGCCGATAAATGTACCCCTGCCTACGCCGTTCCAGTCCAGCAGACTATAATAACTGGAGACAAAGATTGGAATGAGCACAATGCCGCAGAAGAGAATCAGTGTGGGTAGTACAAAGACGGCTATCGTGCCTTTATTGGAAAATACAGAGTTCATTATTGTTCTCCTCTCAAAGGCGTGACCGGGATACACCGGACCACGCCTTGTTTGGGTTCATCTTCATTGTTAGCAGGCTTCAGCTTGGCATGCTCACGAGCATACACGTGTAAGGATTGCGTGCATATTAGCCTGCGCGACCTATAGACTCAGCTCTGTTGGTTTGAGCTGTGCCATCTGTTTGCAGAACTCCTCAGGTGTTACATCGCCGGCAAGCAGCTGGGCAATCAGGTTTTTGTGCGCTTCGGCAGACTCCGCTGGCAGAATGTTATCCCACCACGCGATGAATGAGGTCGCCGTTTTCATAATATCTGCCGCAGACAGATCCAGGGAGGACAGGCTGGACGTGTCGAGTGCATCTGTTTTCCAGCTTGGCAGACCCGCTCCAGCCAGGAAACCTTGTGTACCAAGTTGCTCGCTCAGATACATGAGGAATTCCACGGCTTCCTTCGAATGTTTGGTATTCTGGTTGATGTAGAAACCATCGACGGCTCCGCCGAAGATTTCGGTATTTGTGCCTTTGCCATCCTCAAACACTGGGAACGGAATCACTTTCACTTTGCCTTTGACTGCGGAGGAAGGGTCCTCAATTCCTGCATTTACCCAGTTGGCCTGGAACATCATCGCCCCGTTGCCTGCATTAAATGCCCCAAGCATCTCGTCATAGCTCATGCTGAACATGCTGCTGTTGAACGCTCCTGCTTGCGCGAGCTGCTGCATCTTAGTCGCAGCGGCTACAAAGTCGGGCGAATCCCATTTCGACGGATCTTTAAAGGCTTCCATCACCGCAGCATTGCCTGCCTGACGCATCGCAATAATGTCGTACCAGTACATGCCCGGCCAGCGGTCCTTCTCTCCAATCACAGCCGGTGTGATTCCTGCCGCTTTCAGCTTGGAGACTGCATCCAGTAGTTCGTTATAGGTGGTCGGAATCTTGGCACCCGCCTGCTCGAACAGTTCTGTATTCACGTAAAGATTGGCGATATGTGTGTACACGGGCAATGTGTAGATTTTGCCGTCCATATTAATGGCCTCAGCCATTCCCGGGCCCATTCGTTCTTTGATATCGTCCGTCAGGTAACTTGAGATTTCCAGCACATTGCCGGATTTGATGTACGGCTGCATGAAGCTGCCGCCACCCATGCCATAGAACAGGTCTGGCGCCTCACCAGCCGCAATCGATGTTTTGACTTTGGTTTTATACTGTTCTCCTGTCGTGCCCGTACGTTCAACCTGGATGTCCGGATGCTCGCTGTTCCATTTCTCAACAATCTCGGGCAGCAGCTTGGCCGAAGGATCGGTATTGCCAACCGATTGATCCCATAGCGTCAGCTTGATCTTGCCATTACTTTCCCCCTGTGTACCACCGGACGAACCGGATGAACATGCCGCCAGACTGCTTACAATTCCCAGAGTCAGAATTAGACTTGCTGATTTTTTTAATAGCGCTTTCATCTCTATGGACCTCCCTATGTGTTTTAGTTCGTTCTAGCCCATATTTTAGGTGAACTGTGCGTTGTTCTCCATTTAGAAAACAGGCATCGATTTGTAATATTCGAACATATGTGGAATTGGAGAGGGGGTGCGCTCACACCTTCTCTGCACTCCCCCACACTCCCCATTTTTGCATTCTCGTTTTTCAGGTTTTTACATTCCGATACTCATTCATGGATCGGCCGATATGTTTTTTGAACAAGACGCTGAAATAATGTGGGTCCGGGATGCCTACCTGCTCCCCAATCTCATACCCTTTCATATCCGTCTGTTTCAGCAGCATTTCAGCCTTCTTCATGCGGAGTTGAGTCAGATATTCCACAAATGTCTGCCCGGTTTCTTTTTTCATCAGCCGCCCCAGATGGCCCGAACTTACGTAAAAAGCAGCCGCGGTGCTGGAAAGCCCCACTTCCGCATTGCCCATGTTCTCTTCAAGATAAGCGATCACCCGGTCGATCAGATTGCCTTCCTTGGCCTGTCGCTTGGCTTGTATGACATCCGATACGGTGCGGACATGCTGCTCCAGCATGCTTTTTAGTTCGGGCAAATGATCTGCTGTAAAAATGGCCGCAACGGCCTCTTTGTTCAATGCGTGCTCTCCCTCAAGCTGTTGCTCTATGGCAGCACGCTGGCACTCCGTAACCACATCCATGGCTGCCATCCGAAACTGTGAAACGTCCGAGAACGGCACAGACAGCATACGCTCCAGCAACAATACGGCTTCTTCCCCCGCACCAACACTGACGTAAAATTGCAGTTGTTGGAGCAGCTGAGCATCCGAGTGGTACCGGCTTTTTCCGCCTTCGATGACCAGATCCTCGAAGCAAATGACCTGATTTTTCCCCACAAACGCCTGATAATCGAGTGCACGACAAGCTTCCCGGTATCCCACACAGGCCCTTCCCCATCCTGATTGCCATTGGCCAATCCCTACGGTCACATCAACTTCACACCCTTCGAGCTTAAGTGTATGTTGAAGTTCTTCCTGAAGCTGCTGCACCTGATTGGCAAATTCCGTATCCTCACCAAATGAGAGCACAACTATCCGGTTATGCGGGTCCATGACGATAATGGTTTGCGAATCCTGCGGATAAAATGCCTGCACCTGCTTCATGCCTACCATTCGCAGCAAAATATGTATTTCCTCAGCGGGTTGTCGATGGGCTTCTGTTTGATGCTGGCTTAATTGGGGCTGACCATGTTGTTGTTGGGATCCTCGATGTGCTTCATGTGTTTGGTGTGCTTGGTGTGTTTGGAGTGTTTGGTGATATGGTTCGGACAGATGTGGATATACCTCTGGTGCAGCTATCTTCGCTTGCGGTACAGCAACCTCCACCTCCATTACTGCGATGCGTGATCCTGGTTCACCAGATGAGATAGGAATGCCAAAGAAACGCGCCTTCTCTTGTAGTTCGTCCTCAGGCATCACATCACTTAACCATTGATTCACAAACCTCTCCCTGAGATAAGGCAAGCTCTGCTTCATCTCCTCCCGCAGCTTCATCAGCTCGTACTCACGCCCCATCTCCTGCTCGATTGCCATTCGCAGCTTCGTCGTAACCTGTAATAACTCAGAAGCACGGATGGGTTTCAAAATAAAATCGGATATGCCCAGCTTCACACTCTGACGAGCATATTCAAATTCATCATGTCCCGTCACAACGACGATTTTTATGTTTGGGTAACGCTCCATGAGGATGCCGCTCAGTTCAATGCCGTCCATCTTTGGCATGTATATATCCGTGAACACAATGTCTGGACGCAACAGCTCAACCTGATTCAAAGCCTCTTCAGCATCGGAGGCCTCGCCAATGATGCTCATGCCTTGCTGCTTCCAATCGATACGCATACGCAGCAGATTTCGGATGAGGTACTCATCATCCACAATCAATACCTTTAATGGTTCCACAGTTAATTCCATGATTCATCGGCTCCCTTCAGGATCGTTATGATAATGGTGGTTCCTTTTCCAACTTCGCTCTGCAGCTTGAGTCCATCTTCTCTGTCATAGAAAATGCGAAGCCGCTCCATCGTTCCCCACAAGCCAAAGCTTGGATTGTGTTTAGAGTTATGAGTAGGATTAGAAGAGTTAGAAGTGTTAGATGGGTTAGATGAGTTCGAGCGATTAGACCTGTTCATTTCTGTTCGTTGAATCTGCTTCACTTCTTCCTCGGACATGCCGACTCCGTCGTCAGTGATCGTTAGAAGTACTCCCTCCTTGGATCGACGAGCTTGGATGCGTATCGTGCCCGGGCTGCCTTTGGGACGAATACCGTGATACAGCGAATTTTCCACCAACGGCTGGAGCACAAGCTTGGGAATCATCACTCGTTCACAGCCTGAATCGATATCGTACTGCACCTCAAATACACCGGGGTATCGCACCTGCTGGATCGTCAGATAATTGCGTACAATCTCAACCTCCTCGTGCAGTGTAATCAGTTCACGCCCTTTGCTGACACTCAGCCGATAATAACTTCCGAGCGCTTCTAACAGCTCACATACCTTTTCGTTCATACCCGACATTGCCAGGGAGGTAATGGAATCAAGTGTGTTATATAGAAAATGTGGCTTGATCTGCGCCTGAAGTGTATTCAGCTCTGCTCGGCGGATCGTCTGCTGCTCCTGAATGATGCGTTTCAGCATCTGGTCAATCTGCTCGATCATCTGGTTGTAACCTCCATATAGCTGTGCGAATTCGTAACTGTTCAGCTCAACCGTCACTTTGCGGAAGTTGCCACTTGGCGCTTTCTGCATGGAGCGAAGCAGCTTGTGAATCGGCTTAATGACGCTGCGCGAGATGATGAATGAACTGACAAAAAAGACAGTCCCGTTTACCGCCAGTAGGATCAGCGCAAGCAGCACCATGGATTTATTGCGGGTATCGGTAGCCTGGTATGGGCTCATGCTGATGAATTTCCACTGATCATCACCAGACGAACGATAGGTCACAGCATATTCCTGACCACCCGATTGCAAGGTGATGAAGCCGGAGGATTGCTCTTGAAATGTTTGTTTTAACTTGGCCTGATTGGCCTCTAACATCTCGTACATCCCTTCCTGTTCAGAAGCCACAGACATGGATTCGTCGGATACAGCAGGTACAGCCTTCTTTCCATCGGTTGCGTTCGTTGCGATCACCCGCTGATGCTCATCCAGAATGGCGACCTGAAATGAATCCGGTGCAGATAGGTTAGCATAGGCTTGAGCGATGGATTTGCCCTTGATGTTCATGACCAAAAACCCAAGCGGAGACGTATCATCCAAATCCCGAATGAGGCGAATAAACGAGACCACCTCTTGCCCATCATTCACCCCCGTCGCCGAAACTCCGCTGTCGTTGTTGCCACCATTCAGCCTGAGCAGATATCTTCCGTTGTGCTTCAGTGCCTGTTCGTACCACGGCGCTTCCTTCACATTTGCTTCCATAAACGTGGGCCATTCCTGTGTACCAACCGAGAATCGGTGCCCCGAATTATCGTAAATATATACTGAATCGATAATTGGAACCGCTTGCATAAGATTGGTCAAATACGCGCTGACCTTGGACTGTGTCTGTAAATTGGAGTACACATTGCCCTGCCGCAGCAGGTTCTGCAAGTTGGGATCAGAGAAAATCATTTTCGAATAATTGTTCACGTTCTCGATCATCAGATTAACGTTGGTCTCAATGGATGTAATTGTCTGCAGTGATGCTTCATTGATCTTTCGTTGCGCGTCATTTTCCGAGATTCGATTCAAAACCAACGCACTAAACGCCACCGTTAGCAGAATAATGACAAAGTAGGCAAACGGGATTTTAAAAGCCAGCGTCTTGGGCTTGCGTTGAATGAACGCTTTGAAACGGGGAGTCCAATTCGTCTTCATTGCGCTGGTGTTCGCTTTTGCATTTGCGTTTGCTTCTGCATCGCTCTCAATATCTGATTGGGCTGTTGCTTTCACTTCTATTTTTCATCCCCTTCTGTTACTTCTCTTGCTCCTTCATCTGTTGTTGCATCTTTGGCTCTTTGATTCAATGTGACCTCCTTTGGTTCCGATGTGTGATGGGTTTATCGGTTGTGATCGGATGACCTGTTGTGATATCCACCACTCTCTCGGATTTTATACAATTGTATATTATAGGACTGTGCATGGAGGAGGCTCAACTCTTTTTATCGCTTGGATATAGCTTGACTGAGTGAAGTGAAATGAGGCTTTGGGGATCTGATCGTGGTGAATGCTGCGGGTAGGGGCCCCTAATTGGAGCCGCAAGAAGTACTGCTTTATAAAATGTTGGAGGTACAGATAATAAGTTGGGGTTTGTGCCGGGTGGAGAGAGAAGCGGGGGAGAGACGGAGGATCTGAGTACACAAAAGAAGATGGTAAACGTCTACCTTGATATGGCATACTTTTGAGCAAGATTACAATATCTACGGGCATAATCTTACTACTTACAGAGTGTTGATCGAGTGGTTAAGGCTGGGAAGTCCAATTATGGTTTTCTCGTATGATGAATTTAAGTGGGAAAAATGTCGGGAGCATACTGCCCTAGTGCAGGACAAGCATAGCGTTCGTTATGGTAAGAAACAACGAAGCGTGATCAAAGCGAGAATTCGGTAACGCCTTTTTTGGAGGCATATTTCAGCGTGTAGCTTCCTTCTGTGCCATATGGCATCGTAGCGATTTGGATGCGGGTGTAATCCAGCCGACTCTCTCTCAGCACTTTTTTAACTAGCGCTATGCTCCGATCTTCGTCCGTTACCACACAGAAAATGTTCATTACATATTCCTTCGGATCAGCCACACGGCTGCCCAGGTCACATCCATCCACCTCTCCCAACTCCGCCTGGGTCAGAACGGTTTCCAGATATTCCATCACCTTTTCCTTCAACCAATGATCTCGTTTGCTGCCCTGCGCGCTCTTCAGTGGATATTGAACCACGAGCCAGTATTTTTCATTCATTCTGCTTCACCAACCAATCTATATATGATAGGACACTACGTTATGTGCGGGCACTTGAACGATAAGGTGCATATGTTATGCCTTACATCCCTTCAGCTCAAAATGGGCTAGATAATTGACCTTACTGCTTTTTGGAATTGTACTGCCCTTCCATTTGCAGGATGAGGAACATGGTGATGTTTAATGAGATGGTAGCTTAACGTGTCTGCTGACTTTCTGCCAATAGCCACGATCTGAGCATCAGGATTCAGTTGCATAAGCTGTCTGGCAAATGGCAAACCATCCCCCAACTCTGCCAAAGTCGGCGTACGATTCGTCATCTTGTTTTCAGAAGATTGATAAGGATGAAAGGGATAGATGTTCCAGAATATAAAGTCCGTTGGTTTCCACCTTGAACTGGATAACACTTCAGCCCATATGATGGATGCTGTTGGCTCTGCGAAACCAAACAGCGCCTGACTCCGGTTAGGTTTGGCGATATTGGGCAGGCTTGTTCGAACACCCGGCTCACCGGAAAAAATCATCTGGTGATTCACCAGCGAGTGATTCCCGGTAACCATTCGCTCGGACGTCAAGGGTACGCCGGAGAACCTCGCCCCTTGATATCCCACAGCTTCAGCAATAAAAATGTACCGAGCCTTGGACATTCTCGGTTCCAAATACCTGACCAAATGTTCCGAACGAATCTTCACCGCTTCGGGGCCGATATCATAGCCCGTCACATAATCTCTCCAAGGATTAATCACATTTACGGGCGAGACATATGATTGTATCCCTGCAACAAAATCGCGAATCTCTTGCTGCGTTTGGCTCATGCTTCTTTGCCTCCTTTGGGAGATACAGAGTATATCGGGCTAGCATCAACTTATGTTACAAAGATTATAGCATAAACAGAAAAACCACCAACCAGACCGCTGGTTGATGGTGGATAGAAACTGTAGAAAACTATTGCGGTATAACTTCTTCCCACTGACCATTGGTGGTTTCTTTGTAGGTAAGAAGGTTTCCATCATACTTTCCCTGAATAAAGTTAGAACCCGCTTCTTTCCATTCCTTAGTAACAGATATCACAACTTTAGAATCCTGTGAATTTATTGGAACATACTTTCCTCTTGATAAATTTATCTCAAAGGCTACTGGATAAAAATCGTACCAGAATAGTTTGTCTGATTTCTCTCCCAGTATACCCGCATCACCACCTTTAGAGAAATGAGGACTGATGACTCGAAACCTGAACTCTAACCACTTTCTGGGATCTAAAGGAAATTCATAATGACTATCGGGCTCCACTATAATGTATGACTTTTCAGGAACCGGGTGTTGAACTTGAACTTTATGCTCGATTATTTCTTTGGATATTATTCGAAAAACTAAATATACCAATATGAATAGTATCGAAGTAACTACGGGTAATTTAGGCTTGTTCCTCAAAAAAACACTCAATCCAAGACCAATAATTAATGGAAACCATATCCATGGATCTCCCAATGTAATGGCTCCCATAATATATGACTTATCGCTAAGGGGATAGAATGCTGGTAAATCATGTCCCATATAGTCTAAAAATAAGTGTCCAAACAAGACAGACAAAATAGAAGATCCCCAGATTAATTTGAAACTTGTCTTTTTATAGAACAGTTTTGTCAAATATGCTATTCCTAAAGCTAAAAGGGGTGTAAACAATATAGAATGAGACCACGGAGCTACACTTCTATCCCCAAAAATATCAGGAAATATTCCACACAGTGCACCCGAACATAGACATATCATAAGATTTTTCCATGTATCCCTTGGCAAAAAGCAGTATGCAATTACCGCCCCAAGAAGAGCATGTGATAGAACATGAAAAAACAAATATAAGTACGGATCCAAAATAACTACTCCTTTACTCTGTTATAGAATCAACATTGTGCTATGTAATGTTACACACTATAAAATTAGTTTTTCATAAAATAGACCCTGAGAGTCAAGCCTCTTCCAAAGATCTGCGGGGAGTAGTCTCAGTATGGATGTTACCTAATCTAATTTCTTAATACTAAATTCGAGCACAAATCAACGTAGGCTCCACAAAATAGAATCAACAAGCTATTAAAAATCCTCATAACAATGGATGGCCCGTATGTATTTTCTATTATCATAATTTGGTCTAGTTAAAGCAGGCTATAGATACCTATATACGTTTCAGAACCTAAATGTACCTGATATACTTTCTTAAAGCTTTTCGACCTACATATACCTCGATTCCCTCCATTTATATAATTTAGGTTATTATATCATAAAATAAAAATCCACCAACCAGAACAATGGTTGGTGGATTTTGCTTACTCTAATGGAGGTGAGGGGGTATCGAACCCATGTCCGAAGATAACGGAACAAAAGCTTCTACGGGTATAGTCACTGTTGTGATGTCCCGTGTATCAGTAACCCACAAGAACAGGATTAGCCCAAGCAGGTATGGACTCAACACAATAGATCAAATCACCCTGTATGATTTCAGCAACAATTAAAGGCTCGTATGTATTATCAATGATGATAACCCGATCTGCGATAGATAGAGCCGGTTTAAGGTTCTTCAAAGACTGACCATATCGATAACGAATGTCTTCTTCTGCAATCCAATGTCCACCTTGTTCAACACGAGAGGCAACACGATCTATATGCATTTGCACATCCTCAAGGCCGATATAGTATACGACAATTTCGTAACTGTTTTCTTTTGCAATTTCCATATGTTTTAAAACAAATGATCCGGACAATGTCGTTTCAATAGCGAAGTTTACACCACTTTTAATGAGAGATCGGATTCTTTTCACAGCTTCCCTGCCAGCAGACAGGTCAGCACTGCGCGGATTCTCTGGCTTCAACTCTCTTGCAATTTGATCCGGATCAACCAGTTCACCAAGCCACCCTCTCATTTGCATACTGAGTGTACTTTTCCCTGCTCCATTGGTTCCAGCAAATACCGTCATGACTGGTCTGATTTCACTCATGATACTCAAACTCCTGGCGTTTCCCAGTAACATCAAATATAATTTCAAACTTATTTCCTTCAGCATCTTCACGAACGCGTTTGTTATTCTTTATATAATATATAGAGGCACCTGATTCTTTAGCTTGTTTCCGTGCATGTTGATTTGCTTTATTTAAAATTTCTTGGAGCTGTTCTCGATTTGTAAACATTCTCAGTCCCCCTCCAGTTTAAATTATCCCTATTATAGCACAGACTGAATACCACCAATCAGAACACCGATTGATGGTGTTATATAGCTAAATAGTTATCCATTTTTTCTTTCATCTAATTCATATATCGTTCCATTCTCTTTTCGTGTAAATTTCGCTTGTATTTCCTCATTCTTTTTCCATTTTTTAATTAGCTCTTTTGAGTAATCCCAGTAATTTTTCACTTCCTCTGCTTGAAAAACTCGATGGCCATTAATCCATATTTCAGGGCGTATCTCTTTATTATCGTTTATAAAAAGAAGTGCCCTCTCAGGTAAACTACTAAGTCGATACCTTATAGTGAATCCCTAGATCGCTTCCTTAAATTATCTACTTCTCTCCATGCTTCAAAGTTAAAATAGGTGAAATGACTTCGCTCCTCAGAATGAGTGTAACAATCGCCACACCCTTCACAAATTAACTCAATTGCATTGTCTTTTTTATAACTTAGTCCGGTACAAATCCTAAATTTATATGTTTGATTGCACTTATTGCATAACAAGCAATCATCAGCTACTTCTTTTAATATACTCAAAAAGTCAACAATTCTCTGCTGTGTGAAGTCTGCTCCATTATCAGCAGTTAACTTTCGTATCATTTCAGTTTGAAATTTGAATAACGAAAACAACGATCCTCCCCTGACTATTTCTCTAACTAAATTCTTATAATCTGAAATGTGAATATGGTTTTCCTTCTTAATAGTCATTAAGGTCAATGTCCTCACTCCAAATCTATTAATATAGTAATTAGTATTACCAGAATAATAGATTGATATACAAAAACAGCCACCAAATGGTGGCTGTCACTGATACTACTAATGGAGGCGAGGGGAGTCGAACCCCTGTCCGAAGATAACGGCACATAAGCTTCTACGGGTGTAGTCACAGTTTTGATGTCACCCGAGTATCGCCCCGTAACCGGCTATACGTTGGGTCAGCCTGATTGTCTTCTTCAGCACACCCCAGGCGGAGATGTGACAGCGTATCCCACTACTAGTTAGCCCCTATCCCTGTCACATGGGCGATGCAGGGTAGAAGCACGCACACAGTTTCTTAGGCTGCGAAAGCGTAGTTTGTTTGTTGTTTGCCGTTTAATAGGCTTTAGCGTTGATAAAGCGGACGCGTCCCCACTACCCGCTACCCATGCTCGAACTATCCCCGTCGAATCCATAAACGCCCCCTCAATGAAGAAGGGCTCCAGGATTAATCCGTGAATACGGAGCAAAGGTGCTACACATCTTTTTCCTCCAAGGTAAAAAGATGCTTCTTTCAAACTCGGCATTCCTGTCTGCTATATGAGTAATCATAACACAGGACACATCACCGAAATAGTACAGATTGCTGGAAGACATTCCAGCAGGCTGAGCATGTGTACAAGGTTATCCAATACAACAAGCTCAATCGTCTACATATTATACCGCGTCACTAATCGGAAGTAAAGTTTCCCAGATCGGATCACGAACAACTGCACCTAAGTATTTTACCCACGTTTCAGGCAAACTACGCAAAGGTTAAAAATTTAGATTCATCAACGCGCCAAGCGCCAAGCTCCATGCTCCTACCAATTTCCCTTCAACTATCAAAGGAAATCACCAAATAGTACACTTGAGCTATTCGCATCACATCCCCTCTCCACTAAAAATAAAAAAGCCCCAAGCTTGCCCATTGCAGGACAAACCTTGAGACTCCTTAACTCATACATCAAAGCTTCATCACAAAAACTAACTTATACACCTAAAGTAAAGCCGCCCAGCGCTCCACTTAACGCGCAACCTTCTGCTTCTCGCGCAGTACCCGTTGGATATCACGTTGTGCATCGCGCTTCGCGGCAGTTTCACGTTTATCATACTGCTTCTTACCTTTACCCAGTCCGAGCAAAAGCTTTGCATAACCATTGCGGATATAGATTTTCAGCGGAACAATGCTGTACCCATCCTGTTTCGACAGCCCGAGCAGCTTGTGAATCTGCACTTTATGCATCAACAACTTGCGCGTACGTGTTGGATCAAGCGGATTATTTCGGTTCCCTTGTTCAAAAGGACTAATATGCATATTGTGAATATGAATCTCACCGTTCCGAATCGTGGCAAATGCATCACCAATATTCGCACGGCCGTTACGAAGAGATTTGATCTCCGTTCCGGTAAGCACCATGCCCGCTTCATACGTATCTTCAATGAAGTAGTCATGGGAAGCCTTTTTATTCTGTGCGAGCACTTTACTCTGTCCATCATTCTTACCCATGTCCTCACTCCTTCTCCGTAAAATAAGCCGGTACCATGCTCTATAGCAGCGCACCCAATGTTGCACCAAGGTACCACGTGCCAGACCCTAATTGTAGCAAGTACGGCTGTTAAAATCAAGAAAAGAGGCGACCTCTGCCGCCCCTCCTCATTACACCACTTTCAGACAATGCGAAACAACACACCGGCTGAAGTGACTATTTCTCTAACACTTAACCGGAGGAACCAATTGTAATCCATCTCTCCAAAGTTACGTTAGCTTTATTTTTTCTTTTTCCGTACAAAAGCTGCCGTGCCGTTACCAGCTGCACCTTTGCTCTTCTTCCGCTTGCGTCGTGGTGCTCCGCCTTCCTGAGCGCCACCAGGAGTTGCATTCTCTCCAATAAATACGCCGCTTGGCGAAGTGTTTTTGCGTCCACTTCCGCCTTTGCCACCTTTATTGCCGCCCTTGCCGGACTTAAAGCTTCCTTCACCGCGACCGCTGCCGCTGTTCAGGTCACTTCCTTGTCCACCGGTTGAATTACTATCCGATCCACCCGATGTAGAGCTATATCCGCCTTTACCGGAGCCAAAACCAAAGCTCACCGCGCCTTTGCCCCGGCCAGTTGATCCTCCAGCATCACCAGCACGACGCTCACCTTTTGGTTTGCCGCTGCCTTTACCTGCGTAGCCACCAGATGAGCCTGCGCCCGCGCCTGAACTCGCTGCTCCACCGCGACCGCCACGTCCACCTTTGCTGCTTTCTTCCGTTGATCTGCCACCACGGCTGGCTCCAGCAGCGGATGAGCCTCCTTTGCCGCCACGTGAACCGCTGAAACCACCCGGTCCACCCTTGGCACCGCCGCGACCGCCACCACTTGCTGGGCGTCCACCTTTACCGCCACGTCCGCCACCGAAGCCGCCAGGACGTTCACCGCGAGGTTTCATATCGACCATTTCAAAATCAATCGTATACTCTTCCATGCTTACACGTGCCACACGGATCTTCACTTCATCACCGATGCGGAAGACTTTCGAGGTACGTTCACCAATCAGAGCCATATGCTGATCGTCAAAATGGTAATAGTCGTCCGTGAGTGCGCTCAGGCGAATCAGGCCTTCAACCGTGTTTTCCAGTTCAATGAACATACCAAAGCTGGTCACACTGCTGATCATGCCTTCGAACTCTTCGCCTACTTTGTCGAGCATGTACTCGGCTTTTTTCATTTTCTCCGTATCCCGCTCAGCTTCTACCGCCACACGTTCACGTTCAGAAGACTGCTGCGCAATATCGGACATACGTGCTGCCAAATACTCCTGACGGTTCTCCGGCAATGCACCATTATTTTCAATGACTTCGCGAATCACCCGGTGAATGACAAGATCGGGATAACGACGAATTGGAGACGTAAAGTGACTATAGAATTCTGCCGCGAGGCCAAAGTGACCCGACATTTCAGAATCATACTTCGCCTGTTTCATCGAACGGAGCATCATCGTACTAATCACAGTTTGTTCTTTCGTTTCTTTAATATCCTCAAGCAACGATTGAAGCGCCCGTGGATGAATCGCATTGCCACGTCCTTTGACCTGGTGTCCAAAATTCGCCGCAAAGGCGAGGAAATTTTGCAGTTTTTCCTGATCCGGGTCTTCGTGCACACGATAAATGAAAGGAACCTTCAACCAGTGGAAATGCTCTGCCACTGTTTCGTTCGCTGCCAACATGAATTCCTCAATAATTTGCTCCGCAATCGAACGCTCCCGTTTCACGATATCTACCGGTTTGCATTCTGCGTCCACAATGATTTTGGATTCTTCAAAATCAAAGTCAACCGCACCACGGCGCATACGCATAGCACGCAGCTTCAAAGCGATCTCTTTCATCAGATGGAAATCATCTACCAGATCCTTATAACGCTCGAGCAATTCCGGCTCTTCACCTTCAAGGATTTTACGGACGTTGGAATACGTCATCCGCTCTTTGGTTTTGATTACACTTGTGAAAATGTCATGTTTTACAACCTTCATCTGGTCGTTAAACTCCATCTCACAAGACAGTGTCAAGCGGTCTACCTGCGGGTTCAAACTACAAATCCCGTTGGACAGACGCTGTGGCAGCATCGGAATAACCCTGTCCACCAGATACACACTGCATCCACGGTTGTAGGCTTCCTGATCAAGCTTGGAATTCTCCTGCACATAATAGCCAACGTCGGCAATATGAACACCCAGACGGTAGTTCCCGTTAGGCAGTTTCTCTACATTTACAGCATCATCCAGATCCTTGGCATCTTCGCCATCAATCGTGACAATGTTAAGTCCGCGCAGATCACGGCGACCCTGTTGTACAATCTCTTCATCCGTGATGGAGTCGGGTGCTTTTTCCGCCTCTTCTACCACTTCATCAGGGAAAGCTTCAGGCAACTGATGCTTGCGAATGACGGACAAAATATCAATACCCGGCTCATCCTTATGACCGAGAATCTCGATCACTTCACCTTCGGCAGCCGCACGGCCCTCCGGATAGCTGACGATCTTGGCTACGACCTTCTGTCCATCAACCGCCCCAGCAAAGTTGGTACGTGGGATGAAAATATCGCGATTAATCCGTTTATCATCCGGAATGACAAATCCGTACACCTCATGGCTCTGGAACACACCAACGACTTGTGTCACAGCACGAGTAACAATACGGACGATCTCACCCTCCAAACGACCACCTGAAGGTCCTTGAGATGTGACTTTAACCAATACCGTATCACCATTCATCGCACTTTTCATATCATTGGCGTGAATGTACACATCCGGGTGCTCCCGATCCTCAGGGATAAGGAAAGCGAAACCTTTGGCGTGAGCCTGTAAACGTCCACGTACCAAATCCATGCGCTCTGGCATGCCATAGCGATTGTTACGGGTCAGCAAAACTTTACCGGATTCCTCCAGCGTATTAAGCATAATCAAAAAGGCTTTGAAATCAGCTGCATCTTCAATAGCGAAGTGCTGTTCCAACTCCTGATAAGTCATCGGTTTATAAGCGGTTTCCCGCATGAAGTCGAGCAATTGTTGTTCTGTTATCATTAATATATTCACCTCGGGAAACATAAAAGTGTAAGCAAGTCTCATCTCTTTATGTATCGGAATTCTTACCATTTTCATGCAATACAATATCACTGTTGTGAAGAGTGTAGTAGTGCAACCATACTATCTCATACCCTAGTATACACGAATTCAATCCGGCCCATCCGTACTACGCAAAAAAACCGCGGTCGCCGGGCGCTCCTCTAATATCACGCTTTCACATATCTCTACAGACATTTTATGCGATACACGTGCTGTGCGCATCTGGAAAAGGACTACATCCGGAAATTTTCTGTACACATGACATTCATTATAGGGAGTGAGTTCGCGTAACGAATAAGCGAGGGACATACCATACATGATAGGGGTGTGTTGCATGTTAAGGAAGGAAAACCAAACAGAAGTGAGAAGAAGACCTAAAATCATGGAGTCTATAGATTAAATTCTTGGAAAAGTTTGGACGCGTAAGAATTTATTAAAAAACCCCCGTTTCTTCACGAAACGAAGGTTCATCAATTAAGCCATTAGCTTAAGCTATTCATTGAACAGCAGTTCCAATTCTTACTTGGAAGCCACCGTAACAACAATAGACAAAATCATAAATCCTGCACCCAGTACCACCGTTGCACGTTGCAGGAAGAGATCCAATCCGCGCGCTTTCGTTTTACCGAAAAGATGTTCCGCACCACCGGAGATGGCACCCGCCAAACCAGCGCTTTTCCCGTGCTGCAGTAATACTACAGTGATTAGACCGATCGAGAAAACAACGAGCAGCAATTTCAAAGCAATATCCATTCTTTCCACCTCCTACCCATGTGGGCATACATCTCACCATAAAAACAGTTACTTTAATTGTAACATAGCTATGGTTGTACTACAAGTAGTACAGTTTATACAATGCCCTAAATTTCACCATTTGCTTGAACCTTACGTTATACCATTACTTCGTTGCAATAAAAAAGACAAGCCGGTTACCCGGCTTGCCCGTAAAAGCTGGATATCCAGCTTATTTTTTAAGGTTGTAGAATCCTTTAAGACCATTGTATTGAGCCAGTTCACCCAGTTGATCCTCAATGCGGAGCAATTGGTTGTACTTCGCGATACGGTCTGTACGGGAAGGAGCACCCGTTTTGATTTGACCAGCGTTAGTTGCAACAGCGATATCAGCGATAGTGCTGTCTTCGGACTCACCGGAACGGTGAGATATTACAGCTGTGTATCCTGCGCGTTTAGCCATTTCGATTGCATCAAATGTTTCAGTCAATGTACCGATTTGGTTAACTTTGATCAGGATGGAGTTACCGATACCTTCGTTGATACCTCTGCCCAGACGCTCAGTGTTTGTTACGAACAGGTCATCACCAACGAGTTGTACTTTGTCTCCCAATTTCTCAGTGAGCAATTTCCAACCATCCCAGTCATCTTCGGACATACCGTCTTCGATTGTGATGATTGGGTATTTCTCAACCCATGAAGCCAGAAGGTCAACATACTCAGCGGAAGTGTAAGATTTACCTTCGCCAGCAAGTGTGTACTTACCATCTTTGTAGAACTCAGTGGAAGCAACGTCCATACCCAAGAATACGTCAACGCCTGGTTTGTAACCAGCTTTTTCAATTGCTTCGATGATTGTAGTGATTGCTTCTTCGTTCGAACCAAGGTTCGGTGCGAAACCACCTTCGTCACCTACAGCTGTGTTCAAGCCTTTGGAGCTCAATACGGATTTCAAGTTGTGGAAGATCTCTGCACCTACGCGAAGAGCTTCTTTGAAGCTTGGTGCTCCAACTGGAAGAACCATGAACTCTTGAACGTCGATGTTGTTGTCAGCATGCTCACCACCGTTGATGATGTTCATCATTGGTACTGGCAATGCTTTAGCGTTGAATCCGCCCAGGTAAACATACAATGGCAGGTCCAGAGCGTCAGCAGCTGCGCGAGCTACTGCCATGGATACAGCCAGGATTGCGTTAGCGCCCAGTTTACCTTTGTTTGGCGTACCATCCAAAGTGATCATCAATTTGTCGATACCCAGTTGATCCAATGCATCCATACCGATAACTTCTGGAGCGATTGTTTCGTTTACGTTTTTAACAGCTTGCAGAACGCCTTTACCGAGGTAACGGGATTTGTCACCATCGCGAAGCTCAACAGCTTCGTGGGCACCAGTGGATGCACCAGATGGAACGATTGCGCGTCCGATTGCGCCGGACTCCAGGTATACTTCAACTTCTACTGTAGGGTTACCGCGGGAGTCGAGGACTTCGCGAGCGTACACGTCAGAAATAATAGTCATTTGTGATAATCTCCTTTAAATTTGAAATTTTATTTTAATACGTTCAGAACAAACATGTTTCACCAAGCCACTCCGCGTGCAGTACCGTCCTTCGATCGCTGTTATCCCCAAATTCTTTGAACTCCTTATAAAAGGTGAGAATTAGGGGATAAAGGCGAGCGCTTCGCTTCTCCAGATCGGTTCTGCCCGCTTCGTTAAGGTGTAACTTAGGTCTTATTCGACAACCTATTAAAATTATATTATTTACGAGTAGCGATGACGGATGTACCTGTCATCTCAGCCGGTTTAGGCAATTGCATCAGGTCAAGGATCGTTGGCGCGATATCCGCCAGGATTCCGCCTTCACGCAAGGTTACATTGGCATCCGTAACGATGAATGGAACCGGGTTCGTAGTATGAGCTGTGAACGGACGTCCTTTCTCATCGAACACCATATCCGCGTTACCATGATCCGCCGTGATCAGTACAACGCCGCCTTTGGCAAGTACTGCATCCACAACACGGCCCATGCACTCATCTGTTACTTCAACCGCTTTGATGGTAGGCTCCAGCATGCCGGAGTGTCCAACCATATCAGGGTTAGCAAAGTTCAGAATGATGGCGTCATGTTTGTCTGCTTCGATCTCGCGAACACATGCGTCAGCTACTTCATAAGCGCTCATCTCTGGTTGCAGATCATACGTTGCAACTTTTGGTGAGTTGATCAGTACACGAGTTTCGCCCGGAAGCTCCACATCACGACCGCCGCTGAAGAAGAAGGTAACGTGCGGGTATTTCTCAGTTTCTGCAATACGCAGTTGTTTTTTATTGTTCTGTACCAGAACTTCACCCAGGGTGTTGTCGAGGTTCTTCGGCGAATAAGCCACATAACCTTCAACCGTCTCGCTGAACAAAGTCAAGCATACAAAGTGCAAGCCCACAGGGAACTTCGGACCACGATCAAAACCGCGGAAATCCTGGTTCGTGAATACTTGCGACAACTGGATCGCACGGTCAGGACGGAAGTTGAGGAAGATAACGGAATCGCCGCTCTCAACCAAACCTACCGGCTCACCATCCGCTTTAACGATAACCGTTGGTTCAACGAATTCATCAAATACGGATTTATCATACGATTCTTCAACCGCTTTGAGTGGGTCAGTGTATTTTGGTCCATCTCCATAAACGATGGCACGGTATGATTTCTCAACCCGTTCCCAACGTTTGTCACGGTCCATCGCGTAATAGCGACCTTGAACCGTTGCGATTTTACCTACACCGACTTCTTCAATCTTAGCGATCAGTTTCTGCATGAAGTCTTTACCACTGTCTGGCATAACATCACGGCCATCCATGAAAGCATGAATATATACATCATTCATTCCTTCTTTTTTGGCCAGATCCAGCATAGCAAACAGGTGGTCGATGTGACTATGTACGCCGCCATCAGACAACAAGCCGTAGAGATGAAGTTTTTTGCCGCTTTGTTTCGCTTCGCGAACGGCTTTGACAAGTGTTTCATTGTCGTAGAACTCGCCGTCACGAATGGATTTGGAGATACGGGTCAAATCCTGGTATACGATCCGGCCGGCACCAATGTTCAGGTGACCTACCTCGGAATTTCCCATTTGCCCTTCTGGCAAACCTACAGCTTCACCGCAAGCAGTGAGCGTTGTATGTGGAAATTGGCTCATGAAACGGTCGTAGTTCGGTTTCTTGGCTTGCGCTACCGCATTGCCTTCCACCGTGTTACGCAGACCAAAGCCATCCATGATGATCAGTGCTACAGGTTTTGGAGCTGTCATCTTACTTCGCCCCCTCAACAAGCGCGATGAACGAAGCCGGCTGCAAGCTGGCACCGCCAACAAGTGCGCCGTCGATGTCGCTTTGTCCGAGGTATTCTGTTACGTTCTCTGGTTTAACACTGCCGCCGTATTGAATACGAACTGCATTCGCAACCGTCTCGTTGTACAGATCCTTCACCAGCGTACGAATGTAAGCAATAACTTCATTCGCATCTTGGGAAGTGGAGGATTTGCCTGTACCAATCGCCCAGATTGGCTCATAAGCGATAACAACTTGTGCCGCTTGCTCTGCAGACAGACCTGCAAAAGCAGCTACTGTTTGCACTTTGCATACGTCTTTTGTTTGGTTCGCTTCACGCTCTTCAAGCGTCTCACCAAGGCAGAAGATTGGAGTCAATCCGTGACGGAATGCTGCATGCAACTTTTTATTGACAGTCTCATCGGTTTCCGCAAAATATTGACGGCGCTCCGAGTGACCAATAATGACATAATCCACACCCAGGTCTTTCAGCATCACGCCGCTGATTTCACCTGTGAATGCACCGTTATCTTCAAAATGAAGATTTTGTGCACCAATTTTGATGTTTGTGCCTTTAACAGCTTCTACCAGGGATGGCAGATTTGTAAACGGTGCGCAGATTACAGTTTCCACGCCTTCAACTTCCGCTTTTCCTTTAACTTCCTGAATGAAGTCATTGGATTCGGAAACCGTTTTGAACATTTTCCAGTTACCTGCGATAATCGGTGTTCTCATGGGTTTCAACTCCTTCATGCTATAGGCTACTAAAACTTACTTGTCGTTCAATGCCACTACGCCTGGAAGTACTTTACCTTCCATGAACTCGAGCGATGCACCGCCACCTGTAGAGATGTGGTTCATCTTGTCAGCCAATTTGAACTTCTCAGCTGCTGCTGCGGAGTCACCGCCACCAATTACAGTGTAAGCTTCTGTCTCAGCGCAAGCTTCCGCTACTGCACGAGTACCGTGGGAGAATGGCTCGATTTCAAATACGCCCATTGGTCCGTTCCACACAACCAATTTGGAGTTTTTGATTACATCAGCATAGATCTCACGTGTTTTAGGACCGATGTCGATACCTTCCCAATCTGCTGGGATACCATCGATGTCAACGATTTGTGTGTTTGCTTTCGCACTGAAATCGTCAGATACTACGATATCTACCGGCAGGTAGAAGTTTTTGCCCAATTTTTTCGCTTTTTCGATAAAACCGAGAGCAACATCAAGTTTGGAATCATCCAGCAAGGATTGTCCAATTTCATGTCCTTGTGCTTTGAAGAACGTGTAAGTCAGACCGCCACCGATGATTACGTTGTCTGCAATGTTCAGCAGGTTGTCGATTACATCGATTTTGTCCTTAACTTTGGATCCACCAATGATAGCTGTGAAAGGACGCTCAGGGTTGGAGATTGCTTTACCCAACACTTCAAGTTCTTTCTCCATCAACAAACCGGACACTGCTGGAAGCAAGTGAGCGATTCCTTCAGTCGAAGCGTGTGCTCTGTGAGCCGCGCCAAACGCATCGTTAACGAAAACGTCAGCCAGTTCAGCGAATTGTTTTGCCAGTTCCGGATCGTTTTTCTCTTCGCCTGCGTGGAAACGAACGTTTTCAAGCAACAATACGTCGCCGTTGTTCAGTTCAGCGATTTGAGCTTTAACAGCGTCACCAACAGAACCGTCAGCTTTAACAACTGTTTTACCAAGCAATTCAGACAAACGCTCAGCTGCTGGAGTCAAACGCAAAGATTCAACCACTTCGCCGTTAGGACGACCCATGTGGCTTGCCAAAATGACTTTAGCGCCTTTTTCAATCAAGAAGTTGATTGTAGGAAGCGTTGCACGAATACGTTTGTCATCTGTAATTTTACCATCTTCGAGCGGCACATTGAAATCTACACGGACAAAAGCCCGTTTTCCTGTCAATTCGATATCGCGTACACTTTTTTTGTTCATCTGTATTTCCTCCGCACCCATGTATTTGGTGGACCAATCAAGAGCTAAAATCCCTCGTCAATCCTGGTGTTTTTGAGAAATTTGCAAAATGTAGATATATAAAGAGCGGAAACAATATAGCATCTGTTTCCGCTCTATGTTATTACAGATATTACTTAATCATTTTTGCAAAGTGCTCCAAAGTGCGAACCAATTGTGCAGTGTAGGACATTTCATTGTCATACCAAGCTACAGTCTTAACCAATTGTTGGTCGCCAACAGTCAGAACTTTAGTTTGAGTTGCATCAAACAGGGAACCGAAAGTGATTCCTTGGATATCGGAAGATACGATTTCGTCTTCTGTGTATCCGAAAGTTTCTGGATCGGAAGCTTCTTGCATAGCTGCGTTAACTTCTTCAGCCGTTACTTTTTTGTTCAGAACAGTTACGAGCTCAGTCAGGGAACCAGTAGCTACTGGTACACGTTGAGCTGCACCATCAAGGATGCCTTGCAGTTCTGGGATTACCAGACCGATTGCTTTAGCAGCACCAGTTGTGTTAGGGATGATGTTTTCAGCTGCTGCGCGAGCACGACGGAAGTCACCTTTAGGGTGTGGAGCATCCAACGTGTTTTGGTCGCCAGTGTAAGCGTGAATTGTAGTCATCAAACCTTGAACGATTCCGAATTTGTCTTGCAGTGTTTTTGCCATAGGTGCCAGGCAGTTTGTTGTGCAAGATGCACCGGAGATTACAGTTTCAGTACCGTCGAGGATTTCATGGTTTACGTTGTAAACGATGGTTTTCATGTCGCCAGTAGCTGGTGCGGAGATAACAACTTTCTTAGCTCCACCTTTCAAGTGTTTCTCAGCTGCTTCTTTAGTTGTGAAGAAACCAGTACATTCCAGAACGATATCTACGCCCAGGTCGCCCCAAGGAAGTTCTTCCGGGTTACGGTTAGCCAATACTTTAACTTCTTTGCCGTTCACTTTGAAGAAGCCATCGTGTACTTCAACATCGCCATCGAAGCGACCTTGAGTTGTATCATATTTGAGCAAATGAGCGAGCATTTTAGCGTCAGTCAAGTCGTTGATTGCTACTACCTCGATGCCTGCTACATTTTGAATACGGCGGAATGCCAAGCGTCCAATACGTCCAAAACCGTTAATACCTACTTTAATCATGAGTAAGTTCCTCCCAAGTTTTGATTAATTTTTTATGAAACTTATATATTCAAGACAGACGGTGAAGTCCGTCAAGACAACAATAGTTGTGATGCAAAGTAAAACCTTATTCCATTTCAGCAACAATGACTTCGGCAGCAGCCTCATCAATAATCAGAATATCTTCCTGACCAAATCGTAACACGGAATGTATAGCAGCAGCTTTGCTTTTGCCACCTGCAATTCCAATCACAACATCGGTTCGTTCAATATCCTGAAGTCGCATACCCAGTGTAAGCATGGTATGTACCACCTTACCCTGATCATTAAAGTAATAACCGAAAGATTCAGATACGGCCCCTTGCTCCTGAAGTTCATCTATAATCTCCGTCGCAAGTTTGCGTCTTTTGGCCATCTCTACGGCATCACCAATTCCATGAATAACAATCCGTGATTGCCTGATCAGCTGCAGAATCTCCTGAACACTAGGGTCCTGGATTAATGATTCATAGGCATGATCACTGAGCAAATCCGGTACATGCAGGAGTTTGTATTGCGCCCCTACCCGTTTTGCCATTGTGGATGCGATCGTATTAGCCTGAATTTCAAGGCTTTCTCCAAGTCCACCGCGTGCCGGTACGAACCAGACACCTTTGAGCGATGTTGGCGGATTTAGTTGTTCTGCGACTTCGGCCGTTGTTGAACCGCCAGTAACGGCGACAACGTCGTTGTCACTCATGATATTGCCGAGAGCCTTCGCTCCGGCTCTGCCCAGTTCCCTTTTGGCAAATGGAGAAACGTCCGAATCGCCAGGAACCACAACTACCTTTTGCAGACCGTAGGCTTGCTTGATGCGCTCTTCCAGCTCGGATAATCCGAACAGCTCTTTGGCTACGGGCTCTAACTGCTGCAGCAAATCATACCCTGCCTCACTGATCTTCATTCCTGCACTGTCAATTTCAATAAGTCCCTGAGCCTTTAACAGATCGGTCTCAGCCCTCAGAACCCGCTCGGTCATCTGCATGGAATTAGCTAACGTTCTCCGTCCGATCACATCCGATAACATGATCTGTTGCAGAATCGTATACCTCTTTTTCAAGATATCCATGAGATCAGGCAGAAGCTGCTTTTGTACTTCTAAAATCGTTCGCATGCTTTCCACTCCCGCAAGTTCTCGTTCTAAGCTCTCTTTCGTGGCCCTAAAACGTCCCGGGTTAACTTTTTAAGTCCCACGTCTATTCTACCTAAAACTGACGCGACATGCAAGTGTTTCAACGTGTTATTTCGACACGCATTCAGCGTTTGTACGCGCCTATTTTCACAATCTTAGACTTCCATGATCTAGGACTAGCTCACGCATACCATATATAGAAGAAACAAATGAATTCCATCTACATATCGCTTAGAATCACATTTCATACGGCATGTCCAAAACCTCTAATAGCATTTACTTAAATGCACTCTTTATCCACTCTTCTTCATCATGATCATTTTTAGCTCAATCCAAACCAACATACATAACGAACTGCTTGCAATTAAATATTCCATGAGCTATAATCATTATTGCTGTCACATAATGTGCGCCCGTGGTCCAATGGATATGACGTAGGCCTCCGAAGCCTGAGATCCAAGTTCGATTCTTGGCGGGCGCGCCATTTTTATTTAACAGCTCATAACCCATTTAACCAATGAAACCGGAAAGGTTTCTTTTTTTTGCAAGTTAGTTTGACTTTCTTTGACTTTTTGTTTGGAATTGTTTATTATGTGGGTAATACGGTAACAGTTTAAGTATAAACACCAATAACATTTACATTCCAAGGAGGTTTTTCACGTGAGTTTTATTCCAATGGTCGTTGAACAGAGCAACCGGGGTGAGCGCGCCTACGACATCTACTCCAGATTGCTGAAGGATCGTATTATTTTCCTTGGTAGCGATGTTAATGACGTAGTGGCTAATGCCATTATGGCACAGATGTTGTTCCTGGCTGCGGAAGATCCGGAGAAAGACATTCACTTATACATCAACAGCCCAGGCGGATCGATTACAGCCGGTATGGCCATTTACGATACAATGCAATTCATCAAACCGGATGTATCTACCATCTGTGTAGGTATGGCGGCTTCCATGGGTGCATTCTTGCTGAATGCCGGTGCAAAAGGTAAACGTTTTGCATTACCAAACAGTGAAATTATGATTCACCAACCACTTGGTGGTGCACAAGGTCAGGCTTCTGACATCGAAATCCGTGCTCGTCGCATCCTGAAAATGCGTGATACGTTGAACCGCATCATCTCTGAGCGTTCAGGTCAACCGCTGGAGCGGATTGAGAAAGATACAGATCGTGACTACTTCATGAGTGCTGCTGAAGCCGCCGATTACGGTATCATTGATAAAGTCATCGAAAACGTAGGATCACAAGGCATCTAAGTGTGACGTAGACCACGGTCTATGCGTTAACATAATCAACACCTAACGTAATCAGCAACATATAATTGTGTTGTCTATACGAGAAGAAGCCCTCATCATAATTATGATGGGGGCTTCTTTTTTCATTTTATAAGGAAGAAAACTTAAGAGTGCATAATAATGATTCTTTATTTGGTTCCATTTACATTATTGAAAGGTTCCGTGCCTTTAGGGAGAAGCTCTTTGTACGTAAATGGCATTTCAGGGAATCCCTCTGCGTACGCCGTATACTCATACAACTGGAAGAACACAACTACACCCGTTGGTGTCACATAGAAATCTTGATCTTTATTTAACCCTTTATAACCGTCGAGGTATCCACCGCGGGCTTTCAGTTGTTCACCCACTTTTTTACTCAACGTCTCGCGCATGGTTTTGTTATTTTGCAGCACATCATCTAACGTAAGCTCCTTACCTGTGTCCAGTGCAAAGGTGTGGCCCGTACGGTACGTCATACCATGAGCGCCAGCATAATCTTCGTATCGTTGTGTAATGAGTCCCAGCACGCCTTTTTCGTTGTACGTCACTACATAGGAGCTCTCAAATGCATATGGACGGTTGGCTGTTGCACCGCCGAATTCAGATGTCTGTTTCTTGAAGTCAGCTACATACGCATCCACTTCGTCTTTCAACACTTTGTTGATCGCCGCTTCAGCTTCTTTGCTGGCAAGTCCACTCACTTGCGGATATTGAACATCTACTTCAGCATTTTTTACAGTAACATTAACTGTTGCCGCTTTAATTTTAACGTTATTTTGTTTCACTTTGCTGAGTGTCAACGTTTTGGTTTTGCTATCCCAATTCCCCTGTACACCCAGATAATCTCTCATTGCCGAGAATGGGATATATAATCTGCCGTTGATCAGCTTTGCGTCCACTTGAGGATAATAGTTGTTAATTCGAACACTCGGCTCGCCATCCAATAGGCTGATCGTCATTGTGTTATTGGCTGCTGTCAAAGCGTACTCTTTGGTTTTCGCATCATATTTCAGCGTTCCACCTGCCACATCTTTAACTGCCGTAAGAGATACCCAAGTTGAACCACCTTGAAGAAGTCCTTTTTGAGTCAGTGTTTTTCCACCCGACTTCAGGGTCACCTCAGCTGTGGTTGTCACTTTCGAGGATACCGATGCCGCCTGAACCGAACTGTCCTGCCACACCGAACCGCTACCTACAATAATTCCTGCTGCGAGCAATGCACTTGTCCATTTTTTCCATGATGTCATATATAAAACTCCTCTCCGAATTCACAATTAGGGATCATTGCGTATGTAATCCTGACCTGATCGCATATCTCATACGCTCACCTCTCTATTATAATTAACCCGATTTCGGAAAGGTTTACAGCTCGAGTTACAATGTTGATGAATATCAGTAGGAAAATATATGGGGATATGACCTTTTTGTCACGAACAACTATACAAAAAAGATACCAATATACAACATTTCATGTTGCTTCGAATAAAGTTCCCTCCTATCTAACTTCATCAAAGTTTGCTTTTCCAACAAAAAAAGACTCTGTCCACAGGACAAAGTCTTTGTCATTATTTCGTTGTACCCTTCAAATGACACTTATAAAGGTTACTTGAGCTTACAATCCTTAGTTCACTCTTGTTTATTTCATTTCATACGTGATATTCAGGATTGTGCTTACTTTAACCTGGCCTGTTTCAATCTCAGTGCCACCTGCTGTATCTTGTGCTTTGGACATCAACGCCTCGCTTGCATAGAATACAGGCACATTGGCATCACCTTGGCTCACGGAAAGAACAGCACCCAGTTGACGTTTAACTGCTTTTGCAATGGCGCCCGCTTTCACATCTGCATTGGCAACAGCTTTTTCAATCACTTGGGACTCATAACTTTCCGGATTTTCTACAGTAAAGCGCACGTTTTCAATATTGTTGGCACCCGCACCCGAAGCAGCATCGAGCAACTCGCCAATCTTATCCATCTGACGATATGTGACTGTCAGCGTATGATGCGCTGTATATCCTTTAATTTGTTGTCCGTCTTTTTCGCTATACGTATAGTTGGGTTGTACAGAGAACTGACTCGTTTGAATGTCGTCTGCACTGATCTTCCACGTATTCTTCAGCAAGTTGGATACCTTTTGAACTTTGGCAGCATTCGCTTTTTGAGCAGATGCAGCTGTCTCTGCAGTACTGTTCACACCAATGGACAGATAAGCGATATCAGGCTTCACCTGAATCTCACCTTTACCCACAACATTAATCACATTCTGTTGTACACCCTGAACCTCTGCAGCGTAAGCATAGTTACCTGGTGCAACCCATGCTGTTCCTCCAATAAGCAACGTACTTGCCACCAGCACCGCACCAAACGGTTTCATCCATTGTTTACCCATCACAATAGCCTCCTTATGTGTTAACATCTCAAACTTTAAACGATTTGATACCTTAACAGACGGGACAAATTCCATAATGTTGCACTTGACGATAGCAAATACGTCAATAACGCAAAAAAGCCCCTTTCGGGACTTCTTCATTGGATTGATCATATCTTATTGGTTTTCGAGCTCTTCCTTGCTTACCAGACTAACTAAAGCGTTTACAGCCTGTTCGGCATCCGCGCCTTCTGCACTAATCTGGATTTCCGTACCTGTGCTAATTGCAAGGCTCATGATCCCCATGATACTTTTTGCATTAACTTTTTTGTCGTCCTTCTCGACGAACACTTCAGACGAGTACTTATTCGCTTCTTGAACGAACAGTGCCGCAGGTCTGGCATGGAGACCCGTTTTCAAACGGACAACTACCGGGTGCTTTGTCATGGAAACTTACCCCCTATTATGAAATCTGGACATTAAATACACAATTATATTTAAACAACATTATACCATTAACCCGTGCAGGACACTAGAAGAAAAAACTCAGGGTGCTTTGGAGGACCTTATCTTGCCCTAATTTCATCTTTTGCACAGCGCATCCAATGACCTAAGTAAGTCCCCTAGTTCCTTAACGGTTGACTTTCCCGACTTTTCTGTTCAGCAGAAACAGCCGACCTTGTTACTTTACCCTACTCCGTCTCAACCATAACGTTCTGTGCGTACTTTCTCAGCCAGCTCATCAATTTTACGAAGCCGATGGTTCACTCCCGACTTGCTGACTGTACCTTTAAGGAGCTCGCCAACTTCCTTCAAGTTGATATCCGGATGAGCGAGTCGAACTTCCGCCACTTCGCGAAGCTTCTCAGGCAAAGATTCCAGACCAACTTCCTTTTGTAACAACCGGATATTATCGATTTGCCTCACCGCCGCTCCGATGGTCTTATTCAGGTTGGCGGTCTCACAATTGACAATCCGATTAACGGAGTTACGCATGTCGCGCATAATCCGTACGTCTTCAAACTTGAACAAGGCCTGATGAGCACCAATGATGCTGAGCAGCTCAATGATTTTCTCGCCTTCCTTAATGTATAGGATGAATCCTTTTTTCCGTTCTATACACCGGGCATTCAGATGAAATTCATTGGCCAGGTCAACCAGTGCCTGACAGTGCTCTTCATACATGGACGCAATCTCCAGATGGTACGAGGAACCTTCCGGATTATTAACCGATCCACCGGCCAGAAATGCACCGCGAAGATAGGCCCGTTTACAACAGTTTTGTTGAAACAATTCCGTACTGATCCCTGGGGTAAAGAGAAAGCCCTCAGATACAATATGAAGACTATTGAGAATCTCCTGTACCATGGTTGGAATACGAACAATATATACATTGTTCTTTTTCAGCCGCATTTTTTTGCGGACCAGTAATTCCGTATGCACTTGAAAATGCTTTTTAAGCAGAGAGTATGCCCGTCTTGCAATCGCGGCATTCTCCGTCGAAATATCCAAGATCACTTTTTTATTCGATAACTGCACTGCACCAAGCATACGGATGAGGGCTGAAAGTTCCGCCTTTTCGCAGCACGGTTCGCTCTCGATCATGGTTAATTCTTTTTTGGTCTGTGCTGCAAACGACATGGGACTTCACCTCTTCCGTAACATCCAATTTTGTACCAGTTGGTAGATGTGATGACTTAACTTGTCAGCATCATGACGCAGATAGGTTTTGAACAGAACAAGGGTATCTGCAACCACCTGATAACCGGCACTTTCGAGTACATTCATATCCAGTACAACCGGTTTTGCTCCTTTTTCCGCATACTTATTTTGCACTTGCAGCGGAATATCACCATTATTTACGATAACATAGTCGAAGAGCTGATGACCTATATGCTCGTGTACCGCCTTAAGGTGGTCACTTACCGTATAGTTATCTGTTTCTCCCGGCTGTGTCATCACATTACAGATAAACATCTTCACCGCATCAGCCTCTACCACAGCTTCTGCAAGCTTAGGTACGAGTAAATTGGGAAGGATGCTTGTATAGAGGCTGCCTGGCCCGATCAGAATAGCATCAGCTTGACGAATGGCCTCTACTGCCTCTGGCAACGGCTCCACGTGATCCGGTTCAAGGAAAACACGTTTGATGCGTCCACCCGCCTCAGGGATTTTGGACTCACCTGTAATAATTGTCCCATCTTCCATCTCGGCATGCAACACAACGGCCTGGCCTGCGGCTGGCAATACCTCACCTCGAACGGCAAACACGCGGCTAAGCTCCCGCACTGCGGTCACAAAGTCGCCCGAAATATCCGTCATTGCAGCCAAAATCAAATTTCCCAAGCTGTGGCCTGCAAGCCCCGCGCCTGTATTGAAACGGTACTTCAACATATCTGAAAGCAATGGTTCTACATCAGCCAGTGCCGTAAGCACGTTGCGAATGTCGCCCGGAGGCGGCATCTGTAGCTCATTGCGCAGGATGCCTGAACTTCCACCGTCATCTGCAACTGTGACGATGGCCGTGATATCCAGCGGCTTCTCTTTCAAACCGCGCAGCATCACGGATAATCCGGTTCCGCCGCCCATTACAACTATTCTCGGACGTTCTCTTCGTGGTCCGGCCTCTTTCATCCCTTCACCCTCTTCAATGACGGTCCCGGTCAGCGTCGCGATGGCTCACGGTAACAGCTTCTGTCTCGCTGCTTCCCAACATCTTGCCCAAATATTCCGATATTGCTACCGAACGATGCTTGCCTCCGGTACAGCCGATTCCAATAATAACCTGGCTTTTGCCTTCCTTCCGGTATTGCGGAATCAGGAAATGCAGCATATCCAGCAGCTTGGTCAGAAACGCCTGTGTCTCTGGCCACTTCATAACATATTCGTACACATCACTATTCTGTCCCGTATTCGGTCGCAAATGATCAATATAATGTGGATTCGGTAAAAAACGTACATCAAACACCAGATCAGCATCAATCGGAATCCCATACTTGAATCCAAACGATGTAATATTCACCGACAGCATTTGGCTCTCGAGATGAGAAAAACGGGATATGATACGTTCTTTCAGTTGAGCAGGCTTCATTGTACTTGTATTCAGTACCTGAGTCGCAGAGTTTTTGAGTTCCTCCAACATCTTGCGTTCCAGTCGGATGCCATCCAGCGGCATGCCCTCAGGAGCCAGAGGATGTCTGCGCCTGCTTTCTTTGTAACGCTGAACAAGTACAGAATCTGTAGCATCCAGGAATAAAATCTCGCAATGAATGGTAAAATGATCTTTAATATAGTTCAAAGACTCGGACAGAGCCGTAAAGAATTCACGCCCGCGCAGATCGATAACCAATGCAACCTTACCAATCTTGCCGTTTGACTGTTCAATTAGTTCCGCAAATTTTGGAATCAATACCGGCGGCAGATTATCCACACAGAAGAAACCCAGATCCTCCAGGCTTTGTACTGCAATGGTTTTACCTGCTCCGGACATGCCCGTAATGATAATGAGCGTGGCGCCTGTGCCTGGTGATCCTTCACCTTCAAGCATAAATGTCCCCTCCTTATCATATTGCTGTCTTCATATATTGTTACGAGGATACTAGGAACGCAAGAGAAGACCTGCTGCACCCACAATACCTGCATTATTACCAAGTGTAGCTTCCAGAATCTGAACCCCATCTTGCAACGGTTCTGGCGTCAGCTTAGCAAACACAGTACGGATTTCATCAAACAAGAAATTGCCCGCTTTGGATACGCCGCCACCGATGATGAACATCTCCGGGTTAATGACAGCTGCTACAGTAGCCATGGACTTGCCCAGGTAAAAGGCCGCACGATTCACAATGCGCTGTGCCACTTCATCGCCTGCCTTGGCAGCATCAAATACTTCTTTGGCTGCAATCTTGTCGACGAGTGCCAGTAACGTATGATCCCCGCGCTCTACGGCATCCTTTGCCATACGGATAATACCCGTTGCAGACGATACTGTTTCTACACATCCCATTTTACCACAACCACACTTGATGGCTTCCAGATCAGGTACAACACTGATATGACCCAGTTCTCCCGCCATACCGGAGAAACCCTGATAAATGTTACCATTCAGGATCAAACCTCCGCCAACACCCGTACCGAGTGTATAACATACGCAGTTGTCTACGCCTTTACCGGCACCTGCCCAGACTTCACCCAGTGCAGCCACGTTTGCATCGTTATCTATTTTGATTGGCTTGCCCAGACGTTCTTCCAGAATCGAACGAATGGCCACATTCCGAAATCCGATGTTAGGGGCATGAACGATAATTCCCTCGCGTACATTCGTGAAACCGGCCACTCCAGCACCTACACCCTCAAGCTGTTCCCAACTGTAAGGTGATTCGGCTACGATATGTCGGACATACTTCTCGATGTTGGCGATGACCGTGTCTACGCCCTTATCCACTTCAGTCGGTCCTTCATACGTATGCATTAGCTGACCTTGTTCATCGCATATACCGACCTTGATTGCTGTTCCGCCGAGATCGACCCCAACGTAGATTTTCTCAGACATGCTGCAAGCCACCTTTATCTATCTAAAATAGTTTAAGTCCTACGTACCAACTATAATTGAAGGATACGCCTGGGTCAAGACGAGAAGACCTCTAGTACCTCCTGCTCCGCCGGGGTTGTGAACCACATCACGCACCGTTTTTGAATACGTATACATCCTCATTACCTTCATTTATAAACGCACGCTTTATTCCTTCCTCCCCATAACAGAGGAAGCCTCAACTCATGATATTGCATCTTCACTCGTTCCATTCATAAAAGATCAACATCGTCCCCTCAGAGTGGTGACTCGTCTTATGCACCCCGCCACCTGCCATTCTCATGAGAAAGTTATCTAATGACGATATTGCCAACAAAAAAAGAGCCTTCCATCCACAGGAAGGCTCCCTTACTTTTATGAAAATCAGAAATTGTAGAAATTGGGCTGACTCAGTTGATTTTTCTACGTTATAACTTCGTTTCCACACGTACCGGCTCTTCCGTCTTCTCCATCTTGTTCACATCCAGAATATCGAGCAGGAAGACAAAGATCGGAATACCAATGATCAGTCCCCAGATCCCCAGGAAGTGTTGCGACAGAATTAGTACGATAAAGGTGTAGAACATTGGCAATTTGGTCTTGTGTGCCATCAGTTTTGGATTCAGGAAGTACGTCTCCAAAGCATGAATAACAATAATCATGATGATCACAATAATGCTTAATTTCAGTCCACCCATCTGATACCCAATCAGACAGAGCGGTACAAGTGAGATGATAACCCCCGCAACGGGAACCAGACTGAGCATGAACACCAGAATGGTCAGAGCGAACAGATACGGGAAACCCAGAATCCATAAGCCCAGTATCGTCAGTACCGTATTAAACACCGCAATAAGAAGCTGTGCCTCAATGACTTTACCAAAAGAAGATACGAACTTGTCTCCCAGATAAGCAACTTCATTGTAGAACCATCCAATTTTACTTGTTTTGAACTTGGACGTGAACTTGGATATCTCCTGCTTCTGCAACAAGAAGAACAGACTCAGAATGATGACGAGCAGAATAAACTCCAGCCATTTGCTCAAAGCGAAAATATATTTCAATGCATCATTGGTGTAATTTTTAATATCGAAGGATTGAAGATAACCCGCAATTTTGGACGCAAAATTATCACCGTCTGCACTATCCAGAAATTTCATAATCTCGTTCGTCAACTGAACGACCTGATCCACGATCCGTGGTGAATATCTGGAAATGCCAAGCACAATGACTGCGATCACAATCATATAGAGTAGGATGACTACAACTTTATAATTGATTGGAAACAACCGATTTAAACCACCTGTAATGAAATGCTGTAACCTGTTCATGACATACGTCACCAGGAACAACAGCAGAATCATATGCAGCATACTCCCCATACTGAACAAAATTAAACAGAACAAGAGCAGGATCAAAAATCGTCTCACTGTCGCATTCTGTAACCAATCTTTTATCATTTCCCCCAAAATCTTCACCTCACAGCTAATATGCCCTATATGTATACGATCTCATGCCCACTGTAGTTTCAAAAAAAGAGAAGCCCTCCGGCTTCTCTCATTTCATGAGACTTCCCGTTGTCTCTTATTCCCAGCATATGCCTAACCTCACGCATGTAATGCTTATTTATCCAACGTTTCGCTCCAATCATGGACAATGCTTCCTTCAAGGAACTTCTCACAATCCATCGCCGCCATACATCCTGATCCTGCAGCCGTAATAGCTTGACGATATTTCGTATCCTGAACATCACCACAGGCGAATACACCCGGAATATTAGTCTCCGTTGTTCCCGGTTTAACGACAACATAGCCATGTTCGTCCAGTGCGATCGCATTACCCAGGAATCCGGTATTCGGTGTGTGACCAATGGCAACGAATACGCCATCTGCTTCAAGCAACTCTTCCTGCCCCGTCTCGTTGTTGCGCACTTTCAGCCCTTTGACACCCAAAGCTTCTGGTACGACTTCGAGTGGAGTACGGTTCAGCGCCCACTTCACCTTTTCATTGCTGCGAGCCCGATCCTGCATAATCTTGGATGCACGCAATTCATCCCGGCGGTGAACCAATGTCACGTCTGTTGCAAAACGAGTCAGGAAACTCGCTTCCTCCATCGCGGAGTCTCCACCGCCCACGACCACGATTTTTTTGCCACGGAAGAAGAAACCGTCACATGTCGCGCATGTACTTACACCACGTCCCACATTTTCCTGCTCGCCCGGAATACCGAGATAACGAGCGGAAGCACCTGTGGAGATAATGATCGATTCAGCTTCCAGTTCACCGATTCCTCCAACTTTGACCTTGAAGGGCGGTTTGCTGAAATCAACCTCTTCCACCCAACCGTTTTTGAATTCCGCTCCAAAACGTTCAGCTTGCTTACGCATGTTGTCCATCAGTTCCGGACCCATGATACCTTGCGGGAAACCGGGGAAATTCTCAACTTCCGTTGTCGTCGTTAATTGACCACCCGGCTGAAGACCTTCGATAACCAGTGGTTTCAGATTAGCACGAGCCAGATATATCGCTGCTGTCAGACCCGCAGGTCCCGTTCCGATCACAATCGTTCTGTATTTAGACATATAGATACAGCCTCCTTAATTAAGGTGAGAATGTGTTGTACTAGCGATGAACTTGCCAAGATGATATCCTACAGGCGTTTACGAAGCCCATTCGTTAAGTTTACCCGTTTTCCCGGTTGTTGTATCCTTCACCTGATGATGTCTTTCTGAAAACGAGTTGAAGCGAACTTTCTATACAAGTGGTGGCTTGCTGTTACAAACCGAATGAATCTGTTTAGCATACTTGCTAACCGTTGATGCCGATATCCCATACCGCTCAGCAATGCTTTGATAGGTAACGGGCCGACTGTGATTCTTCGCTGCCAAATATTCAAGTCCTGCAGCCCAACCCTCAATCTGCTTCGTACCCGGAACCTCCGGATGTACCCGGGATACATAATCCGTCCAGAGCCGTTCCATCTCTTGCTGCAACTCAGCCTTTGCTTCAGACATCTGTAACGCACGATCAACAACAGCCTGCCAATGGGAAGTTGAACCAGTGTCCAATTGCTCTGATGTGGATGGAACCTTCCCAATGGACTTCAAGGCTACAGGAGAAAAGGGTCGAACCACCTGAGAATTCCGATCCTCATGTTCAGCCGATTTCAATCCGTTCAGTACAGTTTGTGCTGCCTCAAGCAGATCCTTTTCTTCTCCAGTCTCTTCAATAAAGGATTGCAGAGCCTGCTGCACCTCATAGTCACCGATCATCCCAAGCGCATGAATAACCTGTAGCTTGGTTGCCCGATCACCATGACGCAATGCCCAGAAGAAGGATGAGCGAATCAGTGGATCATTCTTCATTTCTTCAGGTATGCCACTACCATAGTTCTCCCACTGTCTGAACTGCTCATCAAATGGCAGATGATAGTGATAACTCAGCTTCTCTGGCTCTTGCTCGCCTTGTTTTACAGCCTCAAGACCTGACAGATAATACCGGGATACTTCGGAACCCGGATCAAGCTTGGACACATGATGCCATAAACGCTCAGCAGCATCATAACGTTCTGTATTATAAGCCGCCACGGCTGCATAGTGAGCAAGTGCCGGATCAGCAGCTGTCTCTTCGTCCTTGAGCAAACGCCGGAAGTGAACATAAGCCGTATCGTGTTGGCCCAGAATCCCCATCGTTGTCGCCAGTTTGTAGACTTGTTCGTGCTGGAATGGCACGATGACCCGCAATTTTTTGATCAGAAGCAGCACTTGATCAGCCCGGTTCTCATTTTGATGGAAAATGGCCAGATTACAGAGTGCATGCAGATTACCTGGTTCCTGTTCAAGCACTTCGGCAATAGTCTCTTTTGCTTTGGGAAACAGACCCATATAATAGTAGGCGAGTGCCAGATTGTTACGGGCAGCCAAGTAATCAGGATAATCAGAAGACATGCCTTCGAGCAATTCAGCAGCCTGTGCAAATTTCCCTTCTTCCAGCAGTTCCCGTGCCTGATCGTGCTCCACTACACCTTTGCGTGATTTGATTCGATTCAGTTTAGTCGGACGATCCAGCTCATAATACAGAAGCTCCATCATCTCTTCGGCTTCCGTCATGAACTGACCTTGAGTGTCCTCCTCCAGATAGGTAACAAGTGCTTGCTCGGCTTCCTCAAACCGATCCATATTTGCATAATTGTTCGCCATATAAAAATAACATTCCGTCATCGACGGATCTACCACTTCCAGCACGTTAGCCAGAATGGCATTGGAGGCTTCGTAATCCCCCTTCTCCGATAATATACCCGCCATATTACAATGATTTACCGGATTTTCCGGTTCGTATTCAACAGCTTTGCGAAAATATTTTAATGCCTTGTCGACATGATTACGGTCCAGCGAGCGGACAGCTCTTTCAAAGAAGAAAGAAGCATCCAAGTGAATCGGTATAATATTGGCAAGGTGTCCCTCAGCCCGCACTAGCTTGCCCTTCATCTTCCAAGGCACCTCCTCTTTGCATTTCATTCATACTCTTCAGTATACCACATCTTAAGGCCCACTTCTCAATATGTAGTTTCATGTCGTTTATGAAAAAAATGCAAAAGAAGATGATATTCCATTTTGCGGAAACCTATCACCTTGGAGCGTTGTTTATTCAAAGGAAAACCATGTTTACCTAGAGACTCCTACACTCACTTGCCCTAGACTCTCTTTGTAGTATTGCATTAGTACATTCTTGTCGGTTACGCGGCGTCTAACTGGATTCTGACCGGTTATAATGAGATGAGTGGCCTATGGTATTATTATCCTTATTGTCCTTTTTAGTAGTTTATCTCCATTAAAAATCAAACAACGTATATTAGCTCTGACGGTCAGCCTCTTTTTCGCGTATGTAATAAAAAATAAATATTTTAAGGGGATGCTATATTGAGGATCTCAAAGATAAAACCACTTATATTCATCTTAATCTGCTTGTTTGCTTTGAATGGATGTTCAAAAGATATAGAAAACATAGAAAATAAGTTCACATTAGAGGATGTACTGAGCGCGCTCGAGTCTCAAGAACTGGATTTAGTGTCCTTTGGTATCACCGGGTATCCTTTGAAATTAGATGATGTTATACCTGAGGTGTACTCCGTTGAAGTGCCCGTAGAAGAAGAACCATATAGCCCTGAATTTATACATTTTTATATTTTCAATTCTGAAAAGGATCGCATCAACGGGACAAAAGACTTCAATAAACACATGGAAAGCGCCCAATTTACAACATTCCCTTTTCTATATGAGAAAGGAAATGTTTTTATCGTTTACTGGAGCAAAACCAAAGATGATCCTCTGTTCACTAAACCAATCGAAACTGCGTTAGAGCAACTGAAATGATCATAGTTCATACATTACTGGACTGAGCTGGACAGTGGGAATATCATTTTAGAACGTTAATTGCAGTCATTCGTCGTTCGTAAAAAAAGAAGACCGAGCATTTGGGCTCGGTCTTCTAACTATTATGGCTTAAATATCTAATAAATCTAGATCTTCGACGCCATCGAAGGAGAAAGTGAAATTTGAAGGGTTTTATCAAACGGCGTCATGAAATTGACCAGCACAACCTTACACTTGTCCGGCAGTTTTGCCTCACGTACCGTTGCCGCCAGATGACCCAGTTCGCCCCCGGTGATCTCCAGCCAGTCTTCTCCGCAGGTATAGCGTAATGTACCGCCTTTCCACAAATAGTGACCCTCACTCGTTTCAATCGCGTCCTCACAGGTCAGCTCACCTTCGCTTCCGAATACAAAGGATAACTGCATCATAATGTGCTCCGGTTCCTGTCCAGATAGATGCATGTTCCATCCGTTTTCCGTTGGCTGTAATTCTGCTCCTACACGGAATGTCTGCTCATGAGTAAGCTGACGACTCTGATGAGGTAACAAATACCATGGACTTATATCTGATGCAGCCGATTCTGGCAGCAGGTTCGCAGGGATTGGGCCGTAATAACCTTTTTTCTGCTCACCAGTTAGTCGATAGCCTTCGGACAGCCTCGTCATTTGCTGCATAGGTACATACCCTGGATTAAAGTAAGAGGCCAGTTGCACAGCCAGCAGGCGCACCTTGCCATGACGAAGCGCGAAGAAAGAAGGAACTTCTGTCATCACAGTCACACTTGTAGCACCATCCCGAATTCGGGCTACCGGAGCACCAAAATCCGTATGCATCCGACTGTGCGAAATACGACCGTGATGCCCTACTGCGTCCATCTGCTCCAGATATTCTCCCCGTACAAAATGTTCATTCAGCATGACCTCATACTGTTCCGGTAATGCATCACGTGTGTCATTGGTCTGTTGAAGCTCCGGCTCAAGCATTAATCGAATGAGCGTATTCACCGAACATACTCCCGGATCTGTCAATGTATCTCCAGCCCAGGCTGCCATACCGGCTAAGAGTGAATCACCGTCCAGCCGAGCCAAAATGGCATAAGGCAGATAGTAAGGAGACAGATCATGAACACTGCCCAGATCCTGTCGCCCTGAATAATCCGTAACAATTTCACCCGTTGGATGGACCAGATACACCATCATGCGGAGATTAAGCCTCACTGGTTCCAGCAGTTCAGGACGATTGAGCAGGCGCGCAGCATGAATTAACATGATGTCGCTAACTGCGCTGTATATCCCATTGCTCCGTTCTGTCCACTCCCCATCAGGTGTAATATCCATGCCTTCATCCATCCACTGCTCTGCGCGCTGCACAGCTTCCTCCAGATCAAATATTTTATGCAGGAAACCAAGCGCCGCGCATAGCACCCAGCGATGATTGGGCGTATGACAACCTCCTGTAAGCATGGTTGGGATTGTCCGTTCCAGAAACAGCCTCATATTGTTTAATACGGGTTGAAGCGGCTCCCATTCTTGCTGCTGAAGAAGCTGATACAACTGTGAATACCCTACAACGACAAATGCAGTATCCGGAGGGGAATGGTAATTGGTCCAGCCAGGCGATATTGAACCGTCTTCATGCTGGAAACGGAGTACAAATTCCGTAGCTAACAGCAGTCGATTTAACAACGATTCATCCCGGTAATAGATAGAGTCCGGATTGGAGAGCGCAGCTCCCCAGTAACACATATCCGTGGGCGTTCCAGTCGTATGGTTGACCCAGGCAACACCTGTGAAGGGATCAATTGTCCCTCCATAGTAACGGCTTTCCGGGTCAAGCATCTGCCGGGATATGCCTCTTTCTACCGCTCTGTCATTACTGTCCACCAATTGTTTGTACATGTGCAGTCCCCTCCATACCAATGCATTCTCACGATGTGCGGAGTATATTGCTTCAGTGCCTTCAATTCAGACCGGAAGCTTACTCATACCGCCCGTAGGTGAGTTCATTTTTCTCGTCAGTATATATCATATTTCTACATAAGTCGCCAGAAAATCTGTGCTTGTTTTACTACATTATTTATGGGTCACTGTCACTGAGGAAACAGTCATTAAACACATACTGTGAACATGCAAACTGTTTCCCACATCACCGCGCCTACTCTGTCACTCCAAGCTTCTTCATAAGCAAGTCATGACTCTCATGGATCTCTTCTGCCTTACAGGCAGACTTCAACTCATATACCTTCACCTGTGCGCGGCGAATCATCGGCAGATAGGCATCATAGAAGTTCATATCCTTACTGTGTACATACGGGCACCAGTGGTCAGAGAGACCAAGTGTCTCATGAATATGGACCCCTACGATATCATCCATCAGGCCTTGCATTTCTCCCACACTGTCATAAAGGCCCATTCGGTCCATCATGATGGCATGACCTGTATCGTACCAGATACCAACCGGAGCCCCTTTGAGAGCTGTGATGATAGTCTTGGCTTCGGCAAGGGTAGGAATCTGTTGTGGTCGCGATCTTGTCTCGATGCCAAAACGAACATCCAGACCTTTAGCTGCCGCCCGATTGCATACCTCATCCAGACTGGCGATAATTTTCTCCACATACCCTGAACTGAGGGCTTCCCGCCGCTCCATCAATTCAGCCCATTTACTGCGATACTTCGGTGAGTCCGGACCTTCCTCGTTATAGATCTTTCCAAGGTCTTTGCTGATATCCTCAGGAAAAGGTACCTCTCCCGGGTGTACAACTACCGCTTCCCCACCATAACGATGAGCATACTCTGCCGATTCAACAAGCAACTCTATAGCCCGCTGACGTTTAACTTCATCCTCGAAGCCCAGCAGGACAGAATCCGTACCATAATCCGGGTCTGGATCATGTGGAAAAGTGTTATGAACACTCGAAACACCTATTTCTCCGCGCTCAATCATCGGCTCAATGGTCTTGAGCATTTCCTTCGTCACATTATAGTTGAGTTCAACCCGCCGAAAGCCAAGTTCCGCGATTTCCTGAATCATGTCTTCCCCTACGGTATGTTTCCTGATGTTCCAACATGTCGAGAATGAGTATTCGCCCTTGTCTATGTGCTGCATCTGTTTTCCTTCTCCTCCCTCTGGCTAAACTTTTTACATCAGCCTTAACTCAACCTTTTACCGCGCCAAGCATCGCACCACTGACAAAATACTTTTGCAGCCACGGATAGACGAGTAGAATCGGAACGGTTGCAAAAATAACGGTTGCGGCCTTGAGACTCTCGGGAGTCAATGGCGTACGGTTAGCACCCTCCATTTGGGTAAGCTCGCTGACCATATTGTTCTGTACCATTTGGAATAACTTCAGTTGAAGCGGGTACAGCTTCGGATCATTAATATACATCAGGGAATCCTGGAACCCATTCCAGCGTCCAACCGCATAGAAAAGAGCTAATGTAGCCAGTACAGGCATGGATAGTGGCAATATAATTTTGAATAGCGTGTGTACATGGGAACTGCCGTCAATCTCAGCGGATTCTTCCAGACTTTCAGGAATACCTCTGAAGAAAGAAATCAGGATAATCAGGTTAAACGGACTGACCAGTCCTGGCAGAATCAGTGCCCACACGGAATTAAGTAAGTTCAGGTCACGAATGAGCAAATACTCAGGAATGATCCCGCCACTGAAGAACATCGTAATGATGATGACATACATGAAGAGCTTGCGCCCTTTCAGTTTTTTCTTGGTTAACGGGTAAGCAGCTGCCAGTGTGAACACCATGCATAGCACAGTAGTAGCAATGGTCAGAACTGTCGTGTAACCCAGTGAATAGATCATCGACTGATCAGAGAACACCTGAATATACGCATCCCAATTGAATTCTTTCGGGAATATGGTCACTTCTCCTGACGTAATCGCACGGTTAGAACTGAATGAGATCGCGATCGTGTGCAGAAATGGAGCCAGGCAGAATATAACAAACAAGGTGATAAAGGAGATATTAACGATATCAAAAATCCGGTTTGAGGTGCGTTCACTCATATGCGCACAGCTCCTTTACTGATGGTCTATACAAACAAGCCGATTGGCGTCTCTTCCGTTCATCCACAACCTACAAAATACCTTCACCGGTTGCTTTCTTCGAAATATAGTTAGATCCTAGCACGAATATGAGTCCCACCACTGCTTGGAACAGTCCGACGACAGTTGCCAGCGTGTATTGTCCTGATTCAAGACCAACTCTGTATACAAAGGTACTGAGTACATCGGAATATTCACGCACGGCCGTATTACCAATGATATAAGGCCGATCAAAACCGATGCTGACCATATGTCCAAGATTAAGAATGAGCAGGGTCACAATGGTTGGTTTAATACTTGGCAATGTAATATGCCAGATTCTCTTCAGCCGCGATGCTCCATCGATCTCAGCTGCTTCAAACAATTCCTTGTTGACGCCGGTTAATGCGGCCAGATATAGAATGGTTCCCCATCCTGCACTTTGCCAGACACCTGTGAAGAGATACGTCACAAGCCATGGATTTTTTTCTGTCAAAAATGGTATTGAATTTAAGCCCATGCTTTCCAGTACACCGTTAACCATACCGGATTGATTACCGAACAATTGGTACACAATTCCCCCGATGATTACCCATGAGATAAAGTGAGGAATGTACAATATCGTTTGTGAGATTTTTTTGAACCATTTGAATCGAACTTCATAAAGCATGATCGCCAGAATAATAGGAGCTGGAAATGAAACGACCAGATCAAGAAAATTCAGCATAAAGGTGTTGCGCAATGTCGTGTAGAAGTCCCGCATTCCAAATACTTCGCGAAAAGCATCAAAACCGATCCACTCACTGCCGCTGATTCCCTGAAACAGGTTAAAGTCCTTAAAGGCGATCTGTACACCGTACATCGGTCCATAACGAAAGATTAAAAAGTAGATAATGGGCAGTGAAATCAGAGCGTATAATTGCCAATACCTCTTCAAGTATGTGGTGGTCAAGTCGGTTTCCTCCTATCAACAAGGAAACGGCTGTGCCGCCAGTCCGGCGGCACACGTTCCTTTCTAGTTAAGCAGTAGTATGGGTATCTGTCTTGGAGATTGAAATGTGGAGCTACTTAATTTGCAGGAAGTGCCTGAACTGCTTCTTCAAGTTCTTTTTTCAGTTCAGTACCACCCAGAGACATGAAATCAGCCATTTCTTTTTCATATACCGCATCGAATTCTGCTGGCTTAGCCATAGCTGTTTTTACGATAATGACATTTAATTTGTCTTTGAGAGCTGTGCTGTACTTCATCTCTGCCTCAATCGGTTTGTCGAAAATGATTGGTCCTACCGTATCGGTGTTAGCAATATCAATGGATTGCTTCAGCATCTCCTGATTATTTTGCGGGAAGCCCATAATCCATGCCTTTTCATTCGTCGCTTGATCACCAATGTTTTTACCGTTCGAGATAATGGCTGTATCCCCTGCGTTAAACAGACGATCCTGCGCTTCCTGGGATGCATCCTCTTTCACTACTGGAATGCCGTCTACCAAATCATAGTTCTCGCCTTCCACACCACTGTAGATATCAATCAGATTGTTGTCAGATGCCATCCAGTCGAGATATTTGATCGCTTCGACAGAACGTTTGCTGCTCTTCGGAATCATAATGTACATACCATTTGTTCCGTAGCGTGACTTGATGTGTTTGTTGTCTGCATTTGGATTGGTGTATACATCAACCGGCAACACTTCACTGCCACTCACATTTTTATGCAAATTATCCAGTGTGCCATCTCCGTAGAACATGGCATCCACATCTTCAGACCAGTAACCTACGTTACCGTTTTGAATGTCTTTCCCTAATTGCGTTTTGTCTTCATCCAAACTGAAGTCTTTGCTGATCAAACCTTCGTTGTACAGTTTGTTCAGGAACTGCATCGATTCTTTGAATCCTTCATGCAGCGGCAATTCATACCGTTGACCATAAGTCAGGTCGCCACTAACTGGCTTGATGAATGAGTAGATGAGTGTTTCGAATTGAGCTGGTGCAAGAGCCATACCCATAGGGATATTTTTGCTTCCAAGACCACCAGGATCTTTATCCTTGAACGCTTTCAAAGTTGTATATAATTCATCCGTAGTCTTCGGCGCTGGCAATCCCAGCTTATCGAGCCAATCCTGACGAATGTAAGAACTGTATCGGCCTGTGATAGCACGTTTACCCGGAACAGCAAACTGTTGTCCTTCCACTTGCCCAAACTTCAAAGTATCTTCACCCAGGAACTTCTTCAGGTTCGGACCGTGCTGATCAATCAACTCTCCAACATCAGTCAAACCACCCTGCTGGGCATACCGATAAAACACGCTTGAGTCATAAACAAAGACAATATCAGGGACATCCGTATTGCTAGCCATCAGGACGTTCAGCTTGGTAACTTCCTCAGAACGCTGAACGGGTACAAACTGCACATCAATATTGTTGGGATCACCGAACTTCTCCTGAATCATTTTAGATAGATAGTTGTTCGTAATTGTGTACGGTGAAGGACTGTTGCCACGGTCGAAAATCTCCACCTTTAAAGTAACGCGCTCGCCATTGCCTGATGTTCCGCCTTCAGCTGATTCTTCTGATGCCGATGAGCATCCCGCAAGTAAAGAAACGCCCATTACCATCGTAAGCGCCAAACCCATCCATTTCTTTAGACTCCCTTTGGTTGCTTTGCTTCTCATTTTGTCATCCCCTTTGGCTTTGCGTGAATGTTTAAAGCTTGCCCAGAGTATTTCACATTTTTCCGTCATCCTGCAATAAACCTCTTTCGGAAGCGCTTACAAACGGATTATGGTTTATATGCTAAGCCTATTTTCGCAGACCGATTCTTTTCCCAAAGCCACGCTGCTCTAGGCTTTGATGGCACTCTTCGCCTCAAGGATCGGAACTGCCTGTCCCAAGTCGGATAAACCATTTTCACACACTGCCTAAATTCGTAAACGGGAAAAACAGGAATATTAGCTTGCTATCCTGCGAAAACAGTTGCATCCGATCTCGGGCAGCAGAGAACTGTTCAACGAAAACAGGGCGAACCTCTGCAAGCCTCTCTCCTAAGTGGAAAGTGACTGCATGAAATTCACCCTGTGTTACCCTGATGTACAGATCTCAGAATATGTTCACTTCTGCATTACTCTTCGGGTTCTCGATGTTCACGTTTCAAACGACGATAATCTCCTGGTGTAATACCCTTTACCCGCTTAAATACACGTCCCAACGTAATTCCATTTGCATAACCAACCTTCAGGGCAATATCCTGCAAAGAGTAATCGGTATTGAGCAGAAGCTGCTCCGTCTCCTTCATGCGAAGCTCTGTAACAAAATCAACAAACTTCATGTTGAATTCTGTCTTGAACAAATAACTCGCATGTTTGCCCGTAATCTGGAATCGATCGCTCAGATGTTTCAATGAAAGATCAGGATTTGCAAACTGTTCTTCGATATAATTTTTCATTTCGTTGACCATGGCTTTGTAACTCTTGGTTTCCGTTACCGCTACATACGTTCTGAACAAGTCCGTCAGACCATCAAACAAAAGACTTTTCACATCCGCAAGCGTCTCTGCCTCTTCTACAGCACTCAACCATCTGTTGATGTTTTCTTCGGACAGCTCTTCCTGGAGTCCTTCCGACATCATGGCCACCTCTCGGCTGAGCATCTGTAACATGGCCTGAATCAGAGAACGAATCTCATCATCCGGCAGTTTGTTCTGTTCAAATGCTGTAAAGATCTCCTCCAACTGTTCCCGCCACTGTCCACTCGACATCCGGAACCGCTTAACAAAGTCCGCAATCATCTGCAGATAGGTATAGGTATCCAGCAAAGGATGCTGTGATTCACCGCAGTCGGCTTGGCCGACATCTCCATTCATTAACAGTTTACGTTGCATTACCGCTTCTGCGGCCGCATAGGAATCTCGTATTGTACCGATTCCCTGAGCAATAGGTCCAATGCCAAAGCTTAAGGAAATGCGTAGATTTTGTTCTACCCAAGATTTGCATTCCTCAGCTACAACACGAATCTGCCCAGACATATCCAAGTTGTTATTATTCTGTTCTTTGAACACAAAAAGGATTGCAATTCGATCCACACTAATCCATTCCGTCCAGCATTGGACTCCCGTATTACGTGACAGCTCTTGCAAAACGTTCATCAAGGCAAACTTCAGCGTATTTTGTTCACCTCTCGTGTACCTCTCCTGAAATCCCTTCTCATAACGGTTAATCTCTCCAACAACAACGACAAAACGCGACGAGTCATTCACGTCATTCAGTGGAGAGAGCTCTTTTAATTGCTCTGCTGCATTTTCCATGTGTTCACCATGCAACAGGGCATTGAACAACTTGCTGCGCTGCATGAGTACATTTTCCCTGCTTTTCTTGTCATAATCCATCATATGATTAATCAGATTCTCAAGCACACCATCAATCATCTTCATCTCATCCGTGCGAGCACCTGAGTGTTCGAACGCCCGAATCTGATGAGACTCAATCCGGTTCATGATGATCTGAATGGGTTTATAGTTACGACGAGTAATATACACGATATATACAATCGCACAGATGACAGTCACAATAGCAATGATTACCCATACATAAGATATGACCGATACCCAGCCAAATAAGTTGCCGGCCTTAATTCCACTGGATATTGTCCAGCCCAGTCTTTCTAGCGCTAGCCTATTCAGTTCCTGACCATCTATCGAGCCCTCTTGGTCCGAATGTGCATTATACACAGCCTTACCGTCCCGATCCGTAATCGTCAGGAATGAGAGCTGACCATTAACCATACTATCTACACTCTGTTCAATGCTGCTCATCTTGATATTAATGACCAATGTGCCCTGAGAGCCAAAAGGCAAAGGCATATCCTTGTTCACGGTTAATACGCGAATAGGGGTACGTTGAACAGAGTCTGCATCGAATTCCCGGACCGGTTGCCAGCCTGAACCGATAGACCCGGTACCCATCTGATCAATCCATGCCTCATCCGAGAAACCTTCCACTTCTCTGGAACCACTTACGGTCAGAACATGTTTATTTCGCTTGTCATATAGATAGATGGATTGAATCCATGAGGACGAATTGGATAGCTCACGTAAATTCTGCGCAATTGCATACACCGTGTCCGAGCTGGTCAGGTTTGTGTTATTAAAATAGAGTTTGTATGCCTGCTGACTCTGTACCGTTTCCAGGATGGATAGTTCAATATCCCTGATTGTACGATCCACCGTGTCTATCATATAACTGGAGGAAATCCGGTCTGCTTTTTTTGTTTCCTCTTTAGAGATGTCATTGATGAAAACAAACGCGATAAAAATGAGTATGGTCACCGTAAGAAAAAAAATTGGGAAGTACGAGAACAATAACCGGTAGTACCAATTACGAGACAATAGACCCCACTCCTCACTCCACGATGCCAATGTTCTCAGCCGTGGTTCTACTGTTCAGCATCCATCTCACCTTAGGGGCTGAATACTATATGATAACGCTATCATAACTGATTTTATGTTATTATAGCACAAGCCTCTGAGCAGCAAAGCAAGAATTGAATTCAAAGAGCCAAAACAAAAAAAACCGTGCTGAGCAGATAACAACTCAGACACGGAACAATTCATCTGGCAGCACACCGTTATATCTTCGATGCTCTAAATGCCAGAATCCTTAAACAATGTGGCCATGGAGCCACCATCCACAATAATGCGTACAGCGCGGGCCAGCATTGGCGCAACAGGTAACACTTTGAAGCATTCAGGGTGATCATCTGGCAGTGCGATCGAGTCCGTAACTACCACCTCTTCAATCGACGGGTGATTCAATTTACTTACTGCACCATCCGAGAACAATCCGTGTGTTGCACATACATATACATTTTTGGAGCCACGTTCCTTCAACCCTTCCACGACATTCAGAATGGTTGTTCCAGTGTCGATCAGATCCTCAATAATAATAGGTGTCCGTCCTTCTACATCACCAATGACATGGGTAATCACCGATTCATTATGGCTTGGACGTTTCTTGATCATAATGGCAAATGGAGAATCCAGACGGTTCGCCAGCTTCTCTGCCATCGATGCTCGTCCCGCATCCGGGGAGACGACAACAGGGTTCTCAATTCCTTTGCTTAACAGATAATCACTAATCAAATCCAGTGATGTCATATGGTCAACCGGAATGTTGAAGAATCCCTGAATGGCCGCTGCGTGCAGGTCGATCGTTACCACTCGATTGGCGCCAGCCGTAGTTAATACATCTGCTACCATCTTGGCCGAGATCGGTTCCCGTGGTGCGGATTTGCGCTCTTGACGAGCATAGCCGTAATACGGAACAATGATGTTAACAGTGCGCGCTGAAGCCCTCTTTGCAGCATCAATCATCACAAGCAACTCGACAAACAGCTCATTGATCGGATGAGACAACGACTGTACCAGAAACACATCACAATTACGGATCGTTTCTTCATAATGAACGTATATTTCTCCGCTCTTGAACCTGGACAGCTTGATCTTGCCCAGTTGTACACCCAGCTTGTCACATACCTGTTCTGCCAGCTTAGGGTTCGATGAACCGGAAAAAATACGTAACGAATGCTGCATAATGCCCTCCCGAGGGTTGAAATCCCTATATAATCCCTTATCTAAAGCGAGTGTTCAAAAAGACCGGTTTTCAGTACCGAGAAGATGGGATAAAGCTAGAAATGGAGTAGCGGAGCGTAGGCAAAACTACGTGAGCAACGGACATTTCGGCTGAATTCCAGCTTCGATGCTGAAGATGCCATTAGGCATCCTTCGTAATCAAAGGCGGAATTTTTGAACTACCTCTAAAAGGTTATTTCCTACCCTCATTATACTCTAATGGCTTATACATTTAAAGGAATGAACGAGCGATGACGGCCTTCAAAAACAGCGACTTCCGTACAGCCCAACTCATGTAAAAGTGCTTCAGCTTCAGGCAAATAATCGCCCAGCTTCAGTGGGTCATGTGCATCAGAGCCCATGGTTAATGGAATACCCAAGCGAATGGCTTCTGTCAGCATTCTGCGACTAGGGAACATCTCGGCACAAGGCTTCGATATCCCGGAAGCATTCAGCTCCATGGCGCAACCACTTTTGGCAATAGCCTGCAGCGCTGCGTTCTCCAGTGAGATACGTTCTTCTGTCTGCTCCGTTGAAGGAACAAAGCCAAACCGTTTAATGACATCCGTATGACCCATAATATCGTACATGCCCGTGGCGGCTGCCTTGCTTACGGCATCGTAGTACTGACGATATACCTCAAGGATGTCTTTGCCCTCCCAGTGATGGGTCTGGCGGAAATCCGTAATGTCCCATTCCCCGAGGAAATGAACAGAGCCAATCACATAATCCCATGGATAACGCTCAATGATCGCACGGATCTCTGTTTCCCAGCCTTCAATATAGTCACCTTCCAGACCAACACGTACGTCAATCTGCCCGCGGTAACGTTCTTTCAGGGAGAAACACTCCTCTACGTAACGCGGCAGCTCATCCATAGGCATCGCCATTTCCGGATAATATTGAGCCGGATCGACATGCAACAATGGCATGTGATCGGACAATCCAATCTGGGATAGTCCGATCTCCACACCACGTTGTACGTACTCTTCAAGTTTGCCAACGGCATGTCCACACCGCTCATGGTGTGTATGATAGTCTATACGCACGAAACTCGCCTCCTAATCGCGGCGAGGCCGTTCATGACGGCGGCTCAGCTCTGACATAATGTCGTCCAGCGGTAGCTTGCGCTCTTGTAACAGGACGAGCAGGTGATACATCAGGTCACTGACTTCCAGACGAAGCTCGTCATTATCTTTATTTTTGGCGGCGATGATCGTCTCGGACGCTTCTTCACCGATTTTTTTCAGTATTTTGTCTACACCTTTATCAAACAGATACGTTGTATATGCACCCTCAGGACGCTCACGTTCACGCTCTGCAATAACGGATTCCAGTTCAGCCAATACCTCAAAGCGACTTTCGGAACCGGAACTTGCAGAAGCAGATGCTGCACCCGCTTCATCCGAAGCCTTGTCTGCCAATTTCTCTGGCAAACCAATGATTTCATTATGGAAACAAGTTACCGTCCCTGTATGGCAAGCCGGACCGTTCGGTTTCACCTCAACCAACAAGGTATCGCCGTCACAATCATATTTTAGGGAAGTAATCGTCTGCACGTTGCCAGATGTTGCTCCTTTATGCCACAACTCCTGACGCGAGCGTGACCAGAACCACGTCTCACCGGATTCCAGCGACAACTTCAGGGATTCGCGATTCATATAAGCCATCATTAAAACTTCACGAGTATCTACATCCTGCACAATGGCAGGAACCAAACCGTCACTCCAACGAATGTGTTCCACAACCTGTTCCAAGGATAACTGTTCCTTGATTTCATCGCTCACTTTAGTCACGGATCTCCACCCCTTGTTCTCTCAAATGTTGTTTTAACGCCGGTACGGCGATTTCTTTGTAATGGAAAATCGTTGCGGCCAGCCCTGCGTCCGCTTTGCCTGTGGTAAATACATCATAGAAATGAGATTCCTTGCCCGCACCGCCCGATGCGATGACTGGAATATGCACAGATTCGGATACCGCTGCCGTCAGCTTCAGATCAAAACCGTCTTTTGTTCCGTCCGCGTCCATACTTGTGAGGAGAATTTCTCCCGCGCCCAAGCTCTCAGCCTGTTTAACCCATTCCAGTGCCTTGATCCCGGATGGTTTCCGTCCACCATGCGTGTAGACCTCCCATTCGCCCCAAGCTTCATTATATTTGGCATCAATCGCTACGACGATACATTGGGAGCCAAAGCGACGTGCCCCATCAGCAATCAACTGTGGATTAAGTACCGCGGCTGTATTCACTGCAATTTTATCCGCTCCTGCACGGAGAATCCGCTTCATATCCTCCACCTTGGAGATGCCACCGCCTACCGTAAAGGGAATAGCGATCTCGCCCGCCGTCTGACGCACGACTTCTTCCATCGTTTCGCGACCTTCTACCGAAGCGGAGATATCGAGAAACACCAATTCGTCCGCGCCCTCGCGGTCATATAGTGCCGCCAGCTCTACCGGATCACCCGCATCGCGGAGATTAACGAAGTTGACGCCTTTGACGACCCGGCCGTCCTTCACGTCCAGACAGGGGATGATTCTTTTTGCCAGCATGCTACCTCTTCCTCTCTATCCGAATATCCCTTACTTATTGACCGCACGTACTGCTTCAGACAGATCGATGCTTCCCGTATACAGTGCTTTACCCACAATTGCTCCACCAACACCATCATCCGCGTGGCGACTCAGACGAAGCAGATCATCCATTACACTCACACCGCCGGAAGCAATAACCGTCCGTCCGCTTGCCTTGGCTAGAGACACAATCGCTTCCACATTAGGACCCTGCATCATGCCATCACGGGAAATATCCGTAAAGATAAACGTTTCTGCCCCATATGCCGCCAATTCCTTTGCGAGTACCTCTGCTTGCACTTCCGATGTTTCAAGCCAACCGCGAGTTGCCACGTAACCGATACGAGCGTCGATGCCAATTGCCACTTTGTCGCCATAACGTCCCAGTACTTCCTCTGTAAAAGCACGATCCTCAATCGCTGCTGTTCCAATGATCAGCCGGCTAACACCCAGACCCAGCAAACGTTCTACATCCGCTACCGTACGAAGTCCGCCGCCCACCTGAACAGGTACGTTCACAGCCGAGGCAATCCGCCCGATCAGCTCATCGTTAACAGGATAACCCGCTTTCGCACCATCCAGATCCACCAGATGGACATATGTACCGCCTTGTTTCTCCCAGGATAAAGCCACTTGAACCGGGTCATCGTTATACACGGTCTCCTGATTATAATCTCCCTGCACCAGTCTTACACATTTGCCGTCCCGGATATCAATCGCCGGATATAGGATAAAAGATGACATACAAGGCCTCCTGAATATGAATTAGATTTGTACGCTTTCTATAGTTAAGAAGAGATGATGTTTTACCTTTGTACAGGTGCTCCTGTCAGAGCCAAAAAGTTGCCAAGCAGCTTCATACCGAGCTCTCCACTTTTCTCTGGGTGGAATTGCATGCCGAAGTTGGATCCTCTGCCTACAATGGCTGTCACCGGATGTCCGTAATCCGTTACCGCCAGCAGATCGTCCCTGTTTTCAGTAAGCGCATGATAGGAATGGACAAAATAGACGTGACCTGCTTCAAGCCCCGTAAATAGAGGATTTTCCGCGTGCAGAAATTCCAAACGGTTCCATCCCATATGAGGAACTTTCAGCTCTCCTGGTGCGAATCGCACCACTTTACCTGGAAAAATATCCAGTCCCTCATGCTCACCATGCTCTTCACTTGAGCTGAATAACAATTGCATGCCCAAACAGATACCGAGCAGTGGTTTGGTCCCGGCAGCGGCTTCCTTCACCACCTTATCCAGTCCACTCTCACGCAGATGAACCATCGCATCACCAAAAGCACCTACGCCTGGTAAAATGACACCATCTGCGCCAAGAATCTCTTCCCGGTCACCCGTGACCAGCGCTTCGTAGCCAAGACGTTCGACCGCTTTGCCGACGCTGTGCAGGTTACCCATACCGTAATCGACAATTGCAATCGCCATCGTCTACAGCACTCCCTTCGTGGAAGGCACACCCGTTACACGTGGATCAATCATCGTTGCTTCATCCAGTGCACGTCCCAGCGCCTTAAAGATCGCTTCAATCATGTGGTGGGTGTTCTGACCATAGTGCACAATGACATGTAACGTAATCCGAGCTTCCAGCGCTAATTTCCACAGGAATTCATGTACCAGCTCCGTGGAGAAACTGCCTACTTGTTGGGAAGGGTATTCTGCACGGTATTCAAAGTGAGGTCGGTTACTCACATCAATAATGACCTGAGCGAGTGCCTCGTCCATTGGTACAAAAACACTGGCGTAACGCTTAATTCCACGTTTGTCACCCAACGCTTCTCGCAACGTCTGTCCGAGACAGATTCCGATGTCTTCAACCGTGTGATGATCGTCGATATCAATATCTCCGCGGGCCTGCACGTTCAGGTCGAATTGTCCGTGCTTTGTGAACAGATCCAGCATATGATTCAGGAAAGGTACATCCGTTTCAATCGTGGATTGTCCTGTTCCATCTACATTAAAGGCCAACTGAATATTGGTCTCGTTTGTTTTGCGGTCAACCTCTGCTTGGCGCACCGCACCTTTGTTTTCAAGTTCCACACCATTATTTTGCTTATCCATTGTCCGATTCCGCCTTTCCTTCCTGTTCTAACCGTACAGCGATTGCACGGGCATGCCCTTCAAGACCCTCATGGCGGGCCAACTCTATAATAGCCGCTCCGTTCTTCAGCAGCGCTTCTTTACTATAATAGATCAGACTCGATTTCTTGATAAAATCATCCACGTCCACTGGTGAACTGAATCGCGCAGTTCCATTGGTCGGAATAATGTGATTGGGTCCTGCAAAATAATCCCCCACCGGCTCCGAGCTGTATGGGCCGAGGAAGATCGCGCCGGCATTTTCGATCCGGCCAGCGTAAGCCATCGGCTCCTGCACCATGATCTCCAGATGCTCCGGTGCGAGCCGGTTCACCACGTCAATTCCCTCATCGATGGAATCGACCACAATAATCGCGCCATACTGCTCCACGGAAGCAGCAGCGATATCCCGCCGCGGCAGCACTTCAAGCTGCCGCTGCACTTCGCCCTGCACGGCTTCCGCCAGCGTGGCCGAATTCGTGACGAGAATGGCCGATGCCATCTCGTCATGTTCCGCCTGCGACAACAGGTCGGCGGCGACGTACACTGGATTCGCCGTATCATCGGCGAGCACCACAATCTCACTCGGCCCGGCGATACTATCGATATCGACCGCACCGTACACCTCGCGCTTCGCGAGCGCCACGTAAATATTGCCCGGTCCACAGATCTTGTCAACCGGTGCAATACTCTCCGTGCCGTAAGCGAGGGCGGCGATGGCTTGAGCGCCGCCAACCCGGTACATCTCGCTCACGCCTGCTTCCGCAGCAGCAACGAGGATATACGGGTTAATACCTTCGCCACCGTTCGTTGACGGCGGCGTCACGAGAACAATCTCCGGCACGCCTGCCACCTGTGCCGGAATCACATTCATCAGCACAGACGATGGATACGCTGCTTTGCCGCCAGGTACATAGACGCCGACCCGCTTCAGCGGTCGGATGACCTGGCCCAGCAGGCTGCCGTCCGGCTGCCAATCCATCCACGAGTTGCGTTTCTGTTTCTCATGAAACGCACGAATGTTGGCGGCGGCTTGCCGGATCGCCGTCACAAAGGATGGCTCCACGGCTGCATAAGCCGCCTGCAGCTCTTCTTGCGGCACGCGCAACTCCGCGGCCGTCAGCTTTGTGCGGTCCAGCTGCTCCGTGTAACGCAGCAGTGCCGTATCACCCTCACGGCGAATGTCGCTGACAATACGCCGTACCGTTTCATTTTGCTCCGGCGTGCCATACTCCACTTCCCGCTTCAGATCAAACTCCCGTGCAGGTACAATTTTCATACGTACAACCTCCTCATCCTCTGTAATACCTGCCTTCTTGTGGCCGATTTGCTTCTTTATTGTGTCTCTTACTCTTGCTTTTGCTTCTGCTTTACATGTTTCTCATCTATATTTCTGACGCAGTAGTTTATCCCCGAAAGCTTCCCGCCGAAATCTCATTCGATGCTGGAATGACCTGCTGAAGTGCATCACACAAAGCCTGGATTCGTGCATTTTTCATCCGATAACTTACCCGATTGGCGATAAGACGGCTCGTGATATCCAGAATGCCTGTCATCTCCACTAATCCGTTCTCGCGCAGTGTCTGACCTGTCTCCACCAGATCGACAATCCGGTCTGCCAGACCAATCAAAGGCGCAAGCTCAATGGAACCATTCAGCTTGATCACCTCGACCTGCTGCCCCTGCTCCCGGAAATACTGTGAAGCAATCCTTGGATACTTCGTTGCAACACGTTGTTGGATGCCTGGCTTCCAGTCTGGAAGTCCGATCACAGACATACGGCACTGAGCGATTCCCAGATTCAACAGTTCGTACACATCCCGATCTTCCTCCAGCAGCACGTCTTTACCAACAATTCCGATATCGGCAACACCGTACTCCACATATGTTGGAACATCTACTGGCTTAGCCATAATGAATTCCATTCCCGCTTCCGGTACTTCAATGACCAATCTGCGTGTATCGTCTACGTCTTCTGGAATATCCAGCCCCGCTTCACGAAACAATTTGGAGGCTTTTTTGTAGATTCGGCCCTTCGGCATGGCCACCTTCAGAATATCCGACATCTCAGCGTCCTCCTTCTTCAGATCCGTAAGTAATAACCTGCTCAGCCTGAGCGGTTCTTGCTTCAACCGATACGGCACTTGCCCCAGCCCCATCTTCAGGAAGAAGGAGTGTCACTACATTTTGTCCCATACTGCGTAATCTTGCCGCTTCTGTTAGTGCCTCGGCCCGACGTTTCGGGGTATATTGGATAAGCACCGGTTTTTTCTCTTCAATCGTAATGCCATGAACACCATCAATAATACGGTTCGTTTTCAGTGCAAATCCTGTAGCTGGCAATGAACGACCAAACTGTTGTAACAGATTATCATACCGTCCGCCGCTACATACCGGAGATCCCAGTTCGGCTGCATACCCTTCAAAGGTCATGCCCGTATAATAGGAGAAATCACCGATCATCGTCAGATCAATCAGCACATGCTCGGATACACCGTACGCTTCCAACACTTCGAATACAGCACACAGATGTGCAATCGACTGTGCTGCTTCAGCACTTGAACTTAGCTCTACCGCATGTGTGCATACTTCCTTGCCGCCACGCAGACGAAGGATCGCTTCAAGCTGTTCTTTCAACTTAGGCTCCAGATTCAATGCTTCAATCGACTGGCGATAGCCGACATAATCACGTCCGAGCAGCCCTTCCTTCAATTGCTCCTGCTCAGCGGTCTGGCCTGGAATCACTTCCTCCAGTAATCCGTTCAGGAATCCCATATGGCCCATCGCAATTTTAAAAGAAGACACACCCGCTGCCTGCAAAGAGGCAATCGCAAGCGCAACAACTTCTGCATCCGCTTCAGGTGAGTCGTCTCCAACCAGCTCCACGCCCGTCTGGAAAAATTCAGCTTCACGTCCAGCTTCCTCTTCAATAGAACGGAATACGTTCGCATGATAGGATAAACGCAGTGGCAACTGCTCATCTTTGAGCATGGATGAAACTACGCGTGCAATTGGAGCCGTTAGATCCGATCTAAGTACCAGTGTAGTTCCCCTGCTGTTTAGCAATTTAAATAATTTACGATCTGATGTAGAGCTTGCCACACCTACCGTATCGTAATATTCAATCGTTGGTGTGATGATCTGACGGTAACCCCAGCGTTCCATACATTCCAGTACATTGCGTTCAATCGTCCGCAGCTTGGATACTACATGTGGTGTATAGTCGCGGAATCCAGTCGGTTTTTCAAAACCTTTTGGTTTGGACATTGGTAATATTCACCCCGAGTCAGTAATTTAAGAGTTGCACTCGTTCTATTTCAACAGGATTTATGTAGTGTAAATCCCCATTCTATCTTATAAACCTGAATCACAGTATTATCGCATAAGCCCTCAACTATTGGTTTATTTCAATCCTTATCATGCTTCATTTCTCCAAGAACACTTTCACATGGTAAAGTGCTAACAAACTAAAGGATATGGGATATGATAACATGAAATCCGCACTACCGTCAACAATACCAAAGCTTGATTGCCCTTGGATCGACATATCGTTTTATATGCACACCATTACGCTCGCCAATCGGTATTTATATACGAAAAAAGCTGCCATAAGCAGCTTTTTACTTCAACCCATCTTCATTCATTACTTTATTGACTCAATGCACACTACCCTGAGAAGAATCATCCGTGTTAAAGACAGTTTCTTCCGTAGAAGCTGCCGCGCGGGATAAATCACGAAGTGGATTGCCTCCAACAAAAGCTCCTGGTGCAACATCCTTATGTACGACAGCTCCAGCAGCCACAACAGCTCCATCTCCTATAGTTACCCCGGGCAGAATCGTTGTATTGGCACCTATCAGTACATTTTCCCCGATAATCACCTCACCGAGTCTGTACTCCTTAATGAGATACTCATGAGCGAGAATCGTTGTGTTGTAACCGATGACCGAGTTTTCGCCGACCGTTATTTTCTCCGGAAAAAACACATCCACCATCACCATCAGGCCAAAGGCCGTATGTTTTCCCACCTTCATACCGAGCATTCGGCGGTAAATCCAATTCTTCACCGATAGGATCGGACAATAGCGTGACAACTGGATCCAGATAAAATTACGAACGCCCTTCCACGGACTCACTGTCTTGTAGATATGCCAAAGTGCATTTTGGTCCTCTACCGGATAGCGGGTTACTTTTCTCATGAACGTCCCGTTTCAATACGGATGAGTTTCAACAAGTCTCTCATGTCATGCAACATATGATCGGGTCCATATCCGTTCAGGATTGTTTCTCCTTTAAGAGACCATGCAACCCCCGCCGAGAGTGCGCCCGCATTCTGTGCCGATTGGATATCCACTGGACTGTCACCTATCATCAGCGTTTTGGCAGGGTCTGCACCCAGTTCCGTCATCGCTTTCAGTACAGGTTCAGCGTGCGGCTTCGGATTCGTCACATCGGTCACTGTTACAATTGTCTTCATATATTTCAGTAGGTCAAAACGTTCTAGCACCTTTAATGTAGATGGACGAATTTTGGTTGTGACCACACCCATCACAATGCCAGCCTGATGCAGCGCCTCTACTACCTCAATAACATGTGGAAATGGTCTAACCATCGCTTCATGATGGATATCATTATAAGCACGGTAACCTTTCACGTACTCGGAGACTTCCTCCTGGCCAGAGAAGGTACGCATTTGCTGCTCCAGTGTGCCACCCATATGTGGAATGATCTGTTCCCGAGTCCATGGAGCTGAATGCTTCCATTCCCCCATGACATGCTGGAATGAGCTGATAATCAACTCATTGGTATCAATAATCGTTCCATCCAGATCAAACAATACCGTGTCAATCATGTTGCATTACTCCTTTTTATCATCAACTTGCTTGGATTCATCTTTGGCTGGAGGTGTTACCTTATTCTCTTTGCCAGCAACTGTTCCCGTATGCTCCATATCATCTGAGGTAACTTTGGACGATACAATCGGATCACTGTAACGAACATCTGCTTTACCTGTCACTCTTCTCACCACAATGAATACAACAGCAACAATAATGATGCCAATCGCGAGCAGTTGCGAGATTCTTACGTTACCGTAAGCAGGATCAAGATATCCTTGTTCAAAGCCCATTGCAGTCATTGGAGACCACAACCCGTTCACTAGTGAAGCAACCCACTGCGGAGCCTGGAAGCCCAGACTGTCCGTACGCAAAGCTTCAATGAAGAAACGACCGATAGAGTACCAGATGAAATAAGACATGAACAGTTCACCAGAACGCAGAAACTTCTGACGACGCAGAACCAGCAGCAAGACCAGACCAACGAGACTCCACATCGATTCATACAAAAATGCAGGATGGTGGAATACGCCTTCTACGTTCATTTGATTCACAATAAAGTCCGGCAGATGAAGCTTGTCTCTCAAAAATGATTCTTCTACAGGTCCGCCGTAGGCTTCCTGATTCACAAAGTTCCCCCAGCGTCCGATCAACTGTCCAACGAGCAGTCCAGGCGCACAGATATCGGCCATACGCCAGAAGTTATATCCTTTACGACGGAAGAAAATAACTGCACAGATAATAGCACCAATAAGGGCACCATAGATGGCTATACCGCCATTCCATATTTTAAAGACATCCCAGAAATTATCCTTATAATCTTCCCACTTAAATGCGACGTAGTAGATGCGGGCACCAATGATGGCAGAAGGCACGCCCAGCAAGACCATGTCCATGAACACTTCCTGTGGAATATTGTATCGTTTGCCCTCCCGGATCACGAGCAGGAGTCCTATAAGTGCCGCGGCACCAAGAATAAGCCCGTACCAGTGAACCTTTAACGCTCCAATAGAGAACGCAATCGGGTTCAACAGTAATAATGTATCCATTCATTCACACTCCTATTTATTCAATCAATCGCACGCATGACGAATGGTTGGCATACACTGCGCCTTAAGAGAAGCAGTACATGTCAACCATTTATCTTCATTTCCTTGTATAAAATGTTTCTTAATCCATGTCTTCCATATCTTCCGAGATGGTTGCTGTCAGCTTGTTCGTGAATTGCAGTGCAGCATTCAGACCCATCTGTTTCAGGCGATAGTTCATACCTGCCACTTCAATAATAACCGCCAAGTTCCGTCCCGGACGAACAGGAATCGTAACGAGAGGTACATCCGTATCAATGATACGTGTAGTCTCCTCATCCAGACCCAGACGATCATATTGTTTATCCTGCTGCCATGCTTCCAGACGTACAACCAAAGTAATCCGTTTGTTATTCCGAACCGCACCAGCCCCGAATAATGTCATGACGTTGATAATACCGACACCTCGAATCTCGAGCAAGTGGCGGATCAATTCAGGTGCAGTACCGTGCAGCTGAAAATCTGACGTTTGGCGGATCTCTACCGCATCATCGGCAATCAATCGGTGTCCACGTTTCACCAGTTCAAGCGCTGTTTCACTCTTACCAATACCGCTGCTACCTGTGATCAGCATACCTACGCCATAGACATCACAAAGTACACCGTGAATGGTTGCTGTTGGTGCCAATTTCTTTTCCAGGAATCCCGTGATCCGGCTGGATAGAATCGTAGTAGCCATGTTGCTGCGAAGTACAGCCAGATTCTGCTCTTCACTGATATCAATCAGCTCTTGCGGAACTTCCAGTCCACGCGTGACAACGATACAAGGTGTCTCTTCCGTACAAAGACGTTGCATACGATCACGCCGCTCTTGCTCAGGTAACATTGCAAAGAAAGCTAACTCCGTTCTTCCAAGCAGCTGTACCCGTTCTTGTGGATGGTATTCAAAATAACCGGCCATTTCCAGACCAGGACGGTTCAGGTCATCTACCGTAATGACTCTTTTCAATCCGTGAGATCCAGAAACAACCTCCAACTGAAATTGCTGCACCAGTTCAGATACTTTCACTTTTTTCGCCATTTGTCTCTTCCTTTCAGCATTAGCTGTCCCTCTATGTACATCAGATCGTGTATCAGTTATTTCCATTATTAGCGCATTCACAACATGGGGTACAGAATGCATACCCTTCCAACAGTCGATTCTCTCAAATAAATGAAGACAGACCTTCAAATAATCTTAAATGAATTCCGGGATGAATGCAATCGCAGCCTCCGACAACCATTAGTAAGAAAAGTCTTCTGATCGAAGCACCTTCTAGGATACTACATTCGTAGTTCAAGGGGTGTTTTTCTTACGATTATTAATCCTTCAACTCTGCCGAAACTTATAAATTCATTAATCTTAAAAAAGCCCCTTCCAGCAATAACGGAAGGGGCTCTCATTACAATGTATAATTGCGTTAACTGTCAGGTTCCATCGTCACCGAGGAATCCCAGTATTATTTGTCTTGAAGAAGTACGTTCACTTCAGTCTCTTTGTCAAAGATATGAACTTTGTTCATGTCGATGGCCATTTTAACTGTGGAACCATCACGAGTGTTAGAACGTCCGTCTACACGTGCGATCGTTGTATCATTACCAACACCGCTCAAGTAGAGGAGCATTTCGTGACCCAGGTTCTCTGTAACATCTACGTGTGTAGAGAATACAGAGTTCGGGGATGCTTCCAGGAATACTGGCTCTTCGTGAATGTCTTCTGGACGAACACCCAGAATCACTTCTTTACCAATGTATCCTCTAGATTTCAACACTTGTGCTTTACCTTGCGGGATTTCAACATCCACACCAGGAGCTATGAAATGCATGCTAGTACCTTGCTCAGCGAGTTTACCCGAGATAAAGTTCATTGTCGGGGAACCGATGAAACCAGCTACGAACAGGTTAGCCGGCAGGTTGTACAACTCTTCCGGAGAAGCTGCTTGTTGGATGATACCATCCTTCATAACAACGATCCGATCACCCATCGTCATAGCTTCGATTTGGTCATGCGTTACGTAGATAACAGTTGTTTCCAAACGTTTCGCAAGTTTAGTGATCTCAGCACGCATTTGACCACGCAGTTTGGCATCCAAGTTGGAGAGAGGCTCATCCATCAAGAACACTTGTGGATCTCGGACAATCGCACGTCCCAAAGCGACACGTTGACGTTGACCACCGGACAATGCCTTAGGTTTACGCTCAAGCAAATGTTCGATATCCAGGATTTTAGCTGCTTCACGTACACGTTTGTCGATCTCATCTTTTTTAACCTTACGCAATTTCAAACCAAACGCCATGTTTTGATATACGCTCATATGCGGATACAAGGCATAGGATTGGAATACCATCGCGATATCGCGGTCTTTAGGTGCAACATCATTAACGACACGGTCACCGATATAGAGTTTACCTTCAGAAATTTCCTCAAGGCCTGCGATCATACGAAGTGTTGTTGATTTACCACAACCGGACGGACCTACCAGTACCAGAAATTCTTTATCTTTAATGTCCAGGTTAATGTCAACTACAGTTGCTTTATCAGAACCCGGGTATTTTTTGAAAATATGCTCTAAACGTACTCCAGCCATGATTGTTGCCTCCTCAGAGATCATTTTGTAATCGAATACAATTTGTATTTTTATAATACCCTATCTACGTGAGGTTTGACTATTCGCAAACTGCACAAAAATATCAATGCTTTTTCGTCACTTTGTACATTAGTAGTAAAAACTGCACTAGAACAGCACTTTCGAAGTGCCTCACATCGTAACCAATCTCCTGTTTTATCTTGTCCAGACGATAAACCAACGTATTACGATGAATGAAAAGTCGTTTCGCTGTCTCGCTGACATTACAGTCCAGGCTAAAAAAGGTCTCCAGCGTAGCAAGTGTCTCACTGTCATTGAAGATTATCGTGTCTTTACCAGTTTCCTTTATAAAACGTATACGTTGATCATCTGGAATGCTCGCTACCAACCGCTCCAGGTGAAGATCCCATGGGAGATGAATATGCTGCGTAACATGGAATGCTCTCCCTAAGTGAACACTTTCTTTAAGAAGAACTGTGACCGATACAAGTTGTTGCGCAGGAATGCATGGCAGAGATGCAGACAGATGGAACACTCCAGCCCACTCACTGGCAACCAATTCATGTAACCCCAGACAAAAAGCGTTCAGTGAATCCTTTTTGGCTTCCGTTGTATCTTCCTCGGCTTCTTCTGTAACAATTTCTTTATCACCCATGAAAATCCACTCTTGCTCCCCCAAAGGAATCAAGACTATCTCCTCGCCAAAGTAACTCTCAAGCAACTTGTTGAGTTCCTTGGATCGTAAACGATGTGCATCCGGTGTATCCCCTTGCAGCAAGAAGAGAATCTTCTCAGCATTTAATCCTGCGGGCACCACAAAGCGATCAGGAACCGCTTCAGATTCCTGCTTGGTTGGTTCTTCGATCTGCTCTTTAAGCCAGAGACCCAATTCAGTCAAATACTGCTCCCTATCATTCTCATATACAACAGGTTGTACCTCATCGGGTAGAGCCGTGTTAGTACGGATCAAAAGCTCAATCAATTGTCGTGTCTCCACGGTAATAGATTTTGCAGGGCATCCCCAACACACGACAGTCTCTTCTTGCTCATTCATCCGAACCTTAAAAAATATACGCTTTCCCGTATTCAAACTGATCACATCGGATGAAATTGGAGATGCAGATTGATCAGATAACTCCTGATGCTCACCCTCATCACCAAAGGTCTCTGAATTTTCATGTCGACCAACCAGATTCGCAACGGATTGCATCCATTCTTCTATTGTAATTTCATATTCGTCCAAATTTGTGCCTATAATGACTTCAATTTGCTGTTTTAGATCAGGTATGAGCTTCATATAATGAACGTCACCACTCTGCATGTTTTCTATTAGTTTATCATATCTTGCCCAGCATTAATAAATATCCATATTGAGCTAAAATTACATAACAAAAAAAGAGCAACTAATCAAATTAATGATTAATCACTCTTTTCTTAAAGATGAGTCATGAAGGGCTCGAACCTTCGACACCCTGATTAAAAGTCAGGTGCTCTACCAACTGAGCTAATGACTCATAAAACTGGTGGAGGATGATGGATTCGAACCACCGAACCCGTACGGGAGCAGATTTACAGTCTGATGCGTTTGGCCACTTCGCTAATCCTCCAGGGATTAAAGGTGGCTCGGGACGGAATCGAACCGCCGACACGAGGATTTTCAGTCCTCTGCTCTACCGACTGAGCTACCGAGCCATATTTAATTTTTAGGATTAATGGCGGAACCGACGGGATTCGAACCCGCGATCTCCTGCGTGACAGGCAGGCATGTTAGGCCAACTACACCACGGTTCCAGGCATTAATGGTGCCGGCGAGAGGACTTGAACCCCCAACCTACTGATTACAAGTCAGTTGCTCTACCAGTTGAGCTACACCGGCGTATATGGTGGAGGCTGAGGGGATCGAACCCCCGACCCTCTGCTTGTAAGGCAGATGCTCTCCCAGCTGAGCTAAGCCTCCTGGGTAATATGGTAGCGGCGGAGGGGATCGAACCCCCGACCTTACGGGTATGAACCGTACGCTCTAGCCAGCTGAGCTACACCGCCATATTAATTGTGTCTTGATTGCTTGTCCATCTTTAGGTAAAGATGGCGGAGAGAGAGGGATTCGAACCCTCGCACCGCTTACGCAGTCTAACCCCTTAGCAGAGGGTCCCCTTATAGCCACTTGGGTATCTCTCCAAATAACAATCATCAACATCATTCAAGGATTGCTCCCTGAAAACTAGATTCGAAACGAAACATGCGAATGACAACTTGCTATTGGATAAGCCCTCGACCGATTAGTACTGGTCAGCTCCATGCATTGCTGCACTTCCACCCCCAGCCTATCTACCTCGTCGTCTTCAAGGGGTCTTACATACTGGGAAATCTCATCTTGAGGGGGGCTTCACGCTTAGATGCTTTCAGCGTTTATCCCGTCCGTACATAGCTACCCAGCGGTGCTCCTGGCGGAACAACTGGTACACCAGCGGTACGTCCATCCCGGTCCTCTCGTACTAAGGACAGCTCCTCTCAAATTTCCTACGCCCACGACAGATAGGGACCGAACTGTCTCACGACGTTCTGAACCCAGCTCGCGTACCGCTTTAATGGGCGAACAGCCCAACCCTTGGGACCTACTTCAGCCCCAGGATGCGATGAGCCGACATCGAGGTGCCAAACCTCCCCGTCGATGTGGACTCTTGGGGGAGATAAGCCTGTTATCCCCAGGGTAGCTTTTATCCGTTGAGCGATGGCCCTTCCATGCGGTACCACCGGATCACTAAGCCCGACTTTCGTCCCTGCTCGACTTGTAGGTCTCGCAGTCAAGCTCCCTTATGCCTTTGCACTCTTCGAATGATTTCCAACCATTCTGAGGGAACCTTTGGGCGCCTCCGTTACTCTTTAGGAGGCGACCGCCCCAGTCAAACTGCCCACCTGACACTGTCCCCGCACCGGATTACGGTACCAGGTTAGAACCTAGATACGATCAGGGTGGTATCCCAACGTTGCCTCCACGCAAGCTGGCGCTCACGTTTCAAAGGCTCCCACCTATCCTGTACAGATCGTACCCAAATTCAATATCAAGCTGCAGTAAAGCTCCATGGGGTCTTTCCGTCTTGTCGCGGGTAACCTGCATCTTCACAGGTATTAAAATTTCACCGGATCTCTCGTTGAGACAGCGCCCAAGTCGTTACGCCATTCGTGCGGGTCAGAATTTACCTGACAAGGAATTTCGCTACCTTAGGACCGTTATAGTTACGGCCGCCGTTTACTGGGGCTTCGGTTCACAGCTTCGGATTGCTCCTAACCACTCCCCTTAACCTTCCAGCACCGGGCAGGCGTCAGCCCGTATACTTCGCCTTACGGCTTCGCACAGACCTGTGTTTTTGCTAAACAGTCGCTTGGGCCTTTTCACTGCGGCCCCCTCGTGCTATTCACACTACCGGGGCACCCCTTCTCCCGAAGTTACGGGGTCATTTTGCCGAGTTCCTTAACGAGAGTTCTTCCGCGCGCCTTAGAATACTCTTCTCGCCTACCTGTGTCGGTTTGCGGTACGGGCACCATCACCTGGCTAGAGGCTTTTCTTGGCAGTGTGAGATCATGACCTTCGCTACTATAATTTTCGCTCCCCATCACAGCTCAGCCTTACAATGTGCGGATTTGCCTACACATCAGCCTTACTGCTTAGACGGACATCCATCAGTCCGCGTCACTACCCTACTGCGTCCCCCCATTGCTCATAACGGCTTACGGTGGTACAGGAATTTCGACCTGTTGTCCTTCGACTACGCCTTTCGGCCTCGCCTTAGGTCCCGACTTACCCTGAGCGGACGAGCCTTCCTCAGGAACCCTTAGGCTTTCGGCGGATCAGATTCTCACTGATCTTTTCGTTACTCATACCGGCATTCTCACTTGTATAATGTCCAGCGCTCCTTACGGTACACCTTCAACCCTTATACAACGCTCCCCTACCCCTGATGCAAAGCATCAAGCCATAGCTTCGGTGGTGTGTTTAGCCCCGTTACATTTTCGGCGCAGAGTCACTCGACCAGTGAGCTATTACGCACTCTTTCAATGGTGGCTGCTTCTAAGCCAACATCCTGGTTGTCTGTGCAACTCCACATCCTTTCCCACTTAACACACACTTGGGGACCTTAGCTGATGGTCTGGGCTGTTTCCCTTTTGACAATGGATCTTAGCACTCACTGTCTGACTCCCGGAAGTAAGTCTATGGCATTCGGAGTTTGACTGAGCTTGGTAACCCTTGCGGGCCCCGCACCCAATCAGTGCTCTACCTCCACGACTCTGTTTTCCGAGGCTAGCCCTAAAGCTATTTCGGGGAGAACCAGCTATCTCCGAGTTCGATTGGAATTTCTCCGCTACCCCCACCTCATCCCCGCATTTTTCAACATGCGTGGGTTCGGGCCTCCAGTGCGTGTTACCGCACCTTCACCCTGGACAGGGGTAGATCACCCGGTTTCGGGTCTACGTCCACGTACTACATCGCCCTATTCAGACTCGCTTTCGCTGCGGCTCCGGCTCTTCACCTTAACCTTGCACGGGAACGTAACTCGCCGGTTCATTCTACAAAAGGCACGCCATCACCCCTAAAACGGGCTCTGACTTTTTGTAAGCACACGGTTTCAGGTTCTATTTCACTCCCCTTCCGGGGTGCTTTTCACCTTTCCCTCACGGTACTGCTTCACTATCGGTCGCTAGGAAGTATTTAGCCTTGGCAGATGGTCCTGCCGGATTCATACGGGGTTTCACGTGCCCCGCACTACTCGGGATCCGTCTCGGAGGGAACAGACTTTCAACTACAGGGCTTTTACCTTCTTTGGCGGGCCTTTCCAGACCTCTTCGCTTAACCGGTTCCTTTGTAACTCCATGTGAGACGTCCCACAACCCCAAAGAGCAAGCTCTCTGGTTTGGGCTTCTCCGCGTTCGCTCGCCGCTACTGACGGAATCACTATTGTTTTCTCTTCCTCAGGGTACTTAGATGTTTCAGTTCCCCTGGTATGCCTCTACATAACCTATGTATTCAGTTATGAGTAACTGGAAATTACCCCAGCTGGGTTTCCCCATTCGGACACCCCCGGATCAAAGCTTGCTTACAGCTCCCCGAGGCAGTTTCGTTGTTCGCCACGTCCTTCATCGGCTCCTAGCGCCTAGGCATCCTCCGTGTGCTCTTAGTAGCTTAACCATTTTGTTCCGGTTTCGGTCGCTCGCTTCCCTTGTTTTGCTTGCGCAAAGCCAAAAGTCGCTCTCACCCGATACCATCACAAAAGCAATTTGACTACCGTTTTTATTGAAACTTGTTTAACACAAGTTCAGCTAAAAAGGAATGTTCTAATTCGCGTTTGTTTCGTTTCGATATCTAGTTTTCAAAGAACAAACTTGTAAATCATTTTGGTGGAGCCAAGCGGGATCGAACCGCTGACCTCCTGCTTGCAAGGCAGGCGCTCTCCCAGCTGAGCTATGGCCCCATATAAAGTTTAAAGGTATAGATGGTGGGCCCTGGTGGACTCGAACCACCGGCCTCACCCTTATCAGAGGTGCGCTCTAACCAACTGAGCTAAGGGCCCACATTACATATACTATTTGAACCCAAAATGGGTTACGCTTGGCGGCGTTCTACTCTCCCAGGACCCTGCGGTCCAAGTACCATCGACGCTGAAGGGCTTAACGGTCGTGTTCGGGATGGGAACGTGTGGAACCCCTTCGCTATCGCCACCAAACGTTTGAGAGTTTAAGCTCTCAAAACTGAGCAACGAGTGAGTAACTAGCCGACCTGGCTAGATTTTGTATTTGAATGTTTCCACTCGGGAAACGATTCTCCATAGAAAGGAGGTGATCCAGCCGCACCTTCCGATACGGCTACCTTGTTACGACTTCACCCCAATCATCTATCCCACCTTCGGCGGCTGGCTCCTTGCGGTTACCCCACCGACTTCGGGTGTTATAAACTCTCGTGGTGTGACGGGCGGTGTGTACAAGACCCGGGAACGTATTCACCGCGGCATGCTGATCCGCGATTACTAGCAATTCCGACTTCATGCAGGCGAGTTGCAGCCTGCAATCCGAACTGAGACCGGCTTTGTTGGGATTGGCTCCATCTCGCGATTTCGCAGCCCGTTGTACCGGCCATTGTAGTACGTGTGTAGCCCAGGTCATAAGGGGCATGATGATTTGACGTCATCCCCACCTTCCTCCGGTTTGTCACCGGCAGTCTATCTAGAGTGCCCACCCGAAGTGCTGGCAACTAAATATAAGGGTTGCGCTCGTTGCGGGACTTAACCCAACATCTCACGACACGAGCTGACGACAACCATGCACCACCTGTCTTGAATGTTCCGAAGAAAAGGTACATCTCTGCACCGGTCATTCAGATGTCAAGACCTGGTAAGGTTCTTCGCGTTGCTTCGAATTAAACCACATACTCCACTGCTTGTGCGGGTCCCCGTCAATTCCTTTGAGTTTCAGTCTTGCGACCGTACTCCCCAGGCGGAGTGCTTAATGTGTTAACTTCGGCACCAAGGGTATCGAAACCCCTAACACCTAGCACTCATCGTTTACGGCGTGGACTACCAGGGTATCTAATCCTGTTTGCTCCCCACGCTTTCGCGCCTCAGCGTCAGTTACAGCCCAGAGAGTCGCCTTCGCCACTGGTGTTCCTCCACATATCTACGCATTTCACCGCTACACGTGGAATTCCACTCTCCTCTTCTGCACTCAAGTCACCCAGTTTCCAGTGCGATCCGGGGTTGAGCCCCGGGATTAAACACCAGACTTAAATGACCGCCTGCGCGCGCTTTACGCCCAATAATTCCGGACAACGCTTGCCCCCTACGTATTACCGCGGCTGCTGGCACGTAGTTAGCCGGGGCTTTCTTCTCAGGTACCGTCACCTTGAGAGCAGTTACTCTCCCAAGCGTTCTTCCCTGGCAACAGAGCTTTACGATCCGAAAACCTTCATCACTCACGCGGCATTGCTCCGTCAGGCTTTCGCCCATTGCGGAAGATTCCCTACTGCTGCCTCCCGTAGGAGTCTGGGCCGTGTCTCAGTCCCAGTGTGGCCGATCACCCTCTCAGGTCGGCTACGCATCGTCGCCTTGGTGAGCCGTTACCTCACCAACTAGCTAATGCGCCGCAGGCCCATCCCCAAGTGACAGATTGCTCCGTCTTTCCAGTTTCCTTCAGGCGAAGAAAACAATTATTCGGTATTAGCTACCGTTTCCGGTAGTTGTCCCAAACTTGAGGGCAGGTTGCCTACGTGTTACTCACCCGTCCGCCGCTAACTATCAGAGAAGCAAGCTTCTCTTCAAGTCCGCTCGACTTGCATGTATTAGGCATGCCGCCAGCGTTCGTCCTGAGCCAGGATCAAACTCTCCAATAAAGTATTGAAAAGAGCGATAAGCTCATTTTGAATCTGACGAGATTAAAAATCTCAATTGTGCTCCAGTCGATTCAAGCCAAGGCTTGTCTCAAACTTTTGCGTTCATTCTGCAAGCAGAATGTTTACTCACTCGTTGTTCAGTTTTCAAAGATCAAACTCGTTTTTTCGTCACCATTTTCTCTCAGCGGCGACTTTTATAATATATCATACTTCGTTTGTTTTGGTCAAGTGTTTTTTTGAAATTATTTTTCGAAGTTCGTAATGAACTCCTTGATTTCATCTAAAGCATCTAACCAAGCAAGCAAAGCAACGAGATATAATGTACCATATAAATATCCTGCGAGTCAACTATCCGAACAAAGAAATTTTCAGCCCTAATAATAGCCCCACACCTGGCAATCCCAAAACAGTTACAGTCCCTATCGTTGCAGGGTTCAGCGGGATGTAGGTTCCTGTAATCCAGCCGGAATAATTCACGATATATATCCCTACTGCAGCCAGCACCAGATGAATTCCAAATGACGTGAAAAACGATAACCCTATCCGCTTTCTGAATAAAATAACGATAAGCCCCAGTAACGATATAACCAATACACTTCCCAGTATAATACTCTTCATATGTTTCACCTCCGTGTTTAATGTAAACGTGACTCTACATACTAACCCCTCGCTGTGATGTAACATCATCATTAGCTCTGGCTCGCTTTGCTCTTCTCAAGTGGATCTGGTACTTCCGCTCAGCTGCCTCCAATACATAAATAGCATAATCAATCTCATCCTGTCCCTGTGCATCTTCAAACTGTCTCATAGCCCGTTCCCATTCCTGCTTAGCCATCTGAATATCTGCATAGATCTGATCCGCCTCAAGTTCCTTCAACATTCTGTTGTGTTTCTCTACCGAGTTCCGTGTGTTTCGCCACAAAAACATAATCTCTCCCCCTCCTGATCAGCACAGCATATTCTCATACTTATCAGGGAAAGGACAAACTTAGAACTCGGGCATTCATTTTTTCCATAAAAAAAAGAGAGCCCTAAGGCTCTCTTTGCATATCGAAACTTATTTAGCATCCGAAGTTTCCAAGGAAGTCCGCTACGTAATACAAATCGATCACACTAACGCATCTCCCTGCGACCTTCCAACGCTTTGGAAAGGGTCACTTCATCCGCATACTCAAGATCGCCACCTACAGGCAATCCATGCGCAATACGAGTCACACTGATCTCAAACGGACGCACCAACCGGGAGATATACATCGCTGTAGCCTCACCCTCAATGTTGGGGTTCGTTGCCAAGATGATCTCTTTTATACGTTCATCACTTAATCGAACCAGGAGTTCCTTCAAACGAATATCGTCTGGGCCAATTCCCTCCATAGGTGAAATCGCGCCCTGTAACACATGATAGTACCCATCGAATTCCTTGGTGCGCTCCATGGCCACCAGATCTTTCGAATCCTGAACTACACAGATAACAGATACATCCCTGGACTTATCCTGACAGATGCGACATGGGTCCGTATCAGTAATATTACAACATACAGAACAGTAATGAAGATTACGCTTCACACTAACGAGCGCTTTGGCAAAATCGATAACGTCATCTTCCTTCATGTTAAGCACATGAAAAGCTAAACGCGCTGCCGTCTTGGGACCCACACCCGGCAACCGGGTGAAGGCATCAATCAGCTTGGCTATTGGTTCGGGATAATACAATCGATTGTGTCTCCTTTGACAGGATCAATTTTTTAATTAAAATAATCCCGGAATATTCATGCCGCCTGTGAACTTGCCCATATCCTTGTTGGCAATCTCATCGGCTTTGGCCATAGCATCATTAACAGCTGTCATAACGAGATCCTGCAACATTTCAACATCTTCCGGATCTACCGCTTCAGGTTTGATCGTGATAGCAAGCAATTTCTTGTGTCCGTTAACTTCAGCCGTCACTACACCGCCACCAGAAGTACCTTGGACTGTTTTGTCCGCCAGTTCCTCTTGTGCTTTCAGCATTTGCTCCTGCATTTTCTTCACTTGTTTCATCATTTGGTTCATGTTGTTCATAATTGTTCATCTCCTTTGTTATGGTTATCGCGCTATGCGCATTATTCTTTGATCACTACAAGATCCTCACCAAAGAGCTGGATGGCTTCATCAATCCAAGGCTGTTTGTTGCCTGAACCGCCGTCTTCATGCTCAGGTTCAAGCTTAAAGTCCTCCTTTGGCGCTTCAGAAGCTCCCTCCATTGCTCCGGTCCAATCTTTGAGCATCATCGTCACCAATCGTGCCGAACGCCCAAGATGTTCCGACAACACCCGCTCAATGACTTCGCGGTTAGCCTGCTTCTCCGTCGTTTCACGGTGAATATTGTTTTTAAAAGCAACCAACACATTGTCTTCAAGCAATGATACCGGCTCACCATCCACAAACCAGGCGTGAACGGTAACCCGCTCTTCCTTCACTCGTTGCAGGATCTGACTCCATTTTTTGCTGATCTCTGCGAACTCAGGGGCTCCCTTGCGCGCAACATACTGATCCAACTGTGCAGGAAGCTTCGCAGGTGAATTGCCTCTCGATACCGGCGCTCTTGTTGCCGGGCGAGATGGAGCACTCGATGAACCTTCTCCACCAGACAAACCACTTTTCAGTGCACGATCCAACTTCTTCTCCAACTCAGCAAGCTGCTGCTTCAAGCGGTTGATCTCTCCCCCATCAGCAGGTGCTGCATGAGCTGAAGCTCCCACCTGAACAGAAGCCTCACCTTGAGCTGGAATACTACACAGTTTAAGCAATGCAACTTCAAATAATGTCTGTGGTTGTACTGCATATTTCATTTCACTCTGGTACCGATTAAGGGTGTCAATCATGTGGAACAGTTGTTCCTTGGTGAATGACTCCGCCATATCACGGAAAGACTCCGGATTAAGTACCCGGTCCGTCAGTTTATCTGCATCAGGTACCATCTTAATCATAAGCAAATCACGGAAATAATACAGTAAATTCTCCATGCACTTGTCTGCACTCTTTCCTTCATGCATGAAACCTTCAATCATCTGCAAAATATGACCAACATCACCTTTGAGCAGCGAAGCAGCCAGTTTGGCAAATTGCTCTGAAGCAATTCCACCCGTCATGTCCATAACCTGCTGGTACGTTACTCGTCCATCCGTAAATGAAGAGATCTGATCCAGCACACTAAGTGCATCCCTCATTCCACCGTCCGATAAACGGGCAATGTATTGGAGCGCATCCTGGTCAGCTTCCATGCCTTCCTGTTCACAGATCAGTGTAAGTCTCGCTGTCTGCTCTTCCAGGGACACCCGACGAAAATCAAATCGCTGACAGCGCGATATAATGGTAGCCGGAAGGCGGTGCGGTTCCGTTGTTGCCAAAATAAACATCACATGTGGTGGTGGCTCTTCCAATGTTTTGAGCAAAGCATTGAATGCCTCCGTTGTCAGCATGTGCACTTCATCAATAATATAGACTTTCTGCCGGACTTCGGTTGGCGCATATTTAACCTTTTCCCGAAGATCACGTATTTCCTCAACGCCCCGATTGGATGCAGCATCAATCTCTTGCACATCCATCACAGCGCCAGTCGTAATTCTGCGGCAAGCTTCACACTCGTTACAAGGTTCAGGCGCAGGCCCACGTTCGCAGTTCACAGCTTTGGCCAAAATCTTGGCGGCACTTGTCTTTCCCGTTCCTCTGGGCCCGCTAAATAAGTAGGCATGGGAAGTCCGCTGTTCACGAATCGCGTTCTGCAAGGTCTGAATAATATGCTGTTGCCCCACCATATCTTGAAACGACTGGGGACGCCAAGCCCGGTATAACGCGATATGCTCCATGATGCGTTACCTTCCTTCCACTTCGCATTCGAGTCCTTTGTCGTTCCCCTATTATACTATATTCCAGGGTGAATCCAAACTTTATCTGACTCATTCATGCGTGGTTTATTAAGACATATCAAAAAGACCTCTGCATACATACAACTGCAAAGGTCTCTACATTTAAAAGGTAAGCCGTGCACCTGCTATCGATATTTGCGATCCAAGTGGCACCCCTGAACAATAGCTCGGGCTAGGCAACCCTCCGGCACAAGAGTGATCTCACTTATGGCTGCTTCCTTCCGGACCTGACCAGGTTCATGAGTACTCATTGCGGAGGACCCAACCGTCAACACCACGTTTAGGGACCAAACCTCACATCGGCAAAACCTCTAGCAGGAATTCAACCTCGCTATAGCGGATTGCGAGTTACAGGGCACCGCTACCTCCCCATCTAGCACGGTAAGAAATAGTATAACGTAAGGTTATCCAAATTGCAACCAGAGGAACGTGAATGCGATTATGCTTAACATATAACATATAAAAACCCCTGCCAGATCAGCAGGGGTGTGTTGGATGCAATTAGCAGACAACTCCAAGAATTGTCCAATTAGATTCCGTATTTCTTTTTGAAACGATCAACACGGCCGCCAGCATCGATAAACTTCTGTTTACCTGTGAAGAACGGGTGGCACGCGGAGCAAATCTCTACACGAAGTCCGTCTTTAACCGAACCTGTCTCAAAAGTATTCCCGCAAGCGCAAGATACTTGACCAATCGTGTAATTAGGATGAATTGCTTCTTTCATTACCTTTCACCTCTTTCCGCCCTGAGCCTCAAGCGGACCCAGAGTAAATGGCACAACCCTGAGATTATAACACGACCTTGCGCCTGTTGCAATCCATTATTGTTAAGAGGTAATCAACCGTTTTGGACGTGCCATTCCAGCGGGTGGAACATGAGTATACGATCCAATCACAACACCAGGCAACTCGTCTTCAAAGATCTCAATCATCTGCTTCATGCCCAAGATATCACCTTGAGCAGGAGGAATTAATTCCAGATAGCTCTCTGGATCAATATTGAGATTACGCATCTGAATCAAGCGTAGATCGGTTCTTCTTGCAAACTCAATCATCGCCTCAATCTCTTCTTCACGATCTGTTACGCCTGGGAAGATCAGATAGTTAATGGACGTGTATACACCCTGCTGCGCTGCGTATTTCATCGACTTCTCAACATTGGCTAAGGTATAACCACGTGGTTTATAGTAAGCGTTATAATGGTCATCCAGTGCACTAATTGTACTTACGCGCATCAGATCCAATCCAGCATCTACAATACCTCTAATGTGATCATTCAGACCGGCATTGGTATTAATGTTGATATACCCCATGTCCGTTACGGAACGCACTTCGCGAATCGCTTCAATAATCAGCTTGGCCTGCGTGGAAGGCTCCCCTTCACAACCTTGTCCAAAACTAATGATGGACTCCGGCGTCTTCAGGTGTTCCAGCATAACCTCCACAATCTCATCCACACGTGGTCGGAAGTTCATACGTGTCTGCGGGGAAACAAAGCCGCTATCATCCGGTTGCTCGGAGATACACCCGAAACAGCCCGCATTGCAAGAATAGGATACCGGCACTCCACCTTCCCAACGATTCAGGAACGTGTTTGATGAAGTTAGACATTCATATCCAAGCGCACAGTTGGATAGATGGGTGTAAAGACGGTTCTCGGGGTATTGCTCCGTCAATCGTTTGACCCCGGAACGCACATCGTCACGATCACAGTTGAGTGGATTCCATTTTTCAGGACTATCCGACTTCGAAGCGGTGACATAGAAACCGCCATCTTTCCAGACTACTGCGGAATAGCCGAATAACGGCAATTTATACTCTTTATCCGTCTTCACATAACCAGGGAGACACAAACGAGTGAATCCCTGTGGAAGCAATGCACCTACAGCCTGTGTGTCTGATGGCATCGGCAGCATCTCACCGGTGTCCGGGTCCATACCAATGGGCCGGGTACTCGGGAGTCCAACCAACGTTGCACCTTCTGGCAGAGGAATCAACTCATCCTCCATAATCTCCACGATCATATCTCCACTGCGGGCAAGCCCGTACAGGGAAGGATGATCAAATACATTACCTTTTTCATCTGCGTATACTAAATACATGATGTTCTCCTCACATCTAATGGGTTAAACCTAACGACGAGTGTATTGTAACATTCACAGCAATGCTGCAAAAAGAAAGTGATTAGTCGAACGACACTTACGTCGATGTACCTGACGTTGCTGTCTGTCTAGGTGAGCGACGAGTTGTTGTTGTACCCGAATTGCTTGTCGGGCTGTTACCAGCCGAATCAAATGCCGCCAAAAACTCTGCATTTGTCTTGCTGTTACGAAGTTTTTTCAGGAATCCTTCAACAAAGTCATGGGAATCATTCATGTTTTTACGAATTGCCCAGATTGTATCCAACTCTTCCTTGCTAAGCAACACTTCTTCACGACGTGTACCCGAACGACGAATGTCGATCGCCGGGAATATGCGGCGTTCTGCCAGACGACGGTCCAGATGGAGCTCCATGTTACCTGTACCCTTAAACTCTTCATAAATGACGTCATCCATACGTGAACCAGTATCAATTAATGCCGTTGCCAAGATAGTCAGGCTTCCGCCTTCTTCCACATTCCGAGCAGAACCAAAGAAACGTTTCGGACGATGGAATGCAGCTGGGTCAATACCACCACTAAGCGTACGACCGGATGGGGGAATAACCAGGTTATATGCACGGGCAAGACGTGTAATGCTATCCAGCAGGATAACGACATCCTTTTTGGCCTCAACCAGACGAAGCGCACGCTCAAGCACCAATTCCGCCACCTTGATATGATTCTCAGGCAGTTCATCAAATGTCGAAGCCACAACTTCCCCTTTTACCGAACGCGACATATCCGTTACTTCCTCTGGACGTTCATCAATCAACAGGACAAACAGTTCAATTTCAGGATTGTTAGTTGAGATGCTGTTGGCAATTTCTTTGAGGAGAAGCGTTTTACCCGCTTTGGGAGGTGCTACGATCAATCCGCGCTGTCCCAATCCTACCGGGGCGAGCACATCCATAATGCGTGTGGACAAATGGTTGGGGGATGTTTCGAGAACCAGTTTTTTCTGCGGATACAGTGGGGTTAGTGCCGGGAAGTGAAGTCGCTCTGCAGCCGCCGATGGATTCTCACCATTTACAGCGTTGACTTGCAACAAACCGAAGTATCTCTCGTTTTCCTTAGGCGTTCTACACTTACCAGATACGAGGTCACCTGTTCTTAGGTCAAACTTGCGAATCTGAGAAGCTGAGATGTAGATGTCTTCCGTACTTGGCAAGTAGTTGATAGGTCTTAAGAATCCGTAACCTTCAGGTAAAATCTCGAGTACGCCTTGCATGAACATCAGGCCACTCTGTTCAGCTTGTGCACGTAGTATAGCAAAGATTAATTCTTTCTTTTTTAACGTACCATAGTAAGGTATCTGATATTTTTTGGCCAGTTTGTAGAGGTCCGTTAGTTTCATTTCTTCCAAATCGGAAATTTGTAGATCCATATAATAACCACCTATTCAATTAATAAGTCCGTGTGAAATGGATAGTTTCGCTAGATGTTCCGGCTATAGAGAGTGGCGTCTGCCACAATCCCTTCTGTCCATTGTACGGAATGTAACCGTTATAATGCAAATACTTGTCTTTGAGTGTAAGTTTCCGGGTGGGATGGCCAACATTCGGCAAGATCCGCTATTGAGTGAACGATGCATTGAGGCGATCAATCCGGATAGACCGGCTATGGAGCGCAGTTCAAACAAAACCGGGGGTTGGGGATGAGAAATGATGTTCTTACAGCCATATGAAGTTTATTTCAAAAAAAGACCCTCCGGTAAAGGAAACAGAAACATTTCGTCTTATGCCGGAGAGACTGAGAACTCTATTAAAACAGGTTTACCTAATCATCAAAAAGATATGCAGTTCAGTTAAAATAAACATGTGTAGGACTGAATCATGCATAATGCTTCCTATTAATCAGTTTCCCGCCATACATCTGCACCGAGCAGGCGCAGATTAGTCACCAGATGATCATAACCGCGGTCGATATATTCGACCCCCGTTACTTCAGTCACACCTTCACTGACGGTGAGACCTGCAATCACCAGCGCTGCTCCAGCGCGAAGATCGGATGCTTTTACTTTGGCCGCGTTTAATGCACTGCCTTCAATAATCGCTGACCGTCCTTCTACTCGAATCTTTGCACCCATCCGCACTAACTCAGGCACATGCTTGAATCGATTACTGTATACAAAGTCGCTCAGGACGCTCACACCGGTTGCCTGTGTCAAAACACTGGTCATTGGTGACTGTAGATCCGTTGGGAAACCAGGATATACAAGTGCCTTCACGTCCACATGGTTATAGCTTGGTTTACCAATGACACGTATACTTTCATCCAATTCCTCAATGCCAACACCCATTTCTAGCAGCTTTGCCGTTAAAGCTTCCAGATGTTTGGGAATCACATTGTCAATCAGAACATCTCCGCGCGTCGCCGCTGCAGCGATCATATACGTACCTGCTTGGATACGGTCCGGAATGATGGAATGACGGCAGCCTTTAAGCTCCGAGACCCCTTCAATACGGATCGTTTCGGTACCTGCACCCTTGATGCTGGCACCCATGGAATTCAGAAGTGTTGCTACATCTATAATCTCAGGCTCTTTAGCCGCGTTTTCGATAATTGTAGAGCCTTTGGCACGAGTAGCCGCCAGCATGATATTAATGGTTGCGCCGACACTGCTTACATCAAGATAGATTTTTGCTCCCCGCAGCTCTTTGGCATGCAAATGGATGGAGCCATGTTCGTTTGTTACGGTTGCGCCAAGCGCTTCAAACCCTTTGATATGTTGATCAATTGGACGAGGCTCAAAATTACAGCCCCCTGGTAAACCTATGGTCGCTTCTTTGAAACGCCCTAGCAATGCACCCATCATATAATACGAAGCACGAAGCTTCTTCACGGGACCATTCGGCATAGGAATGGATTTGATGTCAGAAGGGTCAATCTTCATCTGACTGCCTTCCCAAGTCACGTGTGCTCCGAGTTCCTCCAAAATTTCTGCATAAACCGCCACGTCACTCAAAAGCGGCAGATTGTCCAACACGACTTCTGACTCGGCAAGCAATGCTGCAGGAATAAGCGCAATGGCGCTGTTCTTGGCGCCGCTTATAGTTACAGTTCCCTGTAACGGACGTCCGCCACTAATCATCAATTTTTCCATAAAGCTTAATGTCCCCCTACGTGTTTTGCAGCCGATGAACGGCAATACGTGCTGTTGGCTTCCGATGTAGAAATAAGGTGTGAAAATGGAAAGACACCGGCTAGGCGGTGTTTTTCCATTTCACAGTATGGAACTGGTAAAGATAAATTACGCTTTGTTGTTAGAACCAAACTCGCGGATTTTACCTTTAACGGTTTCTTTAATTGCTTCACGGCCTGGTACGATGAATGTACGTGGATCGTAAGCGTCTGGTTTAGCTGCAAGCACTTCACGAACCACTCTTGCAAAAGCAATTTGGTTCTCTGTGTTTACGTTGATTTTGGACGTACCCAGGGAAATGGCTTTGTCGATGTCGTGTTTAGGAATACCTGTACCACCGTGCAATACGAGTGGAACTTGTACCGCGTCACGAACTTCTTCCATTTCTTTGAAGCCCAGGTTAGGCTCGCCATGGTAAGGACCGTGTACGGAACCAAGAGCTGGTGCCAATGTATCGATACCTGTTTCTTTAACGATACGGATACACTCGTTCAGGTCAGCGTACATGATACCGCCAATAACGTCGTCTTCTTGTCCGCCTACAGTACCTACTTCAGCTTCTACAGAAACGCCTTTAGCGTGTGCATATTCAACAACTTTTTTAGTCATTTCGATGTTCTCATCGATAGAGTGGTGGGAACCGTCGATCATTACGGATGTGAATCCAGCGTCGATCGCTTCTTTACACTTGTCGAAGCTTGAACCGTGGTCCAGGTGAATTGCAACTGGAACAGTGATTTTCATGTCGTGGATAAGTCCTTCTACCATTTTAACTACAGTGTAGAAGCCACCAATGTGACGTGCTGCGCCTTCGGATACACCCAAGATTACTGGGGATTTCTCTTCTTCAGCAGCACCAAGAATCGCTTGAGTCCACTCAAGGTTATTGATGTTGTATTGACCAACTGCATATTTTCCTTCAAGTGCTTTGTTCAACATGTCTGTCATAGATACTAATGGCATGGTTTCAATCCTCCTAGGGGTTTGGGTTGTGTCTATGGTTTTTAGCCGAAATCACATACGGGCTTATTATACCACATCCCATGTCAAATACTAAACAAGCATTTGCAAAAATGCTGTGCTTTGCAGCACAGTTTTCATAGACACCGCTTTATAACTTCCCCATTTCCAATATTCCCCGGATGAAGGAGTGAAATACCTCATTTTCCCACCAAGTACCTTCTATGTTCTCCACACGCAAAAAAATCCTGTATCAACAGGATTCAGCTGCATTTATTGGCGGTACCGTTGCGAAGTTGCATATTCACAGCCACTCGCATCTCGTCGATATCAAACGGTTTCGTAAAGTGCATGAGCGCTCCGAGATCCGTGGCTTCCTTAATCATGTCCAGTTCACCATAAGCGGTCATCATGATCACCTTGATACCCGGATCAATTTCTTTAATATGCTTCAGGATTTCCAGACCGTCCATCCCAGGAATCTTCATATCGAGCAATACCAGGTCAGGCTTGTCATTATTCACAATCTCCAGAGCAACCTTGCCGTTGGGTGCTTGAAACGTGTTATACCCCTCACTGCTGAACACTTCCATTAACAGGATTCGAATACCATTCTGGTCATCAACAATCAAAACTTTTTTATCTTCCACTCTGTAACCTCCTAGAATTAGGAAAGCATGCACACCTTCGAATCTGGATAACTATCCCATAGTCGTCATGATAAGTATTCTACCTCTTCCATTAAAATCCTGCTACCTTCACAAAATGACAAAAAAGCATTCCCACCTGCTCTTTACGCAAAAAAAGGGATGTTCAGGCAGCCGCTATGGTTGCCAGGAACATCCCTAATATCTATTACGTTAACACAAAAAAATTTATTACTTCTGCGCATTCACCAGAGAAGCTTTTACAAAATCACGGAACAAAGGTTGCGGACGGTTCGGACGGGAAGTGAATTCCGGATGGAATTGTACCGCCAGGAACCATGGGTGTCCTGGAAGTTCCACGATCTCAACCAGACGTCCATCCGGGGATGTACCCGAGATAACCAGTCCTGCTTTTTCGATCGTTTCACGGTATTCATTGTTGAACTCATACCGGTGACGGTGTCTCTCATACACCAGCTCGTCATCATAACAAGCCATCGCCAAAGAACCTTCCTGAAGCTTACAAGGATACAGACCCAGACGCATCGTGCCACCCAGATTCTCAATATCTTTTTGCTCAGGCAACAGGTCGATCACAGGGAATTCCGTAGCCGGATTAATCTCGGAACTGTTCGCACCATTCAAACCAACAATGGAACGTGCATACTCAATAACGGAAACCTGCATACCCAGGCAAATACCGAAGAACGGAATTTGTTTCTCACGAGCATAACGGATTGCCGATACTTTACCTTCAATACCACGATCTCCGAATCCACCAGGAACAAGGATACCCCCAATACCATGTAACAGGTCGCCTACATTCTCATCCGTAATATCTTCAGAAGGAACCCAGCGGATTTTCACATCAGCATTGGATGCAAATCCTGCATGAGACAACGACTCAACAACACTCAGGTATGCATCATGCAACGCTACATATTTACCAACAATAGCGATCTCAACTGTATGCTCCAACTTGTTGATCCGGTCAACCAGCCCTTCCCACTCGCTCATATCCGGTGCAGGAGTAGTCAGTTTCAGGTGATTTACCACGATCTCATCCAAGCCTTCTTCACGCAGGTTCAAAGGTACTTGATACAACGTGTCTGCATCACGACATTCAACCACGGCATTCTCATCAATGTCGCAGAAGAGAGCGATCTTGGCTTTCATGTCTTTAGACAATTCATACTCCGTACGGCATACAATCACATTCGGTTGAATACCGATGCTGCGTAATTCCTTAACACTATGTTGCGTTGGTTTTGTTTTCACTTCACCAGCTGCTTTGATATAAGGAATAAGTGTTACGTGGATGTACATCACATTGTCGCGACCTACATCACTCTTGATCTGACGGATAGCTTCCAGGAAAGGCAAACTCTCAATGTCGCCCACTGTTCCACCAATTTCCGTAATAACCACATCCGAACCCGCTTCACGTCCAGCGCGGAATACACGCTCTTTGATCTCGTTCGTAATGTGTGGAATAACTTGTACCGTTCCGCCCAGATATTCCCCGCGCCGCTCTTTGCTGATGACGGAAGAGTATACTTTACCAGTCGTGACGTTGCTGTTTTTGGAGAGATTGATATCAATAAAACGTTCATAGTGGCCAAGGTCCAGATCCGTTTCCGCGCCATCATCCGTTACAAAAACCTCGCCGTGCTGATAAGGACTCATTGTTCCCGGGTCGATGTTAATATATGGATCAAATTTCTGGATCGTTACCTTAAGCCCTCTGTTTTTCAGCAATCTGCCCAGAGAAGCAGCCGTAATCCCTTTGCCCAGGGAGGACACAACTCCGCCCGTCACGAAAATATACTTTGTCACTGTTATTACCCTCCTAATATAAGTACAGAAATTCAGGCGATATATGGTGTTATCGTAACCTGTTTCCCAGGTAATCATCGTTAAAAAGAGCAATGGCAGAAATTCCCTGCATCTGCGAACTGCTCTTTCTGCGAAGACGGTTTAAATACACGTTGTTCTACAGCAAAAAATGGTGCAAATATTCCGATGGCCTTCATTCCATTTGGTGTTTTTGATATACAAAAACGGGCCACGAAATGTTGGCCGGGAGCATACGGAAAAAAATCATTTTTGCAAAATTATGCCTCTAAAAATACAAAAAAAAGTACTCCCGCAGGACGGGGCACCTTCTATAAAAAACATAAATATATTGTCGCTCATTCATAAGCCCATGCAATAGTTTACCCGTTACCCCGTCTGCTGTCAAGGCTGACTATTCCGGGGAAACGGGTAAATTATAGACGTCAAAAATGACTACCGATTATCAGAATCGTCGTCAAATTCATCCTCGTTTTCGGACTCTTCTTCGTCTTCTTCGAGGTCTTCATCTTCCAGATCGTCATCTTCAACCAGCACTTCTTCTTCGCTGTCTTCTTCGTCAAAGATGTCGTCTTCTTCTTCCTCTTCTTCGTCTTCTTCTTCCTCTTTATCCGTGCTGTCGAAGCCTTCATCGCTGCTATAGCTGTCTTCTTCTTCACCGAAGTCTTCATCTTCCAGATCATCGTCTTCATCGTTGATGATACGCGGACGCTTCGCACCCGTCATGGAATCTTCTGTTCCAGCTACCGGATACCAGCGCTTTAAGCCCCACAGACTTGTACCGACGCAAGCAAAACGGCCATCGATATTAATCTCGGTATATAGCTGGGCGATAAACTCGTTGATTTCTTCATCAGTCATTCCGCGCTGCTTCGCTACCTCATTCATTAAGTCACGATAGTAATACGGCGTATTAGCCGCTTTCAGCACCATAAAGGCAAGGTCCACCAAAGGGATCTCTTTTACCTTTTCTTTATCAATTTTCAAATTGAGCGAGGTACTCACTGCAGACACTTCCTCTCACACAAAATTCACTTTTTAACCCCTACGAACTGGACTGTTACGTATAACATATCCATTAACAAACCTAAGTAAAACCTATTTAGCGTTAAAAAGCAAGTTTTTATGTACGGATGTGACGCAAATGCGGAGAGCAGCAACAATATGTCCACATATTAAACGTGAAGTGACATCAAACCCACAGGAATATCCTCTTTGCCAAAGAGACAACTCCATAATAAAAAAGACGGAGTCCCCTCCGCCTTCTGACTGTATACCCTTGGAGGATTACTCCTCACCAGGTTCCCCGCAAGAGCCCTCTAGCTCTCCATCCATCATATGTCCCTGCGCCCGTTTTGACACGAAGAGAATGTGTTTTTGTAAAAAAAGGGCAAGTTCCCCATGCGGCGGGATGAGCGCATTCATAGAATACCTCAGCATGTTCATCCCGAAGGGGGCTGCCCATTATGGACTATACTGGTTTATTGCATCAATTGATTGACGGAATGCGACGCCCTGAACCAGAACAGGGAGGGCGATATTTGATCCGATTTGCCAAACCGCAGCAGTACGAGGCCTGTCTCGTAGAATTGTCCCGAATGCGGAATGAATTCACCGACCTTGGGGCTGTCCGTTCCTCGCGACTAGCTCGTTCCATTATCGCTCCAGTCCAACGCCCGGAGGACCTATACCGCTATGGGGATGAAATTACGATTGAAGAAGACGTTCCCATCTCCCTTCATGCCAACGCACTCCACAGCAAACCAAGCAATGCTCAAGGCATACCCTGGGGAGTGAAGCAGATTCGGGCGCCCAAAGTATGGTCTGTGTCTACCGGACACCGGATTAAAATCGGTGTGATTGATACAGGTGCTGATTATCACCATCCTGATCTTCGTTATTCCCTGGCACGCGGAATCAATCTGTTAAACCGCAGCCTGCTTCCTCATGATGATAACGGACACGGCACCCACATAGCAGGGACTATCGCTGCTGCCAACAGTACCGCAGGCATGATTGGTGTAGCTCCACGCTCCCTGATCTATCCGGTGAAAGCATTTGACCACAACGGATCGGCTTATGTATCCGATATTGTACTTGGCATCGACTGGTGTGTGCGCAACAAGGTCGATATCATCAATATGAGCTTTGGCATGAAAACACGCAGCAAGGCGCTTCTTGACGTTGTCAATCGTGCATACCATGCTGGAATCGTTATTGTTGCTTCGTCAGGAAATGACGGCAAACGCCGCAGTATTGATTACCCTGCACGGTATCCCCAGACCATATCTGTTGGGGCAACCGACAAAAACAGACGTATTGCGTCCTTCAGCAATCGTGGCGCATATGTGGATGTCTATGCACCCGGTGATAAAATCGTCTCTTCCTGGGTACAAGGCAAGCATCACGAGATGAGCGGCACATCCATGGCGACGTCCCATGTGAGTGGCGCTATCGCCTTGCTGCTCTCCAAACATCCGGGGTTATCCCCTAGTGAAATCAAGACACTCGTCAAACGTGCTACGATCCCGTTGCGCGCCCGCAAGACTACCACAGCAAAGAGCAAGGTGCGTGGTGGTGAGATTGATGCCCTGAAGCTAATGCAGGAGGGCGGGGAGTGAGCCAGCTCTGTCAGCCGTCAGCCGAACTTGATTGAGGCTTCGTGGCGAAACGCAGTAGCCCGGCCCAGGCAGTACGCACGAGGGAGTATTACGTAGCGGCTGAAACTCTAGGTTACACCCACTGTGATGTCAGAGCAGGCTAGTGTGCCTTGGATGGGTCAGGCATTTCGTTTTCTTCAACTCCGGGTACACAATAAAAAAAGTCTCCATGTACCACGTTGAAGTTGCAACGTGGACTTGGAGACTTTTTTTGTTAGGCAGAGCGGCGGATGTGCCGCTAGCCTGGAACTTACATTTTGTCAGGAGCGGTTACGCCTACCAGACGAAGCGCTGTTGCGATAACGGTACGTACAGCACCGATCAGTGCCAGACGTGCTTGAGTTTGCTGCGTGTCTTCCGTAATGACACGTTCTGCACGGTAGTAGCTATGGAACAGGGATGCCAGCTCGTATACATAACGGATGATACGATGAGGCGCATATCCTGTTGCTGCTGCCGAGATTTCCTCAGGCAACTCTCCCATTTTGCGGAGAAGGTCATACTCGTGCTCTGTTGTCAGCTTGGACAGGTCAATCTGTGCCAGTGGCAACAGTTCAATACCTTGTTCTTCAGCCTGACGGTATACGCTACATACACGTGCATGCGCGTATTGTACGTAGAATACCGGATTCTCATTGGATGTCGAAATCGCAAGGTCCATGTCAAAGTCCAGATGGGAGTCCATGCTGCGCATTGTGAAGAAGTAACGGATGGCATCAATGCCGACTTCATCCATCAGATCTTCCATCGTTACAGCTTTACCTGTACGCTTGGACATCTTCACTTTTTCACCGTTCTGGAACAAGCTCACCATCTGTGCAATCAAGACCACCAGTTTCTCAGGGTCATTACCCAGTGCTTGCATCGCGGCTTTCATCCGTGGAATATATCCATGGTGATCGGCACCCCAGATGTTGATCATCGTATCGTATCCACGAGCATATTTGTCGCGGTGATAAGCAATATCTGGCGTCAGGTAAGTATACGTGCCATCGTTCTTGATCAATACACGTTCTTTGTCGTCACCGTACTGCATCGTTTTTAACCAAGTTGCTCCATCTTGCTCATAGATCTCATTGCGGTCACGCAATTCATCAAGCACTCGCAGCACTTCTCCGTTGTCGTACAGGGAAGTTTCGCTGAACCAGATGTCAAAGTTAACACGGAAGCGATTCAAGTCACGTTTGATCTTGTCCAGTTCCTTCTCCAGACCAAAGTCACGGAAATAAGCCGCACGGTCACCCGGATGCATGGACAGCAACTCGTCACCCTTTTCAGCAACAAGCTGCTTGGCGAATCCTTTAATATCTTCACCGTGATAACCGTCTTCAGGCATCTCAGCATCCTGACCCAGCTCTTGCAGATAACGAGCTTCAATGGAACGAGCCAGATTAAACACCTGATTACCTGCATCATTAATGTAGTATTCACGGGTTACATCATATCCTGCGTAGTCAAGGATGTTACATAGTGCATCACCTACAGCTGCTCCACGGGCATGACCCAGATGCAGGCTGCCTGTCGGGTTGGCACTGACAAACTCCATCTCGACTTTGCGTCCTTCTCCGATGTTAATTCTTCCGTAATCTTTACCCTGCTCCTGCACAAGCGCAAGTACTGGATAAAGGTAACTCTTGTCCAATTTGAAGTTAATGAATCCTGGGCCCGCAATCTCAGCCTTCTCGATTCCGGCTTCAGCCAGATTCAGATTGGCAATGATCTCTTCAGCAATCTGACGCGGATTGCGCTTGGCAATCTTGGTCAGCTGCATGGCAGCATTGGTCGCCAAGTCCCCGTGTGTCTTCTCACGTGGCACTTCCAATGTGATGGCTGGCAATTCGTCCTGCGTAACAATTCCGGCCGTCACAATGGCGTTGCCGATGGCCGTACTTACCCGTTCGTTAATCGTATCTAGTGGATTACGTGTCATGAAATTGGTTCCTCCTGTATATGCAAACTAATCGCGAAATGTCCAGATTCTTCATCAAAGCGGTAAAAGTCGTAGCTCCACGCTGCGCGTGCGCTCAATCCCTGAATGGAAAGTTCCAGCTTCTGTGTATGCGTGGACAGGGCAAACGACATGTATGGTGATCGGTAGAAACCAGGAAGCTTCCGATTCAACTCAAAAGTCTGCTCCGATTCCACCTCACCATGACGTATAATCTTGATGGATTGTCCGCCCAGCTTCAATGTTGTACGGGTTGTACCTCCCTCAGGTCCAACCTGCGGTTCTTCATAACGAACATAAAGAACAGACCCTTTTAACACGGCTTCACCCTGCATTTCCTGCAGCACATCTTCACCTTCATAACGGCTGTGCAGCCGGATGTGTACCGGTCGCATGTTCGACATGAATGTTAACCTCCATTATATTCGAGGCGACGCAAAATCAGGCACGGCTGGTGAGAACAGCCCTTCCCGTATTGTTGTGTCGCTATACGCGCTCATATTCCCGGATAGCTCGCTATCCTACACTCTACTGTATAACTATATCCAGTTCCCTCGCTCAATTCAAATCCAAATTCAGAGTTTTTTCCTCATCAAGCCAAAAAAAGAAGAGCCGCACCGGTAAAGTGCAACTCCCTTTTGCTTCATTATAATAAGATTCGTTCCTCCGATCAGGCCCATTGGGATTCATAAGGAAAAGGACATGTCGACTCACTCAGCTTCGCTCGCACCTGTACGAGACAACCACAATGCCGACAAGTTGTGCCATATTGCAATCCCGGACAAGCAGAGCAGATGGATAGCCGACGTTCATATTCCTCATCCTGTACCGTCGGACGCGAACGTGAGGCAATCTCCACAAGTCTGGCCATTTTGGCATCGCTAATCTTCACATCGTACTGATCATTACAGCCTTTGCAAGGTTCCTGCCTTTTCATGCATTAACCCTCGACAGCGAGCACCCCAACCGATGCTGGTGGAAGGACAAAACGCAGTGTGTTATTCTCCAGTGTGATTCCATCCCACGCCACAGGCTGAACATGATTCGGCTGTTCAAAGGTATTAAATGCACCAAAATCAGTATGGTGCAGAATCTGCCCGTTTACTTTAGCCGCTTGAGCTGCGTCCAGCTGACACACAACTTCCAACTCATCCGTGTGACTCAGATTACAAGCTGTCACATGAATGACCCCATCCTTGTTGCGGGAAGCTGATAAGCTGAGCTGCGGAATGGTCTCTTCTCCGAATGTGTATCCTGGGCTTTCATAATTCAAATCCAGTCGCTGTGCATCCATATGGACCTGATACATATCAAATACATGGTACGTAGGGGTCAGGAGCATTTTGTCCCCTTCCGTGAGCACAAGCGATTGAAGCACATTGACGATCTGCGCAAGATTTGCCATGTGTACCCGTTTGTTATGTTGGTTGAAAATATTCAGGTTAACACCTGCAAGCACAGCATCCCGCATCGTATTCTGTTGATACAGGAACCCTGGATTGGTTCCCTGCTCAACGTTATACCACGTGCCCCATTCATCCACAATAATGCCGACTCTGCCCTCTGGATCATATTTGTCCATAATCTCGGAGTGCTTCACCAGTAATTCATCCATATGGAGCGTCTTTTTCAAGGTAGTGAACCATTCAGCCTCACCAAATCCTGTAGCTGCGCCTTTATCATTCCACTCTCCTGTAGGGATAGTGTAATAATGAAGACTGATTCCATCCATAAAGCGAGCAGCCTCCCGCATCAGGACTTCCATCCATTCATAGTTGCCTTCGTTGGGCCCACAAGCGATTTTATAAATCTCGTTCCCGGAATAGTTACGTACATATGTAGCATACCGACGATATTCATCCGCATAATATTCAGGACGCATATTGCCGCCGCATCCCCAGTTCTCATTTCCCACGCCAAAATACTTCATTTTCCACGGTTCTTCCCTACCATTACTCTTACGCCAGTTCGCCATCGGGGATTCGCCGTCAAATGTGATGTACTCCACCCATTCCTGCATCTCCTGCACTGTACCGCTACCCAGATTGCCACTGATGTATGGCTCCGTGCCGAGCAACTCACATAATCTCAAGAATTCATGTGTACCAAAGTGATTGTTCTCTTCCACACCGCCCCAGTGTGTATTGATCATACGAGCACGCTCACTCTTCGGACCTACACCATCTTTCCAGTGATATTCATCGGCAAAACAACCGCCTGGCCAGCGAAGTACTGGAATATTAAGCTTCTGCAAGGCCGTCAATACATCATTTCGAATCCCATCCGTATTCGGAATAGGTGAATCTTCTCCTACCCACAGCCCCTCATAAATACAACGTCCCAAGTGTTCGGAAAAGTGACCATATATATTGCGATTTATTAATCCTTTATCAGAATCCGCCTTTAAAATAACATCAACCATGATTTCAACCTCCATATAATGTATTGTTATCGCTTACAATAACTCGTTTTAGAGTAGGTTTCAACCGTTTTTATTTCTACACAAACAAGCCTCTTCCTGTGTAATTGATTAGGAAGAGGCTTGTTTATTATAGAAATTCATACAGAGACTTACCAAATTGATTTTTATACATTTCTAATTTGGATTTGCCCGTTTATTATTTCAGAATAACAGGCTACTTAATCCTGCTCTGAAGGCAACAACATTTTTTGTGTCCACGTCGTTCCACCATCTATAGTCTGATAGATCGCAGGAGAGTTATCACTTGTGACTACGAGCCAACCCGTCTTGGCCGATGGGAACGAGATACGGGAACTGTATCCCGGATCTCTCAGGTCAATATTTTTCCACGTGGAACCTGTATCATAAGAACGTCCAATACCCACTTTGCCAGCTGCGGGTGAACCTGCAGACAGATACGCCGTCTGATTACCAATCAACGCCATGTTGCCGGGATGACCACCCGGGTTGGCTGGTCCGTTTCCTTTGCCCGTACTGTTTGTACCCGGTGCAGGACCTCCCCCTGCTGTGGATTGTGCAAATACTTGGGTCCAGTTCTTGCCTTGATTATCGCTCGCATAGAGGGAGTAAGATTGTTGGGACATGCCTGCATCACCATACAGAAGGGCCCATACTTGTTGGCCATGTGCATACAGATCCGCTCCGCTCCATGTGTCTGAGACAACTCGAAGAGAGGTTGTCCAGTTCTTGCCGCCATCACTCGTTTGCTTCAGATGATATCCCGATCCAGGTACAACCACGACGGCATACCCTTGTTTCTCTGTCGCAAAGGCAGCTGCACGCGTGTTGGCAGGTGTATTCAATTTACTCCAGGTTACCCCGCCATCCTTCGTCTGATATGCACCATTATAGGTGTAACCATAACCTACATCTTTATTGCGAAAATCAATTCGCTTGAATTGAATGCCCGGCGTATCGAGCCGCGTCCAGTGCGATCCCCCATCATGGGTACGGATCAGATAGGTTGCAGGTGAATCCTTCACTCGCGCCAGCGCATATCCGTTCACATTATTCGGAAAATCAAGCTGAGTGAATTGCCACTGCCCGGTATATATGGACTGCCACGTACATCCTGCATTCGAAGTACCGATCAGGAAGCCTTCACCCCCAGCTCGTCCAGTCGTATCATTAAGAAAATCAATGTCAGTAAATTGCAGGTGTTGCTCTTCCACACTGCTGCCCTTTTTTAATGTAGCAGATAGTCCATGATCTCCCTTTCCACATGCCTGTGAGGATGCAGCGTTAGCACCTGATAGCGTATGTACCGGACCCATCCCCCAAGCCAGCGTTAACGATAATGCGAGTGCACCAATCCGTTTCCATGTCATTGTACTCTTGGTTGTCATCGTAACACCTCCTTCTATGGTTTTACCCAAATTTGATAGTTCTAACGTAACAATCTGATTAACCCTGATGACAATTTTGCAAGAAAAAAACCACCTTTACCCATGATTGGATCATGTAGGCAAGGGTGGTTCATCACCAAACATTGTGTACTCTAAGTTAAATGGGATACGTCACCACAGCAAGGATAACAAAACTGATACTTAATAAAAGGCATAAACTAAAATATATTTTGTTGTATTTATATTCCCGAATACTATATGCAGCAAAAAGCATAGCCAGATCAGCCACCATCAACGTAAAGTTGAGAAATATCGTCACTGCTAATACAAAATTGATGACAAACACTATAAAAACTGCAGTCAGCCACTTGGGATACATACTCAATTGAGTCCGAATCACACGCATTCACATCCACCTTTCCCTTCCTCTATTTCCATATTATACACATATATTAAGATAGAGTCATACCAAGGCACGATATCTGCGTAAGAGGAGAGTCCATACTAACACATGAAATAAATGGTAGAGGCAAGGGAACATACGTGCTATAATTAATGTTATGGACTTTTGAATATCGGTGGATGTTTTCCAGACCACGGCGCAGCTTCCCGAAAGGGGGTGACGTCGTTGGTCAAACTTGTGGCGTTACTTGATGTAATCCGATGGATTGCTGCGATCCTCAGTATTGTACTGAGTGGGCGAAAGCTTTACCGTTGGTTGCGCAAAAAGTTTCGTAGCAAGCGAAAACCCACCTCATAAGGTCGGAAGCCTGACGGTGGGTTTTGCTTGAATAGCATTATTTAGTTCATGCGCGCCGTGGCAATCCACAGCCTTTCGGGTCCTAAGAGTCTTTACCGTTGGCAGCGGTAAAGGCTCTTTTTAGTATATGACCGAACCCGATCACCATATACTTCACGAATGTAATATATCAATTAATATACTACTGAATACTTATGTAGTCAGTATAGCACAGCTCTGTACAAAAGTTAACAATACAAAACGCCCTCCCCTGCGCAAAGTTGAACCCGCGCAGACAGAGAGCGTTATACTTATCGATTATTCAGTAATTATTTCACAAATCCAAGCAGCATTTCACGAATCAGCTTCGCAGCTACAATCTGTGTCTGTTGTGTTGGATCATAGATTGGTGCAACTTCAACCAAGTCACAACCAACTACATTTACATCAGATCCTGCGATCATATGAATGGCTTCCAGCAGTTCCTTGGACGTAATGCCGCCCGCTTCTGCTGTACCTGTTCCTGGTGCTGCTGACGGATCAAGTACATCGATGTCGATGGTCACATACACCGGACGGTTGCCCATCTTCGGAAGAGCTTCCTTCATCGGAGCTGCCACTTCAAATGGATAGAAGTTGATGTTCTCGCGACCATACTGGAACTCCTCACGGGAACCGGAACGGATACCGAACTGATAGATGTTTTTGCCACCCATCAACTCAGCTGCTTTACGCACTGGTGTGGAGTGGGACAATGGCTCGCCTTCATAGTTTTCACGAAGGTCTGCGTGTGCATCAATATGAATCAGAATAAGATCCGGGTATTTCTTGTACATCTGTTGGATGACTGGCCAAGTAACCAGATGCTCGCCACCGAGACCAACTGGGAATTTGTCGTCAGCGAGCAGACTGCCGATGTATTCATGAATTACTTCAAGGCTGCGTCCCGCGTTACCGAAAGGCAAGAGCAGGTCTCCAGCGTCAAAGTATGTCATGTCTACAATGCTTTTGTCGAGATATGGGCTGTACTCTTCAAGTCCAACCGATGCTTGACGGATATGAGATGGGCCGAAACGGGAACCCGGACGGAAGCTGACGGTGTAATCCATCGGCATACCATAGATAACCGCTTTGGAGTTCTCATAATCCTCAGAGCTGCAAATAAATACGTTTCCTGAATAAGCTTGATCCAGTTTCATTAATGATTTCCCCTTTTATTTCGTTAAATCTTCCACGAATTTAGGAAGTACAAATGCTGCTTTGTGCAGACGCGGAGAGTAATACTTGGTATCCATCTCCGGGATTTGAGTCTCATCCACTTCGAGCGGGTCATGTTTCTTGCTACCCATAGTGAATGTCCACAAACCACTTGGATAGGTTGGAATATTACAGCCGTACACATGTACGATCGGGAAGATTTCTTTGACGTCTTTGTTCACCTTCTGGATCAGATCCGCCTTGAACCAAGGATTGTCCGTTTGGGCAACGAAGATTCCGTCTTCTTTCAATGCTTCGTAGATGCCTTGGTAGAACCCACGCTCAAACAATGGCGCAGCCGGCCCTACAGGCTCCGTGGAGTCTACGATGATCACATCGTATTCATTTTTATGTTCAATAATATGCATGTAGCCGTCGTTCACGAGCACTTCAACATTAGGCTCGTCCAACTTGCCGGCGATTTCAGGCAAATATTTTTTAGAGTATTCAATAACCTTACCGTCGATTTCGACGAGAACTGCTTTTTCTACAGCATCATGTTTAACGACTTCACGAATGACTCCGCCATCGCCGCCACCGACAACCAGAACTTTTTTCGGATTCGGGTGAGTGTTCAGCGCAGGGTGTGCCGCCATTTCGTGATATACGAATTCGTCTTTTACAGTCGTCATCACCATGCCATCAAGAAGCAACATGTTACCGAATTCTTCGGTCTCTACCATGGCCAAATCTTGAAAATCCGTTTTCTCTGTAACATAGGTCTGCTTAATCTTCGCGGTGATCCCGAATACCGGGGTCTGTTTCTCCGTAAACCACAATTCCATAATCTCTACCTTCTTTCCGTAAAGTTAATGATCAGCCATACCCGACCAAGTGCTGTGCACTATAATCGGTTCGCCCAAGCACGTCCAGCGTTCGGCGCCATATCGCGTTATCATTGCTGGCCTGCGGGAAAGGTCCGCGGTTCACTTCATTATATAGATTAAATTGACCAGAGCGTGCAGAGCGTGCAGAGCGTCTGACTAATCAATGAATCAATGACCATTCGTCTGTTCGTCCTTACGCGCTTTAGTATCTTGTGCCGAATCTTACCTTTTCATTACCCTTTTGCATTATACGCGATTGACGTTTATACTGCAAAACGGTTTTTAAGGTGAAAATGCTACATTTTGTTTGCTTATGCACCCGATTGAATATCCCTGCCAATCAAGTCCCATACTGGAAGAAAAGGGAGGAGCCCGTTCCATGACCAAGCCAAATCAAAAGACCCGCAAACGCGGGTTCCCTGTACGAAAATTCATTAAAAACCTGTCTCTGCTCGCTGTGCTCGCCATACTTGCTACCGCTGCAGGATTGGTCTATCTATACGCAACCAGCCTGCCCCTAGCAGACTCTGACCGGAATTCCAGATTACTGGACAGTCAGGGTGAAGTCATCGCTACCTTCTCCGCAGGTGGCAAAGACTCTGTACCCGTTCAACTGGAGGATATCGCTCCAGATCTGGTCAATGCCACTCTGGCTGTAGAGGACCGCAAATTCTATAATCACTACGGGTTCGACGTGCAAGGGATGGGACGGGCTGTGCTCGTTAACCTCGAACATATGCAGATGTCGCAAGGTGCAAGTACATTGACTCAACAGCTGGCGCGTAACCTGTATCTATCTCATGAGAAAACATGGACTCGCAAAGCCAAGGAAGCCATGTACACGGCGCAATTGGAGATGAAATACAGCAAGGATGAAATTTTGCAGATGTATCTGAACGAAATCTATTATGGGCATGGTGCGTACGGAATTGAAGCGGCTTCACGAATGTATTTTGGCAAATCAGCCAAACAGCTGGATCTCGCAGAGAGTGCCATGCTGGCAGGAATCCCGAAAGGACCTACCTACTATTCACCCTATAACCATATGAAGAATGCCAAAGACCGACAGAAGATTGTGCTGAATGCCATGGCTGATATCGGCAAGATCACCCAGGCCGAAGCGGATAAGGCCTATGAGAAAATGCTTTCGTTCAAACCGGAAAGTGAGCGTAAAACGGTGGAAAGCGCCCCGTATTTCCGTGACTATATCCGGAATCTGGCCATCAAAGAGTTGGGAATCAGTGAAGCGATGCTGGACCATGGGGGATTGAACATCTACACCACCCTGGATCTGCGTGTACAAAAAGCAGCGGAAGACGCCATAGCGAAGGGTATGGATGCCAAAAGTGAGCTGGAGACGGCCCTTGTGTCCATCGACCCTCGTACGGGTTACATCAAAGCCATGGTAGGCGGCAAGAATTACCGCACCAATCAGATTAACCATGTACTGGCGACAACGCGCCAGCCAGGTTCGGCGTTTAAACCGATTATGTATCTGGCAGCCCTAGAGTCCAAGCAGCTTACCAGTGCATCCATATTTAACAGTGAACCTACCCTGTTTCACTATGACAATGACCGCAAAACCTATAAACCCGGCAACTTTGGAGACAAGTATCTGGGTGAGATTGATCTAAGACAGGCGATCGCCGCTTCAGACAATATCTATGCGGTGAACACCATTATGCAGATCGGTCCTGAGCAGGTTGTGAGTATGGCAAAAAACCTCGGCATTACAAGCAACCTGAGCGCCGTACCTTCTCTTGCACTGGGAACGTCACCTGTCAGCCCGTTGGAGATGGCGTCCGCCTTTTCCGTCATTGCTGCTGGTGGACAACGGACGCCACCTGTCGCCATTCTGCAAGTAACAGATGCCGCAGGACGTGTGCTCTATGAATCGCCTCAGACGAAGGCTGAGACCGTTGTGGAACCTGCGGCAGCTTATGTACTGACTCGTTTAATGGAAAGTGTCTTCGAAAATGGAGGAACGGGTAACCGCGTGTCTAAGGCGATCAAACGTCCGGTAGCGGGAAAAACAGGAACAACCAACACGGATGCCTGGCTCGTTGGATTCACACCGGAGCTTTCCACCGCTGTATGGGTTGGTTACGATCAAGGCAAATCCATCTCGACTTCGGATGGCCGCCGGGCAGCGCCGATCTTTGCCCAGTTCACAGAGCAGGCCCTTGCGAGCGTACCACCCAAAATCTTCACCGTGCCTGATCATGTCGTAAGTGTATATATTGATCCGGAATCCGGCAAGCTGGCAGGCAACGGTTGTGAAGAGAAACGATTGGAAGTTTTTATTGATGGTACTGAACCGACAGAGGTATGCCATGGCACAACGGATGATTCGGATTCTGGAGAAGATGAGAAGACCCGTCAGGTACAGAATCAACAAGGCATACAGGAAGAGAAACATTCTTGGTGGGGAGATTTCAAACGTTGGTGGGTAGAATGACGTAAATGCGCAATGACTTAGTTACGTCACCTATAACCCCTGGTTATATTGAACAATTGGTAATTCACTTCGGATGAAAACTCATAATTATTCAGATCGATGAATACGATTAAGGCACAAGCAAAAGACCCCCAACCTAACTTTCCGGTCAAGGGGCCTTTTGCTTTTTTTTTTAGACTGTGTTGAAAGATCTGCCTTAGGCGAGTGCTTCCTTCAATACATCTGGAGAAGCATTCCACCAGTCTTCGTTGTGTGAGATCAGCAGTGTCTTAAGTGCAGCTCGAGCTTCAGGTCCAAGCTCATCCAACATGAAGCGACGCTTCAAGGCATAATCCATGCGATTCACATGTTCCGCCAGCAGTTTCCATCCACGTCTTGCTTCCGTATCAATCCACATCTCACATGCCGTTGCTCCACCATACAGTTGGCCTTCCTCCGTGCGATCGACAGCTACCCATACCAGCCATACCTGGCGTCCGTTGGGCACATCCTCACGATTGGTAGAGAACTTGATATTGCGTTCCACTTTGCTCTTCGCATGCATCGCACCAATATCGATTTTGGCTTCGCCATTATCAATAATGACCGGGGAAAGGTTATTCAGCTCAATGGAGCCTGCACCGAAGCCTTTATGCTTGCTTTTTGCACTAACGATATTCAAGGCAATCTGTTTTTTGCCGTTTTGCTCGTTTTGGTCCATGTTTATAACCTCCAAGGGTTGATACAAATATTTTAACTAATAATTGTCCCATTGCAAACATATACATGCTGTAGATGCTTGTCAACGGGAGGTATTTAACGATGATTCCACGACGCGCCAAGAGCTGGCTCACTGCATCCCTGGCCCTGTGTGTACTTGCCGGAGGGATATGGATCACTCTGGGTTATAATCGCTCAACTCATTCCGAATTGCCAGTACTCGCCCCCGAATCGGGCAAGCCTAAGGCAATAGCCCCAACGCCAGCACCTCCAGAAAGTGTACAGACCCCTACTGCCGAAGTGTACAGCAACCGTGTTGTGGAATATCACATGGATGTAAAACTGGTCGAAGGGAATGTACTGGAAGGGACTCAGACGATTACCTGGACACATCCAGGTAAAAAAACCGTCAGCGAGCTTTACTTTCATATGTATCCCAACGCCTTCTCTTCTGCTGACACCACCTTTATGAAGGAATCCGGTGGAAAGCTTCGGGGTGATGTCATGCCTACCAATGGTTATGGCTCCATGAACATTACCGAAATGAAAACGGAGGACGGGCTCTCTCTGCTGCATCGGATGCAGTATGTGCAACCAGATGACGGAAATATCAAGGACACCACCCTCATTAAAGTACGCTTGCCCAAACCCGTCAAAGGCGGGGAAAGCATCACGCTCCACACCCGATTTGAAGTGAATCTGCCGAAGATTTTTGCCCGGATGGGAACTGCTGATCATTTTGTCATGGCAGGTCAATGGTTTCCAAAATTAAGTGCCTATGAACCTGTGGGCAGACGTGGACGAACAACGGAAGGCTGGAATCTGCACCAGTACCATGGCAATTCAGAGTTTTACGCTGACTTCGGTATATATAGTGTGCGTATTCGGGTGCCTGAAACATACAAAGTAGCTGCTACCGGATTTCCGACACAGCAAGCCGTGGTGAAGAATGGAGAAAAGGTCTATCAATTTTACGCCGATGATGTGCATGACTTCGCATGGGCAGCTTCACCGGATTTTGTCTACGCCGAGGAACCCTTCTCTGCACCCAATGTGCCTGGTGTACGAATCAAGTTATATCTGGACCCTGCTCATCAGGATCTGAAAGAACGTTACTTCTACGCCGCGAAGGCCGCTCTAGCCAATTATAGCAAATGGTTTGGCCCATATCCTTACGCTACCTTATCCATCGTAGTTCCACCCAAAGCGGGGAACGGCGCTGGAGGTATGGAATACCCTACGCTAGTTACGGCCTTTGGAGCCGATGATACTACTCCGGGTTATGACCTGGAACGTACCGTAGTCCACGAGATTGGACACCAGTACTTCTACGGCATGGTTGCCAGCAACGAATTCGAGGAAGCCTGGCTGGATGAGGGATTCACCTCTTATGCAGAAGACAAACTGATGGAGCAGGAATACGGATTGATTCCGAATCTGCCGGTACAATCGGGACTGATTACGTCTCCTTCATCCTTAACACAAGAATCCTGGAAGTTCGATTCACAGAATGAGTATGCAGCCAATGTCTATACACGTGGCAAACTTGTATTGCTTGGTATCGAACATCAAGTCGGCGCAAAAAAGATGGAACGTATTCTCTCTACCTATGTGAAGAAGTACCGTTTCAAACATCCCACTTCGGCTGATTTCCAGAAAATTGTGGAACAAGTGACCCGCACTTCCTGGTCTGATTATTTTGACCAATATGTCTATGGTAACGGGATGGCTGACTTTGCTGTAGAGAAGATTCGTGTTACGCCCGTACAGAAAGACGGTCAAACATTGTACGAGTCATCCGTGACAATTGCAAAAAAAGGCAGTGATTACAGCGCCGTTCCTGTTCGTATTGCTTTTGAAGACGGACATATCCTCACCAAGCAATGGAATGGCAAAGAAGATCGCATCACGTATAAATTAACTCACACATCCCCCGTATCCTGGGCCATGACCGATCCCCTGTACTCGATCGTGCTGGAGAACCGCCATATGAACAATTTCCTGAAATCCGGACTGGATGAGCGGGCGAAGTCCCGCTGGAGCATGAGTGTAACCAAACTAATAGAAGCCATATTTGGAGGTCTGTCATGGTGAGGTGGAAACGGTGAAAGCGAAAATACGTGAAGGCTGGTTTCTCGTCCGTCAGCATATGTTCATTGCCGCACTCTTATTTCTTTATCAACTCATTTGGGGATATTTCTTCTATCGAATGGTACAATCGGCGGTCATCCCACTACTCCTTCGCTATCCAGATGCTGATGCCGGTGAGCTGAGTACACTTTTGTTCAAAATGGAAAGTCAACTTAACCTGTCTACCCATCCGGAGGTTCATCGTTATCTATGGATTCTAGGGGGCATGCTGCTAGTTCGCATGTTGATCAGCCCCCTCATTCAGGCAGGACTGCTCTACTCACTTCAGCACTTTAATTCTACAGAAGAGCGTATCCCCTTTGTCCGCGGAATCAAAAATCTGTGGAAACCGATGCTGCTGCTCCACACCATACGTACATTATTGATACTTCTGCCCGCCTACTGGCTCATACCGAAGCTCTACTCGATTCTCATGGACGGATTTCATTCCCTTCAATTACTGTTGCCTGGTATACCTTATGTTGCTGCCTGGGTTGTATATGGTTGGATCATCCACCATGTCATACTCTACATGCAGTTCGGTGTTTCGGCACCAGAAGGAGAAGGCGGGGCTCACGGTACCCTCAAAGCCCTCTGGATTGCACTGCGTCATCTCATCGCTGTAATCGGCATTGCATTACTGCTGGGCGGAGTACACCTGCTCGTCTTTGGGGCATTCACTACAGCCTCATGGTTATTAACAGGACTGACCGGACTTATACTACAACAGACGTATCCACTTGCCAGATGTCTATTGAGTCTGTGGAAAATATGCAGCCATTTCCGATTATGGCAGTCCAAAATATCCAAAGGTGAGAGCAGATAGTTTAAAAATTGTTACCATCACATGTTAAACTCATGGCCTAATATGTACTTATAAATAGGCAAACCTCAACCTTTCCCCGTCAAAGGTCGAGGTTTTTTTTGCTAATTTTGTTGCTAAACGTTGCCAAAGCCGTACTCCTCTGTTACAATAATCGCAGTGAGTTTTTAGTAACAACTTTGTAATCTTTACATTCATATTTGTAACTACTTAAAATTAAATCGTCATTTCTTGATTTCGCAGGTGCATAACTAGCATAGCCAAATTCCTGGCACCTGGGAAGCGGGGGAACCAGTTATGGGTGAATTGATCTTGCTACAGAGGGATCATAGGGGACCTTCAACCGAATCCTTAAGCTAACCTCGCAGGCATTGGAAGGGGAATATCTCTTGTTCAAGAAGAAATTAACCGCAGCTGTACTTAGCATCACATTCGCTTTATCGCTTGGTGCAGGTAGCGCATTCGCAGATTCAAAGATGGACAAAGTAATTGATTCAGCAATGGGAACTACATATCAAAGTGGAGGAACAACGCTCAACGGCTTTGACTGCTCCGGATTTACACGGTATGTATTCGACAAGTTGGGTATTGATTTGGCACGCCAATCCAGTTCCCAATTCGACATGGGCGATTCCGTATCCCGCATGGAAATGAGAGCTGGCGATCTGGTGTTCTTTAATACAACAGGTAAAGGCGTATCCCATGTAGGAATCTTTGTAGGGGATGGAAAGTTCGCACACTCCTCTTCTTCCAAAGGCGTTACGATCAGTGCATTGAGTGAAAACTATTGGGCCAATCGTTATGTTGGCGCGAAACGGATTATGAGCACGGACGCATATGAATCACTGGCCCTTGACTAGGGACAAGCTGAGCAACATGATGCTGTAACCATTAACCATACTGGAACGAAGCAAGAAGCATAACAGAACCGCCCGGTACATTCTCCGCAGGAATGTATCCGGCGGTTTTTTTGTGCTTCAATCCTTATTCATGTTGCAAGTTATACTCGGGGCATATCCTGCGACATCAACAGGTTCATTTTGCGTTCGTTCGTCCGTGCCCTTATGATGTTTTTACCCATCCCGTTATAATATAAACGAAATTACCGGAACTTTTGTTTCATTTTTTTTCTTGGAAGGAAGACTTGCTAAATGAACATCTCTTTTGTAGAGTGGACAAAGAGTTCTGTTTCAAGGAAAGGAGCATGCAGGTGTATGAAGGAAACCCCTGTGACGTTTCACGTTGTACCCATGCGAGAAGAACATGCGGAGCTTATCTGCAGTTGGCAGTATGATCCGCCTTACAATATCTACAGCTGGCTCCCCTGGGAGCAGATGAAGGCTCTGGAAGTGGAATTCGGAGATGCACAGCTGCGGCAGGAGCAATATGCAATCGTCCTGGATCAGAACGATCGTATATGTGGGTTTGCTCAATACTTCCCACTTCAAGGGGTAACCCGGATTGGCCTTGGCATGCATCCAGAGCTGTGTGGTCAGGGTCAAGGGACAGCTTTTGTCTCTGCCATTGTACAGGAAGCTATTCGCCGAAATCCCACGAATGAGATTGATCTGGAAGTACTCACTTGGAATGCTCGTGCCATTCAAGTCTATCTGAAGAGTGGATTTATCACCCAGGATACATACGAACGACAGACCCCAAGCGGCTTGAAGCCCTTTCACTGTATGGTTTATGAAGGGCCTCGCGGTTAGAATCCATTGCAAAACAACCAAATTTGCCCCTTGTTATGTGATTAGTTCAAAAAATTCCCACAAAATGCTATGATGTCAGTACAGGTTCCGTTATAATGATATGGATAGTTTCAGGTTAGATGATCTTTCATTCTGGAGGGGACATAAGGGATGCACAAATGGATCATGAGCGGAGTATTTTTTGCAGCATGCGCTTTAGCTATTGTTTTAATGTTTACGCTTCCAGGGAAAGAAGAAGTGGCCGAAGAAGCCAAGCCAACCATGCCGGAAGTAACATTGGATGCCGGACAAGCTGAAGCACTGGTCAAAGCCAATTGTATTTCCTGTCACGGGGATCAGCTTCAAGGTGGCGTAGGACCTGCTCTGGCAAACATCGGCAGCCAGGATGATCTGGAGAAGATCTATTCTACGATTGTCAAAGGTAAAGGTGGCATGCCTTCCTTCAAGGGCAAACTGCAGGACGAAGAGATTGCAAATATCGCCATGTGGCTGTCAGAGAAGAAATAATCTCTGCACACGCATAACAAAGAGGCGCTTAGTCCCCTTTTGGGAGAATAAGAGCCTCTTTGTTATATCAATTATTAAGCCTCTGCGGCATGCTCAGCCAGAAAGGCCTCAACTTCACGTGCGGACGGCATCCCGGACTGGGCGCCGAGCTTTGTCACGGATAACGCGGCCGCACCCATGGCAAAGCCTACGGCCGCGTCCAAAGTCTCACCGCGCGCGAGGGCTACTGCCAGCGCGCCGTTGAAGCAATCGCCAGCGCCGGTCGTATCGACGGCGCTTACGGCGTAGCCGGGCGCACGGCACGCGCCGGCACGCCCTGCTTGTACGCGGCCGCCAGGCGCCGCCGCGTAGACAGCCCCCTCGGGGCCGAGCGTCGTGACGACAGCGGCCCCGAGGGATGCGGCGAGCTCTGCGACCGCCGCATCCAGGTCTTCCGGCCGGAGATGATCCCGGCCGGTAAGCACGGCAAGCTCACTGCGGTTCGGCGTGACAACGTCGACGCACCGCAGAAGCTCCTGGGGCAGACCCGGCACCGCGGGAGCCGGGTTGAGCACCACCAGTGCGCTGCCTTCAGCCGCCAGTTGGGCGGCGCGGGTAACCGCTGGCAGCGGGATCTCCAGCTGCAGCAGCACCGCTGCGGCTGCAGTCAGGCTTTTTACCGTATCCGCCTCTTCCAGCATCTCAGGCACCACTTGCCCATTCGCACCAGGAATAACGATAATCCGGTTGTCTCCCCGAGAGAGCCAGATGGAAGCCGTCCCTGTAACCGTGTCTTCCAATATGCGAACCTGCGAGGCATCTGCACCACTTTCCGTCAGACTGTGCAGCAGACGTTCGCCAAAACCGTCCGATCCCACCGCACCAATCATCGTAGTCTGTCCACCCAGACGCGCAGCAGCAACAGCCTGGTTCGCCCCTTTGCCACCAGCAAGATAATGCAGCTCCTCACCGCTCACCGTCTCTCCCTCTTCCGGAATCGTGTCTGTCTTCACCACAAGATCCATATTGAGACTGCCTACGACAGCAATAAGAGGTTGTTTCTGATTATAGTCTGACATGTATTGGTTCACTCACTTCTGGCCGCGTGATAATAACCGACCTCGTTATTGCGACCTCATTTTGTCATAAGCTTCGTTATATTGCCCTGCTTCCTTGATATCTACAGATGTGATACCCCCCGCATCCCATGATGTGAGACGCAGTGTAACCGTTGTATAATCAATTGTAATAAAAGGATGATGATTGAATGCTTCCGAGATCGCAGCGACCTCATCCACAAATGCAATCCCTTTCATGTAGTTGGAGAACACGAATTTACGTACAATCCACCGTCCCTCTTCCAGTTCCCAGCCTTCCAGCCTTCCCAGATGAGCTTCGACTTCCTCTTGCGAAAAAACCATGCGTTATCTTCCTCCCCATAGGATGGTACATTACAGACGTGAGTCCGTATAACCACCGACACCTTCGGCGCGATCAACAGCAACCTCAAAGGCCAGGCTCACCGCCATGCGGTTGGCCCATTTCACGACTAACATCTTACCACGGACAAGCTTCAAAATCCAATCAACTACATGGCTTAGAACCAATAACCATAAGGCTTTGAGGGGAATAACAATTCCATTTACACCCCTGAAAATGCAAGTAAACACACTAAATTAAAGGTACAAATGTCAACTCTTCTTCCCCGATCAAAATATGAATGCGGTGCTGTTCCTTATCATGGATGACCACGCCACTTCCAACCGGAATAACGGACTCCTCGCCCAGCGCATAGAACAAATCCTCCGCCAATGCCTCATCCACTTCAAGTTGGTCAGATGCAGCCAGTCTCCCCCACTCTTCCGCGTCCATTTCAAAGAAAACATACCGATCCGGTATGCGTCCGATTGCCGTTGTCAGATCTGTCAAAATTCCTTCATAATCCCGTCCATGCTTTACGCCCATTGGCTTTTCACTCCTATTCGGCCCCTAAGGAGCGGATTTGATCTTATTATACCTGAAAATAGCCCTTAAAAAAAAAGGCCTTCTGGTCGATAAATACATATATGACCGTTTTAACTGTTTTAGCAACCGTAAGGAATGCCTAACATTGAACGGATTGCGGCCAAAAATTCGTCCGGAAGCCCGAACACAGCCGCTTGAAAGGATTCAATTTTATCTCATGGATGAGGTGTATGATGAACATTTCAACGATTATTGGACTAATTTTGGGGCTGGTCTCCCTTGTATTTGGTATGTTCTTGAAGGGTGCGCCCTTAATCAACCTGGTTAACAATCCCGCAGCCTACATTATTATCTTTGTTGGTACGGCAGGAACCATCTTTATCGCATTTCCGATGTCTGAAGTTAAGAAAATCCCTAAGCTTTTCGGGATTGTTTTCAAAAATCAAGTACTTATTGATCGCGTATCCCTGATCGGCACATTTATGGATTGGGCTTCCACTACCCGTCGTGAAGGTTTGCTTGCACTGGAATCAAAAGTAGAAGAGATTGACGATCAGTTCCTTCGTGGCGGTATGCGTATGATTATAGACGGCAACGATCAGGAATTTGTGAGTGATGTACTCATGGAAGATATTCATGCTACAGAGGAGCGCCACCGTGGCAGTGCCTTGATCTTCGCTCAGGCGGGGATGTACGCACCAACGCTCGGGGTTCTCGGGGCCGTTGTAGGTCTCATCGCAGCACTTGCCGATCTCAGTGACATGGAGAAACTCTCCCATGCGATTGCGGCAGCATTTATCGCAACACTCCTTGGTATATTTAGTGGTTACGTGTTATGGCACCCGATGTCTAACAAGCTGAAACGGATGTCCAAGCAAGAAATGGAGATCAAGCTGATGATGGTTGAAGGACTGTTATCCATACAATCCGGTGTCTCCACCATCGCCATCAACCAAAAGTTATCCGTATTCCTGACACCTTCCGAACGTAAACAACTGGAAGAGAAGGAGGGATCACCAGGTGAAAAAGGCTAAGAAGCACGAACCACATGAAGAGCATATAGACGAGAGCTGGTTGCTTCCCTATTCCGACTTGATGACCTTGTTGCTCGCTCTGTTTATTGTATTGTTCGGTATGAGTTCAATCGATGCAGCTAAGTTCGAGCAGATGGCTTCCGCACTAAACAGTGCATTAAATGGAGGTTCCGGGATTCTGGACCATTCGTCCATGAATCCGGATACGCCAGGTGCTGATTTGGGTAAGAACAAACAGGAACCTACAGAAATCACCAAGAAAACACCAGCTCAGATTACAGATGCACAGATGGCTAAGAAAGAACAAGAAGACCTGGAGAAACTCAAAGAGCGACTCGACAAATATATCTCGAAGAACGGACTTTCGGACCAGCTGAACACCAAGCTGAATCAGTCTGAATTGAAGATCACCATCAGTGATAACGCCCTGTTCTCCTCAGGCCGAGCAGATGTGAAGCCTGAATCACGATCCCTGGCCAAAGCAATCTCAAGCATGCTGCAGGAGTTCCCTGAATATGAAGTGGTTGTATCCGGTCATACCGATAATATTCCCATTTCGAACAACCAATATAAGGATAACTGGGATCTAAGCGCAGATCGTGCGCTCAACTTCCTGAAAATCCTGTTGCTGAACTCGCAATTGGACCCTTCCAAATTCACACCAAGTGGTTATGGAGAGTATCACCCAATTGCCAGCAATGACACCAATACGGGACGGGCACAGAATCGCCGTGTAGAGGTATCTATCATTCGGAAGTATCAAAGTAACAATACAAATGTAAAAGCCGTTGGCGGAGGAAACTAGAGGCCTGCAGCGATTCATTAACCAAAGACCGTTCTCCAGGTACAAGGAGAACGGTCTTTTTGATTTATATAAGGCTTATGCCTGGTTCATCTACATATTTCCGTACTATTCGGTATTATTGACTAGTCTTCATTAAATCTGCACCAAAAAGCCCTGCGCTCCTTTTCGGAAAGCAGGGCTTCAATCAGTTAATTAGTGGAACTCGAATCAACTATTCCAGTGAATAGCCTAACAGACCGCCCAGCTCCGCTTTTTCAGCAGGGGTAAGCTCTCTCCATGAACCTGTCGCCATTTCTCCAAGATGGATGTTCATGATCCGAATACGCTTTAACTTACGAACCTCGTAACCAAAGGCACTACACATCCGCCGAATCTGACGGTTCTTTCCTTCAGTCAGGATGATACGGAATACTCGATCCGTCATCCGGGTCACTGTACAAGGCAGGGTCATTTCACCCAGGATCTTCACCCCAGTGCTCATACCTCTAAGGAAACTCGGGGTTACAGATCGATCAACAGTAACGATATACTCTTTCTCATGGCGCCCTTCTGATCTAAGAATCCGGTTAACGATATCACCATCATTGGTCATCAGGATCAAACCTTCCGAGTCCTTATCCAGGCGCCCAATTGGAAAGATACGTTCATCGTGCCCGACAAAATCAACGATATTCCCCTGAATATGCTGCTCAGTTGTACTTGTGATTCCAATCGGTTTATTCAGCGCGATATATACATGTTTTCTCTTTTCCTTGATCGGTTTGCCATTAATTCTTACATCGTCGCCTTCTTCTGCCTGACTGCCCAGTTCAGCCTTAACTCCATTAATGGTTACCTGACCACTATCCACCAACTTGTCGGCTTCACGCCGGGAGCAATAACCTGTTTCACTAATAAATTTATTAATACGCAAAAGGTAATCTCACCTCATCTATTTCTCTTCATCTGTAAGTGTGTCATCTGTTACCTGATCTACCTCAATAACTTCCGGTTGTTGCTCGGATGCAGGCAGTTCAATAATAACCGTTGTTCCCTTGTTCATGACGCTTTTAATATCCATCATGCCCTTATGTGATTGAATAATGCGCTGACTGACCATCAGGCCAAGCCCTGTTCCAGACTCTTTATTCGTAAAGAAAGGCTCCCCAAGCTTGGGCATCATCTCTTCCGGGATACCGATCCCTTCATCCCTGATCTCAATTCTGACGCGTTTCGATTGCTCGTCATGCTTGAGCTTGATATGGATGTTTCCTCCATTTGGCATGGCCTCCATACCATTTTTCAGCAAATTGATGAATACCTGCTTCAATTGGTTCTCTTCACAGTGTACCATAGCCGAATCGGATGAGGCACGCAGTACAAATTCTACACCATGCAGATGCGCCTGACTATCCAGTAACGAGATGACATCGCCAAGAATAAAACGAATATCCCGATTCTGAAAATGAACCGCCTGCGGTTTCGCCAGAATCAGAAATTCACCAACGATAAGGTTGATGCGATCCAGCTCCGATAACATCAGATCCAGATGACGATGATTCAGCTTATTGCTCTCTTGCTGTAACTGTAGGAACCCGCGCAGCGTGGTCAGTGGATTACGAATCTCATGTGCCACACCTGCTGCAAGCTGACCCACGGTTGTTAGCTTCTCAGAACGTCTGAGCAGCTCTTCCATCCGATTACGACTTGTAATGTCCCTGGAGACGCTAATGAGTGCGGTAATCTCTCCAGCCTCGTCTCGTACCGGAGCTGTACTGACACTGACCTCTACTCGGGTCCCGTCTTTCTTCATCCAGGTAGTTTCGTTGGACGTAATGGACATCCCCTCAACGAGTTGGGCATGCTGACGTTTCATTTCTTCTTCTGCCTCTGGCGGGATGATCTTCAGATTACGACCTTCCACCTCACGACTTCGAAAGCCATATAATTGTTCAAATGCGCGGTTAACCCGAAGCACTTTTCCTTCAAGATCCGTAATGTGAATGGCATCCGCTGTCTGATTGATAATGGACTCCAGATGTTCTTTCACCGCCCGATTCTCTTCATACATCTGTTTCAGACGACTCGTATAATGGCCCAGATTACGTATCATGGCATTAATACGATTGGCCAGTTGGCCAAGTTCATCCTTCCTCCGTACTTTCAGACGGAAATCAAAGTGCCCATCCGCTACATCATTCACTTTGCCCAGTATGGATTGGATCGGACGTGTAATATACCCTGCGAGCAAATAGCTGCCAAAGATCACAATCTCCAGCAAAACCAACGATATGGAGGCATGGCTCACCAACTGCTCAGATACCATGGAGGATATTTGCTTATAGTCCATGACAATACTGATCACATAGGAAGACTGATTGGGTGTGAAAATGGGAATAAAACTCTTCAGTACCTTCTGTTCGTGCGTTTCACTGACAAAAGATACATTTTGCCCTGTTCGAATGGCGCGCACCACAGCACGATGATCCTCATCCGTAGAACCATACTGGTATGTACCAAAACGAATCGGTCTGTTATTCAACTTGCTAAAGTTCGAATCTCTTCCGTCATCACTCATGTTCGGGCTACCAAAAGTCAACGGATTGATGCCTGTAATCTCCAGAATGGAGGGATTGACCTCACGAATTTTATTTAAAATCTCATCCGGACTAGAGATTTTCACATAGTCATCAACTTCCGTATTATTATAGAAGGGATTGATTATGTAGTTTCTCTTTCCATCATGGTAGTAACCCCAGATATCAATATCCGAAGGACTGGATGTCGAATATTCGAATCCATCTGACCAGAAATGCTCCAACTTCTGTCCTTGGGAAATCGTCACCTGTTGTTTTTCAAATAATTGCTTAAAGGCCTGATACCAATAAGTCATGGATTTGGTGGACAGCCCGATTTCTCTCGGATCTGAGGAGCGGTTAACAACGATGTCATCATCCGTCTGTTCCATTAACGAAATATGTGAGACGCCGACCTTTTGGCTCAAGCGTACAAGTTCTTCATTTGTGATATTATTAATATCCGGGTCCAATTCTTCTGCTGCCATGACAGCAGCAAGCCACAGATTGTTTCCAATCTGCCGTTTTACATAATCCGAACTGTATTGATTCTGTTCGACAGCAATTGCAATCTGCTTTGCAGTGAGCACCATCTTGGTTTCACTGTCCTGCCTCAGATTCTCTTCTGTAGTATAATAACTCAGTGCGATATTCAACACTAAAATAACGAGCACTGAGCACGACATAATCATGGATAATTTCGTTTTAATAGACAAGTTTTTTTGTTCACCTCTCGGCTTGTACCCTCTGGCGATATATGGCAAAACCTATCTCCATCATAACGCTTGTATGTCTTTTTGAAAAGGATAATTGACCTGTGTCCAAAAGTTACCGAATGACTGAAAAGCTCGAAATTCGTTGTTTTTTGCATTTTCGAACTCTACAATGAAATTAATCACTATATTTATCCACATACCCACAGGCTTGTGGATAGTTTGTTTATAACTATGTGAGCAACTACACGGTTATCCACAATTCTATACACAACATGTTAACAACCCGAATATTTGTTCGCTGAATAAACGATTTTGGAAGGAGTTATATAGTAATGACTGACCATTTTCTTCAGACCGATCTCGCGCATTTATCTGAGGAAGCTCAGCATGAGCACTGGATGCGAGAGGCCATTGCCGAGGCCTACAAAGCTGAGGCTCTTGGGGAAGTGCCGATTGGAGCTGTAATCGTACAAAATAACCAAATTGTTGGTCGGGGATACAATCTACGTGAAACTACACTGGATTCCACCGCCCATGCAGAGATGGTGGCTATTCGTCAGGCCAGCGAGACCATCGGAGCTTGGCGTTTGTTGGATTGTTCTCTGTACGTCACATTGGAACCTTGTCCAATGTGTGCAGGTGCAATTGTACAATCCAGAGTTCCACGAGTTATCTATGGTACGGCTGATCCCAAGGCTGGCTGTGCAGGTACACTGATGAACCTGCTACAGGAGCCTCGTTTTAACCATCGTACGGAGGTGATTCCGGATATCCTTCAGCCTGAATGCTCCACGATGCTAACTCAATTTTTCAGAAGTCTGCGCCAAAAGTTAAAGTAGTCACCGACTACGAACATCCCAATTAGAAAGGAAGTGTGCTGTAATGGCACTAACACTCTATGATACAGCCAATGGCATAAGCCTTCGGTTGCTTACACCCCAGGATACACAGTCCTATCTGGACCTGATTCAGATCACACGCGTCCCTTACCAGTCTGTAGAACCCGTGCGAGACGATGAATTCTATACACTGGATGCTCAGACTCGGCGGATTGAGGATCGGGTCAAGGCAGCAGAAGATGGTACAGGATATCAATTTGGAATCTATACCATTAAAGACAGCCTGCTAATTGGACAAGTAAGTATCAACAATGTCGTATTGGGCGTTGCCAATTATGCGGATATGGGTTACTTTATCCATCCAGATTATCAGGGTGGCGGACGAATGACAGCAGCGGTTAAACTGGCCGTAGCTTATGGCTTCCGTGCGCTGAAGTTAAATCGGATTCAGGCTGCAGTATTGCCCTCCAACAAAGGTTCACAGCGCGTTCTGGAGAAGAACGGATTCCAGTTTGAAGGTACTGCTCGCAAATACCTCAAGATCAACGGCAAATATCAGGATCATCAGATCTATGCTGTACTTGCTGAAGACTTGGACGAACTTACGAATTAATTGATTTAAAAGCTTCCCAATAAAGCTGTCTGTATTCCCAATTCAACAATATACAAGTTTAATGTACAAAACCGCACTACCCTAGTTATGTAGGAGAGAGTGCGGTTTTATTTGTATATATCACCAGCCACGATTCAACTTCAAAGATCAATTATTTTACGGATATCCCCTCTTACGCTGTCTAACAAAAAAAACCGCCTGTACCCAAGCGGAAGGAGATTATCCTTCACTTGAATCACAGACGGTTTGAACTCAGCGAGATTAGTATCCGTATGAAGCGTTCATCAGTTCTTCGAACTCTTGCATAGTAATTACGTCATCGCCAGTAGGGATGTTGATTTTGAATGCTGCTTTTTCGTTAATCTTAGTGTACGTATTGGAACCGGTAAATGCCAATTTCACTTCGTCTTTTGTACCTTCTGGCTTGATCAGCACATCAGCGACCATCTTTTGATATACAGGGAAGTCGTTTTTGTCCAATGCGAAATCGATGTTGAATTGGTTGATTGTCAGAACATCTTTCAATTTATCCAAGTCTTTAGCCATTTCAGCCTGATCTGCTTCAGTGATCTTCAGATCTTCTTTAGCTTTGTCGATATCAGCCTGATCCATTTGCAGCATTTCACGATATTCCTCTTTGGACAGAATATCCAATACTTTAGGCATAGCTTTTGTTACCAGTACAGTAACTGCTTCTTTAACATTGTCATTATTCACTGAGAATTGTACAACTTGCTTCGCATCTACACCTTCAGGAAGTTTTGCATCTTTGGTGTCTAGATTTTTGAAGAATTTAGCTTGATCGTACTCGCTCAGCACTGCGTCCATGACTTCGTTGCTCAGCTTTTGAGTTTTGGCTGCGTCCATAGCATCAGGGTTCCATTCCGTACCCTCTTGCTCAGCCAGTTCTTTCAGGTCCAACTCTAGGAACTTGTTAACAACATTCTCCGGAATCGGGAAGAACGGAATATTCGGCACTTTCACATAGAGTTTCTCTGCCGTCATCACCATTGGGATGTTAAAGGTCATACCCATGTCGCCTTTAAGCTCGATGCCAAGAGTCATCTCTGTCTGCATTGGCTCACTTTGGTATACACCTGTTACATTCAACTGAGCATCCTTCAGCATGCTCATAAACTGAGTCATAGTAGGATCAGTTTGTGAAGCATCCCCAGGTTTATAGCTCAATTCATTAATAGTGAAATTAGAACTCATTTCATACGAAGTCAATTTGGAAGCATTGGCCGCAGCCGTCTTCAATGCCTCTTTTGGTTCCTGCTTGCTGCTACATGCTGTCAATGCCATAGATACGGTCAACAGCAACGTGAGAAGAAGCGCTCCCATACGTTTAGTCATTTGTTTCTCTCCTCTCGTGATAACCCCAAAAAAAAGTAATTCAATATCAATGATATACCATATCACCAGATACCGAAACCTAATTTGGGAAAAATGTGATCTTTCCTCTTTAAAATGGCTACAAAGACCTATGTCAGCTTTGGGAATAACCATGTGCCTGTCTTTATATATGTATGAATACGCAAAAGCCCCCTGTTAGGTAACAAGGGACTTTTGCGTGAATCTGTTTCTTCTATTAACCTTGGGGATTCAAATGATCCACATGATTTTGATTTTTTACTTTTTTGGAACCGGATAATGGTTCCTGCATGGAAGAGCGTTTGGATGAATGACGATGCTGTTCGGATGCTTGCGCTTCCGGTACGGGAATTGTTTTTGGTTTGCTCATATTATTGCCCCCTCATCATTGTTAGGAATGGGATGGGTCCCTATCTTCCGTTTTGTCATGATTCAGTGCATCCTGATGACGGCGATCATTAATATCTTGCTGAATTTGCTGGGCATGATGACTGTTTACGGCAGGCTGCTCCAGATCATCGACTACATTTTGCAGGTTTTTGTCTACTCCCGCTTTGGCTTTAGTCAATTGATTTCACTCCTTCAGATTTCAGGCTATTATCTCGTCTGGGATTGTAACGACTGGGCGCATTCATGAATGTGCCGTGTATAATCGTGAGCCAGTTCCTGAATCGGTTCTGTACGCTCATCCGTCGTTCGTCCATCCCGTTCCACATCAATCAGCTGTACGCTGACTTCACGGGAATCGACATATGCACATTTGAAATCAAAAGAGTACATCTCGTGCCCTGCTGTAGCAATGTGTATCCGAATCGCCTGCTGATCGGCTTCATCGGCCATTACCTGAGCCTGGTCTCCAACATTCAGGACTTGAGGCAAACGTTCTTGCCAAGCCCCTACAAGCTCTGTCTGATCGATGTTTAACTCGCGGTTCATCTTACCACCTCCACTCCTATAAAGTGCGGCGATGAAGATGTTTTTATACATATTAGCCTTATTCAAAATATAACGTTGTACTATGCAACATATACATCGGTCACCAACCTGTATGCTCACTACGCTGGACAAACTCATAACGCAAAAAAGGACCCGAGCGATCTCGCTCGAATCCTTGTTATAAGTGTAGTATGGCGGAGAGGGTGGGATTCGAACCCACGTGGAGTTGCCCCCTAACGGTTTTCAAGACCGCCCCGTTATGACCGCTTCGGTACCTCTCCAGGGAAATTAACTTTTATAAACTTGCCACAAAAAGTATCATACCACATCTCGACATAATAATGCAACCTTTTTATATTAAAATTGATAATCCCGTATCAGACAACTGCTTCAGTTATACAAAACACTCCAATCCGCCATTCCAAAATGACGGATTGAATTAGTATTCCCCTTGATGAGGATGGCTAGCTAACTCTAACTTAAGAGCGACGTGCAATCACACTTGCACCGCCCATATAAGGAAGCAATGCTTCAGGAATGACAACCGTACCATCTTCCTGTTGATAGTTCTCCAGGATAGCGGCTACCGTCCGTCCAACAGCCAATCCTGACCCGTTCAATGTATGAACAAATTCCGGTTTGGCTTTTGGCTCTCTGCGGAAACGGATATTGGCACGACGTGCCTGGAAGTCCTCACAGTTGGAGCACGAAGAAATCTCACGATAGGTATTGCTCTCAGGTAACCATACTTCAATATCATACGTTTTAGCTGAAGTGAAGCCCATATCTGCCGTGCACAAAGTCAGGACGCGATACGGCAAGCCCAACAATTGAAGCACACGCTCCGCATTTTGAGTCATTTGCTCCAGCTCTTCATACGAAGTCTCCGGAGTAGATAGCTTGAGCAGCTCTACTTTGTTGAATTGATGCTGACGAATCAAGCCGCGTGTATCCCGTCCAGCCGAACCGGCTTCAGAACGGAAACAAGAGCTGTATGCCACAAAGTGCTTAGGCAATTGATCTACATTCAGAATCTCTTCGCGATGATAGTTCGTTACCGGAACTTCAGCAGTAGGGATCAGATAATATTCAGTATCTTTCAACTTGAACAGGTCTTCTTCGAACTTAGGCAGTTGACCTGTTCCAAACAAGCTGTCCCGATTAACAATGTATGGAGGCAGAATCTCTTCATATCCATGTTGATCGCTGTGCAGATCCATCATGAAGTTAATCAATGCACGTTCCAGACGGGCACCCAGACCTTTATAAAAGGTAAAACGGGAACCTGTTACTTTGGCAGCCGCCTCAAAATCAAGAATATCGAGATCCTGCGCAATTTCCCAGTGTGCTTTTGGTGCAAAAGTAAATGACTTCGGCTCTTCCCAACGACGAATCTCAACATTGTCGTCTTCAGAAGCTCCAATCGGTACGCTTTCGTTAGGAATATTAGGAATCGCCATTGTGAGATCATTGATCTTCACTTCCAGTTCCCGAACTTCCTCGTCCATGGCTTTGATTCGATCAGAGACTTCACGCATCTCCACAATCAGATCATCAGCATTCTCACGATTCTTCTTCAGTCTAGCAACTTCCGCGGAGACTGTATTCCGACGACTCTTCAGTGTTTCACTCTCTTGAAGCAACTCCCGACGCTTGGCATCCATCTCGGTAAATCCAGCGATAAGATCCAGCGATTTGCCACGTTTAGTCAATGCTTCTTCTACACGTGCATACTCATTCCGCAATATTTTCACATCAAGCACGATATACCCCTCCTAAATAACCTCACAACGTGAAGCCTTATGTTAAATCCATTCTCAAAACTCTACTGTATACACCTTACTATATACTTATCGGAACCTGTAACCCAAAAAACAACCTATATCCCCCTTGTCACCCTCCGCTGCGATTCCCGCTATGAAGCAGATACAGGCAACATCAGGCATCCGTTCAGATGCAACTGCCATCCAGCGGCCTTACACGGCTTCTGGGGAAGTGATCCGATGAGCGGGAGATCATAGGTTGTACATCATGCATTATTTAGAGTCTACCGTGTGTTTGTAGGATCTGGCCATGTCTACAAAATAAGTATGCAGACGATAGTCATCCGTCAATTCCGGATGGTAGGAGCAAGCCAACAAATGTCCCTGACGAGCCGTAACAATCTCATCCTTGTATGTGGAGAGTACCTCCACCTGGTCTCCGACACTCTCGATCAAGGGCGCCCGTATAAATACAGCCCTTACCGTCTCCTCAATGCCTTTGACTGGCAAATCCGTCTCAAAACTCTCTCTCTGCCGTCCAAATGCATTTCGGGATACTGTCATATCCATTAGCTCCAAATGAGCTTCTTCTTGCCCTGCAATGTGTTTAGCCATAACGATCAAGCCAGCACAGGTACCAAATACCGGTTTGCCCTCAGCAGCAAACGCCCGAATGGCATCCATAAACCCATACTTGCGCATCAGTTTACCGATCGTCGTGCTTTCCCCGCCAGGAAGGATAAGACCATCCAAGTCCTCCAATTGCTGAACCTGTTTGATAGCTATACCTTCTGCTCCAGCACGTTCAATACTTCGAATATGCTCTGTGACAGCTCCTTGAAGTGCTAAAACGCCGATCTTCATACGCTCATTCCCCTTCTCTTACCAGCCACGATCTTGCATACGGTAAACGAACATTGTACTTTTTTACTTCATCATACGTGAATTCTAACTTGATATTTTACCGGAAAAATTGTAAATATACAATCCATCCGGTCGGAATAACTTGTATTTTGTCAATGATATGACCATGTAAACATTAAAATCATGATCATACTCTCTCCATGAAGTTTGTTATGGACTAAAACAGGTTTTTAATCCCGTCAAAAAGATCCACAAAGAAATCCTTCACAGCACGGAAGAACAAACGGAACCATCCGCCTTTTTCAGCCTCTTCAGCAGTGATCAAGTTCACTGTTTTTTCCTGTGGCTCAATTCCATCTGCTTTATACGTGTACGTTACCGTACCAACCTTCGTACCTGCCTTGAGTGGTGCTACCAGCTTGTCAGCCTCAGTTACGTTGGCTTTGAATGTCACATCCAGGTTCTGAGTACCTTTGGGTACAACAAAACTTACCGCATTATCTGTTACAACAGGAACGGTTGTTTCTTTCCCTTTTTTCAAAGGTACCGCTTCCCAGCCCGTCACTTTGGTCTTGCCTGCAACAGCCTGTTTCACTTCAAAGTTGTTAAATCCATAGTCCAATACCTTTTTAGTTTCTCTGAAACGTGCGGATTCCGAATCTGTGCCCATAACAACACTAATTAGACGCATACCGTTACGTTCTGCTGTACCTGTAAAGTTATTACCTGCGTTCGTGGTATGGCCTGTTTTCATTCCATCCAGACCTTCATAGGCATAGCTTTTGAAATTGGTTATATTTTTATTCGCTTCCAGCATCCAGTTGTAATTGATAATTGGAGCTTTATCATTGGGACGGAACTTGTAGGATTGAATCGTTGTAAATTCTGTGTAGTCCGGGTGATCCATAATGATGTATCGGCATAGAATTGCAGCATCCAGAGCGGACATCACTGTTTCCTTGTCTTCAGCTGGACGGAAATCAGCAGGCATATCTGCTCGATCCAGACCAGAAGAGTTGATGAAGAACGTATCCTTCATGCCCATACGCTTCGCTTCATCATTCATCATTTTCACGAAAGCTTCTTCCGAACCGGCAACATGTTCAGCCAAAGCAACCGTAGCATCATTGGCAGAGCCAACAGCCATAGCAATATAGAGATCCTTAACTGTGTGCTGGTCACCTTCCGCGAGGAAAATTCGCGACCCGATACTTTGTGCAGCATTCTTTTTAACAGTTACAATATCGTCCCAACCGAATTTACCTTGTTTGACCTGTTCTGCAACAATGTACTCTGTCATCATCTTGGTCATACTTGCAGGTGGCATCGCTTTATCCGCATCAACATTTAGTAGAATCTGTCCCGTCGAGGCTTCCATTAGTACCGCTGATCTAACCTCAAGCCCAAGTGAGTCTACCCCAGGCACCTGTACGGCTTTTTCCGTCTTTGTTGTTGTTGCCGCAGCAGTCAGAACCTGACCGGAGTTGTCCGCAGCAGCCATGACCGGCATTACTGCAGACATGCAAAGCATGTTAATTAGCATTACCGAGGCTACGCTCTTTTTGAGCATTTGGCGTTTCTTTTTATTCATGTGTTTGGCTTTCAATGATGAATACTCCCTTCGATCCAAAGCATTATTAATTGCTTCAGTGCAGCTTATGCTGCGATTTTCTTGTTCCCTAATCTGTGTGTTTGATGTATGAGATGTGTGCTATATGCGCTGTATCGAACGAGCAATATTATTGCTCCTAAAGTTCGTTATCGATTGTCACTTAGTCCGCATTTTGCAAATGCTTATGTAAAAGGACGTCCGCGCTTCTGTTTACCTGACAGCCTTTTCTGGCACTGCATTTGCTTTTCAAAACCATATTCATAGATTTACGTCAAAAAGCCGCCGCAACGCCTTAATCCATCCATGGATCGTCACCGCTTGTTCTATTCTATCACAGGGGTATCTGCAAAAAAAGACAGACCCGGTGAAAATCACCGAGCCTGTCCTGGAAATGATTAACTCTCTTCCGATTACAACGAGTAGTTAGGTGCTTCTTTGGTAATCTGTACATCATGGGGATGACTTTCGCGCAGTCCCGCACCTGTAATTCGGATAAAGCCTGTATCGTTACGAAGTTGCTCCAAGTTACTTGTACCACAGTATCCCATACCCGAACGCAGACCACCAATCAGTTGGTGGATCGTATCAGACAATGGTCCTTTGTAAGCGACACGACCTTCGATTCCTTCCGGAACCAGTTTCTTGTCATCATCTTGGAAGTAACGATCTTTACTACCTTGTTTCATTGCAGCCATTGAACCCATACCGCGGTATACTTTGTAGCTACGTCCTTGGAAGATTTCAGTTTCTCCCGGGCTTTCTGCTGTGCCGGCAAACAAACTTCCCAGCATCACCGCGTGTGCGCCTGCAGCCAGTGCCTTCGTAATTTCACCAGAATATTTAATTCCGCCATCCGCGATAATCGGAACTCCATATTCACGTGCCACCGTTGCACAATCGTACACTGCAGTTACTTGAGGTACACCAATACCAGCAATAACACGTGTTGTACAAATCGAACCTGGACCAATACCCACTTTGACTACCGAAGCCCCTGCTTCGATCAGGTCACGAGTGGCAGCGCCAGTAGCGACGTTACCTGCAACGATGGTCAGGCTAGGGAAACGTTCACGAAGCTGACGTACAGCTTCAATGATATTGATGTGGTGTCCGTGAGCCGAGTCTACCGTAATCAGGTCGACACCAGCTTGTACCAAAGCATCTGCACGTTCAAATGTATCTTTGGAAATACCAATCGCTGCACCAACCAACAAACGTCCTTGAGCATCTTTGGCTGCATGAGGGAATTGAATGGCTTTCTCAATATCTTTAATCGTGATAAGACCTTTCAACGTGTTTGTCTCATCAACTAATGGAAGTTTTTCTATCTTGTGCTTCTGAAGGATACCTTCAGCTTCTTGTAGTGTAGTGCCTACAGGAGCGGTAACCAGATTCTCATGAGTCATGACTTCGCTAATTTTGATGCCGTAATCATGAATAAAACGCAAATCGCGGTTGGTCAAAATACCAACCAGCTTCTGATCTCCTTCAATAATAGGTACACCGGAGATCCGATATTTCGCCATTACTGCTTCCGCATCAGATACCAGATGATCTGCCGTCAGTGAGAACGGGTTTGTAATAACACCACTCTCCGAACGCTTAACACGATCTACTTCTTCTGCCTGTTGTTCAACCGACATATTTTTATGGATAATACCGATACCGCCTTCACGTGCAATGGCAATAGCCAATGTCGCTTCAGTTACTGTATCCATACCCGCACTGATCAAAGGAATATTTAGCTTTACAGTATCACTCAAACGAATAGATACATCTACTTCTTTAGGCAGTGTCTCGGATTTCCGTGGCACTAGCAATACATCATCAAAGGTGAGGCCTTCCTTACCAAATTTATCTTCCCACACGCAAGTGTTCCTCCTTATGTTTGCTCAGCTTTACGGTCCAAAACCCGAAGATTCCAGGCTGTATTTTACGCCGAAAATACGTTTTCTGAAAAATTTATTATTGCCATCTTAGCAAAGCGATATTTAGACTGTCAAGGAAAAGTACTTGGTTATATCAGGTGTATTGCCTGATGAACACAACTGTTTTTCCAGAGCGGACAAGTCTAGTTATTACGCAAAAAAACGTCAATTCGTATCGAATAACGTTACCTGTATACATCCTATTGTGCTGAGAAATCACCAAATTCAATCTGTATTTTAATCCCATACTGCATAATAAAACTATATAATAAAAACCACCACCGAATAACATCGGCAGTGGTTCTTTGCTTGGCGGCGTCCTACTCTCCCAGGACCCTGCGGTCCAAGTACCATCGGCGCTAGAGGGCTTAACGGTCGTGTTCGGGATGGGTACGTGTGGAACCCCTCCGCCATCGCCACCAAACGCGTAGCTTACATTTCAGAGTTGTTCTCTGAAAACTAGATTCGAAACGAAACATGCGAATTACAACTTGCTATTGGATAAGCCCTCGACCGATTAGTACTGGTCAGCTCCATGCATTGCTGCACTTCCACCCCCAGCCTATCTACCTCGTCGTCTTCAAGGGGTCTTACATACTGGGAAATCTCATCTTGAGGGGGGCTTCACGCTTAGATGCTTTCAGCGTTTATCCCGTCCGTACATAGCTACCCAGCGGTGCTCCTGGCGGAACAACTGGTACACCAGCGGTACGTCCATCCCGGTCCTCTCGTACTAAGGACAGCTCCTCTCAAATTTCCTACGCCCACGACAGATAGGGACCGAACTGTCTCACGACGTTCTGAACCCAGCTCGCGTACCGCTTTAATGGGCGAACAGCCCAACCCTTGGGACCTACTTCAGCCCCAGGATGCGATGAGCCGACATCGAGGTGCCAAACCTCCCCGTCGATGTGGACTCTTGGGGGAGATAAGCCTGTTATCCCCAGGGTAGCTTTTATCCGTTGAGCGATGGCCCTTCCATGCGGTACCACCGGATCACTAAGCCCGACTTTCGTCCCTGCTCGACTTGTAGGTCTCGCAGTCAAGCTCCCTTATGCCTTTGCACTCTTCGAATGATTTCCAACCATTCTGAGGGAACCTTTGGGCGCCTCCGTTACTCTTTAGGAGGCGACCGCCCCAGTCAAACTGCCCACCTGACACTGTCCCCGCACCGGATTACGGTACCAGGTTAGAACCTAGATACGATCAGGGTGGTATCCCAACGTTGCCTCCACGCAAGCTGGCGCTCACGTTTCAAAGGCTCCCACCTATCCTGTACAGATCGTACCCAAATTCAATATCAAGCTGCAGTAAAGCTCCATGGGGTCTTTCCGTCTTGTCGCGGGTAACCTGCATCTTCACAGGTATTAAAATTTCACCGGATCTCTCGTTGAGACAGCGCCCAAGTCGTTACGCCATTCGTGCGGGTCAGAATTTACCTGACAAGGAATTTCGCTACCTTAGGACCGTTATAGTTACGGCCGCCGTTTACTGGGGCTTCGGTTCACAGCTTCGGATTGCTCCTAACCACTCCCCTTAACCTTCCAGCACCGGGCAGGCGTCAGCCCGTATACTTCGCCTTACGGCTTCGCACAGACCTGTGTTTTTGCTAAACAGTCGCTTGGGCCTTTTCACTGCGGCCCCCTCGTGCTATTCACACTACCGGGGCACCCCTTCTCCCGAAGTTACGGGGTCATTTTGCCGAGTTCCTTAACGAGAGTTCTTCCGCGCGCCTTAGAATACTCTTCTCGCCTACCTGTGTCGGTTTGCGGTACGGGCACCATCACCTGGCTAGAGGCTTTTCTTGGCAGTGTGAGATCATGACCTTCGCTACTATAATTTTCGCTCCCCATCACAGCTCAGCCTTACAATGTGCGGATTTGCCTACACATCAGCCTTACTGCTTAGACGGACATCCATCAGTCCGCGTCACTACCCTACTGCGTCCCCCCATTGCTCATAACGGCTTACGGTGGTACAGGAATTTCGACCTGTTGTCCTTCGACTACGCCTTTCGGCCTCGCCTTAGGTCCCGACTTACCCTGAGCGGACGAGCCTTCCTCAGGAACCCTTAGGCTTTCGGCGGATCAGATTCTCACTGATCTTTTCGTTACTCATACCGGCATTCTCACTTGTATAATGTCCAGCGCTCCTTACGGTACACCTTCAACCCTTATACAACGCTCCCCTACCCCTGATGCAAAGCATCAAGCCATAGCTTCGGTGGTGTGTTTAGCCCCGTTACATTTTCGGCGCAGAGTCACTCGACCAGTGAGCTATTACGCACTCTTTCAATGGTGGCTGCTTCTAAGCCAACATCCTGGTTGTCTGTGCAACTCCACATCCTTTCCCACTTAACACACACTTGGGGACCTTAGCTGATGGTCTGGGCTGTTTCCCTTTTGACAATGGATCTTAGCACTCACTGTCTGACTCCCGGAAGTAAGTCTATGGCATTCGGAGTTTGACTGAGCTTGGTAACCCTTGCGGGCCCCGCACCCAATCAGTGCTCTACCTCCACGACTCTGTTTTCCGAGGCTAGCCCTAAAGCTATTTCGGGGAGAACCAGCTATCTCCGAGTTCGATTGGAATTTCTCCGCTACCCCCACCTCATCCCCGCATTTTTCAACATGCGTGGGTTCGGGCCTCCAGTGCGTGTTACCGCACCTTCACCCTGGACAGGGGTAGATCACCCGGTTTCGGGTCTACGTCCACGTACTCATTCGCCCTATTCAGACTCGCTTTCGCTGCGGCTCCGGCTCTTCACCTTAACCTTGCACGGGAACGTAACTCGCCGGTTCATTCTACAAAAGGCACGCCATCACCCCTAAAACGGGCTCTGACTTTTTGTAAGCACACGGTTTCAGGTTCTATTTCACTCCCCTTCCGGGGTGCTTTTCACCTTTCCCTCACGGTACTGCTTCACTATCGGTCGCTAGGAAGTATTTAGCCTTGGCAGATGGTCCTGCCGGATTCATACGGGGTTTCACGTGCCCCGCACTACTCGGGATCCGTCTCGGAGGGAACAGACTTTCAACTACAGGGCTTTTACCTTCTTTGGCGGGCCTTTCCAGACCTCTTCGCTTAACCGGTTCCTTTGTAACTCCATGTGAGACGTCCCACAACCCCAAAGAGCAAGCTCTCTGGTTTGGGCTTCTCCGCGTTCGCTCGCCGCTACTGACGGAATCACTATTGTTTTCTCTTCCTCAGGGTACTTAGATGTTTCAGTTCCCCTGGTATGCCTCTGCATAACCTATGTATTCAGTTATGAGTAACTGGAAATTACCCCAGCTGGGTTTCCCCATTCGGACACCCCCGGATCAAAGCTTGCTTACAGCTCCCCGAGGCAGTTTCGTTGTTCGCCACGTCCTTCATCGGCTCCTAGCGCCTAGGCATCCTCCGTGTGCTCTTAGTAGCTTAACCATTTTGTTCCGGTTTCGGTCGCTCGCTTCCCTTGGTTTGCTTGCGCAAAGCCAAAAGTCGCTCTCACCCGATACCCTCACAAAAGCAATTTAACTACCTTTATACACTTGACTTGTTTGCACAAGTTCAGCTTAAAGGAATGTTCTAATTCGCGTTTGTTTCGTTTCGATATCTAGTTTTCAAAGAACAAGCTCCATGCAAAAGCAAGCTGTTTTGAGAGTTTGAGCTCTCAAAACCGAACAACGAGTGAGTGTTTTGCAGCTAAGCTGCATATTTGAATGTTTCCGTTGCAGGAAACGATTCTCCATAGAAAGGAGGTGATCCAGCCGCACCTTCCGATACGGCTACCTTGTTACGACTTCACCCCAATCATCTATCCCACCTTCGGCGGCTGGCTCCTTGCGGTTACCCCACCGACTTCGGGTGTTATAAACTCTCGTGGTGTGACGGGCGGTGTGTACAAGACCCGGGAACGTATTCACCGCGGCATGCTGATCCGCGATTACTAGCAATTCCGACTTCATGCAGGCGAGTTGCAGCCTGCAATCCGAACTGAGACCGGCTTTGTTGGGATTGGCTCCATCTCGCGATTTCGCAGCCCGTTGTACCGGCCATTGTAGTACGTGTGTAGCCCAGGTCATAAGGGGCATGATGATTTGACGTCATCCCCACCTTCCTCCGGTTTGTCACCGGCAGTCTATCTAGAGTGCCCACCCGAAGTGCTGGCAACTAAATATAAGGGTTGCGCTCGTTGCGGGACTTAACCCAACATCTCACGACACGAGCTGACGACAACCATGCACCACCTGTCTCCTCTGTCCCGAAGGAAAGATACATCTCTGCATCGATCAGAGGGATGTCAAGACCTGGTAAGGTTCTTCGCGTTGCTTCGAATTAAACCACATACTCCACTGCTTGTGCGGGTCCCCGTCAATTCCTTTGAGTTTCAGTCTTGCGACCGTACTCCCCAGGCGGAGTGCTTAATGTGTTAACTTCGGCACCAAGGGTATCGAAACCCCTAACACCTAGCACTCATCGTTTACGGCGTGGACTACCAGGGTATCTAATCCTGTTTGCTCCCCACGCTTTCGCGCCTCAGCGTCAGTTACAGCCCAGAGAGTCGCCTTCGCCACTGGTGTTCCTCCACATATCTACGCATTTCACCGCTACACGTGGAATTCCACTCTCCTCTTCTGCACTCAAGTCACCCAGTTTCCAGTGCGATCCGGGGTTGAGCCCCGGGATTAAACACCAGACTTAAATGACCGCCTGCGCGCGCTTTACGCCCAATAATTCCGGACAACGCTTGCCCCCTACGTATTACCGCGGCTGCTGGCACGTAGTTAGCCGGGGCTTTCTTCTCAGGTACCGTCACCTTGAGAGCAGTTACTCTCCCAAGCGTTCTTCCCTGGCAACAGAGCTTTACGATCCGAAAACCTTCATCACTCACGCGGCATTGCTCCGTCAGGCTTTCGCCCATTGCGGAAGATTCCCTACTGCTGCCTCCCGTAGGAGTCTGGGCCGTGTCTCAGTCCCAGTGTGGCCGATCACCCTCTCAGGTCGGCTACGCATCGTCGCCTTGGTGAGCCGTTACCTCACCAACTAGCTAATGCGCCGCAGGCCCATCCCCAAGTGACAGATTGCTCCGTCTTTCCAGTTTTCTTCAGGCGAAGAAAACAATTATTCGGTATTAGCTACCGTTTCCGGTAGTTGTCCCAAACTTGAGGGCAGGTTGCCTACGTGTTACTCACCCGTCCGCCGCTAACTATCAGAGAAGCAAGCTTCTCTTCAAGTCCGCTCGACTTGCATGTATTAGGCATGCCGCCAGCGTTCGTCCTGAGCCAGGATCAAACTCTCCAATAAAGTATTGAAAAGAGCGATAAGCTCATTTTGAATCTGACGAGATTAAAAATCTCATTTGTGCTCCAGTCGATTCAAGCCAAGGCTTGTTTCAAACTTTCGCGTTCATTCTGCAAGCAGAATGTTAACTCACTCGTTGTTCAGTTTTCAAAGATCAAACTTATTTTGTTACCGAATGTCGTTCTCTTCAGCAACTTTTATATCTTATCACATCCGAACCAACTTTGCAAGCTCTTTTTTTAAGTTTCTTTCGAATCTTATTTCATTTGCTTGCCGCACCGTGTAAACCGTGTTTTCTTGGCCGGAATTAGAATATACCATGTACAGATATTGAATGCAAGTCTTTTTTTAAAACTATAATAACAATCGGTTTGATCTAATACGGACGTACATATGGTATTCTCCCAACTTAGCAAGTTCATACACACGTCCATTTTTACTTTAACGTTTAACATTCCTAGCAGGAACCTTTCTTGGCCATAAACTGTAACTAAAACTTATCAGAAAATCGATACCGAGTATCATTCCCCACACTCTGATCAGATTATTGAAGACAGCTGTACGTTCAGCATCTCCAATCCACCATATCATGGCCAATAAAAAAGCACTTCCTATAGCCCAAGCCAATAGATGTCTAAACCATCCACTACGCTCACGACTCGCATGTTCTCTACCATATAACTTGTTACTACGAGGGTTTTCTCCACCTTTGAACCAATATAGGAAATATCGATCCGCCCAAGCGATCATCTGGTGACCATAGGCAATGCTTACTCCTATATACACCGCAGCTATACCATGAATCATACTTGCTGTAGCTCCTCGCTGTAGATCCATAACTGTAGCTACCAGCAATAACAGATCGATAACCGGCGTCGCCATTAACAAACCGATGCCTATTCGCTTCATGCCAAGGAGATACCTGACACTCAGACCTGCGAACACAAACACCCAAAAGGCAATCTCACAACCTATAATGAAATAACCAATCATTTCAGCCTCTCCTTTTTTGATACAAATGTATTAAATATAATTTAGCACGTGTGTACTATAATAATCAACAGTGATATAATATGCCTATGCCTAAACTTGTTGATCACGATAAACAGCGCGTGCTCGTGGCCGAGGCAGCTTGGCGTATTATACGAAGAGATGGCATGGAACAGGCCTCTGTTCGGAATATTGCTGAAGAAGCTGGAGTTTCGGTTGGTTCGATGCGTCACTACTTTTCTACTCAATCGGAACTACTACGATATGCCATGAATTTGGTATCTGAACGGGTGTCTCATCGAGTCCAAAAAATGTCCTTCACCGGCTCTCCCATGGACAATATGAAATGCCTATTGCTCGAATTCTTACCAAACACAGAAGAAAAACTGGCCGAAATGGAGGTGTGGTACGCTTTTACAGCCAGATCGAAAACCGATCCTAGACTCAAAGAACTTGCTAATACCGTATATGATGAACTCAGACAAGCTGTAGGCTCTGTTATCACCTACCTGATAAAGCTCGACCTCTCCAGACCCGATCTGGACAAAAAACTGGAGATCGAGAGATTGTATGCACTGGTAGATGGCTTAGGCATACATACCGTGCTTAGACCGGATCAGATGAATGCCAAGCTCATGGACGATGTTCTCACTTTGCATCTTGCTTCCTTGTGCCGTTAAACCAAAAAAACCGCAGCACATTCGTTGTGACTAAGGCCCGTTACGATAACAGGAGTTAGTTCTGAATGTCTGACGGTTTTTCTTTTTATCCGATAATGATCCGGCCCTCCGGATGACGATACAGTTTCTTCTCTTTGCGCGGACGAAGGGCATACGCGATGGTTAATGGCCCGATCCGACCTACAAACATGGTAAAGGTAATGATGATTTTTCCCCAATTGGTCAACTCATCAGTCACTCCCACAGAAAGACCCACGGTACCGATTGCGGATGCAGCTTCAAACATCAGTGAAAGGAATGGCGCATCCTCTGTCGTAAGCAGAAGCATCACCACGATCATGAATATGATCAGAGAAACCATAATAATGGTCAACGCCCTCATCAGCAGTTCTTTCGGAACACGCTGGCGGAAAAACACAATATCCTTATTTCCCCGAATCATGGCATACACCGCACCAATCATGATCAGGAATGTAGTCGTCTTGATTCCGCCCCCGGTCGATCCTGGGGAAGCCCCGATAAACATCAGCAGAATGAAGAAGAATTGGGTAGCCTGCCTCATCTCCGTGATATCGATTGTGCTCGTTCCCGACGAACGTGTAGAGACAGACTGGAAGAAGGACGCATAGATCTTCTCGCTCCATGTGAGTGAAGCCAGTGTATGTCCATTGGTGAATTCGAAAACAAACAAGACAATCGCTCCTATACCGATCAGCGCTCCGGATACAGACAGCACCAGTTTGGACTGAAGAGATAAACGGCGGCGTTTGCGATACTCAAACAGGTCATTCAATACAACAAAACCCAGTCCACCAGAGACAACGAGCACAGAAGCGGTCACATTGAATATCCAATCTCCAGTGTAGTATTGGAAGCTGTTACCAAACAGATCAAATCCACCATTATTAAACAATGAAACAGAGTGGAATATTCCATAGTATACGGCCTGACCCAATGGCATCTCCGTCGCCCAGCGCAGCGCTAGTATGACAGCCGCCACCCCTTCAATGGTAAAGGAGAAAATCAACACCTTGCGAATAATGCGTACTATCCCTTCCATACTGTCTGCATTAATGGCTTCTTTGAGTAATAACCTGTCCTTGAGTGAGATTCGCTTGCCCAATACAAGTGCAAAGAGGGTAGCCATGGTCATGAATCCGAGTCCACCAAGCTGCATTAATACCATAATGACGATCTGACCAAACAAATTAAAGGTCGTCCCTACATCCACAACGACAAGTCCAGTTACACATGCGGCAGAGGTTGATGTAAAGAGCGCGTCAATAAACGCCAAATGCATACCGCTTTGGTTGGAGATTGGCAACATGAGAAGCACCGTTCCAATCGCAATGATAAGCAGAAAACCACCGACCAGAATTAACGGAGGAGATAAGAATTTGGCAAAGTGAAGCCTGAACTTCATGAAGGGCACCTCTTTTAACAAAAATACGAACAGGTTAATCTAACAATTTCAAGACGCGGTGTTACCCTAATGTTGTGCTGTGAGCAAGGGCCTTCTGACAAACTTTATTTTTAGCGTCTATGTAAACCTAAAGAGGAACTTGCCCCAGCATGATACTGAACGGCAGGTTCCTCTTCTATTATGAACGTATCCTACGTTCCTTATTTAATCTTGCGTACGAGGACGCATGTGCGGGAAGAGCAGTACGTCACGAATCGACGGGGAGTTGGTAAGCAGCATGATCAGACGATCAACCCCGATTCCCAAACCGCCTGTTGGTGGCATACCATATTCGAGCGCACGGATGAAGTCGTCATCCATCTCATGAGCTTCATCGTTCCCATGTTCTTTCTCCAGCATCTGTGCTTCAAAGCGCTGACGCTGATCGATTGGATCATTCAGCTCTGTGAAGGCATTGGCATGCTCGCGTCCAACGATGAACAATTCGAAGCGATCCGTGAAGCGCGGATCTACATCATTTTTCTTCGCCAGTGGTGAGATTTCAAGAGGATGTCCCATAATGAATGTCGGTTGAATCAACGTCTCTTCTACAAATTCTTCAAAGAACGCGTTCAGAATATGACCAAATGTCATATGTTTTTCAACCGGAACCTTATGTTCCTTCGCCAAGTTGTGTGCTTCCTCATCCGTCATGTGTACGGAGAAGTCTACGCCTACAACTTCCTTAACTGCATCCACCATCGTAACACGGCGCCACTGTGGCGTAAGATCTACTTCATAATCTCCATACTGGATCACTTGCGTACCCAGTACTTCCTGTGCAATATGAGCAACCAGGTTCTCCGTCAATTGCATAATATCCTTGTAATCCGCATATGCCTCATACAATTCAATCATTGTGAACTCTGGATTGTGACGTGTGGACATACCTTCATTCCGATATACACGGCCGATCTCATATACCTTCTCCAGCCCGCCAACAATCAGACGTTTCAGGTGAAGTTCAATCGCAATCCGCATGTACAGTTCCATATCCAGCGCATTGTGATGTGTGATGAACGGACGTGCTGCCGCTCCTCCTGCGATGGTATGCAACGTAGGTGTTTCCACTTCCAGATATCCAAGGGAATCCAGGTAACGACGCATCGATTGAATGATTTTGGAACGTGCGATAAAGGTCTGTTGTACGTCCGGGCTCATAATCAGGTCAACATAACGCTGGCGGTAACGCAGCTCTACGTCAGTGAGACCATGGAATTTATCCGGAAGCGGATAGAGCGATTTGGACAGCACTTCAATATCTTTCACTTTGACAGAAGTTTCACCTGTTTTGGTCTTAAAGATCACACCCGTTACCCCAACGATATCGCCAAGGTCCAGCAGGCTAAATGCCGCATACTTGTCTTCAGGCACGCTATCCTGACGAACATAGATCTGGATTCTGCCGCTCAGGTCCTGAATATGTGCGAAGCTTGCTTTACCCATTCCCCGCTTCGCCATAATCCGTCCGGCAATACTGACTTCGATGTGCTTCTCTTCCAGCTCTTCCTTGGTCAGTTCTTCATACTTCTTCAGAATGGAGCCGGCTTCTTCGGTACGTACGTATTTTTGGCCAAAAGGGTCGATTCCCAATTTGCGGAGCTCGTCCAATTTGTCACGGCGAATTTGTAAAAGCTCGCTAAGTTCGGTTTCCTGATTCAAGACTTCATCCGTCATGATCTGTATTCATCTCCTTATTTACATTCCAGGCATCGCGAGAGGACGTTTTTCCTCTAATGTTGAAAAAGCTTCCCTAAGGAAGCTTTTGTTTACCGCGCCCAACTGCTTCGTTGCTATAGCTTTTTAATGTCCATAATTTTATATTGAATTACGCCAGCAGGCACACTTACATCAACAACTGTACCTTTTTTCTTGCCGAGAATCGCTTTACCTACAGGGCTCTCGTTCGATATCTTGTTCTGAAGCGGATCTGCCTCCGCAGTACCTACAATCGTATATTCCGTGATGTCGCCAAATTCCAGATCTTCTACAGTGACGGTTGCACCCACGCTTACGGCATCGGTATCGATCTCGTCGCTGTTAATAATCCGCGCGTTACGAAGCAATTTCTCCAACGTGATTACACGTCCTTCGATGAAAGCTTGCTCATTCTTCGCGTCTTCGTATTCAGAGTTTTCACTGATATCTCCATACCCGATGGCTACCTTAATCCGTTCAGCCACTTCGCGGCGCTTCACTGATTTCAATGTTTCCAATTCTTCTTCCAGCTTCTTGAGTCCTTCTGGTGTAAGGATAACTTCCTTGTCGCTCATCTCAACCGATTCTCCTGTCATGGGAATAAATTTGATTGTACGGCAACGGAATCAGTGCTTGTTACAGAGCTCCGCTCGCATACATCTTCAAAACTATATGAAGTTCTCCAGAGGAATAGAATATTCCTCCTGATGCTATATCCTTATTAACGCACATGGCGAATTTATACTGAGAAATTATAGGGGAACGATCTCGAAAAGTCAATGTTACGCCCCCTATAGGTGTAAACGTTTTACAGATGCGTTTATAATTAAGATGCATTTCCGGCGATTACCGGTTCTGACTCCAAATTACCTTCGCTTTTTAGCTGACTCACAAAGTTCTCCAGAATCTGTACCATCTCGTCCCGCTTGGTTCCTTCCATAATAACGTCTTTGATGCGGGCAGATCCTTTCAAACCTTTCAAATACCAAGCCAGATGTTTGCGCATCTCGCGTACAGCAACTGTCTCATTCTTCAATGCGATCAGGCGATCCATATGCAGGATGGCAACACGGATCTTCTCTTCGCCATTCGGGTCAGGAAGCAATTCCCCCGTGCTTAAGTATTGAATGGTACGATACAGCATCCATGGGTTACCCAGGGCAGCACGACCGATCATAACTCCGTCACAACCCGTTTCATCCAGCATACGGCGTGCATCCTCTGGTGTATGGACATCACCATTGCCGATCACTGGGATAGAGACAGCTTCTTTTACATCTTTGATGTGTGACCAGTCAGCTGTGCCTGTATAGAGTTGCTCACGCGTGCGGCCGTGTACACTTACCGCCTGTCCGCCAGCACGTTCAACCGCGAGCGCATTCTCCACCGCGAAGATATGCTCGTTATCCCAGCCGATACGCATCTTGACCGTCACCGGCTTCTCCACCGCGTCCACAACAGCGGATACCATCTCATAGATTTTGTTCGGATCAAGCAACCAACGTGCACCGGCATCACATTTCGTTACCTTTGGCACAGGGCATCCCATGTTAATATCGATGATGTCTGCATTGGTTTCTTTGTCCACGATTTTGGCTGCTTCTACAAGGGAATCACGATCTCCCCCAAAAATCTGAAGGCTCAGCGGTTTCTCACGCTCATCTACAAACAACATCTCACGCGTACGCTGGTTGCCATGGACAATGGCTTTGCCACTCACCATCTCCGCGCATACGAGGCCTGTTCCGAATTCTTTTGCGATCAAACGAAAAGCCGGATTACATACGCCAGCCATCGGCGCAAGTACGACCTGGTTTTTCATTTCAATGCCACCAATGTTAAGCACGGTAGTCGTTCCACTCCTTTTTTAATTCTGTATATATCACGATATAAAGTTTGATCGGTGTCTTGGTTGTTGTAACATGGCGAAACCGAAACGGTCCTAGTTGCCCCGCAACTCCTCGATACTGATTGCCAGCACACCAGCAATTCGATCGAGTTCTTGCTGTGATACCTTACGGTTTCCCCGTTCAATGGTTCCCAGAATGGCCAGCGAGATGCCGGTCTCGGCCGCAAGTTCATGTTGTGTTAAACCTTTCAGCTTCCGGAATGCCCGGATTCGGTTGGCCAATTGCATGTTTTCCAAAGCTGTATTCCATCCTTTCCATCCAGTACAGACAACGATGAGTGTACAAAGGTATACAAACCTGAAATCTCGCCCTCCGGTACGATATCCGACAGTGGTACCAGTACAAAAGCCCGTTCTCCCATGCGGGGATGAGGCAATTGAAGCAATTCGGTATCTCGCGTCTCACCGTGCATCCAGAGCAGATCCAGATCAACGGTGCGCGGTCCCCAGCGAATATCACGAACACGACCGAGACGGTTCTCGATATCCAATAATTCCGTGAGCAACTGCTCAGGTGTCAGCATCGCCTGTACGGCGACTGCCATATTCAGAAATGCAGGCTGATCTACATATCCTACAGGCTCCGTCTCATATAGTGCAGAACAACGCAGAACGGATATATGAGGGTGTTCATCCAGCAAAGACAATGCTTCAAACAGCGTCTGTTCCCGGTCACCCAAATTGGCCCCTAAAGCAATATAAGCCTCTGAAGATTCAGAGGTCGAATGTGCAATCATGATCGGTTCTCACTTTCTTGTGCGGCGAAGCTCTACCGTTACGCCCTCAAAATGAATATCAAATGGCGGATGTGGCTTCGTCACCTTGACTGTCAATGCATTGATAATAGTATAAGTGTCTAGTAAAGAAGATGCAATATGTTCGCCCAAAGCTTCAATTAACTGGAATGATTTATTCTCTACAATCTGTTTTACCAGCTCATGGATCTCCGCATAATTAATCGTTTTGGTCAGATCATCGTTACGTCCGGCCTCACCCAGGTCCATATCAATCTCCAGATCAATATAGTACCGCTGCCCAAGCTTCCGTTCTTCTGCAAAAACACCATGATATCCGTAATACTCCATACGATGCAATACCATTCTATCCATACGATCCGCCTGCCCTCTATATATATTGAAATTTTAATCTATTTGAAGTTATGCCTTAGCTTCGCCTTTGAAAAACGCTGCGCTTCCACTGGACGGGTCACCAGGGACCCGCCAGCATTATTTCCTCCGTATACCCGGAGAAGCATACAACATGGCATCACACATGTCTGCCGTCCGCCGAATCGGCTTCACATCATGAACCCGAACCATCTGGCAGCCTTGGGCAATGCCAAATGCAACGGTCGCAGCCGTTCCTTCCAACGCATCATCCGCCCCGACATCCAGAGTGTTCTGGATGAATCTTTTGCGTGAGGTGGCTAGCAGAACGGGATACCCCATTTCATTGAGCAAACCGAGCGATGACATGAGCTTCAGATTTTCTCCGAGATCCTTCACAAAACCAATGCCCGGGTCCAGGATAATCTGGTCTGCTTTCACGCCGGCTGTTAATGCAATGTGTATGCTCTCCTGCAAATCGCTCACGACATCACTCAGATAATCAGTATAGTTTCGCTCCTGCCGATTATGCATCAGAATGATGGGACACCCCAGCTCTGCTGCCGTGCGGGCCATATCTGCATCTGCCTTGGCACCCCACACATCATTAATAATATGGGCACCTGCCAGAATAGCCTGACGTGCAACATCGGCTTTATACGTGTCTACCGATATCGGAATGTCCGGGGCTTGCTGATGCAATGCTTCAATAACCGGAATAATCCGGCTAAGCTCTTCATCGGCGCCCACAATATCTGAACCTGGCCGGGTGGACTCCCCGCCGATATCAATCAGGTCCGCCCCATCCTCCATCATCTGCTTGGCATGGGCAACCGCCCGCTCCACGTTGGTATAACGTCCACCATCCGAGAACGAGTCAGGCGTGACGTTAAGAATGCCCATAATCTGTGTTCTTGTACCCAGCTTCAATTCAGCTGGCCCCCATGCATAGTTCCGTTCATAGATGACAGGTGTAAGTGTCATGAAGTATACCCCGCTTTCTGCCGGTACATACCCAGAAGGACTGCTGTAACCGGGCCAATATGTCCGTTGCTAATTATCGTTTCGGCTTCGTCCTGATCCCGCAGAGTTGTCACCGGAACCAGTTCGGCCACCGAGCCGGTTAGAAATATTTCATCTGCTTGCAGGAGATCCTCCCAGGAAGCTAACGTTTCTATGCAGGGGATTCCTTGCTGCGAGGCAATCTCCATTACCACAGCTCTCGTGATACCCGGCAGAATGCCGGTTGAGAGTGCTGGCGTGTAGAGAACATTTTCCCGTACCCAAAACACATTGCTGACGATCCCTTCCGCTATATGACCATCCCGGGTTAATTGTAGCCCTTCTGCACCCTGCACATGCTGCCCGTATCCATTAAGCTCCCGTTTCGCCAGAATACTGTTCATGTAATGCAGCGACTTGAACCGAACTTCTCCTTCGGGCGTGTTGCGAGGTGTAGACAACCGTTGGAGCATTTTGCCGCTCTCATATAAAGAGGGAGAAGGTTCAGGTAATGCTTTTGCCAGTAAAATATGATTTGGCTTTGAATAATCACCAGAAGGTAAGCCTAGCGGTGCTTCACCGGCTGATACCGTGTATCGCACATACGCATCCCTAAGTCCGTTCGCATCCATCAAACGTTGAAGCCCACCTGTCACCTCTGCCGCGGTCGTTGTAAAAGGAATGCCAAGTTCCTTACACCCCGAAGCCATGCGCTCCAGATGCCGTTCCAAAAGATATGGGACACCTTGATACGTCCGGAACGTCTCAAACAGTCCAAGTCCGTACAAAAAGCCGTGATCCGTTACAGGAACCACGGCCGCCGCCATATTGACCAACTCTCCGTTTATCGCGGCATATTGCATGTTAAACCTTCACTTGTTGGGACAAAAAGTTACGAAGCATCTGATGACCATGGTCTGTAATAATGGATTCCGGGTGGAATTGAACCCCTTCAATCGCATATTCTTTGTGGCGCAAACCCATAATTTCACCTTCAGCTGTCTCCGCTGTAACCTCCAGGCAATCAGGCAAGCTGCTGCGCTCGACAATCAGGGAGTGGTAACGGGTAGCTGTAAATGGAGATGGCAATCCGGCAAATACCGATGTTCCATTGTGGTGCATCTCGGATGTTTTGCCGTGCATCATGCGCTCCGCACGAATGACATTGCCACCAAACGCTTGTCCAATGGACTGATGCCCAAGACAAACACCAAAGATCGGAATGCTTCCCTTGAAATGATCAATGACTGCCAGACTAATGCCCGCTTCATTCGGTGTACACGGGCCCGGAGAGATCAGAATATGATCAGGTGCCAGTGCCTCTATGCCTGCCAGATCAATCTCGTCGTTGCGGCGAACTTCCACCGTCTCGCCCAGTTCACCCAGATATTGAACCAGGTTGTACGTGAAGGAATCGTAATTATCGATAACCAGTATCATATGCCTGCTCCTCCTCATCATCCGTCAACACAAGTGACGGTTGCTTCGTTTTATTTTAATTTAATTTAGTTTAACAGCTTCTGTTCGCTCCGCTTGTTCTTGTTCAATAGCTCTGCTTGCTTCCGCCTCTTCGCTGTAATTCACAGCTCTCATCATGGCTCTTGCCTTGTTGCGGCATTCCTTGTATTCCCGATATGGATCGGAATCAATAACAATCCCTGCCCCGGCCTGTACATAACCAATATCGTCCTTAATGGCAAGTGTACGAATGACAATGTTCAATTCCATATTTCCACTGTAATCCATCCACCCGATGGAACCCGTATAAGGCCCACGCCGCACAGGCTCAAGTTCCTCGATAATCTCCATGGTGCGGACTTTCGGGGCTCCTGTAATCGTTCCACCCGGGAATGTCGCAGCGATCACATCAAATACGGATAACCCTTCTGCCAGCCTGCCTTCCACCTGGGAAACGAGATGCATGACATGGGAATACTTCTCGATGGTCATCAATTCAGGCACATGAACCGAACCATAGGCTGCAATCCGTCCGATATCATTCCGTTCCAGATCAACGAGCATAATATGCTCCGCCCGTTCCTTCTCACTGCTGAGCAGTTCATCCGCCATAGCTTTATCCTCTGCTTCATCCCGGCCCCTTCTTCGGGTCCCTGCGATGGGACGTGCACTGACTTTGCCATTCTCCACCTTCACCAGAAGTTCGGGAGATCCGCTTACCAGTTGAAAGTCTGGACTACGCAGCATTCCCATATACGGTGATGGATTCACAAGGCGCAGCCATTCATAAATATGCTCAGCGCTCGAATGAAGCGGCTTCTCCTGTCTTAAGGACAGATTCACCTGGAACACATCGCCCTGCCTGATATATTCCTGTACCGTACGCACAGCTTGTTCAAAGTCCTCCTGGGGAAAGGAGGTTTCCCATCCTTCCGATTCCCTTTCCGCATCTTCAGGCTGCGGTGTACGATTGACCTGCTTGTTGCGGCGTTCCAGTGCCTGTTGTTGTTCCTCAGCCTGTGCAGCCCCCATAATATGAAGCCAACGTTTCTGCATCGCTGTCGCTCGTGCTTCTGCCGCTGAATATAGACTACGGATATCAGTTTCGTTCCGGTTAGGCTCTATAGCCAGATGAACCATGCAGAAAAGTGCCTGCTGCTCATGGTCATACGCCCATATTTCTTCAAAGCGCATCCACCAATAATCCGGCAGAGCCGGGTTATCCTCAGCCAAATCTGGGAGCTTCTCCAATGATCTTGCTACATCGTAGCTGAGATAACCTGCGTATCCACCCCCAAAGTCTGGAGCCCCATTAACCTTGGGTGCACTATACGGGGCAGTCCATCTCTTCAATACATCAAGCGGCTTGCCGCTGTCCGTCGAGGTGGTTCCTTGCGTCACATCATGAATAATCGCTTCTTGACCTTTACCGGAAATAACGGATACGGGGTCTAACCCCAGAAATGTATATCTCCCGCCTTTGCCATTCTCCAGCACAATTGCGTATGGTGATGCCTGCTCCCAGGCTGCCTCCCACGATAACGGTAAACCGCCATGATACGGTCCCTCATCCGACTTTGTGATATAGGGCATCATGGTCCAGCCTTGTTCAGCCCACTCCATCCAGTCAGCGTATGTTGTCATCAGGTGTGTCATTGCGGTGTGCCGCCCTCCATCTGTCGCTAGTTCTATTGTCTGATAGTATACTAAAGCGCCGCCCCTTTTAAAAGCATTACGCCAAAAATCCTCCATACCCGTTAACGGGCAAGGAGGATTGGTTTTGTCATTTGTAGACTTAGCCTTCGAAGTTGTAAAGAGGTGTGCTGAGGTAACGTTCGCCGTTACTTGGCACGATTACGACCACGCGCTTGCCTTCACCCAACTGTTTCGCAACCTGAAGACCTGCACGGATCGCCGCACCGGAAGAAATACCGGACAGAATGCCCTCTTCCTTCGCTACCTGACGAGCCGTCTCGAATGCATCATCATTCTCAATGTGAATGATCTCATCATAGATTTCCTGATCCAGAATCTCAGGGATAAAGTTGGCACCAATCCCCTGGATCTTATGTGGTCCTGGTTTGCCGCCCGCCAGAATTGGCGAAGCTGCTGGCTCAACCGCAACAATTTTAATACCAGAGAAAGCTTCTTTCAGCACTTCCCCTACACCTGTAATTGTTCCACCTGTACCGATTCCTGCAACGAAAGCATCCAACGTACCGCCTACAGATTGAATTGCTTCAACAATCTCAGGGCCAGTCGTTTCACGGTGGATCTTCACGTTGGCTTTATTTTTAAATTGCTCAGCCATGAAATAGGAAGGGTTTTCTTTCAGCAGTTCTTCGGCTTTTTTAACAGCACCATTCATACCTTCAGCTCCAGGTGTAAGCACAAGCTCAGCACCATACGCACGAAGCAAGTTGCGACGCTCCAAGCTCATCGTCTCAGGCATTACAATAACGGACTTGTAGCCTTTGGCTGCAGCCACCATCGCGAGTCCAATTCCCGTGTTACCACTTGTTGCTTCGATAATGGTATCACCTGGTTTTAGCTTGCCTTCTTTTTCCGCTTCTTCCACAATGCTAATTGCGATACGGTCTTTCACGCTTGAACCTGGATTCTGGTACTCCAGCTTCACGAATACTTCAGCACTGCCTTCAGGTACGATACGGTTCAGACGAACAAGCGGAGTACCTCCGATGAGTTCTGTTACGTTATTAACTACTTTAGCCATATGAATGCCCTCCTTAGTGGATGAATAAAACTTGAGTCCTGTTAACCTATACTGTGCGGCCGGTAGCCTCTAGCTGTTATAGAAGAACTGCGGAAATCCTGTTGATCCTATCCCTTACTGCCAAGATTTCTAGCAGGGCGGAGGTTTCCGAAAGTTTCTTTGTTCATAAATAAATCTTTTATATCCGAGTAAACGAGTAGGTATTTATTATTTTCATCTTATCAACGTTAACCCTTATTGTCAATATGAGTACTCAAAAAAAATACTCTGCCTTTGGCCCTAAGACCGCAGACAGAGTATTTTTATCAAGATGCAACAGTACGAGACAATCTTTTCCATTGCATTCAGGAGGCAGGAATCTCGGACAGGATTACGGCTTCATACTTGTTACGCAGCATTTGCTCTACCTGCGGCAACGGATCAGCCTGACTCAGAGCCAGTTCCATTCGAATCTCCTCACGGACTTCTTCGGCAGATTGCACCTGGCGTTCTTCTTTATCATTAAGTCTGATAATCACATAACCTTCTTCCACTCGAACCGGTCCGGCAATATCACCTACATCCAGCCCGGCAGCAAGTTGAAGGATTTCTTCTGACTGGAATGGATCATTCTGCTCAATCCACCCCAGCCTCCCACCAGCATCACGAGAGAAGCTGTCTGTCGATTGCTTGCGAGCAGCTTCTTCAAAGTCCTCCCCCTTCTCCAACGCATCCAGTAAGGAATCGGCTTCATCTTCTTCCTTCACTACGATGATGGACAAGTCATATTTCTCGGGGGAAACGTAATCCTCACGGTGTTCAGTCCAGTAATGCTCAATATCTGCATCCTTGATCTGTATGCCGATCGTTGCGATTTTCTCAAGCAGCAGCCTGTAGCCGGCTTCCAACTCAAGTTCCTGTTTCGACAGGCCCAATTGAGACTTCATTTCGTCAAAATATGATTTCTCTGAATCGTACCCATCCATCGCGGCGGCAAGTTCTCTTGCAATCTCTTGGGGAGTGACGATCAGCTTGCGTTCAATTGCTTCGGCAAATACTGCTTTACGGTTTAACATCTGGAGTAATAACTCGCTGCCATAGCGTCTTTTCAGCGCATCGGTCCACTCTTTGTCCGTGATAACTTCTCCGTTGATCGTCGCTACGGTGCTTCCTTCTTCCGTATTAGCATCATGGGATGCATCTGCCTCGTCTTTGCCCTGTCTGAGACCATGCATAGCCATCACACTACCCATGACCAGCATACCTAGCGTCAAGACAATTACAGCCGTCCACAACCCTTTTTCCTGTCTTGTCATTCCGCATCCCGTCCCCGCATAGATCAGTTCTTGGCTTGCTCTAGGATGGTCTCAAGTTGTTCTTTGTTAAAGTCATAGGCTTCATTACAGAATTGGCAGACCACTTCAGCCTGGCCCTCTTCTTCAATTAATTGCTCCATCTCCGTTTGGCCCAGGCTGATTAGTGTCTTCTCTACCCGCTCACGTGAACACTCACAGCTAAAATGAATATCCAATCCTTCCATCACTTGTACATCTGGCAACAATCGGCGAAGCAACTCTTCCAATTCAAGTCCCTGCTCCAGCAACGTCGTCACTGGCGGCAACGTACTAATGGCGTTTTCGATCGCCGTGATCTCTGGATCTGTCAATCCCGGCAACAGCTGCATAATGAATCCACCTGAGACAATAACGGAATTATCCTTATCAACGAGCACACCAACGCCTACAGCAGAAGGGGTTTGCTCCGATTGCGCAAAGTAGTACGTGAAGTCTTCGCCCAGTTCTCCTGAAATAATAGGCACACTGCCACGATATGGTTCTTTCAGTCCCAAATCCTTCGTTATGTTGATGAAACCTTCCGTTCCAACCGCGCCTGCAACGTCCAGTTTACCCACACTATTGCTTGGCAAATGTACATGCGGATTAGAAACATATCCTCGTACTTCGCCTTTCGCATTGGCATCAGCTACAATCTGTCCAATGGGCCCATCACCGTTGACTTGTACCGTTAACTTCTCTTCACCTTTGAGCATTGCACCCATAATGGCTGCTGTTGTAACCGTACGCCCCATGGCAGCTGTAGCCGTGGGAAACGTATCGTGTCTTCTGCGTAGTTCCTCAACCAGTTCCGTAGTCTGGATAGCAAAGGCTCTTACCTTTCCATTCATTGCTGTACCACGAATTAACCGGTCATGCTTGTTGTTGTTTTCCAAGTCATTCAGCCTCCTTTGGCGTATCGCCATAATAGTCGTAACACAGAAAAAACGGCACAACACTTAAGCTGTAATCTCAGCCCGCTGTATGCCGTCACTATGCTCACCTTTCCCGGTTCCGCTCATATATAATACGCAGCCCTTCAAGCGTAAGCAGCGGATCAACTTCCTCTATACTACGGGTTTCTTCTGCGATAAGTGTAGCGAGACCACCCGTCGCGATAACTCGGGGCTTCGCCCCCATCTCCTCGCGAATACGTTCTACAATACCATCTACCTGCCCTGCATAGCCAAATATAATACCCGCTTGCATGGCATGAATAGTATTACGGCCAATGACCTTTTTAGGTTTCTCCAGCTCTATACGAGGCAACTTGGATGCCCGCTCATAGAGCGCTTCAGTGGCAATCTGAATGCCAGGTACAATAGCTCCCCCCAGGTAGTGACCTTTCTCGTCAATACAGTCAAAGGTCGTTGCAGTACCGAAATCGACCACGACGAGAGGGCCGCCATACTTCTCAACGGCTGCCACTGCATTAACAATACGATCTGCACCCACTTCACGAGGGTTCTCGTATCGCAGATTCAAACCAGTTTTGATACCAGGCCCAACGAGCAAAGCTTTTTTGCCTACATACTTCTCACACATCGCTTCGATTACATTCACCAGTGGCGGAACCACAGATGAGATGATGACACCTTCGATGTCACTTGCCCTGATGCCGGACATATGAAATAAATTATAAATCAATACGCCGTATTCATCCACTGTAGACTGACGTGATGTACTCAGACGAAAGTGGTGCAGCAATTCCCGGCCTTGATATACGCCGAGCACCATATTGCTGTTCCCCACGTCTACAACTAAAATCAAAGAGGTTCACCCCTCTTTCTTTTCATTTAAATCCAGACTAATATCCAGGCTCTCAAAGGAATAGGTTAACCTGCCAACCGAAATTACATCCACACCACTCTCTGCAATACCACGAATGGTCTGAAGAGACACGTTACCGGATGCTTCAACCTTCACATGAGGAGCCTGTTCACGAATAAGTTCAACCGCTTCACGCATCCGCTCTGGATGCATGTTATCCAGCATAATGATATCTGCCCCGGCTTGCAAGGCTTCTCTCACCTGCTCCAGATTTTCAGTCTCCACTTCAATCGTCATCGTATGTGGGATAACGGTTCGCGCACGCTGTACCGCCTCGGTGATTCCGCCTGCACCCTTGATGTGGTTATCCTTAATCATAACGGCATCGTACAGTCCAAATCGATGATTCGCTCCGCCACCCACGCGCACCGCGTATTTCTCAAGTAGTCGGTGGCCCGGCGTTGTCTTACGTGTATCCACAAGCCTGGTCTCAAGACCATCCAGCACATCCACGTAGGCACGCGTACGCGTAGCTATTCCGGACATACGTTGCAGCAAGTTAAGTGCCAGTCGTTCCCCCGTAAGTAGTGAATGTGTACTTCCCTCTACCTCGGCCAAAATCGTGCCATGGGTAACCTTGTCTCCGTCTGTTACCTTCGGTGTAAATACAAGATCAGGATCAACGACTTGAAATACAAGTTTAGATACGGTCATGCCTGCAATAATACCATTGTCTTTGGCGTGTATAATGGCCTTGGATTGGTTGCCTGCCGGGATCGTCACACTCGTTGTAACGTCACCTGCACCAACATCTTCACGAAGCCAGTTTTTGATCGATTCGATAAGCCCTTCATTATATCCATTCAGTATCATGACATCAATTCCTCCACAATCGCTTGTTCTCGCTGTTGCAGACTATGCTTCTGCCACACGATATCATCACGCGCCGGGAAATCCTCACGATAGTGAGCCCCCCGACTCTCCTCGCGGTGTAATGCCCCGCTGGTAACTAACCAGGCACAGGTCAGAAGGTTGGCATACTCCAGCTCTTCCTTATGAGTGAGTGTCTGATCAAAAAATTGCAATTCCTGTTGCAGCTTGTCCATGGCCTTCTGCAGGTCCTCACCATTCCGGCGCAAGCCGACCTGACGAACCATCATTTTCTGTAATCGTAAGCGTCTTTCGGATACCGGCTTTTGCTCTTCCGTGATCTTATTGATCTTGTTATTCATGTCCACAGATGAATGCGCAGCCCCTCTTACTTGTAATGAACCGAGCGGGGAAAGTGATTGAATGCGATCAACAATTCTCCGGCCAAATACAATCGCTTCTGACAAGGAGTTGCTTGCCAGACGGTTGGCTCCATGCACTCCTGTAGAAGACACCTCGCCACAAGCAAATAATCGGGAGATGCTGCTCTCTCCACTTAAATCCGTTTTCACTCCACCCATCATGTAATGGGCAGCAGGTGCAACGGGAATCCAGTCCGTTGTCATGTCCAATCCATAACGCATACAAGTCTCATATATGGTAGGGAACCGATGCTTGATCATCTCTGGCTGTTCATGTGTAATGTCCAAGTACACAAAGGTACTGTTGGTGGACTCCATCTCACTAACAATCGCTCGTGCCACGATATCTCGTGGGGCCAGTTCAAGCTGGGCATGATAACGATCCATGAAGCGCTCACCCTTCACATTGCGCAAATATGCTCCTTCGCCGCGTACGGCTTCTGACACAAGGAAACGCGGGGCCCCAGGGTAACATAGAGAGGTGGGGTGGAATTGGATAAATTCCATGTCACGAACAATAGCCCCAGCCCGATAAGCCATGGCTACACCATCGGCAGTAGCTACATCGGGATTCGTCGTGTATCGGTACAGTTGTCCTGCCCCACCAGAGCAAAGAACGGTTGCCTGTGCCTTCACGAACACTTGCGATCCGTCATCCTTCTGAACCAGAGCGCCAATGCATTCCCCTCGATCTCGATCCGTAATTAGGTCAACAACAAAATGCTCATCCCAAACTTCAATCCCGGGATGCTCATTCACTTCAACAGCAAGCGCACGTACAATCTCATATCCTGTTGCATCTCCGTTGGCATGCAAAATACGGCGGTGGCTATGCGCACCTTCCTGCGTCAACGCCAACTCGCCGTTCTCCAGATCAAATAAAGTACCCAAACGAATCAGTTCCTTCACTCCGTCCGGACCCTCATTCACCAATACCTCTACCGCTTCGGAGCGGCATAAGCCCGCTCCTGCTACAAGTGTATCCTGCAAGTGGTAAGCAGGTGAATCATCCTCAGCAATAACCGCAGCGATGCCTCCCTGCGCATATCTGGTGTTACTTTCAAGTAATGACTTCTTCGTGATCATTAATACACGTTGTTGTCCACTTGCCTTAATGGCAGTAAACAAACCAGCAATCCCTGAGCCTATAACCAGTACATCCGTCTCTACCATGGGTAGCGCAGACAGATCAAAATCAACTAAATATTGCGGTATCATGTTATTCACCTGTCTTGGAGCAAGAGTAGCGCATCCTACTTTACCAACAACATGCGCTCTAGTGATTCTCTGGCTTTGTCGGCAACGGCCGGTGGCACGTAGATTTGCGGCTTCATCGTTTCCAGGCATTTCACCAGTTTCTTCAAGTTGTTCACCTTCATGTTGGGACATACGAGGAACTTGGTAGCAAAGTGGAACTGTTTATCCGGACTATCCAGACGAAGCTGATATCCTGTACCATCTTCGGTACCTACGATAAATTCCTTCGCTGATGAATTTTTGCAATACTCCAGAATAGCTGTTGTGCTGCCTACAAAATCACCCATTTCTACGACCTCAGGGCGACACTCTGGATGGACAACAAACTCTGCATTTGGATGCTTGGCTCTCATCTCTACCACATCTTTGACTGTAAGCATATCGTGAGTGTTGCAGTAACCTTCCCAGATAATCATTTTCTTGTCTGTATGCTGCTGCACATAATGTCCCAGGTTTTTATCCGGTACCCAGATAATTTCGTCGGAATCCACCGATTGAATAACCCGTACCGCATTCGCTGAAGTACAGCAGATGTCAGTCTCTGCTTTGATCTCAGCCGAGGAATTAATATACGTAACGACCTTGGCATTAGGATGTTGTGCTTTTAATTTGCGTAGTCCATCCACATTCACCATATCTGCCATTGGGCAGCCCGCACGTTCGTCCGGGATAATAACTGTTTTATTTGGCGCCAGAATTTTAGCGCTTTCACCCATAAAATGAACACCACAGAAAACGATCACATCCGCATCTGTTTGTGCTGCCTTCTGGGCTAACAGAAACGAATCTCCACGGAAGTCGGCAACCTCCTGTACTTCGTCACGTTGATAATAATGGGCAAGAATAATGGCATTACGTTCCTTCTTCAACTCCATAAGCCGCTCACGCAGCTCGCGGTTCATCTCAGCCTTGCGCTCTAAAGCCAGAGCTTCCACCTGTGATCCTCTCCTTTATCGGGACAGCGTCATGCGCTGTTTCGTGGGCTAACCTAAGTCGTTATCTTCGCTTGAGAAACGAATCACAAGCGGTTTAACAACTAATTTACACAACGTTCACGACTCTGTCAATAAATGAAAAAGGCCCGGGACAGCGCTGTAATCACCTGTTTGCTAACTGGTTCGCCATCTAACTCCCGTTTATCTTTATCTATCCTTATTTAAAATAATGGATAAAAAAGAGAGCCCCGAGGGCTCTCTTGATTTCACCTGCTATCATTAGCCAGATGTATTGTGCATTAAGACGTTGGCTTCGTTCCGCCATCATCCGGGTTATTGTTATTACCCTTTTCCAGATTCGGAGCTTCGTTTGGAATATCTCCGGCTGGTGGCTCAGGCGTTTCATCTTTACCTTGAATACGAACACGCACATCACCGATGGTGTCGATGATTGGCTCTCCGCCTTCAGTTGGTGTACCTTCACCATCATTGTCATTCTCTGCTTTTGGAGTCAAAGAACCTGTTTCGATCAATTGCTTGATCTGATCCATTTCCAAAGTCTCTACCTCAAGCAAAGTTTGAGCGATCAGGTGCATCTCTTTTGAATGTTTAACAAGCAAGTCCTTACACTTCTCATAACAGTCATTGATAAATCGTTGCATTTCCTGATCAATCTCGTAAGCAATGGAATCCGAGTAATTCTGTTCATGACCGATATCCCGACCAAGGAATACCTGTCCTTGTGAACTTCCGAATTGCATAGGTCCCAATTTCTCACTCATACCGTATTCCATAACCATGCTGCGAACAATACCTGTCGCTTGCTGGAAGTCACTGTATGCACCAGTACCAATTTCTCCGATGAACAATTCTTCAGCTACACGACCTCCGAGAAGGCCGGTTACTTTATCAAGCAACTCGTTTTTGGTAACCAGCATACGGTCTTCTTTAGGTAACATGATTACATATCCACCCGCACGTCCGCGCGGAATGATGGTCACTTTATGTACCATATCGGCATGTTCCAGGAAGTATCCTACAATGGTATGACCTGCTTCATGATAAGCAACAATGCGTTTCTCGCGATCACTGATGACACGGCTTTTCTTCTCCGTACCAACAATAACACGGTCAATCGCTTCGTCAACTTCTTTCATGGAAATATCTTTACGGTTACGACGTGCTGCAATCAGCGCCGCTTCGTTCAAGAGATTTTCCAAATCTGCACCGGAGAAGCCCGTTGTACGTTTCGCGATAATATCCATCTTCACATCGTTGGTCAGTGGTTTATTACGGGAATGTACTTTCAGGACAGCTTCACGACCTCTTACATCAGGGCGGTCAACCGTAATTTGACGGTCAAAACGTCCAGGACGCAACAAGGCAGGGTCCAAAATATCTGCACGGTTCGTTGCGGCTATGATGATAATACCTTCGTTAACTCCGAATCCGTCCATCTCAACGAGCAACTGGTTGAGTGTCTGTTCACGTTCATCGTGACCACCACCGAGACCAGCACCACGCTGACGTCCTACAGCATCAATCTCATCGATAAAGATGATACATGGGGCATTTTTCTTCGCATTTTCAAACAAATCACGTACACGTGATGCACCGACACCGACGAACATTTCAACGAAGTCGGAACCTGAAATCGTGAAGAATGGTACACCAGCTTCACCGGCTACGGCACGAGCGAGCAATGTTTTACCGGTACCTGGAGGCCCTACGAGCAATACGCCTTTAGGAATCCTTGCACCTACTGCTGCGAATTTACGAGGGTCCTTGAGGAAGTCTACAACCTCAACAAGTTCTTGCTTCTCTTCGTCAGCACCCGCAACATCTTCAAATGTAACCCGCTTCTTCTCTTCATTGTAGAGACGAGCACGGCTTTTACCAAAGTTCATTACTTTACCGCCGCCGCCTTGAGCCTGATTAAACAGGAAGAAGAACAGCAGGAACATAATGATCAAAGGAATAAAGGAAGTCAGCAACGTCAACCAGATGCTGTCACCTTTCATTGGCTCCTGATGATATTGGAAATTGTTAGTTTCACTTGCAGCTACAAGCTCACTAATTGCCTCATCCGTAGGAGGAATATACGTTGAGAAATTTTCTGATTTGGCGCCATCAGGTGCCTTCTTGTATTGACCGGTCACGAGATACGTTTGACCGTTGAATTGAACCGTCAATTCAGAGACATTGTTGGCTTTGATCGCTGCACGCAACTGATCATATCTAGGATTATCGGTGGCTTCGCCGCCATTGCTGACGAACTGGACTATCCCCACCACAACTAAAAAAAGAATCAAATAAAAACCAGAATTCCGGATGAACCGATTCATCCCCTACCTCCTCTCGAGACACTTTAATTATTTTAACATAGCCCGACATGGCTTCTCAACAGAAGCCAAGAACAGCTCAAGGCTTGGGTCGGGCAGGATATTAGCTACTATAGACTTCCGGCTTCAAAATCCCGATATAGGGCAGGTTCCGGTACTTCTCCGCAAAATCCAAACCGTAACCAACGATGAACGCGTCAGGAATGTCAAAGCCTGTGTAATGAGCTTCCAACTCAACTTTACGGCCTGAAGGCTTGTCGAACAGCGTAACCACACGCACCGACTCGGCACCGCGGTTTTCTAGCAGTTCAATCAGGTAGCTGAGTGTAAGTCCGCTGTCGATAATATCTTCGACAATCAGAACTTCCCGTCCTTCAACGGATACATCCAGATCCTTAATGATTTTGACAACACCTGATGACTTGGTAGAAGCGCCGTAACTGGATACCGCCATAAAATCCATTTCAACAGGTACCGTTATGTTTTTAACCAAATCAGCCATAAATATAAACGCACCCTTGAGCACACAAATGACCAAAGGATTGCGATTTGCATATTCGGCACTTAGTGTTGCGCCTAATTCCTTGACTTTACTCTGAATTTCTTCTTCACTGATCAATACTTCCTGAATGTCGTTCTGCAACTGTGCGAACCTCCTAAGTTATACTATGAAAGCCTTACCTGAACCATAACCACTACCCCTGAATCGCTGAATCGCCTACAGTCATGTACAGGATTGCGGAAGTGTCCTCCCTGACAGGGGCCACATTGGACCGTCGAACACCCGGTAACCAGATGATATGACCTGCTCCATCACATACCACAGGAATACGTGGACGGACAGATGGGGGGATTTTCTCATCGATGAAAATATTTTTCACCTTTTTGCTTCCGTTTAATCCCATCACTTTCATGGTATCTCCAGGTAACCGTGAACGCACAACCAGCGGCATAAGCAGTTGATCCGCATCAAACGCGGCTTGATCCGCCGATTCCGGTACATGATAGTCCTCGGGACTCACCGTCATCAACCGAATATACCGGTTAATTGGGGTGAGTGAAAGCTCATAAGTTCCACTCCATTGCGCAAGACGATACTCGTAAGATTGATCCTGTACGTCCGTCCGTATGCCAAAAGAAATCAGATTATACTCCCGAGTGCAGGCGAGTGTCTGTCCTATATCCAGGCTCCAGGTCGTCACATGGGTCTCTATGACCTTGCGCCGAATGGTTTCTATACGGGTAAAGTCGACAAAATCACTGTCCAAAGGCAGATAATTCAATATTAGTTTAATCAACCTTCGTTGTAAAGCGACATGTAACTTCAAGAAGGAAGGCACCTCAAAGGTTTGCCTTCCGCCGTTCACCTGCACTAGACACCTGTATGTGTCATATGCACTCTGCTCCATGAAATCGTCTTCATCACCCACAATTTCGGCAAGCCGATTCAATGACGGCGTGAGTTGTCCATTATACTGCCCCAAAAAAGGAAGCACATCCAAGCGAATGGCATTACGCCGATATTTACGCAGGGCGTTGCTCTCATCATTGAAATACATAAAACCCTGGGTATTACAAGCTTCTACAAGGTCTGTCTTGTTTATACGAAGGCATGGACGAATAAGTTCCACATTTTTTTCTCGTCTTTTAAACTTCATTCCTGAGAGTCCCGACAAGCCGGTTCCACGAAGCAAATGAAGCATGACCGTCTCCGCCTGATCATCGGCATGATGTGCCAAAGCGATGCTTGCCGCATTATATTTGGAAGCCACTTCGTGCAAAAAGGCATATCGCTTGTTGCGGGCTGCTTCCTGTGGTCCTTGACCCGTCAGCTCCATATATGAAGGTACATCGGCCTTGGTCCATTCAAATGTAATACCAAGCTGCTGTGCCAGTTCCATCATTTTCTCCGCTTCATCATCAGATTCACTCCGGAAGCCATGATGCACGTGGGCACAGATCAATTCAAGTGGCACATGCCGCTTGCTGATCTCGTGCATGATATGCAAAAAAGCTACCGAGTCCGGCCCGCCCGATACTGCGACGACAATCCGATCCCCGGGAACCCATAACTGATGCTCTTCCGCTGCATCCAGCACGTTCTTCACCAGCATGTTCCAGCGTAAAGCCTCCATACCTGTTCCTCATTCCTTGCGTTATGTATATGCACTCTCACAGATCAGAAAAGTAGTGCATAGATGAGCACTCCAATAAGTAATATCACAGATACAGCAAATGCGTTTTTAAGCCAGCGCGGTGTGGTACTTTTGGAACGACGACGAAGAGGCGTGGGGCGTGCCATCATTTCCTTCCACCCTTGTGCCGCATGACCTGCATCACGAAACTGACCTCGTAATGCCTGAGTTGTCCAATTGCGAAAAGGACCCAATCGTTCACTGCGCTCCACCAGCGCTACGAGCTGATTCACACTTCGCAGTTGCGGTAATCCTTCGGCTGCCAGTGCCTTGAGCGCGTCTGCTTCAAGTACATGAATCAACAATAATGCAAATGCAAATACATCATAGGTACCATCTGCCGTACGGCTGCCTGCATTCCAGAAGCCCCGATCATACCATTCGGTGAACTGTTTGACGCTTCGACCAATCGACGTAACTCCGCCGTAGTCGATCAATTCCACCTGCCCATAGTCGGATACCAACACATTCTGAGGTTTGAGATCACCAAACACCCATCCCGCCTGATGCAATTGTGCCAGCTTCTGCAAGAGTCTAAGTCCCACCAGAAGTGTCCAGTCTGTCCCCTGACGCCGAATAAAGTGATGAAGTGCCTCACCTCTAACGTAACGCATCACATAAAAGGGAATATCCCGGCCACGAACGGCATAATCATCCACATCTTTAAGATAGGAAGGAATGCCGCTCTGCCGAAGGGCCTCATGATTACGCTGTAGTTGAAAAGATTTGAGCACATTAACTTCCGATTGCAGATCAACCGGATCAAATCCCATTTTTAGCGCATAGTGTTTGCCATTTTCACCCCGTTGGACAAGAAAAACGATGCCATTAGCTCCTTTGCCCAGTAGCTTCCGAATCGTGTAACGACTGCGATTCCATTTCCCTGTAACCACTGTTCCTGGCGGGAAAGAGGCGTCAGACAACGTTGTCACCGAGCATCCCTTCTCTTTCAATGCGATAGTTCCCTTCTATTTCCTGCTGTTTCTCCAGTGTACCATAACGGTAAAAATCAATCACCTTCTGAATTGCAGGACCTGTCGGCGTTGCACCCTTCATCTGCAACCTTCCAAACAAGGACCGAACACGGCCTGGATCCGTTGTCCAGTCAATATCCATTACCGCATCTTCTCCGCTGTGTCGTCCGGGAAAATGAAATACGGAAAGCTTGCTCTGACCTATACGCGCCTGCAAACTTAACATTAAATCACGGATGCCTTCTTCTACCGCAGCCAGTTTGGGCTTCATGCTGGCACTGACGTCTATTAACAATATAACCTGTAAGGCTGTAGTTTCAGCCATATCATCCATCACTTCCACGACCCGGGCGCGTTGTGCAGGCTCCAGATCCGTTACCGTTTTGGGCTCCTTCTCTCCCAAAATTTGTGTTAACTCTCTATTAACCGCCTGCTGAATGGTCTGAACCACCGTTTTTCTTGTCATCATCTGCATCGTATGTGCAAGCTGACGTGTACCTACAATTTGGCTGATTCCACCTCCGGCTCTGGCAATATCCTCAATCTCCCGGCTACCCAGCTCACCAATGGTTCCATAATCAATCACGCCAACCACATTAACCGTAATCCCCTCTTCCAGCGCTTCGGCCGCTGCCAGCACCGGACTTGGTCCTACATTGGAACAACCGTCGGTGATCAATAAGATTTGCTTCATCCGATATCCCTCCGTTATTCGTTACTCTCCAACTCTATGACTAGCATTGCCAGAATGAAGAGACTTCAAACAGAAGAATATGCAATTAACTGACGGTCCGTGGACGCTCCATCCGGTTGATGCCAGGCACACGCAGTGTGGCCCATTCAGGGCGGAAATGCTCTACTTTTCCAACAACGACGGTCATATCATCCAATATCTCATGCTGCTGATATCTTATGACACTTTCAAGCAGGCAATCGGCCAAATCTTGTGGATCATCTGTATCAATCTCTTGAATGAGCCGTTTCATCCATAACTCTTTGTTCACCGCATACCCCGGTGCATCATAGATGCCATCCGTCATCATAATGAGGATATCCCCCGGCTGAAGCTGTACCGTCACCAGATCCACTTCAATATCCTTAATAATACCGATTGGCAAATTGCTGGCCGAAACCTGAATAACCTCCTGTCCTCGTTTGATAAAACTTGGCGTCGATCCGATTTTCATAAACGTGGTTTCTGCCGTATATTCATCGATCAGTGCCATATCCACTGTGGCATACATCTCTTCAGGGGAGCGCAACATCAGAACGGAATTTACGGATTTGATGGCCAGTTTCTCGTCCATGCCGGACTGTAACAACTGTTCCAGTATGTTCAGCGCTGCGCTGCTCTCCATGCGTGCCCGTTCTCCATTGCCCATTCCATCACTGAGCGCCACCGCAAATGTACCGTTGCCTAACTCAACCGTACTGAAGCTGTCACCTGACATCACATCTCCCCCTTTTGCGGCGGCAGCAACACCCGTCGTAACCTCGAAGGTTTTGGCCGAACCAAACGTAACGGTCGCCAATCCCTGACGAGGATCGGTCATGGTCTCATGCAAGACGGCAATATGCTCGTCCAGTACATCCGAGATCAGCGGAGCAATCATTTTCCGGCACTCATCGAATCCACGTGTATATGCATGTACAATCTCAATCTCTACATTGCCCGCTTCCAGATTGATGATCTCAATGGAGTGAATGGATAAGCCCAGTGAATCCAGCGCGTCCCGAATCTGCTCCTCCTGCTGTACCATCTCATCACTTTCCCGCTGAATTTCTTTGGCCAGGTCCTCCATGACCTGAGATACACCAGATAATTGCTCTGCAACCAGCTGCCGGCTATCAATAATTTGACGCTTCCACTGCATGTTATGTTGATGCAGTCCATACTGGGCACGCATGACTTCAAGGACCTCTTCCGGTTTCGCACACACCCTGTTCCAGTCGACTGGAATCTGCTTGCCTGAGATCTCAGGGTTTCCTTCAATCGTACTCATCACGTCCGTCATATATTTGTAGGTTTGAATAAACTTCGCATCCCAGCATTGTGTACGCTTGAAACAGCTTGCACATGTGCCCTCGGCAACCGCATTCATGAAATGGTCCATTCCACCTTCTTTCTGTACCTGCTCCCCTGCACCGGACATCTGATCAAAGCTACGTGACAATTGACGGAATACCTGTGAGAACCGGGTTACCCGTTCTGCCGTGATATCCCGTATTCGTTTGGCATACTCATGCTGCGATTTGGTATGATCCTGCGTACCCGGTACATATTTGGATATCGCCGTCATCAGGCTTTTAGGTGTTAACATGAATAGTACGATAGCTGCACACGTCTCCCATAATGAGTTCATCACATCGCCCGGTCCGCCCAGATATATGGATAGAATGGACGAACCCAGCAGCATGCCCAGTGCAACCGCCGCACGTTTGCCTTCTCGAAGCATACCCGCCAGCATCCCGGCAAAAGCAAGCAGGCTCATCTGATACACCGCTGACATGTCAGCAAGACTCAGAATCAAGCCGGTAATGACCCCAACTGAGGCTCCAAGGGGGGCTCCGCCCACCAGCGCAAAGATTAATATGAGATAACGGGAGAGCATATGCTCGACGGATAAAGACTGAATGGTCCACCCTACGGCTCCCGTCATAACGGAAGCGAGCAATATGATCAGGCAGAGGATCTCCTCGTTCTTTAGGCTGAACTTTTTTTTGCGGTAGGTGAAGATCGGTATTGCTTGTATAAAAACAAGGGTGAGCACGAAACTTAATACCGAATCCATCGTGAGCATCAGCATCGCGTACCAGCTGAAGGATGGTCCAATCACAACCGCGAATAACTTGACCATAAATGTAGTCGTAAACACCATCGTTGGTGCATAAGATAATTCAGCACGATCATATGACTCCAGACCGCGGAAGAGCAGATAAAAGATGGCGATCTCCGATGCAACAATGAGTGGTACCGGAAACGGTGCAAAGAGACTGCCTGCGAGAAGTGCAGCGCCTACCGGAATGATGTAATCCCTGCGCATGAAAGCAATTACGGCGAAGTAAGCAATGGCAAAGGGAGATAACTCATTCAGGATCATTGCCTTTCCGAGCAGGAACCCCATAAACGTAAGCAGCAGTACCCATTTGCGGGAAGCAACCATCTGGACAGCCTTGCGGGAGCCAAGCCATTGTTTCAGACGTACCGACAGCTCCTCCCGAGCTTCCGTACCTCCTTTACCTGCTTTCATTCCCGGAAATTGAATGACATTCCACTTTTCCATCATCCTCAAGGCACCCCATTCGATTAATTTGAATTTTCGTGTTTCGTTCTCGATGGTTCTGATTATAGATAGATTAGAAGACGTAGTTTGTCAGAATAGGTGGGCAGGGTCCAAAAAGTTTACGACAAAAGAAACAAGGCTGGCGCGGTGGAGCGAAACCCCCGGCCTTATTGTGGTTTCATTCATTCTCCTACTTGATTCCGACAATCGGAATGTCTGATTTTGAACCGGAGATGGTTTGGTCTCGCCACCATTTGAGCAGGATAACTGTGGAATGCCACGGAAACCTGTCGGTAAAAAATGGTAGACGACAAATGTTCTTATGGTTTCATTTTGCCGTGCAGAAAAACTGGGGATATGGAGCTTCACCTTACAAAAAAAGCTATTCAACTACTTATCTGTGAAAGAAACGCAAAAAAACCGTTAGCCCATGGGCTAACGGTTTTACTTATATGTTTAGATCAGGTTGTGACAGATTACACACGCTTGGCTCCACGGCCTCCGCGTTTGCCTTCTGTGTTCTTCTTAAGCGAAGAGATCCGCTCTTCACTATCTTTCAGGAAGCGTGACATTTTATCCTCAAATGAAGGTTTGCCTGCTGCGGGCTTGAAAGAACGGCCTCCGCGGTCACCACGGTTAAATCCACCGCCGCCACCACCACGACCTTGGCCACCACTTGGGCCTCCGCCGCTGAATCGTTCGCGATCTCCTCCACTGCGTTCCGGTCTAGGAGCTCTCGGGGGTCTAGATTGGGTTTGTTGCTCAACCGGTTTGTCAACAGCTTGCTTAATGGAAAGTCCGATCTTGCCATCCTTGTCAACGTTGATAACCTTCACTGTAACGAGGTCATTCAGCTTCAGGTGGTCGTTGACATCTTTGACATAATTGTCGGCGATTTCCGAGATGTGAACGAGACCCGTGACACCTCCTGACAGATCCACAAATGCTCCAAAATGCGTGATTCCTGTCACCTTGCCCTCTAACTTGGTGCCCACTTCAATTGCCATAGAATAAAATGATCCTCCCTTAAAAATATACAACCCGATTTTTTGAATGCCAAAATCAATGCTGCGCTAATGTAATTATACCTTATGCCATAAACCAAGGTCAACTGAACACTACCCCATCAGAGAGCCTATTTTTTCCGGTTTAACGGCTTGAGACACACGGATAACAAACCTAGCTCGGTAATAGACCGAATTCCATCAGTTCCCTGACTCTTCAACCTGGATCGGCGTTTCCTCAGGAAGATAATATCCTTTTTTCCGTGCCAGCTGTCCTATGTATTCAGGGTCATTCAACCGGCTGACTTCGTACTTCAACTGTTCCAGCTTCTTCAACGTATCTTCCTTTGAAGCTTGCTGAGTGGCCAGATGAGAACTCTTGTCCGAAATTTGTGCAGTCTGCACAAGGAATGTATATCCTGCCCATATTACAAATACAATCATAAACGTCATCCAAAGCATGAGGCGCCTTTTTGCACCGGCAGATTTTCCTTGGTTAGTTGGAGCCTTTGATCTGCCCACAGGTGTTTTACCCATTACGGACCTCCTTAAAACCAGCGTTTCCACATCGCTGCAATTCTTGTACCCACACGGATCATGAAGCGTGGCGTTACCCAATGTTTCAGGAGCGGCCTAAACATCCAGCGGAACAACTTGCCGAAAGGTACCAAACACTGTAGCACCAGCCTGCCCAGGAATAATAGTATCGCAATTACAAAACCGAATAATACGCGAATTAACTTATAAATTCCTTTAGCCGGCATAACGATCAGGATGTTAAGGATATGTCCACACCAATGAATCAGCGTTCTTGCGAGTTTAATTAACATTACCACAAAACGCTGGGTTGTAACACTTAAAAGCCAAAAATAGAAGCAAACCCCTATAATCAGCCCCAAAAAGACATAAAACCGCAACTGTCCGTGGTTTCCGGCGTATAGCATCCGAAAAACGAACAGCGCGGAAGCAACCCAGTACAACAGATCGAGCGTGTGAATACTCCATCTCGGAAACCGCAGCTGTCCGGACAGTACCCGGTAACTGTCGTAGGCCATTCCCATCACGACCCCCGAGGTGAGCATCCACATCAGTGTGATCCATTGAGTATCCGGACTCATCGGAACATCTTGCCAAACAGGCCTTTACCATTTTTGGACTGGGAACCGGGGTCCAGATATTGGAGCGAACTGACTGTGCCTTCAATGGATAACAGACCTTCCTCCAGGCTCAGGTTTTTGATATGTAAATTGTGCCCCCGGATGGTCAGATGCCCAAGTTCAGTCTGCAGCAAAAATTCCTCACTGTCGAAGCTCTCCACGTTGGAGACACCCGTCAGATCCAGCAGTTTCCGATTCTGCATGCTCAGATGATGCTGTTTGGCCTTACCGTGCTCAACCATGGCATGTACCCCTCCTTCTTACACCTAGCTTATGGATGTGGAGGTTGGAATAGAACCAGCGTTGTTGAACAAATAACCCGGCATCCAGTAAAAACAAAAACGCCCTTCCCTGTTACAGGAGGACGTTTCGATTCAACTTGCATTGAATGAATATTTAATACCAGATGTACTGTTACCAGTTCATTCCGTTATCCTTGGCGATCGGCTCTTCCTTCACCAAGGTGTAGAGGCTACTCGCCTCATCCTTCTTGGTACTCTCGGCAATTCGTTCCACCCTCACAGTGACCAGTTTCTGACCGAACTGAACCGTCAGCTCATCGCCCACTTTGACAGCGGCGCTGGGCTTAGCTTCACGTCCGTTCACCAGAACACGTCCCTGTTCAGAGACGTCCTTGGCCACAGTGCGGCGTTTGATTAGCCGGGAGACCTTCAGGAATTTATCAAGACGCATTATTTTACGGCTTCTTTAAGTTTGTTGCCTGCTTTGAATGCAGGAACAGTGGACTCAGGAATCACGATTTCATTCCCTGTTTGTGGGTTACGTCCGGTACGACCGGAACGTTTGCGGGTCTCAAAAGTGCCAAAGCCGATCAATTGTACTTTGTCTCCGCTGGCAAGTGCATCTGTAATTTCTCCCAAAAAGCCGTTCAATACGGACTCAACGTCTTTTTTAGTCAAACCACTTTTGGTTGAAATGTTGTTAATCAGATCTGTTTTGTTCATTTTTAAAAGCCTCCCAAATTGAAAAAAAAGTATCTGCGATTCCTGACAATACATCGATTGCCACTGGTTTCGCGTAAGGTTACTACACATGTATTCTGGCTTGGCATCTGAAATCCTGCCTTGGTCCGCGACTTTTTTTAGCTTTTTGTCGATGGTCCGCAGGCAACAGTCTAAGACCAGTACCCGAAACCATCCGTCGCTAAACACCAACCCCAGTTTACACAGATGAACACATGTTCGTATTATCATAACACACTGCATAGCATGAATGGAATAAGGTTATCTGGCTTTTCCCAGAAAATTGAACCTGTTATAATCCTGCCTTCTTCGCATCCTGCCAGAATTGCTCCATCTCTTCTACATTGCTTTCTGCTGGTGTTCTTCCCTGTTCGCGAAGACGCTCTTCGATGTACTGGAACCGCCCGATGAACTTGCGGTTGGTCGCAGCAAGCGCCTCTTCCGGGTCCGTATCGATGAATCTTGCAACGTTTGCGGCTGCGAATAATAAATCACCCAGTTCGAGCTTCCGTTCTTCCGCAGACTGGCCTTGTTGCACCGCTTCTTTTAACTCCGCCAGTTCTTCCTCGATCTTGGCAAATACACCTTCAACATCATCCCAGTCAAAGCCTACTTTGGCTGCTTTCTTCTGTAACTTGTATCCCTTCATCAATGCAGGCAAGTCACGCGGTATACCATCCAGCACGGAAACCTTCTGCTGATCCTGGCCTTTGCGCTTCTTCTCCTCTGCCTTCATCTGTTCCCAGTTCTGAAGAGCTTCATTCGCATCTTCTGCCTGATTATCGCCAAAAACATGTGGATGGCGGAAGATCAGCTTATCATTCAAACCTTCGATGACATCATACACATTAAATGTGCCCACTTCTTCTTCCATCTGGGAATGCAATAAAATCTGCAGCAGCAGATCACCCAGTTCTTCTTTCATATGGTCGGGGTCATCCTCATCGATCGTCTCAATGACCTCATAGGTCTCTTCAATCAGGTTTTTGCGAATGGACTGATGTGTCTGCTCCTGATCCCATGGACAGCCACCCGGACTGCGAAGAATATTGACGATCTCATGCAAACGCGCAAAGGAACGGCGACGCATCGCATCATCAGTGTTCTTCGGTACATAGATCAGTGACAGATTGCCGTACCCTTCGATCCGGTCCAGTTCGTGCAATGGAATCTTGTGAATGACCTCCTGGCCCTGTACACCCAACGCGTGACCCACAAATACCGGATAATCATCCGGGTAAACCTCCATCAGGCATAGCTTCACATCCGAAGCAGTAAACACATCGTAGACTTGTCCAATCAATGTATGTAGCTGTGGTTGTACCAATTCCGTGTTCAGGCTGCTGGCATCCAGAAGTTGAAACCCTTCAATCGGGTCGAATCCAAGCCGTATAAAGGCTTCGTCCAGGAAACTCTCTCCGCCCATGACACGCAGTGAAATGCCCATCTGCGGACAACGTTCTTTGAGCAGGCGTACACTTGCTTCTGCCACCATCGGATGACCAGGTACGGCATACACAATCTCCGTTCCAGCCTCACCCTTGCGAGCAGCTTCTATCAGTTGGTTCGCGATCTCATCATATACTTCGGGGAAGGAGGACTTCGCCTCATAGATGGCATCAAATGATGTCATCTCCAGCCCCTCTTGCTTCAGATCATTCAATACGGGATGATCCAGGGTACGTACATACAGCGTAGCTGCATGTTTCATTTTTTTGATAATACCTACGGTCAGTTGGTCTGCATCTCCAGATCCAAGACCCACTACGGTTAAAGCTGCACTCATTACGTAAACCTCCATCCGGACTATCCTGTCCAGGCTCACTGATTCATCATGCCTGAAGAGGACTAATTACACGTATTATACCAGAATCATTCGATATCCTATAATTGCATATTAGCTGTGATGGGTGTAGAAGCACCGTGAGCATGGAGCTAGCGCAGCACACGCAGTCTGCGCAGCAGCTTGGCAAGGCGAGGCCCCAACTTGGGCACAGCCGCCAGCTCCGCGGCGGTCAGTAGCCCTGTCCAGGCCGCCGCCAGCAAGAACACGGCCGAGCCTGCGGCAATGCCCAGCAGGCTCACGCCCATCGCGGCCAGCCGGCGGTCGGCCGCGATACCCATGCCGCCGAGCATCGCTTCGGCGGCCCAGGCAGTGCCTAACGCCGCCAGACTCATGGCGGCGATCACCAGCGCCGGCTTCGCCAGGACGGCGCCAGGGGCAGGGCGCAGGGCGACAAGTCGCGCCAACAGCGCCACATTCAGGCCAGCCGCCAGCATGTAGGCGACTGCGCCTGCCAGGGCCGCGCCGCTGATGCCCAGCGCCGGCACAAGCATGACGTTCAGCAGCGCCTTGACGCCTGCGGCGGCCAGCATGCTGAACGCGGGTGCGCGCACGGCGCCGAGGCCTTGCAGCAGCGCCGCCGCAATAATGCTGACGGTGCTGCCCGCAGCCGTCAGCGCCATGTACCGCAGTGCTTCGGTGCCTGCGGCATCTCCGTACAGCATGCGGTTAATCGGCTCCGCCAGCACCGCGAGACCCGCGGATGCCGCCAGGCCGATCAACCAGAACCAGCGCAGCGCGAGGCCTGCTTGCTGCCGGACGGCTTCTGGCCCGCCCTTTAACCGTGCTTCCGCCATCGCCGGAATAAACAGCACAGATAGTGACGTGGCAAGCATCGTCACCAGTTGAACCAGCGGCAATCCACGGTTGTAGATGCCGAAGGAAACCATCGACTGAAGCTCGTCCAGTCCTTCTCCTCGCAGCAATCGGGGCACAGTGAAGGTATCCACCAGATTCATCAGCGGTACAGCCAGCGACCCGAGACAGACGGGAATGGCGTACATGAGCAGCGTCTTGATCCACTCACCATTGGATCGTGATCTTTCTGCCAGAGCCGGGTTAATAGCACTCACCGTTTTCTTCAGCGGCGTAACCGGTGTATTTTCCTGACGCTCATGACGATCTGATCCAACCTCTCCACTGTTACTGCTCCATTCCGAATCCAATTGCCCGTTGACCACTTCCCTGCCTTTTCGCCGATGACGGACCATGTAACCTAACATGGTTAACAGCCCAACCATTCCACCAGCAACGGAGCCCATCATGGCACCAGCGGCAATAGTCTCAAGCGAAGCGTACCGTCTCATCAACCACAGAAGCAGAACAATCATGACGGTGACACGTATCGTCTGCTCCACCACTTGTGATACCGCTGTTGGAACCATCTGCTGTAATCCCTGAAAATATCCACGCAGCCCTGTCATCACCGGTACAAACAATAACGCCCATGAAGCAGCACGAATCGATGGAACAACATGGCGGTTGCCAATCATGTCAGCGATCAGCGGCGCACCTGCATACATCAAAAGCGCCATTATAATTCCAATTCCCCCGAGCAGTAGGGAAGATAGTCGAATAATTCTTCTGCTCTCGTCTGGTCTTCCGAGTGCGTTCTGTTCTGCTACGAATTTGGATACGGCCAGCGGCAGCCCTGCAGCAGCAAGCGTGATAATGAGCATATATAACGGATACACCGTATTGTAGATGCCAAATACACCGTCTCCCCCCAGATTCTGCAGCGGAATCTTCTGAAAAGCACCAATGATTTTAGAGATAATGGCAGCAAGCCCAAGTATAAATGCACCCTGTAGCAGCCTTGAGCCTGTAGACGGCTGTTTCATAAGTCCCTCCCGCGTAATCCTTTTAAGCATACCTTGCTATTATAACTGCCTGAAGGCACGCAGACTAACCCTCCCCCATCACAATCATCCGGATTAACTTCGTTGTCCCTTAAAATGCAAAAACTCCCGTATGCCCAAGACAGGGCACCAGGAGTTAATCTGCGGTCTATTGTTCCATTTGCTTGCCAAGGAAACCAGCAGCTGTCTCGGACATCTTCACTTCCATCTGAGACATCTTCACCGATTCATCCTTATTAAACAGGATAACCGTTCCGATGGGGTCACCACCTGAAATAATCGGCGCAATAACAAAAGAGGATAACGTCTCGTCATGATCTTTGCTAAGTTCATAAGAACCATTGTTTGTTTCCAGAATGGTCTTCCTGTTTTCCATACATCCCTCTAACAGTTGACCTACCTGCTTGTCCAAATATTCTTTCTTGGAGCCGCCTGCCACCGTGATAATGGTATCCCGGTCAGAAATCATCGTTACATGTCCTGTACTCTCATACAGGGATTCTGCATATTCTTTGGCAAAATCACCAAGTTCGCCAATTGGCGAATATTTTTTAAGGATAACTTCTCCATCACGATCCACGAAAATTTCCAGTGGATCACCTTCACGAATACGTAACGTACGGCGGATTTCTTTTGGAATGACCACACGACCAAGGTCATCTATACGGCGGACAATACCAGTAGCTTTCATTTCACATGTTGCCCCACTTTCTCGAGAAGATTTTTCAACTACTGTTCCTTAATGGGTAGAGGAAAGTCCCAGAACGTTTAGTGTGATATCTTGACCATAGTATTCATCTGTTCCCATTTCCTTATACATGCTTCGGAGAATATAGTTGTGTAACTTTCGAAGAAGGCGACCATGTACCCATACGGCTTGAATGTATACAAGAAGAAGCAAGAAGGAGGTCCTAAGTCCTCCCCTTGCTTCTCTGCATGGTTGTCCATATTTACGAAGTACAAGGCATTCATTCGGGCGAATTCAACCCTGAACGTATGCTAACACAGCAATTTTACCAGCTTACTTGCTGCTTGTACCTTCATCTGTAGTTGCATCTTTGTCTGTTCCAGTCGTACCTTGGTCAGTCTTGGTATCCGTACCTGTGGAGTCATCCGTTTTTGGTTCGGTTGTTTTTTCTCCTTCAGTTCCTGTACCCGTAGTGCCTTCAGTTGTGCCTTCAGTCTTACCTTCTTCAGCTTTTTCTGTTTTTGGCAGTTTAACTTCTTTTACGATTTTGTCCAATTCATTTTGCATGAACGTATCGATTTCGGCTGCAGCCAATTGGCTCTTCAGACTTTCTTTTTGTTCAGCCGTCAATTTGGCAAAGTCAGCTTCAGTACGAGCTTCCACTTTCATGACGTGGTAACCGTACTCTGTCTCTACTGGATCACTGATCTTATTCAGTGGCAATGTTTTTGCAGCTTCCTTAAATGCTTCCACCCAGCTACCTACAGGTGTATTTTCATACAGTCCACCCTTTTCAGCAGAACCTGGATCTTCGGAATATTTTTTTGCAATTTCAGCAAAATCAGCTCCGCCATCCAGCTTGGTTTTTACTTCTTTTGCAATTTTAAGTGCATCTTCTTTTTTACGCTCTTTTTGCGTTTTTGGATCTGTGAAGTTAATCAGCACGTGACGAACGGAAGCCGTTGTGAACTGATCTTTGTTTTTCTCAAACTCAGCCTTGATTGCATCGTCCGTAACGCCTGTTTCTTTATCTTTGATTACTGTCATGATCCGAGTCATGTAGTCTTTAATGTTGTCGTCAGTCAGTTTCTGAGCTTTGAGCATTTCTGTCCATTGATCTGCCTGAACAGAAGCTTTCATTTTATCGAATTGCTCAGTTGCCGCTTTTGTACCTGCTGTTTTGGCTTCTTCACTTGCTTTGCCACTCAGATATTCATAAGCAACTTCCTGTTTCACCAGATACTCTTTGAAATCGTCCATATCCATCATTTGTGCATACTCCGGATAGAGGAATTTCATGACACGTTGCTCCATATCGAATTCATTGGCTGTAATAGTACCACCATCATACGTAGCGACTACAGCACTTGTATCCGTCGATTCCGGTGTTTTTGCTTCTTCTTTCTTGCCACATGCAGCAAGCAGTGATAAGGATAGTACTGCGACCATGCTCACAGACAGTACTTTTCCTACTTTTTTATACTTTGGTAACATCCTTTAGTTCCCCCTTTGATTTAAAAGCAGTTTTCATGGACTCCAGAATTTTCTCTACCAGCTCCATCAGTTGCTTATCCCCAAGCCCCTTGCCTTTAGCGTGAATCAGCATATGGGGTCCTTGTTCAAATTGTACACGTCTTTCGAACTGATTTCCAATGTGCGCGATTTTCGAGAGTTCAAAGGCATGTTCACGCCCTTCATAGAACTTCACGGTAATGTCCTCACCACGTTGGGAAATGGACTCAATACCGTAGATTTTGCCGTATACTTTCATCCGCGCAACAGCCAGCAAGTTAATGACGGCTTCCGGAAGATCACCGAATCGGTCAACCAATTCGTCTTCCAACTCCATCGCATCGTCGAAGGATGCAATGACCGCCACTTTTTTGTAGATCTCAATCTTCTGAATACTGTCATAGATATAATCGGACGGCAAGTAGGCATCGATACTGAGATCCAGGGTTGTGTTCCACTGGTCTGAAGGTACCGGCTCTTCGCCAAGCATCGTAACTTTGCGTTTGTTGATCTCCTCTGCAAGCATCTGGGAATACAGATCAAACCCGACGGAAGCGATGAAACCATGCTGCTCCGCTCCTAGCAGATTTCCCGCACCACGAATCGACAAGTCACGCATGGCAATTTTGAATCCTGAACCCAGTTCGGTAAATTCTTTGATTGATTGCAGACGTTTCTCAGCAACTTCAGTAAGCACTTTATCCCGTTGGTACGTAAAATAGGCATACGCAATACGGTTGGAACGACCCACACGTCCGCGCAGTTGATACAGCTGGGAGAGTCCCATTTTATCCGCATCATGTACGATCAGTGTATTTACGTTCGGAATATCTACCCCGGTCTCGATGATACTTGTGCTCACAAGCACGTCATATTCACCATCCAGGAAGTCCAGAATCGTTTTCTCCAGCTCTGTTTCCGACATCTGACCATGTCCTACACCAACTTTGGCTTCAGGCACAAGTTCAGAAATTTCGGCTGCCATCTCCTGGATTCCCTGAACACGGTTGTAGAGGTAATACACTTGCCCACCACGGGCAAGCTCACGCTCAATGGCTTCACGAACAAGCGCCTGGCTGTGTTCAACCACATAGGTCTGCACCGGGAAACGATTCTCTGGTGGAGTCTCAATAACGGACAGATCACGCACACCCAGCATGGACATATGAAGCGTACGCGGAATCGGCGTTGCCGTCAGTGTCAGCACGTCTACATTGGTTTTCAGCTTCTTCAGTTTTTCCTTATGGGTTACACCGAAGCGCTGTTCTTCATCAACAATGAGCAGTCCCAGGTCTTTGAACACCAGATCCTGCGACAGCAATCGATGTGTCCCGATGACAATATCCACTGTACCTGCCTTGATGCCTTTCGCTGTTTCATTCTGCTCTTTACGGGAACGGAACCGGCTAAGCACATGAATGTTGAACGGATAACCGGAGAAGCGCTCACGGAACGTCTCAAAATGCTGCTGTGCCAAAATGGTTGTTGGCACGAGTACAGCCACCTGTTTGCCTTCAATAGCTGCTTTAAATGCAGCCCGAATAGCCACCTCGGTTTTGCCGTAACCAACATCCCCACACAATAAACGATCCATTGGACGGTTTTGTTCCATGTCTTTTTTGATTTCTTCGATCGCACGCACCTGATCACGTGTCTCATCGTAAGGGAACATGTCCTCAAACTCCTGCTGCTCCGCAGAATCCTTGTCGAATCCAAACCCTTTGGAGGTCTGACGCTCTGCATACAGCTTAATCAGATCATCAGCAATATCCTGTACGGATGTGCGAACTTTATTTTTAACCCGTGTCCACTCATTGCCGCCCAGCTTGTATATTTTCGGTTCTTTCTCTTCGGAACCAACATATTTCTGAATCAGATCGATCTGCTCAATAGGTACAGACAGTTTGTCTCCACCCGCATAGAGAATATGCATGTAGTCCTTATGAATACCGCCAACCTCGAGGGTGCCGATCCCCAGGTACTTACCAATCCCGTGGTTCTGATGAACGACATAATCGCCCACTTTTAGCTCGCTATATGATTTGATCCGTTCAGCATTATCCACATTCCGAATCGGTTTGCGTACTTTACGCTGTTTTTGCGAGAACATCTCGCCCTCGGTCACAACAGCCAAATGAATGGACGGCATTTCAAATCCCGTTTGCAAATTACCAATCATCATCTCTGGCTCTGGAATATCATAGTCCATCAGTACCCGGCGCATCCGCTCGAGTCGCTCCTCACCGTTCGCCAGCATGAGCACTTTGACTCCGGCCTTCTGCCAACGCTCCATCTCTGCCTTCAGTACGTTCATCTGTCCATGGAAATCCTGCATGCCACGACTGATGAAGTTCAGAATGTTTTGTGGTTGAGTGTGTGGAACTTGGCGCAAAAAGATCGACATAAACAGCGTCTGGAATGGACGCTCATACAAGAGTTCATCACCGTCTGCGGATAATGGAAGATCCGGAAGTGTTTTTCCGTTTTGCATCAAATGCAGGTTCCACTCTGATTCATCACGGTCCAGCTGTTTCGATGTCTCCGATAGTCTGGCAGGCTCATCAAGAACCAGCAGGGTATCTTCTGGCATATAGTCGTAGATCGTTTTGTTCTCCGGATAGAGCGGAGAAATATATTTATACATTTCGGAGAAATACACGTGTTCCCGCAAAAGCTCGATCTCCCGGTGAATTTCCTCACGAAGACGCAGCTTCGCCTGCCGGTCCGTCATTTTCTCCAGCTGTTGCTCCAGCAAAAGAGCAGCCGCATCGGCAGCCTTTTCCATACGTTCACGATCTGCAATTAACTCCTTGCATGGTAAAACCGTAATTTCTTCAATCCGTTCAATCGAACGCTGATCCGCTGGATCAAATGTCCGAATGGAGTCGATCTCATCATCAAATAACTCCACCCGATATGCGATCGATGAAGTAACCGGATAGAAGTCGATGATACCTCCGCGTACACTCATCTCACCACGAGATTCCACGCGTTCCACACGCTCGTATCCGAGCTTTACCATCTCCAGTAGGAAGGAGTCCAGTTGAAGTGTGTTACCCTGTTTGATCAAAATTCGAGCATTGGCCATCACTTCCGGAAGCGGAACATAACGTCTTACCCCGGAAAAAGGAATAACAACAACGCCCCTGAATCCCTGGGCGCAACGGACCAACACATCAATACGCTGACCCAATGTTTCCGGGCTGGAAACAGCAGCTTCCGCAGCGACAAGCTCGTTGGCAGGATAGATCAACACCTGATCAGGTGAAAGCGCTTCCTGTAAATCTTCTGCAATTTTTTGAGCTGAAAACATATTATGTGTTACTACGAGCAATGGTCGGTTCATTTCCTGATGCAGAGCAGCCAGCATAATCTGACGCGCCGAGCCGGATAAACCCGAAACCAATTGTTCCTTCATGCCGGACTTGATTCCGGCTGTAATGGATCCGAAGTCCGGATCTTTGGAAAAAGCCTGTATAAGTGCTTGTAACAAAAGGGGCACCTCTCTTATAACTTACTTGATTATCTCACGCATACGCGTAGCATCACTATTAAAATGGATACAAATTCCTTTTTGTCCTGTTTCATCATATCGGATTACTCGCAACATTGCCACATCTGTTGATGCGGCTGAGCCTGATTTCGAGATAGCCATGACTTTCATGCCAACTGAAAAGAAGCCTCAGCAGGCTGCCAAGGCTATAAAAGGTGGAGCGTTATTACGCAACCGCCCTCAACTGTCATTCGATCCTGTACAGGCGATGTCTACTGAAGCGGACTCGCGAGCAGGCTAAGCTCCGGATTGTGCTCCAGGGCTTCCTTACAGTAATCACATGTAATCCGAACGGTAATGTCACCACCGGAATTATACGCTATTATATCCCTCCGCTCGTCGGGGGTCAAGAAATGAAAGCCGAGCTCTACTTCCGTTATCCGGGCAGAATCGATTCGTCCAATAAAGGTACGGCAATGCCTACATACGTAATTCACTGACATGTTTATGCCTCCTGAACATGGTTTATACATCCAGTATGTCCAGTATGGCTGAATCGAACCCGTCTTTATGATCATTTTACCAGTATGTCTTACAAAATTAACCGTTAAACTTCGCCATTGTTTGTTCAAACGTATGAGTCAAGCTATGCTCCAGGGCATCACATGTTTGCTCAATGGTCTGATCAAGGGCTTCCTTTTCTTTCTTCATAAATGTCGACAGTACATAATCAACAATGGCATGTCCTGGTTCAGGCCGGGATATTCCCATGCGCACCCGGTTAAACTGCTGTGTACCGGTATGCTGAATAATGGACTTGATTCCATTATGTCCGCCTGCACTACCTTGGTAACGTAATCTGACTTTGCCAATCTCTGTATCCATGTCGTCGTACACAACAATCAGATCTTCAAGACTAACTTTATAAAAATCCATATATGCTCGAACCGATTCACCAGACAAGTTCATATAGGTCATTGGTTTGATCAGTACGGTTTTCACACCGCCAATATTGCCTTCTCCAATCAGCGCTTTACATTTATTCTGTGTAATGGAGATATTATGACGATCAGCCAACCGATCCAGTGCCATAAAACCGATATTATGACGGGTTTTGGCATAGTTCGAGCCTGGATTTCCAAGTCCGACAATCCACTTCATCTTGTTCCCTCCTTCGGATTAGCCTGAGGTGAGGCATAGACTTCGAATCTTATATTTCATATAATATCAAGAAAGTAAAGATCGATTTACTGTAGTGTTCACAGTTAATATTTTATCGACCCAGGAAGGTGAGCGGGTTTTGCGCGAAGACAATGGACAACTGACTCAACATAGCGATTTTATCTATCATCTCGAATATCACGTACCTGTACAGGTATACGACCGCGACACCCATATTGAGATTGGTCTAATCACACGTTTCGATAATCAATTCGTCGAAATTGCCGACACGCTTTTTCATCGGCGTCGTTTCCGATTTATCTCCCGCCCGGGGTATTAGCTGACCAGCGTCTGTTTCACTTTTAATAAAACGGCACGCCGACAGGGGTTACATTTTCCATTGAACCGGAAAACGTAACCCCTCTACTACTTTATGCAGACATCCTTATTCAATTTCAAACAGCTTGCTGATTGACAATTCCTCATGAACCCGGATAATTGCTTCTCCGAGCAAAGGCGCTACAGACAACACTTTGAGTTTGCTTGTCGGATTAGCATGCGTAATTGGAATAGTATCCGTTACGATGACTTCCTTCAATGGTGCATTCTCCAAACGTTCCATCGCAGGTCCGGACAATACCGGGTGAGTACAGCAAGCGTATACTTCTTTTACGCCGCCTTCCATCAAAGCATTCGCTCCCAGTACAATCGTTCCCGCCGTGTCAATAATGTCATCGATCAGGATAGCTGTTTTACCCTCGATGTTACCGATAATGTTCATCACTTCGCTCACATTGGGCTCAGGACGACGTTTATCGATAATCGCCAGGGGTGCATTCAGGAAATCAGCCAGTTTACGTGCGCGCACTACGCCACCGTGGTCAGGCGACACAACAACCGGATTTTCGATCTGTTTCGACCGGAAATATTGAGCCAGAATTGGCACGCCAAGCAAATGGTCGACTGGAATGTCGAAGAATCCCTGAATCTGCATTGCATGCAAGTCCATCGCGATGACACGGGTTGCACCCGCTTTTTCAATCAGGTTAGCAACCAGTTTCGCTGTAATCGGGTCACGCGAACGCGCCTTGCGATCCTGTCTTGCATAGCCATAGTAAGGAATAACGACGTTAATCGTCTTGGCAGATGCCCGTTTGAGTGCATCAATCATAACGAGCATTTCCATCAGGTTATCATTAACCGGCAAGCAAGTGGACTGCACGATATAAACGTGACAACCCCGAACACTCTCGGAGAGTTTCACTTGAATCTCGCCATCACTAAAGCTGGTTGTGTGAGATTCACCCATAGGGATCCCGATATAATCAGCAATTTGATGGGCAAGCTTGGGGTTAGAATTGCAAGTAAATATTTTTAATTTCGAATCAAAATAAGTCATAAAATAAAAACCCTCCGTGCTGGTTCATTGGAATCAATAAGCGTCTGCGACATGTCGGCACCTCCCCGATCTTCGGGAGGCAATCTTGTTATCAAAACCCCTTATTGGGGTTTGGCATTTTGTTTCTTGGCTTTGGCACGTCCGCGAATCTTCTCCGCATAACCAGGTTTATTCTCCTGACGTGGACGAGCAATGGCCAGATCATTCTCGGGAACGGAATGGGTAACGGTGGAGCCAGCAACCACATAAGCGCCTTTTCCTACCGTAATCGGTGCAATCAGATTGACGTTGCTGCCTACAAAAGCATCATCTTCAATCGTTGTCACAGCTTTATTATAACCATCATAATTGACAGTTATTGCCCCGCATCCAACATTTACGTTTTTCCCTACTTTGGCATCTCCAATATAGCTGAGATGAGATACTTTGGAACCTTCATCAATTGTAGCATTTTTCACTTCAACAAAGTCACCAATTTTTACGTTGCGACCCAGCTTAGTCCCTGGACGCAAATTAGCAAATGGACCTACCGTTGCATCAGAACCAACCTCGGCATTGGATACTACCGAATGTTTAATTGTAACTCCGTCCTGAATAACACTGTCTTCCACATCTGCCTGAGGACCAATATGACATGCTTCACCAATGGAAGTTGTGCCTTTGAGGATTGTCCCCGGATACAAAACTGTATCTGATCCAATCGTAACATCCGCTCCGATATATGTCGATGACGGATCAATGATTGTCACACCGTTCAACATATGGCGTACGGCAAGACGTTCACGCATGAAGGCTTCGGCTTGCGAAAGTGCAAGTCGGTCGTTAACCCCGATGGATTCTGCGATGTCATCCGACATGTAAGCTTCAACTACTTCTCCATCATTGCGGAAAATGCCAACTACGTCTGTGAGATAATACTCTCCCTGAGCGTTCTGGTTCGTCACTTTTTCCAGGGCAGCGAACAATTTTGCATTATCGAAACAGTATGTGCCTGTGTTAATCTCATTCACAGCATCTTCCTGCTCTGTGCAATCCTTTTGTTCCACAATCCGTTGTACAGATCCATCTTCTCCACGAATAACGCGGCCATAACCTTTGGGATTGTCCAACTGAGCCGTAAGAACTGTCGCTGCTGCTCCGCTGCTCTCATGCAGCTTCATCAGACCTTCCAACGTCTCACTGGTCACAAGCGGTGTATCTCCACAGACCACAATTGTAGAGCCTGTTTCGCCGCCAAGCAAAGATTTAACCTGCTTCACTGCATGACCTGTACCCAATTGTTCTGCCTGGAGTGCATACTCTGCTCTCGAACCCAAAAATGACTGCACCGCTTCGGCACCATGACCGACTACAACTACACTGCGTTCAACGCCTGCACTGAGTGCCGCATCCAGCACATGTCCAACCATAGGTTTACCGCATACGGGATGCAGTACTTTGTACAATTTTGATTTCATTCGTTTTCCTTGCCCTGCGGCAAGAACGATTGCCATTCGTTTCAAAATTAACGACCTCCTGTTCTGAAAATCCCATTGAAATGCATTGCTGATCTATATCCAATGAGTATCGTTCAGCCGGCTTCAAGCCGGTCCTGTTCATCGCCTGCTGTCTCTGTAATCACACGTAACAACGCGGACACCAACGAATCGTGACCTATATGTATACGCCGTGTACCTGCGAGCTTAACCGAATCCCAATGATTCCTAAGATGCCGCCCTGCCACCAAGCGCACGATGCGCTTTTTGTTCTCTGCTAATAAACTCAATACTGAATATATCTTATTCCGGTCAAAAAGAAAAGAGAGCCATAAGACATGGCTCTCTTTTCCTTCGAACCCCAATAATGTTCTCAGGCACCTTCTTCAATGACTTCTTCCTCAGTTGCCGCACGATCGTATTCAGTCAAAACTGCTGCCTGAATCTTCTCACGCGTACCGGAAGAGATCGGGTGGGCGATATCACGGAACTCTCCATCAGGAGTACGTTTGCTCGGCATAGCAACAAACATTCCGTTGTTACCATCAATGACACGAATGTCATGAACGACGAATTCGTTATCGATGGTAATGGATGCGATAGCCTTCATTCTCCCCTCCGAGTTAACACGGCGGAGTCTGACATCCGTAATTTGCATGTGTGTGTTCACCACCTTTTTCCATCAGAACTTGGTGTATAATTCCACACAGCATATACGAACTCCTTCTTTTTATAACCACAAAAATTTCCTAATTTCAGGAATTTTTTTATTTAATACACAATTCGACAACGTTCATGCCAGGTCGATGGAAAAGACCTTTTAACGACATAACATTCGTCATCTTTCTACAGGTCAAAATAGTTGCCAGGCTTGACGGAAATCTGTCTGCTCTTGGCATCAACCGCTGTCAGTTTTGCCAGAGATACGTAATCTGTTAACAGGCGTTCTTCTGAATCTACAGAACCAGATTCCACCAGTACCCCTACCCCGGCAACTGTAGCATTAAACTCGGCCAAAAGATCGATCATTCCTTGCACCGTACCCCCGGCCTTCATGAAGTCATCCACAATAAGTACTCTGGAATGCTCACGCATCGCCCTGCGGGACAGGGACATGGTATGCAGACTTTTGTGGGACCCGGATACATAATTGATACTTACGGCCGATCCTTCTGTAGCCTGATGGTCCCTGCGTACGAGCACGACAGGCAGGTTGAGCTGAGCACCGGTCGCATAAGCCAGTGGAATTCCTTTGGTTTCTACCGTCATAACCACATCAATATTCATATTGCCAAAGGCCGTTGCAAAAATCTTGCCGGCTTCATTCATCAATGCGGGCTGACCAAGCAAGTCGGACATGTACAGGTATTCTCCAGGCAAGATCCGATCAGGTTGCGCGAGCTGGGTCGAGAGCCGCTCCGCAAATGCCAATGCCAGTTCTCGGGATACCTTCGGAATCCATCTTACTCCCCCGGCTGCTCCAGCCAGTGTATGCAGTTCTCCTGACCCACCTTCTTCGAACACTTCCTTGATAATCGCCAAATCTTCACTAATTGAAGACTTTGCGGCACCATAACGTTCGGCAAATGTGGTCAACGGAATAACCGTATGCGGTCTGGACAATAAGTATTGCGTCATTTCAACCAGCCTTGCGCTTCGTTTTAACTTCTTCACAGAGATCCATCCTCACGATCACGGAAACATCCAAATCCGAATAATTATTTAAGAATATAACACCTTTATACGTGTTTGTACATTATAAAAGCGAATTTTACGTTAACATACGTACAGCATACACTTCTTTACAGAACCCACGCAGACCATTGTATATCCGGGCAACCTTGGATTCTTTGGAAACCAGACCAAATACCGTTGGACCGCTACCAGACATTAACACGCCGTCTGCACCCAATCGAATCATGGCATCCTTCAGATGCTGAACTTCCGGATACAGCTTCAACGTTACATCTTCAAGCACATTGCCCATCTGGTCACAGACTTCCGTAAATGATTGATTGCGAATAGCCTGCTCCATTTTAGCTGCACTCGGATGACGAACAATCTTGTCACTGCGGAACCTTCCGTACACATCGGCTGTAGACACATTAATCGGAGGCTTGGCCAGAATTACCCAGCATTGCGGCGGATTAGGAATGGGAGTTAACTTCTCACCACGGCCTGTAGCGAGTGCAGTCCCTCCTGTGATACAGAATGGAACATCCGACCCGAGTTCAGCCCCAAGCTCCTGAAGTTCGTGATCCGGTATATTCAACCGCCACAGACGGTTCAATCCACGCAGCGCTGCTGCTGCATCACTGCTGCCGCCGGCGAGTCCGGCTGCAACTGGAATCTTTTTATCCAGATGAATATGGACACCCGTACGCACGTTATAGCGCTCCTTAATGAGTCTGGCTGCCTGGAAAGCCAGATTCTTCTCGTCGAGCGGGATATAACCCGCCTGACTGGAGATGAAAATAGTATCTCGCGGCAGCTCCGACATTTCCAGCCGATCAGCTAGATCGACCATGGTCATGATCATTTCAACTTCATGGAATCCATCGCTTCTTTTATGTAAAACGTCCAGCATCAAATTAATTTTAGCAGGCGCTTTTTCGTAAATTTTCAAGGCGTTCACCCGTCCTCACCTTTTCCCTAAGACAACTTAACATATTATATCAAAATGGGGCTGTCAAGTCATTTGTATTCCGCATCTAAGGGGAAAAAGCGGGGTTGTTCCTGACGGATTTCCCCGCTTTTCAGTCTGCTTGAAACGGATTAAGATTTGCGCGCAGCCTGTTCAGCAAGTTGAATTGCACGTTTTACCATGTTTCCTGCATCCTTGGCTTTAATTCCGCCCCAGCCTTCCTGTTGCACAGTATCATAGAAGCCCAGATCTTTCGCGAGCTCATTCTTCAGATCCTCTGACATGACACTTCTTCTTCTGCGACTCATGAACCATCCTCCTCCAAAGTATCCTTCATAATGTGATGAGTTCGTTGTTCGTTCACGTTTTGGACATTTTGTCACCAGGCTATATTCAGTTTCCTGCATTGCTTAAGAAACTGTCCCTTCACCTGTCCATATAGTATGCCGCGACCGTTCCTCGCTCATTCCTGAGTATGTATGGGTTACGATAGAGGGTGAATTGATGTTTAAAGAAAATAAAAAAGCGATCCGCCTTGTGGGGCGAATCGCCTGTAAATCGATACTTACGTCTCCATATAGGAGCTATGCGTCTGGCTGCCCGGGTCATAAACCATGACTTCCACCGATTCCGTAAGTATATCCGCATAACTATAAGATACTCGCTTGAAGGTTTCTTGCTCCTCATCAAGCTTAACAATAAAAACAGAAGGGTACGTTTCTTCCAATACACCCGTACGCTCAATGGTCTTACGGCGGCCACCATTAGCCCGCAACATAATTTTCTGACCAATATGTGCATCGAGATTGCGTTTGATATCCAACAGCGTGTTTTTAGCCATTGTCGACGACCACCTCTTTTCTTGTCCATTATACCGGATTTTACAGTCATTGTCAAATCAAAACTAATTATTATATCAGCATCAAAAAGTTGTTGTCAATGAATTTTTTTGCAAACAAAAAAAGCCCCAAATTGGGACTTTAAATGGCCTACATCAGACTGCCGACGGGTTCACTTTTAGCGTAGATAAATCATTCAGCCCAGGCAGACCTACCCGGTAACTCCCCCGTGTCTCGACACCACCCACACCCTGGCTACCACTGATGGTATTGTGCAGAACATCACTCATGTTGACCGTATCACGCACAGAGGTAAAGGAAGCCTTGGCTGCCACATAGACCGGATCAAGTGCATGAATGAGAATTCTGCCTGGAGAACTGGCAAAGTTCGCTCCAGCGCGCAGCAGTGCCTCAAAATGGGACTGACAGGCCCCTGCCACAATAGTGAGTGCGTCCAGATGGCGTTCATATTGTCTGGCCACCTGAATGGCCGACACAAAATTTTGCGAGTTCTTGTAGCTACCAAGACTATATAAGTCATAGGGCTGACGTGTCTTTAACACCCCATCATGACCCGTAATAACTACGATATCCGGACGTACTTTGGGTAATAAGCGGTATAAGGTATCTGCCATTGCCGATTCATGGACATACTGTCCCTCTGCGGGCACACGAAGTTGCTCATAGAGATCCATACTTTTTTTCAAATAGTTCGGATCTCCATCCAGATGAAGCACCTTTCCAGGCATTTCAAAATAAGCTGGTTCCTGCTGGGCAGACCAATCCTGTACCAGACCTTCACGATTCCGCTCAGCCTGTTCCATACGATTCTGCTGCAGACGGGACAGGGTCTGATGTGCTTTAATATGCGCCTGTCTGGTCTTGGCGCTTTGTGGTTCGTAGGGAACCTGTATCAAATCGTCCACCGGGGAATCGGCAATCAGCCGGAACTCAGTCCCTTTAATGACCGCAGCATCCAACTGGAGGCCTTCCACCCGAAAAGTCACATCGCCGCCGTATGACTTCCGAACGACCAAGTCTCCGATATTCATCAACGTAATCACCTCTACCCCATCGTATGGGCAGAGACCCGGTTTGGTTCATTCAAATTTTACAGCGCTGCACGTACCCCTGCTTCCCACATTACGGTGCTGAGTGTGGCATACTCTTGCAGACTCAACGTCTCTCCACGTCGGGACGGTTGAATACCTGCCTGCTCCAGCAGAATGTCTGCCTGTTCCCGGTTCTCCTTTGTGAAGAAACGTGCCTTCAAGTTGTTTGAGATTGTTTTTCTCCGCTGGGCAAAAGAAGCCTGTACCACTTCGAAGTAGTGTGCTTCATCCGGAATCTCCACTGGCGGCTGCTCACGCACTTTCAGCTTAATGACAGCTGATTCCACATTAGGTTGCGGAATGAATACCGTAGGAGGCACAATACACACAAGTTCCGGCATACTGTAGTACTGAACTGCGATGCTCAGACTACCGTAGTCTTTTGATCCCGGTGCAGCAGCCATGCGTTCAGCCACTTCTTTTTGGATCATGACAACAATGCTGTCTACCGGCAGCTTCTCTTCCAGCAGTTTCATCATGATTGGAGTCGTTACATAATAAGGCAGGTTAGCTACGACACTGACTTTGTCCACGGATGCAAAATCCGTATTAAACAACTCAGCCAGATCAAGCTTCAACACATCCCCATGATGAACACGTACATTCGAATAAGGCTGCATCACTTCTCCCAGGATTGGGATCAAGCGCTGGTCAATCTCTACGGCTGTGACGGGACCGGCTACCCGAGCCAGTCGCTCCGTGAGGGCTCCAATACCCGGCCCGATCTCCAGTGCGCCCTTAGACTCGTCCAGATCGGCTGCATTAACGATTTTGTTCAGGATATTTTGATCGATCAGAAAGTTCTGACCCAGACTTTTCTTAAATGAGAATCCGTGTCTTTGAATAATCTCTTTCGTACGCTTGGGCGTTGCAATTTCAATCGTCTCTTCCATGTTCTTCATATGCTCACAATCCTTCACGTTCAATTTGCGCTAATGCTGTAGAGAATTCTTCCCGTGTAATCTGAAATACACTGAGACGTTTGTGGAACTGCTTCCCGTTACAATAACCGATGCCTAGCAGATTGCCCATCTCCATGCGACGTGCAGCAGCCTGCGGATGCACGATAAGTCCTGCCGCGATCAGGTCCTCCCAATCGATCAGGCTCGGAGCACCTTCGTATGAAGTATGTACGCGCGCCAGAGCATGACGGATCGCCTCTGGTGAGGCATTCTCCACCCCAATGTCCCCTTTGCGCGTTGCATCGGCTTCCGGAATGAAGGCATGTTTGCAGCCAGGGACCTTGTTCGCAATAATTTTACGAATGCGTTCGCCAGCATGATCCGGATCTGTCAGTACAATGACTCCCCGTCTCTCCTGAGCAAGCGCAATCCGCTTCAGAATGCGTTGGTTGATGGCTGATCCACCTGTTTCTATGGTATCGGCCTCCACGGCCCGACGGATAGCTACCGTATCGTCACGGCCTTCCACCACAATGACTTCTTTTATCATGTTCCATTTCTTCCTTTCTAACGCAAAAAGAAGAGGAATATCCTCTTCTCTGCCAAACGGCGGGGGAGACTGAATTCAGACTCCTCCGCCGCATATTCCGCATGAATCATTCATGCAACTATTTTATAGCATTCCCATTTCAAAGTAAAACGATTTTAGTTCGCTTCCGGCTTCACCGGACCGATCACGTAGACCGTTTTGCCTTTCTTACGTCCAAAATTCAGGGCATGCTTCACACTGTCATAATACACATCAATTTTGTTGCCTTTAATGGCACCGCCTGTATCTTCCGCACGACGGAATCCCAGACCTTCGATATATACCCACCAGCCAATTGGAATGACTTTGGGATCAACCGCAATGGTGCGTCCTTCTGTTACACGAGTACCAGAAGCCGTTTTAGTACCAATGCCAGGCTCTTCGGAAGAGTAGGCAGTCATGGATACATTTTTAAGTACTTTGGAGTATTTAAAAGAAGTTCCGGATACGGTAATTACTTTGCTGCCCGAGGCAGATGTTTTCTTCGAGTTCGTTGTTGTAGCCTTTTTGGTTGTTGACGTTTGAGCCGATACGGTCTGAATCTCAGGTTCCTTCACGACCGGTTTTGCTTTGGTGCCGACAGCGATCACTTTATCTACACGATTATTAGCGACAGATTTGCCAACCATTTTTTTGGAGACCAATTCTCCATCCTGAAATACCTTTTCGATATGCTGTACAATTGTGCCTTCTTTGCCGTTCACAACGACACGGTTATCACCTTTGTACAAGCTAGGGTCAGCCGTTTTAATGACTTTGTAAGCGATCGGTTGCTCTACATCCACTGTACGCTTTGTTACGCGCACTACACGAATCTTCATCTCCGCTTTGATAGCAGTTCCAAGCGCCGGATACACTTTATCATTACTTTCAACTTGAATACCTGATTTTTGAATTGCATCTTCTACCGATGAATCGGTTGTATACAGAGTCTTGGTGTCTCCGTCTGCCGTAATGTTAACTGGAACGGCCCGCTCAATAACGATTCGGTCTCCATCTGTTAACGCCCCATTCATGGACATGGATACCTTATCGTGAGGGCTGACTGTGATCGACTGCTCCTCCAGCATTTCCTGAAGCATTCCTGTACGAGTCTCTACCACCTGAGCTTTGCCATCAATAACCAGTGAAATTTGTTTCCCGGCCTGACCGTAAACGACTAACAAGATCATGATTGTAAGCGCAATTGAGAAAATCGCGATCAATGCCATTTGACGCATGTTCTCATGCTTCCACCGCAACGCGAAAGACTTACTGGATGATCGTGACTCATGGGTCTCTTCTGGTTGGAATGTGCCCACTTCTCCGTCCTCCTTCATAGCCTCGCCGTCTAAAGTAATGCATGATGTCTTTGACGTGACTATACCAAATTTTCTACAGAACACAGATTGGACCAACATAATCCGGTTCTGCACCATGAATCAATCTTCGCAACATGATGTCATCCTCCTGAATACCTACCGTATGATGACAATATTTCTTTTATTCAAAAACAAAAAAGCCAAAGAAAGAGTGTAAGAGGAACTCTTTCGTGGCTTCCGAATGATTCTGAATATCGGAAATTCATGCACGAGGTTGCCTCTCTTTTTCCGCTTGCGAGGTTAGCTGTCGGGTTCGGGCGAAAGAGAGCCGCCCTATCTTGGGTCACCCGCTCATGGCGGACGCCCTTGAATTCACCCCGAGACCCAAAGAAGAAATCAAATACGGCTTCGCAGTTCCCTTCGCTGCTTTTGGGTCAGCGAACGTTGCGCATCGGCCAAATACACCGATGTTTAAGCCCTATTGGTTCCCCCGCTCTCCGATAACGGAGACTCAGCGAGACTGATTCATGAAAGTAATGTTGTTTCATCGGAAAGTGTCCCTTTGTTCATCCCCCGAACATCTGTCCAATTTTCCGCACAACAATTCACTGAAAAGATGATATCCTGTTTTGATGCATGTTGTAAAGCGTTGATCAAGTACGTTTTTCTGAATATTTGGTTAAAATATTGTAATATTCTTGATTTATTTGGATCAAAGGGCAAATTACCTCCGCTTACCTGCCTTTTTCACCTCATTTGCTCGTTTTTTTAACGAATCCCAAATCGTTCCATGGCATTTTTGGTTGTTATTGCAGCAATTTCCTCCACCGAAATGCCTTTAATTTCCGCAGCTGCCTCTGCAACCAGACGTACATGCGCTGTCTCATTTCGCTTCCCACGATAAGGGTGCGGTGTCAAATATGGAGCATCTGTTTCAATGAAAAACCGATCCATAGGAACCTTCTCCAGCACCTCTTTGGGTTGCTTTGCATTTTTGAATGTGATCGGTCCTCCGAAGGAGAGATGGAAGCCCATATCGAGACAACTTTTTGCTGTTTCCCAGCTGCCCGAGAACGAGTGCATCACACCACCAACTTCGCCCGCCTTCTCTTCACGCAAAATTCTTATGATATCCTCATGTGCATCCCGATTATGGATGACAATTGGCATGTTCACTTCACGCGCCAAAGCAATTTGTTGTCGTAATACGCGATGCTGTATTTCTTTTGGTGAAGTATCCCAGTGATAATCCAATCCAATCTCACCGATTGCAACCACTTTTTCATGCTTGCATAAAGATGCAATCCACTCCAAATCGCCCTCCTGCATTGTGATCGCATCTACGGGATGCCACCCTACAGCTGCATATATAAAGTCATACGTTTCGGCAAGTTTCATTGTGGTTGGAATTGTCTCCCGGTTAAAGCCAATGTTGATCATGCGACCAACTCCTGCATCCACAGCACGCTGAATCATGTCCTCGCGGTCCTCGTCGAATTGTGGTGCATCCAGATGTGTATGTGTGTCGAACAGCATCATGTCTGTATCTCCCTTCATGTCGAAATAACGACTATCTTCTTTTTCAAAATCCAATTTGTAAAATTCAATAATTCAATGACTCATACATAAAACATTTTGGGTATCTGTGTATTACATCATTACGTTTGTTTCTTCACAAATACAATATATAGAAGATATACGGATATTCTGATCTATATATTGTTGATTGTGCTCATTCTGTCTACTTGCATTTACAAAATTATGTCGATCTACATATACTCCCCATTAAAGCAGATTACTGTATCATGGAAAATAGCTCTTTTAGAAAGTGTTTTGATATCGAAATTCTTCATCGGATTATACCCACACGATTACAAGAAATAGGGGCGTATATGTGACGGTAATTCGTGAATAATCGCATCCACCTTGTTTTGCGGGTAATACAAATGATGTTTCCCTCGGTGAAGCCCACTGATGGAACGGACAATGTCAGATACTTCTGACAACTCACGTAAATTGTCCTGTCGATCCAGAAGAAGAATCTGCTTATCTGTGGATTCATCCGGACGAAACACATCATACGGATTATCCGAAGGAAAATCAATTTCAAGATCATATTCGGGATCGAGGCCAGCCTGTACAAAAGCTTCCCGAATCTCTTCCATCATTGTCAAGTCGACCTGTTCAAGCTCTACATACTTATATAACTTGCGATCCATAAAACGTTCGCATAACTCACTCAGAACAGTATCGTCCTCCTTGCGCCACTGCATAAATGCCGTCTGAATTAATGCTTCATCCAACTGCAAATATTCATCCACGGATAATTCTCCTTCAAATAATTGAGGGAGTGGATCAATCATGAAGCGGAATTGAAAACCATGTTGTAGGAGTGTTTTCGCTCGCTTGAATATTTGCCGCAATATAATTTCAGAACTACGAGTTACCGGATGGAAGTAAATCTGCCAATACATCTGATACCGAGACATTAGGTAATCCTCCACAGCATGCATGCCTGACTCCTTGACTACAATCCGCCCATGATAAGGACGCAGCATCCGAAGGATACGATCAAGGTCAATCGTGCCGTAATTTACACCTGTAAAATAGGCATCCCTGAGCAAATAATCCATTCGGTCTGCATCAAGCGGACTGGTCACCAAGTTCACCACAATCGGCTTTTCATACGTTTTTTGAATGACAGACGCTACTTTCTCAGGAAAATCAGGAGCATACCGTCTTAAGATCGCCCCTACTTCGGTATCACCTGTAATAATGCGACAAGTCCAATCTTCGTGATTCATGTCAAAAGCTTCCTCGATGGAGTGAGAGAATGGCCCATGCCCGAGATCATGAAGTAGAGCTGCACACAGAGCTACAATCTTTTCTTCCTTCGGCCAATCCGAATAATGACTTCTTTCAAATTGAGAGATGATCTTGCGTGTGATCTCATAAACACCTAGTGAATGTGAGAACCGACTATGCTCTGCTCCGTGAAAGGTAAGGTAAGAAGTACCCAGTTGACGAATCCGGCGTAAACGCTGAAATTCCGGGGTGTTAATTAACTGCCATATAACCGGATCTTGCACGTGGATATAATTATGTACCGGATCTTTGAATACTTTCTCTTCCGTTAAACGTTGTTCCATGTCGACTCACTCCTTTAATTTCTTTTATATTAACGCTTTGAGCTCTGCGATTCACCTAAGATTCGACACCATATGACGAACTTTGTCGAATGAAGTAGTTTTGTCGTTTTCCAAATCGACAAAGCTGACATTGAGGTTTAAATGCGAAAAATGGCTTCCAATCCCTTACCACCAGTAACCTTGTGAAAAACAGCCTTAATTTTAAGCTAATTTTAAGGTTGACTGATTTGGGAATCGTTGGTATGATGAGTATCATAAAACATAAAATAATGTCGAATAATGACAAAGATAGTTAGCTGAGAGGAGCACTGATTATAATGATGAAATCAACAGGTATTGTAAGAAAAGTGGACGAACTGGGACGGGTAGTTATTCCAATTGAATTGCGCCGTACGCTCGGTATTGGTGAAAAAGATGCTCTGGAAATCTACGTTGACGGCGAGCGCATCATGTTGAAAAAATACGAGCCTGCTTGTATCTTCTGTGGTAATGCAGAGAACGTTACTTACTTCAAAGGTAAAATTGTTTGTAACGAATGTATTTCCGAAATCCCTGCACCTGTGACAAAATAAGAAAAACCAGGTATACTGGACTTATCTAAATTGTTATTTCTAACCTTTTTAATATTCCTTAATGACCTTCCCGGTGTGAACCCCACCGCGGAAGGTATTTTTTTGCCTTGTTATGGGTTCCATTACCCAAAATGATTCTGTCACACGCGAACTGGGAGAGAACGATGAATTTTGTTCGGAATTTTTTTTAGCCACTCTGCTCTTTTTAATATTCCACTAAGGTTGGATATAAGCTTCTTTTCAGGTTATGTTCCCCACAACAGAAGATATTTGGTTAGATTACTACTCGATTAATGCATTATATACATCACGCTTCGCCAGACCGCGATCGGTAGCCGTTTTTTTCATTGCATCTTTGCGGTTATGTCCTTCACCCTCATAATGGCTGACATGATCCGCGAGTGACATGAGCTGCCACCATGCTTCGCGCTCAGCCTTACGCTCCTCTTCCTTAATGCCTTCTACCAGCAAGCAGTACTCGCCAAGAGGTGGATGCTCTTCAAGCCAGTCTATGCATTCCCTCACAGTACCCCTTGCGAATTCTTCATGACGCTTGGTTAGTTCACGAGCCAGGACAATCGAGCGATCACCCAGAATTTCTTCAAGGTGGACTAATGTTTTCCGAATACGGTGAGGCGATTCATAAAATAACAAAGTCCCGTTGGATTCGTCAAAAGCCTCCAGCACTTTTCGCATGTCCTTTTTCTCCCGCGGCAAAAAACCGCCGAATGTAAAACGCTCCGTCGGTAATCCGGACACGATCAGAGCAGACAACGCAGCGTTGGGCCCCGGGATGGGAATGACCGTTATTCCGGCTTCCAGTGCAAGCTGTACAAGGTCAGAACCAGGGTCCGAAATAGCTGGCAAACCGGCATCGCTGACGAGTGCCAAATTTTTTCCTTCTATTATATAGCGTATCAGTTCAGGTCCACTCGCCCCCTTATTATGCTCATGATAACTAAACAGCATCGAAGGTGTAATTTCAAAATGGGTAAGCAGCTTTCGGGTCTGGCGTGTATCTTCTGCTGCAATGATGTCACAACTCTGCAATGTCTTGATGGCACGGAAGGTCATATCCTCCAGATTACCAATGGGTGTTCCAACCAGATAGAGCTTGCCTGATCCTTCAGGCTGCTCCGCATAGCTTTTTTGAATATGCAAAGTCATCTAAAGCCCTCCTTTCGTAGTACGCTCAGCATGTTGCTGACCATAGTAAATATCCATAATCTCTTCGCAGTATTTCCCCTCTTCATTGTAGACAATGAGTGGAGGAAGCATCCTAACTTCCGGTTTACCATCTTTCATTCCTTCAATTAACACCATGTTGGCTTCCAAATGAGCACGGGGATGTACCATCCGAATCCTTTTTGGTTCCAGCTTATATTCGCGCATGAGTGAGATAATCTCTGCAAGGCGCTGTGGACGATGAACCATCGATACTTTGCCGCCATTACGTACAAGTCGACTGCAAGCCTGAATCACTTCTTCCAGGGTACATCCGATTTCATGACGTGCCATTGCCTGATGTGTGTTCATCTTGAGGTCACTGCCATTCAGAGGCATGTATGGAGGATTAACCGTTATTGCATCGTATACAGCATGTCCTGTTTCTTTCACGAGTTCTCGCAAATCACCTTCACGAATCATAATCGACTCATCCAATGCATTTAATTGCACACTGCGACGCGCCATATCAGCCAAACGTGGCTGAATCTCGATCCCTTCCAGACTAGCCTGCGTACGCGTTGTAAGCAAAATGGGAACCACCCCGTTACCCGTACACAAATCAAGTATACGACCCCGTTTAGGTACGGAAGCAAACCGGGCTAATAATACGGCATCCATCGAAAAACTAAACACTTCATCACTTTGAATGATTCTCAGATCATGAGAGAGCAGATCATCAATCCGCTCTGACTCATGTAACACAACTTCATTTTCTTCCATATGTTACGCTCATCCTCCGGTACTCTATATCTCATGTTTGTTTAGTTTAGGTTTATAACCTTGAAAAAAAACCGTAGGGGATCCCTACGGTCACTTCATTTATTCAAAAAAGACAGGCAGAACAGACAATCGCCTTCCGTCCGCAAATGTCCATAATAGACGTTGCAGATATGGAAGCCTTCGTGATACAACCGGGCCAGATTATCATACCCTTCACCCACAACATCCTCGCCTGTAGCCGGACCTGCTGGTCTTGCTACAGGAGCGAGTGCTGAAGAGATCGGCAGATCTGCCGGAGCCTCACGTTTGAGCAGTTTGCGTAACTGCTCATTCTCGATGGTAAGCCGCTGATTATCCTCAAGCAGCTCCTTCACAATCATTTTTAACTCTCCTAAATCACCGTGCAACTGACCCAGTTGGGTTTCCATTTCATGAATGTGCGTAAACAGATTTTTCTTTTCCAAGTTTCCACCCCGAAGCAACCTTTATGGTTTACTTGATAACGACGTCATCCAGCGGAAGTTCTTTGACTTTACTGATGTCGAACAGTTGAACATGGACTGTGCGGCTACCGGCATTAATTCCGACAACTTTTCCTTCACCCAATGAGGTGACGACCAATTTGCCTACAGCTGGCAGTTCTTCTCTCACACTTTCATAGTTATCATGCTCAAATTTCAGACAGCACATGAGTCTTCCGCACAACCCTGAAATTTTCGTCGGATTCAGTGACAGGCTCTGATCTTTAGCCATCTTGATTGATACCGGCTCAAAGTCTCCCAGCCAGGAAGAACAACACAACACACGGCCGCAAGGTCCGATTCCGCCAAGCATCTTCGCTTCATCACGTACACCAATCTGTCTCAGCTCGATTCGTGTCCGGAATATGCTTGCCAGATCCTTGACCAGCTCCCGGAAATCAACTCTTCCTTCAGCTGTAAAATAAAATATAATTTTATTGCGATCAAACGTAAATTCCACATCGACCAGCTTCATTTTGAGGCCATGGTCTTTGATTTTATTTAAACAAGTACCGAATGCTTCTTTGGCTGCACGTTTGTTCTCATCAACCACACGGGCATCTGTATCGCCCGCAACGCGGATGACTTTCTTCAGCGGCAACACCACATCGGACTCGCCCACTTCCTTCTTACCTACGACAACCTTACCGTACTCAACCCCCCGCGCTGTCTCCACGATAACGCAGTTTTCTTTCTCAATGGGAAGGTCCAGGGGATCGAAGTAATAAATTTTGCCCGCTTTTTTGAAACGGACACCCACTACACTGTACAAAAAATTAACCCCCTTGTAAGCCAACCCCACTTCGTCTGAAGCCCCGTCTTCTTAGGGAACCGGCCGAAGTTATAACCGTTTGCATATGATTGGAGCTAACTTTGCCCTCTCCCAGTCTTATGCCAAACCGATCAAAAATTGCTCCAGACAAAGCTGGCCATTGACGTTGAAACGCAATTTTTTTCTGCATGCTGCGGCCATATCCATATAGGAGACCCACTGCTCTGTGCTGCGGGTATGTGCCAACTGAGATAACATGTCTAACTGATCTATAAAAACGATATGTTCATGCCTATCGTACTGAACATACAGCATGTCCCTAAACCATAGATGGAACAAACTAAGCAGCATGTCCAGGTGTTCAGAGAGTCCGGTTTTAAAAAGCTTCTGCTGTGCAGAGATCAATGATGTACTTCCTCTACCCAGGGACTCCTTCCCTAATTGTAACATTACGTTTCTAATTTCTGCAAACCAATTCTGCTGGAGAATTTCTCTACATGCTTCCAATCCTGACGCTAAATGGACGGCAGAGCGAGCCAGATTGGCAGGGTGCCCTTCCTCAATTAGTGATTGCAGCATCTCTTCCGGATTCAGTGCGCTGAACGGTACCAATTGGGAGCGTGATCGGATCGTTGGCAACATGGCCTGTCCATTATCTGTAATCAGGATGCCGACTGCTGGTACCTGCGGTTCCTCCAGAAATTTGAGCAAACTGTTTGCTGCCTGCACCGTCATTTTTTCGGCTTGTTCTATAATATATACTTTGGGATGGCCTGCCTCTGATCGGTATGAAAAGATACGTTGCAGATCCCGGATTTGATCTATTTTAATGTTGTTTCCATCTGGTGCAAGCATGGTTAGATCCGGATGGTTACCATGATCTACCTTACGACATTCAAGACACTGCCCACAAGCGTCATCTTCAAGCTCTGTACAGAATATTGCCTTGGCAAAGGTAATTGCCGTCTTCCGTTGCCCGCTACCAGCTGGACCGCTAAACAAATACGCATGGCTTATTGCCTTACGTCTCAAACTGCTTTGTAACATTTTCTTGGCCGCTTGTTGACCCATAATCTGTTGAAAGGACATACTTCCTCCTCAGAAGCTTAAATTAATAAGCATCCCCCGAATTTCGCCTACTTGTTGTAATAGAGAGATTTTTCCTTCTTCTGTATCCAGCAATTCATCAGCCATGGATAACAGAGCGGAGTCAATTTCATCAATCAGCTTATACCGCTTACCTCTGCCACGACGATCCCAACCCCTTGTCTCTTTCATGGATACACCGCGACGAACGGTCTCTTCCAGGAACCTTTTAACAAGTTGCTTATACGCCTTCAGTTCACGAATCGTCATGGAACGTGCCAAGCGATCTCCCTGAAGCTGGATTTCACTAAACCGGCGATTCAGTTCAGCTTGTGAGGCCCGTTCCCCCTGGTGATTCATCATATCAGAGAAATTTTTGGATTGAACCGGTTTGGAACCTGAATCAGTAGAACTGATCCCGCTCTGAATCGGTCTGAATCCAGGATTGATTTTCATGGATACGCCCGCTTTCTATCATAGTTAGCCAATCGCCCATCAGCACAGTGCGCGTTGCGCCTGTGCGTGAGAATGAGGCTTTTATATATGCTGATCACACTCTATATATAATGGTAGATACACATCACCATCAAGGACTTGTTCTTTGTAGTCAACCTCTTTCCGAAAGGAACCATTCCCAGCTGGGAAATGCTCATCCGGAAAGAGTATGCTGATTCTTCTCGTCAAGAAAGGCGTTCCGTAAGTGGCACGCACGAACTCTGTTAACTCTTCTTGCATCCATCGTTTCCAACATGCTATCGATCATGAAGGACCCTCATGGGATCCATGCAATAGGTTTAATTAGAAATGTTCGAAGCGATCTACCGGGAGAACAAATACAGTAGCTCCGCCTACTTGAACTTCAACAGGTAGCGGCAGGTAAGAGTCGGTTGTTCCACTCATCGGTGTGACCGGAGTCACGAGCTGTTCACGAACCTTACAGCTGCTGCGAATGACGTTCATTACGGATTCGACTTGACCATCATCGACACCGATCATAAACGTCGTGTTGCCTGCCTTCAAAAATCCGCCCGTACTGGCAAGCTTCGTCGCCCGAAAGTTTGCTTTGACCAATGCGCTGGATAATCGGTTGCTGTCTTTATCCTGTATAATCGCAACAATCAGTTTCATCCTGCATAACCTCCTTTAGAATAAGCACCTTTATCAAATGCCCTGTCTATATATTAGACAATTACTCGTCAAAATCCTTCAAAATCCCTGTCTCCAGCGACAAAATCATTGCTGCCAAGACATCCTCCTGCTTCATGGAAGCATCGATAACTCTGATTCGTTCCGGGAACTGCTCTTTTAATAGGAAGTAACCCTCTCGCACTTTACGGTGAAACTCCAGATTTTCCAGATCCAGACGGTTCACTTCGCGGCCATCATGAGCATCGATCCGGGCAAGCCCCACTTCAGGCTCAATGTCCAGATATAAGGTTACATCCGGCATGAGATCACCAATCGCAAAACGATTAATGGCCCATACATTCTCTATCCCGAGTCCACGGGTGTATCCTTGATAGACCAGACTGCTATCGACAAATCGGTCACAGATGACTGCTTTTCCAGCTCTCAGCGCAGGCTCTACTTTCTCCGCCAGATGCTGGCTGCGTGCAGCTGCATACAATAGCGCTTCGGTTCGAGCATCCATTGCCGTATGAAGAGGGTCCAGAATAATTGAACGTATTTTCTCCGCAATCTCAATTCCACCAGGCTCTCGCGTAACTACGTAAGGTATACCCCGTTCTTCAAAATAAGAACCTATTCTACCGATCATCGTTGTTTTACCGGAACCCTCTCCCCCTTCCAGCGTAATGAATTTACCTCTGCCCTGCATATGCTTCCCTGCTTTCTATGTCGATAATTGCATCTATTGCTGCTGTAATGGAATATGCTTAGACCCTCTTACTACAAGATATGATATCCCCCGCCCAGAGGTGTATAACTACAGCTATATCGGTACGTATTAATAACACCAAGATCATACAAGCTTGTTTCTTTCTATCATACTATAGGTCAGCGGTTACTCCAACATGAACAACAAAGTAAAGCGTTCAACCGTAGATAATCCATACCCATAATGGAAGCATAATTGATCCGGCAATAGCACTGACAATCATGGAAACTGAACTGAGGGCTACCGCATTCTCTCCATATTCAAAAGACCTTGCCATGCCGAGGGCATGAGATGCTGAACCCAGTCCAATTCCATAGGCATGTTTACTGCGGACCTTGGCCCATTTCAAGAGCATCGGCCCCAATAATATCCCTGAGAATCCTGCAATCATCACAAACAGCGATGTGAATGAGGCATTCCCCCCAACCTGATTAGCGAGTTGAATAGCCACAGGAGTTGTCACTGATTTTGGCAATAAAGCGATGACCATCTCTTGCGGATAACCGAGCAGAATGGCGATTAAAGCACCTGTGGAGACACCTGTAATACTGCCTCCGATTGTTCCACCCACAATTGGAATGATATTTTGCTTCAGAACATGCAGATGTCTGGACAAGGGAAAAGCGAGCGATACAACTGCTGGACCCAAGAGCTCCTGTATCCATTTTCCACCCAGCATGTACGTATCCAGCTTTATACCGGAGATTACCAAGATCAGGATCAGTATGGCAGTCGTTGTGAGTACAGGCATAAGGATTGGCCATTTCAGCCTTTTATATAGACGAGTGGCTGGAATATATACAGCGATGGTTAGCGCGATCATTCCAATTCCGAGGATGAATGCTGACAAGTGATCGCCTCCTTTTTGCCTGAATGAGACGATCTCCATGTCATAAGCCACTCACTTAATTTGGCAGATATCAGACATGTGATTAATGTGCTAACAATCAAACCAAGTACCAATAACAATGTGTTGGCTCTAAAAAAATCAAAATGATTAATAATGCCCACAGTTGGCGGAATGAACAACAATTGCAGATGAGATTGAAGCCACGTCGACCCTTCTTCTCCCCAGCTCATTTTGATCCATCCCAGTTGAATGGTGACAAACAATACCAGCATGCCCACAATACTGCCTGTTAACGGCAGATGTAATACAGCTTGAATCAAGTTTCCAATCCAATAAAAACCGTACATCAACAAAACTTGCAGGACTATTCCTGTATATTTTTTTAGCGGAATACCCAAATTGTTCCCTTCTTTCTTATGTCTATCTCTATAAGTTGAACTAAAGCGTGTCTTCAAACTGAATGTGTCTGGAGCAGGGCACGGAGCGGGAGGGCTAACGACCCTGTGACGTCTTATTCAGCGATTTGAAGCGCCCGCAGCAATCTAAGGAATCTGAAACACGGTATATTGGAATAACCAGCCGTTTACAGCGTGTTTGTTAGGTCAATATGGTTAATAACGTGTCTCAGGTTCCTTACAAAATAAAAGGAGGACTCGAAGGCTAAATAAGACGTCCTCGGTTTCTTAGAAAATCGTCTGGACAATTCGCCAGGATCAGCAATCCTTGACTTCAAGCTGTTGGACCCTGACATCCTTCAACGTATTGCATGCCTGATTTTGAAGACACGCCCTAGCAACTAGATTAATGACCAAGAGACCCTCACATGTGTAGGGTCCAGTATCGCTATCCGTATTGGTCATATTGCCTACCTATTGGTGAATGCAATTCAGATCCTCATGTGTTCCCTTCATTCCTTCATAACCTTCAATGACTGTAGAGATGCATCGGATACCCCATGAAATTTTGCACCCTCATCCCGCAGGAGTTGTATACGAGCCACCATCGATGTACTAATACGTTCACCCGGATATACAAGCGGAATCCCTGGAGGATACGGGACTACCATCTCAGCTGATCGACAGCCTACGCTTTCTTCTATCTGCACATTGATCGTATTCGTCTCCACAATTGGTTGCAGTGTGAAGGAGATCGGTTCCGAGTAGCGAGTGGTTTCTTGTAAATTGTTCCACGTGGAAATATAATGTGCCGAACCTTTCGCAATCTGTTGCGATGGCTCTGTATTGGATTGGTTCAGCTCATGCCCATTGGTAGAGCTGATATGGTGTAAAGCCTGCAACAGGTGCTGAGCATCTTCCACCGTTGAGCCCAGGCTGAAGAGCAAGACGACGTACCGTTCGTCGCTCATCTCAGGCACACAGCCGCATGCTTCCAGCTGCTGCTGTAGCCCATAACCGCTCAGCACCCCTGCGCCGTCATAGATGACGGCCTTGAATGGGTCCTGAGCGGTATACCCCGCGGCAGCTGGCATCGCCGCCGCGGTCAGGCCCTTCCGTATCTGCTGCGCAGCGGACACGGACATGCCAGCCGGCTTCGCTGTTCCGGCTGGCGGTTCTGGCTGCAGCGGCTGTGCAGGCTGCAGCAACTGGAAGCGCGGCAGCTCCGCGAGGCCGCGCTTAAAGGCATTCACGGCGGCGAGCCCCGCCGTGAAGGTGTTCGCGCCCTGCACGTGAAGCAGCCGGCGCGCCAGATCAAGCGAAGCCATCACCGGGTATGATGGGCTTGAGCTTTGCACCATGGCCAGACGCTGCCTTAACAGGGACCGGTTTAACCGTGGTCCCTGAATGTGCAGCATGGCACCCATGGTGAAGGCCGTCAGCATCTTATGTGTCGACTGCACGACACCGTCTGCTCCGCATGACAGTGCAGAGACAGGCAGCTCCGGATGCTGCCCATAATGCGCGCCATGCGCTTCATCCACGAGCAATGGCATGCCAGCGGCGTGGCATACCTCGGCTATGGGCGTCAGATCAGCGCCCATGCCGTAATAATTGGGCAACGTGACTAACACGCCCTTTGCCTCAGGGTAGGACTGGACAGCAGCCTGAACCGTCTCCACAGACAGCATGACCGCAAGTCCAGACGCAGGATCGACCCACGGCTCCAGAAATACAGCTCTTGCGCCCGCCAGCATTAACCCGTGAATAACGGATTTGTGCACATTCCGTTGCACCAGTACAATACTATTCGGCTCATCACACACAGTTAGCAATAAAGACAGATTACCTGCAGTACTACCTCCCACAAGGAAGAAACTCTCCTCAGCGCCAAAACAATCTGCCGCAAGTTCCTGTGCTTCCTGGATTACACCTTCTGGATGATGCAAATCGTCGGTGCCCGTGATCTCCGTAACATCCATCTCCATCATCTCCAGGAATGAACTATCTGGTACCAGTTCTATTTCCGAACGAACCCCCTCGTCACCAAAATGTTTCCCGCTCTCCAGATCAGCCCCATGTTCATCCACCGAACTGAAACGCTCTACCTTCTGGTTAACATTCTTTCCTCCATCATTCTGAATCTCACCGTTGTGCTGGTGTTCCTCATTGACGATATCCTTAACTGGAGGTTGCCCTGCTTCTGCTTGTTCTACCAAATGTCGATAAGCTTGTCCATTCTTATGCCCAGGCACATGAAAAGAACGCTGCTTCGAATCACGATACGCAAGCAACGCTTCATATAAAGGGGCTCTACTTGATTTATTTTTATGTTCCATGAAATAACCATCCTGTACATATATTATGTGCGTCCTATGCGCTTCAAAATGCTTCCTAATCCAAGGAACTCACTTCTTCCCCCATCTCCACACGCGTTACTGCAAATGATCTATACCATTATATCAGCATACGCCTTCCCAAGATGGCATACAAGACAATCTCTCCTCTTAAAAACAGAAAAAGGCCCATTGGGCCTCTATACACATCAGCATCGTTACAATGTGATGTTTCGCTTCTACTTCTATTAGCAACATTTATTATGCGTTTTTTTGTACCCAAATTTGCTTCATTTGATGAATAAAATAATTGTACTTGGCATCCTGCGCGTCGGTATGAACCATTTCTGCTTCACAAGTGTCACATATGAATTCAGATACAATAAAAATGCCTTCTCTTTTTCTTTGCTCGCAGATAATACATGTGTGTTCGGCATGTTCTTCCATGAACCATCCCACCTTGTTTTACGTTTACTATCAGTATTGCACAGTTTCTATTATTTTATACATTTTCATAGTGCTTTCTTTCTATAAAATATATATATTCGCCCACCCCCTCTTGGGTGTCTGTACCGAAAAATACATTCATTCTCCCTACAAGAACATTCACCTGCTTATGTATATACAGTTATCCTACATTCCATCGCATTTACCTCTACATCACGTATCCCTTGGCCTGACTCAAACTTATATTTAATTTCCTTAAAAAAACTTGGAATCCCAGCCGATATATAATACATGATAACGATATCAAAGCCTGACAGTCCGTGTATTCGGGAGTATACTGAGATAAGCTCCGTCGAATCTCAATATCTTGTACAATCGTTATGGCGTGAGATACAAGGTTCATATATACATACATGCATGATTCATTCCCTTTTACTCGTGTAAGAAAAACGAATACCTACCCCACACAAACGTGAATCCGAAGGAGGATATATAATCGTATGATCGCCGAACCGGAGAATAAAGCAACATTTTATCAATACCGGCTTCTGAAAAAAAAGGCTATCGCCCGCAGTGTCATTTACAGCTATCTGTGTCTGCCGGTCATCATGCTCTTATTCAATCTACTCGCATTCTCCTGGACTGGCCTCTTCTTTTTTGTACTGGCAGGTCCAATCACCATCTGGATTCATTATGTCATCGCCAGAACGATATTACTTCTGGTCCGTACCTCTTACGCCAAACGCTGGCGCTGGAATATGCGTATGCCCTGGTTAGGTTATATTCCTGATCAGCATTTTAGCTTCCGTATGTTTGTCCGGGTACACCTTAACATGAGCTGGATTGGATTATGTATCATTACAGTATGTTTGATATCGTCGCCATTGTCCTTCACCCTCTCGCTGATCTTCTGGCATTTGTGGTTGCTGGGTCCTCGCTTGTATGTTGTAATGGTTCTCTCCCGTGAGCGTAAAGACGGACTCATCAAATTGAATGAACAAGATGTCTCATATTATCTGCAATAACACTCCCTCATTTATGCAATACTCAATGTACCGTGCTTACTTGTAATACATAACCGCTGAGCCCTTCGAATAATCTGATGCAAAAACATAATCGTGTATCGTTCCTCATATGCGCAAATAAAGGTTATCCACTGTGGATAACCTTTATTTATTGTTCCCTTCTCATCCATTATCCACAGCATGGGCATAGTTAAATGAGTTATCCCCACTCGTGGCTCCGTTCTTCTCCTCTTTTCCTCCCGCTGCTCCATATCCTCATAACCCCAGATATCTCGTAGATCTTACACCTTTAAGCGATCTCTCACTCAGTCTCAGCTCTATCCCCCTTATGGTCGCTTCCATCAGCCTTTCATTACCTCAATACCTTTATGCAACTTATATCTCTCCCCCTCTACTTTTAGCGCTCTACACTCCCCTATGCTTCAAGCACAAATACCACCTATACGTGTACATAAGAAGCTGCCCCATTCCTTCTAAACCTGTATGACCTCTGATCCACCATACGTGATAGGTTCTCCCATCATTACTAAAGCCTACTTCGCCAAATAACAAAAAGCCCCCGATCATGTACACGGGAGCTTTACTATATTATAAGGAACATCACAGCGTTAATTAATCATACCAAACCATACTTGAACCAGCTTAATCATCTTCAGCCAATGATTTAACTGTCGTTTGAGTAGCATCATTTCTAGGAACCATTAGTGTAAAGGAACCATCATGTACTGCTAAATGCACAGTATGTCCTTCCTTTGCAAATACACGCAAGGTACTGGATTCATTGGATGTACCCTTGGCTTGCCTCTCTGTCCAACCCCAGCTTTTAATCTCGTCTAGATATACCTCAGGCAAGCTAGTACTCTCACTAATACCAGACAGCGTATATCGAACATAATCCATATCCGAATTATTTTCAGACTGGTCAGATTTATTCGCTACTTTCGGCACCGGAAAACTCTTCTCGTTCACCGCGCCTTCATATGAAGTCCATACAGATCCTGAAGCTTCACCGCATCCTGCTAGAACAACGGTCAGACAAAGCAACAGAAATGATTGTAGTCCAAGTCTCCGCCAACTTAACACACACACCCTCCTTTTCACAGCTGCACATTCCAGCTCTGTGGTCAGGTACTTTTAGCATATTTAACATAGTCCTATTATACTGGTTTTGCCGCTGTTATCCGTAACAAAAATGTTACCTTCCAGTATCGATCATGTCAGAGCTTCCACTTATCATATTTAATTCTTATAAACAAATAAAAACCACCGCCGAATAACATCGGCAGTGGTTCTTTGCTTGGCGGCGTCCTACTCTCCCAGGACCCTGCGGTCCAAGTACCATCGGCGCTAGAGGGCTTAACGGTCGTGTTCGGGATGGGTACGTGTGGAACCCCTCCGCCATCGCCACCAAACGCATAGCTTAGCTTACATTCAGAGATCGTTCTCTGAAAACTAGATTCGAAACGAAACATGCGAATGACAACTTGCTATTGGATAAGCCCTCGACCGATTAGTACTGGTCAGCTCCATGCATTGCTGCACTTCCACCCCCAGCCTATCTACCTCGTCGTCTTCAAGGGGTCTTACATACTGGGAAATCTCATCTTGAGGGGGGCTTCACGCTTAGATGCTTTCAGCGTTTATCCCGTCCGTACATAGCTACCCAGCGGTGCTCCTGGCGGAACAACTGGTACACCAGCGGTACGTCCATCCCGGTCCTCTCGTACTAAGGACAGCTCCTCTCAAATTTCCTACGCCCACGACAGATAGGGACCGAACTGTCTCACGACGTTCTGAACCCAGCTCGCGTACCGCTTTAATGGGCGAACAGCCCAACCCTTGGGACCTACTTCAGCCCCAGGATGCGATGAGCCGACATCGAGGTGCCAAACCTCCCCGTCGATGTGGACTCTTGGGGGAGATAAGCCTGTTATCCCCAGGGTAGCTTTTATCCGTTGAGCGATGGCCCTTCCATGCGGTACCACCGGATCACTAAGCCCGACTTTCGTCCCTGCTCGACTTGTAGGTCTCGCAGTCAAGCTCCCTTATGCCTTTGCACTCTTCGAATGATTTCCAACCATTCTGAGGGAACCTTTGGGCGCCTCCGTTACTCTTTAGGAGGCGACCGCCCCAGTCAAACTGCCCACCTGACACTGTCCCCGCACCGGATTACGGTACCAGGTTAGAACCTAGATACGATCAGGGTGGTATCCCAACGTTGCCTCCACGCAAGCTGGCGCTCACGTTTCAAAGGCTCCCACCTATCCTGTACAGATCGTACCCAAATTCAATATCAAGCTGCAGTAAAGCTCCATGGGGTCTTTCCGTCTTGTCGCGGGTAACCTGCATCTTCACAGGTATTAAAATTTCACCGGATCTCTCGTTGAGACAGCGCCCAAGTCGTTACGCCATTCGTGCGGGTCAGAATTTACCTGACAAGGAATTTCGCTACCTTAGGACCGTTATAGTTACGGCCGCCGTTTACTGGGGCTTCGGTTCACAGCTTCGGATTGCTCCTAACCACTCCCCTTAACCTTCCAGCACCGGGCAGGCGTCAGCCCGTATACTTCGCCTTACGGCTTCGCACAGACCTGTGTTTTTGCTAAACAGTCGCTTGGGCCTTTTCACTGCGGCCCCCTCGTGCTATTCACACTACCGGGGCACCCCTTCTCCCGAAGTTACGGGGTCATTTTGCCGAGTTCCTTAACGAGAGTTCTTCCGCGCGCCTTAGAATACTCTTCTCGCCTACCTGTGTCGGTTTGCGGTACGGGCACCATCACCTGGCTAGAGGCTTTTCTTGGCAGTGTGAGATCATGACCTTCGCTACTATAATTTTCGCTCCCCATCACAGCTCAGCCTTACAATGTGCGGATTTGCCTACACATCAGCCTTACTGCTTAGACGGACATCCATCAGTCCGCGTCACTACCCTACTGCGTCCCCCCATTGCTCATAACGGCTTACGGTGGTACAGGAATTTCGACCTGTTGTCCTTCGACTACGCCTTTCGGCCTCGCCTTAGGTCCCGACTTACCCTGAGCGGACGAGCCTTCCTCAGGAACCCTTAGGCTTTCGGCGGATCAGATTCTCACTGATCTTTTCGTTACTCATACCGGCATTCTCACTTGTATAATGTCCAGCGCTCCTTACGGTACACCTTCAACCCTTATACAACGCTCCCCTACCCCTGATGCAAAGCATCAAGCCATAGCTTCGGTGGTGTGTTTAGCCCCGTTACATTTTCGGCGCAGAGTCACTCGACCAGTGAGCTATTACGCACTCTTTCAATGGTGGCTGCTTCTAAGCCAACATCCTGGTTGTCTGTGCAACTCCACATCCTTTCCCACTTAACACACACTTGGGGACCTTAGCTGATGGTCTGGGCTGTTTCCCTTTTGACAATGGATCTTAGCACTCACTGTCTGACTCCCGGAAGTAAGTCTATGGCATTCGGAGTTTGACTGAGCTTGGTAACCCTTGCGGGCCCCGCACCCAATCAGTGCTCTACCTCCACGACTCTGTTTTCCGAGGCTAGCCCTAAAGCTATTTCGGGGAGAACCAGCTATCTCCGAGTTCGATTGGAATTTCTCCGCTACCCCCACCTCATCCCCGCATTTTTCAACATGCGTGGGTTCGGGCCTCCAGTGCGTGTTACCGCACCTTCACCCTGGACAGGGGTAGATCACCCGGTTTCGGGTCTACGTCCACGTACTACATCGCCCTATTCAGACTCGCTTTCGCTGCGGCTCCGGCTCTTCACCTTAACCTTGCACGGGAACGTAACTCGCCGGTTCATTCTACAAAAGGCACGCCATCACCCCTAAAACGGGCTCTGACTTTTTGTAAGCACACGGTTTCAGGTTCTATTTCACTCCCCTTCCGGGGTGCTTTTCACCTTTCCCTCACGGTACTGCTTCACTATCGGTCGCTAGGAAGTATTTAGCCTTGGCAGATGGTCCTGCCGGATTCATACGGGGTTTCACGTGCCCCGCACTACTCGGGATCCGTCTCGGAGGGAACAGACTTTCAACTACAGGGCTTTTACCTTCTTTGGCGGGCCTTTCCAGACCTCTTCGCTTAACCGGTTCCTTTGTAACTCCATGTGAGACGTCCCACAACCCCAAAGAGCAAGCTCTCTGGTTTGGGCTTCTCCGCGTTCGCTCGCCGCTACTGACGGAATCACTATTGTTTTCTCTTCCTCAGGGTACTTAGATGTTTCAGTTCCCCTGGTATGCCTCTACATAACCTATGTATTCAGTTATGAGTAACTGGAAATTACCCCAGCTGGGTTTCCCCATTCGGACACCCCCGGATCAAAGCTTGCTTACAGCTCCCCGAGGCAGTTTCGTTGTTCGCCACGTCCTTCATCGGCTCCTAGCGCCTAGGCATCCTCCGTGTGCTCTTAGTAGCTTAACCATTTTGTTCCGGTTTCGGTCGCTCGCTTCCCTTGTTTTGCTTGCGCAAAGCCAAAAGTCGCTCTCACCCGATACCATCACAAAAGCAATTTGACTACCGTTTTTATTGAAACTTGTTTAACACAAGTTCAGCTAAAAAGGAATGTTCTAATTCGCGTTTGTTTCGTTTCGATATCTAGTTTTCAAAGAACAAGCTCCATGCAAAAGCAAGCTGTTTGAGAGTTTGAGCTCTCAAAACTGAGCAACGAGTGAGTTGCTTGTGCTCTTCATTTCATCCACACCGAAGTGACGGACCGAAATGAATCGCTGTTGCAGGTTCTAAGAACCTGCTTATTTGAATGTTTCCGTTGCAGGAAACGATTCTCCATAGAAAGGAGGTGATCCAGCCGCACCTTCCGATACGGCTACCTTGTTACGACTTCACCCCAATCATCTATCCCACCTTCGGCGGCTGGCTCCTTGCGGTTACCCCACCGACTTCGGGTGTTATAAACTCTCGTGGTGTGACGGGCGGTGTGTACAAGACCCGGGAACGTATTCACCGCGGCATGCTGATCCGCGATTACTAGCAATTCCGACTTCATGCAGGCGAGTTGCAGCCTGCAATCCGAACTGAGACCGGCTTTGTTGGGATTGGCTCCATCTCGCGATTTCGCAGCCCGTTGTACCGGCCATTGTAGTACGTGTGTAGCCCAGGTCATAAGGGGCATGATGATTTGACGTCATCCCCACCTTCCTCCGGTTTGTCACCGGCAGTCTATCTAGAGTGCCCACCCGAAGTGCTGGCAACTAAATATAAGGGTTGCGCTCGTTGCGGGACTTAACCCAACATCTCACGACACGAGCTGACGACAACCATGCACCACCTGTCTTGAATGTTCCGAAGAAAAGGTACATCTCTGCACCGGTCATTCAGATGTCAAGACCTGGTAAGGTTCTTCGCGTTGCTTCGAATTAAACCACATACTCCACTGCTTGTGCGGGTCCCCGTCAATTCCTTTGAGTTTCAGTCTTGCGACCGTACTCCCCAGGCGGAGTGCTTAATGTGTTAACTTCGGCACCAAGGGTATCGAAACCCCTAACACCTAGCACTCATCGTTTACGGCGTGGACTACCAGGGTATCTAATCCTGTTTGCTCCCCACGCTTTCGCGCCTCAGCGTCAGTTACAGCCCAGAGAGTCGCCTTCGCCACTGGTGTTCCTCCACATATCTACGCATTTCACCGCTACACGTGGAATTCCACTCTCCTCTTCTGCACTCAAGTCACCCAGTTTCCAGTGCGATCCGGGGTTGAGCCCCGGGATTAAACACCAGACTTAAATGACCGCCTGCGCGCGCTTTACGCCCAATAATTCCGGACAACGCTTGCCCCCTACGTATTACCGCGGCTGCTGGCACGTAGTTAGCCGGGGCTTTCTTCTCAGGTACCGTCACCTTGAGAGCAGTTACTCTCCCAAGCGTTCTTCCCTGGCAACAGAGCTTTACGATCCGAAAACCTTCATCACTCACGCGGCATTGCTCCGTCAGGCTTTCGCCCATTGCGGAAGATTCCCTACTGCTGCCTCCCGTAGGAGTCTGGGCCGTGTCTCAGTCCCAGTGTGGCCGATCACCCTCTCAGGTCGGCTACGCATCGTCGCCTTGGTGAGCCGTTACCTCACCAACTAGCTAATGCGCCGCAGGCCCATCCCCAAGTGACAGATTGCTCCGTCTTTCCAGTTTCCTTCAGGCGAAGAAAACAATTATTCGGTATTAGCTACCGTTTCCGGTAGTTGTCCCAAACTTGAGGGCAGGTTGCCTACGTGTTACTCACCCGTCCGCCGCTAACTATCAGAGAAGCAAGCTTCTCTTCAAGTCCGCTCGACTTGCATGTATTAGGCATGCCGCCAGCGTTCGTCCTGAGCCAGGATCAAACTCTCCAATAAAGTATTGAAAAGAGCGATAAGCTCATTTTGAATCTGACGAGATTAAAAATCTCATTTGTGCTCCAGTCGATTCAAGCCAAGGCTTGTCTCAAACTTTCGCGTTCATTCTGCAAGCAGAATGTTTACTCACTCGTTGTTCAGTTTTCAAAGATCAAACTTATTTCGTTACCGAATGTCGTTCTCTTCAGCAACTTTTATATCTTATCACATCCGAACCAACTTTGCAAGCTCTTTTTTTAAGTTTCTTTCGAAGCTTATTTCATTCGCTTGCCGCACCGTGTAAACCGTGTTTTCTTGGCCGGAATTAGAATATACCATGTAGAGATTTTGAATGCAAGTCTTTTTTTGAGTAATTATATATAACTCTACAATCTTTCTGTTTTTTCTACACTTCCACATTTATCTCACGTAAAAAGCCTCTCTATAAAAGAAAGGCCCTCTCATCAAGTTACTTTAATATCTATTGTTATCCGATAACCTCTTGGATATGAAGTTGCCGTTGCTGCATCAGGTTAATGATGGTTCCTTCTACTGACACCATAGGCCGTGTAGGATGATCTCGATCAGAGAATACGATCTCTCCAATCTGGTTATTGCTGAGTTTCACTCGGATGCCATTATGGATCTGGGTCGACCGTTGAACAAATACACTTACGATTGCAGGGTCCAATTTCCCAAATGCCTCACTTTGGATCTGTTCTAGGACTAGGTATGGTGATTGTGCCTTGCGGTAGATCTTCTCCAGCGTCATGGCGTGGAAAATATCAGCGATAGCTACAATCTTGGCATAAATATGAATCTGCGTCCCACTAAGCTGCAACGGGTAGCCTGAACCATCCACTTTTTCATGATGCTGCAAAGCTGCAAGTCTGGTTCCCTCATTAATGGCCTTTGCCTGTTTAAGGATCTGATAACCATATTTCGTATGCTGACGAATCTCTTCTTGCTCTGTAGCCGTCAACGTGGATGGTTTATGGAGAATCTGCGGATCTACCTTGTTGTTACCAATATCATGGAACAAGCCTGCAAAAGCCACTTGCATCCAATCCTTGGAGGGGAGATCGATCCATTGAGCCAGTTGATAGGATGTGATCGCACTCAGTACGGCATGGTGATATACATAATCATGTTCTTGCATTACTCGTGGACTGAAGGTAAGCACATTATATTGTTTGAGATGTGCAAACACAGCCTCCAACTGTGTACGTAACTCATAGACCGGTAATTCAGCCGCCAGAGAGGACAGGAAAGCATTTTTCGTTAGTCCGACCATCTTCTCATACTCATCCTGCAAAGACGTTACTACAGGAGCTGTGGTGACGTTCCCTGTCTTCCCTGCCCGTTCACCATTGTTATCATTGGCAGAACTTCCTGCGGGCACAGATGCACCTTTGGTTCCTGTACTACTCGACACCGTTCTTTCTTGTTCAATATCTACCTGTTGAATCATAAAGGCTCTGAGCACTTCCATATCCTTGGGTAAAATGACTTTTCCCTTCTGAAGCAGAACGTTGCCGCGAAGTGTTTGCACATCACTCCCAAGTTTGAGTCCTGGTTTGACTTCTGACAGGGTGATTAATCCCATGTGTATTCCCCTCACTCATCGTTCTTCTATGTTAATACAAACAAGACCATAGTCCCGGTTTTTCATGATATTTCCCATTATATTACTCAGGAATCAGGCTGTACATCCCAGATTCGAAAGAATAAAAGAAGAGATTCCTTTATACAAACAAAAGGGCTCCCGGTGGGAGCCCTCGCAATCTTCTTCCAATCTCAAAGAGATCAGTCTTTATAAAATTCTATTTTATGCTTCCGAACCGGAATCGTCGTCGCCCTCAACTTCATTAACCTCAGCGTCAGAAACGGTGCCTTCTTCCAAGCTTACTTCCGGAGCTTGGGACTCCTCGCCTTCCAAGCCTTCAAGCGACTCATCGTCTGGTTCCTCTTCATTTTTGTCAATTCGGCTGACTGTAGCTACTGAATCCTCGTCACGAATATGAATCAGCTTCACACCCTGCGTGTATCGACCCATAGTGGATATGCCTTCCATGCTCATCCGGATCAACGTACCGCTGGACGTGATAATCATCAGATCCTCTTCGGTTTTAACCATTTTGAGGCTGACTACTGAGCCGTTCTTCTCTGTGACATTAATAGTCTTGATCCCTTTACCGCCACGAGTCTGCATCCGATAATCACTGACAGGTGTACGTTTACCGTAACCTTTGGCTGTAACGATCAGAACATCAAGCTCTTTATCAACTACATCCATGCCGATAACAGCATCCTGTTCATCCAATGTAATCCCTTTGACCCCGGTTGCGCTACGTCCCATAGAACGTACGTTACCTTCCGAGAATCGAATAGACATTCCGTGAGCTGTACCCATGATGATCTCTTGCAATCCATCGGTCAGCTTAACATCGATCAGAACGTCATCATCACGTAAGGAAATACCGATCAAGCCGCCTTTGCGAATATTGGTGTAATCCTCAAGTGGCGTCTTCTTCACAACCCCTTGGCGGGTAGCAAAGAACAAGTATCTGTCACTTTCGAATTCCTGGACCGGAATTACGGCATTGACCGATTCGCCCTGCTCGATCTGGATCAGGTTGATAATCGGCGTTCCCCGTGCGGTACGTCCAAGCTCTGGAATCTCGTAAGCTTTGAGACGGTACACTTTACCTTTGTCAGTGAAGAACATGAGGTAATTGTGGGAGTTGGTCACAAACAGATGCTCGACAAAGTCGGTATCTTTCGTATCCATACCCACGACTCCACGTCCACCACGTTTCTGGCTGCGGTATGTGGATACCGGCAGACGTTTCACGTAGCCTGTATGAGTAATCGTAATGATAACCTCTTCACGTGGAATCAGGTCCTCATCCAGAATACTCTCTTCACCTACAGTGATCTCTGTACGACGATCATCGCTGAAGCGGTCGCGGATCTCTTGCAGTTCCGTACTGATAATCTCAAGCACCAGATGCTCATTGGCCAGAATTTCGCGATACTCTCTGATTTTGACCATCAGTTCGTTATATTCATTTTCAATACGTTCGCGTTCCAGACCTGTGAGGCGTTGCAAACGCATATCGAGAATAGCTTGAGCCTGATCATGACTGAGTGAGAAGCGCTCAATCAAACCTTCTCTTGCTGCATCCGCATTACTGGATGAACGAATCAACGTAATAATCTCGTCGATATGATCCAGCGCAATACGTAAACCTTCTAGAATGTGTGCACGAGCTTCAGCCTTTTTCAGTTCAAACTGCGTACGTCTGCGAATAACCTCAATCTGATGCTGCAGGTAGTGATACAACACTTCACGCAAGTTCAGAATTTTAGGTTCTTTATTAACAATCGCAAGCATGTTAATCCCGAAAGTGGATTGCATCGATGTATGTTTGTACAGGTTGTTCAGGACAACCCCCGGATTCACGTCTCTGCGAAGTTCAATTACAACCCGCATACCATTACGGTCAGACTCATCACGAAGGTCAGTAATACCATCAATCTTTTTATCACGTACCAACTCGGCGATTTTCTCAACGAGTCTCGCCTTGTTTACCTGATAAGGCAACTCTGTAACGATAATTCGTGCCTTGTTGTTATTCTCTTCGATGTTGGTTTTAGCCCGCATCGTTACTGAACCACGTCCGGTCTGATACGCCTGGCGAATGCCTGAACGGCCCAAAATGTAGCCGGACGTAGGGAAGTCTGGTCCTTGAATGTAATCCATGAGTTCCATGGATGTAATGTCCGGATTTTGAATCATGGCCTGTACACCATCAATGACCTCACCCAGGTTATGAGGAGGAATATTGGTAGCCATACCTACCGCGATCCCGCCGACCCCATTGACAAGCAAGTTAGGAAAACGAGCAGGCAGAACGATTGGCTCATGTTCTTCACCGTCATAGTTTGGTTGGAAATCAATCGTATCCTTGTTGATATCTCTGAGCATTTCCATAGCAATCTTGGACAAACGTGCTTCGGTATAACGCATGGCTGCTGCCATATCACCATCGACCGATCCAAAGTTACCATGTCCATCTACATGCATATAACGCAGGGAGAAATCCTGTGCCATCCGTACCATCGTCTCGTAAACAGCAGAGTCACCGTGTGGGTGATACTTACCGATAACTTCGCCGACGATTCTGGCTGATTTTTTATGTGGTTTATCGGGTGTCATGCCAAGCTCTGACATCGCGTACAGAATACGCCGGTGAACCGGCTTCAATCCATCACGCACGTCAGGTAAGGCACGGCTAACGATGATGCTCATCGCATAATCCATAAACGATTCACGCATCTCGACGCCTATATCCCGATCTGTAATCTGAGAGTTCATTTCTTCCGCCATGCTGGACCTCCTTCTTGTCCTTCAACAAACGTTCCATTCCGTCATGCAAAAAAGTTGATTATATGTGAAAAGCCTAACAAGGCTAAAACCGCGCAAGAACGCTACTCTTTATTATATTACTTTCACAAAAGTTACACAATTAAACGTCCGCTGGGCAATAGCCTTTCTTCCGGGAACTTCTGCGTGTCTGGGGATACGCCCTGCCTTCCTCCCCAATTGCACATACAATGCTAGAAAAACGGCATATGTACTGTGCCTACCGAGGCTAAAGCCATTCCCGTCCTACGATCAAACTGCAAATTGTGCAGCTCATCGCACAAAACGCCATATTTCTCTATTATACCACTGAAATCGTCTCTTGTCCTTTGATTTCTCCGTGTCTGGTCCCTCTTTAGAACTGAACAAAACATGAAAGGACTGATGAATCTTGGGTATCCAACGCGTCTCCAGCAAATGGGCCAAAACAGCCGTGTTACAACGCAGTCGCATTGTGAATGAATATATCCCAGTGACCCGAAAATATAGCCGTCAAACTCTGGAACGAATGACTGAATTATTTGAGTCCAACTATATCAAACCGGACCGTGGCACTTACGGTAATGGCGTTATGCGGGTGAGAACAACCCGTTTATACGAACCTGTTGTTAATTCCGAAGATTCCACCACAGATGCAGAGGTTTCGGAAGAAACCAATGATCGAAACCTGCCTGATGAACCCGAAGCAAGTGCTGTTATCTCCAGAGCTACCTATCTCACAACAACATATCATCTCCAATACGGTACAGAGGAGAGATCATTTCATTCTCTGGACGAACTCGAACGAGCACTGAATGATCGTATTCAGGAACGTGAATATATCATTCAACAGGGAATCTCGCTGATGAAGCATGAAAATTTGCCTTTTGACTTGCGTGTGTTAACTCAGAAAAATCTGCAACACAACTGGGAAACAACAGGTGTTCTGGGACGTATTGCTGCCCCGGGCAAAATCATCACCAACATTCATGGTGGTGGGCGATTGGCTACGTTTGAAGAACTCGTACTCCCCCATCTTCACCAGGATGGCTTCAAAAAACTTCGCACTGAGCTGTACCGCTTAGGTATTCATACCGCTGTGCAATTGCAAACATCATTTCCAAGACTCAAAGAGATTGGTATTGATATTGCGCTAGACGAAGCAGGGCGTCCCTGGATTCTTGAAGTCAACACACTGCCAGGCATTTATGCCTTTGGCTTATTACCGGACAAGGAGGCGTACCGGAAGATCAAACGTTATGCGATTGCGTACGGTCGTTTGCCCTCCAAAAAGGGTAAGAGCTCCCGGCCATCCCCTAAAGCACAGGCTTCATCTGCCAAAAAACGTGTACGCAGATAACAAAGGGATATGGAGATCTAAATATACGCCTTCCCTGTTCCATAGCTTCCCTAATATAAAAAAGGCGCCCTCTCAGGCGCCTCTTCGAATATGTTAAATGTCGAGGTTTTTCACGTATTTTGCATTTTCTTGGATAAAGTCACGACGCGGTTCAACGTTATCCCCCATCAGGGTGTCAAACATGGTATCAGCAAGTATGGCATCATTAATCGATACTTGCATCATGGTCCGGCTCTCCGGATCCATCGTCGTTTCCCACAATTGTCCGGCATTCATCTCGCCAAGACCTTTGTAACGCTGAACGTTGAATTTCGCATTTTCGCCGAGCGTTGCAATAATTTCATCGCGCTCTCTCTCGGAACCGGCATAACGAATCACTTTGTTACGCTCAATCTTGAACAATGGCGGTTGTGCAATATATACATAACCTGCCTCAATGATTTTACGCATGTACCGATACAGGAATGTCAGCAATAGTGTTCGGATATGAGCACCATCAACGTCGGCATCGGTCATCAAAATGATTTTGTGATAGCGTGCTTTGGCAATATCGAAGTCATCACCAATACCGGTACCCATTGCCGTAATAATTGCTCTAATCTCCGCATTACCCAATATCCGGTCGAGACGAGCTTTTTCCACGTTCAAAATCTTACCACGCAGTGGCAAAATCGCTTGGAAATGACGATCCCGACCTTGCTTTGCTGATCCGCCTGCAGAGTCACCTTCGACGATGTACAATTCGCTGATTGAAGCATCCTTGGATGAACAGTCTGCCAGTTTACCTGGAAGTGAGCTCACTTCGAGTGCACCTTTACGACGTGTCAGTTCACGGGCTTTACGGGCAGCTTCACGCGCACGTGCTGCTTGCAGACCTTTTTCCAAAATGCGACGGGATACGGAAGGATTCTCTTCCAGGAACTCCTGCAGCTTCTCGGCAAACAAGGATTCGACAATCCCACGCACTTCGCTGTTGCCCAGCTTGGTCTTGGTCTGTCCTTCAAATTGCGGTTCCGGAATCTTGACCGAAATAATAGCTGTCAAGCCTTCACGCACGTCATCTCCGGAAAGGTTCCCCGTGCTGTCCTTGATTACCCCCGCCTTACGGGCGTAGTCATTGATAATCCGCGTAAGGGCACTCTTGAAACCTGATTCATGCGTTCCGCCCTCATGCGTGTTGATATTGTTCGCGAAGGAATAGATATTCTCGGTGTAGTTGTCATTGTATTGCAGGGCAACTTCCACCTGGATGTTATCTCTGGAACCTTCAACGTAAATTGGATTTTCATGCAGTACTTCGCGCTTCTGGTTGAGGAAGGAGACGTATTCGATAATGCCGCCTTCATACAGGAATGAGTTGGTTGCACCTGTACGCTCATCCGTCAGTGTAAGACCAATACCCTTGTTCAGGAACGCCAGCTCACGAATACGGGCCAGCAAGATGTCATATTCATAAACTCTTGTTTCCGTGAAAATTTCAGGGTCCGGATGGAATCTAACCGTTGTTCCTGTTTCGTCGGTTGTACCGATCACTTTCAGGTCGTACTGTGGAGCTCCACGGCGATATTCCTGTTGATAGATATGTCCCTCACGTTTAACCGTTACAACCACTTTTTCAGAGAGTGCATTCACAACGGACACACCAACACCATGCAAACCACCGGATACTTTATATCCGCCGCCGCCAAATTTTCCCCCTGCATGGAGGACAGTCATAACTACCTCAAGTGCAGGACGTTTCATTTTGGTATGTTCGCCGACAGGAATACCCCGTCCGTTATCGACTACAGTCACGCTATTGTCTTCATGGATACTGACCTCAATGTGGTCGCAGTAACCTGCAAGCGCTTCGTCAATACTGTTGTCCACTACTTCCCAGACCAGATGATGCAGGCCCTTGGAACTGGTGGAACCGATATACATGCCCGGACGCTTCCGTACGGCTTCCAATCCTTCAAGGACCTGAATTTCATTCGCATCATATGACGGTTGATTCATAGACATGCCTTTCACCTACTTCTATAGATTCAATATCGTAAATATGCGTTAACTAATAATTGTTTGCTGAAATAGGCAACGTCCTTCATTTCAGCAGCTATTCAAATTTAAAGACAAGCAGCAAAAGAGACATCTTTTATGCCACACAACGCTAGAGATCCGGAAAAATGTGAGCCCGCTTTTTCAGCGTGGCTGAGGAAATAGGCGAGTAGTACACAATGTTTTTGGTCACCACAATGGACTTGGCTTCCTCTTCGCCGATGTGTTCCACTGTTTTTTCCTGCTCGGCATGCGTGACATACTGCTTGGAGATCTTTGAGGATTTTTCAATCGATATATCAAAAATAGCGACCAATTCGGAAGAACGGATGATCTTCTCACCGCCCAGATGAATGTACATAAGCCCCTCACTCCTTAGCGTTCAACCTGTCCGGCATGAACGTGATAAATACTGGCATCTTTGAGCTTGTCAACGTTCAGGCTCTCGATCCCCGTAGCCGTAATAAAGGTTTGCACCTTGCTCTGGAACGTTTCGATCAGCTGCGTCTGGCGAAAAGGGTCCAGCTCGGACAGAACATCATCCAGCAACAGAACTGGATATTCTCCGATTTCTTCATGAATCAGTTCAATTTCCGCAAGTTTAAGGGACAACGCCGTTGTGCGCTGCTGCCCCTGCGAGCCATATGTTTGTACTTCCCGATCGTTAATGAAAAAGGACAGGTCATCCCGATGCGGCCCACTAAGGGTTGTGCCTCGGCGAATCTCCTGCTCTTTCATTTGTGATAATTTTATCATAAATTGGTCCATTAAGACAGCTTCATCTTCCTCAGCGGCTTCGCTGAAGGAAGGAAGGTAGGCCAGCCGCAAGACTTCTCCGCCTCCGGTGATCCCCTGATGAATCGTTTCTGCCCACTTTTGCAGTTTCTTTATGAATTGTTTCCTTTTTTTGACGATTTTAACACCATGCTCGACCAGTTGTTCGTTCCACACCTCAAGCATGGTCTGGGCCGATGCCCCTTTTCCCCATAACTGCTTAAGCAAATTATTTCGTTGGACGAGCACTTTTTGGTATTGCTGCAGGTGGTACAGGTAGCCAGGTGCAACCTGTCCAATCTCCATGTCAAGAAACCGGCGGCGGACCCCCGGTGTGCCTTTTACAATCTCCAGATCCTCCGGTGCAAACATCACCACATTGAGCGCTCCGACAAAATCACTTAACTTGCGCTGCTCCAGGCCGTTAATCTTTGCTTTTTTGCCTTGTTGCGACAAAGATAGTTCAAGCTTGACCGATCCGTACTTTTTGTCGACCTCTGCTGCAAGTCTGGCACGTTCCTCACCGAAACGGATTAACTCCTTATCACGGGATGTACGGTGGCTCTTGGTGAGTGCAAGTACAAAAATCGCCTCTGCAAGATTGGTCTTGCCTTGGGCATTTTGCCCGATCAACAAGTTTACGGGACCAAAAGAATCCAGTCTCAGATGTTCATAATTGCGGAAATTCTGCAGATCAATGCTGTTCACAAACACGCGGTAACCTCCCTTTTATCCCGTCCGTCAGGAGGCAGCAGGATCGAACTGGTCTTCTTATTCTGCAGCAACTTCGAATGTGCCTTCTCCGTCCACTTCAACGATATCCCCAGGGTATAACTTACGTCCCCGGCGTTCCTCAGGCTCTTTATTCACACGTACAAGTCCTTCCTGAAGCAGAGCTTTGGCCATACCTCCAGTTGGGATGCAATCCGCCAGTTTCAAAAATTGATCAAGCTTAATATATTCCGTACGAATCGTAACTTGGTTCACTATGATCTTCCTTTCGTTAGTTGGTCGTCCGATATGGCAATATCACGTAAAGGCTGTGACTGTCATCCAGCGGTTTCAAGATAATTGGACTCATGACTCCTGTAAAAGCAATCATCAGTTGCTCACTTTCAACAACTTTCAGCACATCCAGCATGTATTTGGAGTTGAACGAGATTTTTAACGGATCTCCTGTAAACTCGGCAGGTTCGATTTCTTCTCTTACTTTACCTAGCTCGGAAGAGCTTGAAGAAATTTCAACGGATCCTGAATCCATCGTTTGCATACGCACGATGTTTGTTTTCTCTTCACGCGACAGCAAATAAGCCCGGTCAATGGATTCACTTAATTTTTTTGTATCTAAAACAAGTTCTGTTTTGTATGACGTTGGAATAATTCTAGAAGTATCCGGATATGTTCCGTCCAAAATACGGGAGTAGAACAATACACGGTCGATTTTGAACAGAACCTGGTTATCTGCAACAACGATATCCACAAGGGTATTTTGATCCGGAACAATTTTGCTGAGCTCGTTCAGCGTTTTACCGGAAATGACCACGTTGTTAAAGCGGATACCTTCTGCATTATCCAGCATTGCTGATCGAGTAGCAAGACGGTGACGGTCTGTTGCCACAAATTTCAATTCGTTGTCACCCAAACTCCAGAGTACGCCTGTCAGGATTGGAGTAGTCTCATGTGTGGAAATGGAGAAGACCGTTTGTTTGATCATATTTTTCAGCAAATCTCCTGGAATGGAGACGGTTTGGTTTTCTTCGATGCTTGGCAGTACCGGGAATTCTTCCGGATCCAGACCTACCAGTTGAATTTCGGTAGCACCTGCGGAGATAAAGGTGTTGAAGTTCTCTTTGACTTCCATGTGCACTTCCTGTGATGGCAGCTTTTTGATGATCTCCACAAAAAACTTGGCTGGCAAAACTACACTGCCGGGTTGATCTACCTGAACTACGCTTTTATCTCCATCTTCAAGCGGGATGAAGGATTGAATGGATATATCGGTGTCACTTGCTGTCAACGTTACACCTTGATGATTGACGTCGAATTTAATACCGCTCAGGATCGGAATCGTCGTACGGCTTGAGATCGCTTTGGATACTTGCTGTATGGAATCGTTTAAGTAGTTTTTCATTATGCTGATTTTCATGGTTTCACTCCTAGCTGTTTTTTTGGGTGTTGGGGTGTTAAAAGGTGTTTTTCAAAGGCCGAAGGCTAAGCTCCGAAATGGCTATTTTGGAGATGATATCTTTAAGATCTTTTTAGTAATAATAGTAATAGGGGCACTGAATATGTGGATAAGTGGGTATAAACCCGTACACCCAAGCCTATCCACATGTGTATACGTTGTGCATAGGCTTGGGACTTGTTCAGGTTGGATTCTTTATTTTTTCGGTTAAGTTGTTGATAACTTTATAGAGATCCTGATCGTTTTTAATCGCTTGGGAGATTTTTTCGTGAGCATGTATGACAGTGGTGTGATCTCGTCCTCCGAATGCTTCCCCAATTTTGGGCAGAGAAAAGTCTGTCAGTTCACGAGAGAGATACATGGCAATCTGTCTTGGAAAAGCAACTGCCTTGGTCCGTTTCCGTGCTTTGAAATCTTCAAGCTTAAGGCTATAATACTCGCCGACCTTTTGTTGGATGTCATGAATAGTGATCATTTTGGGACGACTGGAAGGAATAATATCCTTCAGTGCTTCAGCTGCCAGATGAGTGGTTACATCTTGATTAGTCAGTGAAGAATAAGCAACGACCCGAATCAGGGCGCCCTCCAGTTCACGGATGTTGGTGTCAATCTGGTTGGCAATGTACATCATCGCTTCATTCGGAATATCCAAGTTTTCCGCACGTGCCTTTTTCCGCAAAATTGCGATCCTTGTCTCCAAATCTGGAGGCTGGATATCCGTGATTAACCCCCATTCAAAGCGAGAACGAAGCCGTTCTTCCAATGTCGGAATTTCCTTCGGTGGTCTGTCGCTGGAGATGATAATCTGCTTCCGTTCCTCATGCAGCGCATTAAACGTATGGAAAAATTCCTCTTGTGTTGATTCTTTTCCCGCCAAGAACTGAATATCATCAATGAGCAAAATGTCGACGCTCCGGTATTTGTTACGGAAGCTCTCCCCGCGGTTGTCACGGATTGAGTTAATGAATTCGTTCGTGAATTTCTCAGACGACAAATAAACGACTTTGCTGCCCGGATCATGCTCCAGAACATAATGTCCAATCGCATGCATCAAGTGAGTTTTACCGAGACCTACTCCTCCATACAGAAATAGAGGATTGTAAGCTTTGGCGGGCGCTTCAGCGACCGCCAGCGATGCGGCATGGGCAAAACGGTTGCCCGGCCCGATGACAAATGTATCGAACGTATATTTCGGATTCAGCATGCTGAGTACGGCTTCTTCTTGTACAACTGTAGGCGTTGGAGCCGGCAGTTGCGGGTCCGGTTCAGCAGGCTTGTTCTCTTCGATGACAAATTTCACATCGACTTGCTTGCCAAGCAACTCGTATACCGTCGAGCCAACCAATTTGGTGTAACGGCTCTCCAGCCATTCGACGGCAAACGTGGTTGGTGCGGAAATGACGATTGAACGGTCATTCAGCTTGGTGGCTTTGGTTGCTTTGAACCAGGTGTCAAAGCTGGGTTTGCTGAGTTTGTTTTGTATGATTGATAAAATTTGCTGCCATAAATCAGAAGTATGGCTGTCCACAGACTGTCACTCCTTTTACATGTTCCAAGTGTGGCTTAAGCCATGATGCAGTGTCGAAATACGAGATATATTGTTGAATTTATCCCCAAACCCCCGCAGGTCGAAAACAAAAAAAGTATGAACAACGGAAAATTGTTCACAACTTTATCCACAGGCTGTTGATAATATTATGGGTCAGATCACATATTCACATCCAAAAGTAATACAATCATAGCAAAAGAAACCCCGCATTTCAACGTATCGCGTGATTTTATCCACAAATTCAATAACTTGTGTATAATTTTTAGTCACAACACAATATATTGTTTATAAACTGTTTAATTTTCGACAGAATGACCTAAAAACTAAAAATGTCTTATACACAGGTTATCCGTCAAATGATGCCAAATTGTGTGTAAAAGTATTCTTCGTTTGTGAATAACCTATCTGTGGATAACCGTGAAGTGAAAATGGAGCATGGTTGAGATCGGAAAAAGAGTGACCTCTCACCCTCGTGTTTTTCTTGCTAATGGGGCGATGGTGAAAGCGACGAATTCAGTGTCTGGATGGGAGACGGAGAGGGAAGTAAACTCATGCTTTTGATTGAACAAGATCAGTGGTGTATTTTCTAAGTAGATGGTAATTCTGTGATGACAATGTATAAGGATAATGGACATAGATAACTTCATTTTGAGACATATGTAATGAGAATTATCAGGATCAAGAGGTAAGCTGATGCTCGAATATGGAGGTTGAAGTGTATGAATGTATAATATGAAATCAAAGGATAGATTATGCGTGTATAGCAAAAGAGGGTGTCCTCTAAAACCGATTTTTGGTTTTAGAGGACACCCTCTTTTTTAATGCAGAGACGAAGTATGGATTGATGATTTAGAGACGGGGAAGGGACATCTTACGCTGGAATTCAGCGATATCTGCGTATTCCTCTTCCAGTTTGCGAGAGATCCGAATAAAGATGGGCAGCAGCTCTTGGTAGAGTACAGCATTCTCTTTGACAGGGGTATGCCGATGCGTTGTACCGACCATGGAAGAAACGGCATGAAGCGATTGGATCCGCCCTGTAGCGTACAAACCAAGCACGACGGCACCCAGACAGGAACTTTCGAAGCTCTCGGGTACAACCACTTCCTGATTGAAGATATCAGACATCATCTGGCGCCAGAGAGGAGAGCGTGCAAACCCACCGGTGGCTTGAATGGAGGTAGGTTGCCCAATCTGTTCTTCCATGGCGAGCAGTACCGTATATAGGTTGAAAATAACCCCTTCCAGGACAGCACGAATCATATGCTCTTTCTGGTGATGGAGTGTTAAGCCAAAAAAGGAACCACGGGCATCCGGATTCCATAAAGGGGCACGTTCGCCCGAAAGGTACGGATGGAACAGAAGCCCTTCCGATCCCGGCCGGACACGTTCGGCAATTTTGGTCAGCACATCATAGGAATTGATACCAAGTCGCTTCGCTGTCTCCACTTCAGACGCGGCGAATTCATCCCGTACCCAACGAAACAGCATGCCACCGTTATTCACAGGTCCACCAATGACCCAAAGATTCTCTGTGAGGGCATAACAGAAGGTCCGACCTTTGGGATCGGTAACTGGACGGTCCACGACAGTGCGAATGGCCCCGCTGGTTCCGATGGTTGCTGCGACAACACCAGGTTCAATGGCGTTCACGCCGAGATTGGATAAAACCCCATCACTTGCGCCAATAACAAAGGGCGTAGAGGGGGAGAGGGCCATTTTTTCAGCCGATTCGTGATTCATTCCTTCTAATATATGTGTTGTAGGTACGAGCTTCGAGAGATGGTCGGGTGTAATGCCTGCAACCTCAAGGGCTTCCGCGTCCCAGTCCAGTTGTTCCAGATTGAGTAAACCTGTGCAGGAAGCGATGGAATGGTCGACGACATATTGTCCGAATAGACGGAAGAACAGATATTCTTTAATCGAAATAAATTTGGCGGTGCGCTCAAAAAGTTCAGGTTCATCGTGGCGCAGCCACATTAATTTGGTCAGCGGTGACATGGGATGGATCGGTGTACCTGTGCGCAGATAGATGCGATGGCCCAATCCATTCTCTTGCAGCTTGGCAGACCAAGCTGCACTTCGATTATCCGCCCAGGTGATGCAACGGGTTAAGGGTTTATTATCCTGTCCCATGGCAATGACACTATGCATAGCCGAGCTGCAGGATACAAACAGGATCTGCTCGGCAGCAACACCACTCTGATCCATGACTCCTCGTACAGAGCGGAGGGCCGCCTGTACAATCTCTTCAGGGTCCTGCTCGGCAACATCGGGTGCCGGGGTATACAAAGGGTATTCCTGCGTTGAGGTACTGATGACGGAGCCCTGCTCGGTAAATAACACGGATTTGGTACTGGTGGTACCAATATCGATCCCAATCATATAGTTGTTCATGTATTTAATCCTTCTTTCTCCAGAAAGCGATGAGATTTTAATTTCTTTCTACTATAGATACTCCATTTATACCACTGTACTCAGGAGCAAAATAAAGATCAGTCCCACTACAGATAATAGTGTTTCCATAACGGTCCACGTTTTCAATGTCTGGGAAACGCTCATATTAAAGAATTCTTTGATCATCCAGAATCCTGCATCGTTTACATGAGACAAGATGAGTGACCCCGCACCTGTGGCGAGTACAACCAGCTCAATATTGGCCCCTGGTGTGAGTGCAAGCACTGGAGCGACAATACCGGCGGCTGTTGTCATGGCTACGGTTGCTGAACCGGTAGCTACACGAATGAGCCCAGCGACAAGCCAGGCAAACAGGATCACGTTGATGTTGGCATGGGTAGCGACTTCAGCAATCGCGTTACCCACACCACTATTGATCAATACCTGTTTGAAGGCACCGCCTCCACCAATAATGAGAATGATGGTCGCCGTAGGCGCCAGACATTCACTGGTGAAACGGGAAATATCATGTTTGGTGAATCCACGTGCAAAGCCGAGTGAAAAGAGGGCAAATACAACTGAAATGAGCAAAGCAATGATCTCATGACCGATAAATTCACTGAAAACAGTGAAACCGCTCGTGGCATTTGGGTCAATGATGCTTGCTATGGAACCAATCAGCATCAAAATAACCGGCAGCAATATGGTAAACAGGGTAATACCAAACCCAGGCATGTTGCTGTTTGTTTTGGTTGCGAATTGTTCAGCTAGTTCTGCTGGCGGTTCGGTGTGTATTCTTTTTCCAATAAATTTACCAAACAAAGGACCTGCAATAATCGCTGTAGGAATACCAACAATAAGGGAGTACAAAATGGTTTTACCCAGATCTGCGCTGAAAGCTTCAATTGCTATCATTGGCGCTGGATGGGGTGGAACCAAACCGTGTACAGTCGACAGACCCGCCAAAATGGGAATACCAATCTGCAACAAAGACATGTTGGTTTTACGTGCAACGGTAAAAATGATGGGGATCATCAAAATCACGCCAACTTCGAAGAAAACGGGAATACCAACGATAAATCCAACGATCATCATGGCCCAGTGCACACGTTTCACACCAAACCGATCAACCAATGTAGTTGCAATGCGCTCGGCACCGCCAGATTCGGCCATCATCTTACCAAGCATTGTACCGAGAGCAATAACAATTGCGATGGTTCCAAGTGTGCCGCCAAGTCCCCCGGTAATGGAAGAGATCACATCGGCAGGTTTCATGCCTGTAAGCAAACCGAGCATTAATGCGGACAACAGTAGGGTGATAAAGGGATTCCATTTATACTTGGAGATCAAAACGATCAGAAAAACGATCGCAATTAACGTCCAAACCAATAATGTTGCATTGTGGGATAGTCCAAAAAGAGTGCTCATGATGTTGTGTGCTCCTTTATTTCTGATATAGAACGCTTACAAGTGAAATTATCGTCAACAATTAAAGTTGTACCAGTACCGCAGAAGGTGTTGGCGAAAAATGTAGTTTTATCATGCCCAAATTTGAAACAAATCGCATTTTGTATACTTGTCGACAAGTTAAGTCGCAATCATTCACGATGGATATGATTGCAAACTCCTTGCATCGATTAGGAATCAAAGCTTTCGTGCAGGGTTTTGCCTGAATCTTGGAAATAGGTGCGGACTCCAGCCTGAATGAGCATCTTGTCACCTGATTCAAGTGCTTCAATAAGCAAACGATGTTTCTTAATTACAGCGCTTACTTTCTGCTCGCCTTGAACAAATACTCTGCGCGTTGTGAGCAGCATAACGGTCATCACAACATATCGAATACTCTTCCATAGATGTGAAATACGGGAATGCTGAGCAGCTTCAATGATGGTCTCGTGGAAAACGAGATCCTGATAGGCGAATTCGACGGCGTCCTGATGTCGTCCAGCAAGTTGCATTTTGTCGATCACGTTACGCAGCTGGGTGATTAATGATTCTGGGACATCACCAGCAAGTCGCTGCTGCACAAAACTTTCAATCAGGAAACGGACATCATACAATTCTTCGACATCCTTGATTCGTAGTCCAATGACAACGACACCCATACGTTCAAGTCGAATAAGTCCTTCATTGGACAATGTTCGTAACGCTTCACGAACAGGTGAACGACTGCTGTCAAAATCAGCCGCAATTCGATTTTCCGACAAAATCTCTCCAGGTCGAAGGGTACCGCTGATGATCCGCAGCCTTAATTCGCAGGCAATGGCTTCACCACGGGAAGCCCCTTGAAGCCAGGAAGAAGGAAATAACATATGGCTAACGCTCCTATTAATAAGTAATCAGTTCATTACTGATCATAGCATAACTATTTTGCGGACTGGACATTCAGTTCCATCCATAGTCTGTAGCTACAAGCTAACGGCTAATGTTTTTTTCAAAGGACTACTTGTATACAAGATGTGATTTTTATCCTACACCTTTCTCAAAAGCTTGTAAACCTTAATTGAAGCGGATAAAACGGGATTAGAATATGACGATATTAATAGCCTATAATCATTATCCACATGTGAATAACTTTAAACAGGATGTAATGAAGGAGATAACGGGTATTGGAGGGTGTGGATAACTATAAATGCTGAAATATGGTGATTTGATCAGGGTCTGGGGATAACTTTCAGGACTCTCTTCGGGGCTTGGTCATGGTGTTGAAGTGAACGGACTGTGGTCATTACTATGGGTGGGATGGAGAGCGTATATAAAAGAGGGAGAAGCCTTGCGCCTTGCAGTTGACTTTTCCAGGTGGTCATGGTTAAATATATAAAGGTGTTTTCTGTGAAGATGAAAGTGATTCATCACATAAGTATTTCCTTGTGAGGAGGTGCAATACATTGAGACCTACATTCAAACCGAACGTTAGCAAACGTAAAAAAGTTCATGGTTTCCGGAAAAGAATGAGCACGAGCAACGGCCGTAAAATTTTGGCCGCACGTCGCCTTAAAGGCCGTAAAAACCTGAGTGCTTAATGCATTGAAGACCACCGAGGTGGTCTTTTTTTTCTTAATTAGCTCAAATCAGACTGGATGCTGCTACAGATCAGGTCTGAATGGTCTGCGAAAAAGTGCTGAACACACACGATGTATGTTGAGTGAGTTTTCCATTTTTCGAAAACTTACCTTATATAATGATGAATCGTTGATAGGTTTAAATGGCCAATCAACATTCATCCCGGCTGAATGCGGATCAGTTCAAGTAGCTGATTAACAATCATCCCAAATGAAGTTGTCGCCAAGGCGGTTTACCGTCATTCAAGAAAGCCTATACTAAATCAGTAATGAGGCCTCCGTCAATAACATTGGTGGAGAACAGCAAGGAGAAGCGCCGTGTATAAAAGACTGCGTCTACGAAACCGGGCGGACTTTAGCCGTGTATACCGGTATGGGAAATCGTTTGCCAATCATCAATTTGTGGTGTATGGTTGTCGCCGTAAAGATACGGAACAATTTCGGGTCGGCGTATCATGCAGCAAGAAAATCGGAAACGCTGTCGTACGCAACCGGATGAGACGCATGATCAAGGAAATTGTTCGGCATCATGAGCATGAGATCGTCACGCAGATGGATCTGATTTTTATCGTCAGAAAAGGTGCACTGGACATGCCCTATAAGGAAATGGAAAAAAGCCTGCTACACGCGATGCGTAAGGGCTCTCTTTTGAAGTCGAGCAAGCGGTAAGCTTCGGTTTATTTGTCCTCCTAATTATGGTATGATTTTACGATGGAATGGATTGGTTAAGAGAGGGGTTATGAAGTGTCGCGATTGAAGACATCAAAGGGGAAGTGGATTCTCCTCATTGCAGTCATTGCAATGGTCACTGTACTCGCCGGATGTACTCCACAAGGAGCCGGGGTTACTACGGAAGATCTGAAGAATAGTGATTCTTTTTGGCAAGCTAATGTTATTTACTGGTTCTCACTGGCGCTCGATACTTTCGCCAACTGGTTCAACGGTGAATATGGACTGGCCGTCCTCGTGATGGTGCTTATTGTACGGACATTGATTTTACCATTAACAATGAAACAAGTCCGTAGCTCCAAAGCTATGCAGGCGATTCAGCCGCAGCTGAAGGAGATTCAAGCCAAGTTTAAAGATACACCTGAGAAAGTTCAGCAAGAAACGATGAAGTTGTTCCAGGAGAACAAAGTTAATCCGATGGCCGGTTGTCTGCCACTTATCATTCAGATGCCGATTTACATCGCACTTTATAACTCAATTTACGGAAACTCCAGTCTGAGAACGCATGATTTCTTGTGGCTCCAGCTCGGATCACCCGATCACCTGTTTATTTTGCCAGTGCTGGCTGCCATAACAACATTCATTCAAACATGGATGATGATGCGTATGAATCCTGCACAGCAAGTGGGTCCGATGCAGTTTATGCTGTGGGTGTACCCAATTCTGATCTTCGTGATGTCTTATCAGTTCCCGTCAGCACTTCCGCTGTACTGGTTCTACAGTAACATCTACACGATCGTGCAAAACTATTTCCTTTACCGGAATAATGATAAAATCGTGGCTGAGGTCAACGTGAAGCAGAATAGCTCTTCCAAAAATGGAGCTAAACGCAAAAACGGTGGCAAAGCGACCGTCTCTGGAAAAGGGTCGAAAGGGGCCAAAAAATCGAAATGACCAAAGTCATTACGTCAGGAAAAACCGTTGAAGATGCTGTAAACCAAGGATTGACCGAGCTTGGCGTAAGTCGGGACAAGGTCGAGATACAAGTGTTAGAGCAGCCGTCAAAAGGATTCCTGGGTTTGTTCGGGGTGAGGGCGGCCAAAGTTGAAGTGAAATTATTGCCTGTACCGGAAGTTGTTCCACAGCCGATCAAGCCAGCTGCATACAAATCTGAAGTAGATGCATTACTCGAGGATGTTGCAGCTAAAAATCCCTATGAAGAAGCGGCTGCTTTCTTGAAAGAGGTCGCAGCAGGTATGGGACTGGATGTTGAAGTGCATATCAAAAAACAGCGGGATGGACATATCTTCAATATTGCCGGCGAAGATCTGGGCATGATTATTGGCAGACGTGGACAGACGCTGGATGCGCTTCAGTATCTAACGAACATTGTAGCGAACCGATATTCGGAAAGCTTCGTTCGAATTGTGCTCGACGCGGAGAATTTCCGTCAACGTCGGCGGAAGACGCTGGAGGATCTGGCTGAACGGTTGGCTGGACAAGCAATCCGTACCGGTAAGGAAGTTGTACTGGAACCAATGCCACCGCTCGAACGAAAAGTCATCCATGCAAAACTGCAAAATCACCCGCAGATTAAGACGTTAAGTAAGGGCGAGGAGCCTAATCGGCGTGTGGTTATTACGACGAAATAACACGAAATTGAAGACGCAATGGCTTCCTGCCCGGTGCAGAAGCCATTGCTTTTTTCGTACAGAAGCAATTTGATAAGGTGCGTAGAACAAGTAAAGAGTGGACTTAATACGATAAACAACATGTCATATGATATATCATTAATAGATTTGAAAATGGATATGGCGTCCCCAGAGGGACGGCAATTTAAAATAGAGCAAGGAGAGATAACTATGATCAGTGATACGATCACAGCGATATCAACGGCTGTCGGAGAGGCGGGTATCGCCGTGATCCGGGTCAGCGGCCCGGAAGCAGTGTCGGAGACGGAAAAGATTTTTCGCAGCAAAACCCCTTTAACTCAGGCAGCATCTCACACGGTTCATTATGGTCATATCATAGATCCCGTTAATGGGGAAAAGATTGAGGAAGTATTGGTTACGGTCATGCGAGCACCACGCTCGTTCACAACAGAAGATGTGGTGGAGATCAGTGCGCATGGTGGTGTGGTGTCCGTAAAACGGGTCATGGACCTCCTATTGCAGCTTGATATTCGTCTGGCTGAACCCGGTGAGTTCACGAAGCGTGCTTTCCTTAATGGGCGGATTGACCTGTCTCAGGCGGAAGGTGTCATGGATCTTATTCGTTCCAAGTCGGACCGAGCTTTCTCGGTTGCGCTGAAACAGGTTGAAGGCAAGCTGTCCTCCAAATTGCGTGATCTACGATATACACTGGTGGAAACACTGGCACATATTGAAGTGAATATCGATTATCCCGAGCATGATGTGGAATCGTTAACGTCTGATTTTATTAAAGAAAAGTCCAGTCAGGTTATGACTGAAATTGATAAATTGCTGACTACAGCAGAGCAAGGAAAGATCCTGCGAGAAGGTATCACGACGGCTATCGTTGGACGACCTAACGTAGGTAAATCCTCATTAATGAATACACTTGCGCAAGACAACCGGGCCATCGTCACGGACATTCCAGGAACAACTCGTGATGTAATCGAGGAGTTCATTACGATCAATAATATCCCACTGAAATTGCTGGATACGGCAGGAATACGGGAAACGATGGACGTTGTTGAGAAGATCGGGGTAGAACGCTCTCGTTCTGCGGTAAGTGAAGCTGATCTGATCTTGATGGTTGTGAATGCTGCGGAGCCACTTCATCCCGATGAGATTGAATTATTGGAACAAATCCGCGGTAGACAATCGATAATCATTATGAATAAAATGGACTTAACGCCACAGGTAGAACGTGACGTGCTGCTTCGTTACATTCCGGAAGAACGGCTTGTACCGATGTCGGTGAAAGATGATCTGGGTGTGGATCGACTGGAAGATGCCATCTCTACGCTATTCTTCAGTGGTAAACTGGAGTCCGCAGATCTGACCTATGTCAGTAATGTGCGTCATATTGCTTTGCTCAAAAAAGCGAAGCAGTCCCTGGTGGATGCCTATGAAGCAGCAGAGCAGTTCATTCCGATCGATATGATTCAGATTGATGTTCGTTTGGCGTGGGAGCATTTGGGCGAGATTGTTGGAGATACAGCACATGATGCATTAATTGATCAGATTTTCTCCCAGTTCTGTCTAGGAAAGTAAAAAAATATACTGCCGTTTGACTTAAATCGTAGTGTATGATAGAAAAGTACAATTTCTGCCTGTTGTCAAAGGATGGAATGATATTGTAGCCATTACGTGTTGGTTTCATATAGATAGGAATGCAAGTTCCGATGAACGGTTAGAAGTAGTTTCATTATTTTAGAACATGATCCGTCTGCGTGAGTTACACCAAATGCAGCGGAATAAGGAGGTAAACGGGAATGGCTTTTGATGGCGGCAGTTATGATGTAATCGTCGTTGGTGCAGGGCATGCTGGTGTGGAATCCGCGCTGGCCGCAGCTCGTATGGGGTCCAAAACACTAATGATTACGATCAATCTGGATATGGTGGCCTTTATGCCTTGTAACCCATCTATTGGGGGACCGGCTAAAGGACATGTTGTCCGTGAGATTGATGCACTTGGTGGAGAAATGGGACGGAATATCGATAAAACCTTTATTCAGATGCGGATGCTTAACACGGGGAAAGGGCCTGCTGTTCACGCGCTTCGTGCTCAGGCAGATAAATTCTCCTACCAGCATAAAATGAAGGAAACGATGGAGAATGAACGTAATCTGACAATGCGTCAGGGTATGGTTGATTCACTGATCGTTGAAGACGGAAAATGTGTAGGCGTTGTGACTCAGACCGGAACAGAGTATCGGGCCAAAGCGGTCGTTCTGACAACAGGCACATACTTGCGCGGTAAAGTAATTATGGGCGAGTTGATGTATGAGAGTGGACCGAACAATCAACAACCCTCTCTTAAATTGTCAGAGAATTTGCGTGAACTGGGCTTTGATCTGGTTCGTTTCAAAACGGGTACACCACCACGTGTGCATAAGGATACGATTGATTTTAGCAAAACCGAAATTCAGCCTGGTGATGACAAGCCGAAGTTCTTTTCCTATGAAACAGAATCTTCCGATAATGAGCAGTTGCCTTGCTGGTTGACGTATACATCTGTGGATACACATCAGATTATTAATGATAATCTGCATCGTGCTCCGATGTTCTCGGGGCTTATTGAAGGAACCGGACCACGTTATTGCCCTTCCATTGAAGATAAAATTGTTCGTTTCAGTGACAAGCCGAAACATCAGATATTCCTTGAGCCGGAAGGCAAGAACACATCCGAGTATTACGTACAGGGGTTGTCTACGAGTATGCCAGAAGACGTTCAACTGGCTATGCTGCGTTCCATTCCAGGTATGGAAAAAGTGGAAATGATGCGTAATGGTTATGCGATTGAATACGATGCGATGGTGCCTACACAATTGTGGCCATCACTGGAAACTAAACGTCTACCAGGTCTGTTTACGGCGGGTCAGATTAATGGTACCTCTGGCTATGAAGAAGCAGCAGGACAAGGTGTTATGGCTGGAATCAACGCTGCACTCAAAGTACAGGGGAAAGAGCCGGTAATACTTGATCGTTCCCAAGGTTATATTGGCGTGCTGATTGATGATTTGGTAACAAAGGGTACAAATGAACCGTATCGTCTGTTGACTTCACGCGCTGAATATCGTCTGTTGCTTCGCCATGATAATGCAGATATGCGTTTGACGGAAATCGGACATGACATTGGCCTGATCCCTGAAGAGCGTTATGCGAAATTCCTGGATAAAAAGGCGAAAGTCGAGCAGGAAGTTGCACGTCTGAAAGTGGCTAAAGCTCGCCCGGTTGAAGTGAATGCCAAGCTGGAAGAGTACGGATCTACACCTATTCAGGATGGCAGTACGTTGCTTACCTTGCTGCGTCGCCCGGAGCTGGGGTATGAACTGATTGAACAGCTCTCACCATCTGAGGTAGAACTGACAGCAGATATGAAAGAACAAGTGGAAATACAAATTAAATATGCGGGTTATATTGAGAAACAATTGATCCACGTGGAACGTTTGCAAAAGATGGAGAAAAAGAAAATTCCGGACACCATCGTATATGATGAGATTCATGGTCTTGCTATGGAAGCCAAACAGAAGCTCGCTACGATTCGTCCAATCTCGATTGGTCAGGCTTCTCGTATTGCTGGAGTTACTCCTGCCGACATCTCCATTCTGCTGGTCTACCTGGAGCATTATAACCGTGTAACCGCAGCAAGGGGACAATAATGGACGATATTCAACAGCAACTGCAGCGGCGCTTAAAGAAACATGGATTAGAGCTGGGCGAACTCCAGTTGGAGCAATTCGAATTGTATTATCAGGAACTGGTATCCTGGAATGAAAAGATGAATCTGACTGGAATTACGGATCGGGAGCAAGTGTATACAAAACATTTCTATGATTCGGTATCGCTGGCTTTTTATACTGACATGACTAAAGTGAATAAGCTTGCTGACATTGGATCAGGTGCGGGTTTTCCGGGATTGCCACTGAAGATCTGTTTCCCGCATATTAAGCTTACGATCATTGATTCATTAAATAAACGTATTGGCTTTCTACAGCATGTGGTAGATATCCTTGGTCTGACTGATGTAGAATTGGTCCATGGACGTGCTGAAGAGATTGGACGCAAAGAAGGGTATCGTGACAGCTACGATCTCGTTACGGCGCGTGCAGTAGCCAAGCTGGCTGTGCTGAATGAATTCTGCCTTCCGTTTGTTCGTAAAAGTGGAATATTCGCTGCCATGAAGGGCGGAGACCCGCGTGAAGAAATGAAGGAAGCGGAGTTCAGCTTCAATCAGCTGAAAGGACGGGTTAAGGCCGTTCATCCTTTCCAGCTGCCGGTTGAAGAATCAGAGCGTCACATCATTCTGATTCAGAAATTTGATAAGACACCATATAAGTATCCGCGTAAACCAGGTACTCCAATGAAGACTCCGCTGATATAGTTGCGTGATGGTTTTGAAGTAAGTCAAAACAAAATAGAATTTTAGACATGGATGAAGAGGATGTTTCACGTGAAACATTCTCTTTTTTTTGTTTTCTAAAATGGAGGACTGGATCAACATTACAGATACTTCGTATTACATATCTTTTAAAGAACCTGTATTGATGAATTTTACGCACAGTAACTCATGAACAATTTCATTAATTGAATGTGTGCAAGTCGTCATATTTCCAATATTCACAAAGAAAAAGCAGGATAATTAGTAGAGTTTAAAGAATAGGTAAGCATAGGATTATGATAGAAAAGATGATAGAATAGAAGTATCCGATCCTGGGTCACAGCGATCATAGATTATATGTATAGATAGATGGATATGCGTTCGATGTTGCATGACAGAAAGCGTTATGAAAGGCAAAACTTATTCCAAGAACGATGCATGTGAAAGGTCGCTTATTGAATAAGAAGCACCTGCAAAGACTGTGGGAGCTATTACGAAACTAGGTGGTAATCTGCGGAATGAAAGAACAATTTTCGAAGTTGTTTGGTTTGGCGGAGCGCAATAACGGAGATGAGATCAAACAGATTCCGGTTAATGAAATTGTGAGCAGCCCATATCAACCCCGTACTATTTTTGATGATGATAAAATTGATGAGTTGTTGCAGACGATCAAAACACATGGTGTAATTCAGCCTATTGTCGTTCGCGTGCGAAATGGATCATATGAGATTATTGCCGGGGAACGTCGCTGGCGTGCAGTTCGAAAATTGGGTTTGGATACGATTCCGGCTATTGTGCGTGAATTCAACGACTCTCAGGCCGCATCCATTGCACTGATTGAGAACTTGCAGCGTGAAGGATTGACTTCCATTGAGGAAGCTGTCGCTTATCAGAAGCTGATCGACTTGCATCAATTGACACAAGAAAGTCTGGCACAACGACTCGGCAAAAGCCAGTCAACCATCGCGAACAAAATTCGGTTGTTACAGCTCCCGGACGGCATTAAGGCCGCATTGATGGAACGCAAAATTTCTGAACGGCATGCAAGAGCATTACTTTCTCTGGATACGGAAGAACTGCAGATGAAGTTGCTCGGTGAGATTATCGAAAAAGAATTGAATGTGAAACAGACAGAGGCACGTGTTGCCTTCTACAAGGAATCTTCCAAGATTAAAAAATCTAGACGTGTTTCCTTTACCAAGGATGTAAGGCTTGCACTTAATACAATTCGCCAATCCATTGATATGGTAACTGGCTCTGGTCTGGACATCAAAACAAAAGAAGCAGACCATGAGGATCATTATGAGATCGTTATCCATATTCCAAAACGCAAATAATTGAAGCTTATGGCGGCAATGGGCCGCTTTTTATGTCTATAAAGCAAGTTAGGTCAGACATTTTTAAAGAACGGTATATTGATGGAACGGTAGTTGTTGTTTGTGTGGACGATAGCCGCCTGCTTTTTGTTAACAATATCTCACAACCTACAGAAAAGACTCCTATTTTATTTGAGGTGAAGTAATTGTCTAAGATTATGGCCGTAGCAAATCAAAAGGGCGGTGTGGGGAAAACGACGACATCTGTTAACTTGGGTGCAGGACTGGCTTCACTCGGGAAAAGAGTATTGCTTGTCGATATTGACCCTCAGGGGAATACAACCAGCGGAGTCGGAATCAATAAAGCAGATGTGGCTAATTGTATATATGATGTCATTATTAATGAGGTTCCTCCTCAAGAAGCGATTTTGGAGACTCAGATTGAAGGCCTTCATATCATACCTGCAACGATTCAGCTTGCCGGAGCCGAGATCGAATTGGTGTCCACGATATCACGGGAAGTTCGCCTGAAAAAATCACTCGCCATGGTGAAAAAAAACTATGATTACATACTGATCGATTGTCCACCATCTCTTGGTATGTTAACGATCAATTCGTTAACTGCTTCCGATTCGGTGATCATTCCGATTCAGTGTGAATATTATGCACTTGAAGGATTAAGTCAGTTGCTCAATACGGTTCGTCTGGTACAGAAACATCTGAATACATCCCTGCAGATTGAAGGGGTATTGCTAACGATGTTTGATGCGCGGACCAATCTGGGGATTCAGGTTATTGAAGAAGTGAAAAAGTATTTTCAACAAAAAGTATATCAAACGATTATTCCGCGTAACGTACGGCTTAGTGAAGCACCATCTCATGGTCAATCCATTATTACGTATGACCCTCGTTCAAGAGGGGCGGAAGTGTATTTAGAGCTCGCAAAGGAAGTGATTTCTTATGAGTAAGCGGCTTGGAAAAGGTCTTGATGCCCTCATTCCTTCGCTTTCAATTAATGACGATGATAAAGTCGTAGAAATCCCGATTAGTCAACTGCGGGCTAACCCCTATCAACCACGTAAAGTATTTGATGAGGGCGCAATACATGAACTGGCTGAGTCCATTCGTCAGCATGGTGTCATACAACCCATTATTGTTCGTCCGGTATTACGAGGTTATGAGATTATCGCCGGAGAACGACGGTTCAGAGCTTCGCAATATTGTGGTAATGCCACGGTACCGGCTGTAGTCCGCAACTTCAGTGATCAGCAGGTAATGGAGATTGCGTTGATTGAGAATCTGCAACGGGAGAATCTGAACGCCATGGAAGTTGCAGTTGCTTATCAGGGGTTAATGGATCAATTCGCGTTGACTCAGGAAGAGTTGTCTGTAAAAGTAGGTAAATCACGTTCTCACATTGCTAACTTCTTGCGTCTGTTATCATTGCCCGAAGAAGTAAAAGACCATGTTTCACGTGGAACATTATCTATGGGACATGCACGTGCGATCGTGGGTGTTAAAGACGAGGTTATAGTGAAGCAACTTGCCAAACAGACCATTGATCAGCAATGGAGTGTACGTGAGTTGGAGGAAGCTGTTCAACAACTGGATCGCTCCAAAACAGGTGAGGCTAAAGCCAAATCGAAGTTAAAAAAGAAAGATCCATTCATTGATACATTGGAAGAATCTCTTCGTGAACGTTTCAAAACCACAGTGAAAATCAAGCATAATAAAGATAAAGGTAAAATTGAGCTCAACTACTACAGTCAACAGGATCTGGAACGGCTATTGGAATTGTTACAATAACAGTCGGGTCTATGATTCATTAACAACATGCGGGGCTTACTCATGTCATGACATATCGCCTCTGTACCATGGAGAAACGATATGTCATTCTTTGTTTATAGGGTTATATGTGCAGTATGTGCAGGCGAATTATTAATTTATAGGACAGAGGTGGTTGTGAGGTGGAGGGAGTTATCTATCTAGATCATGCAGCAACATCTTGGCCCAAACCACCTGCTGTCGGTGATGCGATGTTGAGTGCATTGGAGATTGCCGGAGCTAATCCTGGCAGAGGAAGTCACCGTATGGCTGTTCAGGCAAGTCGTGTATTGTTCGAGGCGAGAAAATCCATATCCAATATCTTTGGAATCAAAAATGCGAATGATATTGCATTCGGATCAAATACGACAGAAGCACTGAATCTGGCGATTCAAGGCTCGCTCAGAGAGGGCGACCATGTGATTGCCACCATGGCGGAACATAACTCAGTCAGACGACCACTGGAGTACATGCGAAGACTCCGAAATGTAGAGATTGATTATGTACCTGTTGATGCTTCGGGAGCCATTGATCTGATGCAAATGGAACGTATGTTTCGTTCCAATACCAGATTGGTGGTATGTACACATAGTTCGAATCTGCTTGGCAGTATTCTTCCTATTGGAGAGATTTCGCTCCTATGTCGTAAACATCAGGCGATCTTATTGGTAGATGCAGCTCAGAGTGCTGGGGTTATACCTGTGAATGTACAACAATTGGGCATTGATATGTTGGCTTTTCCAGGGCATAAGGGACTGCTCGGTCCTCAGGGTACAGGGGGCTTGTACATTGCTCCAGAGCTCGATATAGAGCCTTTACTTCATGGAGGAACAGGAAGTCAGTCAGAAGCTCTAGAGCAGCCAAAGGTGCGTCCTGATCGGTATGAGGCGGGGACGCCGAATACAGTCGGGATCGCAGGGCTGAATGCGGGTGTGAAACATGTACTTGAGATGACACCAGCGGTCATCTACCAACATGAGTGGGAACTGACCCAACTTATGATGGATGGGTTGTCATCCGTTAAGGGTATACGAATGCTTGGTCCAGAGATTGGACAGCCACGCACTGGATTAGTATCTTTTACTGTAGATGGGTATGATTCAGCACAACTCGCCTTCCGTTTAGATCGGAATTATGGGATTGCGGTTCGCTCCGGTTTTCATTGCACACCCCTTGCACACGAATCTGCTGGTACAACCGCTACCGGAGCAGTAAGGGCCAGTGTGGGATACAATTCAACTAGAGAACATGTGGAAGCACTCGTTAAGGCAGTGTTGGAATTGACTGGAGCAGACTAGATTAGAGTTGAAATGATGAACTCATTTGATACAGGGTTGCTTGATTAAGCTTATGGATATCGGGTTGATTTATAATGAATGATAATATTACAGGACAGACGTTAATCTGATCAAAAATATAGAGGGGTAGTTGCAATTACATGGCTGAATTAAACGAGCTGATTCTGGAACAGCTGTTATGGATTATTGGCGGAATGGCATTACTTACGGTGATCTTGCTGATTGTGAGTATTGTTCAAGGGGCAAAGTTACGAAAGTTTAAACGTAAATATGAAGCCATGATGGCTGGCAGTGGAGTAGAGGACCTGGAATCATTGCTGATTAATCTGAAACTTCAGATGGACAGCATTGAGGATGAACACAAACTGCAAACGAATCAGCTGCAAGTTGTCATGCAAAAGCTGACCCGCATTCAAGGTAAAGTTGGCGTGAAAAGGTACAATGCATATGGAGAGCGTGGCAGTGATCTGAGCTTCTCAATGGCCATGATTAACGATAGCCAGGATGGCATGATTCTTACGGGGATATATAACCGCGACGGTTCTTATGTATATGCCAAACCTCTTAAAGGGGGAGAGTCCACGTATACTCTGTCCCCAGAGGAAAAGGAAGCTATTACTCTGGCACAGCAAGCAGAGTAGAACGTGTATGCCATTCCCGAATGGCCGAGTACAGACTGCTGGATATAATCTCGGACATGCGCATAACAAGACTGAGCCGTGTGTTCTGTAGAACAAAGTATTCCATAAAGCCGCCGACGTTAACGATACCTGTCAGATGGATATCGCCGACCGGCGGTAATTCTTTATTTACCCCCGCACCCGGCTTGAGTGGACCATTCACAACTTGAATGCATCCCACACTGGATGATTGTCCGAGACAGGCGTCAATGCCAATCACATAAGGGTTATGGTGTGTTTTCTGTATGTTGTGGAGTGTATCTTGCAGGTTCATCGCATGGACTGGTTCATCCAAGGTACCATATAAATGGAATAAAGGGCTGTCCCACTTGGAAAGGGCTGATCCGACCAGAGGACCAAGGCAGTCGCCTGTTGAGCGATCTGTTCCGATGCAGACAATCACTACATTTTGCAGAGAATGGGCTTTATAGAGATGGAACATTAAGCGATGGGTAATGGCTGAGTGAATACCTGGATCGGTATGGGGGATTTTCAAACTGGTCATGTCTTGTGATGAAAAGGAACGCGAAGTAGGATTCATAGGATCTATCCTTTCCCTTGGAATAGTAGTAACAGTATATGGAAAGGTAGAGCGTTTTATACTTCACGAGGACAAGCTTTTTCTCTAGGGTTGGACGTATGGCGAAAGGAGCCGAACATGGACGAATGGATTAACGATTGGATGCTGATTGCGTTTGATTCAACCCAGCAGGCACTGCGTGCTGAAATGCTGCTGGAGTTTGCTGAGATAGAGATTGATTTGTTCCCTACACCAAAAGAAATTACAGCAGGGTGTGCGCTATGTATTCAGTTTCCAAAAGAGGATCTGGAGCGAGTGCAGAAGATCATTCGTAACGAGTTCGTAGAGATCCGAGGCCTCTATTTCAAAACAGAAGACAGCTATGATAACATACCGATGTAGAGGAGGGATGATGAATGTTGTCATTTCAGTTTGCTCAAGGGAATGATGGCGGCGGTGCGGTAGCGGCCGTCGGTGAAGCCCTTCGATGGACGGATAAAGTATGGAACAAAATTGCAGATCCAGAAATGTGGCTTAACATTATGTTCAGCTCAATCCGGATCATCATTATTTTTATCATCACCCGTATTGTCATTAAGGTAGTCTATCGAATTATAGATCGTTCTATGGAACGTAAGCAGGAAGGCAAGATTCGCGTGAATCCGCGGAGGTTCGTAACCGTAGGGGAACTGTTGAAAAATGCGACCTCCATAACATGTAATTTTATTATGATTCTGCTACTGTTATCTGAGATCAATATCCAAGTTGGACCTCTACTCGCGAGTGCCGGTGTGCTCGGGCTTGCCATTGGTTTTGGTGCACAGGGTCTGGTCAAGGATGTTATTACCGGTTTCTTCATTATATTGGAGGACCAGTTCGCTGTGGGGGATGTTATTCAGACGGGAACCTACAAGGGAACGGTTGAAGTGATCGGACTTAGAACAACGAAACTAGTCAGCTGGCAAGGCGAAGTGCACATTATCCCAAACGGGGCGATTGCAAGTGTAACGAACTACTCCATGTCGAATTCGCTGGCTGTAGTGGATATTCCGATGAAGGCGGACTTAAGTCTCGATGAGTCAGTACATCTGGTGAAAAAGTCTTTGGTTGGGATTGAAGAGCGTGACCTAAATATTGTGAAGGTGCCGGATGTGCTCGGTATACAGTCGATGTCTACATCTGAGTATGTGGTGCGAATTGTGGCTGAATGTATGCCTAACTCTCGTGCTTCGGTGGAACGTCAGATTCAGGGCGATGTGAAAAAAACGCTGGAGTATCATGAGATGAGCAATCAAGCTGTATTGGAACAGGCAGTAGCTTTGGAGAAAGATGAGGGGGATGGCACAGGTGGAGCGTAAAAGTTTCCAGCTTGGGGATATCGTGCAGATGAAGAAGCAGCATCCCTGTGGCAGCAATGAGATGGAGATCATTCGTATGGGTATGGATATTCGGATTAAGTGTGTCGGATGTAAACACAGCGTGTTGATTCCAAGAGCGAAATTCGAGAAAAACATGAAGAAGGTACTGCGTTCAGCCGAAGATTCCACTGAATCCTGATCTTGCAATAATTCGGTATGCAGTATGCGTAATAACGTTTACATGCAGGCTCCGTAGGAGTGTTGCGTTCTGTAAATGATCATGCTATAATCAATATTGCTGCGGAAAGGTACCCAAGAGGCCCAAGGGGGCTGACTCGAAATCAGTTAGGCGTGTCACAGCGTGCGTGGGTTCGAATCCCACCCTTTCCGCCACTTCAATTGTAACTTACTCAATACACATTGAGTTTAATAAAAAGATCGATAAGAAGACTTTCCATTAGGAAAGTCTTTTTTGGTATAACGGTTTATTGAATATGTATTGAACATGTATCCACATCAGATGCATCATTAATGACTCGAACGAAAAACAAAGAGCCCCGAAGGGCTCTTTATCCGGCGGTGCATTTGTTTGTTAGGAAACAATCGGTCGTAACAATCAGACACTTGGTGTACTGCACGTAGCAATACGCGTGCTTCAGACGAAGGGCCTTACTACACATAACCACTTGCTTCTTAAATTACGTGATGAATCTCCAACAGCGAATGATCGGCTTCGTTGTCCAACGGAACCACACCTCTCTCGTGCACCGCCTGATTGTATTATGTGCTTTATTCTGTTTTATATACATGGATCGTAAAAAAGTATTGCGATTAATGGACGCGGGCTTTGGTCAGCTTCTTCCACTTGCGATTATGATTGCTTGTTTCGGGAAAAGCTTCACCTTTTTGCAACGTTACCCGCTTTGGGTTCTGAATTTCCGTGACAAAGCTTTTTTCCCCAACTTCCGTGTACTCTCCATCGTTTGGGGCTTTGTCTCCTGGTTCAAACTCGGTTTTTTCACCCATGATAAAACCTCCTCTGCAGATTATGTTACTTTGTTGCTTCTGTAGTGTGCTCCATAGCCGGGCTGATCATGTGCCAATATGTACAGGGAACGTTTGCTTGCACTTTGACTCGGTATTTGTTATATTAATATAGTTCGAGTTTGTGCTCGTTCCTTGCTCTCAACCTAGATTGAGGGCCAGAGTCCATAAGGAGGTGAAAATTATGCGCAAATATGAAGTGATGTACATTATTCGTCCTGACATTGAGCAAGAAGTTGTTCAAGCTACAGTCGATAAATTCCAAGGCATCATCTCCAACGGCGGTGGTGAAGTTACAGCTCACGACGTTATGGGTAAACGCCGTCTTGCGTATGAGATCAAGAAATTCCGTGATGGTTTTTATGTTCTGGTACATTTCACTGCTGAACCAGCAGTTGTAACTGAACTTGAGCGTCTCATGAAGATTTCTGACGAAGTAATTCGTTATCTCATTACCAACGACGTTAAGTCTGCTTAAGACTACTCGTGATTAACGCACCAATACGCTCTGAAGGAGGGGATTACATTGTTGAACCGTGTCATTCTGATCGGACGGTTAACCCGGGATCCTGAGTTGCGTTACACTCCAGCAGGAGTGGCAGTTACGCAATTTACTTTGGCAGTGGACAGACCGTTTACAAGCCAAGGGGGAGAAAAGGAAGCCGATTTCATTCCGGTCGTAACCTGGAGACAGCTTGCCGAGACCTGTGCGAACTACTTGCGCAAAGGACGCCTGGCTGCAGTCGAAGGACGCATTCAAGTACGGAACTACGAGAATAACGAAGGAAAACGTGTATACGTGACCGAAGTCATTGCCGATAATGTCCGTTTCTTGGAGTCAGCTAACCGTGATAATAGCGGTGGCGGCGGTGGGCAACCAATGCGTGAAGAGCCTTCTTATGGAGGCGGCGGACGCGCGAACAATAACAATAATTCGCGTAGCAACAATCAGGATCCTTTTTCCGATGACGGAAAACCGATTGATATATCGGATGATGATTTGCCATTTTAACATGAGCTGATACTCTTAGGAGATATGGGTTACATGATAGGAAAGGACTGAAAAGCATGGGCTTCAAGCAAAGAGAAGGCGGAGACAACGATAAAAGACCGGCACGTCGTGGCGGCCGTAATAAACGTCGTAAAGTGTGCTTCTTCACAGCTAACAAAATTACTCACATCGATTATAAAGATACGGACTTGCTTCGTAAATTTATCAGCGAACGTGGAAAAATTTTGCCACGCCGTGTAACAGGTACTAGCGCTAAATATCAACGCATGCTGACGATTGCAATCAAACGCTCCCGTCAAATCGCATTATTGCCATACACAACTGAGTAGTTTTTACTCAGCTTGCATACGAAGCAGTCGGCTTATAGCCGGCTGCTTTTTTGTATATATCAATAGAATTATTAATAACAGATCCACTCTAACAAATGGAAGAATTCAATACTGTGGTGATAGAAGCATTCAAGGCTCAAATGAATTATAATAGAGTCTAATCTACTGAAAAGGTACAGGCAGCAGGAATAGCTGTTTATTTCAGAATAAACACCAGGAGTGGATATGAATACATCAAAACGTAAAGGCAAACAGAGAAAAAAGAGTCTGAAAAACTGGATTATAGCTACTCTTTTACTTTCCATTATATATGTATGGTTACAGCAAAAAGATGATATAAATAATATGTGGCCTGGGACAACAATCCAAGAAGCTCTGCCAATCACCGGCCTACATCCTGTGGTAGCAGAGAATGAGAAATTATTGGTACGTAAGGCAGCGAGACGTGGAATAGAGATTGTTATCACCCACGGTTACCGAAGTTCCGAGGAGCAAGATGCACTATTCAACCAAGGACGCTCAAGCGCAGGCAATATCGTTACTAATGCACGTGGTGGTGAGTCATATCATAACTACGGATTGGCAATTGATTTTGCACTGAGGACGCCTGAGGGTGATGTGGTGTGGGATATGGAACGTGATGATAACGGCAATGGCGAGGCAGACTGGATGGAAATTGTGGATCTTGCCAAAGAGTTAGGTTTCACTTGGGGTGGAGACTGGGCAAACTTTCCGGACTATCCTCACTTGCAGATGGATTTTGGACTGAGTATTAATGAGTTAAAACGTGGTAAAAGACCCCCTGACTCTCAGTAAAAGGTGTTATATATACACTTAAATGAATAATTATTAGATAAGCTCTGCATTTTGCAGGGCTTTTTTCTTTCTTTTGTAAAATAAATGATAAAAGATGACAATTTGGTCTTTACATTAGCAAATAAATAAAACTATACTAGATTAACTAGATTTTTTACTCTGATCGCACATATTATTTCAATTGTAAGCATAACGGCTCCGGTTCAATAAAATTCAGCTATAGATCGAGATATAATCATCACTCATATATGTAACATTTACCTCACGCAAAATTAAGAATGTCTACTTAAATCAAAGCATACACATACACTAAATGTAACTATTATGTTATGTATATGTTATATCGGCTAAATGCCTATGTTCACCTCATAGCCAAAAACAAGATAACACCTCTCAAAATTCCTGCTATATGCCTTTATAGTATTACTAATATCCAAATCTGTAGTATAAAAAACATTTATACCAAAAATCTCAAAATAAGCATTGACGTTAGCTAAAATTACACGTATGATTACATTAATTATTTTGATATATAATTCCGCTAGGAATTATCAACATTAATTGACCAATGGTCTAAATATAAGTCTCTTAAACTTGTTTCTCCTAACAATTTGGTATTTTGTATAAGCTATTGTTCGTTATCTTCAAGAACTTGGAAATATACAGTGGATGCATTTCTCTACACACGAATACAATCTACGGAAATTATGGGGTTAGGGTGATTGATTTGAATACAGAGCTATTGGAAGTCAGAAATCTAACAACATCATTCAGAATTGAAGATGACTATTATGCAGCAGTGGATCACGTTAACCTTACGGTGAAGAAAAATGAAGTGTTGGCAATTGTAGGTGAATCCGGGTCAGGTAAAAGTGCTTTTGCATTCTCTCTTATGGGTTTGCATAACAAAGCAAAGATCGAAGGCCAGATCCTCTATAAAGGACAAGATATTGCCAACATCTCCCCAAGCAAGTTAAACAAGCTACGCGGCAAAGAAATGGGCATGATTTTTCAGGACCCATTGTCCGCACTAAATCCTCTAATGATTATTGGTGAACAGATTGAAGAGATTCTCACACTTCATCAGTCCAAGCTGTCTTCTAGAGAGAAGAGAGAAAAGGTCATTCACTTATTGAATCAGGTAGGAATTCCACGTCCCGAACAAATATACAAGCAATATCCCCACGAACTATCTGGTGGTATGAGACAGAGAATTGTTATTGCCATTGCGATTGCCAACAAACCGGAACTACTCATAGCCGATGAACCAACGACGGCGCTTGACGTTACGATTCAACTACAGATTCTGGAGCTGATCCGTGATCTGAAGAATGAAATTAACGCAGGCATTATTCTGATTACACATGATCTGGGTGTCGTAACTGAGATGGCTGATCGCGTTGCAGTTATGTATGCAGGCGAAATTGTTGAAATCGCAGATATCTTCACATTGATGAACGATGCGAAGCATCCATATACCCGCTCATTGTTGAACTCTATTCCCACCCTGTCTGAAGAAAGATCCAAATTACATGTCATCCAAGGCATCGTACCATCACTCAAAAATCTTCCTCGCAAAGGGTGCAGATTCAAAGCCCGAATTCCATGGATTAGTGAATCGGCTCATGAAGAGAACCCACAGATGCATGAAATTGCACCAGGTCACTTTGTACGGTGTACCTGTTACCAGCACTTTCATTTCCCTGACCAAAGCTGAGGAGGAATAACATAATGGCATTACTCGAAGTAGAAGGGCTTAAGATACACTTTCCGATTCGCGGTGGATTGCTTAAACGGGAAATTGGCAGTGTAAAGGCTGTTGATGATGTTAGCTTCTCCATTGAAGAAGGACAGACTTATGGTCTGGTTGGCGAATCAGGTTCAGGAAAAACAACAACAGGCAGAGCCATTATTGGGCTAAACCATGTCACTGACGGAAAGATCCTGTTTAACGGCAAAAATCTGGCTACGGAGCGACGTAAGAACAGGCAGCTCCAGCGGGATGTACAAATGATTTTTCAAGACCCATATTCATCACTGAATCCAAAGAAGCGGGTTATCGATATTATCGCTGAGCCGTTTCGTAACTATGAGCGTCTGACAGCTACCGAGGAGAAAAGACAAGTAAGAGAATTACTTGAAAAGGTTGGCCTGAGTCCGGAATCAATCTACAAATATCCTCATGAATTCTCCGGCGGACAGCGTCAACGGATAGGCATCGCACGGGCTATTGCCCTGAAGCCGAAGTTAATTATCGCTGATGAACCTGTATCTGCACTCGATGTATCGGTACAGGCTCAGGTACTCAACTTCATGCAGGAAATTCAAAAAGAATTAAATCTGACCTATCTGTTCATCAGTCACGATCTGGGTATCATCCGTCATATGTGTGATGAGATTGGAATTATGTATAAAGGTCGATATGTGGAACAGGGCACAACAAATGATATTTTTGAGAATCCGCAACACATCTATACCAAACGTCTCATTGCAGCCATTCCGGATATGGACCCAACCAAACGAGAGGAAATGGTAGCCTTCCGTCAACAGGTCAAATCCGAGTATGAACATTCATACCGAAATTTCTTTGATGAGGAAGGACTTGCATACTCGCTCAAATCCATTTCCGATACTCACCGAGTAGCTCTACCTCAGAAAGGTTGAAGGCCATATGTGGAAAACGATAGTACGCAGAATTATCATAATGATCCCTCAGATCTTTTTACTTAGTCTTTTGGTCTTTCTGATGGCCAAGGCCATGCCGGGCGATGCACTAACCGGATTGCTTGATCCAAGCGTTGATCCCAAAGCATTGGAAGCCCAGCGAGAGAGATTGGGATTGAATAATCCTTGGTATGTGCAATATTGGGACTGGATCAAAAACGCCATCCAAGGTGATTTTGGGCAATCCTTCCGTTTCAAAATGCCGGTTACCGACTTGATCGGTCAGCGTGTAGCAAATACATTCTGGCTCGCACTGGCGACACTTGTACTGACTTACCTGATCGCTATTCCACTGGGTATCATCAGTGGTCGTTACAACGATACCTGGTCTGATCGGTTGATCACGGGATACACTTACCTGGGGTTTGCCGCACCATTGTTCATCTTCGCACTGGTGATGGTATGGATCTTCGGATTCCACTTCGGCTGGTTCCCGACAGGAGGTAGCGTTGCGCCGGGTCTTACACCAGGCACATTCAGCTACGTAATGAGTAAGTTCTATCATCTATTATTGCCGGCATTATCGATGGCACTAATTACAACGGTATCTACGGTTCAATATTTACGTAGTGAAATCATTGATATCAAGCATAAGGAATTCGTTATTACTGCCAGAGCCAAAGGCGCCTCGGAATCCCGGATCTACAACAGGCATATCTTGAGGAACTCACTATTACCTATCGCCGCGTTCTTCGGATATGAGATTACAGGGCTTATCGGAGGTACGGTATTTATTGAAAGTATATTTAGTTATCCAGGTATGGGGCAGTTGTTCCTGAGTTCCATCTCATTGCGTGACTTCAGCGTTGTGACTGCACTCGTATTGTTGTATGGCGTAGCTTCCATTCTCGGGGCATTGCTGTCTGACATAATTCTAGGAATTGTAGATCCACGTATACGGATCAAGTAAGAACTTGAAGATTTCGGGGTGAAAACAAGATGAGCAAGGCCAACGAGGTAGTTGTAACTTCACAAAAGGTTGATAAAAGCCCCTCCAGCTTGAGTATTTTATGGAGGGAGCTTGTCAGAGATAAGGTGGCACTAATCTCGCTCATTTTCTTGGGCTTGGTCATGTTGCTGGTATATGGCACGTCTCTCATTCTGAATCAGGATGATATCGTACGCGTGGATCTGTTTGCCTTATATGAACCACCATCCGCGAAATATTGGTTAGGAACGGATTATGGAGGTCGTGATGTATTTGGCCAGCTGGTCATCGGTACACGTAACTCCCTGACCATTGGAATTATCGTAACGTTAATGACTGGCTTCATAGGTATCTTAATTGGCCTTTTATCCGGTTATTTCGGTGGAATGATAGACAACCTGTTTATGCGTGTTGTTGATTTCTTCATGATCCTTCCGATGTTGATGATTGTTATCGCGTTTGTTACGGCAGTACCGAAATACAATATCATCTCGTTCTCTCTAATCATGACGGCATTTCTCTGGATGGGTATCGCCAGATTGATTCGCTCCAAAGCATTACAGGAACGGGAACTGGATTATGTAAAAGCTTCAAAAACATTGGGCTCTTCTCATCTGAAGATTATGCTCTCACAGGTTCTTCCGAATCTGAGCTCCATTATTATTGTAACGATGACATTGAATCTCGCTGCCAATATTGGCCTCGAATCCGGGCTGTCTTTCCTCGGGTTTGGTTTTCCCGAAAGTACGCCTAGTCTTGGAACACTCGTAAGTTATGCACGTAATCCGCAAACCCTGGAATCCAGATGGTGGATATGGCTACCCGCATCGGTACTGATTCTGGTATTGATGTTGAGTATAAATAATGTCGGTCAAGCCCTAAAGCGTGCGACTGATGCAAGACAAAGAAGAGGTTAAAAAAAGGGAGGAAAGGTTCATGAAAAAGGGATTATTTTCACGGGGACTATTTTTCACGATGATGTTGGTCTTTGTATTGGTGCTCGCAGCGTGCTCTGAGAAAGAGGCAGCTACTCCAGCTCCAGCTTCCAACACAGAAGAGGGAAAAACGGAGGAAAAACCTGCTAATGAAGAGGGCGTTTACTCCATTGATGACTTCAACAATGTCAAAACGAATGAGGGTACTGCGATCGAGGGTGGATCGATTACATTCGGACTTGTATCGGATACTGCTTTTGAAGGTACACTGAACTATAACTTCTATTCCGGTAACCCGGATGTTCAGGTACTGCAATGGTTCGATGAGCCATTACTTACATGGGACAAAGACTATGTGTACACCAATGATGGTGCAGCAACATATGAGACATCTGAAGATGGCAAAACGTTCACACTGACCATTCGTGACAACGTAAACTGGCATGATGGCAAGCCGGTAACGGCTGAAGATCTGCAATTTGCTTATGAAGTTATTGGTAACAAAGCGTATGATGGTCCACGTTATGACTCCAACTTTACTAGCATAGTAGGTATGGAAGAATTCCATGCTGGAAAAGCAAAAACAATCTCTGGTATTAAAGTGCTGAGCGACAAACAAATCAGCATTACGTATAAAGAATCCACTCCGTCCCTGCTGACAGGTGGCGTATGGACGTATCCACTGGCTAAACATATCTTCGGCGATATGGATGTAGCAAAAATGTCTTCTTCCAAAGAAGTACGTGAAAAACCAATTGGTTTTGGTCCATTTAAAGTGGATGTAATCACTCCGGGTGAGTCTGTAACTTATGTTAAGAACGAAGACTACTGGCGTGGGGCTCCGAAACTGGACAAAGTGACTCTGAAAGTTATCAACCCGACAACGGTTGTTCAAGAACTGAAATCTGGCGGGGTAGACCTCGTGGATGCATTCCCGACAGATCAATACAAAGATAATGCTAACCTGTCCAACGTAGAATTCCTGGGCGCAATCGATCGTGCTTATACGTACATCGGTTTCAAACTGGGTACGTGGGATGAAGAGAACGGAAAAGTTGTAAGCAATGCCGAAGCAAAAATGGGCGACAAAAAGTTGCGTAAAGCCATGTGGATGGCTGTAGATAACGATCAAGTAGGTAAACGTTTCTATAATGGTCTGCGTTGGAATGCAACAACCCTGATTCCACCGTCTCACCCAGAATTCCATGATTCCAACAATCCGGGTGTAGCATATGATCCAGAAGCAGCGAAAGCATTGCTCGACGAAGCTGGTTACAAACTGGATGGTGAATTCCGTACGAATCCGGATGGAACACCACTCGAAATCAACTTTGTATCCATGACTGGTGGAGACACAGCTGAACCATTGGCTCGTTATTATGTTCAATCATGGGCAGCTATTGGTTTGAAAGTAAATCTGGAAATGGTTGAGTTCAACAGCTTCTATGACCGTGTAGGTAACACAGGTAAAGATGATCCAAACATTGATGTGTATCAAGCAGCATGGGGCGTTGGTATTGACGTAGATCCATCTGGTCTGTATGGCCGCGATGCACTCTACAACTTCTCCAGATTCTCCAGCGAAGAGAATGACAAATTGCTGGCACAAGGTATCTCAGCTGAAGCATTTGATGTAGACAAGCGTAAAGAGATCTACAATCAATGGCAACAATACATGGTAGATGAAGTTCCTGTATTCCCTACACTGTATCGTGCAGTTGTAGCACCCGTTAACAAACGTGTAATGAACTATGCGATTGGTGATGGAACAGGCGTTTACCTGAGCGACCTGCAAGTTAATGCAGACAAAGCAGTTGTAGCTCAGTAACACATTCTTAAATTAGCAGCTGTAAGGATTGGGGTCCTTTAAGAAGCCGGTTGCTAGATTATTAATGAAGAATTCTCCTGGGAAAATGAATAAAAAGTGTCTTTAAAAACATGGATTCTGTACACTCTGGCATGGGTGTATGGGGTTCATGTTTTTTTTGTAACCAAAAAATAAAAAAAATTTAACTTTTTTTCAAAAAAGTGCAGACAAAATGCCTCTTTACTTCGTCTATATAGGTAAGAGGTGATCATCTTATGAAAAAATGGTGGAAACGGGCAGGTATGCTGCTAGCTCTCTTGCTTATTATATATTTGGGTGTGAAACCGGACATGCTGGTAGGCAAACCGGGAATTAAAGCTGAATCTGCGGTACTAATGGATATGAACTCTGAACAGATCTTAATGGATTTTAACGGCTCCGAAGAGATTGCTCCGGCAGGCGTCAGTAAGTTGATGACAGAACTGTTAGTAATGGAGGCCGTGATCAATGGTGATATAGGCTGGAATGATCTTGTTAATGTGAGTCTGTATGCCAGCTCCGTGGGGGGTAGTCAACTGACCCTGAAACAGGGAGAGCAGTTCACCGTTCAGGAGTTGTTCGAGATCGTAGCTGTCTATTCAGCCAATGATGCAGCGGTTGCTCTGGCTGAACATATCAGTGGTACAGAGCAGAAGTTTGTGCAACAGATGAATCAGAAAGCAACTCAGATTGGGCTGTCTGAGGATACACAATTCACGAATTCAACGGGCCTCAGTGAAAAGCTGCTTGGTCCTAACCGTCCAATGGATATACAAGGGCAGACCTTAATGACGGCTATAGATGCATGCAAGCTTGCGCGATATCTGCTGAATAACCATCCCGAGATTTTAAGAATCTCCAGTCAAATGCAAGTATCAATGCACCAAAAAGGGATGTACATGAGTAACACGAACTGGATGTTGTCCTCCATTGGTGGGCCGTATGCTTACGATGGGAATGACGGATTAAAGACCGGGTATGATGAAGATTCCGGATATCATTTTGTGGGGACAGCTGAACGTGATGGCAAAAGACTGATATCAGTTGTATTTGGAACAGATACTCGTGAAGGGCGTTTTGTGGAGACTCGGAAGTTATTCAACTATGGGTTTTCGGGAAACCGAGTCAGACCAGATTATTGAAGCATTACGCAAGCGTTAGTACGTTAGATAAGATATGAGGGCTGTCCGCAGGTTCGACTGAACATGTGGTAGCTCTATTTTATCGAATCGGGGGTAAATTGATCCATATAACCATATTATTAAATTGACATATGGTTTTCTTTTGTTTTAAAATGACCAGTGAGTCATTATTATTCAACTCGGTTTAATATATATGTACCAAACCAACTGTACGATACTGAATTTACGATCTGATCGGGAGGTAACTTGTGATGCAAAAACAAATGAAATGGCCGCTAATCCTGTTCGCCATAGGGGTATTTATGGCTGCGCTGGATAACGGGATCATCACCTCTTCACTGACCACCTTAAATGCATCATTTGGTGTGTCGCCAACATGGGGAGCATGGACGATTACGCTTTACACGCTTGGGCTTGCGGTGAGTGTACCTATTGCAGGCAAACTGTCGGACCGTTATGGTCGCAAGAAGCTATTTTTGATTGAAGTGGCGTTGTTTGGGATCGGGTCCCTGCTTGTCGCGCTGAGCACATCGTTTACCTTTTTCCTGATTGCTCGTGTCATTCAAGCTTTGGGCGGTGGTGGGATTTTTATCATTGCCAGCTCATATGTATTAAGCAAGTTCCCGGCAGAGCGACAAGGTACAGCCTTGGGTCTACTGGGAGGGATGAATGGTGTTGCCGCTATCTTGGGACCCAATGTCGGTGCTTTTATACTGGATCTGACTGGCAACTGGCATTGGTTATTCCTGATTAACGTGCCTATCGCCATTCTGCTATTCATAGCAGGTATTCGATTTATTCAGGAAGAGCAGGAACTGAATCGTGCAGCAGTGGACTGGAGCGGTATTGCTGTCCTAACGTTGGGTGTACTCAGTTTAATGTATAGCTTCAGCAATCTGGACGGTGTGAACATGCTTCAAAGCCTGGGATCACCGATGTTCTACGGTTTCTTCTTGGCAGGTGTAATCATTCTGGTGCTCTTTTACTTCATGGAAAAAAGGCTGGAAGGATCTGAACGTGAACCTGTTGTATCGACACAGCTTCTGGGCATTGCGTCCTTTCGCTGGACGCTGTTGATTGCCTTTTTCTCCGGAGCCATTCTGGCCTCGGTGATCTTTATTCCCGGATTTGTTGAGCAATATCTCGGCGTATCCAATACGGCCTCCGGGTACTGGTTTACTCCGCTTGCGCTGGCATCTGGCATCGGGGCAGGTGGAGGTGGATACCTCGTTGACCGCAAAGGGCCAATCTGGACGTTATCGGTTGCGGGGCTGCTATCTGCCATTGGATTCCTGCTGTTCCCGCTATGGGTGGAGCATATCTGGCAATTTGTCATCGCGAGTACACTCGTAGGTATCGGTTTCGGTATGATGCTTGGTGCGCCAGTTAACGTACTTGTCACGGAACAGGCGGGGGAGAACAACAAGGGCATCGCGGTAGCGACCAGTTCGTTATTCCGCCAGATGGCGATGGCTATTGCACCTACGATTTTCGCTGGATTCCTGGCACGGTCGTTCATTAATCTGGGGTCCAACATTCAGGCAGGATTTGCTGACAAAGGAATTCAGGTGCCTCCGGAGATGCTGGAGCAATATGCATCGGGTGGAGCAGCAGGGAGTGATGTCTCCAGTCTGACAGAGGGCCTGTCCCAGATTCCTGATGAAGGCATCCGTGATGTGTTGCTCCAGGCAGTGCATCAAACGACAGGGCAGGGTTATAATGGCCTTTTCTGGTCTGCGGTGGTATTCAGTGTGCTTACGCTGGTAGCTGCGCTTATAACGGGACGTCTGCGTCAAAAAGAGAAGAGCCAACATGTGGAAAGTATATCCACAAACTGATTCGATAACGTTAGAAATGAAGAGAACAGTGTACCTTTTGTAGCTAAAAAGGAGTCGCTGTTCTTTTCAATTTAACCGGATTGTAACTTTTCTTGCTCTCGCAATGATTACAATAGAACGAGCGTAAGCGGTGTCTTGATTCAAGAGAGAGAAAACTTCAGTGAACACCGAGTCACAAGGCATCCCAGACGTTTAATTGGTATTATATAAGTTGAACGAATCGTTACACTTCATCACTGCGAGTTCAGAATAACCTTCCGATCGCTGTTATCCCCAGATTTTTTTAAATTACCTTATTCAAAAGGTAAAAATCCGTTGATAAAGGCGAGCGCTACGCTTCTTCAGGTTTTTTCTGACCTCTCCGTTATTAGTGTAAATATTAGATGAAACTTATATAGTAGGCAGTATCATTTCGATAGTGAAGAAGGAATCGATGGATGAAAAGCAGAACTAAAGATAAGAAGAAGAAAAGAAGAAAAGGCCTATATATAACGCTCGTTTCGCTTGTTGTTTTGTTAATCGGAGGGTATTTGTTCCGTCAGCAGCTGGCTGTAGCGGCATTTGATCTGTTTCTCGCCGGTTCGGTAGAAGATCAGTTATCCCGCTCTTATGTACCGCAAGAAGGCAACAACACGCCTGATCCAACGGTATACCGTAAGGAACCTTTCTCCGTATTACTGTTAGGTTCGGACAAACGCGCCTATGAGAAAACGCGTGGACGTTCCGATACCGTCATCTATGCTGTAGTACGTCCGAAGGAATCCCGTGTGTTGTTGGTATCCATTCCACGTGATACGTATGTGCAGATTGTAGGACGGGATGCCAACAAGGACGGCGAAGATGATTATGATAAGCTGGCGCATGCCTATGCTTTTGGTGGGGAGAATATGTCCATCAATACCGTGGAGAAATTTCTTGATGCTGATGTGGGTTATTATGCAACGATCAACTTCGACGGAATCAAAAAAGTGGTTGATGCGCTTGGTGGTGTAAAACTGCCAATCGATGAGGACATTGTGAACAAGAATCCGGATCACGTGCAATTCACGATTGAAGGTGGTAAGCCGATCTATGACGGGCAGGAAGCACTGTATTATGTAAGATACCGTGAGGATAGCGATTTTAATCGTACCAAGCGGCAGCAGATTTTCTTGAACGCGATGGCGAATGAGATGCTGAATTTGAATCAAATCGCCAAAATTCCGGAATTGATTCAGATCATGGGAGACAGCTTCCAGACGGATATGCGAGCATCTTTCATTATTGATCTGGCTAAACAAGTGCTTACTCAGGAGAAACCGCAGATTTCAAGCTTCACCATTCTGGGTGAGGGGATGAAAAAAGACGGTATCTATTATGGTCAGGCTGACGAGAAAGATGTCCAATATGCCAAAGAGCTGATTAACAACTGGATGGATCAATCGACCCCAGCCGGTGAAGTCATGATCCCTGACCGGCAAAAGATTGAATAACCAATTCCATACCAATGATGTGTTGTAGACCACAATCAGCAGTACGTTTATTCGCGGGCTGCTGTTTTTTTTCTTTGTATTGAGAACTATTATCCTTTTGGAACATCCTGCGTTCTGATCCGTATAATATAAGTTGAGCGAGATAAGTTGAACGAAGAAATTCACAAGGAGGATACACAAGGGTATGAACATCGCATTTTTTTTGCTACCCAAACAAGAGGTTACGTGCGTGACGTCGGATTCTACGCTGCGGCAAACGTTGGAACGGATGGAATATCATCGTTTTACGGCGGTACCCATTTTGAATAAAGAGGGCAAATATATTGGTACGGTTACCGAAGGCGACTTACTGTGGTATATGAAGAATGCCGAGGGAAAGATTTCATTTGAAAACGCTTCAAAGTTCTTGCTCAAGGATGTTCCCCTTCGCTTGGATATTAAACCTGTATCCATTAACGCCAACATGGAGGACCTGATTAATCTCGCTAAAGTTCAGAACTTTGTTCCTGTGGTCGATGATATGGATCGGTTCATCGGTATTGTCAGACGGAGTCAGATTATTGAGTACTGCGAGGGCATTGTAGCCAAAGAATCGATCAAGGCTAAGTAAGGCTGTTACGAATTTAAACATTATTGTGTCATGATGGATAATCACAGCCGTCCGGTATCATGTTAAACTTAAGAAGTCCTGAACAAGGGCCGCATTCGAAGTTTTTTACAAATATATAGGTCGATAGGATGTACGGAGGACTCCGCATAAGTACCTGACATCAGTTTCGGAGAACTTCTCCGCTTTTTGGGGTAATTTTGCGGGCCCTCTTTTTATGCTATAATCGAGAATAAAGCTTTTTCGGGGGAGAGTGACTTTCGCCAAATGCCTAAAGAACTGGATGTAGCCAAACGCGCTAAAGTGATTGAATGGCTGAAAACCGAAGTGCTTGATCAGGTATCCCGATTATTCAAGGCGTTATGGGAAGGCAGTACAACTCGAATCGGGGACAGTCTTGCCAGTTTGATTATGAGTAGTTACATATTGGGCCGCAGGCTCGGTATTCCTTTCAAGGATCTGGATGCACTGCTAGTTGAGAAGTTGAAAAAGCATAAACAGGAAGGTCACCAGCTTGAAGACTGGTACCAGGATATTTCCTCGCTAGAAGATCATATGCGTAAGAGGTGAATTTGTTGAAATTTAGCTTTAAATCAGCTGTTTGGAGCGCAGTTTATCTGCTCTTGCTACTTTCGCTGTTAACTCCTTTATCGGTACTTGCCATATTTTTTATGATGATTCCGGGAGTTATTTTGTATGCTTCATTATCTTTAAAATCATTTATATGGCATCTCGTGCCCGTAGCCGTTATTTTGGTCGTATTCCACCCCATCTATCTGTTACTATTGCTCATCTTTACCCTGCCTGCGATCGTTATGGGTCACGCGTATAAAACACGCAAATCAGCCCTGTTCGCGCTGATGGCGGGAAGTGGCATGATGTTGGCAGAATACTTGTTGTTGCTCTTGGTCGGCAGCGTCATTTTCCAATTCGACCTGTCCAGTTATATTGAAGATGTGGTCAAATTGACCATTGAACCGTTAACCAATACATCGAATCAGATGATTAACGGTTTTGCATGGACACCTGAGATGACCGAGGATGTTGCCAAACAAACACAACTTATGATTCCGTTTGCTCTCGTTGTCACATCGATGGTAATGGCCTTTATTACACACGCCATAGCTCGTCCAATTCTGAACGTGATGGGTGTGGTGGTATCGAAGCTTCCACCAGCGAGAGAATGGCGTATGCCGCGTGCATTGATCTGGTATTATTTCCTTGCTCTCTTGATCGAAGTGATCTCCAGACAAAGTGATGGAACATACTGGACCATGATTGCCATGAATCTGTCGCCGTTAATTAATCTGGGCTTCATGATTCAAGCGATCGGTTTCTTCTTCTTTCTCTCACATACAAAGAAATGGAATCCGGTTATACCATATTTCCTGGCGGCAGCGGTCTTCTTCATTGGTCCGCTTCGGATTATCGGAATTATCGATCTGGCGTTCCCGCTTCGTGAGGCAATATCGAAATCAAAACGATAGGGTGATGAGTCATGCCTAAATTTCTGAAGAAACGCTGGCACGGCTACTATACCGTATGGGCGTTCATACTGCTGCTGTTGCTCGTTATGTTCGTTACCATTTATAACTGGACGCTTGGTTTGATTAGTCTGATACTGGCTTCGGCGCTGGGAATCGTCATGATTAAGGCGGAGCTCGCGTTCCGCCGTGAGCTTAACGACTACATTAATGGCCTATCTATTCGGATCAAACGGATGGAGGGGGAAGCGGTCAGCATGCTTCCATTCGGAATTGTGCTGTACAGCGAAGATCGTACGGTAGAGTGGCATAACCGCTTTGTCGCGGAGATGTTCCAGGAGAAGACAATGGTGGGTAATCCGCTACTTAATATGTTTCCCAAACTTCCTCAGCCTAAAGAGAAGAAAGATGGGACGAAGGAACATTCATCCAAGGAGTTGCATGACGAATTCCAGTTGGATGATCGGCATTATGGAGTTATTCATAACCCGCAGGAGCGGTATGTATATGTATACGAGATTACGGAGCTAGCCATTCTTCGTGATAAATATGAAAATGAACGCCTTGCATTGGGAATTCTCGTTCTGGATAATCTGGACGAGGCTGCCCAAGGCATGGACGATCAACAGCGTACAGCGCTGATTGCTCGAGTGACCAGCGAAATTACGTCTTGGGCCAAGCGGTACGAAGTGTACCTGCGCCGTCTGTCTTCTGATCGTTATCTGTTGATGCTGAATCATAAGTCTTTGCAGGAACTGGAGCAGAGCCGATTTGTCATTTTGGATGAGGTTCGGGAGATGACTGCTGACCTCAAAGTGCCAATGACACTCAGTGTTGGACTGGCGTTTGGATCGGATAGCATCAGTGAGATGGGAGAACTGGCACAGTCCAGTCTGGACATGGCACTTGGACGTGGTGGTGATCAGGCTGCCGTGAAGTCCGGACAACGCCTGTCTTTCTATGGCGGCAAGTCTAACGCAGTGGAGAAACGGACACGGGTAAGAGCCCGCGTTATTGCGCACGCGCTGCGTGATCTGATGCAGGAGAGCGACCGGGTGCTCATCATGGGGCACAAAATTCCGGATATGGACGCGATCGGCGCATCCATCGGAGTGTGGAAAGCGGCCAGTCTGTACAATGTGGAAGCCCGAATTGTTCTGGATGGAATTAATCCATCGATTGAACGCATGATGGAGCAAGTGAACAAGGACGAGAAGTTGTCCAAAGCATTTGTATCACCGGAACAGGCAACCCAGATGATGACCGAGCACACGTTGCTGGTGGTAGTGGATACCCATAAGGCCTCCATGACCATGGAGCCAAAACTGGTACAGTCTGCTACCCGTGTCGTCGTTGTGGATCACCATCGCCGGGGCGAAGAGTTCATCAATGACGCAGTGTTGATCTATCTGGAACCTTATGCGTCCTCTGCTGCCGAATTGGTAACCGAACTCTTGCAATACATTCATGATAAGGTACAATTCACTCCGCTAGAAGCTACGGCTCTACTTGCTGGGATTACGGTGGATACGAAGCATTTTGCACTGCACACGGGGTCCAGAACGTTCGAAGCGGCAGGTTTCTTGCGCCGTAGCGGTGCGGACACCATTATGATCCAGCGGTTGATGAAAGAGGATCTGTCAGAATATATTGCTAAGGCAGAAATCATAAAGCATGCTAAAATGGTATATGGAAACATTGCGCTGGCGGTCACAGACCCTGGCAGCAAGATTTCACAGATGATGATCGCCCAGGTGGCGGATACATTGCTGAACATGACTGACGTGGTCGCTTCATTTGTGATTAGTGAGCGTCCGGATGGACTGATTGGCATCAGCGCGAGATCGCTGGGGCGCATGAATGTCCAAGTTGTCATGGAACGACTGGGCGGTGGCGGACATTTGACGAATGCTGCCGTGCAGCTTGAAGGAACGCTTGGAGAGGCAGAAAAACGGCTGACGAACGTACTGGCTGAAATCGAAAAGGAAGAGGGGCTGTTCGAATGAAAGTCATTTTTATAAAAGATATGAAGGGTCAAGGCAAGAAAGGGCAAGTGAAAGAAGTATCTGAGGGTTACGCACAGAACTTCCTATTGCCACGGGGAATCGCACGTCTGGCAACAGACGGCAACATGAAGACACTGGACAACCAGAAGGCGGCTGAAGAAAGACTCAAACAGGAAGAGAAAGCGGAAGCGGAAGCACTTGCGAAAAAGCTGGAAGCAGAAGTGACTGAACTGAAAGCCAAGTCCGGCGAAGGTGGTCGTCTGTTTGGCGCCATTACTAGCAAACAGATCGCAGAAGCTTTGTCTAAAAAGGGTCTGAAAGTAGACAAACGTAAAATTGAGCTGGACGAGCCTATTCGTACACTCGGCGTAACACAAGTAACTGTCAAGATTCACCCTGAAGTGAAGGCAATCTTGAAGGTACAGGTAACGGAAGAGTAAGATGGGCGGCGAAATGTCATTCGACCGGATTCCCCCGCAGAACCTGGAAGCCGAACAGGCCGTGCTGGGTGCAATCCTGTTGCAGGGTGAAGCCCTAATTACAGCGATGGAACGGGTGCAAACCGAGGATTTCTATGATAAACCCCATCAATTAATCTTCGAAGCGATGATCCAGCTTGGCGAGGGAAATCAACCGATTGACCTCGTGACACTGACTTCGCTTCTGAAGGATAAAGGTGAGCTGGAGGACATTGGTGGCGTTAGTTATCTAGCAAAGCTGGCTCATGGTGTACCTACAGCCGCGAACGTAGACTATTACGCTCAGATTATCGAAGAGAAATCGATGCTGCGTCGCCTGATTCGTACGGCAACACAGATCGTGAGCGAAGGATATACAGGCGGAGAAGATGTTGCAGCGATGCTCGGAGAAGCTGAACGTCGCATTCTGGAGATCTCCAACCGTCGCTCCAGTAGTGGTTTTATAGCCATACAGGACGTACTGATGGAAGTATTCGATCGTGTGGAAACACTTCATCAGAATAAGGGTACAACAACAGGTATTCCGTCCGGGTTTATCGATCTGGACAAGATGACTGCCGGATTCCAGCGCAGTGACTTGATCATTGTAGCGGCCCGTCCTTCCGTAGGTAAGACGGCCTTCGCCCTGAATATCGCTCAGAACGTAGCCATTCGGGCTCAGGAGACGGTAGCCATCTTCAGTCTGGAGATGTCAGCTGCCCAGCTGGTGCAACGTATGATCTGTGCGGAAGCCAACCTGGATGCCAGCGTAATGCGTATGGGTGACTTCAAGGGTGATGAAGACTGGCAGAAGCTGACGATGGGTATTGCAGCTTTGTCAGAAGCCAACATCTTTATAGATGATACACCAGGGATTACCGTAGCGGATATTCGTGCCAAATGCCGTCGTCTGAAGAAAGAGAAAGGCCTTGGCATGATCCTGATCGACTATCTTCAACTGATTAGTGGACGTGGTAAAGCAGGGGAGAACCGTCAACAAGAGGTATCCGAGATCTCACGTACACTGAAACAGATTGGCCGGGAACTGGAAGTTCCGGTTATTGCCTTGTCCCAGCTGAGCCGGGGTGTAGAGCAACGTCAGGACAAACGTCCGATGATGAGTGACTTGCGGGAATCGGGTTCGATCGAGCAAGATGCTGACATCGTAGCGTTCCTATACCGGGATGACTACTATAACCAGGAGACCGAGAAGAAAAATATTATCGAGATCATTATCGCTAAACAGCGTAACGGTCCGGTAGGTACGGTGGAACTGGTCTTCCTGAAAAACTTTAATAAATTCGTCAATTACGAGAGGGCGCACAATGACGCCTTCGCGATGTAATGGGCAGGTGCTGACGGCTTTGATCAAGAAGCCAGAATCGTCTGTCCCGAAGATCAACCATTAGAGCAACTGAACGCAAACATGTGTTATAAATACCAGATATAGATTCACATTGAAATGGGTATCCTTGAACCGGTGATAGCAGTCAAGCAAGATTGGACTGGAGTCTCCGGTTTTTTGTGTCGAAATAAGGGGTAAATCCCGAACATTACAGTTGTACTATATATAATTGTTCGCCATTTGATTTGACTTTGAAAAAGGGTACTGGTACACTAATACTGCTGCGTTAAAGTAGCGCAAACCTTCCCTTGAATGTAACGGAAGGACATTTTTACTGTCCGTTAGCACGCTTCTCAGTCGGTTTATTGCGTAACATGCCTGCCGGGATAGAGGACGGACAGACCAATACAAAGGTGCGCAAGGCACCCACGGAGGAATGTTAACTATGTCAACGGTAGTTGTAGTGGGAACGCAATGGGGAGACGAAGGAAAAGGTAAAATCACGGATTATTTGGCGGAGAGCGCTGATGTGGTGGCTCGTTATCAAGGTGGTAACAATGCGGGTCATACAATTCTGATTGATAACAAAAAATATAAACTGACGATGATTCCATCAGGGATTTTCTACACGGATAAAGCGTGTGTGATTGGTAACGGAATGGTTATCAACCCGAAGGCACTCATCGAAGAAATTAACTATATTCATGACAATGATTTTACAACGAAGAACCTGTCCATCAGTGAGCGCGCACATATCATCCTGCCATATCACATGGTACTGGATGCACTCGAAGAAGAGAGCAAAGGCCCGAACAAAATCGGTACGACTGGCAAAGGAATTGGCCCATGTTACATGGACAAATCAGCCCGTATTGGTATTCGGATGGTTGACCTGCTGGATGCTGAAGACTTCGAACTGAAACTGCGTCATCTGGTCAAAGAAAAGAACCGTGTCATCGAGCAAGTCTATGGCGGCCAGCCTGTTGATGTGGAAGAGATTCTGCAAGATTACCTCGGATATGCTGAAATTCTGCGTCCTTACGTACGTGATACATCCGTTGTACTGAACGAATATATTGATGAGGACAAAAAGGTATTGTTTGAAGGTGCACAAGGCGTTATGTTGGACCTTGATCAAGGAACCTATCCATTTGTTACATCATCCAATCCGTCCGCAGGTGGCGTATGTATCGGTTCTGGCGTAGGCCCGGCTCGTATTCAACAAGTCATTGGGGTAGCGAAAGCTTACACAACCCGTGTAGGAGATGGTCCATTCCCTACGGAATTGCATGATGCAATCGGTGACCAAATCCGTGAGACTGGACATGAGTACGGTACGGTAACTGGACGTCCACGTCGTGTAGGTTGGTTCGATAGTGTTGTTGTTCGCCACGCGCGTCGTGTCAGTGGAATTACAGGTCTGTCCCTGAACTCTCTGGACGTAATGACAGGTCTGGAAACCGTAAAAATCTGCACAGGATACAAATTCCGAGGCGAGGTCATCACACACTATCCGGCAAGCCTCAAAATGCTGGCAGAATGTGAAGCGGTATACGAAGAGATGCCAGGCTGGAGCGAAGATATCACTGGAGCTAAGAAACTTGAAGACCTGCCAGTGAACACACAGAATTATGTAAAACGTGTTTCCGAACTGACAGGCATTCCAATTGCCATCTTCTCCGTTGGTCGTAACCGTGAGCAAACGAATCAAGTTCTTCCAATCTACGAGTAATCGAAGAAATAGAGAGATTGTTTCTTGAATTATAAAATAGAATCCTTTGCCGACTTAGGCATGTTAAGCCTCCAGTTGTTGCTTTTATAGCGATGACTGGAGGTTTTTTGTATGTTTTTCGGATATAATCCCGAGATTTCCGTCAATACTGGTTAACAGTAGAGTCACAGACCCCAGCATGCGCATGCTAGACGGGTGGGATAATCGGAGGGAGAGAACGGAATGAAGTTGCTTGTGTGGTTTGTTAAAATCGTGCTAACCGTGTTGCTGGTCAGTTCACTGACACTGCTCACGACCGGATTAATTGTACAGTCATATGCGAAGTCGCTACTCGCGAGTTTCAATATTCAGTGGGAGGGTCAACCCATGGGGTTAACCGCTATGTTCCAAGGTGCCTTGGGCGGTAAAACCAGCGAGGGGAATAAATCAGGAAATGGGACGACAGATCAGCCGACAGGAGCGGACGAAGAGCAGGTTCCGGAAGATGCTGTTTCAGTTATGGGGAATGGAACAGAGAACGGTCAATCTGGCATAGATGCGGGCAACAATGCGTCCCAAGGAAGTGGCTCAGGCGAGGGCACAGGGGAAGGTTCAGGTACAGATACGACCGTAGGATCAAACTCAGGCACAAGTGCAGGCAATGGGACGGATACGGGCACGGGTAATGACTCAGGAACAGATCAGGGTAGTGGTTCAGCTTCAGGCAATGGAACCGGAGCGGCCAGCGGCGGTGCTTCTTCAGGCAATGATGCTATTGTCGTATCACCGGATGACATTACAGGAGCGAAGGACAAGCTGCCAGCAGAGGAGAAAGAAAAAATCTTCAGCCTGCTCATGAATAAGCTTCCACAGAAGGAAATGCAACAGATCTCAGGTGCCATGGAAGGTGGCCTAACGGAACAGGAATTACGTGAGATTGAACAGGTGATCTCGAAGTACCTGACCAGTGAAGAATACGACAACCTGATGGAAGTACTGCAAACAGAATAGGATGATAGGCAGGCAGGGAAGACAGGTGTGCTCATAGACGTATCGCCTGATTCATAATGTAATGGACTTGTCGAGGATGATTGAATATAATTTATTTAGATAAATTCTGGAAATGCCTGTAGGAGGGAAAAGTGTATGAAATATAAAGGTAAAGAACACAACATATAAAAACGTTCAGGCAACATTGCAGAAACCTCCAGTCCAATTCGTGGACCTCCGTTCATAGGTGCTTTCAAGAGAACCGATGGACTTGTGTTTACGAATACACTAATTGGAGGTTGTATTGACCATGAACTTATATCATTCTAATTCAGAACCATCAGTAAAAGAGTTTGCCGAGGCGGCGAAAGAGCGATACGAGCAAGGGCTGCAAGAGGCGGACCAGCCGTTTAGTGGCTGGGATTTTAGCTATGTAACAGGGAGTGGGAGACTCCAGAGCGGAATATTGCCTTGGTCATATGGAACGATGGCGCGCCGATTATTGAATCAAACAGAACGAATGCTCGACATGGGGACTGGTGGAGGAGAGATGCTGTCCAGACTCCGTCCCCTTCCTCCATACACATGTGCGACCGAGGGCTATCTCCCCAATATACCTATTGCAGAGGAACGTTTACAGCCGCTCGGTGTGAAGGTGCTTCCAGTGACTGATGATTCGCAACTTCCTTTCACAGATGGGGAATTCGATCTGATTCTTAATCGGCATGAGTCGTATGATGAGCGGGAAGTTAGGCGGATTCTATCGGTAGGGGGAATGTTTCTAACTCAACAGGTAGGTTGGTCAGATTGCAGGGAGATCAATGATCGGCTCGGCATTCCTATGCCAGCGGATTACGCTGGATGGGAACTGGATCGTGCTGTTCTTCAGCTGGAACAGTCTGGATTCCGTACTCTGGAGCAACGGGAAGCAACCCCTGCACAACGTTTCTATGATATAGGCGCACTGGTATATTATCTAAAGACTATCCCGTGGCAAGTACCTGATTTCAAAGTGGAACAGTTCCGTCAGCCGTTAATGGATATTCATATGGAGATGGAGCACAATGGATTCTGGGAAGTACAGCAAAAGCGATTTGTAATTCTTGCAGTCAAAGAATAGAGACATAAAAGTTAATTTCTATTGTGGCATGAGATGAAATCCAGTTTAAGATAAACCACAAACAGGTTGTTTACGTAATCCCTTATCAGAGTTGATCTGATGAGGGATTTTATATGTATTTTTATGAAAAATAAAGCATATTTCACTGGGTCTTAGAACCTAGTCTTAATTTGCGAACAAAAGTACATAGTACAGCGCATGTTGAGGCATAATGGGTGATGGATCAGCCATACTATCTTATGGATAATTCAGGGAAAGCAAGCGGGGCGTGGCTTTGCGGTGTGACGTGTAGAGTTGAAATGAGTGTAAAACCTGTGTTAAAGTATACGGGTGTGATAAAAGGTTAAAATTTTGACACTTTTACGAGCGCAGCTAAAGTCCTGATTTTGCGGACACCCAATACAAGTATCAACGAGCATGGGACAGACACGATGGGTGATGTCTTGACAGAAATGCGAACTGAGAAGTGCTGAAAAGGAGAGAATCATGAAAGGTTTCAGAGGCATACGCCAACCGGGCAAAGACCGGGTACACGAACAATCCGGGGAACACCGGACGGCCGAAGACAAAAACAACATGAGCATGTCCACCTTCAGTGTGAATAAGAAGCGCGTTCTGGCCTCGCGCAAATGGATCATTACAGCAGCATGTGGTGTATTCATCGCAGCATCGCTCGGGTTCGCAGGCAAACAATATGTTACTGCAAACACCGTACCGTATTATAAAGTAATGGTTAAAGGTAGCGAGATTGGTACCATTGCAGATGAGGCACAATTACAACAACTATTTACAGACAAAACTGAGGAATATCAACATAAATATCCGGATGCAGAGATGGTGCTGAACACGGATGGCATCACAACCGAAACGGTAAGAGCGTACAAACCTGAAGTGAACAGTGACGAGACGCTAGACAAACTGGGTGACATGCTGACAGCCTACGCCCAAGGTGTGGAGCTCAAGGTAGACGGTGAAGTCATTGGTATCGTGAAGGATCAGGCAACAGCGGATGCAATCCTGGAACAAGTGCAGAGCAAATACATATCGGCATCGGCGGTGCGAAGTTCGCTGAAGACGAAGTCGGTATCGGCTAACTCCTCGAAGAAAGACGAGGGACCAAGCACAACCCTGAAGTCGGTAGGCATTAAGGAAGATGTTGCGACGGATGTGGTGAAGGCTGATCCAAACAAAATATGGGATGTGTCCGAGGCGGTTAAGGCTTTAACCGTTGGTAAAGACGCGCCTGTAACTTATTTGGTTCGTGAAGGAGATACGATCTCTTCGATCGCTGCCAAGTATGAAATCACACAAAGCGAGATTCGCCAGCATAATCCGGGCATCAAGGAAACGTCGCTTCAAATTGGAGACGAACTGACCCTGACCGTGCCTAAACCAGCAGTAACCGTTAAGTCGGTTGAGCAGGTTGTTGAACAGATTGAGATCAAACCGCAAGTTGAAGTGCGCAAAAGTGCCGATTTGAAAGCTGGTACAACTAAAGTCGTGCGTCCAGGACAAAGCGGGTTAAAAAGCATGCAGTACCGTATAACCAAAGAAAATGGTGAAGTGGTTCAGGAAGAGTGGCTTGGCCAGGAAGTGATCAAAGTCGCCGTAACCGAAGTAGTTCTTAGTGGAACAAAAGTTGTTGGTGAGGGCTCAGGTGAATTTGCTTGGCCGGTATCAAATGCAACGATGAGCAGCAGCTATGGACAACGCTGGGGTCGCCAGCACAAAGGTGTCGATCTGGTAGGTAACCGCGATGTGAAAGCGTCTGATGAGGGTGTAATTACTTTTGCAGGACAGAAAAGCGGTTATGGTAATGTCATCATTATTAACCACCGTAACGGATACGAAACACTGTATGGTCATCTGAACAGTATTGGCGTTAAGGTTGGGCAAGTGGTTGAAAAAGGCGAGAGTATCGGCGTTATGGGCAACACGGGTCGTTCGACTGGAACACATCTGCATTTTGAGATTATTAAGAATGGAACGGTAGAAAATCCGTTAACGTATCTGAACTAATATAGAGCTTAAGTAGAGCAAGGTTGGCTATGATGCTGGCCTTGTTTTTTGTTGCTGTAAAAAATTTTCAAATGAAAGACCTTTCAAGCCTCCGATCGGGATGTGACGGTGCTTCAGGTATGTTAAACTAGAGAGTATAAACAACAAACTAGAGAAACAAATCAAGCAGGCTTGGTACAAGCTAAACATAGAAGAGAGATATAGACGCTAACGCGGATTAAGCAGGATATAGGGGTGAACTTAGCCGATGCAGGGGAAGATTTTGGTGGTGGACGATGAACAGCCCATCGCGGACATTCTGAAGTTTAATTTGGAAAAAGAGGGGTACGAGGTCATCTGTGCATTTGATGGCATTCGTGCGGTTGAACTGGCGTTATCCGAGAAACCGGATCTGATGCTGCTGGATCTGATGCTCCCGGGCAAGGATGGTATGGATGTATGTCGTGAAGTGCGCGCTCATCTGGAGATGCCAATCATTATGCTTACCGCCAAAGATGGCGAGATCGACAAGGTGCTCGGACTGGAATTGGGTGCGGATGATTACGTGACGAAGCCGTTTAGCACACGTGAGTTGCTTGCACGGGTGAAGGCACAGATGCGCAGACGGCAAAAGCTTGCGATTACGGCTGAAGCGCACGAAGACGAAGAGAAGCAGGTCATGCGGCTGTTTGATCTGGCGTTTGATATGGACATGTATACGGCTTACAAAGGCGGGGAACCGCTCGATCTGACCCACCGTGAATATGAACTTCTCTATTATATGGCGAAGCATTCCGGCAAGGTTATGACACGGGAACATCTGCTGCAAGCCGTATGGGGATATGAATATTTCGGCGATGTACGCACCGTGGATGTTACGATTCGTCGTCTGCGTGAGAAGATTGAGGAGAATCCAAGCAAACCGGAAACGATTCTGACACGCCGCGGGCTCGGTTATCTCGTGCGCAGTGCCAAAAGCGTGGGGATATAATGGGCCGATTCGCGCGATTTTCGTTCTTTCGAACGATTCAGGCGAAATTGATAATTATCTATGTACTGCTGATTCTGATTGCGATGCAATTGATCGGGGTTTATTTTGTGAGCGCGATGAAGAACTCACTAACGAGCAACTTTACGGAAGACTTGCAGGCGCGTGCGGAGATGCTGTCGGTTCTCGTGGGGGAGACGATGGCGGGTGGAGAAGCAGAGGCTGGCGAGGACAAAACGGAAAATCTGCGTGTGCTGGTGAACAACCTGTTCAACATTAACGGTGCCGAGATTCAGGTGCTGGATGCCAGCGGCAAAGTACTGACGACCTCGCTAAGTTCACATTCGGACTATGTCGGGCGCAAAAACACCCAGACCGTCGTCAGCCGTGCGCTGCAAGGCATTCGGGACAATGAGGAATATATCGTGGACGAGGATAATGTTCGCAAAAAGGTCGTCGCCAAGCCGGTGCTGTCCGGCGGCAAGATCATTGGCGCGGTCTACATCGCGGCATCCATGAACGAGCTGTATTCCACGATGGAGGGAATCAACAAAATCTTCATCTCCGGCATCCTGATTGCCCTGGTGTTAACGGCGGTGCTTGGCGTGATTCTGTCCCATACGATCACGCAGCCGATTAAGGAAGTGACTCGGAGAGCGACAGCGGTCGCAGAAGGTAACTTTGATCAACAGACACCTGTATTTGGCACGGATGAGATTGGTCAGCTCAGTCGGGCTTTTAACTATATGACCAGCAGGCTTCGGGATGCACTTTCACTGAATGAAGAGGAGAAGGAGAAGTTGACCTCCATTCTGACGAATATGAGTGATGGTGTGGTTGCTACGGATGAGTACGGTAAAGTTATTCTCGTAAACCGTCGTGCCAGCAGCATTCTGGGTATGCATCCTGCTGATATTGAAGGAAGACACTTCGCTATATTACTCGGCATTGATCCGGAGGATGCGGAAGCCCTCGCGAGTGGTTTCACAGGTTCAACTTTGCTGCAGATTGCACCCGCAGGACAAGAAGAGCCTGTGGTCATTCGGATGACGTTCACACCGGTTCATCGACGTGAACGGGGAATCACGGGAACCATTGCCGTACTTCAGGATGTTACCGAGCAGGAAGAACTTGAAGCATCCCGGCGTGAATTTGTGGCCAATGTATCCCATGAACTGCGTACACCACTGACTACGATCAAGAGTTACGCGGAAGCGCTGGATGACGGTGCACTGGAAGACCCGCAGCTTGCCGGTCGTTTCGTGGGTGTTATTCAGAACGAGACGGAGCGAATGATACGACTGGTGACGGATCTGCTGCATTTATCGCGGCTTGATTCCAAAGAGGCTTTGCTACGGAAACAGCCAACAGACATCCTGGAAATGCTGGAGGAAGTGACGGATCGATTCTCGTTTCAGATGCATCAGAAGGATATTCAGCCTGTGCTGTCTGTAGAGAATGATATTCCGGCTGTTCCGCTGGATCGTGACCAGATTGATCAGGTGCTGGATAATGTCGTATCAAATGCGCTGAAATATACATTGGAAGGCGGCACCATTACGATTGCGGCCAGACGCAGTGATGAACACACACTTGCCATCTCGGTATCGGATACCGGAATGGGTATCCCACAGCGCGATCTGGATCGCATTTTTGAGCGGTTTTATCGGGTGGACAAGGCTCGTTCTCGCAGTATGGGAGGCACAGGGCTAGGACTGTCCATTGCCCGGGAAATTGTGAAGGCACATGATGGAAGCATCTCTCTGGAGTCTGAAGTAGACGTGGGTACGACAGTAACGTTCACACTGCCGATGCGTGAGAAAGGGGGTGAGCACCGTGAAGGAACGGATTAAATCCTTGGTGCTTGCTGCCCTTGTTGTAGCCAGTCTGGTTCAGAGTTATTTTCTGATCTACCGTTTGCCCGGAGGCGGGGATTCCATTGTGACGTCAGAAACGAACTATGTGAAGACGGAAAATATGGGTCAGGAACGAAATATTGAAGAATTGATCTTCCCTGATCAGATGATTATTCATCTGGGTGAGGATAAACATACGGTGTTTTACCCTGGCAATACGTTCTATCAGTTGATCTATTCAAGGTTACAGGGGCGAGCATTCGATGATTTTCAGCGCCGCAGTGTGCAATCGGTGAACTGGGATCAGATTCGCAAGGAGAACCCTGGGTTTGAGTTATCGTTCAAAGAAGGTATTCCCGTAGCATTGTTACAGCGGGTGATGAGGCTTGGGACGGATTCCTTATTCCAAGGGGAGACGATTAACCGAATCTCGATCTATACGTCCAAAAATGAAACGAAGGCCCATGCGCTGTTCTTCAGTGCCAAGGGAGACGTGGTATACGAAGCAACGCAGGCAGACCTGACAGTACAGGACGTGCAGCAGCATGTCGACTTCGGTACAAACTGGACGCCATATACGTTGATGGATGGCGGGTATTATATCCCGGCGGAAGCTCTGGAGACGATTGAGGCGGATGTGCCAACAGGTCAGTTCACGGTTGAGCAGATGCAGCGTAGTCTGTTCTTCGATCCAAGCATGACCCGGAATATCCGGGAAAAAGATGGATCGGAGATCTACACGGATAGTAAACGTAGTCTGCAGGTAAAACAGGAACAGCGCTGGATCAGTTACACCGATCCGGCGGCACCGCCTGCGGGACAGATTGATCCCGCGAAGGATGCGTTGTCTGCGGTTGACTTTGTGAATCAGCATGGTGGCTGGAAAGGCCGTTCGCGCATGATGCTGGAGACCGCCGACATCAAGACGCAGCTTGAATTCCAGCAGTATTATGGTAGCTATCCGATTATGGATTCCATGCAGTTCCGCTTTGGCACGATCAGCATGGAGATGCAACAGGAGACGGTATCCAGCTATGAACGATCGCTGGAATACCTGAACGAAGGTGCAGAGACGAAGAAATCGGTCAAATTGCCTGGCGGAGACAAGCTGAAGGCTCTTATTAAAAAGGTCGCAGGTGAGAATCGCCAGGTGGTGGATGTCTACCCGGCGTATCGTCCTTCTTCAATTGAGGACGGACTAAAGCTGATTCCGGTATGGGTTATTCGATTTGGAAATGGTGAGGAAACTACCGTATCTTGATAGGTTATAATCGTTGGACTAAAAGTAGCTGCACTTTATCACTACGCGTGCAGAATAACTTTCGATTGATAGGTGTGAGCTCCCCAAGGGAGTTTATACTTTCCCTTGGGCAGAGGGCAAATGGCTAACGAATCTGACACGCCTTAAATGCCGAATTAGCCTAGAACGCAAAATCTAACGAACCTCAGCGACGTTATTCGGGCAGAAAATGAGTGAAAACGGATGGAAAGCCTATAAATGAAAGAAATAACTTCTCTCAGATTCGTTAGATTACAAATTTGCGGAAAATGAAGCATATAAGGCGTGTGGAGTTCGTTAGCCAGCAGCGCTAACGTTAATAGAGATTAATTTTCCAAGAGTGTTTGAAAGTATTTCAGCCAGTTAACTGAGGGAGGTGAACGTATTGGATTGGGGACGGGCGAAAAATGTGTTGATCTATGCCTTTCTGCTGCTCAATCTGGTGCTGGGATACCAGATCTGGATGGATGCGCGAGAGACGGCCGGAGCCAATCTGGACTTCACCTCACTGGCAGATAATACACAGCAGGCGATGGAAGAGAAGGGCATTCAGGTGCTGGCTCCGATTCCAAATGAAACGCCAAAGCTGCCAAAGTTGTCCTATGAGTTCATTGAAGAGGACAGGGCTGGCGTGGATATGGAACTGGAACAGCCTGTAGATAGCAAGTTGATCTTCTCGCAAAGTGAGCTGGAAGATGCATTAGAGCGTGAGATTCCACAGATCGGGACATACCGGCTGGATCAGCTGATGGCCGAGGATGGGGCTTTTGTGCTTCACCCACTGGTCGATGGTAAATGGCCGCTCTTCAATGTGAGTCTGGAGCTATTCTACAGCGACCAGAAAATAACGGGTTACCGTCAGACTCCAGTGCGGATTACAACCGCAGAGGAGAGCGATCAGCAGGTGCTTCCGGCGTCGAAGGCGCTGGGAACGCTGATCGAGAACTTTTTGCCAAATGATGCAATTGTCAAAGATATTCAGCTGGGCTATTACGGCCAGTTGTTCAATTCAGATATACAGGTAGCGATGCCGGCATGGCGGTTCGTGCTGGAAAGTGGCGAAGTGTTGTACGTGCAGGGCATCAGTGGGGATGTATTCAGTCCCAAGACAGACAAACCAGGGGAGTAATGCGTTATGGGGATATATTTTACCGTGTTATCCAGCGGTTCGACAGGTAATGCCACAGTCATACAACATGGGGGTACCTCTCTCATGATTGACGCGGGTCTTAGTGCGAAGCGATTGGATGCACTGTTTCAGGAAAGGGAGATTTCTGGGGCAGAATTGGACGGGATTCTGGTTACACATGAACATTCCGATCACATTAAAGGACTAGGCGCGATGTCTCGGAAATATAATTTACCAATCTACGCGAATCTGAATACGTGGGCGGCACTGGAGAAGTCGGTTGGGGCGATTCCAGAGGAAAACCGGAGGGTATTTGAGACGGGTGAAAAGCATGATTTTGGGTCACTGCGCGTGGAATCCTTCGGGATCTCGCATGATGCGGCTGAGCCGGTAGGGTACACATTCGATGATGGTACGGAGAAGCTGTCTGTTGCAACCGATCTTGGGTACATGAGCGACAAGGTTCGCGATGCCATCTCTGATTCTGACGTGCTGGTGCTGGAGGCGAATCATGATGTCGAATTGCTGCGTATGGGGCGTTATCCATGGAACACCAAGCGCCGGATTTTGAGCGACATTGGGCATTTGTCGAACGAAGCGGCAGGGGCAGCGCTTAGTGAACTGATGAACGGACGCATCAAGCGCACGTATCTGGCACATCTTAGCCGAGATCATAATATGATGGACTTGGCAAAAATGTCGGTGCGCGACGCGATGGAGAGCCGTGGATGCTTTTATCGGGACCATGAGTTCAAACTCTGTGATACGTATTACGACCGTCCTACGCCATGGGATAGGGTGGGTGAGTCATAAAGCTGTCCAGTTCGGCGGCTTTGCGCTCGACTTCCTCGCGGGTTAGGATGCCTTTATCAATAAGTAGTTCAATGATGGTGCTGAGTGCAAGGGTATTTCGATAGTGTTCTTCCTTGAGATCGGCCAGCTTGGCCGCCATATGAACTTCATCCATGGCTGTGAGTGTACGTGTGCGATCCATATATATCCTCCTCTATGAAGCTTCGAATTGTCTTTTACTATTATTGTAGTCAGGCTTGATGGAAAACATTCCTCTTTTTGCCGCTAACATTTGTGTGATGAGACGTGTATGCTGAACCTGTGACTATGCAGGGGTGAAAAAGTTCTTCAAATTTGCAAAAATGGCGCTTAGCGGACCGGATTTTGTGGTGATAGATACTATGGACCTTTATTGTTAAGCGCGTTATAGCGGAAATTTGCTTTAATTTTCGTAAATATGCAACTTTTTGTGATTTGACGTGTTTAGTATATGAGGAGCATTGTGATTTTGGCTGTTTTGTGTGTGAAATGGCATGTCATAGAATGCGAGAGCATGATTGATAGAGTCACTGACAGAATGGCGTGTCCGTTCTGTTGTACATAGACGCTGTATCTTGATTTGATGCCGGGATGCGGCGATATGCAAGACCATTTTTTAAAATTGCAAAAAAGCATGGGAAACCGTTGGAGTCTTCACGTAACGAAGACGACAGAAGAAACCTGAAGAAACAGAGTGTTCGCCTTTAGGAACAAATTTTCACCTTGGAAGAGGGGATCAAAAAAATTTGTGAGTAACAGCGATCGGAAGGTTCATCTGTTGGCGGAGTGGTGTATGTGAGAACTCCATCGTTGATCCATGCGACAACTTAGGCGGCAGTCAGGGTCTTGATGCGTGACAACGAAGGGGAGAGGATCACGATGGGATTGTTTGGAGACGATTTTTATTCAACCAAAGTATCAAGACGCGCCGAACCTGAACAGAAAGGCAAACTTCAGATCATCCGCCCTGGAGGCAGAGCACGTGGACGTGACCGCTGGAGCAATCCGCGCAGATCGCGTACAGGAATCAGTTCCACAGTGAAGGTAGCTGTGATTAGCTCGGTGATCAGCTCCATCGTGACCGTCATGCTGTTTAGCTTCATCACACAGCCTGCTTCGTTACCGCTGGCTAATGCTACAGGTAATGGTGGTGGAGGCGGTGCACAGACAGCGCAGGCAGCTGATCCATACGATCGGATTATCCAGGCAGCAGCCCACGTTCGTCCTTCCGTGGTGAGCATTGTGAACCATAAAACGGGTAGCAGTCTATCGATGGAAGATTCGGCGCTGGGCTCAGGGGTCATTTTCAAGAAGGAAGATGGAAAGGCCTACATCATGACCAACCACCACGTCGTGGAGGGTGCGAGTGATCTGGAGATTGTGACCGTAGATGGGGAGACACACAAAGCGAAGCTGGTCGGTAAAGACCGTGTAAGTGACATTGCTGTATTATCGGCAGAAGATAAAGGGCTGGGTGCAGTCGCGGAAATTGGCGATTCCAGCAAACTTCAGCGCGGTCAAACGGTGCTGGCGATCGGGAACCCGCTCGGGCTGGGCGGCACGCTGACATCTGGAATTGTCAGTTACACGGATCGTATTCTACCTGTATCGATTAATCAGGACGGGGTGTACGACTGGGAACAGAATGTAATCCAGACGGATGCGGCGATTAATGAAGGTAATAGCGGCGGTGCTTTGGTCGATTTGAACGGCAAAGTGGTCGGCATCAACACGATGAAAATCTCGGATACGGGCGTTGAAGGTCTTGGCTTCGCGATTCCGATGAACGAAGTGATGAAAACGGTAGATTCCCTGCTCTTGAACGGCAAAGTATCTCGTCCATACCTGGGCGTGTACACGGTCGATCTGAGCAACCCTTATGCACCACTGGATGACGAGCAGCGTAAGGATCTGAAGCTGCCATCTCATGTGGACAGCGGTGTGGTTGTGCTGGAAGCATCCGGTCCGGCATCTGAAGCAGGTATGAAGCTGAATGATGTCATTACGGAATTTGACGGGCAAAAAATTACCTCCACGCTGGATCTGCGGAAATATCTGTACGATGAGAAGAAGATTGGAGATACGATTGAAGTGACCTTCTACCGGGATGGCAAAGTGGAGAAAGTATCGGTGAAGCTGACGGATAAACCGGAGTAAGGGAAGATCAACGAGCGAGCCCATACTGTTGCGTGGATTGAAATAGGGAATGCTAGAAGAGTGATCAGATCAACTGACCACTCTTTTTTAGTTGTTATGGGTGGATGTGCTCGTTCGACAGTAAATGAGTAGATCAACCATTTTTATATTCTCATGATCAGTTAGACCCGGAGCCAAAGGAGCAGATACATAAGACTAGGGCTGTGGTAAACTGTTGTCAATATGTTGGAGACGGTCGCTGATGCAATAACATCTGTTTGTCGATCATATTTTTATTTCAGAATGGAAGGGGTATTTTTGATGAAACATTTGAAGAAAAAGATGCTTGGGGGAACGAGTTTGGCTCTGTCCCTATTTATGTTGTCCGCCTGTGGGTCTGAGGTAGCTACGACAGGAGCATCTGTAGATACAAGTGCTCTGCAAGAGAAGATTGCAGGGCTTGAGAAGAAACTGGTGGAACAGGGAGCCAAGAGCGTTGAGCAGGAGCAAAAGATCGCAGCATTTGAGACCAAGTTGAATGAGCTGAGTACAAGTGTGATTGCGGTGGGTGAGGCTGGTGGTCAAACGCCTGTAACATCGGGAAACAATGGATCGGCCGGGAAAGGCGACGGGGTGCTGATTACCTTTGCCCAGTATGAGAAGCTTGAGGTTGGCATGTCGGTGGGAGATGTCATCGAGATCCTCGGCGGCGAAGGTGAAGCGCTGAGTGAAGCGGAGAATATGGTGGTTTACAACTATAAAGGCACAGCCGGCAATGGTGCTAATGCTGTTATTGCTTTTCAAGGCGGGAAGCTGTTGACGAAGGCGCAGTCGGGATTGAAGTAAAATTAGTATTGGACATGAAGAGTATGAATCTTTGGAATAAAGCGTATTACAGTGTTAGGGGAAGTTAAATAGGGGCCAATCAGAAAATTCTGGTTGGTTTTTTTTGTTTTTATAAAGTCTGTGAGTAGCAGAGAAATAATTAGATATAGATTTTTCTGATAATAACTTGACATACGCATTTAGTTGTAACTATAGTAGTTACATATAATGATTTGAAGGGGGATTCAGTCGAAGCAATTGTACAACCAGACTATAGGATGGTTTAAAAAATCAACGGAATTGGCTGCTGGATACATTGTTATGAATAAACGGCAGCGACATAAAGAGAGGGAGATCAATTAAATGTTTATTAAAAAATCATCAGTGGGCGTTATGCTCGTTCTATGTTTCATGTTAATTCTGAGTGCTTGTGCGGGTACAGCAAGTAAAACCGAAAATGCGGAAGATTCTTCATCCAATGCTGCTAGTGCTGGAAATACAAAGAGCGAGGAAACAAACACACCAGTGGTGGAGCTGAAAGTGACTACCTATAATCCTGGGGAAAACAGCATTTTTGGCGTTTCATCAAACCTGATTGAAGGTCCAACTGAAGTCGTGCTTGTTGATGCGCAGTTCCAAAAGAATGATGCCGAGCAATTGGTCAAAATGATTAAAGATACGGGTAAAAAACTGACCACCGTATATATCAGCCACAAGGACCCGGACTACTACTTCGGTCTATCGGTGATCCGTGAGGCGTTCCCTGATGCAAAAATCGTTGCGACTCCAGCAACGGTGGAAGGAATCAAGGAAACTATTCAAGTGAAGAATGAATATTGGAATCCGATTTTGAAAGAAAATGCACCGACTGCACAGATTGTTCCGAACGTCCTTGAGGGTGCTCAATTGACCGTAGATGGGGAAACCGTAGAGATTATCGGTCTAGATGGTTCCGATCCGTCCCATACATTCCTGTGGATTCCTTCCATTAAAACTGTTCTGGGTGGTGTTCCTGTCTATGAAAATTCGCATGTTTGGATTGCAGATAACCAAACGCCAGAGAGCCGTGACTACTGGCGCCAATTGCTAGACCAAATTATTGCATTGAATCCAGAGCGAGTGATTCCAGGTCATTACCTGGGTACCAGTGCCGGGGATATATCGAGTGTTACATTCACTCGTGATTATATTGCTAAATTTGAAGCAGAGGCAGAGACAGCCAAAGATTCTAAAGAACTGATTGCAGCCATGGAAAAAGCATATCCGGACTTTACGAATACAGGCGATCTGGAGACGAGCGCTCAGGTAATTAAAGGCGAAATTTCTTGGCCTTAAGTATAACGATGGACTTTTGAAAACGGTATAAGTAAAGGGCAAACATCCTTATCCTGTTATGTGGGAGGGATGTTTTTGCTGTCATTAGGCGTGTAGGGGTTTCTTTTCGGCGGCAGGTGTGATAGAACTGAGAAGTGGCTATCCTGTAATGGGATACGCGGTTGTGAATCGGGAACATAGCTGGTTACAGAAAGGATGCTTAACGGATGTACGTTGTATGCAAAGAACACGTGGACATTGCCATCGACATGTTTGTCGATGAGTATGAGGACGCTCCAGATATCGTTGATCTGAAGGAGACGGAATTTGCCGATTGGGACCCGCCTGCGAAGTGCGCCGAGTGCGAACAGCATGCGGAATTTCTCGTCGTTTAGCGTACTGTAGGACTTAGATGGTCGGAGGCGTGACTTAAGGTTGCGCTTCGGGCTGACTTTCCATCCGGTATGAACATCACAGCAAGAAGCCAAGGAGAGCGTGATGAGCGCTCTTTTTGTCTTTTTGGGGGAGATTGGTGGTGGTTGTTAGGCAGCGTGGAGCTGGGTGGGGACGTAGGGGTTAACGTGGGAGTAGGCGAGGGTAGGGGAAGATTAAGGTAGGTGTAGGTGCCGAGTTCCGATTTGGGAGGGAGCTCAGTTGTAGTAAAGGTGCAAGTTGTGGTAATAGAAATGGAAGCTTCTGGGGCGTGGGGAAAGTAAATTTGGGTGACAGCGATGTGGTTAAGGATGGAGGTTTGGTTGGGCCAAGTAGCTCTAACGAACCGGAGACGCCTTATTTGAGGCAAACACCGCCTGGTTGAAATCTAACGAATCGTAGACACGTTATATTACTGAAAAGGCTTCGAAAGAGGTGGGGAGTACTCGTTTGATGCGAAATAGCGTGTTTCAGATTCGTTAGATTTTAAAGTAGCCGAAATGGGGCTGAATAAGGTGTGTGGGATTCGTTAGAATTTGGAGAAATGTGTAGTATAGGTATAATACAGTTGGAACGAACGATGCAATGAAGCATCTTACTTATAGAATATCTCGCAAGACAATTTAGGAGGAATGAGTTTTCATGTTTATTCAGATTATTGGCGTAGGCAAATTAAAGGAAAAATATTTGACGCTGGGCATTCAGGAATATGCCAAGCGGCTCTCCCCGTACATCAAGTTTCAGATGATCGAGGTCGCAGACGAAAAGGCGCCCGATACCCTGAGCGAAGCTGAGGTTCGGGCGGTAAAAGAGCGCGAGGGCGAACGCATCCTCGCGCATGTGAAGAGCGAGGCGCATGTTGTCGCGCTCGCGTTGGATGGCCAGCTCTGGAGTTCCGAGGAGCTGGCATTGGAGATCGACAAGCTCGGCACGTATGGGACGAGCCATGTCGTGTTTGTCATCGGAGGAAGCCATGGGCTCTCCGATGAGGTGTTGCGCCGCGCGAAGCAGCGCTTGAGCTTCGGGCGCATGACCCTGCCGCATCAGCTTATGCGGCTGGTATTGGTGGAGCAGATTTATCGCGCGGTGAAGATAAATCGGAATGAACCGTACCACAAGTAGGGCGAAATTTGCTTGATGTCAACATCTTTGATCCGATATTACCCCGTCTCCTCCATGGAAGAGCGAAGTGTGGAGAGATACCTCGGCCAAGCACTCTCCAACTGCTCCTGTTCCTCTGGTGTGGGCACGACCAGCTCACTGTTCTCCAGGGACACCCGGTCGGTCTGTCACCTTCTCCAGAAAGTGTCCTTGCTGACGCCTCTCCAGCTTACGGATCAAGCCCTTGGCGTGTTGCTTGTCCATCACGAATTTGTCAGGGTCCGCCTTGTGTTTGGCATAGCGGCGAATCTGCTTGTAATAGGCCATCGTATAGTGCTCCAGCATGGCGAGTTGGCGCTCCTGGTCGTAGCCAAGATGACGGCGGCCTAGCGCAATGGTTGCCGACATCCGCAGTACATCATACAGATAGGAGCCGATGCAGCCTTCATCAAAATCATTCACATCATACACAATCTGGCCCGATTCATCACAGAATGCTCCGAAATTTTCAAAGTGCAAATCGCCCTGAATCCATGTCGGCTGTTCTACCGATGTGTGATAGAGAAATAATGACGTGTAGCATCATAATAGAACAGATAGGCACTTCCCCGGAAGAAGGAGAACGACGTTTGCATTATTTTCCGGTAATTCTCAGCAAGCTCCTTCTGATCCAGCTTCATAAACCTCTCATCGAACTCTTCCAGCACCGAGATGAGCGTATCCGGCGCAGCTTGGTACGTGTGCTAATGTCATTGTCGACAATGACTGGCTTTACCATCAAGATGCTCCCCTGTATATAAGAACCTGAATTATGCCTCTTATCATAGTGCACATCAGGGCCACAATCCAAGAGAGGAGAATACAGGCTCCTGCGGATTGTGGCTGGAATTTTATGCTTGATTTTGTAGACGTGATCAGCCAAGCAGGTTACACTCTTTCATATTATGAATTACTTTATCTGCTAAGGAGAACACCCTGATGATTCGTGTGATGCTGATTGATGATGAAGAAGATGCACTCGATTTGCTTGAAATATTGCTGGGACAGCTCGGGAATGTGCAGGTGATCGGGCGATATATGAACCCTGTCGAGGCTATTGAGGTAATACGGACACTTCAGAGCAACGGAAGAGAAAGCCCTATTGATGCCGTGTTTCTGGATAACCGAATGCCAGGCATGAACGGGATGGAGGTAGCACGAGCGATTAGACAAATGATCCCACAGATGCCGATCATCTTCACGACAGCTCATGCAGAGTATGCCGTGGAGGCATTTGAGATTCAGTCGATTGACTATCTGCTGAAGCCCTTTACACCAGACCGATTGCAGAATGCTGTTACTCGTGTTCAGCATTCCATGTCCCATTCTTCGCTTAGCCCCTCGTCCACCAACCCATCCCAAGCTGGACATGTTGAGAATTCGTCTGCTGCCATTCAATGTCTGGGTGGATTCCAGATCAGGCTGCCGGGTAACGGAGGCAGAGTGTTGTCCTGGAAGACGAAGAAGGAAAAGGAGCTGTGCGCTTTATTGATTCACGTTGCAGGGGAATCCTTAAGCACGGCGGCTATTCTGGAAGCCATCTGGCCAGGCTATGACCTGAATAAGGCAAAGACGTATCTGTATACATGCCTGTCTTATTTACGCAAGACCCTGACAGATCATCATATTCCGATCCGTATAAACAAGGTTCATCAGGGCTTTGTGGCTGAATGGGATGGAATGATACTCGATGTCGCCGAGTTCAAGCAATTGGTAAGCCAAATCAAATCGCTGAGCACCCAGTCAGACCACCTGACTAGGAGTGTAACTACTATAGAGATGGATGCCGAGCTTTATGACCAAATGAATCAAATGTACAAGGGTGATTATATGGACGCTTGTGACTTTAGATGGGCGGAGTCCAGGCAGCTGGAGGTTAGAGGGGCCTATATTCGTGCGCTTAGAGTATGGTATGCGTATTTCCACAAGCAGGACAACGCCAGCTTGGCTGTAGATAGTATGCAGCGCATATTGAAGCTAATTCCGGATTCTGAACAGGACGGACGTGAGCTGATCAGACTGCATCTGAACATGGGCAATCGATCTGAGGCCCATCGCGTAGGCTCCCAGTTGGAGCAAGCGGTGTGTCTTCAGTTGGGAGCTGAGCTGGAGGCGGAGACCGTGCTGCTGATTCAGCAGACGAGGGAAAAGGCTGAGTGGAACAACCGATGAAAAAACAAGCTACCGCTGCATGTATTACCATATTTCTGCTGATTGCTGCCTACGGGATTTTCCTGACCTATGTGTCTATGCCCAAAGAACAGATCCCCGTCGCAACGAGCGGAGTGCTGGATCTGACCTCCTGGGGGTTCGCGGAGAACGGAGTGCTACCGCTGGATGGTGAATGGGAGCTGTACCCTGACAAGCTGTTCACTCAGCAAGACTTGATCCCTACTACTGCGGGGGAAGAATTAACAGCAGCAATGATTCAGGTACCGGGATCATGGTCGCAGCTGATACCTACGAAGGGTATGGTGACCTATAGACTACGGATTGAAATGGATCACGTGGCTGCCAGTACGGTATATGGACTCAAAACATCATCTATTCAGGTATCGAATCGAATAATGGTAAATGGCCAGGTGGTTGGCTCCAGCGGGAATCCAGGCAAACAACCGGATTATGTAGCCTTGAATAAGCCACATACAAGCTATTTCACACTTCAGCCTGGCTCGAATGAGCTTCTGATTCAGGTGGCCAACTATGATTTTCGCGCAAGCAGCGGAATCAATGAATCTGTCTTTCTAGGCACAGCTACGCAAATATCAGATCTGTATAATCAGGCCATCATTCATGATTGGATTACCATAACAGCCTTTTTGATGATGGGCTTATATTTTCTCGGCTCATTCTCTCAGCGCAAAAAGGACTTTTCCATTGCTGTAGTTGGTATCGTCTGTATGTGTTTCGCCATATTCACTAGCGTGAATGGTGAGCGGGTGTTGTTCGATGTGGTCGGACTGCTGCCCTTCTGGTTGTATTACCGTATTCAGATGGTGTCAGCGGCAGTTGTGGGGATTGGATTTTTCTTCTATGTCTATTCCGCCTTCCGGCCTTATTGCTCCAAATGGTTCGTTCGCGGCGCCTTGATCTTCGGGGTGATATTGCTTGTGTTGCATGTTCTGTTTGGTGCCAGAATTTCGTTGTCTCCATTTCGAGAAATGTCAACATTCTATACCACCTTTTCATTGTTGTATGCTACCTATGTATTCGTATTGGCCGCACTCCATAGAGTCGCAGGCAGCCTCTATCTAGCTGTAGCAGCCATGGCCTCGAATGTACAAGCGCTGAAGCAGAATATGAACATTTACTATGGAGTACGGATTTTTGAAATGGCGCCGATCGAGCCCTTTCTGATGCTGCTGATGCTGGCCTTGCTGATGTCAGTCCACTTCTCGAACGCCTTCCGTAAAATTGAGGAGCTCTCAGAGGAGCTACTGCAGGCGGACAAGGTAAAGGATGATTTCCTGGCCCGTACCTCACATGAATTCAAGACACCGCTGCATGTGGTCATGAATATTTCACGCTCGATGCTGAGTGATACCGTACATCCGCCAACGGCAGAGCAGCGGGAGAAGCTGCAACTGATGACAGACATGACCAAGAGACTGTCGCAACTGGTGTATGACATTCTGGATCTGTCCAAGCTGCGACAGGGCAAGCTTCAGATTACTGCGGCGCCAATTGATATTCGTGCTGTAGTTGAGATGCAAGTGCGCTTCTACTCTTATCTGGCTGTCGAACGGCAGCTTCAGCTCGTGAACCACGTCCCAGCACATTTGCCTTTTGCACTGGCTGATGAGGGCCGTCTGAGTCAAGTCATCGGTAATTTACTGGATAATGCCATCAAGCATACCGAGCATGGAAGAATTGTGGTAACGGGAAGGCTACAAGGTGATCAGCTAGAAATTTCAGTGCAGGATTCAGGAAGGGGCATTGAGCCGGAGGATCTGGCGTTAATCTTCGATCCGTTCAAATCGCTTCATGGAACGCAGCGAGGCGGCTTCGGATTAGGACTGTCCATCGCAAGACAATTGGTACAACTGCAGAGTGGTACGCTTACGGTCTTCTCTACGCCTGAAGTTGGCTCGACATTCACGATTACGCTTCCTGTCGCCGATCAAGGCAACCCAGCAATTACACTCCCTCCAGTCGCCGAGGTCGATCCCAAGCAAATGCAGTATTCATTTGCTACGCCTTATTATTCGAATCACGCGGGCAAGCACACGGTACTCATCGCTGACGATCAGTACGAGAATCTGAAGGTCCTCATTGACGCACTTCAGGGGCTTGACTATCGGGTAATCGCAGTGAAAAACGGGTATGAGGTGCTCCAACAGCTTCAGCGAGCAGACAAGGTTGATCTGGTCATTATGGATCTGATGATGCCAGGAATGTCAGGCTATGAGGTGTGTCAGGAACTGCGAACACGGTACTCGCTGCTGGAGCTGCCGATTCTGATGGTAACGGCTACCATCCAGCCACAGCACAAGGTAGCCGCCTTCCAGGCAGGGGCGAACGATTATTTGCCCAAACCGTTCGATATGGAGGAGCTGAAAGCTCGTATCGGAAGCCTGCTGGCGATGAAGGAGTCCCTTGGACGTGCGATCCAAATGGAGATAGCTTTCCTCCAATCCCAGATCAAGCCGCATTTTCTGTTCAACGTGTTGAATAGTATTGTCGCATCAAGTTATACGAATATTGAACGGGCACGGGGAATGATTGTCGATCTGGCTGATTACTTGCGCGGCAGCTTTCGATTCAGCAATACGGACGAAAGAATCGCTTTTGAGGAGGAGTTCAAGCTCATACGTACGTATGTCGATATTGAGCAAGCACGTTTTCGCGATCGGATTCGCTTCGAATCAGATATTGCGGCAGGTGCGCTGGACTTGCGTATTCCCCCACTGCTGTTGCAACCGTTAGTAGAGAATGCCATTCGTCATGGCATTGGTGATCGCCTTAAAGGAGGCCTGGTTACTTTAACAGTGAGTGAGTCGGATGGATATTGGCAATTTGTTGTGGCTGACGATGGTGTTGGTATACCACTGGAGCGACTGCAGACACTGCTCGATCGTACTGTGACGGATGAATCGCAAGGGGTGGGCTTACTGAATATCAATAAGCGGCTAACCTATGAATATGGCATATCACTGCGACTGGAGAGCACTCTGGGGCACGGAACGAAGGTAACTGTGCGCATCCCTGCCTCGTCGGTGGGGATGTAAACGGCTGATGAGTATTGACGCGGGTGTTGACGCAAGCAACGGCTCACATGACAGGCTCCTATCCATGATGATAGGGCCTGTTTTTTGTTTTTTTCAGAAATATTCTGGCTGGTTATCGTCATTGTTCATTCAATGATTCATCTAACTGTGAATATAAGCGTGTCAGTAGGAGAGAAGTGATGTAGAGTTATGTCGATTTTTAAGGTTTTTTTAAGGTGTGATCTTCTATACTAGGCTAAAAGAAGTGGGACAAAAGTAATAATAGTTGTGAGAGCGGCAGATTTGTGCTGTCAGGAGGGATCAAGAAATAGACGCTATGAATCAACCAAAGAAAGGAATGAACAGAACGATGAACAGAGGAATGCTGACTGCAAGAAGGGTTTGTTTCATTCTAATTGCATGTATGCTGTCAATGGGATACATCCCTCCATTCCAGACATGGGAAGTGAACCGCGCCTATGCGGCGCCCGAGAAATGGACAACCGTAGGCAACCCTGGCATCTCAGATGGATATATGCAATATCACCGACTGGCGGTGGAGGATGGTACGCCCTATGTGACCTTTCAGAATCAAAATGGCCAGCTGCGTGTGATGACGTATTCCAGCACAGATGGCTGGAGGACACTCGACAACACAGGGCTCAACCAACAGACCTACTACACTACCCCGATTGAAGTTCGGAATGGCGCTCCTTATATCGTCTATCCCGATATGGCGCATGAGGGTAAGCCAATGGTCATGAAGTATATGGAGGGCGAAGGCTGGGTACCTGTCGGCAATCCGGATTCACTGCCGCCAATGGGCTATAATGCTGGACTGACTCTAGACCAGGACGGTACACCTTATATTGCTTTTACGAACAATCGCAAGGTATTTGTCATGAGTCTGGATTCTACAGATGACAATTGGAAATTCATAGGCAACATTATTTACACCTCAAGCAGTCCTTCAGATATACAGCTCAAGATGGATAACGGCGTCCTCTATCTGACCTACCAGTATAACTACAATGGTTATAGAGCTGCCGTCATGAAGTATACAGAAGGAAGCAACTGGACTAGCCTCGGGGATGACATTTTTAATAACAACCTGAATTATTTCTCCGCATTTGACGTCTATGATGGTCAGCCTTACCTCGCATTCGGAGATCGCTCCCACAGCAATAAGGCAACCGTCGTTACGTATAGCGAGCAAAATGGCTGGACACCTGTAGGTACAGAGGGCTTCTCAACAAATGGGGCCTATAATACGAGTCTGGCGATCGATGAAGACGGTACACCCTATGTAGGCTTCCGCAATGGTTCCTCTGCAAAGGCTACTGTGATGAAATACGGCACAGACGGCGTATGGCAAACGGTGGGCAATGCTGAGTTTTCCGAAGGTTTAATTAACGATACCTGGCTTGCGGTAGACCATGGCACTCCTCACATTGCTTTTCAGGACAGTGTATATGGTCAGAAGATGACGGTCATGAAGCTGGGTGAAGCTTACACCGTGTCTTATAACAGCAATGGCGCAACCGCCGGTAATGCGCCTACAGACAGTAACCTGTATGATAATCAGGCTACTGTGACGACAGTGGGTAATACGGGGAATCTGGAGAATCCTGGCTATGCTTTTTACGGCTGGAATACGGCGGCGGATGGTAGCGGAACGGATTATAAGGCCGGAGACACCTTTACGATCCGTAATTCCAATGTACTCCTATATGCGAAATGGGCCTCACTGAACGTAACAGTCGATTATGCGCCAGGCGAGCATGGGACGATCAGTGCGACGAACGAGACAATCGTGAAAGGCGGTCATCCAGCGGCAGTACCCAACGTCACTCCGAACAGCGGCTATCGGTTCACAGGCTGGAGCAGCGATGGGGGTGTAACGAAGCTGAGAACCGACGAGTTGAAGACAACTGTTATCACCCAAGGGATCACTTACACAGCTTACTACACCCAGATTATCAAAGGTGATACCAGCGGCGACGGCATCGTGACGGCTGCGGACGCCCTGATGCTGACAAAGTATCTGAAGGGTAACATTCAATTCACACCTGAGGAACTGGAAGCAGCAGACGTCAATGGTGATGGCGTTGTGGATGATAAGGATGTCAAGGCGATTCTGGCGATTATTACAGGAAAGGGTTGAGCACATGAAATTTTTTGACACGAGGAAGCAACTGACTGGATGGAGAAGATGGACGTCGATATTGCTGGTGATTTGTCTTGTATTGTCCATCACTCCTGCGATTCAAGCCGATACTGCACTGCCTGCGGTTGAAGTGGCCGATGCGGAGGGCAAGCCTGGAGATATAGTAAGTATGGCGGTATATGTTGATCCTGAATTCCTTATTCATAAATTTAACATCTCGCTCCAGTATGACACCAGTTCACTCGAATTGGTGACCTTGGTTAATGAGCTTGATGTAATTGATAATTCCTACTCTTTCAATTTAAGCCAAGGAATCATTAATCTCGATTCTCCAACGGATGATGTCGTAGCTATCATGGAAAAAAGCAAAATCGCGACATTGAGGTTCAAGATTAAGGAAAATGTGCTGCCTGGTGAGGTGAAGGTAACTGTTACCAATCATGCACTTTATGAAGGTGATGACCCAGCAGATCCATCCTACGCGTTTGATGGTACGATCACAGTCTCAGCAGCGCAATATACAGTAGCATTTGACACGCAAGGTGGTAGCGCAGTAACGAGCATTACGGGTGTAAGCAGCGGAACCACCATCAGCGAGCCACCTGCTCCGATCAGAGCAGGCTACAGCTTCACTGGCTGGTACACCGATGCGGCAGGGACAACTGCTTGGGATTTCTCCTCAGCAGGAGTCACGGCAAATACGACTCTCTATGCCAACTGGCTGCGCCACACTGCAACGGTTGGTATTGGTAGTGTAGCAGGAATGCCGGGGGAAACGGTAAAAGTGCCAGTAACGGCAAGTAGTGCCAACTCTGGAATCGGCTCCTATAGTCTGCAGATCGACTTTGATGCTGATGCATTGGAAGTGACGAGCATTGAAGGTGAAGCGGGCGACTACTTCGATTCCAATTATGATAATACAGCAGGCTGGCTCAAGACAGCCTGGGCAGACAGTGACGGTGGAGATACGCCGATTGTTGTTGGAGACAAGCTGTTCACTGTAAGTTTCCTGATCAAGAATGAGGCAGCAACCGGTGACAAGCCTTTGACGATGCAGACGTCAAGCTTGGACCATTTTACGGTAACAGATGCTTCCGTGGCTGAAATGGAGAAGACGCTGAAGGCTGGTAAAATAACGGTCAGCGACATTCCGGCTGTCAACAGTGTAAGCGTCAGTCCCACTACGATTGGAGTAATGCCAGGAGGCAGTCAGCAGTTCCATGCTACAGTGGACGCTTCAGAAGGCGCCGCTACGACCGTAACTTGGTCCATAACCAGTATGAATGACAAAGTAACTATTGATGATACAGGCAAGGTTGATGTTGCGACGGATACCACACCAGGATTGTACACCGTCATGGCTACTTCCACAGCAGACTCCAGCAAGCAAGGTACAGCGACGTTAATGGTACTGCCGATCATTCCAATTCCAGGATTCCCAGGTGACTCAGAAGCACCTGCAGCTCCCCAAATTCTTACTGCAGTTGGAGGAGATCAGCTGGTAGACCTCAGCTGGAATACCGTTACGGGAGCAACATACTATAACATCTATATGGCAACAGAGCCATGGGCATACAGTAATCAGGAGATCGCAAGTGTAACAGACTCAACCTACACAGTCCGGAATCTGAGTAACGGCCAAGCTTATTACTTCACGGTAAAAGCAGGAAATACTCACGGCATAAGCGTTGCTTCGATTCAGGCGGGCGCAACCCCAAGTAACGGAGGTGCTCCAGGAACTGACACACCAACGCCTCCTACGGTATCGGCACCTCCAACGAACGTAACAGCAACTGCAGGGAATAGACAGGCGACAGTCCGCTTCACAGCACCGACAAGTGACGGCGGTAGCCCAATTACCCACTACGAGATTACTGCTGAGCCAGGCGGACAGACTGTGACAGGAACAGCAAGTCCAATCGTCATGACGGGCTTGAGCAACGGCACTAGCTATACATTCACAGTGAAGGCGGTGAATGCAGTCGGGGCAAGTGAACCCTCTGCTGCATCCAATGCCGTGTTCCCAAGAAGCTCTTCCAGTAACGACGACAATAGTGGCATCGGAAATGGAAGCACAGGTAGCGGTACAGGTGGTGGCAGTACGCCATCAACACCAGCGACATCCCCAGCCTCTAACGGCGTGGAGATTCTGGTTAATGGCAAGGCTGAGCAAGCAGGTACAGTTGTCTCTGAAGAGCGCAATGGGCAAAAGGTGACGACGATTCAGGTCGATCCACAGAAGCTGGAGCAGAGACTTGCAACAGAAGGTCAAGGAGCAGTCATTACGATTCCGGTCAGCACAGAGTCGGATGTAATTATTGGTGAATTGAATGGACAAATGGTCAAGAGTATGGAAAGCAAGCAGGCAGTGGTCGAGCTCAAGACGGCTCAAGCCACATACACACTTCCTGCAAGCCAGATCCAGATCAACGCGATTGCAGACAGGCTAGGCAATTTCATCTCACTGGAAAATATCAAGGTACGTATTGAAATTGCTGCGGTGACAGCGAATATGCTGAAGGTCGTTGAAGATGCCTCTGCACAAGGTTCATTCACACTCGCCGTACCGCCACTAGAATTTACGGTGAAAGCTGTGTATGGGGACTCTGTTGTTGAGGTATCAAAATTCAATGCTTACGTAGAGCGGAGCATCGTGATTCCAGCTAACGTTGATCCGAACAAGATCACGACTGGTGTCGTTGTTGCACCAGACGGAAGCGTGCGACATGTACCAACGAAGGTAGTGAATAACGGCGGAACGTACTATGCACAGATTAACAGTCTGACTAACAGCATCTACTCCGTAGTATGGCACCCGACAGAGTTCAGCGATGTGGCTTCACATTGGTCGAAGGGTGCTGTGAATGATATGGGTTCACGGATGATTATTGAAGGCACTGGCGATGGGCAGTTTAGTCCGAATCGGGACATTACTCGTGCAGAATTTGCAGCTATCCTGGTACGGGGGTTGGGACTCGCTTCAGAGCAAGGAGGAACAACCTTCTCAGATGTGAAGCAAGGAGACTGGTATAATCAGGCCGTCAGCACAGCACAGGCGTATGAGCTGATTGGCGGGTATGAGGATGGTACATTCCGTCCGAACGACAAGATTACACGTGAGCAGGCCATGGTCATGCTTGCCAAAGCAATGAAGCTGACTGGGCTGCAGGACAAGCAATCTGGTACCTCGACATCCACAGCTACAGTGCTGGGTTCATTCAAGGATGCAGCAGCCGTATCAACATGGGCACACAGTAGTGTGGCAGACAGTGTACAAGCAGGTATTGTATCTGGTAGAGGCATTGCCGAGCTGGCACCGAAGCAACATATGACTCGCGCGGAAGTAGCGGCAATTATCCAAAGACTTCTGCAGCAATCCGGCCTGATTTAATTAGTTTAGGGGGGCAAGTGCCCCCTGTTTTTACATATGCTAGGCAGATACTCCTTAAGCGGACATGCAGGCTAACAAAAAAATAGGTTATCTACCGCGATTTTCCTAGTACACATATTCTTATTTTCGAGAGGAGAAAGAACAGCTTATGCTTAAAAAAGCAGGAAAGGTCACTTTGTGCCTAGCGCTGATCTCCACCTTGTTGGGCAGCTTGTTACTCCCTAAGGACGAGGTTCAGGCCAATGGTTCAGTTACACCTCCGCAGTATAAATACAAACTGCTCAAGGATAACATAGGTGTTCCTATGAAGCTCTATTACAACAACGATACCTTTTACTACAAGTCACAATTAACTGGTGGCTACAACACCGCACACCAATCCACAGATCTGCAGACATGGACCAAAATCATTGGCTCGAATACCTTCAGTTCAAGCAACACTTTTAGTCTGGACTACCTCTCCATTATTGGAGATAGAGTTTTTGCGACGGGATATAACTCTACGATGTTTCCTGATTTCTCTACTACTTCTTTTTTGGGCTACATGAATGATACATCCAATACCAGCACTAGCTGGACTCCATCTGCCTTTCCTACGGGGCAATTCTTGCTTGGGCCAATTGTTACCGACGGAAGTAATATTGTAATGGGAGCTGGCAATACCAATGTCATTTATCGACAAACCTCCTCCACTGGAAATATAGAAGAGAAGGCATGGACAAGCACTAATTTCAGTGGTGTGCGCATTGTAAATGCTGTATATGATCAGGTTAACAGTCGATTCATTTTGGGAGATCTTAGAAAAAATATTTACTACTCGACTAACGGAGGAGCTTCCTGGAATACCATTCAAGTTGATTCTTCGGATATGGATATGAACGACCTTGCTCAAGCTGGAGGGACAACTTATATTGCTGGCGGTAACGGTGTTTGGAAGCTCGTAGGCACTACAGTAACCAGAATATTGCCCACAGGCAGCAATTACCGCGCTGTAGCTGTTGATGAAGACAATAATGTGTATGTATTACGCTCTGACGGAACTGTGCTCCTGTCATCCAATAGTGGAACATCATGGACACCAGTAGCCGCAGCAGACAGTAGCATCACTTCCACTAATTTTGGTGCTATGGAATATGGTAACGGGAAGCTGCTTGTCGGCGGTAATGGAGGACTATACCAGTTAATAACGGGCACAAATATTACTAAGCAGCCAGAAAATACGCAAGTAAATATTGATGCAGCGGCTACCTTCTCTGTATCTGCCATGGGAGACAGCCTTGCCTATCAGTGGCAGGTGGATACGACAGGCACAGGCAACAGCTTCAAGGATGTGAATGGAGCAACAAGCGGCAGTTTGACGGTTAATCCAGTGTCAAAGAATATGGACGGCTACCTGTATCGTGTCGTCATTACCGATGCCTCCGGGGCACAATACATCTCGAGTACAGCTACCCTTTCCATCCTTATCGTGAAGGCGAAAGTAAGCTACAAATCTGGTGACCACGGAATGATCAGTGCAACGAGCGAGGATGTCGAGGTGGGGATGAAGCCAGAGGCTGTACCAACCGTTACTCCTGACCCTGGCTATCGGTTTACGGGCTGGAGCAGTGATGGTGGTATGACGAAGCTAAGTAGCGACCAGTTGAAGGCGACAGTTATCACTGGGGCGGTCACGTTTACAGCGAATTATGCCCAGATTGTTAAGGGAGATCTGGATGGCTCTAATGGAGTATCGGCAGCGGACGCTCAGCTGCTGGCGAAGTATCTGAAGGGTGCGATCACCTTGACCGCGGATCAACTGGCAGCAGCCGATTTCAATAATGATGGAGTTGTGGACGAGGCTGACGTTAAGGCGATTCTTGCCTTTGTAACGGGAAAAAGATGAGGCATATTAGTTGTCGCTGATGAAGTGAAAATAGCTCCATGTAAAGCCTAATGGCTTTGCGTGGAGCTTTTCTTTTATACTGAAGACATAGCGATAGGGACATCGAGATTTGTATAATAAATGAACTGGGACATCACCAGAAGTCTGCTGAATGTAAATAACAGGCCACTGCCAGCTTGAAGTGAGATGCTCTTTGGGTCTGCTCCATATGATGTTTGACTTGATGCCCACTTTGTTCATTAATGAGGTTTTCATTTTGTTTTTCTATCCGCTCTTCATTTCAAGCTTCCTCCTGTGCCGTTATCCTCAACTCCTGCCGTTCTACTTTATATAACAATCGGCAATCACAAAATCGGCCTTTTCCTTGATGCTTCTTTTTGCTGGATTGGTTGTCAGTATTCACTGTTATTTTAATGATGATCAAATGTAGTAATTCTCTCTGTTTCTCTGGTTCAATTTTCGTTATGATCTTAGAGAAGCCATTCAGAAGTAGCAGGAAGGAGGGGGGCTCTTGCAAAAAAGCAATCATTTCAGAAGAGGTTTCTAGCAATTCGAGAAAAGATATGGAACGAGTGTGGGATATAAGACAACCTTACTGGTATCCATTATTCGATTGCAGTAGAGAAGACCTGATATCTTTTGATTCCGAATATATAGAGAGTGAAGAAAAGCTAAATGATATTATTACTTTGCTTACGCACCATGAAGTTGAGCAGGTGATTGAATTTCTAGAAACAGGTGAGACTTTAAATATACAGGTTTCCAATCTGTATCCTTATTATGGCTGCAATGGCGAGCTTTCAGGTGGTGAGGGGTTTTGGACTTCACACAAAATGGACTGGATTATTTATGTTTCACACGAAGGAACAATAGCTTTTGTGGAGAGTGGCTAGTTAAAGGATTAAAGTCATTATGGTCTGATTGGGGAAACCATACTGCTTGGGATACAAAGAACTAATATTCTATAATAGAGAAGTTCTATGCAAAGAAACCACTCCATGTACGGAGTGGCTTTGTCTTTATATTTTGATCCAATCACCTGAAATGACTGGACCCTCAATCATAAACTAAATTTCAAAATCAATCGTACCCTTTTTGGTTAATTCAAAGGGACCAGGTGTGACATCTGCATCGGGTCTCTTTGATCCGAAGAAATCGGAGTCCAAATGATATGGACTACTGTCCGGCTCCTCAAACTTCATGTTGGCGTGATAAGTCTTTCCAAGCAGATCCGTGGTAACTAACATTGCAGAGATTCCCCGAAGCAATTCGGGATCATGGATCTGAATGTGCACTTTGCCTAGTGCAGGATCCATCTCAATTTTTACGCCCTTCTGTGCAACTATCTTCGCATCCGATTCGTGACGACTTGGAACCGCATCGTTAAGAAATACATTGCCACCCATAGCTACCGGAAGAACGGCATTGCCTATAAAGAAATCCTTTGCGGCATCGCCAAGCTCCATAAGCTCCTCTTTGGTGTATTCCCACCATTTCTTATCTTTCACATCCGGATGTTGATCGTAGCCGCCAAGTCCCACAGCATGCAGATAACATATGGAATTGTCCGGAACACCATCCATGACCGTCTTCCCGTCCTCTCCAACTTCATCTCTTGGTTTAAGCGGAAGATGCTCAAAAAAGGTGATGGGCACAGGCTCATTATTAGGATCATTGTCACCTATAAAGATATTGTTGTAGTACCTGTCATCGCCTCCAGTGATATTGGAGTATCCAGCCATGGCCGTCTCGTGAGGGAAGTGATATGGCGTAATACGAGTAATTTCGGAACGAACTACAAATCGGCCTGCAAACAAATTATGAGCAAATGCCCCGCCCTGAGCCATATTTCTGAAATTCATCGGAGAGAGAAATAGGTTATGATCGACCATATATGGACCATGGCAAACCTCAACGAAGAGGTCCTCCGAAAGATTGTCAAAAAATACATTACGGCTGATGCGAGTGCCCTGTGCCTGCCAGTCCAGCCAAAGCGCACGGTAACAGCTATACATTATATTTTCGCTAATTTGAGTATCCAGGGAAGCATGAAGCTTAATTCCCGCAACTTCGGCACCGTGTCTGAGTCGTTTATGGTGAATATTATAAATACGGTTCTGATATATGTGGCTGAAGGCTGCTCCCATATGACCCACAATACCTGCCTGTTCACAATCATGAATTACATTACCTCGAACAATGTGACTTCCGATGTTATGCTTATGCCAGCCGGAGCGTAATGCTTGTAAAATAACCTCCTGCTCGCGTTGAGTACCGCCTTTACTATGCTTCTCCAAAGACTTGGTGTGGCCTGTGCCGATTTCGGTACCCAGGCTAATACCAACGCATTTGGACTCACTGATTATATTGTTCTCAATAATCCAGCCCTTGCTCCAGTGAGGTCCAATCAAACCTTCCTGGTAGTCTGTAGGCGGTGCCCATTGGGGGGAGGCTTGACGCAGAGTGAAACCGCTTACGGTGATGTAGTTAATTCCCGGTTTCTCAGGCCAGAAGCAATAAGGACGTACATTAATTTCTACATTTTCCGTACGAGGATCTTTTCCACCAAAGTTGGTCCAGATTTTTGTTGTTGTAGAACCAACCTCGGCATACCATTTTAACAATGAATCCTTGGGATACTTGGCTTCGGACCAAACTTCAGGATTGTGAACGCTTTCAATACTATCGCATTCATACAATGATTTGCCATCCAAATAGACATCGCCGAGATGAATTGGGAAGGGCCCGTCAAACAACCAGTCTCCACTGAGCTCTACCTCATAGGGATTGCGAACGGAAAAGAGGGAATTGAGCACTTCTGTGCTCCAGACATGGTTTCCTTCGGACTTCCAGTTGGCAATCCGCTCAGCTCCTGTAATCACGACTTCCCCGTCTCCTGCGGATCGATATACGATTCTATGCTCCGCTGTTCCTCCATTAGCCGGGTTAACCCATTCCCTGTATACTCCCGCATGAACAATAACTGTATCACCAGCCATGGCATAAGCCGCAGCGCGTGATATTGTACGAAGGGGTTGATCCGCTGTTCCTTTTCCTTGATCATTCCCATGTATGGATACATGATATTCCATAACAACTCTCCTTCTATTTTAAAATTATTGTTGTATCCCGTTATTATACTAGAAAATAATTATAATGGCAGAGATAGGAAGGTGTATGTTAGCCTGAATTGATATTGATAAAGTTAAAACCACATCCACTACCCTATGAAGTTGTGGGTTTTTGCGTATTAAAGTCTTCTAGCTATTGTTAAAAGCTATGACTAGCCATGCTTTTTTCATATAACAAGCAATCCTTTTCATCATGCTATACTCATTAGACTAAAAAGTTAGAAGGAGAAATAGTTATGATACCATTTCGTAATGATCATGTAGGTAGCTTTCTACGTCCTGCAGATTTAAGTCAGGCACGTGAACAATATAAATCAGGCAACATCACATATGAGGAATTAAGAGCTGTGGAAGATAAAGAGATTATTCGAATTATTGAAAAGCAAAAGGAAAATGGCGTATTGGCAGTTACGGATGGTGAATTCCGTAGAAGCTGGTGGCATTTTGATTTTCTGGGTGGCTTGGATGGCGTAGAGTTGTATGAGCAATTAGACGGACCGAAATTCCATAATATGCAAACGCGCAAGGGTGGGATTCGTGTTGTTGGTAAAGTTGATTTCTCGAGTCATCCCTTTGTTCAGGATTTTGAGTTTTTGACAAAGCATGCAGGTGACGCAGTAGCGAAACAGACTATTCCAAGTCCGAACATGCTTCTATATCGATTGGAGAATGACGCCAATATCTATACGGACCGAGAGCAATTCCTTCAGGATACGATTGCGGCGTATCAAAAAGCCATTCAAGCCTTCTATGATGCAGGATGTCGATACCTGCAATTAGATGATACAGCTTGGGCAGACCTGTTCTCAGAAGCTGGTCACGATAAGCTACGTGCTAAAGGTCTGGAACCGGCGGAAGAGTTGAAAACGATGCAGCGCATGATTAATGAATCCTTGTCTCATAAACCGGCAGATTTAGTGGTGACGATGCATATTTGTCGTGGTAACTATAAATCGAACTATTTCTCAACGGGTGGTTATGATTACGCTTCTGAAGTTATCTTTGGAGGCTTAAACGTAGATGGATTATTTTTAGAGTTTGATGATGAGCGCTCAGGTGGTTTCGAGCCATTAAAATATGTGAATCGAAAAGATTTGAAAATCGTGCTTGGTTTACTCACATCAAAAACAGGCGAGTTAGAGGATAAAGAACACATTAAAGCTCGGATTGCAGAGGCGGCAACCTATGTTCCACTTGAGCAACTATGTTTGAGTCCACAATGTGGTTTTTCGTCTACAGAAGAAGGCAATATTTTAACGGAAGAACAACAATGGCGTAAACTTCGTTATGTGAAGGAAATTGCAGAAGAAGTTTGGAATTAATCCATCTAAATAACGGAGGGGATTCAAAATGACGATCCAAGCAGACCAAGAGACAATTATAGTTGAAGCGTTCATTAATGGTCAAAATGTAAAATCCCTTTCGCAGGTAGCAAAAGAGAATCCGACAAACCCAACTGAGATCGTAGGTTATTTCCCTGTCACTACGAAAGAACAAGCCGTTGAAGCGATTGAAGCTGCGGCAGGGGCTTTTAAAACATGGAAGCAGACCTCCATTGATGAACGCATTACGATGATGCGCAAGGCGATCGAGAAGATTAGAGCAGCTGAGAATGAAATTGTACATTTGCTGTCTAGAGAGCATGGCAAGCCCCTGTATGATGCACACGGTGAAATTTATGTTTCCTTAATGTGGATGGAGTTTGCTTGTAATGAAGCCAAATCGGCTCTACAGGAAGAGATCAAAGAGCATGAGAATGGTAAAACGATTCTTTCCTATGATCCAATTGGTGTGGTGGCAGCAATTAGTCCATGGAACTATCCCATTGCTTTATCTACGATTAAGATCGCTCCTGCCTTACTTGCGGGCAACACCATTGTGCTTAAACCAAGTCCATATGCGCCACTGGCGGCAGCGAAAGTGGCAGAGATTATTGCGAGTGAGTTCCCGGCTGGTGTAATCAATGTAGTTCATGGTGATGCGGATGTGGGCGTTGAACTGACTAGTAATCCTCTTGTTACTAAAATCGCCTTTACAGGTGGAACCGCAACAGCTAAGCATATCATTAAAGCTGCGTCGGAAACGATTAAGGATATGACGCTTGAGCTTGGTGGTAATGATGCGGCTATCTTCTTGGAAAGCTTTGATGTTCATGATGAGCGAGCAATGCGCCGGATTGTCATTTCTAATTTCTTGACAGCAGGCCAGATCTGTATGATCGCCAAACGTGTGTATGTACACCGTTCTATTTATGATGAGTTTGTGGAAAAATATATAGAGGCGGCTAATCGCTGGATTCGAATTGGCGATCCATTTGATTCAAATACGACAATAGGTCCGGTTAATAACCTGAAGCAGAAAAATGTCGTGCTTGGTTTGGTTGAAGATGCGAAAAAGCGTGGAGCTAAGGTTATTCCTCTCGGTCAAATTCTTGATCAGAAGCTGTTTGACCAAGGTTACTACCTACAACCTACGCTTGTCTTAGGTTGCGATGTTCATGATCCGATTGTAGTTGAGGAACAGTTTGGCCCTACGGTTCCGATTCTTCAATTTGACGATGAAGAGCAGGTTATTCATCTACACAATGAAAGCATATATGGATTGACGAGTTCTGTCTGGGGGAAAGAAGAGGATGCCATCTCCGTTGCACGTCAACTCGAAGCTGGAACGACAATGATCAATACTGCTGCTGTTCAAGGTCTGGATGTTCGCTTCCCTTTCGGTGGGGTTAAGCAATCTGGTATTGGCCGTGAATACGGCGCCGAAGGCATCCGCACTTATACAGAAAAGCATGTCATCAACGTTCCGAAGACACTGGATCTTCCTTATATACCAGAATAAATCTTATAGCACACCACTTCGCATCGTACAGGGGAATGTACATGTGAAATTGAATGTAGGCTCTAACTTTGCGCTTTGTTTACTGATCTTTAAGAATCAGTAGACAGGGCGTTTTTTTGTCAGATCAGTTTGACAGTGGTGACTTTTTTAGAGAGAAAATACCCCCACATCTGATGGAGGTGACGCTGAAAAAATAAAGAAGCCACTCCATTGATGGAGTGGCTTAATACTCAGCTATTATACGGTGAACGGCGGCTATTTTCTACCTAGTGTCTCCCAAATTCCATGGAGCCAGGAATCGAAATCAGCATCTTTGTCGCCCTCGTAAGTATCATAGATATCCAGACGTGTCTTTTGCAATTTTTCCTTAAATTGCTCAAATGTGTGACCTTCAGGAAGGCTTTTTTTAATCCGCAGCAAAATTTTGTTAGTACCTTTAAACAGCTCACCTTTATTTTTGGCAGGCATTTGTACATCTTCATCCAACTGCTTGAGCTTTTGATATGCGGCTTCGCGCACTTGAAACACTTGATCATTTTTCAAAACATGCTGCAGCAACTTAATGGTAGGGGCTGTATTCCAGTTCCCCAATTCGTTCACCGCATTTAGTCTTTCTCTCCAGCTTGACGTCCGGTTAGCCGCTCGTTTGAGCTCTTCAAAGTTCTCCGGTAGTTCGTTAACTGCTCCAATATCATGGTTGTTCGTCAAAATTCAATCTCCTTAATCATCGCCATCTCGGCAGAATGATGAATGTTATTTATGTGATCACTATTATAGCACGAACCTGACTAAACTACTCCTATGAAGCCGATTGGTTAGCCTTTTCCTTAATGAAGTCCACCATATACACCCAACCAATCAGTCCGCATAAAACAAAACCTAATGCATGCAAAGATCCATAAATGGGAATGAAATCGAGTATGGTTAAGGAGTACATATTTTTCAGTAACGGATAGAAGATGGAAATGACAACAACCGTGTAAAAGGCTAGACAAGAAAGGCCTAAGAAGAAGGCTGCCTTATTATCCAAAGCATTTTTCCTCAAGTAAGTAAGGAGATAAGCGGTGTAAACCACAATATTACAGGCGAACAAAGTGACACCGACGTATTCAATTGGCTTGGAGAAAATCATACCAATAGCAATCAATATGGGTCCGATGATATCGATGGCAACAACCCAGGGATACCAACTTTTCTTCGTCATGATGCGTCCCAGTGCACCAATAAAAATCGGAACGATCGCAGATGAGAAATGAAAGTGGAGCGAGCTTAACGCGTGCGTTGCAGGATTAGCTTGAAAGAGGGTCAATTGATATTGATATAAGGTAAACCAAATGCCCCCGATAAAAAAATAAACGAGCCCCGCACCAATCGCTATTTCAGCTGCTTTTCCTTTAGAGATTACAATCGTGGTCAAGCCATAGATGCCAAGCAGCAGTGTGAACAGTAGCCATCCAAGAGACAGAATCCCTGGGATTTCCGTACTTTCTAACCCCCACATCTTATTACTCATTACCGAGGCCAGGGTAAGAAGCGCAGCGGGAAATTGAAGCCATTTCATAGCAGCATAAATCATTCGTTGATGTTTATTCTTTTCGTCATGATTCAAAAGTAAAATCACAAGAGGTACAATGACAAAAGCCGCAAAAAGTATAAATTTTTCAACAAGTTCGAATTGGAAGTAATCAAGGGAAAATATCAGAATGGTTATGATTCCACCGGGAAACACGGGTGCTAATAATGATTTCATTCGTTGCTTCAAGGAACTATTCATGGGGTTTCCTTTCTAACTACGTTTATCGTAAGAACTGCCTGCATCCAGTTGTGTAGCATTCTTTAGTATAGATTCGGCAATTCTTCTTTCAGTAGTCTAACACATTTATTTGTCAATATATGAAAATAAGCTTATCTTACTGCGGTTGATGGAGTCATGGGAAATAGCCCTTCCGCTTTTCAAAGATTTTCACCATAAAGGAGCTGTGGTATCAAATGAATAATGATAAAAGTATAGAAATGAACTACTCTTCAAAAGCAGGGGACATTCTACAGCAGATCAATAGTAAAACTAAGCTAGGCGAATTACGAAAAATCGCAAAGGATATTAAAAAAGATCACGAACTAGCTATGGAACTTTGGTCGACCGAAGCGTTTTTGCCCAGACTATTAGCTATTTTAATTATGGACAAAAAACTTCTTTCACAAGAAGTGCTTAATAAGTTTGATAAGGATATGCAGACTCACACTTTTGATGAGCGAAATAACTTAATGGATTGGTTAATGGCTAATCAGCTCACTAAAGACAAGAAGACCATTGCATTGATGGAGTCATGGGAAAATAGCCCTTCTGCTCTTCAAAGGCGAGCTTTTTGGTATTATCAAGCGCGATTGAGGTGGACTGGACAAACGCCTCCTGATAACACCGAGGACTTACTATCTGCAATTGAAGCTAATATTACGCAGGAAGAGCCGACAGTCCAGTGGGCTATGAATTTCATTGCAGGTTGGATAGGCATTTATGATCAAAAGTACCGTGCACGTTGTATTAAACTTGGTGAGAATACAGGTCTTTATAAAGATGAAATGGTATCAAAGGGTTGTACTCCTAATTATTTGCCAGAGTTCATTGCAATTGAAGTTAACAAACGAAATAAGAATTAGTTGCCTCTGCGAATCCCTATGTGGTTCGAACTAATGGACCTCCCTGACTGCATCCATTAATAATAATGATGCCTTGCCCAATGAGTAGGAACCAAACCACAGGTTTATTTCTTTCATTATTCTTTCATAGCACTCTGTTATAATTTCAAAAATAAGTAATCAAAATGGAACAAACCGGCTGGGAAAAATGAAACGAAATTCAATAAGTTTTTGACTGTACATTAAAGCCAATAAAGATGAAAGGATAAAAGAATAGATATGAATATAGCGATAGAGAAAGAGTTGCAAAAACGGCTACTTGTTCCGTGCGAGCAAAGATTACTGTTACTCCTATTTAAGGAACACGTGAATATAGAAGAAATAGAGGATCAGCTTCAGGGTCTGAATATGGATACGGGTAATCATAATTATCTGCTGATGTTAGCTCATTTTGGGTATAACGTCGATTGGATGGGATTTCCGAAGCATGTCATCCCACAATTAAAAGGCATCTATCGTTATTATCAGGTGGAGAATGCCCTGATGCTACAGAAACTTTTTATGAGTACACAGAAGTTGAATGAAAAGAATATATACCCTTTGCTTTTAAAGGGAGCCGCGATGCGTTTACATTTTGCCTCAGGAGTATCTAGAATGATGGCTGATTTAGACTTTGCGCTCGAGGGTGAACAATATGAAGAAGCGGTTTCAATTTTTCAAGATATGGGTGCGGAGTATATAGTAGAAGCTAAGCATTCCATTACATATAAGTTGGGAAAGACGGAGTTTGATATTCATCATGTCATATTTAAGAACAATCTTGAAAAGGGCAGTGATATTTGGGAGAGAGTTGAACAGGTTGAGGTGAATAGCTGTAAATTCAGAGTATTATCACCGCTAGACATGTTTGTCCATATATTAGATTCGCAATCCAGATGCATATTTGTTGATGAGATGCCGGAACGACGGATGAAGTGGTTATTTGATGCAAAAATGGTCTTGAAAATGATGCCTGACACGGATTGGACAGCAATAGCAAAGCGCGCGAGTGAACTGCATTGTAGTTATCGGGTTCACTTGATGATGAAATTATTTGCAACCTGTTTTCCAGAGGACATTTCGTTAGAGGATGCAGAAAATTTATTTGCAGTGGATAGTGGATATGGCAAATGGCTAAAAGACGCAATGGATTTTTATGAGACGATTGTGCCTTATATGAAAGAACGCCGTGCGGACGAAAATAGTTCAATCACGCTGCGGGTAATACATTTAAGAATAAAATATAAACCTATCAGAAAGGAGTATAGATATTATTCTCATGAATTAAAGGAAGTAGAATCTGGTATGTGTTTTGCAAAATATGTTGCCGAACTTTACCACTTAAATAGACCCGTGAAATTGTATCAGAAATTTCTCTCACGGTTAAGACTTCGTTGATTAGAACAAATACTATGCGAGAAAAGAGAGAATAATGGATGGATAATAAAAAAGCTACAATTTCCACTTTCTTCGAAGATGTTAATAAGCGAATTTTGAAGAAAAACGGGATGCATTATAAGAATATGCAAATCAGATTAGCAGATAAGGTTCTCGAAATTCGATATTGGGATGACATAGAGGTTTCATTAATACGATCATCTCTTTTGGGAAGAGTCCTTTCAAATGAGCAGTACGTAGTGCCGGATGCAGTAATCTGGTGCTATACGGATGATGTTAATGTCTATATTCCCGATTCGTTTCGCGATAAGCCGCTGCAAGAAGGAGCAATAACCGATGTATATCAGGGAAAGGATGCAACGGGAAGCATCAAGGTTACTAGAAGTACGGAGATGGAGGGTGCCGACTACATCAGGAAGACCTATTATTTCTGCAGACAAGCAGGCACTGATTATGATGATTGCATGTTGGGACATCCACTTATAAGATGTTTTTATTTTTGGGCAGAGCAGGAGAACATATTGATTCTGCATTCCGCTGCAGTCGGATTTAATCATAAGGGTGTATTGATAAGTGCGCGGGGTGGTGCTGGGAAGTCAACTTTATCGGTAAGTTGTTTGCTTGAGGGGTTAGATTTTGTGGCAGATGATTATGTTATGATGCGTGAAGTGGGAGAACGAAATGCACTGCCACTATATACAATGGTTGGATTGAATTCGGATATGTATCAGATTTTGAAACCGAACATGCCTGTTATCAAGACGGAGGAAAAGCGAAACGGGAAGAAGTTCTTTGATGCATCCGCCTATCCTTTTCAGGAAGAATTACCGATTAAAGCTATTTTGTGTCCAACTGTTACAGAGGGAAGCGATCCAATGATTGTGCCGACGGACCGAGGTTCAGTATTGGTAAAATTGGTTCATTCCAGTGTAAGTCAGATTGGCGGACGAAGAGATACAGAAATGGTTAAGAGAATGATGGACAGACTGAAGGATTTACCCGTTTATGAGTTTCGTTTAAGTAAAGACCTTAAGAAGAATGTAATCGTATTGCAAAACTTTATGGAGGGACTTTAACATGTATAAATTAAATGATGAGAAGATGTTTTATGATATTGCTGACGGACAAGCCATTATAATCAATTTTGTTACTGGAATGTATTATGGAGCAAGTGCTCTTGGATCGATGGTTTTAGATGCGTTGATGCAAGGCAAGGACCCGAAGCAGATTGTCGATACAATTAAAAATAATGAGGACTGTGTAGTGGATATTGATCAGCGTGTAGAGCGGTTTATTGCTGCGCTTACGGAAAAGGAAATATTTATTTTAGATGATCAACCTTACAGCCAAGAATCATTGGGCGATTTTGTCGTGGTTCATGGAGATTACAGCCTTGAGTTGAATGAATTCGCGGAGGTTCAAGATCTTCTGTTGGCAGACCCTGTACATGATGTGGAAGCAGATATGGGATGGCCTAAGCTAAAAGAAGAGGATTAATACAATGAGGCTATCCATTATTATGCCTGTATATAATGTGGGATATTATTTAGAAGAAGCAGTGGAATCGATATCGAACCAGACCTGGAATGGCGAGAAGGAGATTATTATTGTAGATGATCAATCAGAAGATCATTCCTTTGCGACTGCCCAAAGATTAGGTGATCGTGTGATCTCGGTGGAACATGGTGGTGCAGCAAAAGCAAGGAATGTCGGACTCAAGATGGCTTGTGGGGATTATGTATTATTTCTGGATGCAGATGATGTTTTGTCTCAGGATGCATTGGATAATCTTTTTACTGCCATGGAAGATGAATCGAACTGTGTTGTTGTATATGGAAAGGCAAAAGATTTTATTTCGCCGGAGTTATCGAGTGAACAAAGTATGAAACTGAAGGCAAGAGAAAACGGTTATGGCGGTGTATTGCCGGGCTGCGCGCTTATCAAAAAATCAGTCTTTGATCGGAACGGATACTTCGATGAAAATCTTTCAAGTGGAGAAACGGTAGATTGGATGATGAGTTTGAAGGAAACAGGAGCCGTGGTTCGTGAAATCAATCAAGTAACGTTAAGGCGACGCCTTCATATGACCAATACAGGACGTTTAAAACGTGAAGAAGAAATGAAAAATTATGCAGCTATTTTAAGGAAAAGGATGTCAAAAGAATGAAACCGTTAGTATCCATCATAACGCCAATCTACAATGCCATGCCATATTTAAACACTTTCTTAGATTCTGTAGAAAACCAGACCTATGCGCCGTTAGAACTTATTTTGGTAGATGACGGGTCTACCGATGATTCACTCTCGGTCCTTACAGAGCGGGCAGTTATAATGGAAGAAAAAGGTATATCGGTGAAAGTTCTATCCCAAAACCATGCAGGACAGGTGGCTGCTGTAAATCTAGCACTTCCGAGTGTCCACGGCGAACTATTAACCTGGTGCGATGCGGATGACTACTGGACGGATGACAGTATTGAAAAGAAGGTAGAGTGTCTTCTAACTCATCCTGATATTAATATGGTGCGAAGCAACGGATTAATCAAAGATGAGACAGAGAATCCGATTATGTATAGAGAAAAAAATAATCAGCCGTTTTTGTCCGATATATTTGATGATTTGTTCCATGAACGTATCTTGGAACTTGCGGGCCGATTTATGGTGCGAACAGAAGCCTTGTTTTCCTGTTATCCGAATCGTCAGATTCCGGCATCCACTGTGGATCAGAATCCGCAGCTGCTACTTCCAATCGCGAGCAGAAGCAAGTGTGCTTATCTAAACGAGGAGCTGCATGTATATTGCAGGAGAAGTAGCGGTCATTCTAGTACGAAGCGTAGTTTCACGGAGACTATGAAACGGATAGAAGATATCAAGCATCTTTATTTAAGTATTTTGCCTTATTGTGAATGTGATCAAGAGTATTATCACAAAGAAGTGGAACATATGATTGCTGCATTTAAGAAGACCTTAATGCAAACTACGGCCATGATAGCAAGAAATAGAACGAGCAACGAGTGAAGACTGAAATTAGTGTGCAGTAGTTTTGATGGACTATACGAAGAAAGCGGCGACTTGCCTTGAATAAATCACTCGGAGTAAATTTACTTACATTATGGAATCTGTTTGGTCGAAAGCGACAGATTCAATTTGGCGTGCTTGTCTTTTTCTATGTGATCGGTGCAGTGTTAGAGACCGCAAGCATTTCACTTATTGTTCCTTTTGTTTCTACTATTCTAGAAGGGGATCATGAGAGTATTAGCAAAGTTGCTTTTTTTGCGGGAATTGTTTTTATATGTTTTCTAGTAAAAAACGTGTTTGTATATGGGTTAGGAATTATAAAGCGCAAATATATCGTTAACCAATATAAGGATACAAGCAAGTCATTGTTGCGCATGCACCTGGATCAAGATTATCAATCTTTCACTGATGAAGATTCGTCGGCTCTTATTAATAATATTAACAAATACACGGGTTCCATCTTCCTGAGTATACAGAGCATGCTGGAGTTTATTGCAGAAGCTGTCGTCATTCTCATGCTTTTGGCTTACATGTGCGTCCTAAATGTCAATATTTCAGCGGCTTTGATTCTGGTGTATGTTCTTATCATGATCTTGTTCCATCGGTTTATTTATACTAAAGTGCGAGAGACCGGAAAACGTTCCAATCACAGCTTCGACCGAATGAGTGCCGTCACAAGAGAGGCCATAAATGGTATCAAGGAAGTGAAATTGTATCACGCAAAAGACGCAGTGGAGCATCTCTATGAAGGGTACATCGAGGAAAATGTAACCTTAGAAGTAAAGCAAACTGTCTATTCCACATTGCCTAGACATCTGATTGAATTGATTACGGTGGCTTGTATGTTGATGGCGTTTCTTGCTGTTTATGTAACGAATGGCTCATCCGAGGACGTCATGTCGAAAATGGCCATTCTAGCCTTGATTTTAATTAGAGTTATGCCAGGAGTGACCAGAATAAATGGTTATTTATCTTCTTTGTATGCGAACTCCTCGGTTTTGGATCGAATGGACGGGGGTTTCTACGAGAAGATTCAAGGGATACTAAAGGAAGACAAACCAAGAAAGTCGTATGCTGTAAATGATCAAGACAAAGATACACATGCTACAGGCAGGTTTAATCAGGGCAGTAAAATTGTATGTAGTAATCTATCTTTTTCCTATGAGAATGGAAAAGAAGTTTTGAAGAAAATAAACGTTGAGATTCCTTGTGGTGCTATTGTCGGTTTAAGGGGCCCCTCCGGAATAGGCAAAAGTACACTGTTAAATCTGTTGACGGGTCTTCTTGTGCCAAATGACGGAAGACTCGATATCGAGCATGGAGATGGAACGACGGAGCAACTTAGCGAGGCAAAGCTTCGTTTCGGATATCTTCCCCAAAAAGTATTTTTGTTGAATGCAAACCTGAAGGAAAATATTGTTTTCTATCGGGACTATGATAAAGAAAAAATGACGCATGCTATATCGGTGGCTCAAATAGCAGATATGATTGCAGGGTTAGGTCAAGGTGAAAATACCAATCTTGGTGAGAACGGAATCTTTCTTTCCGGGGGACAGTGCCAACGCGTAGGCCTAGCGAGGGCGGTGTACGATTCTCCGGATATCTTGGTGTTGGACGAGGGAACATCCGCATTAGACGAATGCCTTGAAGAGGAAGTGATGAGAGCAGTGTCTAGATTAGATAATCAGACTGTTATCATTGCATCTCATCGAGAATCAACTCTAAAGTATTGTGATTTCGTTTATGAATTGAAGTGATTTGATAGAGTGAAATGTTGAAGCCGATTAGAGACAGCTGCAAGTAAAGTTGTCTCTAATCGGTTTTTTCTGCTTCCTGGGGGATCAGTTTGGTTCGAGCCAAGTGTATAAGTTAGAAGTCGGGATGGATCGTGGTTCCATCATCGCTATGTTCTTTCATTATTCTTTCATAGCCCTCTGTTAATATCCATAGAGGATGATGGATCTCGGATCTGGGTTAAAGCTTGCTCTAGCAAGGCTATCATTCTGACGTATGCCGATAGAAAATAATCAAGGATTAGTTACCTAATCAAAGGGATGAAGGAGAGGATACATATTGTTATCGTTTAATTGGAGAAAGACGGTTTATCTTGTTATAAGCTTCGTATTGTTGTTCAGCATAATCGTTCCATTCGAGGTGCGATCAGTTTATGCTGCAGATCCTTCTTCACCTGTTAAAGCGGAGAAAATAGACGCAGGAGGGAATGCTTCAATGGCGTTAAAGTCAGATGGTACCTTGGTTAGCTGGGGGCCTGGTCAACTAAACGTCCCCGTAGGCTTAAGCGATATTATGGCAATTGATGTTGGGTATTTTCATATACTTGCATTGAAGTCAGATGGCACGGTGGTCGGCTGGGGGAACAACAGCTTTGGTCAACTAAACATGCCAGCGGGCTTGAATGATGTGGTGGCAATCGCCACAGGAAGCAGCCATTCGCTTGCATTGAAGTCAGACAACACGGTGGTCGGCTGGGGTGACAATACCAACGGTCAAACCAATGTACCAGTGGTTGTAGAAGGGGTAGTGGGGATTGCTGCAGGAAACATCCATTCGCTTGCACTGAAGTCAGATGGCACAGTGGTCGCTTGGGGAGGCAACAATAGGGGTCAAACCAATGTGCCCGTAGGCTTAAACGGAGTAGTGGCGATTGCTGCAGGAGAAACTCATTCACTAGCGCTAAAGTCAAATGGCACAGTGGTTGCCTGGGGATCTAATCAGGACGGTCAAACCAATGTGCCAGCGGGCTTAGACGGAGTAGTGGCGATTGTTGCAGGAGAATATCATTCATTAGCGCTAAAGTTAGATGGCACAGTGGTTGCCTGGGGATACAATAATAGTGGTCAAACCAATATACCAGCCGACTTAGAAAGAGTAGTGGCGGTCGCTGCAGGTCATTTTCATTCGCTTGCCTTAAAGTCAGATGGTACCGTAATTACCTGGGGATCTAATCAGGATGGACAAATGAATGTACCTGGGAATGCCAATCTGAGCGGGCTTAAGCTACAGGAAGGGGATTTCACAGAATCCTTTGATCCTTCAGTCATGGACTACACGTATTATTACGACGGTCAATCGCTGTCCAGTGTAGATGTAACGCCGACACTCGAGAGCACTGACCAGACAGTTATGTATGTGAACGGTGAGCTGCTGCCGTCAGGTAGCACGAAGACGATAAACTTTGCGGGAGCAACCACGGATACGGTTATTCCTGTTCGCGTGGAGCCCTACTTGTTACCCGGTAAAACGTATACCATTACGCTGGCGATCGATTCAACGCCTCCGGAAGTGCAGTTTGGTACGAATGGTGGTGTAGTGGCAGCGAAAACTGCAGCGAGTATCGTAACGGTCAGCGACCTACAAAGCGGAATAGATGATCATTCACTGCAATATGTGTGGACGCAAAGTACCGCCGTTCCGGCAATGGGCTGGTTGCCATTTAGTGACGGCGATACGTTGAGTCAGACTAGCGGGAATGGAAGTTGGTACTTACACATTCGCGCAGTAGACAAAGTAGGGAATGTTAAGGCTGCTGTTTCGAATCCATTTCTACAGGATAACACAACGCCGGCACCAGCACCGAGCCCAATAGATCAAGGCGGTAGTTCACCTGTTGGGCCTTCGGTAACCCCATCCCGATCTAACCAGGCAGCTTTAGCTAAAATAAATGTTTATAATTCCGGAAAGACATTGGAATTATCTCCTAAGTTCACGTCGGGGACTACGACGTATACAGTAGAAACAGACGCTGCGCAGGTTGAACTGGAAGTAGCTTCAGCCCATCCCAAGGCGGTTGTGAAGCTGTTGGGAGAACGGATAAGTGAGATGACGACTGTTCCTTTGGTGATGGGTGCTAATGTATTAACCCTTACGGTTCAAGCTGAGGATGGAACGATCAAGACGTATACCGTCACCATTAACCGTATGACCCATGATGAACATCATGTTCCTTCAGCTCCGGTATGTCGGTTCACGGATATCGAGAATCACTGGGCAACATCAGATATATGCGAGGCAGCAGAATTGGGTATTGTGGAGGGGATAGATGCCTACACCTTTGTACCAAGAGGCAACGTAACAAGAACGGAGTTCGCCGTTATGCTGATGCGGACAATTCAGATCCCGATACATAACGAATCAAGTGAGGTGTCTTTCCGCGATGCAGAAAGCATCCCGGCATGGGCACACCTGACGATCCAGACAGCTGTAGCCGAGGGAATTCTGCAAGGATATCCCGATGGAACATTACGGCCGAAGCAAACGGTAAGCCGTGCAGAGATGGCTGCGATGGTCTCCAAGGCCATGAAGTGGAATGCTGATCGTACGGCTAACTCTTATTTCTCTGATAATACAAGCATTCCAACATGGGCCAAGGCATATGTCGAAGCTGCTCAGGAGCACGGACTTCTGAAAGGGCAAGCGGGTAATCGATTTGTTCCGGAGGGACGAACAACAAGAGCCGAAGCAGCGGTTGTACTCTTGCGACTTTGGAAATCTATACATTAAGCAATAAAGGACTGACCCCTGATGTCATTAGATGACAACAGGGGTCAGTTTTTGTTGAAGCCTGATAGGAGATATGCTTGTAATCCATAATTCCCTCTACTATTATGGATAGAAAAGGCATAAGGTGTCTATTTTCTTAATTTAAATATAAAGGGACCTGATGTATGAATTCCACTGTAGAACTTATCCTGATGATTGTTTCATTGATCATGACGGGTATCATCTTACTCACTGTGTACGGGTTTAGACGAGAGCGCGGAGTAATCTACCTCGTAGGTTTGATCGTATGCCGAATGATGTACTCAAGCAGTATCATTCTGGAGAGACATAGCGATGTATTTATGACTAAATTAATTTTTCGCAATATTCAGAATACGACCCAAAATGTAATGGTCCCTTTCTTGATCTTATTCGTTTATCACTTAGTCGGTCGAGACAAGCTGCTGAAGACCCAATGGAAGATCCTATTGTTTGCCGTATTTGTATCGTGGTCGTTGCTTATGTGGCTTGACCCAAACTTTCATATTATATATCTGACGATTGAGCTTTATAATGGCCACCTAGTCACAACAAAAACCCTCTATTCTAGAGCATTCAGCCTCATTTGCTATAGTGCAGTGGTTATATGCCTCTACTATTTATTTCAGTATGTAAGGAATATTAGGAGTGATTATCGTAAGCCGGGAATGTGGGTTCTCCTTCTGGCTACATTACCGTTTGTCCTGGAGATTATCAAATTTGTGAAGCCTGAGTGGTCATCATGGTTACTTCCATTAACAGTTTACTGCGGATCTACAGGGACAATTATGTTGGTGATTATTCTGAGGATTAAGTTCTTCTCTACCGTTCCGATTGCCAGGAATATTGTGCTTGATACGTTGCAGGAGAGTATTGTGATTGTGAATGGTTCGGGAAAGGTCATCGATAACAATAATCGAGCTTCACAATGGTTCTCAGAGTTGGGCTATACCAATATTTCGGGTCGGAATATATCGGAAATCCTAGCGTCCTGGCCAGAATGGTATAAGCTGAGCAAGTCTATGCAACCGGGCAGTGTAGAGATTGATAAGTGGCTGGATGGAGAAAGAAAAATATATAGTGTAAACGTATATCCATTATATACACTGGGTAAGGCACAGGGTAATATTTCTCTTATTTTTGATATTACAGAGAAACAACGGCATCTGGAGCAGATGGCACAGTTGAACCAGTTGAAGGATCAACTGTTTACAATTATATCGCATGATATTCGCAGTCCGCTAGCGCTGCAGTTTCAACTCGTGGAGTTACTGGAGGCGGACAGGCAATCCTTCGCTGCGGATCATCAGGAGATCATTGAGCAGCTGGGTGACCAGATTCGTAATACACTTGGAATGGCTAATAACTTGTTGGAGTGGTTTCGCAGTCAGGTTGAAGACATGACACTTCGTCCAGAGTTACTGGAGCTTTCGGAGGTTGTTGAGGACTGTTGTCATATGTTACACATTAAAAGTGAGAGTAAACATATCAGCGTGATGAATAAGATTGCTATAGGCACCCATGTATATGCAGACCGGGAAACAGTTGGTTTAATTATTCGTAACTTATTAACCAACGCCATCAAATTTTCCGAATTGGGTGGTTTAATCGAAGTGTACGCTCAGTTGTCAGGAGACATGGTGATCGTGTCCGTTCGTGATAACGGAGTAGGTATGGAAGAGGAGCGAGTTCGTCAGCTATTTAACGAGAAGCAACTCAACTCCATGGCGGGTACATTAGGTGAAAAAGGGGCAGGGCTTGGACTGCTCGTAAGTCGGCAGTTCGTACAACTAAGTGGTGGAGATATGTGGGCAGAAAGCACGGTGCAACAAGGAAGCGTATTTCACTTCACTTTGAGAGGCGGAACAGAGAGATGAAAGTACTCATCGTTGATGATGAGCCTGCCATGCTGTTGGCAATGAAGCGGATGTTGTCGAGTATGCAAGATGTGGAGATTGTCGGAAGCTTTCAGAATGCGGCAGAGGCACTCGATTTCGTTAAGAACAGGGAAGTGGATCTCGCATTCCTGGACATCCAGATCGCTACGGACAATGGATTAGAGCTTGCACGCAGCTTGATCTCAGTTTGTAATGATCTTGACATTGTGTTTACCACTTCGCATGCAGAATATGCGATTCACGCTTACGATGTTTATCCGTTGGACTACATGGTTAAGCCGATTTCCAGAATGCGACTGGCTCAGACGCTCACTAGGGCGGCCAGCAGACGCAGATCTTCTTCTAATCTTGCTGACGACATTGCGCCTAATCGGCTGACGGTTTATGGACTGAGTTGCTTCGAGGCTAGCAGCAAACAAGCGGGTGCAGTAAAATGGAAATCCAAAAAAAGCATGGAGCTATTTGCCTATCTGCTTGTTCATCAGGGTCGAAGTGTAGCCAAATCCCGAATCCTGGAGGATCTCTTCCCAGGGAGGCCTCTCAAGCAGGCGGAAGTGTACTTGAATACGATTGTCTATCAGCTTAGAAAGGTGTTATCCGAGCATGGGTTCAAGGAGATGATCCTATCAGCGCAAGAGCAATATCGGGTAGATTTAGATCAAGCCGATGTTGATTTTATTCGATTCGAACAGACCATGTTGGAGTTATTTGAATTCAATATAGCTAATGAAAAAGCGGCCATAGCGTTAGAGAAACAGTTCGTAGGCGAGTTGTTTGAGGGTAAATCTTTTGATTGGGCGACAGGGGAACGTGAGAGATTGTTAATTGTGTACGTTTCCTATGCCAAGCGTCTTGCAAGCTGGTTGCTGGAACGGAATCAATATAATGAAGCAGCACGCATTGCCAGAAGAATTGTATCCCGCAATGAGTTTGAGGAAGAGGCAACATTGCTGTTGTTAAGTATATTGGGAGCCATGGGAGATCGAAAATCACTACATAACCACTATGAGCAATATACACAATTACTGCTTCATGAACTTGGATTACAGCCTTCGCTGTCTATTCAACAGCAATATGAACAATATCAATGATATCCTCCTGATAAACAAAAAAGAGCCGCAAAGCATGCGGCTCTTCATTTTTTTAACGCCCGCCCGTATTGGAAGCCCAGACAGGAATCCAACTGTTCGGATAATTGCTATTGGTCAGGGTTGTGTTATAAAGAACTAAATTCCCATCACTTTGCATGACCAGTGTATCACCTGTTGTGTTAGCCGGTAAGCTGCTCCCGTGATGACCTGGAATCCATGAGGTGGTATTGGGTGACCAAGCAGCTACCTGTACAGAAGTATCGATCATCAAAACTTTATCCCATCCCCAACCGGTGTAATATTCGAATTTACCTGTAGCCGGGTTGAAACCATAACGATAACCATATTGGTAAACGTCTTGATATTTCATGCCATATTTATACATGACAGGTTTCCCGTACTGTGATTCAAAATTGAATGAAAGAGCCCCACTATTACTAGTTCCGCTACTCCAGAGAGAAGAACCATTTTGATAGATAACAAAATTCCCGTCATTTTGCCAGATGGCTGAGAACCTGCCATCTTGGGAGGTGAGATAGTCACCCTTTGCCATGCTTTGGCCGATCGTGAGCTTATCTCCAAGATAGCCAGCAGAAGCCGTTGCTGGTACGGCAAATGCAAGAATTAACAAGCAAGCCATAAGAATGCGAAAAGATCTGGGAAAAAGTCGTTTGTTCATTGGACACGCTCCTATTTTTCTTATAATGGTTAAAGTTAAATGCATAGAACAACAAATCCTTACAGCTATTGCCTGTTTCTGCGTTGTATTCAGTCAGGAGCGGTGAGGTAACACGTCCCCATCTGGTGTAAAACGAGAACTAAGATCTAAAATGCTCCCAACGGTCACCTCCTTTAATAGAAAGTGTGAAAATCTTGGATACATATTATGTAATGGGATGTGTGTGTTTTAGGAGATGGAAGCTAAGTGTTTTTTAGTAGAGGAGTTATATCATCAAGTGAAAATGCATACTTTATTTTCCATTATAGCAACAAAAAATATAAAAGCCATATTTTTCTATATGAAATTTTGAATCTATTACTTACAACCAATGCGTTATAAATTCTCGTCTCCTGGGCTAGAAAAAAACCTATTATTCGATTGAATAAATTGAAGCTAAACACTAATTTTGGTGCAGATCGAGATATAGGTATTCATCTCCTCTATCAATCTCTCAACTTTTTACACCCATTTTATATATTTAATGATTTTTATGAATTGAACTATGGTAAAATATCTCAGGATCTAAAATTGGAGAGGGGTTTTTTCATTCATGTTTTGGAAAAAAGTTTTGGGTAAAAGTACACTGCGTGTAGCTACCGCTGCACTATTACTCACGCAACTATTGGGCGCAGCAGGTTCTGTCTCTGCCGCAGGTAACGATGTCGAAGTACACTTGATTGGAATCAATGATTTCCACGGTCAATTAGATACGACATCAATCGTGGGTGATAAGAAGGCAGGAACGGCTCCAATTCTAGCAACCTATCTCAAAGAAGCTCAAGCCAAATATGAACACTCCCTACTCTTCCATAATGGGGACTCTGTTGGTGCATCTGCTCCAGCCTCATCTTTGGATCGTGACGAGCCTACCATGGAATGGATGAATATGATGGGCTTTGATGTAGGTTCCTTAGGGAATCATGAATTCGACCAAGGTGTCGCTGCTCTAAAGGCACAGATCTTTGGTGGCCTTGATCCAAAAGAAGGTAAGGTAACACATGCCGGTGCAAAATTTGATTACGTCAATGCAAACGTGATTGAAACTGCCACAGGAAAAACATTGATTAAGCCGTATGTGATTAAAGAAGTGGGCGGAGTCAAAATTGGATTTATCGGACTAGTGACGAAATCAACACCTGCCAAAGTATCTCCATCTGGGACAGCTGGCGTACGTTTCTTAAGCGCAGAAGAAGAAGTGGAAGCCGTTAATAAATATGCTAAAGAATTGCAAGACCAAGGTGTAGAAACGATCATTGTTTTGGCACATGATCCAGCAACAACCAAAGAAGGCGTAACCACTGGAGAAGCAGCTGATCTGGCAAAAGCTTTACCAGCGGACTCCCCTGTTGACGTTATCGTTGCAGGTGACAATCATGCTTTGGCTAACGGTGAAGTGAATGGAAAGTTGATCGTTCAAGCTTATTCCTATGGTACGGCGTTTGAAGATATCAAACTGATGATTGACCCTGCCACCGGGGATGTAACTGAAAAATCAGCGACTGTTACAACGACTTTCCAAGAGGGTGTAAAAGAAGACCCTGAATCTTTAGCTATTATTAAAAAATCATTAGACAAGCATCCTGAGCTGACGAAGCCAGTAGGTACAACGGATGGTTCTGTTACCCGTACAGATGCTTATAATAACGAAGCCCCTCTAGGCAACCTCATTGCAGATTCAATGCGTGAAGCAGACTTTGGGGATGAGGCAAGTGCAGCTGACTTTGCATTTATGAATCCAGGCGGTATTCGTGCGGATCTGCCACAAGGCGATGTGACCTTTGCTGATCTTGCCAAAATCCAACCGTTTGGTAATACTCTAGTAAAACTTGAGCTGACTGGCGAACAGGTTAAAACCTTGTTGCAGCAGCAATGGGGTATCAATGCTGACGGTACACCTAATACCAAAACACTCCAAATCTCTGGTTTGAAATACACTGCAGATTTCAATAAGCCGGTCGCAGAACGCGTTACAGGTCTCAGTCTTGAAGATGGAACAACGATTGATCCTGCAAAAACATATACGGCTGTAGTTAACAACTTTATGGCTGCAGGTGGAGATAACTATAAAGTGCTGCTGGATGCTAAATCATCCCTGGCAGGTCCTATCGATCTGGATGTATTCTACCAATACATCGTAGACACGTATAAAGGCGGTAGCATCGAAGCTAAAAATGAAGGACGTATCACAAACCTGGCTGCATCTACCGAGCCAACAGAAACACCTGTAACAACAGAAGTCATTTCTCGTGCTGAATTTGTAAGTGCTCTGGTCGACATGTTGAAACTTAACGAAGTAGCTACAGCACCTGCATTCAAAGATGTTGCGGCTAATGCTGCATATGCAGATGCGATTGCTGAAGCTACGCATGCTGGATTCATTCAAGGTTATGGTGGAAACTTCTATCCTGATCGGGATATCACGCGTGAAGAAGCTGCTACCATTCTTGCTAAATTGGTAAAAGATCAAGCGACTGATAAAGACGCTGCTACGATTATTGCTAGTTTCGAAGATGGTAAATCCGTGTCTGCTTATGCAATTAAACCTATGGCGAAACTGATTGACAAAGGTATTTTTGCTGGAACAGATAAAAAATCACTTCAACCTAAACAAGGTCTTACAACTAACGATGCAAAAGCATTAATTGAAAAAGCTGTTGCAGCAAAAGCTTCATAATGTAGAACTTATTCAAACTTTATATTAAAACAGAGAAACACATCCTATCGGGCGAATGAGCATTCCTCTACGGATAAACCCTCTCATCAAGTAGTTCTTTAATTGGTGGAAAGGGTTTATCCAGGAGAATGCCATATCCCAATTTAGGATGTTTTTTTTATGCTTAAAATCCACGATTCTATGGAGAAATCCATGTCTGAATTAGCTCTATGCTCTGGTTACCGCGTAGTGTTCAGAATTTGGTAAGGGCTCTAAAGTAAAATGGTAAGGCAAGCCATATGAACTTGATGAATTTTATCAGTTTCTGTTGTAAGGATGGAATGGCCAAAGGAAAGGGAAAAAGTTTCTGGTTGCTGCAAAAATTTTAGAAGTGGAGGAGATTTTCGTTTGAAACAAAAACGCAATATAGGTAAACCGTTATTGTCTTTATTTCTGGCAATGTTGCTCGTCTTGCAGACAGTGATATACTCCACCGCCGCATATGCGGAGAGTGTGCCAACCGATTCCGGAATGGAAGCGGTCATTGAATCTGACTCACCGAGTGCCGACGAACCACTTTCGGTACCTGAGGCAGTGTACGATGCACCGAATAGTTTCGTAGCGATGGCGGCAGTCCCAATGGACAAAACAGCGGTATTTATGGAATCTAATTCAACCTTTCCGCTGGAAGTGACACAGGGGAATGCTGTTATTAATCCAAACGGTATTATTCAGGGTAGACAGCCCTTTACGCTCAAATCGGAAGGTCTCAAGGTACCAGTGAATGGTGATGACCCAAATCCAACTAATGCAGATCCTGAGAAATACATCCAAAAGGGTGACTGGATCGAGCTGAAAAGAGAAGATTACTTCAAGGAAGTGGTGCTGCCAACAGCTACTAAAACCTTGAATGCACAGACGGAATCAGGTACAAAACAGCTGGGCACCGCCTATTTCACTCCAAATAGCATCAAGATTGTATTTAACGGTGAAGATAATTTTTTCAATGGTGTCGGACGAGGTATCGTCTTCAGCTTTGAATCTACTGCCAATGCAGATATAACGGGACTAGCGTATGGCGATAAAAAGCCGATCAACATCTTTGGTGGTGCATATCAGCTTGAGAACCCAGATGTTACAGCAGAGTATAATATTACTTTAAGCTCGCCTGGAATGATCAAATGGGATCAGTATAGCTATCGCGGAATTCAACCAGCACAATTTGTTGAGGGAGCTGTTACCTGGCAGTCAACCGTATCTGCGTTTGATCAGTTTGATAAAACAATCAAATTGCCACTAGACGGAAAGACATTTTGGTATAATACCAGCTCTGGAAATGCCCGCGGCACCTATATGGAGGAATCATTTAAAGTAAATGACCAAAATGTAACTCCAGTCGTTGGTCCAGACGGATCGCTGACTTACATTTTTCCACAGGGAACAGGTCTAGATCCAAAGGTTGAATATAAAACATGGATTTCAAAGGAAGCTTATTATTACGAGTATCGGAATCCGCCAGCTAATCTCGGTCGCAGCCACCGGGTTATGAATGGCAGAGTGGAACTGAGAAAAGACAATGATCTATTGGTCCATTCAGGTTTGGAGATTTCCTTTGCTCCCGACTGGATTCAAGCCAGCGCTTCGTATGACCATGCGAATGAAACCATTACATGGAAGATCGCGGTTAACCAATATAATAAAAAAGGGTTAAAGGACTTTACCATCACAAATGTATTACCGGCTGGGCTGGAATTTGAATCGGCTGCATGGCAGACATGGGTAGATGGCGCTGTATCTGAAGAAACGCCAATTACACCAGATTCGAACGGCGTTTATTCCTTCGGGGATATTAACGGAAAAGTCGAATTGTTGATTAAAAGCAAGGCAATAAGTGGTTCCAGCTTCCAAATTGACCCTCGTGCCAACTGGAATTTGGATACACCAGGTGTTATACAGAACAACGATGTAATGACGGGTAAAAGACCTATTGCGGTGACAGATGAGGCAGTCGTCAGCATTGGCGCACACACGTTTACAAAAACAGGCGCAGTATCAACCGAGGATTATAACCTGGGCAGTATCACGTGGACCGTTAATCTAGCACCACAGTATGCCTTACCTAACGCGGCAATATACGATGTCCTTGTGCATGGCGGTGACTTGAACGTCTTGGACAACGCTGTAGATGAAACCAGCGAGGTGAGTGCGGATACAATTGCGAAAATTAAAGCAAATATCACTTCTGCGCAGCTTTGGAAGCAGTACAAAGCGGGAACTATGAAGTCGAATGCAACCGGATTGACGATGAAAGCTATTCCATTAACCGTGGACGGTAAAGTGGTGGCGGATTTGATCAAGGTGACCGGATACACCGAAGAAGCGGCATCCTTCAGCTTCCGTGCACTTGAGACCAACCCGAACATTCTCTTCAGACAGGAAATTAACGCAGGGAAAATAAGCTCGAATCGGGCTTTGCTCATTGATGGCGAAACCGTAAAAGAAGCAAATAGTAGTGCCAACCTACACCTGCGTATGTTGAACAAGGATATGCTCTTTGCTTCGAGGCCATTAAAAGTAGATGGTAATTTTGAAAATGTGACGCCGAATAATGTTAGCAGTTACATTAGAGATGATAACAATGAAGCATGGACGATTTCTGGCTATGACAGGACAACCAAGACGGTCACATTCCGTTTAGGGGTTAATATGCCTGGATATAACACAGAAGAAATGGCTAAGGATGGCGGTAATCGAGTCATTAGTAATATTAAGCTAGTGGATACACTTCCCGAAGGGTGGGAATTTGTTCCTTTCTCTGAAACTAAGGATTTTGAGCTTTGGAAAGGAATTTCGAACAATGGTTCAGGCAATGAATATGGTGTTAGAAACGATGCTAGAACTCTAATTGAACCAGGTACTAGTTCTCATGTAGTCCATTTTTCACACATTGGAAACGAGGGTACCTTCACCTTCTCTAAGTTGGAAAGTCCTTATATCATTCTGGTGAAGGCAAGACCTTCCAATGATGCTCTGCAGAAGTATTTAGAGGAATACACTATCAACGGCACAGACAAGCAGGTGCTGTATAACAAAGCCGACCTCCATATGACATGGGGTGGAGTGGAGAAGGTTGTCACCGAACAGCGCAAAGTTATTGTACCTATTCAGACCCTTGGAAAGTCGGTAACTAAGCCAGTTCCAGGAGTGCTGGAATGGACGGTGAACTATACCCCGCCATTTAACATGAAGCAGGGTGTTTATTTGCAGGATACCTTGGGTGCAGGCATGAATTTGCGTTATGAAGAAAACGGAAAGCTTGTGCTGACATCACCTAGTATGGCAGTCTATCCTGCTAAATTGACTGCAAGCGGCACTCTGGAACGAGATGGCGTAGCACTGGACCTAAGCGACCCGAATGCTGAAGTTCAAGTAGAAGTTGCACCGGGCGTAGAAGGTACTACGGTTCTAACATTTAAAATGGACGACCCTAATCAGTTTTACCAGTTTGTGTACCAAACAGAAGTTGATCCATCTAAAGCGAAAGCTGGAGACACAATGGGCAACGAGGTAAAACTGGAGGGCGATGACAATCTGAAATCTGTCAGTGCCAGAAGCGAAAGTACGCTGGACAGTTCGGACGTGGCTGGCAGTTCAAGTTCCAATGCTCTGTTGCCTCTGAAAAAGGTAGATCCCAATGGCAATCCGCTAAAAGACGTAGAGTTTACACTCTATAAGAAAGACGGCGGAACTATAATCACCAAAGGAAAAACCGATAGCGGAGGGAAACTTAATCTGCTATTCCCTGATCCAGGGTATTATGAGCTGAAAGAAACTTATATTGACACCAATACTTGGCTACCAACTACAAGAGTATACCAAGTATATGTAGGGAATACGCCAGGGAAGCCCATTTGGGTTGACGGGGTGAAATTAACCTCTGATAATCCACTGATCGTGCCTACACCGGCCCAAGGCAAGCTGACCATTACCAATAAGGTGGAAGGCAACGGCAGTGATCCGGACAAAGAGTTCGAGTACACCGTGACCATCACCGGCGAAGGTAAGGACAGAGAGTATACCTATAAGAAGTCGGATGATACGTTTGGCACGATCAAGAGCGGAGGCAAGATTACCCTTAAGCACGGGGAATCTGTGACGTTCCCAGCCTTGCCTGCGGATCTGGTCTATACCGTAACCGAGGCTGATTATACATCCGTTGATGGTTATACGACGACACCGGGTACGAGGGAGCTGTCTGGCTCAATCGTGAATAAAGGTGATCACAAGGCGGACTTCATCAATGAACGGACCGTTAACAAGCTGACCATCAGCAATACGGTCATGGGCAACGGGGGCGATAAAACGAAGGAGTTCGAGTACACCGTCAACTTTGAGGATACAGGCAAAGAGGAAAGTTACTCTTACTTGAAGACGGACGGCAGCACAGGTTCGATCAAGTCCGGCGGTAAATTCCGCCTTAAGGATGGAGAGGCACTGGATATTTTGGGTCTGCCTAAGAATCTGAAATACACAGTTACCCAACAAGATTACACAACCGATGAATACATGACTACTCCTGAAGAACGGTACTATACCGGGGTCATGAAAGGCATTGATGAAGATGCCCCATTCACGAACGTGCGAGTCTTGAAGGGCGGCCTATTAATCAGCAACACAGTTAAAGGCAAAGATGAAGACAAGAAGAAGCTGTTTAAGTACACGGTTGCCTTCACCGGCGAGGGATCGGACGAATCCTACGTCTATGAGAAATCAGACGGCAGCAAGGGTATGATCAAGAGCGGTGAGAGCTTTGAGCTTACAGATGGCCAGACGCTCATTGTCCAAGGGCTTCCAACCAATCTTCAGTACAAAGTGACCCAAGATGATTATACGGAAGATGGCTATGTGACTGATCCAGAGAGTCTCATTCACATGGGCACTATTCCAGAGAAAAAATTATCTGAAGCACATTTTGCCAATACCCAACCGTATCTGGAAGGCGTGTTGCGTAACAATAACACAGGAGAAGTCATTCCGAATGCACCGATTACGGTAACTGATCTGAAGACAGGCGAAGAGATTCAGATGCAGACGAACGAGAAGGGTGAATATTCAATTCCAGCCGTAGCGGATACCGATTATACGATCAGATATACGAAATTGTATCGGGTAGGCGGTAAGGATGTACCTGTTGAATTTACGCAGAAAGCAAAAGTGAACAGCAGTGTAACGGACGAGACTGTTCCAGCGGACATTACGGCCGTGGGGATCATTCTGTTCAAACAACTGGATGGAACAACAGTGCTATTCAATGATTTGTTGACTAGCCAGATGCATATCTATTTGAAAGACAAGGATGGCATTTATGTTAAGGAAAACGGCCAACCTAAAGCATTTCCTATGGCTTCGAATGGAACGTTCTCTGTGGAAGGGCTAAGCGAGCAGAAGTACACAATGGAAGTTCGCTATCAAGCTGAGACCGGCGAGGAATTGCTCCTCAAAGTGGCGCAACTTGACGTTAAAGCTAACGGAGAGCTGAATATTTCAGAGGAGTTAGTCGACCCTTACGGTACGGTCTATGATGAAACGACAGGAGATGCCGTCACTGGCAAGAAAATTGATGGAGCCAAAGTTACACTGTATTATGCGGATACGCAGCGGAATAGAGATAACGGCCGCATTCCGGGTACGAAAGTAACGCTTCCAAAGGTTCCAAATTTCCCGCCGTACGACAACGAGAGCCCGGAGCAGAGTAGTGATGCAGATGGCTTCTATGCGTACATGGTGTTTCCTGAAGCGGATTACTATCTGATCGTAACGAAAGACGGATACGAAACGCACACAAGTAGTACCATTTCAGTCGATTTTGACATTGTCAGGTACGATGTGCCAATGAAGCCAATTAGTTCTGGTGGCGGCAATGGCGGCAATGGTAACAACGGAGGCGGCACCGTAACGCCTGGTCCAGGCACCGTAACGCCAGATCCGGGCACGGTAACGCCAGATCCAGGCACCGTAACGCCTGACCCAGGCACGGTAACGCCAGATCCAGGTACCGTAACGCCAGATCCAGGCACCGTAACGCCTGACCCAGGCACGGTAACGCCAGATCCAGGCACAGTAACGCCAGATCCAGGCACCGTAACGCCTGAACCAGGCACGGTAACGCCAGATCCGGGCACTGTAACGCCTGAACCAGGCAATGGTAACGATCAGCTTAAGAACGATAGCAACGAGTTGGACGATGCTCCGAAAACTGGAGATAACAGCGTATCGCCATTCTTGTATATGATTTTGGCGCTGATGTCCTTAATGACGATCGGTTTCTGTCTGCTCGGGTACAAGAAGAAAAAGCACATCCAGTAATGGAAGGGAAGGCGGTAAGAAAAATGAGCAAAACTAAAAAAATTCTTATCGCTGTTTCCTTGCTTGTGTTGGTATTTTCACTTGTCAGTCTTGCGAGGACTTTCTTGCGAGACTATGCCGAGAAGCAGAAAATCGAAGAGTTAACAAAGGTTTGGAAAGAAGGATCAGAACAAGGTGGAGGGGATGCAATCCCCTCCCTTTTGTTCAATAAAGGCAATGAGCCGGTTATGCTTCCCGAATTTCGAGATCTTTACGAGAGGAACTCAGACATCGTCGGCTGGCTGAAGATTGACGGTACCCGAATTGAGTACCCGGTCATGCAGAGCCCACAGGATTCGGAGTACTATCTCAATCATGATTTTGATAAAAAAGAAAACCAAGGCGGTCTTCCTTTTTTGGACGAGTCTATTACGACCAACCATTCGGACATTTTGCTGATTCATGGACATCACATGAAAAGTGGTTGGATGTTTAAAGATTTAATGAAGTACAAGGGTGAGAGCTTTTATAAAGAGCATGAGACGTTCCAGTTCAGCACGCTTTACGAAAAGGAAGAGTATGAGATTGTTGCCGTTATTCTGTCAAAAGTTTATCGCAAATCGGACGACGTGTTTAAATACTACCAGATTGAGAATGTAAATACGCCCGCCGAGTTCGATTCATATGTTCAGAATATCAAAAAACTCTCTCTTTATGACACAGGTGTAACAGCACAGTATGGTGACAAGCTTATTGTGCTGTCCACATGCGAGTATTCGACCGAAAACGGTAGGTTAGCGGTGGTGGCCCGAAAGCTTTAATTGACGATTCTGAAACACAAATCAATCTGCTTTATTTCGCGTTCTCTCCTTAGAGGACGCGATTTTTCTTGTCCCCGAAATAAGGTGCTCATGGACATGTGGATTGAGGAATTACGCAGAATGATAAATTCTGACGAATCCAACGAGTATCGAGGATGTATACATTTGAGATGAGGACATGAAGGCCACTCCATCGTTGGGGTGGTCTCTATGCTGATCAACGACGCAGACTGGAAGGAGACGCTTTTGATCATATTATGGGGTTAAATCGACAAATCTATGTTTCTATGATAGGGTTGAATCATCCCATAGGCATTCTACTCTTCGGAGTAGAGTGCCTTCATGTATATTATGGGTGCTTACATTAAATGTATTTTAAAATCAATTGGATCGTATATGGAGGTGGTGATGCTATGTTTCTCTCTTTAGCCCCAACAGGGGATGGTTGGATGAGTATGAAAAATGTGAAAATATCATTTAATAAAGAGGAGCGAACATAGCATGACTACTAGTTTTCAAGCGGAGAACCGCATTCCATTAAATACATCCCGACTTAGGGATTTACGTAAATCCGGGCGTTTGCCAGGTATTGTTTTTGGCAAAAATACGGAGAATGAAATGATTCATATTCCAACAATACAATTTCAAAAATGGTTGAAGCAGGGTACGTCTGGTTTTATCGAACTGCAGTTTGAAGAGAAAGGCTCATTGACTGTATTGTTGGAAGATCTCCAGCGTGATCCAGTTACACGGGATTTACTTCATGTGGATTTTCAGCAGGTGCAGACCAATGAGATCCTGCGTACTAAAATTCCTGTGAAGTTCAACGGCACACCGATCGGTACAAAACAGGGTGGAGTCGTGCAAGTTCAATTATCTTCTATTGAAGTGGAGGCATTGCCGAGACACTTGCCAACGTCGATTGAATTTGACATTAGTGCTATGGAACTTGGAGAAACGCTACATGTAAGTGATGCAACGTTTGCTCCAGATGTGACGGTGATCTCTGAGGGGAATGAGTCTCTACTCTCTGTAGTTAAACCTTAACAATTCCAAATTTTTTAAAGCTGAATAAGTCAAAATTAGCCGTACGGGTGATAATCCGTACGGCTAATTTGTGCTGATTACGAGATGTTGGCGTGCTCCCATCCTTACAAGGCGGGTAGTCTGGAATTCACCTCACGTATGTCTTTTGCTCGCATACAGGCGCAATGATCCTGATATTTCGCTACCTTTTCAAAGTTCATACGCAAAATTCAGGTGTAAAGTAGGTAGACTCAGGAAAGGTAATCACTATAATGGAAATAAGATACATATATAGTTGAATCCGAACTGCTAAGGTCAATGGCATAACATTTCTAAACAGGGCGGTGAGCGAAAAGAAATGGACAAATTAAAGAATAGCGGATTCTATAAACTGAGATTCTTCATCACTCCTAAAGAGTTTAAAAGCCTTTTGCAGCTTTTGGAGCATCGGCAAGCGCAATTCTATCGTACCAATTTTGCCCGAACAGAGCATGATTATAATCAGGTGTACGAGGAGTATCAGACGTTCTATCAGTATTTTGTGGCAGGAGAAAAGAGAGATGACATCCATCCCTTCTTTGTTTACTCTATTTCTATTGCATCAGATCAAGAAAGTTCAGGATTTTTTGTGAGAAATGAAGAGGTTTCTTTTCCATATCACGGACAATGGGCAGAGGATGAACTGCCGTGTATCTTGATTTCATTTCCGAAAGGTTTCCAAGTTAATTTGGAAGATGAAAAAGGAAAGTACTATATATATGAGGATATCCGGGACCATAAGCCGCTGACCTATGCGTTTTTCGATGAAATAAGAGACTCTATCAAAAAAATGACCAAACCCCTTCGCTTCTCAGCCCTTGATGCAGATGCGATGAAGGAGCAAAAGCCCTCTGTGCGTATAAGCCATGATGCAATGCACGACTTGAGCCAATCGTGGATATTCAGTAAATATGGACTTGTGATTCACGGCAAATAGGAGGGGGACGAAATGATGTTCGCCCTAAAGCTTATCTGTACCTGGGTACTGCTAGTCGCCTCATGTTCCGCAGTATGGTGGAGTTTCAGAACAGAAAAGCTTATAACCATCTCATGGCTGGCATTTTTGCTACCGGCTGTCTTCCAGCTTGTTACGGCTTTCCGGATTGGTCCAGGCCAAGCAAAGTCACTCATCGTGTTTGGCTGCATCAATCTAGTGTTTGCTGCCCTTGTGGGTGCAGGTGTCTGGTATCTAGTCCAAATAGCCAATTCATATCGAAGGGGCAAATGATCAACGAATGGAAAGGGGAACTCTATTCATGAAGCCAATGCAAGAAATAGAGACACTGGCCATAGAGATCGCTGCTGCCGCCAGAACGTCTTTTTGTACTCTTTTTGAAAATGGTGAACGTTACTATTATTGTACGTTATACACGACTGGCGAAGGACATGCGCCAAGCATCTCTGCATGGTCGTGGGAAGCTTTGGCGTTGGAATCGGCTAGGCAAGCAGAGGAAAGTGATACACCTGTATCCACGATTGCGGATCTCATCAAATGGTCGTATGCGGATTCCCCCTATTGTTGTTTTGGGGATGATCACTTTGACGGTGTCAAACAACGATATAACGAGCGTCCTTTCATTGTGGAACTGGAGAATGATGATTGGAATCGCGAGTTGGATGTGAGGTTGAACGCCATGGAGCTGGCGATGAAAATGCTCGATGATGAAGGCGTATTTGCCTTAAATCAACCGCGAGAGTCCGTATGTGTCCTTGTTGAAGTCATGCCACCAGATGAGATCAATACTGAAATCGCCTTACGTTTGAATCGGGCAGAATCTCCGGCTATGCAAGCATGGTTGGCGGAGGCGGCAGAATAGAAGCATCTGCAATGGGGAGTTTTGATCGTCTATGATGTACCGTTTCGACTCAATTGGCTCAATAAGATGATAGTGACAGTAGGACTATAATTCTCGAACCACCTTTGTACAGTAAAGGGTGGTTCTTTTTTGTGTCTGCGACCCTCGGACAAACACACTTTTTCTGCCTTGTCCACATTTATACCTCACCAAAACTATTTAATTGCATCTAATAGATTATCAATAAAAAGGAGGTTTTGAGAATGGGAAATAGAAGACCTGGAGCACCTAGTGGTTATGACCCTGTTCAGATCTATAACTCGACTTCGTTTAATGCGAGTGGAGTAGTGGAGTATGCATCGATTTTTTGTAGCAACGATAGATATAGTGTTCAGCGTGACGAGACTTGGAGATCATCCGACCGTGGTGTGTGCCTGGTAACTAGAATCACCGCGACGGTTAGAACACCGAGTGGAAATATTGAGGCTGAACCGTATACCTCTTCTGGTACTTCGTACAGCCAGTTCGCCATTATACAGGTAGGAGTAAATCAGTTCCGAGTGACACGTGTTACAAGTGCGATTAGAAAATGCCGGAAATAACCGAAGAGGGTTAATATCAAGAACAGGTACTAAACAGGAAGAGACGACTGGCCATGAGTAAAAGGCTGGTCGTCTTCTTTTGCTTTAATGTTCTTTGTACCATAATATTCTGCGGTGCATCGAGGAATCTTTCAAAAGTCGGAAAGGCCGTAAGGCTGGTTGATAATTGCCTTCGATAATCCAAATTCGCCGTTTCTTGTCGATGGCTATATCGAATCCAACTTGTCTAAGCATAGGGTAATGCTCTCCCAATCGTTTGGCAGCTAATCGTGCAACTTGTTCCGCTCTGACAAGTAAGCGCCGATCTCCAATTCGAGCTAGTCTCAGTGCTTTAAGAACTGGAATGGGGCGGTTATTCACATTGGTGACTTGGTATCCTTGTGCAGCGACTTTAGCATAGGAACCGGTCACGTTCCAAGTGGACGAGGAATCCTTTTTGCGCTGAACCATGATCCGAATGTCGAACGGCCTGTATTTAATTTGAGCAAGCTGCAGACGCTTTTGGACAATATATTCATCACTTTTGATTGTTTGTTCGAACCATTCGAGTAACTGCTCGTTGTCTCTCATGGTGACTGTGTTATTTTCATTTTGAATACGATAAGCATTTGCACCGCTTCGTTTAATGAACAGGATACCCCTTCCGTAACTGCCATTACGAGGTTTCAGTACAACGCTGGGATACTGAAGAAGCATCTTTGTTAGCGTATCCTTCTCAAGCAACTGTGTTTCTGGCAACCGTTCAGCGAGAGAGGGCTCATCGCGCAGAATGCCATACTGCAACCATTTGTCTCTTTCGAATAACATTGGAATCACAGCCTTTTTTTCAATCGTCTACGGTAATTCTAATTCAAATTCGTGATCCGCATAAGTGGCCATTCGTCCAGATTTGTAAGTTGATGCATGTCCAATTGGTCGATGGAGACAGAAGATGAACTTTTGCGAGAAATGACTGCATTCTGGGGAGGTGTTCATTCACGCTTCGAGTGGCTTCTGGATACGAAGGTTCACTTCTATCACCACCGTGGATAACGGCATGCCATGCTGATGCACGTACTGAAACGAGAGCCAAATGTGTAATGGATTGAGCAGTGTTAGACTAACCCTATACTAGTATTTTTCGCCTATAAACTAGCTTATAAAAGAGTGCAACTTTTTTACCAATATATATACAAGTTATTCGTTTACTGTATGCCTTTTCGATGTTATACTCACAATATTCAAAAAAGAATTTGTGAAAATATGTCGAATTGAGGCTTATCAGGATGATTATAGGTAGACAAAACGGCGAAACGATCATCCTCATTCCATCGCTTGAACCGGATGAGAGACTTCCAGCCTATGTACGGCAATTGCGAGAGTATGGATTTACTAATATTGTTATTGTAGACGACGGATCTGGTGAGGCTTACCAGTCGATTTTCGAGGAGCTTCGCGAGAACGGTTGTGCTCTGCTGACACATGCGGAAAATCAGGGGAAGGGTGCGGCACTCAAGACCGGATTTGAGTATATTGGGAAGCAATTCGACGTATCTTCCTTCGTCGTAACCGCTGATTCAGACGGACAACACGCAGCTGAGGATGTATACCGCATAGCCCAGGAAGCAAGGATTTATCCGGACTCATTGGTGCTCGGGGTAAGGAACTTCAGCGAGGGGAATATACCCCCAAAGTCCCTGTTAGGCAATCGAATGACCTCCTTTATTTTTGCCATGCTGTATGGTAAAAAACTGTCAGATACCCAGACTGGGCTTCGTGCCTTCGGTCCAGGGTTACTTGCGTTTATGCAGGATGTTCGCGGCACTCGATTTGAATATGAGCTACAAATGCTAATCTCGTGCATTCAGTCTGGCATACCGATTCATACGATGCCAATCCAAGTCATTTATGAGAATGGCAATGCAGGCACTCATTTTAAAGCGATCCAGGATAGTGCTCGGGTCATGGGGGTGTTGTTCTCCAATTTCCTGCGGTTCATTTCATCATCGGTGGCCAGTTCTGTTGTGGATTTAGGCATCGCCTGGTTTTTGATCGACGCGTTGCGGCCCGTGTTGGGTGAGCAGCACTATTTAAGAATTCTGCTTGCAACCGTGATTGCGAGAGTTATTTCCATTGTGGTCAACTATGTACTGAACAGACACTTTGTATTCCGCAAGGAGGATAGCCAGGGCAGTCTATGGCGCTATCTAACGTTATGCGGAGTAGTGATCTTGCTGTCCAGTACCGGTGTATATATATTCCATACCGTTCTCTTCGTAGATGAGAAATTGGCGAAATTCGTCTGTGATGCCTTGCTGTTCCTGCTCAGTTTCCAATTGCAGCGAAGATGGGTATTTGCAGCAAGGAGGAAGCAGTTGTAGTGCAAAACGAAAAAAGGCAGAATATCTTTTTTGTCATCACGATGATCCTGATGTCGATTTATTTGGTATGGCGTACGTTCTTTACGTTGCCATGGGGTGAGGGCGTTCTGAACGTCATTTTTGGTATGCTGTTGATTGTTGCTGAAACGGTCACCGTACTGACAACCTTTGAATTATTCTTTCAAAAAATGCAAAAAGAACGTACACAGCTCGACTTTCCCATCGTTCCGCCGGAGTATTATCCGGATGTGGATGTATTTATTGCTACGCATAATGAGCCTGTTGATCTGTTATATAAAACCGTTAATGCCTGTACGTTCATGGATTACCCAGACAAGCAGAAGGTTCATATCTATCTCTGTGACGATGGAGCAAGACCTGAGGTGGAGGAGCTTGCCAGACAGTTTGGCGTGGGGTATCTGGGGTTCCCCGGAAACAAGGATGCCAAGTCTGGTAATCTGAACAATGCATTGAGCAAAAGCTCTTCGCCGCTCATTGCAACGTTTGATGCCGATATGATTCCACAACACACCTTTTTGATGAAAACGGTACCCTATTTCATGCTCTCCACGTTTATTAAGGAGAATGAGGTATGGCGTCCTCGCCGAGAGGACGAGATGGACCCTAAGTTCAAGCTTGGTCTGGTACAGACCCCGCAAAGCTTCTACAATCCGGATCTATTCCAGTTTAACCTGTATGCAGAGCAAGGTATTCCGAATGAACAGGATTTCTTCTCCAGAGAAGTGAACATCCTGCGTAATGCCTCCAATGCGGTAGCCTATACAGGAAGTAATACGATCATTTCGCGGCAGGGCATGGAAGACATCGGAGGTTTTCCACTCAATACAATCACCGAGGACTTTGAGACAAGCATCCGCTTGCAGCAGGAAGGTTATATTACCTATGCGACTCAAGAGGTTCAAGCTGCCGGGCAGACAACAACAACAGTGAAGAGCATGATTAAACAACGGATTCGTTGGGCACGGGGTATCATTCAGAGCCTGCAGAATACGCGTGCACCCTTATCTGGCAAGCTTCCTTTCTGGACGAGAGTGACCTACTTAAGCAGTTTCTTATACTGGTGGTCCTTCTTTAATCGGTTGATTTTCATTTTGGCACCTATTTTGTTTGCGTTATTTGACTTCCAGATTGTGAACACAACCTTCTGGCAAATCTTAATATTCTGGCTTCCATCTTATTTCTTCTATAGTGTATCCATGCGATATCTGTCCAGTAATATTCGGAATCAGCGATGGAGTCAGGTTATCGATACCATATTTATGCCTTATCTGATCTGGCCGGTTCTCCTGGAGACGCTGGGTATTCGTGAGAAAAAATTCAAGGTTACCAACAAAAGCAGAGCAAGCGGTCGACAATGGATGTCTGCTCTGTTATATGCACTTCCGCATATCTTCTTGCTGTTGCTTTCCATTGCAGCCGTGATTCGGTATGTGAATGGCAAGTACGGCATTGCGCTGTTCTTCAGCAGTATCATTATTTTCTGGCTGATTCATAACATGATTGCGCTGTGTTATGCCCTGTTCTTCATGATCGGCCGCCGTGCGTATCGGGAGACAGAACGGATTCGGGCGCAGGAAGATGTCACGATTCACGACCAAGCCAACAATCTGCGTTATCAGGCCAAGACGGTGGATGTATCTGAGCAAGGTATTGCCTTCTATGTCCCATATCCCATTTATTTGGCTGAGCAGAAGATCATCTCTTTGGTTGTCAAAACCGACCGGTATGAGGCCAATCTCGATGCAGTCATCGTTTATGTGAAACAGGATGGAGAGGGCTGGCGTTACTCCGCAACGGTTCAGCCGATTGATGAGAATGATAACCGCCAATACATGCAAATCATCTACGACCGTAAACACTCGTTGCCAGAGCAGATGAATCTGTGGGATACGGCTTATGACGATATGTTACGTAATGTGAAAAAACGGATTGTTCAACCCAGATCGGATCAGCGAAAAATGCCGCGGCTTTCCCTTCAGCTTCCAGTTCATTTCACCAATGATGCTAGCTGTACGCTGCGCAGCTTCAATTATCGTTTCTTCTCCGCGACGGGTTTCCATGGTGATATTGCGGCAGGAGCGGTCGTTACTTTTTATACGAAGAGTAATATTGAAGTCATTTTGCAACATACGGGAAAAACGACAGCTCGTGAGCGCGAAGTGCTTCTCTCGGTGGAGAATATCGATGATATTGTGGAGAAGGGCCTGATCGACCAATTGTTGACTGATTTGATTGAGCCACATTCCGATCGTTCCACCAGAGAGGGTTAGGAGAGATAAAGATGCTCATTGTGCTTCATTTTGTGATGGGAGTTTTATTGATATTCTCCTTTCTTGGTTATATGCAGTTTGTACGGAAGGGACTTTCACTACGTTGGGAGTTCATCCCTGTATTTGTGTTTTCCTCGATTGCCTGCCTTGTTTTCATAAGTGGTTTGGCAGGGCAGCTCTTTACGGGCAGCCTTGTCATCCTGATTGCAGGTTTGCTTTTATATGGGGGAATGTTGTTTCTCAGGCTGCGCCGAGGGGCATCATTACGGTTGTCCTTTTCCATATTCCAATTTTCATTCCTGGCAGGGACTTTTGTTTTCTTGCTGGTGCTCTTTCAGAACCAATTAACACATTACGATAATTTCTCCCACTGGGCTATCGTATTGAAGCAGATGTTGAGTACAGATGCCTTTCCGACGCCAGACTCCAACCTGATTGATTTTAAAAACTATCCGCTGGGGACTTCGTCGTTTATTTATTATGTCTGTCGCTTCATGGGGCACTCCCAGTCCGTAATGCTCTTGGCACAGGGATTGCTTATCTTTTCCTGTTTTTATGCCATGTTTGGCATTGTTTCGGAGAAGAAACGCTTTCTTCTGTACGCTTTTCTTGGACTCGGGTTATCTACACTTTCGTTTTTCAATCTTACGATTCGGATCACCAACCTGCTCGTGGATTTCTTGCTTCCGATCTACGCGCTCGCGATCTTGGCAGTGATCTACCAATATCGTAATGAGATCAAAAAGGCATGTATTGTTGTTCTTCCGCTTGCGGGATTACTGACCATTATCAAAAGCACGGGTATTATTTTCGCCGCGATCGGTCTGATATTCCTAGTGTATACATGGCTAAAACATAAACAAAAGTTCAGTTGGAAAACAGCGCTCGCTGTAGTGGGTACGATCTGCGGTGCGCTGATTCCCTACTTCAGCTGGAGCTGGCGAATGGCAACGGTGTTCCAAGGGATTGATAACAAGTTCGATGTGGCAACGTCGGGGATACAGGCGGGCAAAACGCCAGAGCAGATGCGTGAGATTCTGTGGACTTTCCTCAAGGCCAGTACGGATCTGACAACACGGCCAGTGATCGGCATTGTTATTTTCCAGCTTATCGCAATCGCAGCTTCTGTATTTGCCATTGTCGTGCTCAAGAAGAAGTGGAACTTGTGGAAAGCACTAATTGCACTGGACGTTGTTCTGTTACTGTATTACGCAGGGATCCTGGCCCTGTATCTCTTCTCCATGCCATTGGATGAAGCAATTGTCCTGGCTGGATTTGAGCGTTATGCGTCCAGTATCGTGGTGCTGTTCGCCGGTGGGCTAGTGTTGTGTGCTGCGATCGACCTGGAGCGATCATTTCACTATCGGATTGGTGAAGTGCCTGATTATCAATCCTTTAAGACGGTTGAGACAAAAGGTCATTATCAAAAAGGCATTATCGGCTGTATGGCGGTTGCGGCCACCATCCTTTTGTCCGAATATAATGGTATCGTGTCTATCGCCCAAAGTTATGATACAACGCTCCCTTACAAGATTCATGCGGTTACTGGTGATCGGTGGTACCCAGGTGGGCAAGAGGATAATAACAGATATCTCTTCTACGCCTCAGACAGGGACCAACAAGTCACGAACTATTACATGCAATATGTAGGGAAGTATTTCTTGTATGCTCCTCATGTGGACGGGATTGTATTGTTCTATGAGGATAATATGGATAACCTTCTAAGCGGCTATGATTATCTAGTGGTCGTCGAGACCGATCTCAACGCCAAGTGGTTGCTGAAAAAGCATTATGGCATCGACATGCAAGAGGGGATCTACAAAATCACCCGTGCCGGGGATCAGATCGTTCTTACTTTGACGTGAGATCACAATTGTTGAGATCCTGTTCTGAGCATCAGGTCAGGATAGATGGAATACATGATTGTATATAGAGTCTCCTTAAATATAGCCCGCTATAGCTAATACCTATAGCGGGCTATAACTCTTTCGTAGAACAGCTATTCCGATCGGATATGTTATATTTAATTCTATAATGATAAACGGGGAGATTAAACTATGAGCATACAAACAGAACCTAAACAACGAACAGTCACTCCATTTCGATATGATATTGTTGGCAGTTTCCTGCGCCCGAGTGCGTTGAAGGATGCCCGATTAAAATACCAGAACGGCGAAATTACCACGGAACAGTTGAATGAAGTGGAGAATGCCGAGATTGTGAAACTTGTACAGAAGCAAAAAGAGGTTGGACTTCAGGCTGTAACGGACGGCGAATTCCGCCGCTCTTGGTGGCATCTGGACTTCTTCTGGGGACTGGATGGTGTAGAGCGGACAATCATTGAGGAAGGTTACCGATTCAACGGTGCGACATCCAGACCGGAAACAGCTCGTCTGAGCGGCAAAATCAGCTATAGCAGTCATCCATTTGTAGCGCATTATGCCTTCTTGAAAGAAGCGGCTGGGGAAGACGTTGTTGCCCGTCAGTCCATCCCAGCAGCTGCACAGTTCCTATTCGAATTGGACCGGGCAGATAATAAGGAAAGCACACAGGCCATCTATCCGAACCGCCAAGAGCTTCTCTCGGACATTGCCGTGGCGTACAAAGCATCCATCTTGGCCTTTTATGAAGCCGGCTGCCGTAGCATCCAGATTGATGATTGCACGTGGGGTGCACTGTGTGACCAACAGTTCATCACAGTGATGGAGCAGATTGGCGTTAATGTGGAAGAGTACGCAAACGAACTCGCAAAACTGAACGAAGATGTGGTATCTGGCCTGCCGGAAGACCTCGTGGTAACCACTCATGTCTGCCGCGGTAATTATGTTTCGACATTTGCAGGAGTCGGTGGCGGTTATGAGCCGATTGCGCAGACACTTCTGAGCATCGATAACTACTCTGGTTTCTATCTGGAGTTTGATACGGAACGAGCTGGTGACTTCAAGCCGCTTCGTTTCCTGAAGGACAATCAGCAGGTTGTACTTGGCCTCTTCTCTTCCAAATTCGGAGAGTTGGAGAACAAGGAAGATATCCTGAAACGGATTGAGGAAGCTACACAATATGTTGATCTGGATCGAATCTGCCTGAGCCCGCAATGCGGCTTCGCTTCCACGGAAGAAGGCAACCATCTGACCGAGGAACAGCAATGGCGCAAGCTTGCCTTCATTAAGGAAATTGCTGAAGAGCTCTGGAAGTAACTTTTTCAACGTCATTCATCATTCACGCATGTGTTATGTATAAGAAAAAATCGCTAAAAAGCCGTACGGACCATCTTCCGTATGGCTTTTTGGTGTATCCTCACTTTTGAGTGGATGTTTGATCAGAACCCATATCAGCCAAGAGAGTGAAGCCATGGGTAGAGATGAGAATAACGGATCAGGGAAGCGGCATGACTGAGGAAGAGGTGTGGTGGACGAAATAAAATAGCGACAGTTAGGACAAAGGGATCTTTGTCGCGACTGCCGCTATTTGTCTATCTCGCATGAAATCGCCCTTTAGGCACCACCATCGGTGATCCCGAAACGGGGTCTTCTATGACCGTACATTCCAATCCGAAAATGTCTTTGACCTGTGGGGCGGTTATCACCTCTGCGGGCTTACCCTCAGCCACAAGTTTCCCGGTATGAAGCGCAGAGGGTTACATTCCTTGATGAAGTAGTCCATTATCCGTTCTTAACGGAACAGTTATAGGATGAGAGCAGGAGGGGTTCTATTAAATTAGGATGAAAATAATATCCATGTATTACATTCCAGATCATGGTATATTTGTATTATTAAAATAATGTAAGGAGATTCTACATGCATAATCAATTCATCAAAAAGTTGATCGTTCTTTGTTTGGTTTTTGTATTATTACCAGCAACGAGCGTTTTGGCTGCGTCGTCACTTATCAAAGACCCGGTCCTGGCCAAAGTTATTCGAGCAGATTTGAAGATGTCGGCTAAGAAGGAAATAAAGGTTGCCGATTTGAAAAAATTAAAATCCATATATGCTATGGAAACAAAAAGTAAGATTTCTAACCTGCAAGGTCTTGAACATGCCGTTAATATGACGGATTTATTCTTGCCTGGTCAAAATATAAAAAATATTAAGCCACTCAACAAGTTGAAGAAATTGACGTTCTTAGCTGTTGAAGGCAATCAGATTGCAGATATCTCACCACTTTTAGGTCTGACTAATCTGCAAAATCTGGTTATGGACAATAACAAAATCAAAAGCCTGGCTCCATTAAAAAATATGCATAAGCTGACCAGTTTACTCGCCAGTGGGAATCAGGTGACCGATCTAAGTCCCCTTCAGAAATTAAAGTTGGAATGGGTTATTATGAATGATAATAAAATTCAGGATCTGACTCCTTTAAAAAATCATCCGACCTTGGAGTATCTATATGTAGAAGATAACCTCATTGAGGATATTGCAGTGCTCGATACCATCCCACATCTAACAGAGGTATATTTGGCTAACAATCCGTTGAATGAGCGAGCAGAACAGGTTGTGAAAAAGTTGGAGAAGAAAGGCGTCGTTGTAAGTCTGGTAAGCGAAGAAGCGGATCAGGCGAAGTAGTTTCGATTAGAGAAAATGTATATGTATATGTAAGAAGAAGTTAATCCCTCATTATATTGAACAAAAACAAAGAAGGCCGCAGATATTCTGACGGCCTTCTTTAATTATGTTGGACAGAAACGCTCGGTAACAACTTAACGCCCGTCCCACAACAATATTATTCCACTACGATCTCCTTCACCGTCTCCCCCTCAACCAGCACTGGCTGATAGTAGGTGTTCGTTGGCAGATCTTTTTTGCCTTGCAGATTCTTGATCACCCAGTCGGCAGCATCGCGGCCCATTTGTTCTTGGGGATGGGTTAGCGTTGTCAGCCTGATGTTGGCGTTCTTGGCGATGTACGAATTGTCCTGTCCAATGATGGATAACTCATCGGGGATCGAGATGCCCAGTTGCCTGCAGGCGTTCACGACCTCCAGTCCCACCTCATCGTTGTAACAGACGATTGCGGTGAGCGAATCCCTGTTTTCGTCCAGATACGTTGCTACATTAGAGGATAAACCCGGTTTCGATGCGGTATCAAAGGAAAGCACTTGCTCAGGATGGAACCTTAACTTCGCTTCACCCAGCGCCTTGATGTACCCCTTCATCCGGTACTTGCCTTGTAGATCATCCATTTTGGCAATAATGCCGATCTGGGTATGGCCTTTGGCGATCAATTCTCGTGTGGCAAGATAGCTGGATTGCACGTCATCCAGGCAGAAGAACGGAACCTCCAGCTCTTCATAGAACGCATTAATCATCGTAAACGGCACATCCTGCTCTTTGAAGGACAGGTAGTATGCAATGTTTGGGTTGTACAGATTACTTTTGGTCGGCTCGACAATCAGGCCATCCACACCATAGGAGAGCATCATTTCGAGGGCTTTTTTCTCCTGCGCTACATCATTATTAGTACTGGCCAGCAGTAACGAGTAGTTGTCCTCATTCAGACGACTCTCAATACCGCGAATGATGGACGGAAAGATATAATCCGAGATGTATGTCGTGATCACACCAATCGTTTTCTTAGACGTATTGCCACCTGATCGTGATCGATACTGATTACTAACGTAGGTTCCTGACCCTTTTTCGCTTCGTAAAAATCCTTCGTTCGATAACTCCAAAATAGCCTTCCGCACGGTCTGGCGACTTACGGTGTAGCTTTCCTGTAATGCCAACTCGGTTGGGATCTGTTCGCCTATGCTATATGTCCCCGAAAGGATATGACTCTTTATATCATCAATGATGAACTGATATTTTGGCTTCACGTAGTCCACTTCTTTCATCGTTACTCATCTATATCAACGTTGTTGTTCAAATAGTTGTACGTACATATTTTAGCATGATTCAGATAGAATGAAAATAAAACCGAACATTTTTCAAAATAAACCGTACATATCCAGCCTTTTTGGATGGAGGTGTACCTTACAGCATAGTCATTTTATAGCCATATAAGACCTTTGAATGGTTGAATAGACTACAATATATGTCCTTTGTAAGTATAACTATTATATATTATTGACAAATGTACGTACAAAAAATATACTAAGGCTGTCAGAAAAGGAAAGCGCATTCTTTGAAAACACAACAGGAAGCATTTATACAAAATTCGTGATCAGTTACTGCCATGAGTAGAAGCTTCACCTTATATATGCATCCTTTGGGATGTGAAATCGTGACCGGAGAGGGGATACACGTGATTATGAGTCAAATGGACTTGAAAGAAGCCATTACCAAGGGCGCTACTTCGCTCGGTATTGAATTTGGATCAACGCGGATTAAAGCGGTGTTGATTGACGAGCGTTTTGAGACCATCGCATCAGGCAGTTATGAATGGGAGAACCTCCTGAAGGATGGATATTGGACGTACAATCAGGAGGATATCATCACAGGTCTGCAAACGGCTTATCGTGAGATGAAGCAAGATGTGGAACAGAAATACGGAATCACGCTGCGAACGGTCGGTTCTATCGGATTCTCGGCCATGATGCACGGATATATCGCATTGGATAACGCGGGTGAACTGTTGGTACCTTTCCGCACCTGGCGTAACGCTACGACGGGGGTAGCTGCAAGAGAGCTAACGGATCTTCTGCAGTTCAATATTCCTGAACGCTGGAGTATCGCCCACTTGTACCAAGCGATCTTAAATGAAGAGGCACATGTGCCACGGATCGATCACCTGACAACTTTGGCTGGATACATCCATTGGTTGCTGACGGGCAATAAGGCGATTGGGATCGGCGATGCTTCAGGCATTTTCCCAATTGACGAGGCTACACATAACTATCATCCATCCATGATCCAACAGTTCGATGAACAGATCGCAGGCAAAGGCTATTCGTGGAAGGTTGAAGATCTTCTTCCCAAAGTGTATCTCGCTGGTGAGAATGCAGGTGAGTTGACGGAAGCGGGAGCCAAGTTGCTCGACCCTTCACAAGATCTGCAAGCAGGCATTCCGCTCTGCCCGCCAGAAGGCGATGCAGGAACGGGTATGGTGGCAACAAATAGCGTGAGAAAACGTACGGGAAACATCTCCGTCGGCACATCCGTATTTGCGATGATCGTACTGGAGAAGGAATTATCCAAAGTGTATCCCGAGATTGATATGGTCACCACGCCGGATGGTAGCCCAGTAGGGATGGTTCATGCCAACAACTGTTCCAGTGATATCAATGCATGGGTAGGACTGTTCCGTGAATTCTCTCAAGCGATGGGATATGAAGTGGATAACGGCAAGTTGTTTAGTGTGTTGTTTAACAAGGCTTTGGAGGCAGACCCTGATGGTGGCGGCTTGCTCAGCTACGGTTACTACTCAGGTGAGAACATTACGGGACTTGAGAAAGGCCGTCCATTGTTCGTCCGCTCCCCGGAAAGCAACTTCAATCTGGCAAACTTCATGCGGACCCATCTGTTCAGTGCCTTCGGTGCACTCAAGCTGGGTATGGACATTTTGACGGAGGAAGAGAATGTGGCGATTGACAGCATTTTGGCTCACGGTGGCCTGTTCAAAACGCCTGTCGTCGGGCAACGGATTGTAGCCGCTGCGATGAACGTGCCGGTGTCGGTAATGTCTACCGCTGGTGAAGGTGGCGCATGGGGCATGGCGCTTCTGGCTTCCTACATGATCAACAAGGATCAAGAGGAGAGTCTGGATGTGTTCCTAGAGCAGAAAGTCTTTAACGATGTGGAGGGTGTCGAAGTGGCGCCGGATGCATCCGATGTGAAAGGGTTTGAAGCATTTATCGAACGCTACCGGAGTGGACTTGCGATTGAGCAATCAGCCGTAGATCATCTGGTAGAGAACGGGAGGGAATAACATGTTAGAACAACTGAAAGAAGAGGTATTCCAGGCGAATCTGGAACTGCCCAAGCACGGACTTGTGAAATTCACATGGGGTAACGTCAGTGCAATTGATCGGGAAAGCGGTCTGTTCGTGATCAAACCAAGTGGCGTCAGCTACGATGTGATGAAAGCAAGCGATATGGTTGTGGTTGATCTGGACGGTAATGTGGTGGAGGGTGAGATGAGACCTTCCTCGGATACCGCAACACATGCCGTACTATATAAGCATTACTCGGAGATTGGTGGCATCGTGCACACACACTCCACATGGGCGACCATCTGGGCGCAAGCCGGACTGGACGTACCTGTAATGGGAACCACACATGCGGACACGTTCTATGGAGCAGTGCCTTGTGCACGTTTCCTGAATCAGGACGAGGTTGATCGTGGGTACGAAGCGGAGACAGGACGCGTCATTATTGAAACGTTTGAACGGCGTGGGATTGATGTTATGGCAGTTCCGGCTGTACTGCTCCATGGTCATGCGCCGTTTACGTGGGGGAAAGATGCCAAGTCTGCGGTGGTGAACAGTGTCGTGCTGGAGGAAGTGTGCAAAATGAACCTTTACGCGCGGCAGTTAAATAACTTCGCGAAGGAACTGCCACAAGGCATTTTGGATAAACACTATCTGCGAAAACACGGAAAAGACGCGTATTACGGACAGAAGTAATTAGGTTATGTAGCGATCGGTTGATAATAATTCAAGCGAATAGGTTGTTTGTTACTACTACCAATGAAGTTGTATCAGACTTTTACACGATAACGGAGAGTGCAGAACCAATCTGAAGAAGCGAAGCTAAAAGCTTTCTGCAAGAAAGCTAGTTCGGAAGGATATACTTCGCGTTTATCACAGGATTTTCCCTTTGCAAAAAGGGAATCAAAAAATCCGGGGATAACCAGCGATCGGAAGATGGTACTGCAATCGCAGTGTTCTAGTGTAAACCCAAATGTTCAACTATAAAATAATGAAATGAGGATGATTATATGTCAGCAGCAAAAGAATTCTGGTTTGTGGTCGGTTCACAGCACTTGTACGGAGAAGAAGCCTTGGGCGAAGTAAAAGCCAACGCACAGAAAATCACGGATGCCCTTAATGCAAGCGGCGTACTGCCATACCCGCTCGTATTGCAGGATCTGGCGGTAAGCGCAGATAAAATCACGAGTACGATGAAGGAAGTCAACTATCGCGACGAAGTAGCAGGCGTCATCACATGGATGCATACATTCTCCCCGGCGAAAATGTGGATTCGTGGTACAAAATTGCTGCAAAAACCTTTGCTACACTTGGCAACTCAATTTAACGAAAGCATTCCATGGGCAACGATCGATATGGACTTCATGAACCTGAACCAAGCCGCACATGGTGACCGCGAATATGGCTTCATCAATGCCCGTCTGAGAAAACAAAATAAAATCGTTGTTGGCTACTGGGAGCGCCCAGAAGTGCAACAACAGGTTGCTGACTGGATGGACGTAGCGGTAGCTTATAATGAAAGCTTTAACATCAAAGTAGCTCGCTTCGGTGATAACATGCGCAACGTGGGCGTAACCGAAGGTGATAAAGTTGAAGCACAGATCCAATTCGGATGGACCGTTGATTACTTCGGCATTGGCGACCTCGTGCAATACGTGAACGCTGTAACAGAGCAGGAAATCGATGATCTGATCGCTCAGTATGGAGACCTCTACGAGTTCGATTACGGCACGAACAGCAAGGAAGCTTGGGAAGCCAGTGTACGTGTGCAAGCGAGTTATGAAATTGCGATTAAACGTTTCCTGGACGAAGGTGGTTACAGTGCCTTCACTACAAACTTCGAAGATCTGCATGGCATGAAACAACTTCCGGGTCTGGCTGTGCAACGCCTGATGGCACAAGGGTACGGGTTCGCTGGTGAGGGTGATTGGAAAACGGCTGCGCTGGATCGCTTGCTAAAAATTATGGCTCATAACGAGAACACGGGCTTCATGGAAGACTACACATACGAGATGGCCACTGGACAGGAAGCGATTCTGCAATCTCACATGCTTGAAGTAGATCCGACACTGGCCAGCACGAAACCGAGAATCATCGTGTCCCCACTGGGTATTGGCGATCGTGAAGATCCGGCTCGTCTTGTATTCGACGGCAAAGCAGGCGAAGGTGTCGTGGTATCCATGGCAGACTTCGGTACACATTACAAACTGCTGATCAATGAAGTATCTGCATTTGAACCAACCGTTCCAGCACCTAATCTGCCGGTAGCACGTGTTCTGTGGAGCGTGAAGCCGAACTTCCAAGATGGAGTGAAAGCATGGATCGAAAATGGTGGTGGTCACCATACGGTTGTATCCTTGAACCTGACGACAGATCAGATCGTGACTTATGCGAAGCTGGTGAATCTGGAGTACGTTATTATTAAGTAAAAGTTGAGCGGTAGCTACTGCCTGAACTCAACCAATTTTTTTCTCTGTGGCCGGGGGTTAACCCTCGGCCCTTTGTTTGTTATGCTGAGAAGCATGATGTGAAGCTGAGCAAGGATTTGCTTTTTCATCGAAAAGGGATAAGAAATGAAGGAGGAAGGACATGTATACAAAAGAAAGCTTGATGCAGCAGCTAGAGCAGCTTGGTATGGATAGGCAAGGCACGTTGCTCATTCACTCTTCAATGAAAAGTATAGGCGAGGTTGAAGGTGGAGCAGACACGGTGTTGAATGCCTTTAGCGACTATATGAAAGAGGGATTGTTGGTGCTTCCCACGCATACATGGTCTACCATTAATGCGGATAACCCATTGTTCCACGTGGAAAATTCTACCTGTTGTGTCGGTATTCTGCCTGAACTTTTTCGTAAACGTCCGGGCGTAGTTCGTTCGTGGCACCCGACGCACTCAGTAGCAGCACTGGGACGGGACGCAGAGGCATTTGCGAAGGACGATCATCTCTTCGATACACCGTGTGCGAGAGGATCAGCATGGGGGAAACTGCTCGATCGGAAAGCGACGATCTTGTTAGTAGGCGTTGACTTGAAGCGGAATACATTTATCCACGGAGTCGAAGAGTGGGTGGACATCCCTGGCAGAATGACGGACGAGCATGAGATGCTTTATACGGTTTTACCAGATGGAAGCCAGATTTCAGTACCATCCCGCAGACATTGTGGGTTGCCATGGTCGGAGCATTTTTGGAAAGTAGACGAGGTATTGGTTCGCGAAGGTGCGATGCGTAAAGGAATGCTCGGTGATGCGGTCGTAAGAGTGTGTGATGCGGCTAAGACAGCAGAGGTAATTACGGAGATGCTCAAGCATAACCCCGATCTATTCACGGACAATCTCCCTCTACATGCAGTAACCGAATGATACAAGGGCCGTCCGGTAGCCGGATGGCTCGATATCGACCACTTGATGATAGCTGAATAACTCCCGAGCAGATGATCTCCTCTCCTGTTTGTACTCTAAACCTTCAAAAGCATTCATAAATATCAGAAATAGATCAGCATTTCGATCAGAGGTTGGTCGGACTTCCAGTGTATGGGCTACTCACCCTTATGGTGGTGTGATAAGATATGGTTAAATTAACCAATAAGTTTGGCGTAGCAGAATTGTATAGGTGTTTATTGAAGTTATATATAAGTATCACATAGAATCATGAACAACCACGTTGTCATTGTAGCATCTAAGAAGGAGAAGATTCGTGAACCCTTTAGTATGGTATGATCTCTTTTTATTTGTCCTTTTGTTTGGTGTAGGTGTATATGTGTTTGCTACGGTTAGAATTACGAACTTACATAAAGTGTACTTTTTATTTCACGGGTTGATGATGCTCTGGCCTTTCTGTCAATTTGCGAGTACGCTCACGGATGATTCCGGTCTGCAATTGTTCTACGTTACCTTATCTTTCGTTGCGGTCTCCTTGCTTGGGAGCGGGTGGCTTCTACTGACGATCTTTATTACCGGTTATTCAGAACGTCTGAGTACAAAAGGAACTTTTCTGCTATTTGTCCCTGCGGTGATCGGGGCTATAGGTGTGGTCGCAAATCCATGGAACGAGTTCGTGATTCCACTGGAGGGCGGGTACATCGAGCGGGATTACGGCCTTTGGTTCTGGGTTGTGATGACTATTCTGGTGAGCTATTTCTTGACTTCTCTCGTGGTTCTATTCCGGGCCGTGTATTCTTCGCAGACGTCTGCCATGATCAAAAAACAGGTGAGAATCACCCTGTTGGGCATCTTGGTCTTGGCTGTGTTTGCAACAATTGATGCGATTCTGAATGTCGTTCTAGCCCGCTGGTTGCCGATCATTCCTGGTATGACTTCGCTGGGGATCTTTCTGTCTGACCTCTTCTTTGTCTATGTGATCAAAAGATACAATGTGTTCGATCTGGTCTCCATCGCCCATGAGGATGTAATCAATACCATTCCATATGGCATCCTGGTACTGGATGAGAATGATGTCATTGTTGAAGCGAACAAAGCCTCACGATCCTTTATGGATCTGCATGTGGGGGATTCTTTTGATATGGAAGCTTTTCTGGAGTCTGTTCATGTCGTGGGCAGCTGCCGGGAGTTCGTCAATCACTATAAGAAAAAAGAAAATTCCCTCTCTCACATTGAAGTGATCGTGGAGCGGGACAACAATATCCGGCACTATATCCTGCAATCTTCTCCGATTGTGGATTCGGCTCTTGTGCCGATCGGTCATATTCTCACGTTCCAGGATGTCTCGCAGGAGCGTTTCTACGTGAAAGAGATGAATCGCCAGAACGTAACGCTTCAGGAGCGAAATCAGGCGCTAGACCTGATCCGTCAGGAGTTATCCGAGGCCAATCGCAAACTGGAGGAACTGGCGCTGACGGACAGTTTAACCAACTGTTACAACCGTCGTTATCTGACCCAACATCTGAATCACGAGGTCATTACCAATATTCAATACAAAACACCATTTTCACTCCTGTTGCTCGATATCGACTACTTCAAAGCCATCAATGATCGCTACGGACATGTCATCGGGGATGAAGTGCTCGTTCGCACGGCGGAGGCGGTCAAACAATCCATTCGCAGTACCGATATTCTGACACGTTATGGCGGGGAAGAGTTCATGATCTATCTTCCGCACACGGAGCATGATCTAGCGAACCAGATCGCGGAGCGCGTAAGATTAGCGGTGGAGTCCAACCACATTATGGTGGATCACGAGATTACGCAGGTGTCGATTACGATTAGTATTGGGATTCTGTCCTTTGAGGATTTTGAAGTTGTGCATGTGCCGGACAATCCGGAGGGGTATTTGACTCAGCTATTCGCTGCGGTGGATAAGGCGTTGTATCAGGCGAAGCAGAATGGGCGCAACAGAGTGGAGTTTGCGGAGTTTGAGCGGGAAGTTATTTGAAAAGAGAAATAAGATAAGAGTGGAGACGTACTCCACTCTTTTTGGTGTTAGCGTATGATTTTGATGTAGAGATATTTATTCGGAATTTTTATGTGATTTTTCGATAGCATTTAAAAATTCTTTGCTAATTTTGGTCAATGATACGATTGTATCTGTACTTTTGCCGCTTATTAAAGTTATATGTTCATCCAAGGCTTTTTTGTACTCAGAGTCTTCTTTGAATTTAAAGATTTCTTCAGCAGTGACCTGCAATCCATTGATTATTTTCTCAAGAGTCTCCAAAGAAATGTTACGATCTCCCCGTTCAACTCCGCCAATATAGCTGTAATGAAGACCTGCGGCTTCCGCCAGTTGTTCCTGAGTCCAGCCTTTTGCCTTCCTTAACTCACGTATTCGATTTCCTACGTCCTCTGGTAAACTCATTTGATCACCTCCACTTAAGGTTAGAAGAGGTTATAGAATCCTTACAGACTAATATGTGCAAACTGTATCATTGAATAAAAGTACTTATAAGTACAATTTATGTTGCTCTTCTTTTCATTTATCTATACAATTATAAGAAAATGAATAATTAAGGAGGGTTATCTTTGCGGAAATCTATCCTAAAATCACTCAAACCGGACATCATTGTTGAAATGTTGGATATGGCTGTGGCTTTTGAAAATTGGAACAAGGTGATGGAGAGGGCGGACATGTTATATCAATGTGTTCAGTCTTTCCATGAAGAGCGGCAGGAGTATCGGTTAAAGGGAGTGCCTGCACCACATATAAACATCGAGCGGCCCTTGGTCTACTATTACGGGTTCAGCCATTTGATGCGGGGTATGGCTCACCAGAAGATGGGACAGGTAGATCAGGCGAGGGCATGTATCGATCAATATGCAGAACTGGGATGGTTGGAGGATCTGGATGAGGTAGGTATGCTGGTGGTACAGGAGTTCAGACATAAGGCACTGGTGAATCGATATGCTCTTGAGATTGAAGCCGGGCAGGTGCAACTGCTGGAGGAGTTTGTGAACTTTTTGCTTGAGCATCCGGAGGAAGGGTTGGCAGGTCTGAAGGTGATTACTGAGGCAGCAGTGCGGCATAGGTGGCAGATTGATCGGCTTTTACATGTGTTCGAGGATCAGATGCAGGGTATTGGCAAAGACGATGGTTCTTCAAACAACGATAATATGTACCATTACTGTTATCAGCGGGCTCTGTACGAACATTGGATGGGAAGACCACAGGAGGCCATGGAGTTCATTTTACAGGCAATCTGGTTAGCGAATAAGCTAGGGATGGATCGGTATTTTATAAGGTGCACGGCATTGTTGGAATCATTGCGGGAAGAGGCGACAGCGGAGCAGATCGGGCGGTATCGGGTCATGTTGGAGGGGATGAAGTAGGAAGGGTATTTACTGAAACTGATAGGATATGCCTTGAAGTGGGTATATGCATATAGGACCATAGCACCGATGAGGAGCACAGCTTGTGTTTTATCATGGTGAAATCAGGATGTTAGCCGGATAGTTTAGATATTACACTTCTGCTAACATAGGATAATCCTATTTCAAATGAGCGGAGAAACGTATGAGTACAATCAAAGTTACCCCTGAACAACTACATCACGTATCGAATCAGGTGGATCAGGCCAGACAACAGTTTGAGAGCATAAGAAATGATCTGACGAGACAGATCATGTTCGTTCAGATGATGTGGATGGGCGCGACGCAGGAGCGATTTTACTATGAGTTCGAGCAGTCACGACCTATACTGGATAAAGCGCTGGAGAGTATGGTGAATACATCGAAGGAATTGAAGGATATCGCCACGCGTTTCCAAGATGCAGATGCTCAGAAGGTAAGTCTCGGTGGTGCGTTTGGAGCAGTTGGTGCCGCAGCTATGATGACCAAATCATCAGGTGATTCAAATTCGGGTGATAAGGGCTATCGGATGGCGCAAATCAATATGTTCGGTAAATTGGTATGGATGCCCGTCAACGAGAATGGTGTTGCGGATCAGGCTGCTCTTCAGGCTTATCAGAGGGATCAGGGAAATCTGGACTTTAATCGCATGCAAGCTGTGAACGTTGAACCGCCTGGGGAAGATATTTTTGCGTTACAGATCAAGGCGTTTGAGATGGGCATTCATCCTACGACGGGAGAGCCTGTATCAGATAAGTATGCTCAGATGATGGTGACCTCTCTGAAGTTTAGTCAGATATTCATGGCGATTCAGATGGTTCGTGGGAGCATGCCGGGACGTTCAGGACCGTTTAAAACTTCGTCATCTGGCTTGGCATCTAAGATTCAGAATAATATAAAGAAGGCTGAATCCAGAGTTGAGAATACTCAGACCGATAACAGCTTGGGAGCGACTCCAAAAACTGTTATCAGTTCAGAAATGGAATCTAAAATATTGGAAGGGCAGCGAAAAGTCCCGAAAAATATTTTGATAGGTGGGCACTCACCCAATATAAACAATAGCAACAATAGTTATGCTGTAGAAGTAGTAAGAAGTAATCCGGATGGAACTAAGTATGTTCTTTTTACTAAACAATTCGAAGATGGAAATATTTCTAAACTTAAGCATAGTACTTTGTTTCCAAATTCGTGGAGTGAAGATAAGATTATTGGAAGTATAAAAGATGTTGGAGATACGCCCGCCATATCATCAAGAATAAGAGATAGGGCTACGTGGCATCGTGAGAAGATTGATGGTGTAGAAGTTGATGTAATTAAAAATGGGGATGAAGTTAGTAGCGCCTATCCTACAGGTGATGTAAACGCACCCCAACCAGCAGGTTTCTAAACTTATAAAATGAAAGGTAACTATAAAATATGTACAAACAATTAGATAATCTTTTATCGGCTGTAACGACAGTTGATTCCTGGTATGATGACGGTTGTATCATAGCAGCAGAAATATTGGAGGATTTCGGACAAAGTGATTGGGATCAGTTAGCAATTGAGGTGTTAGATAAGCCACTGTACTGGAAGAAAAAGCTGGCTTACTGTCTAGATAGTACACAGCACACACAAGAATTTGAAATCCTGCTTTCTCTACTTTCTGTTGAAGACAGCGAGTTGTTTGAAATATGTATAGATACATTAAGAAGTTACACATCTACTGAACATAAGCAACGAATTATAAATCATCCAATGATATTAGATCGTGTGCATAATGCAATTTCAGGAGCAGGCACTGCCAGCAAAAAGATTCTAGAGGATTTTCTTAAGGGGTTAAAATAGGTGAAATGAGTATAATGAAAAACTAACCTATTTTTTGATTTTAATATGCTTCTAGAGAGGATTAGTATGGATTTAGCATTGTACCTATTTTATAAAAAAGACACTCAACAATTAGCGGAACTATTGTTGAGTTCACTACAAGATTTTTCTCAGGAGACTCACATGAAATCGAGGGATGGTTATTACACGATTACCAATCCTAACTTCTCATTTATCGTACAAGACGATGATGAGTTAGTGTGTTTTACGAGAGAAGAGTTAAATTTAAATATCAATTACTGTATCAATATTTCCGTTTTTTCACGTTCACCCAAAGAGGGATTACAAGTTATATTCCAAGCGATTAATACTCTAACGGACAGATTAGAAGAGGATATCGCATTGACAGATAGTGAATCTGGCGTGGTCTTTCTGCGGTCCGACGGTCAGCTTGTCATTAACTCGTATTGCAGAGAGAACCCTGATATTTATGATTGGCCTTATGATTTACTTGATGGGAACTTTATTGAGAAGGATATGGCAGGGTTGATTTAAGAAGCTGGGAGCTCACTTTCAAAAGGAGATCTTCACAATTCGAACGGGATGATGTATAGAATCGGTCAGAGTACATTTTTTATTAAACCGGTTTCTTAGGGAGAATGGTCTTTAAAGTTAGCAAGAAATTGATAGTAAGTCATATACTACGAGGTAATTTAATGGCTAAAACACAACATAGTAAATGGCTGAGGTTAGTAGGTAAGGAAGAAAATAAATATGAACTAAACTGCCCAAATTGTGGACATTCCAATATACACTTTCAGTATGTCGGGGATATACGGTCAAGAATAGGGTTTTTAGATATATGGTGCTATTCTTGTATTCATGGGATTCATATCTCCCGGACCAAGATTCCTGAAGGTGTAGATATGATCTCGTTTGAAGAGGAAGATGAGTATTATAAGCGAGTACCTAAGTTGATTCTGGTAGAGCGAGGGTAATGCTCTTTATAAGCGTTGGAGAGTTGATGAACTGTGAAAGAAGAAAAAGTTAATGACGTTTTTTATGTGGGGTACGAGAGGCAACCGGAGATATTAATTTTATTTGAAAACTCTACCGAAAAGAATATTCTAAAAATGTGGAATGGATATTTTGAGACATTATTGGATCTTATGTGCCAGTACGAGTCTACTGACAATGGTATTCTACAAGAATACTATGCCCATGAAGGTTGGTATGAGGAAAGTCCATGGGAAGTACAGGACCTTGATTCGGCTATTCATTTATTTAAGTCCTTCAATGTGAGTAAAGTAACTGGTGAGCAAATAGAGAATGTTAAGAATATTGTTTCTACTCTCCCAGAAGTAGCACATCAGATATCAACATTTTTAGAATTAGCCAATACGAACGGTTGTAGCGTGTATATTGAATTCGACTGATTGCGATCAAGGAACATAATTTCAAACGATAACGCAGTTGCCAGGGCTGCGTTATTTAGTCGTTACCTTGTACGTAACTCTAAATAGGTTTAATAGTTAATCGAGAGGAGAGCAACACATGGGGCAGCTACTAACCAAAGCTATTGAACGTTTATCGTCTATTTCATTTGAGGATACAGAAGGTAGCTCACTAGAATCTTCTTCTCATGTTTTGATTAAAGAATATCTTAGACGCGTTAATCAATTATTAAACGAGATGGATGCTTCAATAGATCAATATCCCCTATTTAGTTTTGCTAAAATTCTTGGAAAAGCTATAGATGAAAAGGTATATCGAGCTTGTTCAAAACTGGACACGCTAGGAAAACCTTATGTGAAGGTAATTTGCTACGGTTATTTAGAAGTTTCCGAATTAGCAGATCAAGGAGTGGGTGAAGTAATTCAATACATCGACCTCTACGAACCAATGATAAAACTCTTTGAACGAGGCGAGAGTTTTACCATAAGACAAGGCGAAATGGTTGTAGGTGATTCAGCGTATCCTCTTAAGTATTGGAGACAATCAAATATTTCAGTACAAGATATTAGCGACATCTAATAGGATCATGTTGATCAAACTGGGGGGATACTATTGTCCGTAGGTCTATATAGATATAACGGGGATATAGAAGATCGGAATTTTGAACTTACACTCAGTGAGAATATTGCTACTCAGGAATTTTACGATGAGTACTGGGAGGCAGCAATACATGAATTAGGAATAGCCCTGATTCGGGATGGATCTAAAATATATTTTCACCAATTAGAAGCTGCTGTAGTTGAGTTAAATCGATTAAGTGAGTGGGTAAAGGAACATTTAAACGGAAGTGGGTTAGATTATATGATGGGTAGAATTGAAAATTTACTTGATATATTACCTAGCGCATTTATTAGTGAAACTACAATTCTGTATATATTCTGAGGTTAGTAGCGACTACAGAGCGGGGAGTGCCCTGATTATGTTCACTTTATCTTTCAAGGCTATCGATAATTTTGATGAAATTAAACAAATGTCTGCAAAGCAGTTTGATCTAACGAAACAAGATATCGAGGGAATTATTGAATTGGACTTTAACGGAAGTAAGTACGGTATGTTCTTTGACGATTGTCCATTTGGTAATGAAAGACTTATTAGATGGTTTGTGGACTTACTGACTATAGTCCAGAAGATTAGAATACATCAATATGTTGCTTATCGAATTCCTGATAGCGCTATTTTGTGGCTTGAGTTTAAACAGCAGGGAGTGGAACTACAAGTTAGTTTAGTAGAAGATATTGATCGGGAAGTTATTCTGGACTTATTTATTACTGAACCAAACGAGGAATTTAGATACTCAAATTGGAATGGTGTTAATGTAAGTTCGGCATCCTTTACAGAAGAAATTATGAAAAATGCACATCAGTTATTAGATTTTTTTACTGAATTGAATCCTGACATACTGCAGAGTACGAGTATTCAAATACTTCAGGAAAAGTTAACCGATGTAAAGCGACTGAACTCATAGAGAACCTACTTTGCTGAAAATGTGGATTACGAAGGATAATTTCAAATCGAACTTTTAAGCATGTAGTCACTTTGAATACAGGATATAAGAACACTCTTATTCTATGGCATCATAAAGTTCCGACATTCGGTCAGCCAATTCCAACTGTGGCTGCATTCGCTGATGATTCATATCGGTAGGTGTCATATACAGCACTTCTTCTCCCTGCTCAAACATTGTTACATGGAACAATACCCCTGTAGCATCTTCTTGATCTGGATCAATTACAATTTCTAAATCGCGTACCTTTTCAATCCATTCCTGAATCAGCACTTGATCTGTAGTTGTTTTTTTAGTACCATCACCACCAGTCATCATTTCAATAGAGTCAACCTGTTTAATATCGCCAGGATAAAAGGTGTGTAATTCCTTCTGGACTTTATTTACTTCGACTTGATCGGGCTGATTAGAACTTTGGCAGCCGCTAAGAATCAGGACCATAACAGTAGCAAACATTAAGGCGATAAGTGAATATCTTCTCATCGTACTCCCCCTCTTAGTCCCTAAACGAATTTTGCATTTGAAATGTTCCGCATAAACTCTATTTTGTTTAATCCTTAAAGTACATCGAGGTTACTGGTCACATTTGCTGGAAGACTACGAAACTGGATTGTAACTCTTCGAGGAATCTTGCATGGTTCTACCTGTAAACAATCCCGGATCGTAAAGAAAATACCTACTAATCAAGCCCTCATATGTAACAAAAAACATGAAAAATCCGCTCTCATCCGAGAGTCGGATTTTTTCTCGTTCTAACACCAATATAACTCTTGTCAAAACGTAATCATTACGATATGATAATACTCATTGTTTAGATCATAATGATTACGATTAAGAGAGAGGGGCATTACCTTGAATAAAAAGACGCCACTGCTAGCGCTGGTTTCCTTGGCCTTGAGCGCTGGACTGTTGAGCGCCTGCGGATCATCTGAGTCCAGTCCCGCTGCGCAGCCATCCACCGATAATAAAAATGTTCACTTCCTATATAACTTCTCCACCAGTTCGCTAGATCCGCATGTGGATTCCAGCTATGTGCCGCTGCGCGCGGGCATTACGGAAACGCTGGTTCGTCTCGATGAAGAGAATCTGACAGTTGCTCCATGGCTCGCCGAGAGCTGGGAGAGCGAGGACGGTCAGCATTGGACGATTGACCTGCGAGATGATGTGACCTTCCAGAACGGCAAGCCAATGACGGGTGAATCCGTTAAGGCATCCCTTGAGCGTGCACTGGAAGAGAATGTAGCGATCCAGAACGCGCTGAAGATTGATACGATTGAAGCCGAGGGCGACAAATTGGAGATTACCACAACTCAGCCGTTCCCGGAGTTCGCTTCGGAACTGGTGAACCCCAACACGGCGATTATCGACGTGAGTGAACCGGACATTGTGAACAAGCCCATTGGTACGGGCCCGTTCAAACTGACCTCTTTTACCCCAGGCAGCAAGCTGCAACTGGATCGCTATGATGAATACTGGGACGGAGCATCGCCTCTGGATTCCATCACGTTCTCATTCAATGAAGATGCCAATGCCCGCACACTAGCGCTCAAATCTGGGCAGGTAGATATCGTATACCGTCCGGAAGTCGAAAGCCTCGAATCGCTCAAAGCGCTGGACGGCATGAAGGTTGAGTCCACATCGACATTCCGCGTGCATCAGCTAACGATGAACATGCAGCGGGAGAGTATGAAGGACCTCAATGTTCGTCGTGCGCTGGACGCGCTGATTGACCGTCAGGGTATCGTGGACACGATCCTGCTCGGCTATGGCGAAGCAGCCATTGGGCCGTTCCTGCCATCGCTGCCATTCGCACCAACCTATACGGATACAGCAACGGAATCCGGAGCTGATGTCGCTGTAAACTATCTCCAAGAAGCGGGATATACACTGCAAAACGGCGTGATGACCAAGGACGGCAAACCATTACAGCTGACGCTGCTGACATATTCCGCCCGTGCTGATCTGCCACTGATTGCTCAAGTGTTCCAATCTGATGCGAAGAAGATCGGTATCGACGTCCAGATCCGTCAGATCGACACACCGGAAGATTACATGGCGTCCAACCGCGACTGGGATATTGCAACGTACAGTAATTTGACGGCCCCGCGTGGCGATGCTGGATATTACCTGAATGCAACGTACCATCCGAAGGGTGCTCTTAACTTCAGTGGATCGGAAGATCCAGAACTGACCAAGATCATCGACGAACTGAATCTCACAGTTGCACCGGAGAAGCGCGCAGAGCTTGCCGAGAAGGCAGCCAACTACGTGCATGACAACGTGTTGAATTCATTCGTGCTGCATCCAGGTACGATCGTTGCCTATAATGGCAAGAAGATCAAGAATTGGGTTACCACTCGCAGTGAATATTACATGATTACCAATAAGCTGGATGTGATGTAATGTTTCGCATTTTGCTTCGGAAGTTCCTTGAGGTATTTATCTTTCTGTTGTTCATTATGTTTGTAAGTTTCCTGTTCATTCGTCTGGCTCCTGGTGATCCCGTGCTGACGATCCTGAATGTGGACGAACTGTCTGTTAGTCAGGAACAGGTGGAAGCTGTGCGCGAGGAAATGGGCTTCAATGATTCGCTTCCTGTCCAGTTCGGCAACTGGTTACTCGATTTCGTTCGTCTCGACTTCGGTGTATCGTATTCAACAGGCCAGCCAGTTATGCAGACCCTGATGCGTGCGCTACCTGCTACGGCTGAACTGACGATTGGCGCACTGCTGGTCATGCTCGTTATAGCTATCCCGCTCGGCTCGCTGTCAGCGCTCCATCGTGGCAGTTGGATTGACCGCGGTAGCCGGATGCTCTCCATTGTGGGTGCGGCGGTGCCAAGCTTCTGGCTGGGTCTAATCCTAATCGATATGTTCGGCGTACGCTTTGGCAATCTGCCGACCATGGGCCGGGATGGATTTACTTCACTTATTCTGCCATCTCTGACGCTGGGACTTGCCATCTCCAGCGTTTATGTGCGACTTTTGCGTTCCAGCCTATTGGATTCTCTTAGCCAGGAGTTCGTTCGCTCTGCCCGGGCAAGAGGGTTATCCGAAGGCCGGATCTTCATGCTTCACGCGTTTCGGCACAGTCTGCCGCCTGTCATTACGGTATTCGGTGTCAGTCTCGGTAGCCTGATTGGTGGAGTTGTTGTAATTGAAGTGTTGTTCGCTTATCCGGGTATTGGCAAGCTTGTCGTTGACGCCATCCGCCAGCGTGATTATCCACTGATTCAGGGTTACATTCTGATCATGGCTATCGTGGTATTCCTCGTGAATACGGCGGTTGATCTATCTTATCGTTATTTGAATCCTGAAATGAAACTGAAGGAAAAGGAGGCCCACCGATGAAAACCATACCCCTGCCCATTCCACCTACAAAATCTAAAAAACATAGCTGGCAGGCGATCATTGGTCTGCTGTTTGCACTGCTGGTCATCGCGGCCTCCTTGTATGCCTTTTTAGTTCTGAAACATGATCATACCTTAACGGATCTGCGCGGACGATTGCAGGGCGCAAGCGCTCTCCATCCGTTCGGTACCGACCATTTGGGCCGCGATGTACTGACACGTCTGCTGCTTGGCGGCGGTCAAACATTGGGTTATAGCCTGTTGGCACTCGGTGCTGCATTGCTGATTGGTATCCCGTTTGGCTTGATTGCGGGTTACAAACGTGGCTGGGTCGATAAGCTGTTCATGCGCATCGCTGATGCTTTTCTCGCTTTCCCTGATACCATCGTGGCGATTGTGCTAAGTGGCTTGCTCGGCGCGGGAATCGGCAATCTGGTATTGGCGATTGTGATCGTAAAGTGGGTCAGCTATGCCCGTCTAGTTCGAAGTACGGTTTTATCTGAGTCACAAAAGGATTACATTCGAATTGCCCGTACCAACGGACTTTCGGACGGTCGTATCATGAGAAAACATCTGCTTCCACATATCGCAGGCCATGTGCTTGTGCTGGCCAGTCTTGATCTGGGTAAAATCATTCTACTCATCTCATCATTGTCTTACATTGGCCTTGGCGCACAGCCGCCAACACCTGAATGGGGTGCGATGCTGAACGACTCACGGCCTTATTTCCAGTCTCGGCCGGAGCTGATGATCTATCCGGGTCTTGCTATTGTCTCGGTAGTGCTGCTCGCCAACATGCTGGGCGACTATCTAAGAGACCGGTTTGACGTGAAGAAGGAGGTACAGCCATGATTCTCTCCATTGAGGAACTGAGTATCTCCAGTCGGGATCGTACGATTGTAGATCAAGTCTCTCTGGCTGTTCGCGAAGGTGAATTCATGGCATTGGTTGGACAGAGTGGTAGTGGCAAAAGCTTACTCTCACAAGCGATTGGTCGTCTGCTGCCGCCCAACCTGAATGCGTCGGGGCGAGTCATGTTCGAAGGCAGCAACCTGCTTGAACGGAAGCCAAAGGAGATGCGCGCCCTGCGGGGAAGCCGCATCTCGTATATTTTTCAAGACTATCAGGGAGCATTTACGCCCTTTCGCAGCATTGGTGGGCACTTTGATGAATACCAGAAGGTACATGGGGAAAAGTCTTCTGCTATCCGCAAGAAACGAGCGGAGGAAGCGCTGGAATCGGTTGGCCTTGGCGCTGAATTGCTGCGCCGCTACCCGTTCCAGTTGAGCGGTGGACAGCTTCAGCGGACATCAATCGCCACATCGCTGATGCTGTCTCCTCGTCTGCTAATTGCTGACGAAGCAACAACGGCACTGGACAGTGTTTCTGGGCATCGCGTGTTGGAACTGCTGGCACGCAAACAAGCGGAGACGGGATGTGCCATTTTGTTTATCACGCATGATTGGCGCCATGTACGTCGCTATGCCAACCGCTTGGCTGTCATGAAGGAAGGCCAGATCGTCGAATCTGGGGGGAAGCATCGCATTCTCGATCATCCCCAGCATGAATATACGCGCCAGCTGATTGCTGCGGCTCCCGTCCTGAGTCGCTCGCTGAAGTCGGGATTGAAGGAGGCCGGAACGGAATGAAGACAACCGCAAATGATGAACGCCGTGGACTCGTGCAGTCCGAAGAAGAATCTGGTGTGCGAAGCCACGATTTTGCTAAAGACTTAAACCATACAGACACAGACAGTACAGTCATAACTACTACCGAAACAGATCATGCAGATACAGATACTGATATAGATACCGCTGTAGCAGAGACTGCTTCACCGCTCAGCATCTCCGGCGACCCTGTGCTTCACGTGGAACATCTCAGCCGAACGTATGCAGGTGCAGACCGACCGGCGGTGAACGATATTTCCTTCACCCTGAACCACGGCGAATGCCTTGGCCTGGTTGGTGAGAGCGGGTGCGGCAAGAGTACGCTCGCCCGCTGTCTGCTACGGATTGAAGATGCAGATACAGGCTCGATTACACTGGGTGGACAGGATATTGCACGGCTGAGCGGCCGACGATTGCGACCTCATCGCCGGAAGATTCAGATTGTTTTCCAGAATCCAATGGCTGCACTAAACCCGAAGCTCAAGATTGCTGATTCGCTGATTGATCCGTACGAACAACTTGGACGGAACGCCGAGCTGTCCCACTTTACCTACACATCGAAGGAGGCTTACGTCCAAAAGCTGCTTGAAGCGGTGGAGCTTCCTAGCGATTTGGCTGGACGTTACCCCCATGAGCTAAGTGGTGGACAGCGTCAACGCGTCACGATTGCACGTGCTATTGGCATTGAACCAGACGTTGTCGTTCTGGATGAACCGACGGCCAGCCTGGACGTGATCTCGCAAGGAGCAGTTTTGCAGTTGCTCACCGATCTCCGCACATCACTTGGTCTTTCATACGTGTTTATCTCGCATGATCTGGCTGCTGTACATCGCATGAGCCAGCGCATCATCGTTATGCGGGAAGGCCAGATCGTTGACCGCTTTGGCGCAGAAGCGTTGTTCGCTGAAGAACGCCATCCGTACACGAAAGAGTTAATTTCGATCTTCTGAGTACTCCCGGAGACGCCGGGGGTGGTAATCGTTAATTTATATATGAAGCCGCCTTACGAAGAGATTCGAGAGCGGCTTTTAGTGCATCCATTTGATCACCAAAGTTCCCCTAAAACCGGGTTCCTTTCTTTGTTTTGAACAAATATATCTTTCAGGCCTATAACCGGGCTAACGTTCCGATGTAAACTAGCGTATACTGATGGAATAGCAAATATCTTGAAATTGCATATTTAAATTGCTCTATATTATTGATACACTAGATCAAGGTTATAATCATTCAGAGAAGGTGCGATCCCGTTCAAGAATGGGCTTGCTGCAAATGCCAAATCGATAACGCTTACATCCTTTTGGCAAATATAGGATATAAGGACGGTAGACATGAGCCAGGGACAAACGAGTACAGATGTTATCTTGATTGGTGCCGGAATTATGAGTGCAACTTTGGGAACTTTGCTAAAAGAATTGGCACCAGACTGGAATATTAAGGTTTTCGAAAAGCTAGCCACTGCAGGAGAGGAAAGCTCCAACGAATGGAATAATGCCGGAACCGGGCATGCTGCATTGTGCGAACTTAACTATACCGTTGAACGACCAGACGGAACCGTAGATATTAGCAAAGCGATTAAAGTGAATGAACAATTTCAGATCTCAAAGCAATTTTGGTCCTATCTCGTCAATAGCCGTCTGATTCGTAATCCGCGGGACTTCATCATGCCGATTCCTCATTTGAGTTATGTACATGGAGAGAGCAATGTCCAGTTTTTGAAAAGACGTTATGACTCCTTGTCGAATCACCCGCTGTTCGCAGGCATGGAATTCTCGGATGACAAGAAAGAGCTGGCGAAATGGATGCCGCTGATGATGAAAGATCGTACCAGTAATGAACCTGTTGCAGCGACCAAAATTGACTCCGGTACGGACGTTAACTTTGGTGCTTTAACGCGTATGCTGATCAAACATTTGAAGGAACAACACGTGGGCATCCACTACCAACATAGCGTGAAGAATATGAAACGCACCAGCGATGGACAATGGGAACTGTCCGTGAAAAATCTGAAGAGTGGTTCAGTCGAACGCCATAAGGCAAAATTCGTCTTTATCGGCGCGGGCGGCGGAAGTCTGCATTTGCTCCAGAAAACGGGCATTCCGGAAGGTAAACATATCGGTGGATTCCCGGTCAGTGGGATCTTTATGGTGTGCAAAAATCAAAAAGTCGTGGAACAGCATCATGCCAAAGTATATGGCAAGGCTTCGGTAGGAGCTCCGCCGATGTCCGTTCCGCATCTGGATACCCGTTTTATCGACAATAAGAAGTCGCTGTTATTCGGACCGTTTGCCGGGTTCTCGCCGAAGTTCCTGAAGACGGGTTCCAATGCCGACTTAATTACGTCTGTTAAGATGCACAATCTGCTTACGATGCTCGCGGCAGGTGTCAAAGAAATTTCTTTGACCAAATATCTGATCCAGCAACTGATGTTATCTAAAGAACAACGCATGGCTGAATTGCGTGACTTTGTTCCGGGTGCCAAGAGCGAGGATTGGGATATGGTTCTGGCGGGGCAGCGTGTCCAGGTGATCAAGGATACCGTCCAGGGTGGCAAGGGTACGCTCCAATTTGGTACAGAAGTGGTCACGTCTGCAGATGGAACGATTGCGGCTTTGTTAGGTGCATCACCGGGTGCATCCACTGCCGTTCAGGTCATGCTTGAGATTCTTCAGCGGTGCTTCCCGCAGCATATGGAGGCATGGGAGCCAAAGATCAAGGAAATGATTCCTTCCTACGGCATATCCCTTGTGGAGAACTTGGATCTCCTCAAAGAGGTTCATTCTTCAACAGCCAAGGCGCTGGGGTTATCGGATGAAAAACATGTCATGCACGTATAACGTTTAGCTTATCGTGTTAGATCATAATGAAGTCATAGAAAAGAGAGCTAAGCCGGGTCGAAACCTGTGCTTAGCTCTCTTTTGGTTTATTTGGTATATCAGAACCTGAACTTGAACTCGAGCCTGGGTTTGGAATTGAACTTGAACATGTCCGCTATCCTCGCGTTCCCCGTAGACCTTACACAAAGCAAACGGATATGGATCGTACAATATGCCGCTGTAGAGTCATAGAACGATCTTATCGCTCAGGCTCTTGTGCTGCGGTCCAAAGGGATGACAAAGGAAACTTTCGTGCCTTGACCCGGCGAGCTGACGATGGTCAAACCTTGTCCGTACATCTGGGTCAACCGGCGATGTGTATTGGTTAATCCAATGCCTCCAGTTCCGCCTGGACCTTTCTTGGGCCACGCCAGTGCCCGTTCGATCTGCTCGGGCTGCATCCCCACACCGTCATCCTCGATTTCAATCAAGGTGGACGCTGTTTGGTTGATGATTCGGATATGGACGGTTCCACCCTCAACTTTGCTGAGAATACCATGTCGAACAGCATTCTCAATGAGCGGTTGAATGGTGAGTGGCGGCAGGGATAGATCAAGATCATCGGGAATATCCCAGATGACGTTCAACCGATGCATGAACCGTTCTTTCTCAATGTAGAGATAGGCGCGGGAGAGATCCAACTCATGAGTGACCTCAACCATTTTCTCCGAATTAACAAAATGAAAACTGGTCTGAAGGTACTCGATAAAAGCATCGCCCAGTTTCTGCATTCGCTCCGTGTCCATCTCACTAAGAACCATGATTGAATTGAGCGTATTAAAAAGAAAATGGGGCTGAATCTGTGCTTGTAAGTAAGCAGCCTCCATGCGCAGTCGCTCATCTATAGATTGTTTCAGTACGATCAGAGACCCGATGCGATGCCTTAATTCAACGGCATCCACGGGCTTGGTGACATAGTCCGTAGCACCGGCCATGAATCCGGCGTATACATCCGCTGGCTCGTTACGGGCTGTCAGCAACAGGATGGGAAGCTCGGATACCGAATAACGCTTGCGTACGTTCTCGGTCAGTTCATAACCGGACATATGAGGCATCATGACATCGGCAATCAGTAAGTCCCAAGGCTCCTTATCCAATAATTCAAGTGCCTCAAGCGCCGAGGCCGCGGGTTGAATATGATACGGTTCATTCGCAAGCATGGAGATCAGTACTCGCAGGTTTACAGGATCATCATCGACGGCAAGAATTCTTGCGGCAGTCTTATCTTGAGAGACGGTCTGCTGCTGCGGCTCTGCAATCGCAATTTCATCGAAGCTGTGAGCGTCCCATTGCTGTTCAGTCTGGTCCGATAGCGATGCGGTGTCTTCCCGTGGAAGTGAGATCTGGAAGGTCGATCCTTGCCCAGGTACGGATTGCACGGTGAGTTGGCCGCCATGGAGTTCTGTGAGCTGCCTGCTGATATTGAGACCGAGGCCGATTCCTCCGCTTAAACGGGCCTCTGGGGTCCCTTGTTCATACGCCTCGAATATTCGCTGTTGTATCTCCTCACTCATACCAACACCTGTATCTGAAACTTGAATCAAGACGTACTCTCCATGTTCCCGAACGGACACGGTAATGGTACCCTCATCGGTAAATTTGAGTGCATTATGCAACAGGTTGTAGAGCACCTGAACAAGTCTTCTCTCATCGGCTTGAATCAACGGCAGTGAATCTGGAATATCCACCTGCATATGGATGGGCTTGCCCTCTGCCATGAATCGGAACATACCGATCACGCCTGGAATGACCGAGGCAAGAGATAAAGGTTTCTTCTGAAGCGTAATACGTTTTTCCTTCAAACGAATAACATCCAGGAGGTCATCCACCAGTTGGGACATGCGTCGGCCGATGGTAACTAACAGCTTCATGTCTTCTGCCTGCTGCCCACCTGATTTACGCCGTTCACGGACCGCGATGCTCTCGGCGATATTGATGATCCCGTGCAGCGGTGTACGCAATTCATGAGCCGTATTCACAAGAAACTGATCCTTTTGGCGATCCTCTTCTTTGAGCTGTTCGTACAGCTTCTCGATCTCACTTGAATTGCGGAAGTATTTTCTGAACCAATAGGCGGAGAAGCCAAACATGGCCGCAATCACATCGATCGGATAATACACGTTGGTAATTTCGCTATGTGAGTTCACAATTCCCCATAACACGCTTGATAGGCTGCTAGTAGCCGCAAAGAGCAAAAAGCTTGCATCCCTTCGTTTCTCGGCTGCCATTCGGAAGAATAGGTACACAGACCAGCCGATGGCAAACAGATAAAGGAAATCAGAGAGCCCAATCTCAAGTACATGATAGATCAGGGTCACTGGTGCGACTAGCAAAAATAAACAGTAAACGCCAAGCACGCTGGCATAGATGCGGAACAGTTTACGCCATTGTAGACTATGGGAGAAACTTTTAGCCATTTGTAAAAGAAAGAATGCGAACAACGGATAGGATAACGCTTTGGCCTTAACGATCCAAGTGAAGTTGAGTGGAATCCAACTTAATAACAGATTGTCATGGTCGGAAGCGACCGTTAGGGCAGCTACCAGCGTTAGCATCGAGAACGTCAGAAGAGCTCGTTCCTTTCGGATAAATAGAAACATGACAAAAGCGTATAGGCTGTGCAAAAGCAGTATAGCGAATGTAATCTTTTGCAAGTCAATGGATAGTCCTCGTTCACTTCCAATGGCTTCTGGAGAACCAAAATAGAGAGAGCGTGTGATCCCTCCGCTATAAGGATCGTCAAAATTGGCTGTCTGCACCAAAAGATTGAGTTCGGTAGAACCGTCAAGCACATAGGAAGTTGTAAATGCAGTCCTTTCTGGTCGATAGGCTTCGGCATGAGTGGCAGGTTGGCCGAATTCGGCAACAATGGTCCCGTTCATCTCGATAATCGATGATGTCTGGATTTTCTGAGCCCAGAGAGAGACTTCCTCCACAGATGGATCTAAAAGTATGCGAAGATGGTATGTCCCATATCCAAACGACGATGAGGATTGTGGTAATGCATCACGCCAGTCACCGGGAACTTGAATCGGTGTGGATGGGTTATCCGCTATTTTCGCGTCACGATTAGAGATTAACGTCTGGGGATAAAACTCCCATTCTCCATCCAGGGATATGGGTGAAGTGTTGGCGAGGTCCCAGCCTCGAAGGTCTAACAAGCCTTCAATGGGTTCAGGATGTGCGGGTATAGTGAAAGTCTCGGACCATATCCAGCGAAAGCCAAGCAAAATAGTCAGGAATAGAATCGACAGCACTACATAACGGGGTATCTTTTTATAGGTTATTGGTTTCATGGCAGACTTTAGTTTTCGACAGTTTACTTCAAATTCCTGCATGCCCTCTGCCAAAGATGAACATTTTTTTGAATACCGGAACATAGATTCTATATTTAAATGATAGCGGTCCCACGTCAGGATTTATGGTAAAATTATAGATTAAAGGGTGATCAGTGAGCCAGAGGAGTTGTGCATATGAGAGTGATTTTGGTAGATGATGAATATCTCGCTCTGAGCAGGTTGAACAAACTGTTGCAAGAGAGAGAGGATTGCGAAGTTATCGGCTCTTTTCTGACGGCACAGGAAGCCATAGATCAGATCGAAATTCATCTGCCGGAAATCGTCTTCATGGACGTTCAAATGCCGGGGATGAACGGGATCGAGGCGACCGAACGTATCCATGAGGTTTCTCCTGGAACAGAAGTTATTTTCACAACCGCATATAACGAACATGCACTGACGGCCTATGGGCTTGAAGTGCTGGACTATATTATGAAGCCTGTAACGCGTGACCGTTTGGAAAAAACGATGAAGATGTATCAACGCCGAACGGTGTCAGCAAGTCTGAATATAACAGAAGGGCCATCCATGTTGATCCGTTGTCTGGGGATGCTCCAAGTCCAAGTGCACCCCAATGAGCCACCAAAACATATGAAGTTCAGAACAACCAAGATTAGAGAGTTATTCGCCTATTTGCTCCACCATCGGAACAAACCGATTAAGCGGGATACACTACTTGAATTGTTGTGGCCAGAGTTGGATGAGCGGAGAGGTATATCCAATCTGCACAGTGGGATCCATCGCTTACGCAGCATGATGAACGAACTCATGGGTGAGGATAAGATGTCCATTCGCTATCAACAGTTTGGTTATCTATTGGAAACGGGTGAATTCAGGATTGACGCGGAAGAATGGGAGAGCCGTCTTAACCGATTGCCTCTATTATCTTCGTCTACAATAGCTGAACATCGACAGACCTCAGATCAATATGAAGGCAAATATTATGGTGAGGACGATTACGTATGGGCTGAGCTGGAGCGTCAGCGCTTGCATGCACTATGGCGAAATCATGCCATGCAACTTGCACAATATTACATTGATCTAGGACAGAATACGGAAGCACTCACGTTATATTACCGGGTACAGCAATTCGAGCCATCATTGGAGGAAGTCGGACTGGCCTTAATGAAGACCTACGATCGATTGGGTAATAAAGATCCTGTGGTCGCTCAATATAATCAGTTGGTTATCGCTTTAGAACAAGAGGCAGGTATACGTCCTGGCCTGGAAGTTGAGTTATGGTACCAACAATGGAAAAATTCGAATAGTTAATTGGAAATATACAGCCTTGCAGCTTCATTTGCAAGGCTGTTTTTTGTTGTATTTGCTAGTGAAAGGTTTGGTAAGAGTTTGGTAAGGGGCTATGTGTAGAATAAGCAAGATGAGGGTAGATATGATGTTTTGAGTCAGTAAGCAGTCCAAAAATAACATATTAAGTAGGAGGAAACTATGTACACAGCAAAAATCCGGAAGAAACCATGGCAAAGAATGTCCATGCTGGTTCTTTCCTTTATTCTGGCGATTGGAACGTTGCCAATGAGTTTGGCTCAAGCGGAGTCGACTAACCAGACTCCTGTTGGTCCGGGCGGAGTTGGATCCCCTTCACTATGGCTACGACCAGAGCGGGTAAGCGGAGTTGCCAGCGGCGAAAAGGTGAGTATCTGGGAAGATCAAGGCAGTAAAATAAACAATGCAACCCAAAGTACGGAAGCTAATCAACCGACCTATTGGGATGATAAGAGTCATAATATCAATTTCAATCCGGTATTGGAATATAACGGCACGAGTAGTTTTATGAATCTGGATGTAAGTAAGCTTCCTCAAGGGAAGAGCCCCAGATCGATCATTACCGTTAGCAAAACCAATAAAACGGGAGGCCTCAATTATATTATTTCATGGGGAGTACAAACACCGAATGCTTATACGGGTATGGGGATGCTTCAGAATAATACAAGGGGCGGCTTGACGACATTTAACAGTGATAGGAACCAAACATTATACACCCCTGAAGGATTCTTGGGCACGACTTTCCCGAACGAGCAATTTGTTACTTGGACAGGCGGAGATACTGGTATAAACCAAGCTAGATTGTACAGTAAAATGAAGCAGGTACAGCAACTAAATGACTGGGGAAAAGATAATGTTAAGCTATGGGATACTGGTAACTCTGGCGGAGCAGTAGTCGGTAAGCTGATCCCAGCAGCTACGGGCATTGAACATTGGCAGGGTACGATTGAAGAAATTATCGTATTTGACCATGCTCTTACGGACGCAGAACGCCAAAAAGTCAGCACATATCTGGCGATCAAATATGGCTACACGATGGATCAGACGACAGCAAATTCATATGTCGATTCAAACATGGCTACGATCTGGGATGCCCAGGAGAACGCAGTCTATACCCATCGCATTACAAGCATCGGTCGAGATGATCAGAGCGGATTGATGCAGAAACAAGCCAAAGCGCAGGAACTGGGATCTACGTTGACGATTGCATTGGGCAACAGTGTTGAGGATACCAATTCTGCAAATAAAAATGAATTCTTAAAGGATTCTTCTTTCTTTACGTTTGGTGACAATGGAGCAAGTACTGAATTCAAAACACCAATTACGAAAGATGGGAAAAAACTACTTGGGATGGAGCGTGTCTTCAAGGTACAGAAAGCAAATTGGACTGAATCACAGATTACACTTCAGGTAGACGAAACGGGAGGTAACCCGGCGTTGCCTCGGTATGTTGTGATCAGCGATGATACTCAATTTGGTAATCCAAACTCATTACATTTAATTGAGAATGGCCAATTAACCCTGAATACCTCTAGTTTTGGTCCGAACTCATACTTTACCATTGCAACTGCTGCTACTCCTTTGACGGTACCGGACGTCACACTGACCGACGATGAGTTGACATGGGAAGCAGTTGCGCATGCAGATAAATATGAAGTAACAATCGAACTGGAAGACGGCAGGAAGCGGACGGTGGAAGTAACCGGAATGGCGCTTAACCTGTCGCAATTGGTACCATCGCTAGAAGTTGGCACCTACAAAGTGACAGTAACAGCGAAGACGAACAATCCAGCCTATTCAGATTCAGAAGAGTCGAATTCGAAAAGTTATGTTGTTGCTATTGATAAGTCGAAGTTGAAAGCTAAAGCCGATGAGATTAACGGTAAGATCGAAACAGGCGAACTGGACGAAGAGGAGTACACACCAGAAACATGGCAAACGCTGCAAGAAGCGTTAGGAGTTGCTGAATCCGTGTTCGACGACGAGAATGCAACACCGGAACAAGTAGAAAAGGCTTATCAGGATTTGGTGGATGCCCGGAAGGGGCTTACCAAAAAGCCTGGTACTGGTGTCGACACGTCAGTGCTGAAAAATGAACATGATAGAATAAAGGGTGAGAATCTAACCGAAACGGAATATACAGTAGAGAGCTGGGAAGCACTCAAAGATGCGATGAATGAAGCAGAGCGAGTGTTGAATGAACCGGCAGCGACTCAAGCGCAGGTAGATAAGGCACTTCAGGATCTGACTGATGCAAGAATGGGCTTAATCCCTACAACATCTGTACCTGTTGTAGATAAATCAGCTTTGCAAGCGAAAGTAACTGAAATTACAGGTGAAAGCCTGGGAGAATCAGCTTACACGCCAGCGAGCTGGGAAGCACTCAAAGTTGCGATGAATGAAGCAGAGCGAGTGTTGAATGATTTGACAGCGAATCAAGCGCAGGTAGATAAGGCACTTCAGGATCTGACTAACGCTAGAACGGGACTTACCAAAGTAATTGGTACAGATGAATCTACGTTGCAGACGCTGGTCCCTTCCGTGGGAAGCTTGTCCCCGGCCTTTGATCCGGCTAAAGACACGTACACCATCTCTGTTCCGAATAGCGTATATCAATTTCAGTTAACGCCAACGGCACTTGATCCACTTGCGAAGATTGAAATAGCTGTTGGAGATGGAGAATGGAACGAGGTTTCAAGTGGCAGTGTAAGTGAGAATCTACCGCTTCAAGTCGGTGGGAATAAGATCGTTGTTAGAGTAACCGATTCACTTGGAAATGTTACGGCGTATAAAATCAACGTGACTAGAGCATCCAGTGACAATGGTGGAGGCAACAATGGCGGCGGTGGAAATACGGGAGGTAACGGCGGAAGTACACCAGCACCTACACCTACACCTGCGCCAGTACCAACGCCAACTCCGGCACCCGTGAAGGATAATTTGGAAACAACTCGGGATGGTAACCATCAACCATTTGCTACATTCAAACCATCTGACAACAAAGAAACATTGGTTCAAGTTGATCCAGCCAAGATGAATGTTGCCATGTCACAAGGCACAGGACAGCAGTTTGCCATTCATTCACCGAATGATGGGGATATGAAGGTGGACGGTTTAACCCTCGAAACACTGAAACAATTGGTGGATCAAGGTTCCAAACTAAACATTAGCAATCCGCTGGCAATCTATCCGGTACCTGGCGGTAAAATGGACGTGAATGGTGTGTCCAGACAGCTTGGTAATGCAGCGTTGAATGATATTGATGTCCATGTTGATATCGCACGTTCCTCGGATGCTTTGATTGACAGCGCCGAGACAAGAGCCGCATCCCAAGGATACGAGCTACTTGTCACACCGGTTGATCTGGATCTGACGTTTACGAAAGATGGACAGACCGTGCGATCCGGCCAGCTGAACGGTTATGCACCGAAGTATATTGCACTTCCGGAAGGTATCGATCCGAACCGGATTACTACAGGCGTAATCATTAATCCGGACGGTAGCATCTTCCATGTACCAACGGTTGTCACTAAGATCAGTAGTCGTTACTACGCACTCATTAATGACTTGCGTAGCAGCGGAAGTTACTCGGTTATCTGGAACCCGCAGGATTTTGAAGATGCCAGATCCCATTGGGGCAAAACCGATGTGAACAACATCGCTGCGAGATTAGATCTGCAAGGTAACGGAGATAACACATTCTCACCGAACCGTCAGGTTACTCGTTCTGAGTTTGCCGAGATTGTTGTGCTTGGACTGGGCTTAATGCGTCAGGATGCACCACAGAATCTATTCCCTGACGTTAACGATTCCGCATGGTTCCGCTCTGCGGTAGCCCTTGCAAATGAATTCGGTATCGTTCGTGGTTACGATAATGGGAACTTCAACGGTAATCAGGAGATCACACGTGAGCAAGGATTTGCTATGGTTGCTCGTGCCTACCGTCTGATTGAGCCGGAAGCGGCAATTAGCCCGGATCAGATGAACTCTGAACTGGGACGTTACAGTGATGCAACGGATGTATCGAATTGGGCCAAAGAAGATGTAGCCCAGTTGATTGCAGCGGGGATCATCCAAGGTAATGGGCCGGAGGTGCTGAGTCCGAAGACCACGATGACTCGTGCCGAGGTCACTGCATTGATTGCAAGAATGTTGAAAGTAACAAACTTGATTGATCAATAAACACAATTTAAAATGAAAAGCCTTTGCTGACATTGGGGGTCGGCAAAGGCTTTTTTTTATTTTTATTAAATTCTTAAATTCATGTCGTAATACTTTCGCCCTGTTGGCAGATCGTGGAATCTGAGATGATGGGTTCACCAGAGGTTCGGGCGACAAACTTTGAACTGCTGGCCTTCAGGCTATTGCGATCCTTCCTTCTACAATCATTGGAGATCATAGGGTCGCAGCTCTCCTGAAGATTTTATTTCAGAGAGGAGGCGTCCAGGCTATCACATTCCTTCCTTCTAACCCTAACCTTTCACGTTATATAGGGATGTGGCTTTCCTGGACTCTTTTATCATGAACAATACAATCTATTTGCGCAGAGCAAACAAACTTATTATCGAATCAAACGAAGGGAAGCAACAGTTGCCTAAGACACACCTGGCGACTGCCCTTAAAAATATCGAAGCACTCGGATACACCTTCTCGGATGAGTTAATGCAGGCGATGCGGCAGCTGTCCAAGGAACAATTTGAAACAGTGTATCATCAACTCGTGGCTGATCTAAGAGTCATGGTCGGCGCACATGTGAAGTACACACCGATGTATGCAGGATTCCCAATGCAGGTGATGCAAGCAGATGAGGCCGAGTTATATCTCAATGCGATTATTCATTATCTGACCAACCTGACTGTGGTCTGTCCGGATCAACCATCGGTGGAGAGAACGCCTTTGCTGGAGAAGACGGACTTGAAAGTCATTGGTTTGGGAAACCAGCAAGAATTCCAGACACTCATTCGTCAGATCATTGAAGCAAAAGGTTCCATCTCGGAAACAGACAAGGCGGATATCGACACGGTATTGGAGCATGCAGACCCGGAAGACGTGGATGCGCTATTACCCGCTGAGATTCCGTTCAAAGAAAATGTGGGCTTTGTGGTTGCCTCGCTGTTGAAGCATGAAAAAGCAAACATCGACCGGATCGGTCCGTATTTCAAAACGGCAAGTGATGTCCTGCGTCTGGCTGTTGCCTGGTCCAATGGTGATGTTAGCCTCGCTGCGGCTTCTCCCTTCCGGAAATTCAAACGCCGCGAGAGACGCCTTTTGCTCGGATTATTGGAGCAGTGTAGCTCCATTACGGAGGATATGCTGCGATATAAGGATCGCTGGATTCGCCTTGGCGAAATTCTGCATCCTTCGGAATATAAGCTTCGGTATCGGCGATGCGAAGAAGCCTTTGATATTTTGCGTAATAATAAGCCTTATTCGACCTTCAACGGAAGTGTGGAGCTTGCCTTCCAATATCGGAATGTATGGAGTCTGATCGATCTGTTGTCACAGCGTCCAGGTGAATTCGCGAGAAGACTGGATCACTTGCTACGGATGACCGAAGATGAAGCGTATGTACTGCTGGCATTTAGTGAGGTACTGGAGCAAGTATCTACCCCGGTGTTATTGCAGGTAAGACAGCATTTTGCTCGGCGTAATGAACCGCAGGATTTGCGTGTCTTTTTCCCGAAAGGCAATGTAGCCAAAGCTTTTGCTGTTCCGAATGAGCTGCCAGAGATCGATGAAGCCACGTGTCAGAATGTCGTGCAATTGTGCGAACAGGCATTGGTAGAGCGCTTCGCTGCCCTTGCCCCGCTTGGAAAGACTTATGTCGATCCGCAGCTTCATGATTATCTGGTACCCTTTTCCCAGAGATCGGCGAGCAAGGCTCTGCATACTATCGTTCGTGGAAGCCGTGTGCCGATGGCAGAGGGTGATACCATTCGTTTCTTCAACTGGTGGAAAGAGGGGGACGTGGATGGAAAGTCTACAGGGCGCGTGGACATTGACTTGTCTGCGGTGATGTACGATAAGGACTGGAACTATGTGGAGCATATTTCCTATACGAATCTGCGATCCTCTAACTATAAGGCTGTCCATAGCGGAGATATCGTGACTGCACCTAACGGAGCAAGTGAGTTTATTGATCTGCATATTCCATCCATCGTGGCTTATGGTGGGCGATATGTGGTGGCGACACTGCTATCGTTTACCAGTCATCCGTATTGTGATCTGCCGGAATGTTTTGTAGGGTGGATGATGCGGAAGAAGCCGGGGTCTGGCGAGATTTTCGAACCGTCTACCGTAGCGAACAAAATCGATATTACCGCGGATACGCAGATTGCGATCCCTGTCATTATGGACCTGGTTGAACGTACCGTCATCTGGACAGACCTGGCGCTGACCAGATATCCGGACTACTACAATAACGTAGAGGGGAATCAGAAAGGTATCGTGCTGATGGGTAAAGCACTAACGAATTTACGCAAACCCGATCTGCATGACTTGTTCATGCTCCATGCCAAAGCTAGAGGAGAGCTGGTGGATACAATAGATCAAGCGGATACAATCTATTCGGTCGATCAAGGTATTACACCCTATGATATCGAGCAGATTATGGCGGAGTATCTGGTTTGACCTGTTTGACTTGACTACTGGTGATATGTGAATATCAAGGTTAGAAAAGAGTAGCTGATGCTGCTCTTTTTTTCTGGTTTGGGTGCAAAGAGCCTACAGAATGGTGCAGGTAATGTCGGATGCAAAGAGAATGACTTTGCTAAGCTTAAATTAACGTGGGAGGGATGATATGGATACGCTGAGGCGGTTAAATGAAGCCTTGAATCATATTGAGGAGCATCTGATGGATGTCGTGGACATGAAGGAGATTTCCCGAATTGCCTGCTGCTCGGAGTATCACTTTACACGCATGTTCTCTTTTCTTAGTGGTGTAACACTCTCGGAATATATTCGGCGTCGCCGCTTGACACTTGTAGCCATGGAGTTAAGCCACAGTGACAGCAAAATCATTGATATTGCACTAAAATACGGGTATACATCGCCGGATTCTTTCTCGCGTGCTTTTCAAAGCATGCATGGCACTACGCCCTCCGAAGCGCGAAACCATGGTCCATCCCTTAAAGCCTTCCCACGGATGACATTTCAACTGACCATTCAAGGAGGAAGCGAAATGAACTACCGCATTGAAGATAAAGAGGCGTTTCGAATCGTGGGTATTCGTAAAAGGGTGCCAATCGTATTCAACGGGGTTAATCCGGAGATCGCGGCGATGTACCAGAGCCTTACACCGGAATTGATTGATTCGATCAAGGGGGCATCAAACGTCCAACCTCTGGGCTTAATCAGTGCTTCAGCCCATTTCAGTGAGGGACGGATGGCGGAACAGGGAGAACTGGATCATTACATTGGTGCAGCTACGACAAAAGAGACGCCTGAAGGCCTGGAACAGCTCGAGGTTCCTGCTTCGACGTGGGCTGTATTTACTGTCGTTGGTCCGTTTCCAGCCACGCTTCAGGAGGTGTGGGGCCGGATCTACGCGGAGTGGTTTCCTTCATCGGATTATGAGCTGAGTGAGGGTCCGGAAATGTTATGGAATGAGCACAAGGATGTTACTGTAGAGCAATATAGAAGTGAGATATGGATACCTATTCGGAAGAGATGATACTGTCTCTAGTGTGGTATCTGCGGGCGCAGCTTTTGAAGCTGCGTTTTTTGTTTTCAGAATTTGCTATCGGGTATATGAGCCGTTTTCATTGCAAATTTATGTAATATAATGGTATTATTTTATTTGAATTGTAAGAATACTTGGATGTAGAAGAGTGATTTAAAAAGGGGGTGGCGAGATCAGGTTTACATGAAGTGATGACTCTATTCTATACGCACGCAGACATAAACATTCCATTGATTATGGACGGGCTCACATAGCAGACATATCGATATGAGACGGAAGTGTCAGTTATTATATATTATAATGTAAGCGCTTTATTAAATGGAATCCAAGGAGGGATTTATTCATGACCAAAAGTATAGTGAGAAAGGCGCTTGGTTTATTTTTAATTGTCGTTATGATCGCAACAGTTGTTGTATACCCTGCATCTACCGGACACGCGGCAACCATTAATGTGACCGATAACGGCTCCAGAATTGAAGTAAACACCGGATCAGGATTAGTCTATGTGGTGAACAAAACCAATGGGGATATTATCTCAGCCAAAATGAACGGTACGGAGCTGAACAGCAACAGAGGATCACATATAGGCTCAGGTTTGGGCTCCTCTGCCAATGTGACGTGGAATACCTCTCCTTCAGGATCAACCGTGTTAATCACGGTATCCACAAGCACACTAACTCACTATTATGCTTCACGTGGTGGGGAGAATATCATATACATGGCCACGCATATCACGGCTCAACCTTCTATCGGGGAGCTGCGATACATTTTCCGCGGTAATGGTAGTGTGTTGACAGGTGTTCCGGCGAATTCCAATAATCGAGGTAACACAGGAGCGATTGAAAGTCAGGATGTGTTCGGGTTTGCAAATGGACAGTCGGCCTCCAAATATTATGGTAATGATCAGGCCAAAGATTTATCCGTTCGTGGAGTTACGGGGAATGGCGTCGGTGTATTTATGGCCTACGGCAATCGGGAGAAAAGCTCTGGTGGTCCATTCTTCCGCGACATCCAGTTCCAAAGTGGAACAGAGACGGAAGTATATAACTATATGAACTCGGGACATGCACAGACGGAGAATTGGCGCCTGGGTCTGCATGGGCCGTACGCTTTGATCTTTACAACGGGAGGTACGCCAAGTGTACCCGATTTCAGCTGGATGTCTGGTCTGAATCTGCAGGGTTGGGTATCCAGTCGGGGGAACGTAGTGCTTAATGGCCTCTCCGGGATGGATACGGGTTATGCATACACAATTGGGTTCGCCAATAACAATGCCCAGTATTGGGTGGGGACGTCTTCAAGTGGCGCGGCAGCCAAATACAGCATGATCCCGGGCACGTACACTATGACAGCTTATAAGGGAGAACTAGCCGTATATACGGAAACGGTTAATGTCACGGCAGGGCAAACGACGACTCTGAATACACGTACGATCAACAATGACCCAAGTAAAGCCTCTAACATCTGGCGAATCGGCAACTGGGATGGTACACCACGGGAGTTGCTGAATGGACAGACGATTCCGATCCGTCACCCTTCCGATAGTCGCAACCCAAGCTGGGGACCTGTCACCTATGCTACCGGCAGCGCGACCAATCGATTCCCGGCAATCCAGTTCCGTGGTCAGAATTCTCCAACCACAATAACGTTTAATTTGAATGCATCTCAAGCGGCATCTTCTCATACGCTCAACATCGGTATTACGGCAGCTTACAATAATGGCAGACCGAGTGTAACGGTTAATGGACATGCTTTAACCAATCCTGCTGCATCTTCACAACCCAATTCTCGTAGCTTCACCATTGGTACGTATCGTGGGAACAACACAACCTTTAGCTGGAATGTTCCAGCATCCTACTTCGTGAATGGTTCTAATACCATCACGATTACGCCAATCAGCGGTTCAAGTGACTTGGGTAACTGGTTAAGTGCAGGCTGGGTCTATGATTGTGTTGAATTGCTGAATTGAATGAAGAATGCAATATAGTGGAAGGAATATAGGAGGTAGCCTGCCTGGTTTTCTTAACCAGGTTCAGGTTACCTCTTTTAGCTTTGTCATCGGAAATGAAAAGATATCGCTTCGTGATATCCCTAAGGATCTTGCTTTGCTGGAGATGGTGATCCGGATAGTGGTATAATTTTCAATACGTAATCATGAGTGAATGAACGGGGAGGAAAAGAGAATGAGAGACGATCTGTTGGTTCAATTGCAAGAGTGGCATGAAGAAGATGAATTTCAGGAAATTGTAGATGCAATTCAAGCCATTCCTGTGGAAGAAAGAGATTATGAGCTGGTTAACCATTTGGGACGAGCGCTGAATAACTTGGAACAGTATGAAGAAGCGGTTGAACAATTCCTGACGGTTGCTAAAGAGGGCACAGGTGACCCACTCTGGCATTATCGGATTGGACTGGCTTATTATTATCTGGAGCAATATGCGCATGCGCTGCAGGCGTTTGAAAGAGCGGATGAATTGGACCCTGAGGATGAAGATACGCTGGAGTTTCTGGGATGGATTCGAAGCAAAATGGAGGAGCCGTCCGAATCTGAACCTGAAGTTGAAACGGATCCAGAGGCTGTTGGAGAATTCCATGTACCCGTTGACGTTGTAGCGACCTTTGAAGCGATTCCCAGACCGGAATCCGGCGAATTCTGGAACGATAGTGAGCAGGCACTGGAGCACTATGTGTCCAATCCGCCAAGTGATGGTCTCATTGAGTCTGTGGAGGAGCAATTGGTGTTCCGACTTCCGGCTTCCTACATTGAGATGATGAAGCTACATAACGGTGGTATTCCGTACAATCGTTATTTCCCTGTGGCGAACACAGATACGGGAGCTACGGATTATGTTGAAATTGAAGGTATACTGGGCATTGGCCGTGAGAAGCCTCGCACACTAGCGGGTATTCAAGGCAGCTGGAATTTGATTGAACATGAAGGTTATCCGGAGATTGGTGTGGTCATCGCGGTATCTCCTTCGGAGTCGGGGGTTGTGATGCTCGATTATCGTTCATTCGGTAATGATGGAGAACCAGAGGTCGTTTATGTGAAGAGGGAGAATCCCAAAGAGATCATTCCGCTGGCACCGAACTTTGAGACGTTTATCCAAGGGCTGATGACTCCAGAAGTCTAGTATGAATAATATCATTGTGTTGAAGCGCCTCTATACTAGTGCTAACTAGACAATGTAGAGTATGGTAAAAACAATACAAGCCGCGAGGGAGATACATTCCCTTGCGGCTTGCTTTCATTCTATCGGAATCTTTCCGGTTTACGCCGGATATCCGCCACCTGGAGGCGGCCATGCGCCGTAGAAGCGACGCAGCAGAACAATCTCCCCTAGATGGTACGAGTTATGGGATGCGATATTGCGCAGAAGTCCTGCCTTGGTTTCACCCGGGAAATAGAGTAGTGGATCATCTAATTGTGCAGTTTCTGCAATGGCTACGGCTTGATCAACTCCATCCAAGAATGCCTGAATATCTGCCTTCCACGTCGCTTCGTCCTGTGGACCCTTCTCTTCAGGCCAGCTTTCACTCACGTTAGCAGGGAGCTGTGGCTTGCGTCCTTCCAAGTGTTCGAGCATGAATTGCTGCCAATAATGCATGTGCTTCACCAACTGATAGATCGTATATGGCATGGCATCGTGCGTACGAGCAGCAAGTGTGACATCGATATCGGGTAGAGCACGGGCGATGCGGATATGACCGCGTTCCCCCACTAATGATTTGACAAGGGCTTGCCCAAAGCTTTGATTAACATCTGACATATGGAACCTTCCTCTCTTCCAAGACCGGATCTGATAACCTGTCTTCTATTTAGTATTATACAATTAAGTTGCTAAAAATTAAAAACGGATAACCAAGTACCCTCAATACTTAAAATGCCTATGATATAATAGTGAAAATAAATCTCAAGACCTCAGGGTCGAGGAGGAAGCTCCTGTGAAAGTGATATTGGTTGACGACGAACGTCTAGCGTTGATAGGCCTTCAAAAATCACTAGAAAAAGAAGTAAGCGGCATTGAAATTATCGCTACATATATGAATCCAACAGAGGCTGTGGCGGGTATTGTGGAGCACCGTCCTGATGTTGTATTTCTGGATATTCATATGCCGGAGATGGATGGTATGGATCTGGGAAGACAGATTCAGGCGGCAACACCGGGCACCGAAATTATATTTGTGACCAGTTACGATCAATATGCGGTGCATGCTTTCGAATTACAGGCTTTGGACTATGTGATGAAGCCCATCCAAAAGGATCGATTGAAGCAGACGGTGAGCCGCGTAAGAGAGAAACTGAGCGTAAAACGCGAGCAGCGGTCAAAGGATACAAACGTACCTTTAATTTGCTGTTTTAATCAGATTCAGTTTAAGCTTCCAGGCAAGGATGTTCAGGTGGCCAAATGGCGTACAAGCAAGGCGCAGGAGCTGTTTGCATACTTGCTTCACCACCGGAACCAGGTCATCCATCGCAGTGTTCTGCTGGAGCTTCTGTGGCCGGGAATGGAAGAGGAGAAGACGACACATCAACTCTACACTGCAATGTATCATGTCCGCCAAACCCTGAAAACTTGCAATATGGATATGATCACGATTCAGAGCGGGCACCTGGAGGCAGGCTATCGACTCGAATTGGGTGAGGCTCAGTTGGATAGTGAGCAGTGGGAACGGGAAATCAGGCAATGGAAAGTCATAGACGCAAGTACCGTTCATGCCTATGAGCAAGCGCTTCATCTATATAAGGGTACCTATCTTGGCAATTATGAATACATGTGGGCTGAACCTGAGCGGGAAAGATTACGCTATCTGTGGCTGTATCATATGAGACAACTAAGTCTGTATTACCAGCAGCATGGGCTGGCGGAGAAAGTGGTCGAGAGTACACAACGTATCCAGCATATGCTTCCGGATGAAGAAGAAAGTTATTTTATGCTAATGAAGTTATATGATGAAATGCACAACGATCTCGGTGTGGAGGAGCAGTATCGTCTCTTAACCACCAGAATGGAGCAAGATTTGGAGATACCGATCAGTGAGGACATTACCGAATGGTATCAGGACTGGAAGCTCGGTTTAACCAAAGTCATGAAAAAATAATCAATGAAATTACTTCAAACGAAACGTATGGACCGTTACAGATATTTGTTCATCATGCTAATCATTTTTGGAGTGTTAATTGGCATGCGCTCGGTATGGTCTGAGCTATTCCACACAGTAGATGAGCATCGCGCCGTTAACGGGGTGCTTGATTTGAGAGATGTGGATCTGGATCATTCCCCTGTCATGTACTTGAATGGGGAATGGGAAATTTACCCGGATGAGTTGCTGACCCAACAAGATATTGCGAAGAGGAATGGCGGTGCGAAGAGTGTTCAGGTCCCAGGAGACTGGGGGAGTGGACAGAGTCAGGAACAAGAGGGTTCGTACGGTTACGGAACATATCGCTTGCGTATTTTGACAGATCCACTTCAGACGCCTGTTACCTTTTGGTTCAAGGGGATTCGAAGTTCCTCCGAGATCGAGATGAATGGAGACGCGGACGGGGGCATGGGTGAGATCTCCGTGGATAGCAGTACATATATACCCCGAAGTACTTCGTATACAGCGACCTATGATCAGGAAGGAACAACATCCATTGAGTTATTGATACGCGTGGCCAATTACGACAGCCCTTATATGGGCGGAATTAGCAAACCTGTTCGCTTTGGTTCACAGGCAGCCGTTGATTTTTCGCGTTGGTATTCCATTGGTTTTCAGATGCTCACCTTTCTGGTTCTGCTCCTCCACGGCATGTATGCCTGTATTCTTTACGCATTTAATCGACAGGAACGTTCCTTGTTGGTTGGAGCCGTATTAACTTTATCTGTTGGCATCACGGTTACGATGGGTCATGACAATATATTGATGTTATGGCTTCCTATTAATTATACCTGGGGCATTAAAATTCGATTGATCTCATTGTTGCTGCAAAATGCTTGTATCCTTCTGTTATTCCAGAGATTAACGATGGTTCATGTACGAAAGGCATGGCTACAGTGGCATGTTGTCATGACCTTGATCTATACGGCCGTGATTGTGGTGGTGCCCATTCATATTACCTATGCCATGATCCATTACAATGTTATTAACCTGTTCTTTCTTGTATCCATGATCTGGTTTCTATACATCGTCGGAACGATGATCTTCAGGAAACAGGCGGACCGGGATATTGTTTTTCTGCTGCTTACTGCAGGAGGTATTACATCCAACCTGATATGGAGTGTGGCCGAGACAGCCAAAGATGTGACAACTGTCTATTATCCTATTGACATCATCTTTGCCATTACCGGCTTCTCCGCCTATTGGTTCAAGAAATACTTCAGGAATGTCAGGGAGAATATGAAGCTGAACACAGAACTGCAAAAGGGCGACAAAATTAAAGATCAGTTCTTGGCGAATACATCACATGAACTGCGGACCCCACTGCACGGGATCATTAACATCGCTCACAACGTGATCACCCGAGAGAAAAGCCGGTTGGATGAACGGAGCCTGGAGGATATGGAATTGCTGATTACGATCGGTCGACGGATGTCACATCTCCTTGGTGATCTACTGGATGTAGTCCGGCTGAAGGAGCACCGCATTGTGTTACGTCAGGGGCCTCTTTCCATACAGTCGGTTGTGCCTGGCGTTATCGCCATGCTGCAGTTCATGGCAGAACGAAAACCAGTCCGCCTTCATATGGAGATTCCGGAATCGTTCCCTCAGGTCATGGCTGATGAAGAAAGGCTTGTTCAGATTTTGTATAATCTACTGCATAACGCGCTTAAACATACAGAGGAAGGAACGATATCCGTAAGTGCCGAAATTCGTGAAGGACATGCTCTGATTCATGTGACGGATACAGGCATTGGCATGGATGAAGATACACGGATGCGCATTTTCCTCCCGTATGAACAAGGGTCGTATGGAATCAGTGATGGACAAGGCATCGGGCTTGGACTGAACATCTGCAAAGAGCTCGTAGAACTGCACGGCGGGGCACTTACGGTTCGCTCGGAACTCGGAAAGGGCTCGGCATTCAGCTTCGATCTACCACTCGCGGATGAAGCCGCCGATCAGGCTCAGTCACAACTTCCCCTGATATGGGAACAGGCCGCCGAGATGATGGAAGATGCACCTAGCGGATTCCTGTTACCCCGCCAAGGTATGGGGGACGTGGAAGTCTTGGCGACAGCAGAGATGGCTCCGTTATTAAAAGAGGGGAGAGCTACCATTCTGGCTGTGGATGATGATCCGGTGAATCTGGATGTGTTGGTCAGCATTCTTTCGACGGAACCATATGATATAACTACAGCAGGTTCGGGTCAGGAAGCGATGGAATTGCTCGGCACACGTCAGTGGGATCTGCTCATTACAGATGTGATGATGCCCAATATGTCCGGATATGAGTTAACCCAGAAGGTGAGGGAACAATTCTCGATGTCTGAGCTTCCTGTGCTGCTGTTGACGGCACGAAGTCAGCCGCCAGATATCTACACGGGATTTGCATCGGGGGCCAATGATTATGTCACGAAGCCTGTAGATGCGGTGGAACTGAAATATCGGATACGTGCATTGACCATGCTAAATCAGTCTATCCAAGAGCGCCTGCGCATGGAGGCCGCTTATTTACAGGCTCAGATTCAGCCTCACTTCCTGTTTAATACGTTGAATTCACTTATGGTCTTAAGTGATATTGATACAGAGCATATGCGGAAGCTTGGCGATGCTTTTTCATCCTATTTACGGATCAGCTTCAACTATCTCAACACAGGGGAACTGGTGAAATTATCATATGAGCTGGAACTCGTTGAAGCCTATCTTTTTATTGAAAAAACACGATTTGAAGATCGATTGTCGGTGGTATTAAACGTAGAGCCGGACCTTCCGTTGCTTCTCCCACCGCTATCCATTCAGCCTTTGATTGAAAATGCCGTCAGACACGGACTATTAAGCCGCAATGTAGGCGGTACGTTATGCCTATCCATCACTCGTCATGAGGGTTATACCCGTATTGAGGTGAAGGATAATGGCAAAGGCATGGAACCCGAGAAGGTTGCTGAGCTACTGCGTGCTACACTGGGTGGAAAAGGCGGAATAGGCATTGCAAATACGAACCGTAGGTTGCTACAACGTTATGGTCAGGGATTATCGATTGTAAGTGAGCCGGGTGAGGGAACGATGGTGTCATTTGATATTCCGGATGAGATATAAGGAAAAGGCCGCAGAAGTGAAAACTTCCGGCCTTTTTGTTTTACTTGCGTGTTCATTCCCTAATTTTAATTATTTCTAATGCATCTTTCATATGTTAGTATATTTAACATTAGAAGCGCGGGTTCCGGCATTGGGCGCTAAACGTTGTTATAGTGGGTGAAGAGATCGATGCGCAATTGGGTCAAAAATGAGAATGTGCAGATGACGGCCATTGCCTTTACCACTGCGGTAGGGGCGCAATTCAAGATAAATCCATTCCGGGAAGATTACTTCCGAATCGGGCTGGGGGTTAGCATTCTTTTATTTCTGCTGATGATCATGCCACACTTGTCTTATGTGAAGACAGGAATCCTGACAGGCATCGCGAATTTGCTGTTTCAGTCAGCAGATCTCATCAATCATGTACAGAGCGTGTCCATACTGGAAAGCATGCGGGACAATCTGGGGGCAGGTGTGTATTATGTGGTCTTTGCCTATGGGCTTAGCATGTTCAAGCATCGATTCCATGAGATGCAGCCTCTTCTGCTCGGCGGGTTAATCACATGTATCGATTTCTCCTCTAATCTTGTTGAGCTGCTTTTTCGCGGAATGTTAAGCGGGACCAATATCTTTTATATGAAGGAATGGTTGTATCTGCTTGTGGTAGGTGGTCTGCGAAGTTACTTTGTGATTGGGTTATATAACAGCATTGCGGTGAGGCAGATGCGGCTTTTGCATGCAGAGCAGGAGAAGCGGATGGAGCAGATGCTGAGTGTGAACTCGGGTCTGTATGGCGAGGTCTTTTACCTGAAGAAAGCGATGAATACGATCGAAGGCATTACAGCTGACAGCTATGATCTATATCGCGATCTCCGGGAGCAGGACATGAACCAATACAGTCAGCGCACGCTGGGCATCGCTCAGCAGATTCATGAAGTAAAGAAGGATTCACAACGTATTCTAGCGGGTCTGCTGAAGCTGTATGATAATGAAAAAGCAGTCAACATGAGCCTGTCTGAAGTGCTGAACTTTGCCAGTAAAGCAAACCGAAAATATAGCGAAATGCTGCATAAGCAGGTCGAGATCGACATTGAGCAACAGTATGATTGTGAGTCTCCGTATTACATTCCTCTTCTCACGGTAATGAATAACCTGATTGCCAATGCGGTAGAGGCGATTGAGCATGACGGGACGGTCCGAATTCATGTATATGAGCAAGAAGATGACGTGCATTTCGTCGTGATGGACACTGGAAAAGGCGTACCCGAAGCCAAACGGGATGTTATTTTTGAACCAGGCTATACAACAAAGTTCAATGAAGTTGGCATTGCTGCGACGGGCATTGGCTTGTCCCATGTACGTGATATCGTTCAGTCGTTGGCGGGACAAATTAAGGTAGAGTCGGCGCCTCCGGGAGCGAGAGGGACTACATTTGTTATAGCTATTCCCAAAATTAATCTGATCAAGGGGGCCGATGTCGATGACACTTTCTATCATGATCGTGGATGATGATGTGGTAAGTCGGAGCATGCTGCATGATATCATTGAATCCTGTGGAATCGGCGAGCTTGCGGGCATGGCGGAGGGCGGCATAGAAGGAGCACGCATGATCATGGATCTGCGTCCAGATGTGGTGCTGATTGATCTGCTGATGCCGGATCAGGACGGAATTGAGACGGTGGCGAAGCTGAAGCACGGGGGTTATACCGGGAAATTCATCATGATCTCTCAGGTGGAGAACAAGGAGATGGTAGGAGCGGCCTACCAAAACGGCATTGAATTCTTTATTCATAAACCGATTAATCGGGTGGAAGTGGAGCATGTGCTCAGCAAAGTGAATGACCAGTGGAAGTATGAACGATACGTGCTGGAGATCAAGCAGTCGATGGCTCGATTGAATCTGGTGGAAGCGCCGGCCCCTGCCCAAGGTCGTACGGTGCGAGATGCGGCAAGAAGCATTCTAATGGATCTGGGGATCATCGGAGAAAGTGGTAGCAAGGACATCATTGCGCTCATGGAGTATGCGATTGATCAGAAGCAGGTCGCAGAGTGGCCGCCACTGAAGGAGTCCTATGAAGCGGTGGCCCAGACGTACAAGTCCACGCCCAAAGACGTCGAGAAAGAGAGCAAGGCGATGGAACAGCGCATTCGCAGAACGGTAATTGCCGCGTTAACGAACATGGCCTCGATTGGACTCACCGATTATAGCAACCACAAGTTTGAGCATTATGCGCCCCTCTACTTCGACTTCCAAGATGTTCGAATGAAGATGAGAGCCATGGAAGAAGATCAGGCAGGTGACAAAGGCAAGGTTAATATCAAAAAGTTCCTGCATGTGTTCTACATGGAGACGCTTGAAAAGATGAATAACTAAATAATTATAGTAACTGAGATAGTTATCTCTTAACCAAAAGCCGATGTCCAGAGGAGGAGAAAGGGAAATGAACATAACTATTGATCAGCAAGGAAATTCCAAGGTCGCCATTATTGAAAGTGATGGCATCGTCATCAACAATGCTCAAGATGCACTGGATTTGATGGCTTCGGTAAGGTATAGCGATGATGCTGATAAACTCATTATCGACAAATCGAACATCACGGAAGAGTTCTTCGAACTGAAAACCAAGCTTGCAGGCGAGATTTTGCAGAAATACGTGAACTATCATGTTAAGCTTGCTATTGTGGGAGATTTCGAAGGACATAACAGCAAGAGCCTGAGAGATTTCATCTATGAGTGCAACAATGGCAAGCATGTTTTCTTTTTGAAAAACAAAGAGGAAGCGCTTCAAAAGTTGCATAATATCAGTTAAGCGTACATCCGAGGCATGTAGAGAGCCTGCTTATAATCTGAGCCAAACGTAGGAGGTTTGCACCGTGATATCTAATGAGAATTTAAAGGTATATGCTCTGCCTGAGATCGGAAATCTTAAAGTGCATGGCAGAACAACTGGAGAGCGATCGCCGTTGACGTTATTTTGGACGGGGAGTGCAGTTGAACTCAATGTACAGGGCTCCGAACTATGGGTTGAAGTAGAGTCGCAGTATGACATGTATGAGTCATGGATCAGCATTCTGATCAATGGTGTTTCGGTGAGCAGACAGATGTTAACGGCGGGAAGGTACTGGGTCTGTGTATTCCGAGGTATGAACGCGAATGTGGTGAAGAATGTTCGGATCGTTAAGGATGTTCAAGCGATGAGTGGTGACCCGGGTTGTTCCTTGCAGATTCATGCGGTGAAATCGGATGGAGCGTTCCTGCCTGTGCAGGAAAAACCGTACAAGATCGAGTTCATTGGTGACAGTATTACATCTGGTGAAGGTGCGATTGGAGCGAAAGCGGAGGAAGATTGGATTCCGATGTGGTTCAGCGCCATACATAATTATACGTTTATGACAGCAGAGGCATTGAATGCAGAATATCGGGTCATCTCGCAAAGTGGCTGGGGTGTGCTGACAAGTTGGGATAACAATCCAAAGGGGAACATCCCCGAGTATTACGAACAGGTCTGTGGCTTGCTTACTGGTGAACGTAACGAAGCGTTAGGTACAGGAGATGAGCATGATTTTGGTTCGTGGCAGCCGGACGTGGTGGTCGTGAACCTGGGTAGCAATGATGGGGGTGCATTTCAGTCACCGGAATGGAAAGACCCCGACACTGGCAAGGTGTACAAGCAGCGTTTGAACGAAGACGGTACGTATCATGAAGAAGATCTGGCTGCTTTTGAGAAAGCGGTGGAACAGTTCCTGTTCAAACTTCGGAAAAACAATCCGGATGCACAACTCGTATGGGCTTATGGCATGCTTGGTTTTCCCATGATGCCTGCCATCTACCGCGCGGTTGATACGTATACGAAGGGGACAGGAGACCGCAAGTTCTCAATCATCCAGCTTCCTGATACAACCGAAGAGACGGTAGGAGCGCGTACCCATCCTGGCGAGTTATCTCACCTTAGGACGGCAGAGGTATTAGCGGAATATGTACGAGGAATGATAGGATAACTTGATACTTGATACTTGATACATGGTAATGGAAAGACCACTCTTTCATGAACGGGTACCCCAATGGTTAGATGGTGTCTAACTTTATGAGGTCCCTTCATCATAAGAATGGTCTTTTCCCTTTCTACTTATCTAGACATTCGAAAGTGTGTCCGCTGGGCCGCTGTTCTGTACCTCATAACGAATCGAAATGATCTGTCCCAGCGTCTGGGTTCGGAGCATTTTAAATTGACTTGGCACAGTGCCTGTCGGGAATAAAGGAATGCCTTCGCCAAGAATCTTGGGAATGATGGCGACTTCAATCTCATCCAATAATTTTTTTGCTAACACAGCTTGAACCAATATGCCGCCACCCACAATCCACACGTCTCCATCAGAAGTTTGTTTTAACCGGGGAATGAGCGTATCTACCTCCTCGGTTGTAAACTGTACATTCGGAGCGGGCGGCTGTTCCGAGCGTGAAAGCACATATATTGGCCGATCCGCATAGGGGAAATCTTCGGAAAGTGTGAGCACCTCTTCATACGTATAACGTCCCATAACAACGCTACCGATCGTTTCATAAAAGGCAGCATACCCGTTGTCTCCACCATCACCCTCCACATCAAATAACCAATCGACCGAACCGTCCAGTCTTGCGATATATCCATCCAAACTCATAGCAATGTACAAAATTGTTTTGTTGTTATCAGACATGTTCATCGCTCCCTTCTACAATGTATGATACACTTTAACTATGACAAAAGTTGACGTAGTTAGGATGTTGAATTCATGAATCATAGGAAATTGGCGATCATGCGCCTGATGGATTCCAGACAAAAGTTCACTGCCCGGGAATTGGCAGAACGGTTCGACGTATCGATTCGTACGATCCAGCGAGATCTGGATGCATTGCAGGCGCTGGGTTTTCCTTTGTACACAGAAGTTGGCGTGAACGGAGGATATCGGGTGTTGCCCAATCGGATTTTGCCACCTCTTCAACTGACACAGCAGGAGGCATTAGGGCTGTTTATGATGCTGGAATATCTACAGCAAGTACCGGATTTTCCGTATGGATTAATGCGTGAACATCTGGCTGAGCAGTATTTCTCTACTTTGCCCGAAGATGTACAGGATCTGATTATGCGAATGAGAGAGCATATCACCTTTGTCCAGCACCCCGGTGGGCATTCCGAGCCTTTAACAACAGCGATATTGGGTGCAGCGGTAGAAAAGAGAGAAATCGAATTTATGTATCATGCCCGCAGTGGTCCTAAAAAAGTACAGGTCTTTCCCTATGGCATCTACTATGAGCAGGGACATTGGTACATGCCAGCCCGAAATAAGGACCGCGTGTTATTGTATCGGGTGGATCGCATGCAGCAATTGACGGTTATGGAATCAGTGGATAAATCTGTTCCAAGTCTAAAGGCATGGCTAGCTGCCAAAGAAGATAGAGCAAGCGTAGAAGTGGTGCTGCAATTCACGGAATTTGGAGCAAGGATTGCTGCGTCAGATGTGTTGTTCAAGTCAGTTGAAGGCCATGAGTGGCGCGGACTTGTTCCGCCCGAGGAGTTCTCTTTTACAGCGCGAAAATTACTCTCCTATGGGCCGGAAGTGAAGGTGGTGTCTCCGCTCGAACTGCAACAGCAGGTTAGAGGGATGCTGGAACGGAGTTTAAGCCAGTATGGTGGGGGATAAAAGCTTTAAAAGCTGGATATTAGGGTATCAAGGAAGAGATAAGAAAGGTGTGTAGACAAATGAGCGAAGTTTGGACTAAAGACATCATCCCGACTGTATCCGATAAAGTAGTGATTGTGACAGGTTCGAACGGCGGGTTAGGGTATGAAACGGCATTAGCGTTAGCTGAAAAAGGGGCAAAAGTTATCCTTGCAGTTCGTAATCTGGAAAAAGGTGAAAAGGCAGCTAATAAAATAAAGTCGTCTGTGCATGTAGCTGGAGAGGTAATCGTTATGCAACTTGATCTTAGCGATTTAGCTAGTATCCGTAAGTTCGCAGCCGCTTTTCTTGAGCAATACGATTCTTTGTCCATTCTCGTTAATAATGCAGGAATTATGAACCCTCCATTCCAGTTGACGAAAGATGGCTTTGAATTACAGTTTGGTAGTAATCATCTAGGCCATTTTGCGCTTACGGGTCTACTGTTGCCTCGATTGATCTCTACTCCGAAATCGAGAGTTGTCACTGTAAGTAGTATGGCAGCTCATAATGGTGCGATTGATTTTAATAATTTAGATGGCTCCAAAGGATATAATCCCATGAAGTTCTACAGTCAAAGCAAGCTAGCCAATCTGATGTTTGCGAGAGAGCTGCAGAATAAATTTAATTCCGCCCATATTGATTCCATGAGTATCGCCGCTCATCCAGGAATTTCGCATACCAATCTATTTTCCTTCGGTTCGGGGAAACAGACCAATATATTCATGCGCAGTCTTTTGAAAATCATTAGTCAACCGGCACATATGGGGGCATTACCTACCTTATATGCTGCAGCAGATCCGACGATCACGGGAGGGGAGTATATTGCTCCCAGCGGTATGGGCGGCACTAAGGGCTATCCCAAGAGCGCTAAGATCATCGAAAAATTATATGACGCTAACATTTCAAACAAGCTATGGAGCGTATCAGAAGAATTAACAGGGGTATATTACAGATTCGACGTGTAGATTTTGCCATGAAGGAAAATAAACCTTATTATGGAATAGACAGTTAAAAGTTCTTCAGCACGAATAAGATTAAGGGGGGCTACCATGATTCGTTTCATAAGAAGTTTCACGATCCGCTCTATGCAGAGTCCATGTGATGAACAACGGCGGTTGTTTGTATAGAGCGTGAAATCCATTTCCGCCATATCATTGTAGTGCATATCCAATGTGTTCATTGTACGACTCTGCTGCCTTAAAGATTTTAACTTTTAAGGAGTGGAGCAACGTGAAATATATTAATGCGGATACAATCTTCCCGGAAGAATTACTCAAAGAAATACAGCGTCATATCTCTGGTGGCTTGATCTATATTCCGAGGCCCAAGGATGCCCACAAGAAGTGGGGCGAGAATTCGGGTGGCAGAAGGGTTGTCCAGGAGCGGAACGACGAGATCCGCCAGCTTTTTGCTGCGGGGACAACCATCGATCAGCTTGCGGACCAATACTGCTTATCCATCGATAGCATCAAGAAAATTGTGTATTGCAAAAAGGGATGAAACTATAGAAGCTATGTTCGAGCAATCGAATGTGGCTTTTTCCTGTAAGAATAAAGAATAGTTATTAAAGCTTTTTTACATATTCGAGGTTGTTAATTACGCGTACAATTCATTTGACGGTAGAAGGTTATGCTGTGAGAGTTCATGAATTAACTCCTTAAATCATCTGGTAAGGTTGGTGAATATGAATATAGAAGTGAAATTAACGAATAAAGACGAGGCGTATGTGATTAAAAATATGTACCCGCTATACCTTCATGATCTATCCGGACATTATGGTCTGGGTGGAGAGCATACCCCGAACGAACATGGCATTTTTGAGCCAAGTCCTGATTATATAACTTTGCAGGATCAGTATAACGTCCAGAACATATGGTGGGAAAAACCGGAGTGTCTTTATCCGTTCCTCATGATTGTGGGTGGCATACCGGCAGGGTTTGCGTTCATAGCTACTCCGCCATATTGTTCACAAGGCACGAATTTCTTTGTACATGACTTCTTTCTGATGCAGCCGTTTCGAGGTGTAGGCGTTGCTGAATACGCGGCATCGACGATCTTCGGCATGTTTATAGGAAACTGGGAGTTGTTCACCAATCCATCGGAGAAAAATAAGATTGGCCAATCTTTCTGGCGAAAAACAGTGGATAATTATACTAAAGGTAACTATCGGGAAATGTACGGGCATACATCCGACGGCTATAAATTGATTTTTCAATTCTCCAATATATAAAAAGAGAGACCGTCTCCCAATGAGGAAAACGATCTCTCTCCTTTGCCTTTTATAAACTACCGTTGAAATAGTGATACTCAGAATTTACTTCAAAACCAACATTGCGGTACAGATTCAAAGCACGTTTGTTCTCGGTAACAACGGATAAGCGAATATCTGTGTAACTTTGTTTCCTTAGGAGATCAACCAGGATGCTAAGCGCAGTGCGCCCCAGTTTCTTTCCCTGATAAGCAGGCAAGATACAGAAGTTATGAATAAATGCGGTTGTTGCATTAATGGAGTTGACCCGTACCAGCCCAACAGGCAGTTGATTCTGCCATACAATATAGGTGACTCGGCTGGGTTCATTCGTTTGCATAAAGTACTCGCGTGTCCAGTCCTCCGAATCTCCAAAGGCTTGGGAGGAGCAAGTGACCATAACCTCCATATCCTCGGCTTCTGCCACGGACAACGTTAGTTCAGGTGGCTCCACAACCGAAAGGACCTCATTCACAAGTTGCATTGAGTACTCCGCACGATCATAAATGGCTCCAAGGGATTGGGCAGTAAGAAGGCCCGGAGATAAGCCCTGAGGAACGCGATAACTGAGTTGGTTGATTCCCTGTGGTTTCATATCCAGGATGGCCCTTTTCAGTAGGCTGCTGAACACACCTTTGCGGCGAAATTGCGGGTGTACGATGGCATTAATATTCCCGGTTACGGTGTCGGAAGGATACCAACTGAGGAGTCCTACCAAATCACCGTGGCGATAACAGAGGAGTGCATGGTCTCCGTCTTTTTTGCTGATATGGTCAAGGTCCGCCTTGAGATAAATCGAATCAAGCTGTTTACATTGTTGTTCGAGCAAAATAATAGCATCAATCTGTTCCTTGGAATTATAGACCATAGGAACGATTTGATAGGTTGACATAGCTTTCACACCTTCATTGTTGAAGGAAACACGCAGTTATTGGACCCGCAGGCGCTATCCTTCGAGAGTTGGTCCAGTAGTAATTTTAATCATCATCATTATCTCCTCCAAATCACTTCCCGATGACTATAACACAATCTATGATGAAGATGACACCCAATGGATGTAATTCACTGGGTGTCTGTTCAGATGTGTCCAATAACTGGACATTATATCCTATTGAAGGGATAATTGAGAGTAATACTGACGAGAAAGGAGTTGATCACCTCGCGTAAGTTAGCTTATGTGATGAGTACGTTGTTTCTTTCATCTGTCATGATAATGGGGTGCACCCCATCTGAGTCAGCCGAGAACGTTAAAGAGACCATTCCACCAGCGACGAATCAGCCGAGTATTGTGAGCAATCAGAAGGCGTCAGCCATAGATGAGCAGCAGGCCCTCGAAATGTCGCTGGATTATAAAACAACCGAACTGACTGTTGATTATAAGGACTATGAAGATACGTTAACTGTGGAGGGTCTGCTGGCTAGAGCAGAAGTAATCAGACCATTTTTGACAGAAAGGAATTTCGAATCCAATATAGATGCGCGATTTAACAAGATTCCTTTACGTGTAGCAGACAAAGAGAAGGCTCTGCTGCATCCTGAAAATATACAAACCAAGATCAAAGATAGCAAGAGTGACTGGATTCTTGTGGAATACACGCTCGATTTGAAATTTACGGATAAGGATGGCAAAGAGTTCAAGTCCATTCCGTTATCGGGTGATATCACCTTTTTGCAGGATCAGGGAGAATGGCGCATTCAGGATGACACGTACAACATGAAGCCCTTCACAGAAATCATCAATAATTCACTATAATGCATGAGTCATCTGTGAATCTGGCACATACAGATTGTGCTCGAATTATTCATTGCGAATAAGATCCTTCATATCAGTATGCACTTCAAAGTGTGTACTTTTTTTGTGGCGGCGCACCCAGCTAAGCGCGCGTCGTCAAAAGGGTATCATCGCGATGTTAGCTATCGACACCTGCTAGAAATTTGCAGGGTACATTCTCCTGTATTGATGATATTATTTGGATGATCAACTTACTTATTGCGCTCTTGTAGAATGGGGTTGGGTTCATCATGAGGGAGATTCTCCGAGTCGGTTCTCGTAAGGTTTGGTTGTATATCATTGCTGCTGTTATTGGTTTGGTTACAGGCTATGTCGTCCTCTCTTCGCCGGACTCTCCTAGGCTCCAAAGTGAAGAAGGTATTCTGGATTTAACGCAGGCTCAACTTAGTACGAATCCGCAAAAATTAACAGGGAAGTGGGCGTTCTATTGGCAAGAACTGCTGTCGCCTGAGGATATGCGGGTTCGTTCGGCAAGGGAAGGAAATCAGGACCACTGGATTAACATCCCAAGCTCCTGGCTGGGCTACCCGTTAGAAGGTCAGCGGCTGAGCGGTACAGGCTATGCAACCTTTGGACTGGTCGTTCATCTAAGCGAGCAGGATCGCGATGAGATGCTTGCTCTGCGGCTGTCTAGCATTTTTAATGCGTACAAATTATGGGTCAATGGCGAGCTGCTGGCAGAAGTTGGTGAGGTTGGTCAGGACAAGCACAGCATGACCCCGCAATTGGAAACAAAGCTGGTGTATTTTCAGCCTGAAAGCGACACGTTAGAGCTGGTCATGCAAGTATCCAACTTCCAACATCATCGGGGCGGCATTACCAAGGATATCGAGCTGGGTGGCAGTGACGTACTAACGACCAAGACCAATCTGAATCTTGCCAGGGATATGTTCATCACGGCAAGTTTGCTAGTGATCGGTTTGTATAATCTGCTGTTGTTTATGTTGCGACGTAAGGATAAAGCTCCGTTATATTTTGGCCTGTTTACTGTACTACTTGGTATTCGATCCTTGTTCAACGGCGAGCTTATCTTTACACAATGGTTTCCTCATTTTCCTTGGGAATTGCAGTTCAAGATCGAATATCTGATTCTTTGCCTCAGCGGTTATATCATCACCATGTATTTTGATTGTATTTTTCCGAATTATGTGTCGCGATGGTTTCGCCTTGGCACCCGGATCGTAACTGGTGCATTCTGTATCCTTGTAGTGGTAACCCCTGCAATTATATATACAAAATTTTTGCTGGTAATCGGTGTGATGGTAGTTCTACATATGATTTATCTGATGATCGGGCTGGTTCAGGCGGCTGTGCGACGTATGGAGGGAGCGCTGATCTTCCTGCTGGTGTCGGTGGTTACTTTGGTCACGGTTGTCAACGATTTTTTGTATTTTAACGGATGGTCGCTAGTTGGAAATACATCTCCGCTTGGCTTATTGATATTTACGATCGCGCAGCTGATTCTGCTGTCTTCGCGATCTACGAGGACGGCATCGAACGAAGAGAGAATTACACGTGAATTACAGTACGTTAATGACAAGCTGATTGAAATGAATATGAATCTGGAACAGACCGTTCAGGAGCGAACACAGGCCTTATCTACAGTGCATGATGATCTCCAAACCTCGTATGACCGACTGCTTCACTCCGAGCAAGGGAGGAAGAAGCTACTTGCTTATATTACGCATGATCTGCGTATGCCGTTGTCCAGCATGCTTGGATATGTAGAAGCTATACAGGACAGGGTCAAGCCGGAACGCAATGAACAATATCTGAAGTACATCCGGGAGAACACGATAAGGATTAACCGTATGATCGAGGAGTTGTCCTTCTTGTCTCATTTGGAGACTGGACAAGTCTCGTACCGAATGGAGCCAGTTCAGATGATTCCTTTCTTGCATGGTTTTTTTGAACAATATGAGTTGGTAGTGCGCGACGCAGGATTAGACTTCATACTGGATATCGGAGATGCCGAGGATAGACGATCTATTTTGCCAGTTGTCGAGATGGATGCGAAAAGAATAGAGCAGGCTTTATTTAATCTAGTGTCAAATGCCATGAAGTTCACCTCCAGCGGGGGGCTGGTGCGTATTGCACTAGTTGTGGAAGTGGTGAATCATGCTCCCCATGCAGTCATTAGCATACAGGATTCTGGAATGGGGATTCCTCCGGATCAGCTTGAGCAAATCTTCGAACGTAATTACAGATATGATCGGCCGGGAATGGGCATAGAGGGCAGTGGACTGGGGCTGGCAATTTGCAGGGAAATCGTACAAGCGCACGGAGGAATGGTTCGAGCGGAGAGCGACGGCAAGATGGGGGCGACATTCTATGTAACGTTTCCTTGTACGGTGATTGAAGGAAAGGGGTGATGAGATGGACACGCACAAAATCATGATCGTTGATGATGATCCTCATATATGCGAGATTGTGCAGGTGTATTGTGATAGGGAGGGATTTGTCTCCACCTGCAGTCATAGCGGGTCAGAAGCGATGGAGCTGCTTGCATCGTTTGAGCCGGATTTAATTATACTGGATATATTGCTGGCTAATGAAAACGGTATTGACTGGTGCAGGAATGCGCGTAATCTCACCAGTGCGCCGATTGTGTTTCTGAGCAGTCAAGAGGAAGACGAAATAAAAATTAGCGCATTATCCTATGGCGGGGACGATTATGTGACCAAGCCGTTCAGTCCGGGAGTGCTCATGGCCAAGATCAAGGCTCACCTTCGCAGAGTGTCGACGGGTAGAAGGGAACAACTGCTGGAGTTACCGGGTTTGACACTGGATTTCTACACGCAGTCCGTCAACATGGGAAGTACATCTATCTCTTTATCGAAAAAAGAATTCAGTCTGCTGTCCTATATGGCACAAAACGTGAATCGTGTCGTCAGTGTCGATACGTTGTTTCAAATCATCTGGGGAATGGAAAGTCTGGAGGATACGAGAACGGTTGCTGTACATATCAGTAATTTACGCAAAAAAATTGAGTCTGACCCTGCCGACCCCGAGCGAATCATTACGGTTCGGGGGAGCGGATATATGCTGGTTTCTAACAGTACGTCACAAGCATGAATATAGCAGTAAGGGTGGTAGTCTATTATAAATGGGAAAATGGCGTTGGAGCAGTATCTGACGCTATTGGCCCATTTTTTGTTCTTTCCACTAGCTTCGTAATCGACTCAAGATATTGAATCCCTCAACACCAGTCTGCGCTTTTCCATTCTCGTCAAAATGATGTGCCATCTCTCCGAAAAATTAAACGTTCCAATACGCACGGATTTAAAGTTTTCTTTAGATTTCTCAAGTAGGATAATCCATCATGATAAAATCACTGTGGTCGATATAACGACATATTTCATCAAATTGCAACTGATTATTAGCTACGAGGACGTTACATTCAAGCCGGATCAAACGATAATTCGTGAAGAAATGGTTGTCTTGCTGTCCCGCATTAGTACTTGAAGAGAAGGAAGTGGCTCCGATGGCACGAGTTATATGTATCACATCAGGGAAAGGTGGAGTTGGCAAGACAACGGTCACGGCTAATCTCGGGACTGCCCTTGCCTTATCGGGGAGCAGCGTTTGCCTGATCGACGCTGATTTTGGATTGAGAAATCTGGATATTCCGCTTGGTTTGAGCAATAGGGTAAGGTATCATATTTCTGATTTTCTGACGGGTCAATGTGCTTTACATCAAGTGATCGTCAAAGATAAGCGAATCAGTACCTTGTCCTTTATCTCCTGTAGTAACGACGCGGTGCATCACGATGATCCACAAGTTTTTGGCGAGGTTGTACAGCAAATAGCCCAGGGCTATGATTATGTGCTGATCGATTCGCCGGCAGGCATTGAAAATGGATTCTGGAATGCGGCTTTGGCAGCAGATGAGGCTATTGTCGTTACTACACCTCATCGTACATCGCTTCAGGACGCGGATCGCGTAATCGGATTATTAGAAGATATGATTCCGGCTCCGCCACAGCTCATCATTAATATGGCCGACGGACAGGAAGCTCGTTCCGCAACGGTAAAGATGCAGGATATGATCGATATTCTCAATATCGGTGTGATTGGCGTGATCCATGCCGATGTAGAAATTATACGTTCCGTACATAAGGGCATTCCGATTGCGCTTAATCCTGAGTTTGAAAGCGGGCTGCGCTTCAGGCATATCGCCCACAATGTGGCGAAGAATCAGCAGGAGCCGTTTATCTCATTGAAACCCAAGAGGCATATTAGTGTTTTTTCACTTCCTCCAAGACTGCGTTGGGGGAAGAGCAGTTCGTTATAGTCGCTTCTGGTAGATGAATCGTTGAGAAGAGAATCATCTGGAATGGACTGCAGACGAGATAAAGAATTCATGAAAGAGTGGTGTGGGAGTTACCTTCCCTACGCCGCTATTTTTTGATGTCATTGATGTTCTCACTTGCGAGTAGTTGCTTACTTAAAGTTTTCTTTATAATTCACAAGCGCCCCTATCTCGCATGATAAAATACGGAAGAAAAAACGACATAATTTGCTGTGTCGGTGTCACAATTCGACTGCGACTGATCAGGAAGGTCGGTGAACGAATTCAATCTGTAAAGTTGGCATTATCGTACCTTAAAGCAGTCGGATCTCTTCAGTCGGATGTTTGAGCTGACGTTGATGTTCTGAATGTGCTGAACGCCGCAGCTAGGACAATTCCATTTCTGTATGTAAAGTTTTTCCTCGCTTGATCTCCACGTGTCGAGCGAACTGACTCGCAGGAAACCAATGATCCCGATCTGGGTCAGTGGTATCCGCTATTAGTCTGGCTTTGTTGATTAGCTTGATTAGAAACCAATTTTGGAAGGTCTTTTTTAGTTTGATCTATACATAGAAGGGATGAATGAAAGTGAAGAAAGTAAGACAGGGATGGAAGGTGAGCCGGCAGATCCTGATGTGGATGCTGGTGATCAGCTTAGTAGTTTCTGCCGTGCCCCTATTACCAGCGCAATCGGCAGTAGCGGCTGAACTGCCGATGCAGATGACAAAAGTAACCACATCTACTGGATTCCAGGATGTGAGTCCCACCGACTGGTTCTATGATGCAGTCGTCCATGTGCAGGAGAAGGGCATATTCAGCGGAACAAACGCGAGTAGCTTCTCTCCTAAGGGGACAATGACACGTGCCATGTATGTAACGGCACTTGGACGGATGGCGGGAGTCGATGCCGGGGCGTACTCCACTTCGAGCTTTGCCGATGTACAGGCGGGCAGCTGGTATGCGCCATATGTCGAATGGGCGGTTAAGAAGGGAATTACCGATGGCACGGGGGATCGGAAATATTCGCCGGATGCTACCGTATCTCGGGAGCAAATGGCGACGATGACGTTGCGGTATTTCGAAAGCGAACAGATCCCTTATCAGACCGAGAATCCGGTCACGACAGAGCCGGGCGATCTCGGGGATGTATCGCCTTGGGCGGCTGACGCGGTCATCAAGCTGTGGCAAGCCGGTGTGTTCACCGGGGACGAAAAGGGGAACTTCAATCCGCGTGCACAAGCGACTCGCGCGGAAGCAGCGGTTCTCTTCATGCGCAACAACGCGGTTGTAGAGGCGTGGAATAATCAGAATCAAACGCCGGTTACGCCTGCTCCGACACCGATACCAACACCAACACCAACGGTGACACCGACGCCAACGCCATCAGCAGGTGGTAATAGTGGCGGCGGAACGTCTGGAGGCAGCGGAGGCGGTAACACCGGTGAGGCTACATACACACTCACCTTCGAGAGCAACGGAGGTACGCCAGTCACTGCACAGAAGGTGCGGAAAGGGCAAGTGCTAAGTGCTCTGCCTGCCCCAACAAAGGAAGGTTACATCTTCCAAGGGTGGTTTGTGGATAGTGATCTTTCACTTATCTTCGCAAGTGGCACTACCTTGACTGCGGATACGAAGTTGTATGCGAAGTATACCGATAGCATAGATCGTGCCGTACAGAGCGTACCAAGCTATTCGGTACTGGATGTCGCGCCGAACTTCACCATTAAGGTGCAGGATTCATCGGGCAGTCTGACGGAATCCCAGGTCAAAGAGGGGATGACCTTCGTGGATACGGCGAATCCCGAATTCGAAGGGGTTACCGTCTCTGGCGGGAACGGAGTTTTCACGGTATCGTCAGCAGCCGAAAATGGCAAGTTCGTTGAAGGTAACACATATCAACTTACGTTGACGGATGACAGTTTGTCCTTCCAAGGCCAAGACGCGACGACAAGTATTTATGTATTTAGCGTTGCTAAAAAAGAAGTCATGAACATTCCACTTAATGCGAGCATGATCTACCTGCCCTTCGCGGATGTCGCGGATATGATGCTAGACGGCACGGAGGTGGGTTCACCAGCGTTTTCCGTAGTCGCCACGACAGTGGGTGGCAGCGGAAATGCGTTGGCTGAAGCGAATGCGAGCAGCGGAACGTTCGTATATAGCGGAGATACGGTGATTCAAGTAGGCGATACCGTCGCCATTTATCAAGGGATTAGTCCCAACCTACGCACGTTAGAAACAACCGGTGAAGACGATGGTGATATTGCCTATGTTCAGATTACGGGGGTGAACGGCACGACCTACACCTATGGTCGTGCGGACGCGAATCAGGTGTTGTTCAAGCCGGATGTTCTACCGGTGAGCGTAGAAGCAGACACGGATGGAGATTCCAATAACCACTCTATCACGGTTGAGCATACCGCGATGAACTACAGCGATAACATGTATGAGCCACTCGGCTTGGATGAGCTGACGACGGTTGATGTGGGCGACTTTATCGGGTTCTATGAGGGTGGATTCGCCCAATCCGATTTTAAGTCCGTCGGTTACGGACGCATCACGTCGATTACGCCTGCGGCGGAGAAGGATATCATCACGTATACCGATGCGGCTATCGAAGATGTCACCAGCGCGTTCGACCTCTATCAGAAGCAAGCGATTGCCGGGGAAGAGTTATTGTCAAAAGAGCAGATCGCGCAGCTCGAAGAACAAATTGAGCAGCAAGCGAGAGACAGCGGATTCGTCAATGAAGCCGCGGATTATCTGTCTGACATCGCCATGGAGACGAAGGAAATTCAGGAGATCAAGGCTCAGTCCTCCCTAGCATCCGGTAAAGGCAGCCGGGTAAGTGTGGAGAAACTGACCGTTGTTGCTTCAATCGGCACGAGGCTGAAGAATATTGACGGCCGGACCTCAGGCGTAAGTGCTACATTACAAGTGGGTGCCGATATTGTTGTCAATATCAATGAAGACAGCGATCTTGTCATCCATATGACCGGTACATTCGTTCAAGAGATAAGCTTGGATCTTGGCGTTAATTCGGATACGAAATGGCATTGGTACAAAATATCGACCTTTTTTGGCGATGTTCCTATTTTCCCAGTCATTGATGATTATGTAATTACGGCGAATCTGGATGCTTATAGCTATACCGGGATGAACATCACGGCAGAGATAGCTCTCGTCGAACACGATAAGCTAAATGATGCACTGAATGACTGGATGGGCGAGAAGAACGCTGGCAGGTTGGGAAAGGTTCAGGACATTGCGACACAGATTAAAGCGGTAATGGCGGGTGTGCAGGATACTGCCGTAGATGCGGAATCGTTGAAGGAAAAGTATCAAGAGATGTTGGAGCAAGACACGGAGTGGGTTCCGTTAATCAAGAAAGAGCTCTTTGAAAAGAGCGTACGCGTGGCTTTAGGTATTGTGGAAGTCAAATTTGAAGCGGAGTTTGTGGTCAGCGCCCAGGTGAACCTGACGGTGGGGGCAGATTTCTACTATAAGATGGCGAAGCGCTACTCGGTTACCTTACGCGTGATGAGTTTTAGTGGTACGAGCAGTACGGTTAGTTTGCCAGGAGACGGGGATTACCAATTCACCTTCTATGTGATGGGTACGATCGGGTTGCGAGCCGGTATTCACATGGAGGTCAAAGCGGGGATTGGCAGCGTCGAGTTGAACAGTATCGGGCTTGCTGTAGAACCCGGTGTGTATGTGAATCTGTGGGGCTACTTCTACTACCAGATGAAAAACATAAGCGGAGTGCGGTCCACCCAGTCTTTAGGTGCCCTGTTCGTCGAGATTGGCATCTATTTGGAGGTCGAACTCGGCGCTCAATTAGGTGATGGCGGGCTTTCCGGCGGCGTAGAGCTGGTCGATGAAGAGTGGCCACTGTATACGATAGGGGAAGAAAAGAACGTCTACGACTTCGCCTATCCACAGGATGATGAGCTCGGGTTGCTCTTCAGGGGAGATGCTGACTCTCGCAATTTACCAGAGTCATTTTTCAAGATGGATACTTTAGATTTGAAAACAGGTATAACTACGCAAGAAACATATGATAGTTCACAATTTGATATTCAATTAAGCGGTGATAACTTCAGATTTTTGCTTGATAAAAAAGGGGTACAAGTTAGAAACAAGACGATTCCATCGAGTGCGGCTAAATTAGTTATTACTTGGAAGGGAGCGCCGATGTCATTCACGTCAGCTCCGATTCAGCGTACGATCCCACTGAACTGGATTAAAAGTGCGGATGGTGATCTTACGATCGAATTCGATCCAAGCAATGGAGAACCATCTGAGATTGTAACTGCTGCCTTTAATGCAGCAATTCAAGTGAAAAACAAAGTCCCAGTAAATCCGGGATATACTTTCGATGGCTGGTATACTTCTGCCTATGGTGGTACAAAAGTGGACATTCCCAATCGGATGCCTACAGGTATTCCAAAACTGTATGCACATTGGATTGTGGACACAGACACACCGTACAAAGTCAATCATTATTTGATAGATGCAAACTCACAGAAATTATCTGTGCTTACGGATTCCGAAACGCAGACGGGAACAACAAATACAGAGATTCGTATAACCTCTAACAAATATAGGGATCGTGGCTATAATGAAGTTGTAGTAAAAGGTATCTATATTAAGGGCGATGGTTCGACGGTTGTTAATATTTATTACAAACCGATAAGTCGGACATTAACTTTTAATTTAGGTTATGAGGGAGCACCAGAGGGTAAACTAACGGATCTAATTTATAAAAATATCGTTAATCGAATTCCAGTTCCGACAAGAACGGGATATACGTTTGCAGGTTGGTCACCGAATGTCCCAAATACGATGCCAACGGATAACGCCACCTATACCGCAAACTGGACAGTCAGGGATGATACGCCTTACAAAGTCGTATACTTGCAGCAAAATATAGGGCATCCAACCTATACGGTTGTAGATGAAGAAACGCATCGGGGTATAACCAATACGAGGGCAATCCTGCCTAAAGAATCACTCAGGTCTTATGAAGGATTCACGGTAGATACAGCTCTTCCGGGAACTGTGTTAGATGCCGATATTGCGAGCGATGGTACAACGGTTCTAAGGGTGTACTATACGCGTAATATGTATAAGTTGACCATAGATTACAATGACCTGAATACACCTGCAAAGGAGATCGATGTACAATACGGATCAACGACTTCATTACATTTCGGTGATCCAACTTGGGCAGGTCATGAATTCAAGGGGTGGTCATCTGTCCCAGCGGTAACCATGCCTGCACAAGATATCGAGTATATCGCTCAGTGGGACATAGACCAGCATACTGTCAAATTTAACAGTAATGGTGGAGTGGAAGAAGTTCCTGATCAAACATTAGCTTATGGAAAAACTGCCATCGAACCAGCAACACCAACGAAGAAAGATCATGCGTTCGGAGGTTGGTACAGCGACAGTGATCTTACAAAAACCTACAATTTTGCAACGTCAGTGACGAGTAACATTACGTTGTATGCGAAGTGGATGCGTGGTTATACGATGAGCATCAACAGTAATGGTGGGACAGAGATATCCGACCAGGCGGTCTACGAAGGAACAAAACCTGCGGCACCTCAACCACCAACGCGTGAGGGATATGTGTTCGGAGGTTGGTTTAGCGACAAAGATTTGACAAAGGCATATAATTTCACAACCGAAATTGTGAAGGGTGATATCACCTTGTATGTGAAATGGGTAGTTGCTCAAAAAACGCAGTATAGAGTTCGCTTCTTTGATGAACAAAAGACTGAGCCAATCGATCAGTTGGTAACTGAAGGTGGTGTGGCAGTGGCACCTGAGCCACTAACAAAACCAAATCATACGTTCTTGTTCTGGAGAGATAAAGAGAAGCGGAATGAAGCATTTGATTTCACAACACCAATAATGAGGAATTATGAGATACACACGGCATGGATACTGAATAACTATGAGGTAAGCTTCATAAGCGACGGCAAGAAGTTGAGTGGTCAGTCCGTTAACCATCAAGAATCGGCTAAAGAGCCTTCAAGGCCAACGCGCGCAGGTTATGTGTTTAAAGGATGGTACAGTGACAGTGATCTGACGATACTCTACGATTTCAGGACTCAGGTGACGAGTGAGATTTCGTTGTATGCGAAGTGGATGCCTGAGTTCACCGTGAGATTTGATAGTAAAGGCGGCTCAGCAGTAAATGCCGGGACAGTGGAGTATAATACTAAAATTGCGGTGCCTGCATCTCCGAAGCGGACAGGTTATAAATTCGGCAATTGGTATAGTGATGAAGGTTTGACCAGTGTCTATAATTTTGAGACACCGGTAACGACAAATTTCACGTTGTATGCGAAATGGACACCCGTCTTCACAGTAATCTTCGACCATAAGGATGGTTCAGCGGTGACAGATCAGCAGCCGGTGCTGGAAGGGGAAGTGGTTTCTGCACCTGCCGCACCACAGCGAGAAGGTTATACCTTCATCGGTTGGTATAGCGATGAAGATTTGACCAATGCTTATCATTTTGAAACACCGGTGACGACGAACATCACGCTGTATGCAAAATGGAAGGTCTTATATACAGTATCTTTAAGTTCATCACAGGAATTGATCCGACAGACAGTGGCAGAGGGCGATATGGTTACTGGACCTGAGGCCTTTCCTCCACGAAGTGATGGATGGATAGTCTACTGGTGGTACGTAAAGGGTAAGCCTTGGGCAGATGCTTACAATTTCGAGACGCCAGTGACAGGAAACTTTGAGTTAGACGCATATTATGGACGTCCCTATACGGTGAACTTCGAGTCTAATGGTGGTTCAGCGGTGGCTTCCCAGATCCTTGGAGGTATAGATAAAGTCAAAGTACCTGAACCTCCAGTGAAACCAGGATTTGTGTTCGAAGGTTGGTATAGAAATAAAATATTTACTACAGCATATGATTTTGAATTGAAGATTTCAGATTTGGGAATCAGTTCTACTACTTTGCCGTTGTATGCAAAGTGGCTGCCTCTCGACAATAATGAGACCATCAATAATGACATGAATTTTTTAACAGATGATAAGACGGTGGCGGAAGACAGTGTTGTTTCGCTAGCTTTTAAATCAGTAATGGATTCCTATATATATGATGGTTGGTATGCAGACCAAAAGAGAACGATTCCCATGAACTTTATGAAATACCAGTGATGTCAAAGCCCACGATATGCGAGTTTTGGGATCATACATGATATATCCCGATAGACAAATCAAATCATTCGTCATTAGATCGTATGTTCCAATTCTGTAGAAAATTTTGGTAACACAGAATGTGAAACAAGACTGTCTTATATGGCACTAAAAAAGCAGGTGAAGAAAAACAAATTGTTTTTCTATACCTGCTTTTTTTATTAATAACTCAACCTTTGGTGCGACCAAGCTTAGGTTGCGAAGTTTAGCAGGTGGAAATCCTGCTTGGGAAGCATTGTTCTGGATGAAGCCCTTCGCACTTATCAACCCAATTCACTATATTTCATGCAGCGTTTGTGTCTCCGGCACATGATGCACACCCCACTTGCAGATTTCTTCCAGAATGGGCATAAGACTTCTCCCTCGCGGGGTTAACGAATACTCCACCTTCGGCGGGGTCTGATCGTACTCAACTCGTTTTATCACACCTTCACGTTCCAAATCGTTCAGTTGAGAGGTTAATACCTTGTACGTGATCCCGGGTACACGCCTCTTGAGTTCTCCGTAGCGTGTGACCCCATGAAAGGCGAGTTGGTACATGATCTTCATCTTCCACTTCCCGCCGATAATGGATAGGGTGTAGTTGAATGGAGTTAGTGTTTCCACTGGGATTGTGCTCGGATTATCCATCACAAATAAGCTCCTTATACAGGTACGCACTTCAAAGTGCGTACTTTTTTTGTAGTGAACAAGTGTATATTCTTATACCAATATATGTTTCCCGTGGGGCTTTGTAAACCGAAGGAGCTGCTCAGGGACAGGGTAGAAAGGAGCGAGTGTAATTGGCAAAAGACAATGTATTTGAGTTTGCAAGAGATGATATCACCATCGAAGAAATGTATAAATTGATGATCGGTTCCGTGGTACCACGGCCTATTGCCTGGGTTTCTACGCGAAGTATGGAGGGTGTGCTTAACCTCGCTCCATTTAGTTTTTTTACCGTTGCTTCACGCAATCCGGCGACGCTGCTCCTATCCATTGGGCCTGGTGTAGGTGAGAGAGAAGGAACAGTGAAGGATACACTCGTAAATATTCGAGAGACGGGAGAGTTTGTGATCAATGTAGTTCCCGCTGTACTTGCAGCGTCCATGCAGCGTTCGTCAGCAGATGTAGCGTCGGAAGAAGATGAGTTTGAACTGACAGGCGTTACACCCAGAGCGGGCATACGTGTAAATGTACCTTCCGTGCTGGAATCTCCGATTGCTTTTGAACTTACGCTGTATCAGGTCATTCAAGTGGGTACAGATCATCTGGTCCTTGGAAAAGTAGAGCATGTACGAGTGGATGCAGAGGCGTATGCTGGCCGTTATAAAATAGTAATTGAGAGCTGGGAGCCACTAGCCAGTCTGGCTGGAGATTACGCCCTAATGAAACCTGCATTTTCAGTATGAGAGGGAGGTACGAAATGTATATCTGAAAAGGTGTAAAACAGAAAGAGCCGTTTTTTCAGTTAATACTCCTGAAAAAACGGCCTTCTCCAAAATGTACCCGAGATGTAGATGCTAATCTTATCTCCAATTTATGTGTTTAGAAATTGGTTCGCCCAAACGTGGCATCACTCTTCACAGTTGCGCTGCTGGCTGCATTTACAGCATCCAACTGCAAAACATAATCATAATGCCGGATGTAATATCCGGGCTGACTGTACGATTGAAGGGATACTTTGGTGCTATCAGCCCAACCAGGACTGCTTAGGAACGTAGCATCTCCCTTATAGGCGGCGGTGTTGGCGTAAGCTTCAAGTACAATTTTGTTGCTGGTATTACGCTTCAGAAAGTAGCCTGGGAAGTTAATGGACTCAAGCGAGATTCCTGTGGAGCTGGCAAGACCCGGTACGACGCGGAACTGGGAATCCAGAACAGGGGAGACGTTGGCATCCACGCGAGCCGTGTAGTTGGCATGACGGATGTATCGATCCGGAACGTTGTGTGAACTGAACCGGCTGTAACCTGTGGCTTCTGGTGTTGCAGGACCCAACATTTTGACCTCGTGCAGGGTTGGGGTGTACCAGTTCCCCGGATTATTCCACAAGACGGCGTTCACCATATTGATCCGTACATAACGGGCAGTGAAATGCACGGCATCCGTGGTGAAGCCATAGGTCAGATTATTGGTGCGATCCAAGGTGGAGTAATTGACTCCATCGTTGCTAATTTCAATTTTGTATTTGTAGTACCCTTCGGAACCTTTATACATAAACCAGGACGTGTCGATCTCGGTGATCGTCTTTGGTGCGCCGAAGTCCACCTGCCACCAGGCAGGCCAGCTATTGGAGGATGCCACCCATGAAGTCTGGTAGTTGCCATCATTGACGTTGGATGCAGACGAGCCGGAGGCTGTGGAGCTGGCGGTAGCTGCTTTGCCTTGTGCATGATTGACGAGAGCAGGCGGTGTTACCGCACCCGTTACTGCGTCGATATTCCACGTTGTATACCACTCCAGTGATGCGGTTCCGTTCGAATCATTCAAGGTTAGCGGCAGCCAGATATGTTTGTGCTCTCCGAGGTTCATCGGATTCCAGCGATCCCCCATGTAGATGTAGGATGTGGTGTTGCTGCCTGTAATCGTGGCAATATCATGAATCTGCGAACCAAAGGCAGATGGATTGCCATATGGCGTAAGCGCAGTCCATGGACCCGTTATGAAAGTTGCTGTAGCATAAGCACCCTGATTCGGATACCAGCCAGCGGCTTGGGAGGTGAAGAGGTAGTAACGGTTGCCTTTTTTCACAACAGCAGGCGCTTCACGATAGGCGCTCTCGAACAGCCAGCCCTCGAAGGATTGTATTCCGGTGTAACTTGCATTCATTTTGAAAATAGCCATCGTATCATTGGCACCGCCATTTTTGCGTGAAGCAGTAACCAGATAACCTGATCCATCTGTATCAACAAAGACAGTCATGTCACGGGATTCATAATTCATTGGGCGGAAGCTACCTTCATACGTGAATTTGCCATTTGGGGTATTGCTTGTTGCGACCGCTACACGCCCGAGGTTGTAGTCCGTACCGTTCTCGTAGTGTGCCCAGAGTACATACTGGTTAGTGGAGGCGTTATAGATGACTTTGGGGCGTTCGATCTTGCTGGAGGCCAGCTCGGTTGCGGAATCTTTCGTCAGGATGGCATTGCTGAAAGTCCAGTTCTTCAGATCAGTGGAGGTGTAGACGTTCACGCTGTCAAACCTGCCGCCCACCGCATGTTCACCGTACAGATAATACGTCGAGCCTACCTGCAGAATGTTGCCGCTATTCGCATGGATGGGGTTGCCTGCGGTATCGAGCCAATCGGTACCGTTGGTTATCGTGACACTTGCTGCGCTTGTTCGTTCAGGATGAAGTCCAAACAGGGTGAACGTGAGTGCAAAGACCAGAAACCAGACGGCTTTCCTGTTACCCATTACATACACCTCCCGAAAGATATCAGATTAAATGTAGCGCTTTCATTTATATTGTAGTTGGGCCAGACTCTTTTTCAAGTGAACAATCCATCCATTGCTGAACAAACCTTCATTTCATCGTGGCTGAGCGGTGAGAACGGAGGAAATATTCCTAAATATCAAGTACGATGATGTAGAGAGGATCAGGTACACACGTTAAAATAAAGCTAGACTGAATTCACATCATGGTTGGAGGGTGGACCGTCATGATCAAGTTTATTGTAGATGAGGACCTTCAGGTGATATTGCATAATGACGAGGATAGAACGAACACTCCGATTAAGGGCGGCATTACTGCTCAGGATTTTGAAGTCATCTCTACTTATCAAAAGGGATGGTTGACCTTCGCCTATCTGCGTGATCATCAGGGAATATGGTGGTTCAATGCCCGCAAGAATAAGGCGAGTTTGTTCAGTCGGGATACGGAAGCTTTTCGTGTGATCGATGAAGATTACTGTTGCGACTCTCAGTACGTCTATCTGGAAGATCAGGCCGTGCCTGACTCCGATCCGAACAGCTTCCGGCTGTTGCCGGATACGCCCTACTTTGCTCAGGATCAACGTTATCTATATGTGAAGAGCAGCCAGCATTTTCATCTATTTGAGGATATTGATACGAACTCTGTGATTGCTCATCACGACTATTGCACCGACAAGGACCATCTGTTCCATCTGTCCAGCTCTCTTCGTTATGCGAATGGGGAAAAGGATGAGGTGAGGACATGGCTACAGGCACATCATCCCGACGTACATGGCTGGTGGCATGTGCATTATGCCCACAGTGCAGAGGGCGCTACGCAGATCACAGGCAATTGGGTTGAGACGGCGGCGTCCATTTTTTATAGAACAGAATGGGGCGGTACGTATCGTCGAGAAGCGAAGGGCGTGCTTAACCTTGTTCGTGGAGCGGACAGGTCTACCTTTGAACCGCTGGACGAGCAGTTTGCACGGGACCGGGAACGTGTTTATTTTCAGTGGCGTACTGTAAAAGGAGCAGACCCGGATACGTTCCAGCCGCTAGGTGGGCCTTTTGGTCGTGATGGCAAACATGTGTATTACAATGGTTACCGTGTGGATGGAGCTGACGCTCGGCAGTTTGAAGCGTTTGCCGGGACGGAGCATCTTGGACTTTCCAAGGATCAGCAACATGTGTATCGTGCCGAGGTTGTTCGGACAAGTCAGCCCTTCGATCATCCAGACGATGTGCTTCAGATCATCAAGGGAGCTGATGCTGCAACGTTTGAGTTAATAACACCTTCCGGCAGTTGGGCGGTGGATGCCAATCGTGTGTATCTATGGGGTAAACCAAATAAACATATCGATCGAGCCAGCTTTACACATCTATTCGATGCTGATCCCCAGAGTTGGGCAATGGACCAGAAGGGTCTGTATAATGCCAATGGCAACCGCACGGTAAAGGGTGTGAGCGGTAGTACATTTGTCATGCTGAATCAATATTGGGGTAAAGATGAGCGTGTGGTGTTCAGCTTTGTGACAGGTGGGGTTTATAAGTCGGGAGATGCAGCGACGTTTATGGTTACGGATGATATCGGGGGCGCCGAAGATGCGCTATTTCGGTATACGGTGGAAGGCAGTACAGTGCGGAAAAAGAAGAGGTGAATTGAACGGTAAGATTGCGTGTTCAAAAAGACTGGTTTTCAGTACCTAAAACAGCCGCGGTCTAAGACTTTACTTCAAGTCATAAACTGCGGCTGTCTTCATTTTAGGGTGAGTCTACTGTTACTAATCTGTATCTCCAGATAAACTATTTATAATTATTTAGGGAGCCTTTATCCATTTCAACTTCTACCATCTTTGAAGATCCCATCTTGAGCTTAGGTCTAAACTCTGAATCCGGTTTACTGTAAAGCTCCAGTGGGCTAATAATTACTCCATCTGGTGTATTATGAAGAATTCCGGGCACACAGGTATAAATCCGATCGTTATTATTTGCATTCTTAGCGGATATCGTAACGGAGGTTCCATTCAGATTATCTATACTCATGGACACCTTGTATCTGTAGAATGAGCCTGATCCATTGGACTGAGCTGAATAAACCACAGGAACAACTGCAAGAATATCATCGTTTAACCTTAATTTAATAACTTCTGTCTTCGTTGATTGGCTGCTTCTTCCAACATCACCCATATGTTCAACTATCCCTTTACCATAACTTTTGAGGGGTGGGGTTCCTGCCGCTCCAAACATTGCTACATCGATCTGCTCACCATTCTTTGTGTAGACTAAAGCGTATATATCATAATCTGTCCCAGTCTGCCAAGATACAGTCGCTGTAATTTCCGGTGTTTTATCAATGATAACGGATTTCTGCCCTTTAACCAGATTGATATTTCCCTTTACCTTTTCGAGGTTTATCGACGATAAGGTTTGTTTACTATTCTTATTTTCAGGAACTGTTACAGTTGGATCAGGTTCTGTTGTTATTGAATTTTGAGTAGTCTGGGGTTCGGAAAGTTTGTTCTGCTCATCCGCTTCAACCTCAACACCGTAAAGTTTACATAACCCTTCAAGCCCGGAATCAAATCCACGCCAGATTGCTTTTGCTTTTGTCTGACCATTCCTTAAATATAATTCCAATACGACAATTCCATTTTCATTGGTGAAACTGGATGGGGTTAACTGAATAATCGTCTTTCCGCTATCGATCTCTGCTGTTAAATTCTTTACATTTGAAAATCCAGTGCTGTTATCCTCTGTAAGGGTTATAGCTATTTTGGTAATACCTTCAGGAACTTTACTCATATCAAAATTGATTTTATGTACTTTTGTATTGCCTACTAGCTCAGATGGCATGAGGGTAGCTACACCTGATGAAGTTGTAGGTTGATTATAAAATATGATTCCACTATCACCTTGTACTCTATCCGAATCCGTTAAAAGGAATGCTGTTAAAGAAATATCTATCAAATTAGAAATTTCATGGCTAATTATAACGCTACCTTTTGCAGCACTCAGGGTTGTGTTTGCTCCCATTTGAAGAAACTGATTCATTTAAACCACTCCATTCTATAACAGTTCTTAATATAAATAGACTCTTTAATAGTGCCATTAAATCAATACATACTCAATAATTATTAGGCAGAGTGAGGTACTCTGCCCGCTTTGAAGTTATATTATCTACGGTAACAGGCATTTTCATAGAAAGTAACTCAAGGAAACCCCTGTTCCACAAAAATACTGTCACTTTTGGTACAGCGTAGGATCATTTCAGACCACAACATTGTTATAGTCGTCAATAATTGAAATCGTTTTATTTGCTACTTCACTACCGAGGGAGGCATACAATTTCTTATCGCCAATAATATAAAATTCTTTTTTTGCTCGTGTAGCTGCAACATTCATCATATTTGGAACAGAGACAGCCCATCTTGCCGCCCCACTGCTATCAGAGTCAGCCCCAAGAACAAAGTAGACAATCTTGGCCTCTTTCCCTTGAAAAGTATGAACAGTTCCAATGTTCGTTGTTTTTCCATTTTCTCGTTTTGTGAAGTTAATTCCATCTAATACTTGTACAAGTTTATTAGCCACATTGCTAAATGGGGTGATAACATAAATTTCATCCGCTAAATTCGGGTCTTCTTGCAAACGTTTATCAATTAGACTTTTCAGTAAATCAGCTTGTTCTTTAACAAATTTATCATTTGCTTTCCCCGTTGAGTCATACCACCGTGATTTACCTTGTGACTCATCTTCTGATTTACCTTGTACCATCAAATCGTCATACGATATTTTATTTGAGATCGTAAACATCGGATAGTCCGAACGTCTGTGCACCCAAAGAGGTATACCAATCCATTCATCCTCATTTTTTTGAAAACCATACTGACTTGTGGCATCTACAATGGTTTGAGTAGAAGCATCAGCAGAGACAAATTTTTCATCAACTTTGTAAATTCTTCCGATCAAGGTCAGCACATTTGAATCTAACGTCATTACTGGTTGTATTTGTGATGGATCGCCGACCACCATAACCTTTTTGCTTCTATAGATTGCGCCAACACTAGCTTGAGGTAGTGCTTGACCAGCCTCGTCTATGAATAGATTGCCTATTGAGTTTTCATTAAGATTTTTAAACATTCTCCCAAAACTAGCAAAAGTCGTGCTGATAACAGGGATAGCCAAATTCAACCATTGCCATGATTCCGAAATTAACTGAAGTCCGTTCTCTTTTCCAATGTATTCAGACGGTTTGCTCCAGATAATCCTCGCGGCCTTCAAACTCTTTCTGTTTTCATACAGAAATTGCTTTCTAACTTTTAAAGCTGAAATAAACAACTCTGATTGTAATTTACGAAATTGTATTGTAAACCATGGGTTAGACTTTTGAAGTTCATCATAGGATAGTGAAAAATCTAGTTCCTTAATGCCACTTTGAGATTTGAGGTTTTCCAGTACTGCAATTTCTTGTGCCAATTTTCCTAAAGCGTTATATTGAGTAGTCATCCAACGTTCGAAGTCTGCTTTTGTGTCCCGGGTTTGTTTTTGAATATGCTTACTTTTTGTAGCAGTTTCTTTTAACCTATTTTCGAGTCGGATGCGCTCATTCAACCATTTCGTTTTTTGTTTAGATAGATCATTTAAATGATCATTCGCATCATTCAGATTTTTGAAGTACCGCTCAACTTTGGGTCGATTAAATATTTTATGAAACCACAAAGGACTTGGTTTTTGTGAAGTGACTACATCATAATTTCTTTTAGCTTGAGCTTGTGGATCGATTAGGTTTTCTATCTCAATAGAAGCATTCGATAAATCATCTTGAAGATTTAAACTTTCTTGTCTCAGTCTTTCAAATTCACGCGTCGCTTCTGCTTCTTGTGTGATTAAACTTGTTCGTTTCTTTTTTTCTTCTTGTTCAAAAGCAATATTTTGCTTGGTATGCTTAGTTTTTAATTTTTGAAGTGAATGTATTTTCTCGCTATAATCCTGCATTTTTTCTCTTTCAATTTTCAATTCCTTATAGAGACGGGAGAATTCTTGATATACACCTTCACCTGTACTGGATTGATAATTATCTTCTAGATCTTTCTCAATTGCTTCTATGCTTAAAAGTAACTTGTTCACATTTGTTGACGCGCCACCCTCTAACGAGAATACACCCCAATTCTCCTCGTCTAAAGTTTCCCTTTTAATCTCACGATTTTTTCCGAAACCTTCACCGGTTAGTTTAGAATTAGATATATCTTTGAAATAATCTGCTTCATCCAATTGCTTTTGAAAATCGTCAGCAATCGTTTCTTTCTTTGGTAACTCCTTAACAATGTTTTGGACTGCCCCATTGTTTGAACTTGCAACAACAATATTTTTATCTGAAATGGAGGATGGTAAAATACCAATTTTAGCACTTTGCCAATAAACCAAACTTCTTTTTATCGTTTTATCAGAAAGTTGCACCATTTCCACTGCCTGTTGAACCACCAAATCAGCGAAAATATCTTTTAACAGAGTTGTTTTCCCTGTTCCTGGAGGACCATTGACACTACGAATCTCATTTTTATCGTGTAATGCTAGATTCACCGCAACCTGTTGCATGAATGAGAGTGCAAAAGCAGGGTTACTTGGAAAACGTCCTAACGGGTAATATTTAGGTTGTAAACTGTTTGTCTCAAAAATTTGTGAGTTAAAATGAATTGACTTTTTATTTCCATCTAAATTCTGCCTGAATCCCGAAAAACCATTAAAATAACGATCTAAATTTTTAGTAGTGATTACCTTTGCTTTATTCAGATCTTCAATAAAAAACGAATGTAAATTTACTTCTCCATTATCTAAGTTTTTCACAAATGCATAGCGAAAATTATTAGTGGAAACATTATACTTTTGCAAAAGTTCAGAAATGGCACTGTTAAATCCATCTTCAAATTTACTGTTCAAATCTTCTCTAAATGAGTTTTCAAATTTCGAAAAATCTTCTGGTAAATCACCATATTGGCGGATATAACCGCTCATGGTAAAGAATAATTTGTCTGCTATAAATTCTAATTGGTTATCAAAATATATAGCGAAGGTGAATTTGTCAGATTTACTAACTTCTTCGTGGGTTTTTTCGATCTTGTGCTTCTCCCTCAATATTTCAACAACCTCTTCAAATTCGAAAATATCAAAATATAATACTAAACCCGAATTTTTATAGATCTTATCTTCTATATTTTGTTGTTTTTTTTGTTTAATTAAAAAGTCTCTAAAAAACGTATTCCAGTCTTCTTCCATGGTATGTAAGAGCTTTAGCGGTTTTTCTTTCTTAATAGATCCTTCGGATAGCTGCTCTATCGTAATCCAAGCATTTAAAATATCTTTCTTTTTATTCATGTTCTCCCCCCATTATCATCTGAAGACAAAAAGAAAAGCTCTTCAACCTTAGAGAGCTTCATTACACTAATGTACCAATCATTCATATACGATTTGACTTCTTCTAATAATACCATGGACTTTCCGCCGTCAGTCATTTTGCCCTACTTGTAATACGGTTCAGAGCAATTCTGTGGTAAAGCAACGGGAATAGAAGTTAAAATCGAAGAAAACGTAAAGGCATACGATGTCAGTCAAATGAAGGTCGCATCGAGTCCATTTCAATTCACTTCATGCTCAACGCGTGTTCTCATGGTTTTGTAAGTGCTATTCTAAAGCCAAGGTCATCTATCTTGAAATCGGGCATGCTTTTCCTTCTACTCGTAGAACCACAGTTGTTCTCAACTTCAGCCCAACTGCCTCCCCGGAAGACTCTATAGTCCCCATATCGTTTAGCATCATACAAATCCCAGCACCACTCCCAAACGTTTCCGATCATATCGTAAAGCCCCCATGGATTAGGAAGCAGTTTTCCGACTTGTTGAACTGATCCATTAGCGTTTTCTTGATGCCATGCAATCTTATCGATACTTTCATACCGATATCCCTTGGTTCCCGCTTTACACGCATACTGCCATTCTGCGTCTGATAATAATCGAAAGCCATTCGCTTTTTGGTTATATATAGTGTTCTGACTTTCACCTGTGATTAAGTAGCATTCAGTCCTGCCATGTATTCTGGACAATTCGTTACAAAAGATAAGCGAATCTACCCAAGAAACTTCTGTAATTGGCAGACTATTCGTATTCGGTTCTACTTCTACTTCTTCTTCATGATGCATGACAAAATGATACAACTGGTGTGTTACCGGATACTTCATTACATAGAAAGGTTCAATCGTTTCAGTCCAAGTAATAACCTTTCTATCACTTTCTCTTCCAGGGTTTGATAATGTATAATTAGAACTCAGCCATTTATTCGTATTAATATAATCGCGTAATTCAACGGTCCCACCTTCTATTGGTACCATCAAATTCATTAAATCATTTATAAATCGTTTTCTGTTATTTCCGTACTTTTCGATTGTCATATGAAGCCCCCTGTTCACTGGTATCGGTTGATATGTGAACTCGAATGATTCTTTATGGAAATAAATACACAATCCAATAACAACGATTCACAAGCAGACCTGTCATAACATCATGTTAGTAGGTCTGCTTGTCTTGTTTAGAGCGTTTAGGAAGGCAAGGAGACATAAGTTTGATTGACATAAAAAGAGGAGCAATTTTAAAAAATATACTAAATTGTACCCTATCTATTCGATCCTATTTCTCAAACTATTTATGACCTTTGCGAACCTTAAGCTGCATCTTTTTGATCGTTATGTTTTGCATGAGCTCCAGTACGAGTGGGCCTTTGCCGTTCAGGATCTCTACATCCGTCACATTATCCTGAATCGTAATGATCCCGATATCGTCTGCTGTAACCCCTTCAAGCTTGGCGATGGTACCTACAAAGTCAACGGCACGAAGTTTCTTCTTCTTGCCTCCGTTGAAGTTCAGCTTCATGATCTGTTGGTTCAGCTGTTCACGCTTGTCCTTTTTACGTTCAGGAACAATCTTCAATCGCATCTCGAAATCTTCTCTGCGGCGATCTACAGCATCTTCAGAAGGTGCTTTCACAACAGGGATTTCGAATCCAATATAGGATTCAATCTCCGCCAGACGTCTGCCATCTTTCGGTGTAATCAACGTAATGGCTTTACCTGTTTTGCCTGCGCGACCCGTACGGCCTGTGCGGTGAACGTATCCCTCTTTTTCCAAAGGAATGTCGTAGTTGATGACATGGGTAATATTCGTGATATCAATACCACGTGCAGCTACATCCGTCGCGATCAGATAACGGAATTGTCCACGTCTGAATGCGTTCATCACTTCGATCCGCTCATCCTGCTCCATACCACCATGGATACGATCTGCTGGGTAGTCAAGGTCAGCCATGACCCGGAACAGTTTATCGACATTCTCCTGCGTACGGCAGAACACGATGCAGCTATCCGGATTTTCCACAATGAACAAGTCCTGAAGCAACGCGGTTTTGTTCACCTCGGGTACGTTAATCACAGCATGTTCAATCGTGGCTGTTGTCAGTCCACTTGCCTTGATCTCGATCTCTACCGGTTTGTTCATGTATTTGCGTGACAGTTTGGCTACATCTTCAGGGAACGTAGCGGAGAACAACATCGTTACTCGCTCCTGCGGCAGTTTCTGAATAATCGCTTGTACTGTCTCAATAAAGCCCATATTCAGCATCTCATCCGCCTCGTCAATAACGAGATAGGCGATCCGTTCGAGTGGAAGCGTACCACGTTCGATATGATCCAGTACCCGACCTGGCGTACCAACAGCCACATGGGTTCTTTGTTTTAACTCCGCTTTTTGGATATGAAAAGGGGACTGTCCGTATAGTGCGGTTGCTTTAATACGCTTAAAGCGGCCGATATTCGTAATATCTTCGTTAACCTGCAAAGCCAGTTCCCGGGTTGGTGTAAGAATCAAAGCCTGTGGCTTATTCTCGTTCCAATCCACCAGCTCGCAGAGCGGAATGCCGTAGGCGGCTGTTTTACCACTACCTGTCTGTGATTTGACCACAAGATCCTGATTCTCCAGTGCTACCGGAATAACTTTAGTCTGTACCTCGGTTGGTGTCTCATAGCCCAGACTGTCCAGTGCTTTTACGATCTCTTCACCAAGTCCATAATCTTTAAATTGTTGCTCGCTCATCGTTTACCTCTTTTGCGTTAGTTTTTGTACAATTATTGCACCGTACATTTATCGTATACCTCTTCATTATACTCTATATGCAGGCAGGCTAACGGAGTAAATGCTTCAAGTGTGTAAATTGTTTTCATGATTCCTGATTTGAGGGAGCAGCGTTTGTTGCTATTCGTATGTGTATCATAACGTTCCACGTGAAACGAAATGTATCGGCGTATTTTGCTTGGTGTTAATGAATGACCATTTTTACAGCCTTGGTTTGGGGAGGGGAAGATTGAGCAATAACTCCATTGATCCACACTTCTGCACTTCGACCAACGAATGTCTCATCCAAAGAGACGGTGACAATCTCTTCTTCGATGATGAGTTCGGCGTCCGTGCTGAGCGAGACCCAAATCGGTCCAGAATCAACACCGCCATCCTCTTTATTCTCGATGAGTACCTGACCTCTTTCTTCCTCAAAATCCGTAATAATTCCTCGTACATGTGGCTTCTCTTTCCCTTGTTCTACGAGCTTCTCTGCGCATCCAAGGGTTAACAGGAGCATGATGACTGGTAATAAGGATAATCTTCGTACAATGGACATCGGGTTACTCGCCTCTCATCCTTTTTAATACATATATATCTACGGACGTTACCTGAGGCGACGAAGTTCCTGTATATCAATAAAAAAGAACCTAAATCATTCGATTCAGTCTGGAACTGAAATTTGGAATATGTTAGCATATGGGTGACTTACTGAACGGAGGGATACGTGTGCAAAATTTTTCCCGATTGAGATAGTGTGGCGAAAAACGTCTGTTTACGCTTGCTGTTTTCTGCCTATGTGCAGTTCATCGGGATCGGTTTGCCATTTTACACGTATGCCGCTAGTCGTCGTGAAAGAACCATTCTTCGAAGTGGTTCTTTGATGTACTACTATTTTTTTGTGAGCATTCTGGTATACCAACATCCGAAATGAACTGCACAGGCGGACATGTCTGTGTTTTTTATTTTATCCAGGAAAAGGGGAGTACCTGATATGACAAAACCGAACTTAAAAGAGCATTTGGCAATTCAAAAGGAACTATTATTTTTAGCAAAACAGAACGGACTTCTTATCGTTGAGGAATCCTTGGAGATTAACGAGTCGGGTATGGATTTTCGTGTAGCATTCGCTACGGATGAAGAACGCCGCAGATGGGTTCTGCGCCAGCCGCGACGTGAAGACGTATGGGAGCGAGCCGAGAATGAGCGTAAGGTACTGGATGTGGTCCGAGGAAATATACCCGCACAAGTACCGGATTGGAGGATCTTCACGCCAGAGTTGATAGCTTATCCTTTACTTGATGGTGATCCGATCGCAGTTGTGGATCCCGCAGGGGGAGGGTATGTATGGCGATTCCCTCAGGAGAGCTTATCTGATACATTCCTGGATTCACTGGCTACGACTCTTGCCACGCTGCATAACATCGATCCCGACAAGGCGAAGAAAGGTGGAGTGCGGATCAAGACCCCTATGGAAGCTCGCAAAGAATTTGCAGCCAATATAGAGGAGGTTAAGCAGAATTTTAAGGTGCCAACCGAGTTAGTTGAACGATGGACGGTATGGCTGTCTATAAGTAGCTATTGGCCGCAGCACTCGGCGTTCATCCATGGTGATCTGCATCCACCGCATATTATTGTCGATGATGCCCAGCGAGTAACCGGACTTATTGATTGGACGGAAGCGGAGATTGCAGATCCGGGTAAGGACTTTGTTATCTACTATGCACTCTTTCAGGAGGATGGGCTGCGTGAGCTTTTGAGTCGTTATGAGAAGGCAGGGGGAAGAACATGGCCTCAGATGTTTGAGCATATTCGGGAGCAGTGGGCAGCCTATCCTGCAATTGTTGCCAAGTTTGCACTAATTACGGGGAAGGAGTCGGACATGGAGATGGCGAGAGGCATGCTTGCGAATTGGGATGTAAAGAGAGGTTGAGCATCGAAGGCATATATAATTGGTTCACCCTTTATGGCACGTACTCTCGTAAAGCAGTTGCAGCGATAATCCTAACGGTTCGTTAACATAACAAAGGGCGATCCCCACCATGATATCCGTGGGAGGGATCGCCCTTTTGTTTTTCGTTAAGCGTAGTGCGTAACGATTTTACTTATTTCAAAATACTCACATATTTCCCGTATACAAATGCTACACGTCCATCCAGCTTCACTTTTACCCAGCCATATTTGTCTGTACTGATCACCTCAAGCAGGGTGCCCTTTGGTACCGCAGCAACGACCTTCGCTTTGGATGAAGCGCTAGCGCGTACGTTCAGGTAAGTCGCAGTAACCTTGGCTTGTTTGCCTTTGGTGACAGTTCCTGGTTTACCAGGTTTCGACGTGCCTGGAGTTGGTGTTGGTTTTGGTACTGTTGGCGTTGTCGGCTTCTCAGGTGTAGGAGTAGTTGCTCCCTCGCCATTGCCAGCCGCTTTGCGAGTCTTGTTCAACTGTTGGTAGAATGCTCCCTTGTTTTTCACGCCTGCGAATTGTGCTGCACTCACACCTGCTTTGGCAGATAGTGTATCAATCTCTTCCTGAGTTACCTTATCCAAAATGTTAATGGAGGCAATGTTGGTGTACTTGCCATCTTCCGTTGTTGGCACAGACATAATGCCATCGTTAATTAACTCCACCACATCTGCACGCTCCGGTGCAGTCAGGTCTACGCCGGTGATTTTCCAGTTGCGTTGAATCTTCGGTTCGTAGACACCTTTCATGACATCTTTCAGATAAGCGATGGACAGGTTGCGAATCGTGCCTTGAATCTCACCAAATGCCGAGGCGTCCTTGGAAGACCAGAGTTGCTTGAACTTACGCCCTTCCATGGCGCCGTCTTTGGCAATCAGCGCTTCCATCCGGTAGGCATTCATACCGAGCTTCAGCGTATCGTCTTCTTTGACAACTGATCCATTGCTGTACTTGAGATTTGTAATCCGACTACCGTATGGCTTGGTCAGGTCAATCTCATATGTTACGCCGCCGAAGAAATCATCGGTGCTGTATTTGGAAGCACGTCGTTTCGGATCAAAGCTGACGGTCACATCACCCGGGCGTGTGGAGTTGAAGTACCCCGCAGACCACTCCATATAATCCATTAGATCGCGTCCGGTTACTTCATATACGGTCACTTCACCAAAGGTGTATTGGTAGTTGAACGCAATATCCTTTTTCTTGATTGGACCTACATCCAGCTTGGCCTTGTCGTTATCAATCTGGTGCGCGACCACATCGGCATCACTGTAATGCAACATCACTTCGGTGAAAAAGTCAGACAAAGGTGTTTCCTGGATCTGCACCGCAGGGATACCCTTAATTTCATCGGCAGGCACCAGGTTTGTTCCTTTCAGTTCAGCCACTTCAATGTTGGCATCGGCACGAGCGAACTCGTGGAATGGGTGCAAAGTCTCTTCCAGCGCAGGATCGGAGACTTCATATGTTCCGTCTGCTGCTTTTACAGCGAGTGCTTGAGCTTCTTTGCTTTTCAGCACAACTTTGTCGCCGTCTTTTTCAAATGTCAGGTCGATTCGTGAAATATGTGAGCCATATTTATTCGGTTCGGAGATCAATACGCCGTTAACCGTTTGGGATTCAATCAAAGTATGCATGTGTCCGGCAAAAATGGCAGCCAGCTCCGGGTTGGCATTGGCGATATCCGTCACTCCGGTTCCCGGATTACCGTTCTCGTTGTCCAATCCCATATGCATGAGTCCAACCATGACATCGACTTTGCCTTTCAGCTCAGCAATGGCCTTTTTGGTCTCTTCCACAGGATCTTTGACGATGATGCCGTCCAGGTGATCCGTGCCTTTTTCAAATTCGGTAATCATAGGTGTGTTCATTCCGATAACACCCACTTTGATTCCGTCTTTCTCGATAATCGTATAGGCAGGCATGTAGCGGTCGCCGTTTTCTTTGAAAATGTTACCCACGAGAGGCTGTCCATTGAATTGGGAAGAGATCTTCTCCAGTACGTCCAGTCCAAAGTTAAACTCATGGTTACCCATAACCCATGCGTCATATTTCATTTCGTTCATTGCAACCATCATGGGAGATTGAGGTTGATCATTAAACAACTCAGCCGAGTTATCCTGAATCATGTCTCCTGCATCCAGCAGGATCGTGTTGGGATTCTCCGCACGGACTTTTTTCACAATGGTGTAGAGCTGTGTCATGCTCCCGGTTGGGTTTGGACCGTCCAGAGCATAGTCCCACGGCATAAATCGACCATGTATATCCGATGTACCCAGCAACGTAATCTTGGTCTCCTTGTCTGCCTCAGCAGCCTGAACCGGAGTGGAAGCAAACGGGGCGAACAAAATGGAGGCACATAAGAGGAAAGATAAAGGCCATCCGGCGAAACGTTTCGTTGAAATTTTGCGCATGTTGTAATCTCCCTTGTTATCTAGTGTGTGTAAAGATATGTATCATTTCATACTAGATAAACATGTGGTGAATGTAAACTCCAATGTAAGAGTTATGTTGGATTTAAGTGAGTGAAGCTATAAATAACTTCAGAAAAAGCATTTAAATCTATTTTTTTACAATAAAATACTATAATTTGACAGGTGTTAAAAACCAAAATTATCCAGTAAAATGATGTTTGTAAGCGCTTTACAAAAAAAGAATACTAAGGAGGAAAATCATTGATTAAGTCTAAGTGGTTCAAAACAGTCGGCTCACTGGCATTGGTAGGGATTCTCGCTGCTTCTGTTGCGGTTGGTAGTGTGAGCGCTGGTCTGGCGAAAGGTAGCAAATTTCTGGGCAATATTATTGCCAACCAGGTTCCTTCGAATTTTAGCCCGTATTGGAATCAGGTAACTCCGGAGAACTCTACCAAGTGGGATGCTGTTGAAGGCACACGCAACGTAATGAATTGGGGCCAGGCGGATATGGCCTACAACTATGCTAACAACAACGGGTTCCCGTTCAAGTTCCATACCCTCGTATGGGGAAGTCAGCAGCCAAATTGGATTAACAGTCTTTCAGCCGCAGATCAGAAGGCTGAAGTGACACAATGGATTAAAGCCGCAGGACAGCGCTATTCCAAGGCAGCATATGTGGATGTCGTCAATGAGCCGTTGCATGCCAAGCCTTCTTATCGCAACGCGATAGGTGGAGATGGAGCCACTGGCTGGGATTGGGTAATCTGGTCATTCCAGCAGGCGAGACAAGCTTTCCCGAACGCGAAATTGCTGATCAATGAATATGGTATTATCGGAGATCCGGCTAAAGCAGATCAATATATTCAGATTATCAACCTTTTGAAAAACAGAGGTCTAGTTGATGGTATTGGTATTCAAGCGCATCACTTCAATATGGACAACGTCTCTGTGAACACGATGAACACGGTACTGAACAAGCTCGCGGCTACGGGGCTACCAATCTATGTATCCGAGCTGGATATGACGGGCGATGATAATACACAATTGCAGCGTTATCAACAAAAATTCCCTGTACTTTGGAAGCATTCTGCCGTTAAAGGTGTGACGCTGTGGGGCTACAATCAGGGGCAAACGTGGGTAAATGGTTCACATCTGGTTAATAGCAACGGTACAGAACGTCCAGCTATGCAATGGCTGAGAAATTACCTGGCGAACAATCCTTAAGCGTGCGTATTGACGAGTCGGAGCATCCTTTGTAAATCCGGTAATCATATAACACCAAATAGCGCCTGTTCCACTTGTTAAGCATGGGAACATGGCGCTATTTGTGTTAGTGCTTTCTCTCAACAGTGTTCGGCAATTTATGGTGCAGGGAAACATTTAATTTTAATCCAAATCAAGACAAAAGCGATCAGTGCAAAGATCATTCCGCTCCAGATCAGTTGATGTATTCCCAGGTTTGCGATGAACCATCCGCCGATAGCAGTACCCAGGGTAATACCGAGGTTGGAAAAGGATACATACAAGCTGTTGCCGAATTCAGGCGCGTCCTGCGCTTCAGCGGTTAACCAGGTTTGGCTTACAATTAATCCTCCTGAATGCACGGATGCCCAGAGGATGACTACAATAACCATCCACATGAAGTGGGGACCGGCCCAATAGACGAGTGCGTAAGCTGCTACATACAGCAGGGGGAACATGAGGACAGTTCGGACCACGCTCTTACGCAGAAACTGTCCAAACCCCAAATTTCCGATGATCATGACGACACCAAAGACGGTCAGCATGACACTGATCCATGATCCGCTCATGTGGGTGACCTGTCCAAGATACTCGGCGAAATAGCTGTACACGGAGAACATGGCGGCGAATATAAAAATGACTGCGGCAACATTCAGCCATAATCCAGGTTTGCGCAGAATACCGAGCTGCTTGCCATAGGACATCTTTTCCTTCACGGGCATCGAGGGTAGCCAGATCCATATGCCGATCAAAGCGACCACACTGACCATCGCTCCAAACAGGAAGGCGATTTCGAGGGATAGGCGTTCAGCAAGATACGATGTGAGTGGCACGCCAAAAGCAAAGCCTGCGGTAACTCCGGTGAATACTTTGGCGACGGCCTGACTGCTTTTCTCTGCCGGAACAAGTTGGGCACTGGTGACCAGGGCTACGGAAAAGAAGACGGGATGGAATAACGCGGGAATGATACGGAAGATAAGCATGGTATCAAATGTTGTGGCGTAGGCATAGACCACGTTTGAAATGGCAAACATCAGCACAGCGGCTAAAAGGATAATTTTGCGATTCATCCCGGATGCCAGCAAGGTGAGAAAAGGGCCCGCAATGGCTACGACTAGCGCAAATATACTGACCAGCCAACCTGCCTGTGCAGCCGTAATGTTGAATTTATTCGCAACCTGAGGCAGTATCCCCACAATTCCCATTTCTGTTGTAATAATCCCGAATACCCCGAGTGCCAGCATCAGGATAAGGAGTGGATTGACCTGTTGTGATTTCATGTAAAGCGTACCTCCAATGAATTTAAATATACAGAAAAGTAGATATAGTATGCTGAAATGAGCCTGCCTTGCCTCCTATAATATGATGGACATGAGAGTAAGTTCTCTGGATTACATTATATCTAGATTTATAGATTTGTAAATATAAAAGGTGAAACGTCATTTCTTTAAGTTGTCTTCGGTTTGTGTTCTACAGTAGCAATCATGCTGACAATAAGCATGGTCTGGCCCATAAAAAAATAGCGACGGCCCGGGGAATCCTTGGGGCCTGACGCTATTGATGTCCGCGTTTTTAACGATGTGTTGGATTAGTTATTTCGGTTGAATAACCATGCTGTTGAATGAATCGGCTTCCAGCTCCATGTGTAGGGTCTGTCCTTCTTCAATGGTTAGATACAGGTCACGACGGTCCTGGAATGGATTGTTGATGACAATAACGAGACTGTTATTCGGGTTGCGGAAAGCAACGGATTTCCCGCTCCACGCGCCTGACAGACCGACTCTTCGAGCACCAGGAACAATATGATGCGCGAAGTGTTTCATCACATAATACTCCGGGTTACGAGTAACCTCCTTATTGTCCGGATCTATCGTAATCATGGAGTTCTGCTCCCAGCCCCATGTGCTACGGCCTTTGGGTTCCAGAACCATGTTCCAGTAGATGTACGCGTTCACTCCGTTGCTGAAGTAGTGCTGATAGAGATTATATACATACTTGGCATAGTTCCATGAGTTGTTGCCATCACCGCATTCGTTCTCGGTCTGCATATAACGCAGCTCCGGATAACTCGCCGAGGTACGTTGAATCGCATTTTTGCCTGCCCACTGATATCCAACACCTTTGATATAGGAATAGGCCTTTGAATCACTCAGGACAAGCCCGGCGTACTCATCGAAGTCATTCGTTTTTTTCTTGATTAATTCCTCCCATGGATCAGGGGCGTTGATCGTTCCCAGCCAGATCTCCGTATCCAGACCGTGTTGGTCAAAAGCCGGGCCCAGATAATCGCCGATAAACTCACGAAGCTGCTCGCCTGTCCACATGCAAGAAGGAAATTTCTGATCTGCAATCACTTCGTTCTGCACATGCACCTGATGGATCGTAATGCCTGCGTCACGGTAAGCCTGTACAAACTTTACGAAATACAGGGCGTAGGCCTCCAGAATATCTTTCTCCCAGCGCAGTGTCCCATAGTTATAGGCTTTGGGCGACTTCATCCACGTTGGCGGACTCCATGGCGAGGCGAAGAATTGCAGGTTCGGGTTATAAGTCAGAGCTTCCTTGATGTAAGGAATCAGATATTTGAAATCACGTTTGATCGAAAAATGTTCCATGGCCACGTCGCCGTCCACCTCGTTGTGGCTGTACCACTGCTCTGCATAATCACTTGCGCCGATCGGCAGGCGACAGATGTTAAACTTGTGCTCGCCCTCCGGATGGAAAAGAGAGTGAAATACCTCATGGCGCTGCTCCTCATTCAAATGGGACAGAGCCATATAACCAAGCTCGTTGAAACATCCGCCAAACCCTTCCACAAGTTGGTGCTGTTCACCCGTGAGTTTTAGGTTAGCGCTTTCATTAGTTGGCACAAAAGATAGCTCTCTCCACGGGCTGTCTTGGGTTGTGGAATAACCAGTGAGCGTGAATGTCATGTGAATTTCCTCCTCGCTTGAACCTCAGTTGTCATATATATTACGTTCAGTATAACAACTCCCACGGCAAAAGAAGATATGCTAAATCGTGTGAAATTTACCCTAATCGAAGATGGAGTATCACGAGTTCGTATTCGCATAGACAGATCGTATGCTGTATTTGCTTGTGATCGGCGATGTCCATATACCATTATCTAATGTCTTAACACAACTGTCATAACACAACAAAATCCCCGCTGATTATTCAGACGGGGACTTGCGCTATGTTTCTCATATTCTCTTATGGCTGCAAATGAACGTGAGACACAACTTAAGGCTGTACACTCTCACCAAGCTGTTTATTTTCAAAAATCAGAATCGTTTTGCTGCTTCCGATGTAACCAACAGAGGTATTGAATTGCTCCGAGATGAAGCGAACCGGTACAAAAGCTTTACCATCTTTCATCAGAAGAGGAGCATCATTGATCGCAAGTGTATCATTCACGACAACTTGTTTGTTACCCACGCTCCAGCGGATGGTCTTATCATTCTGTGTGATCACAGCTTCGCGCGTACCGCTGTTCCAGTTCACACGGGCGTTTAACTGCTCCGAGACAAAACGCAGAGGCACATAGGTCCGGCCTTCATCGATAAAAGGTGCAGCATCCAGTGCGTAAGCACGATCCCCAACATAGGCGGTGGTAGACCCTTCGATTAGACGCTGAAAGCTGCCCTGGGGCGTTCGTTTCTGCTCCCGCACATTCATCCGGTTCAGAAGTTGCATCGTATGACTGCCACTCACAACATCCAGATAATTGTTCTGCACCGTGAGTCCGGCAGGCTCAACCTCTGAGACAGAAGTCTGAATACCGGAGGATAACGAGGTAGACGCCGAGATATCCTGTATAACATTTGTCGCTGACTGATCACGGGTAAACGTAAAACCTGCGATCGGTGTCAGATCCCACACCCGGTTGTTGGATAATTTCAACACGTCCAGGCTGGAAAGTTGCCGTAAAGGTTCCAGATCATAGATCTGATTGGACTCTGCATTCAGCTCTGTCAGCCCAGTCAGTTCCTCAAGCCCCTTGAGATGCTGTACTTGGTTACCAGAGATATCAAGTGTCCGAAGGCGTGTCATATGCTCCAGTGGTGTCAGATCCGTGATTTGATTACCTGCCACATTCAGATTCCGCAGTGTATTTGGCAATTCAGCCAGTACGTCCAGCGTCTGAACCTGGTTGTTTGCTACATTGAGTTGTTGGAGTCGGGTTTTACCCATGAGCGGTGTCAGATCGTTAATCGTATTGTTCGAGATCTCAAGCCACTTCAGTGCATCCGCATCCGAGAGGGCCGCAAGACTGGCAATCTGGTTACCACTGGCGTGGAACGTATGTAATCGGTTGAACCCACGTACAACCTCTATGGAAGAAATGGAATTGTTGCTGATATACAGCCGTCCCAAGTCTTTTAATTCAGTAAGTGCGTCTATGGATGTAATGTAATTATTGCGAACATCGATCTCGCGAAGCTGGGTTAGGTGCGCCAGCGGTGTGAGATCCTCAATCTCATTCCCATATAATCGGAGGTGAGTCAGATTGGTTGCATATTCGAGACCGGACAGGCTGTGAATACCTGCATTGCTCAGATCTACCACTTCAAGCTGCTCCAGATCCGTTGAAGTTAATGGCATATCCAGAGGTTTGTTCAGGATTAACTTCAGTCCGTCCTCCAAAGCGGGATCTTCAATGATTCCCTCGCCCAAGTCCGTAGTTGTGTAAGCCATGGCTTGCCCCGATGCCCCGAGACTCAGGATGAATACTAGAAATAATAGCGTCATTCTTCTCATTGCATGCATTCCCTCCGATTTTTAGAATTATAAAATAATCCGAACAGATTGAGTTAGTTAAGTATATTGAATCAATTTCATAACTCATTAAAATGAATTTTTGTAACTAGATAAAGACAAATTGGACCATTTTGATCTATATCTAGCCTTGATTGAAGCAGCTAAAGGTATTATGAAATTGATTCTAGTATCTACACGATAACAGCGACCGGAAGGTTGTTCTGCCCACGGGAGTGTTCAGTGTGAATTGAAGAGTTTAACATATACAGGTTCGGCTCAAAGCACATCTATAGTTATTAACCCGTCAACGGGAAAAAGGAACAAGGAATTTCGTAATGGGTATTTCTCTACTTCTATTCTATATGAAACAAACCCTGCTCTGCACTCTTCAGAGACATGTTTATCAAAAAAAATAAAACATCTCCCGCAGACCCTATTCAACCCACCCTTGAAACGGGTAAAGATGAAGTAAAGATGCCATTTTGGAGGGGAAGATGTGAGTATGCGCCAAGCCATGATCATTAGTAATCCATCGTCAGGTAAGGAAGAGGCCGAGCAGTATGTGTCCCAAGTCAGAGAAATTCTGGAGTCACAGCAGTATGAGGTGGTGGTTAATGAGACGGCCGGGGAAGGTGATGCCACCAACTACTGTCTGAGCGCCTGCAAAGACGGCTGTGATCTGGTCATCTCCATCGGAGGCGACGGTACACTGCATGAGACGATTAACGGCATGATGGATCAGGATCATCGCCCCCGATTAGGCGTTATACCGCTAGGTACGGTGAATGATTTTGCGCGTGCGCTGAATATCTCGCTTGACCCGGAAGAAGCCATAAGGCAGTTACGTTCGAATCAGACCCATATCGTGGATTTGGGGGAAATCAATGATCGCCTGTTTGCCAACGTTGTGGCTGCGGGTTCTTTGGCAGAAGCTCTGTTCTCCGTATCCTCGGAAGAGAAGTCGAAGTTGGGATCATTCGCATATCTCAAAGAAGGCTTGAAAGACCTGGTGAATACACCAGCCAATCATCTAACCATTGAATATGACGGACAGCTCTGGGAGGGGGAATCGCCACTTTTTCTGGCGGCGCTGACCAATTCGGTCGGAGGATTCGAGAAGTTATCCCCGGATGCAGAGGTGGACGATGGTCTGATACATTGTTTTGTTGTTCGTAATATCAGTGTGTTCAACAGTCTGACCCTGGGCACCTCCCTATTATTTGGTAGTCTGAAAGACCATAAGGACGTGGACTATTTTACAGCCAAAGAAGTTCATGTTCGCTCAGACGAAGCCATTCGCACCAATGTAGATGGGGAAGAAGGTCCTGCCCTGCCAATTCATATCCGTGTCCTGCCAAGGCATATTGAGGTTATCATACCGGAAGAAGTATAGTTTATTCTTTTGGATCTATAGGCTGGAATGAAGAACCTATCATTTCTCCATATGAATGTAGGATAAAGCTATTGAAACCGATTGCAGATATATGTCACAATCAAAGGTAAGATACACGATAATATTCGAATATGGAGGGAAAACATCTTGAGAACGATTAAATTGGGCAGCAGTGCACTAGAAGTACCTGTAGTCGCGGTGGGCTGCATGCGGATTAATTCACTAGACGGTAAGGAAGCCGAACATTTTGTTCGTTCTGCAATGGAGGTTGGCGCAAATTTCTTTGACCATGCCGACATTTATGGTACAGGAACATGTGAGGAGATCTTCGCCGAAGCGGTACAGATGAATCCCCAAGTTCGTGAAAATATGATTCTTCAATCCAAATGCGGTATCCGCAAAGGCATGTTTGATTTCTCCAAAGAGCACATCCTGAATTCAGTCGATGGCATCCTGCAACGTCTGAAGACGGAATATCTTGACGTTCTGCTGCTGCACCGTCCAGATGCATTGGTTGAGCCGGAGGAAGTGGCTGAAGCCTTTGATCAACTGGAGCGCGAAGGTAAAGTGCGTCACTTCGGGGTATCCAACCAGAATCCGAACCAGATCGAATTGTTGAAAAAATACGTGAAACAGCCACTGGTAGCCAACCAGTTGCAGATGAGTATTACCAATACGACGATGATTGACAGTGGCATCAACGTGAACATGGAGAACGATGCCGCGGTTAACCGTGACGGTAGCATTCTTGATTACTGTCGTCTGCATGATATCACCATTCAGCCGTGGTCCCCGTTCCAGTACGGATTCTTCGAAGGTGTATTCCTGGGTAGCGACAAGTTCCCGGAGTTGAATGCAAAGATCGACGAGATTGCTGCGAAGTATGACGTGAGCAATACAACGATTGCAATCGCCTGGTTGCTTCGTCACCCTGCACAGATGCAACCTGTGACAGGCACGATGAATATTGAACGTCTGCAAGACTGTGTAAAAGCAGGAGATGTTCATCTTACGCGTCCAGAGTGGTATGAAATTTACCGTGCGGCAGGCAATATACTCCCTTAAATTCAAGTTATAGTGAGCATTCTGACTGCTGAGTCAGTTGAGAACACGAGCCCGTAGATGGCTCGTGTTTTTTGTCTATTTTCAGGTTTGATGTCAGGCGTGTTTCCGATATAAAATAAGGATAGGATTGTCCGTTTTATAAAAGGATTAAAATGGTTTTAATACAAATTAGTTGAAATTATTATATTGACCGATACTTTCTAATTACATATAATTACTTTTGCATACCGATAATCCCGTTTATGTTTTTTATTTTGGAGGGTGGTGTTCGTTTGGAGTCGACAACCACGATACGCGATCACTTGGAAAGTTATCTGAAGCGTGAGCAGATGTCCATTAGTCATTTTTCGGAAACGTCAGGGATTAATTCGGGTACGCTCAGCAATATTTTGAATAAAAATCGGCCTATTGCCATGCAGCAGTTGGATCGCATTACTTCCGCCATGAGACTGGAAGAAGGTTACTTCTATGAGTTATACATAGACGAGTGTTTTGTACACGCGACCCCGGACTGGCGAAGACTGGGACCCTTCCTTCATCGCTGTGCCGAGTTGGACAAGTTGGACTGTATTGAAGAGGTTATTCGTCTGATGATGGATAATCTATCCTATATTCCTTTGTTATTTGATGTGGCTGAAGAGTTCTACCAAGCGGGTAAATTCAAACCAGCCATTCTTCTATATGAAAACATTGCTGAAAGCGAGAAAATGCAACATTCCGAGCGGCTTGCACTCTGTCAGTATCGACTGTTCCGGTTGGGACTGACCAATGATCAGCAGCGGAATCTGATTATCGCAGCCCGGTTCGAATATTATGTGGATCGGCTGGATGAGCGCTATCAATTGGATGCGCTTAACGAACTAATTAATGCATTTGGAGCACTGCATAGATGGAACAAGGTTCAGGAGTTATCTGAAAAATTGAAAGTAAAAGCGTCCATCCATTATGAGATGAATGGCAGAAGGAAACAAGAAGAGACCAAAAGACCAATTGTCTTCTATATTCTGTACTCCGATCTAGCTGCAGGAAGTGCCTGTTATCAATTGAAGGACTACACTGAGGCACTTAAATATGTTTCTTTATATTCGGATAATCGCTGGGTGAGGAACCCGGATAAAGATGAAATCGTTGTTATGAATCAGTTTCAAGAATGGGCTGAAGCTAATCGATATATATATCATTTAATGGGTGGACAGTTTGAGGTATTACCTGATTATCTGGCGTATATCTCAACGAAGGAAAATGAGATATTCCCAGCGCTGTGTGATATTGTAACAGCGGCTAATCGTTATGATAAGGATATTGATCATGTTCTCAAACAGTATGAATCGTACTTCACTTATCAGGAACAGAGTAACCGAATTGGCAAAGTGAGCAGTCAGGTTACGGATGATCGATATTTAAGACTTTTAGCAGATTTGGGTGCATATTATTTAAAGAAAGACGAGTTTCATTTAGGTATAGAATTTGTGCTAGATAGTTTAAAATTTTCTATTGAAATTAGCAGTGGACGAGGTATGCTTAGAGGTGTCGGACTGTTCGAGCAATATCGGGAATTTGCATCTGAGACGGCGAAAAAGCAATACAAAATGATAATTAGTGAGGTGCAGAAACTCAATGAAGAGAAAGTTGGCTTTGCTGATAGCTACCTGTAGTATCGTTGTATTCATCGTAGCCCCTGCTACGGAACCTGTCCCAGGCAAGGAAATCCCGAACCCCGAAATTATGAGACCCGCTGATCATGGATTTGGAACTTAATGAAAGTAAAGAACGCTTCTGATTTATTCAGAAGCGTTCTTTTTTTTGTGTATCAAAGTGGAAGAATAAGTATGTCGTATCTCACATGCGCTTTTGATTGGCATAATACACTAAAATATGACAAAAAGGAGGGATACTATGGATCGCCTGGATTTGATATCACGGATCGAAGATGCCAGACAGTTGTTATATCGCATGCATATGGAATACGGTAGTCTGCTTCATCCGGAAGTGATCCAGCAATCCGTAGTCCTGGACGGGCTTATTAATCAATACAACAGAGCCAAGGTAGGAAAGGCAATGAATTAAGTTCGCCTATTTACATTTGCGTCTTTGTATACTATAGTTAGTTACATGAGTAACTAACCGACTAACTGACTAATGAATACGTATGAAAGTTGGAAGCACATGAAATCGACTTTGGATGAATCTCAGCCTATTTTTCATCAGATTGCCACAATGATTATGGACGATATTGTGGAAGGCAGATTGAAGGTGGAAGAACAGGTTCCCTCAACCAATGAACTGTCACGCTTCTACAATATTAATCCGGCTACAGCCCGCAAAGGACTGCAGGAACTCGTGGACAAGGGGATTATATACAAACAGCGAGGTGTTGGAATGTTTGTTGCAAAGGGAGCAAGAGAAGCATTGCTCGTTGAACGGAAGCAAGATTTTTATGAAGAATACATCAAGCCTTTACTTGAAGAAGCCAGACGGATTCACATGAATGAAGACATGATCATTGATCTGATTCGTGGCAAGAAGGATAAGGAGAGTGAGTTATGATTCATATGGAGCAGGTCAACTACAGCTACCAGAAGACGCCCGTTCTGAACCAGGTTACGCTACATGAGAGTGAGCCAATCATTAGTGCAATCTGGGGAAGAAATGGAGCGGGTAAAACAACCATGATGAGTTTACTTGCAGGGCATAACCGCCCGGACAGTGGAACCGTTCAGATCATGGGTCAAGACCCCTATAATAATCTGGCTGCCCAAGAGCATCTGTGTTACATCCAGGAGAATCATCCCCTGGGGAAAAATTGGACAGTTAGTGACATGGTTCAAATGGGACAATATTTTCATCCGCAGTGGAATCAGGATTTGGCGGAACGTTTAATCGATGTGTTCGAACTACCGACGAAGAAAAAGATCATTAAATTTTCGAAAGGCATGAAGACTGCTGCCCAGATTATATTGGGTCTTGCCAGTAATGCAAAGATAACCATTCTGGATGAGCCCACCAATGGACTCGATGCTGAGAAGCGTAAATTCTTCTATAATGCGCTACTGGAAAGTTATGAAGATAACCCGCGTCTGATTCTCATATCCAGCCACCATATTGAGGAGATTCAGCCTTTATGTGAGTCCCTTATCGTTTTGCAAGCCGGAGAGGTGTTGTTAAATCAACCGATGGAAGAGATACGCGAAAAAGGAGTTCTTCTAACAGGGGGAATTGATGATATTAACCGAGTTACAGCAGGTGTTAAAGTTATAGAGTCTTCCCAGATGGGATCAACTGTAAAAGTGATGATTGATGAGCCCTACTCGAAAATGTGGAAGGATATCGCTCATTCACAGGGGCTTTCCATTGAGAAAGCGACATTACAAGATTATTTGGTTAACAGGACCCGTAATCAAGAGGGGGTTAAACCATGAACGCAGTAAAAGGTACGAACCGACTGATTCGCGATGATATGCGTTTGTTTCTGAGCATATTTTCATCCATCGCTCTAATGCTCGCCGTTGTATATCTGGCCATTGGCTTCATATTTGATGTCTCGTATGCTACGCAACTGTTTGGTCCCATGTACGGAGGGATATGTGCGTTTGCCATCGGGGGAATGATTACACTGTTTCCGGTTGCGATTGGTATGGGCAGTACACGAATTCAATTCATGAAATCCTTCTATATGAACTCGGTATGGATGGTTGCAGGCACCATGGTCATTCTGCATGTGGCGTATTTCCTCATACACCTGCTTCAGGAAAAAGGAATTGTTGACGTAACCCTTTATCAACCAGGCATGTTGTATTCAAACAAATATCATTTTTTATCCTACCTGTGGATCGATCTGATGAGCGGCTTTCTCGTACTGGGAATCTCTGTCTTCCCAACGGTTTGCTGGATGCGCTTGGGGATGCGTAACTTCTTCATTATGTTCTTCGGGGTTGGCTTGTTCTTTACGCTGATAATTACATTGGGCGATCTTGGTGAGTTTATGTTGTGGATTGCTAGGATCAATCGCATGACATTGTTCACCGTTCTGGGATGTATTGGTGGTGCGCTACTTCTATCTACGTACCCCATGATGAAGAATGCGCCGCTTACCATGAAATCCAAAAAAGACTGACAGGAAACAGTTATAAAGGAACTGGGTAAGGAATCTAAGTGAAATCATTCCGAAATCAGAAAACACGAGTGCGAACACGCCTCGTGTTTTTTTGTATCATATTAAATCACTGAATATACCTATTCAACAATCTTTGTGCGGAATTCCAAATGAAGGTGCACCCTTAAGCCTGAGCCTGCGGTTTGAATCCTTCGTCTTTGAGATACTCGCCAGCTTCGCTACGCGTTTCAAAAGCCATATCCAGATTATCACCGGAATACACATACCACATGTCATCTTCGTATTTTAAAGTCAGCATATGTCCCTCTTCATCGATCCACGTTCCGCCACCCGTAGAGGTTGTAGACAATGTAGGGACAGTAGTTTTTACTTGTGCTGGCTCTTGGAATTCAACTGCGTTGGGATTGTGAGACATCGCTTGGATCGTTTCATCTAACAAGGTGCGCAGATCTGCTTCGGAGTAATCACGAATATTGACGAATCCTTTAGCATCGGTCTCATAGTTAGGCAGTAGCCCTGCATAGATATAACCGTTTCCGTTAGGATGAATATGGAGAGCAACAATTTTTTTATCATACGCACTACCCTCGTAGTGGAAATTAACTCGACCGAGAGAAACATCTTTGCGTTGCAGTTGGGGATACGATTGTAGCACTTCTAGCTTTTGTTCCACGTTAAGCATAATTGCCTCCTGTAAATGTTCAATAGAGGTGATTATAACATGCCCTCCTGTTAATTTCCCGATAAAATGTTTCTCCCTAGTTCTTTTAGGTGTTCCATAACTTGCAGATATGGATATGGCCCGTAACTTACACGCGCTACACCCAGTGTGGCAAGCTGTTTTGGTGAAGGCTCAGGAGACGTAACCATGACGTTAATTGGCAGCGGTGAACGCTCACACAATTCCTGAATCAGTTGGTGATCCTGCAAACCGGGTACAAACAGACCACTGGCTCCTGCATCTGCATAATGGCTCGAACGTATAAGTGCTTCCTCCAGGAGAGAGTGGTTATGGTGTTCAGGTGCATGTTGCAGAAAAATATCTGTGCGGGCGTTAATGAACAACGGGATGCCTGCCTGCTGCGCAGCTTCCCGGGCGGCGGACAATCTTGGGCATTGCTCCTCCACAGTGTACAATCCCAAGCCAGCGGGAAGTTGATCTTCAATGTTGATTCCTACAGCACCATGATCGATGACTTGCAGGATATTTCGCTTCACTTCTGACACAGACCTCCCATACCCTCCCTCTATATCGATCGTTACAGGCAGATCCACGCTCGCTGTAATCCGTGCGAGATTGGCAAGCACCAGATGGAATGGCATGGCTTCACCATCGCGTTCACCGTGGGCCGCAGCAACGGACCAGCTTCCGGTAGCAATGGCCGTTGCTCCAGCGGATTGGATGGCTTGTGCGCTTCCGGCATCCCATACATTGACCAGAACAAGTGGTTTTCCTTTCACATGGTATTGTTGGAACAACGCTGCTTTTTCTTCTAAGGTACTCATATTATGTTGACTCTCCTTTGTTATATCATGCATTCCTTTGGACATTTGATGCGTACTTCATTACTTCATTACGTTATTCGCAGCTATCCTGTTCCTGCCCCTGTTTCTCGTGAGTCAAAAGCCAGTTTTTGCGAGTTAATCCCCCGCCATATCCACCCAATTCGCCACTGGCATTAATTACACGGTGACATGGAATCACAATCGCAAGCTGATTGGCTCCATTCGCCTGTGCCACAGCTCGGCAAGCAGTCGGTTTTCCCAGTGCATTTGCAATCTCCAGATATGACCTCGTTTCCCCAGCCGGAATGGCCATTAGCTGTTCCCACACACGTTTTTGGAATGGTGTTCCTAAACAGAACAACGGTGTGTCGAATGCTGTCCGAATACCTTGAAAGTACTCGTTTAGTTCACGCTCAATGGACTGGATGGGAGCTGTAGTGCCGGGTACAATCGCTGATTTGGTTCGTTTGCGCAGACGCTCAACTTCGCGTTCCAGACCTCTGCGGTCCACAAATTCCAGTAAATATAGCGACTCCTCATCAGCAATAGCCATCATCGGGCCGAGGCGGGTGTCAATCCAGGACGCTTTTAGGATATGTCCTTCATCGACTTGTGTAGGGGCAGCACCCATGATCCGTGAAAAGGCATCGCGGAAGCCGCTGCTTGATTCATATCCAGTAGATAATTGGCTATCAATCACGGTGCGGCCGGAGCGAATATTTTTCAGGGCAAGACCCATGCGTCGGGCGCGAGCATATTCTACAAAGGTCATGCCGAACCGCTTCTTGAATTGTCGGCGAGCAGTGGATTCGTCGATGGAGAGGGCCTTGAAATCCTGTTCTTTCCAGCGTTTCTCCGGATTTTTCTCCACAGCTTCCACTAATATGCGAACGACATCGGATACTTGGTTGGGGTGAGAAAGTGGACGACAGCGCTGGCAAGGGCGATAAGAGGCCAGAAGTGCCTGTTGAGCCGTCTCATAGAATTCGCAGTTTTCGAATTTTGGCTTTCGCGCAGGGCATGTAGGACGACAGAACACACCTGTGGTTCGGACTCCAACATAGAATAAACCCTCGTATTCCGAATCCTTGGCCACAAGCGCCTCGTAATATTGTTCCTTCAGATCAGCAGAAATCATGGGGGCACGTCCTTACTCATTAGAATCTTTATCTATACCTATTATAGAAAAACGTTGCAGCAAGCATCGCCGAAAATCAGGCATGAATATTGGATAAATTGAATCTGATATAACATTGAAATTTGGTTGTTCAGAATTTGTTTAGAGTGAACTGGTAGTATAGACCTATCAGGGTAGGGTGACTTAGGAAAAGATACCTATATAGTGAAAAAGTGAGTTATTGATCGTTCATTGTTATAGGAAAAATATATAGGTAAACATGAAATTAAAGATTAGCGGAATGAAAGTCTGGAGGTCGACTAGAATGAGATATTCTACGTACAAAAGTATTTATGAATCCGTTTATACCAAAACGTCCGAGTCCCGCACCATGTATGTCAAAGATCAATTCATGCAGCGTGTGAAGACGCCAACCTGGCTAATGAAGATCGTCACTATAACTCTAATTATAATCATAGGGTGTAGTGCTGTATTCACTGCATTTGCCGGGGATGAGCAATTGTTGTCGGGGGACCAGATCGTTGTATCTCAGGGAGATACACTGTGGGGCATTTCATTGGCACATAAACCTCAGCAGATGGACACTCGTGTGTATGTAGAAGCTATCAAGAAAGTGAACAAAATTGAGCATAACGCCATTCAGATTGGACAAGTGTTGGTCTTACCTGGGTTCGATCGATAAATTAAACAGTGCATGACGTCATGAACAGAGTTCTTTTTTTACTCATCGAGGTGCAGTTACATACTGAATTTATTAATCATTTACATATAATGGAGCTTCATGTGGGACGATATGGTGTAGTGATTAATAAGTGGCGTGTTGGATATACGTGCCGAAGATGAATGAAGGGAGAATTAGATGATGAAAATAAATATAAAGAAATCTGCACTTTGCATGTCTGTGCTCTGTATTTCGCTATTCGTCAGTGCCTGTGGCACTAGTGGTGAATCGGTTCAGGAACATGCCTATCCGCAATCGAAGCAACCCGTAGAGGAAGCTGGAGAAAACTCTGTACCGAATGCGGATGCGAAGAATAACAATAGCCAAGGCAGTGCCAGTGGTGATGAGGGCAAGCCTACAGCTCAATCGGAATCCACTGAACCGTCTGAGAAGATTGATATCGTCATTGACCAGTCGGAGAAACCGAGCGAGGGTAACAGCTTTGATTTTGGAATTAAACAGGTTCCGAAGGGGTATACACTAACGGAGATGCGGTGGACGTCTAACACGGTGACGATTGTGAATTCACTACAGGAAGCCATTGAACATGGTGGAAATGGAGAAGATGGCTTTTACTTTAGCGGCAATGGACAATTCTCCGGCTTTATCTATTCGGATGAGATGAAGGGCGAGCGGGGCAAAGCGACATTTGTCTTCACAAATGATGAGGGGAACGAAATCATGTCCGAAAAAGAAATTACGTTGAAGTAAGCAGGCATATCATGAAGGCTCTGCCCAGAGCCTATTGAACAGGAAAAGCAGCCACTTGGGCTGCTTTTTTTGACATACATAATTACAAGCTCGCCGATCCATCTGTTGCTACATAAAGTCAAAGAAATAACGGACCACGTGGAACATAACCGGCGAGGTATAGGTCAGGCTATCGACCCGGCTCAGGTAGCTTTTTTTGAGCGAATCGAACTTGTTGTCATCTCCAATTAACAGATCGCGCTTCAGTACAGACACCGTCAGACTACCGAAGAATCCAGCCAAACTGATCAACACCCCGATGAACAGCGAGAATTTCCAATCAAATGGCGTCAGGTAGGGATGGATGAAATAAGACGTAGCTGTCGTTACAATAAACGCACACGCGAACCCTTCCCAGGTGACAAATGGATTGGCGGTAGGCACCACTTTTCGTTTGCCCAGATAGAGAGAGACCAGATAGTGCACCACATCATTAAGCTGTGTTAGCACGACCAAGAACAGCACCAGCTTGGAGCCGTACTCCGGTGAGGCAAATGGGAAATAGGCCAGGTGGCTCAGCCCAAACACCATCAGCATTAGTCCCCATTGTGTGGAGCTGACACTGCGCAGGAAACCGACCGTACCTTTGTTGATCAGACGTGGCAGGGGCAGCACCAGGAACACATATAGGGGAATAAACACGATAAACATGCCATACCATCCAATATAGATCCAGTAGAACTGAACCGGAATCGCCAGATACGCCCATAGGAACAGCCTGCGGTCGGCTTTGCGTGTACTGCGAATCATGGAGAAGTATTCTTTGAGTGAGAAGAATGCAAGCACCATGAGGGAGATGAGGGACACAATGGGGTTAAAAAGGGTGGCGAGGCAGAAAATCACAAACATACCCCACCAGGTTTTGATTTTTTGGCCGATGCCTGAATAGTCTTTGCTTGGCTGAAGCTTTGCAATAATTTTGTACACGATATGTATCACAAGTAAAGCTGTGAAGATTAACGTTAGTGTAAAGAGTGAACTGCTCACGTACCAATCACCTGCTTATTCAAAGTAAGATTCCATTGTAGGGTACCTATGTTATTATGAAGGAATAGTGCCAACTTGATAAGGGGAAATTTTGCTATGACAGATGAACGCTCCATCTATATCCTGCTTACGAATACAGGAACGCTGTTTACCAAGGTTATTCAGAGCTATACCCGAGCGCCATATAATCACGCATCGATCTCATTTGACCGGGAGTTAACCGAGCTGTACAGCTTCGGCCGCAAGCATCCGAGCAATCCGCTGAATGGCGGGTTTGTGAAGGAAAATATTCAGACAGGTACATACAGCAAGTATCCCAATACCACATGTGTCATATACAAGCTTCAGGTGACGGATCGTGAAGTGGAAAAGATGAAACGTGTGCTGCACATCTTCATCCGAAGCCGCCAGAAATATATGTACAATCTGCTCGGCGTGATCGGCATTACACTCAAGGAACCGGTGGAGTTCAGCAACTCCTACTTCTGCTCCCAATTTGTAGCTGAGATTCTGCAGCGTTCGGGAATCAAACTGTGGAACAAGCTGCCTGCGCTGGTGACACCGGATGATTTTCGCCAGAGTGAACGATTGCAACTGGTTTATGAAGGGAAACTAAGTGAGTATACGCTGGGGAATGCAGAGCAAGAGTAGGGTAGGTGTGTGTGCTGGTGCTTGCCAAGCAAATCCAATCATGAAATAGCCTGCTGCCACGGATAACGAGGCAACAGGCTGTTTGTGTACTTCATGTAGATGATGGTGAGGATCGGTCGAAATTAACCTCTTCAAGGAATTCGATCACTTCACCATTCGGACTGTGGACGAGCGCATTTCTAACCCGAAGTGCAGGTTCGCCAAGCGATATCCAATCCGGTTCAACGTAGGCCTTGGCTCCATAGGCGAGCGCTCGCTGATAGATATCTTCTACATCATGCACGTAAAAGGCGAAATGTAACAGTGCGCCGTGCCGGACCGCTTCAGGCGAGGTGGCAGGTTCACCCTCGGCGGGAATGACGGCTTTTGGATCAAATACCTCAATACAGGTGCGCTGATCCGGAGAGATCAGCATACATGCCTCGGTAATGTGGAAGGAAGGCAAACTCCAGGAGTGACCGACCTTGAATCCCAATACTTTTGTATAAAACGCCAGAGTATCTTCGTAATTACGAGCCTGAATGGCTACATGTGCAAGTCCAATAACACTCACATTACATCGCTCCTTCTTCAGATTGTATTCTAAATTATAGGGTTGATAACGCATTGGAACCATACAATATCAAAGGATATAATGAGATAAAATCTAACTATTTTTAGCTAATTTATCAGGGAAACCTTATTAAATAAGTCGACGACTCGGAGGTCTTGCAAATGGAACACATGATAGATGAAATCGATCAGCAGATTATGCGCTTGTTGCAACATCATGCACGTATCCCCGTTGCACAGATAAGCAAAGAAATTAACATGTCCCAACCTTCGGTTAAGGAAAGAATTCTGAAACTGGAGGAGAGAGGTGTAATAACGGGATATTCGACCATCTATAATCTAGCCCAATTAAACCGTGGAACGACGACGTTTATTTTGCTTAAAACAGAGCATTGCGACGAGTTGGTCCAGTTCTGTGAACAGGCCATCGAAGTCACGGACGTTTATCGGATTAGCGGTGAGTATAACTACCTGATCAAGGTACAGACGGCGTCCATTGAAGAACTTGCCGAATTTCAGGATTCACTGGTGAAGCTGGGACCCTCCAAATCCCATATCAGCATGAAAAATATTATGGAAAACCGTGTTCTCCTTTAAGATATGAGAGAGACAAGAGAGAAGACATTTGTTCTGGCACCGGATTCGTTCAAAGAAAGCATGACAGCAAAAGAAGTATGTATCGCGATGGAAAAAGGGTTGCGTAAAATATACCCGACAGCAGTCTATATTCATGTACCTATGGCAGATGGTGGAGAAGGTACGGTGCAGTCCCTTGTGGACGCTTCCGGCGGCGTCCTTCACCAGCACGAGGTGAGCGGACCATTGGGTCATACAGTCACTGCACAGTATGGCATTCTGGGTGGCGGAACAACGGCGGCCATCGAAATGGCGTCGGCTAGCGGCATCCACTTGGTTACCAAGGACACCTGGGACCCGCTCCGGACGACAACTTATGGAACAGGCGAGTTGATTCGCGCATGTCTTGACCTTGGCATACGCAAGATCATCATTGGCATTGGTGGTAGCGCGACCAACGACGGTGGGGCTGGCATGGCTGAAGCACTTGGTGCGAAGTTTCTGGATGCACAGGGTCAGCCGCTTGCGCGTGGGGGCGGGGCTTTGGATCAACTGGCTCAGATTGATGTATCTGGTCTGGATGAGCGTTTGCAGGAAGTGGAGTTCATTGTGGCCTGTGATGTGACCAATCCCCTATGTGGGGAGCATGGCGCATCAAGGGTGTTTGGACCACAAAAAGGGGCTACTCCAGAGATGGTTGAGCAGCTGGATGCAAATCTGTCCCATTATGCAGATGTAGTGAAACGACAGCTTCATAAAGATATCCGAGATGTACCAGGAGCCGGAGCGGCTGGAGGGTTGGGCGCGGGACTCTTGATTTTTACACAGGCTGTATTACGTAAAGGGATTGAGATTGTCATTGAATATACTGAGTTGCGTAAAAAGTTGATTACTGCGGATGTGGTATTTACGGGTGAAGGCGGTATCGACTTCCAAACGAAATTTGGCAAGACCCCTTATGGTGTTGCTCGGGCAGCCAAGGAAGCGGGTAAACCTGTGATTGCCCTTGCAGGTTGTGTGGGCGAAGGGATTGACACCCTCTACGCGGAAGGCATCGATGCCATATTTGGTATTGTGCCTGGAGCAGCAGATCTGAATCGACTATTGCGAGAAGGCCCGGAGAATGTGGAACGTACCGCCGAGAATATTGCAAGAGTACTGAAGTTGGGGTTACTTTCTTAGGTCAGTGACCATCTGGATCGTATAGGGTCGGATTGCGGATTGGAATGTGATGTGACAAAGACGGGATACGGATATGCCTGATATCAGGTGATCTGTCTCTCGTCTTTTTTGCTGTGAAGTTCCATTGTATAGTTGTCGTTCAAGTCGCTTCGTTCGCGTTATTTTTACCCTTGATGGCACAATGAAGAAATTGCACATACAGTTACGTATCTGATGGCCAATACGTTCACGACGGGCAGCACATTGTATGTGGATGGCGGGTACACCTTGATTTAAGAGTCGGAGCTATATAGGTCCCGAAGAATACTTTTTTTAAAAATGATGAATTTTGGCGAAAAAAATTGAGATCTATCCTGTTTTTGTACTACAGGGTGGATCTTTTTCCTTTTATTTGCTCTTTTTGTTTAGATTCTGTTTATCGCAGTGCACTACAATAGGCCTTACGTATCAGATGGATTGAATTTATATGTAAAAAACATGAGATAGGGAGGATCAAGTACATGAATTATAAAAAGCTGATAAGCTGCTTTTTAATTGCTGTTTTGTTATTACAGGTGGTTAGTGTGGGTGGGGTTGCAAGTGCTGACACACTTACTACGTTGGAACAACTTAACCAAATCAGAAGTTCAGATAAGGATATTGAAGTAGCTATTCCAGAAGTTCAGGGTATGTTGGAGAGCGGCAGTTTAATAGATATGACCGATATTTCCACCACCTATAATCTGCTGAATGATGAGCAAAAGAAAGAACTGACTCGAGGAATAATTCTTTTGCTACCACGTGAGGTGGATTATGAAAGTCAAAGCCAAATTGAGTATGTTTTTGCACTCCTATATGAATTAGTGAAATTTCCTAAAGTGAAGTATCCAGATACTGCAGAGTATCTACTGGAAGGAATATACGATTTGTATAGTCATGCTGAGGAATTTCTTCCTACAGATCAAGCAGGACCGATGGTTGAGGCGAGTGCTGCCTACCGCATTTTAAGCGGTGCCGATAAGGTAATGTATACAAATATTTTGATGTTTGAACCTGCTTTAGGGAATTTTGAAAAGCCAATCAATTATACTGGTCAACTCCAAGCTTTAATAGTAACGCTATCAGAATACCTTCCAATTAATACTGCGAGCAATGTTACGGACATGGAGGCCGTACTAGATGCAATGTATTGGAACCACTTTATTAGTGTAAGTTTTGTTGGGAATAACCCTAGCCTTCAACTGTATACTTTCCCCGTTAATATGGGAAAAATGTCGAACATCCAGAACGATACAACCAAAAAATCAGAACTTGCTCAGTGGATGATTGATCATAAGCCGCAAAATGGTTATGGAACGGTATCCGAAGTTCAGAAAGAATTTGATGCGTTTTTCATGGATGCAACTTGGTTGGCTCAATATAACGAGTTTAAAAAGAGGGCGAACAGGGATAACCCAGAAGACATCCAGGAAGCTGTGGTGTTGTTTAACAATGAGCAATTTGGAGTACCTAATTTTAAATCCCTATCTTTTGAAGATCAGGAGGCAGTTGCTTACTACTTATTAAGAATTGAGCCACCGACAGCTCAAGGATATACGAGCCAAAAGCAAGTTCAATATATGGTGGAATTGGCTATGCTGGCTCTTGAACTTCCTCGCAAAATTGGTGGATCAGCCTCAGGAGAAATACTTGATGAGTTTTATGGGAAATTAGCAGAGCGGATAAAGCATTTTGATTATCCTAGTGCCGAAGATGGATACTATGAACGTATAAACCTGTATCTCAAATCTGACATGATTGATAGACGTATGATCGCCTTTTTATTAGAAAGTAAACTCAGAATAAACCTTGAAATAAGAAAAATTCTTTCTTATATGGAAACCGCGGTGGATGATACTCCATTTATAAATAGAACTGAAACGACAGAAAGTATGTTGAAATCGTTGTACAAAATATATGACATTCAATCAGATGTCGAGTCATACAACTCCGAGCACCCGGAAAACCCACTTGGAAGTTTTCCTTTGGATGTAGGTAAAGTGCACGATCTTACAAACGAAGAACGGGAACAATTGGCTGATCTTATGCTTAGTGAAAGACCACTTGGTGGATATGCAAGTTTTGAAGAAATTCAGACTGCATTTAATAAATTTTTCCCGGATGATAACGAAAGCGATCCATTGAGTGTCTTAAATACTGCAAAGAGCAACAGTAATATAGCGGCTATGCGAATGGCTATGGAAGATCCGGATCTGGGTATTACTCTTCCTAACGGATACGGTGCTTTGTCTTTGCAAGTTAGAGATTTCATTGCGGGATTCCTGATCGACTATGTAAATAAAGATTACAAAAACAAAGAACAGGTCCAATATATGATTGAACTTGGTGTATTGGCACAATCTGTTTGGGAGCAGAGGGAACTCAGTGTTCTTAGGAATAAACTGGATCTGCTCGCTCAGCAATTAGTAAATGGACCTAATGACTTTAATGACCAACAGACATATGTGTTACGCAGCCTTGGACAACAACATTTGGAACGTAGCAAAGTAGATAAAGGTGTACTGGCATTCAATTACTTGCATCTAGTTGCATTCGAAAGATTGGAAGGAATGTCTAAAGGGGATATTGTTGATCCTGATATTGTCCTGAATCTCCTCTCTATGCCTATCGATTCATTTGAGCAAGCTACCTCTATACCGCGAATGGATCAATGGCTTGATAAAGCAATGAAAGATCAGATTAAAGGTGAAGCATTCTTCAGCAAATATAAATTTAATCTTAGAGGCGCTCTTGATTTATCCAAAAGGGCAGAACTCAGTCCTGAAGGCCAGAAGGAATTGGCTGAATGGGTCCTAAATGAACAAGACAGCTATGAGGATGTTGGGAATCTGCAATATGTATTTAATCGATTCTTTACGGCTCCTGATGTGAAGGGCAATGACATCAATAACACCCTAACGGGTTTGGACAGCACGATGGAGATTTCCTTTGACAATAAGTTGCACTGGATTGATGTTGCCTTCATTCAAAAAATGGACCTTAGCGGCAACAAAACGGTATGGGTTCGTTACAAAGCAATCAGCGATGAACTGCCAGGCCGCGCCGTGAAGTTTGTCTTTACACAGAATGGTGATAGCAGCACAGATAATGGCAATACTCCAACGCCTAACCCGGGTGGTAGCACAGGTGGAGGTTCGTCCACAACTACACCAGTAACCTCTACACCTGCACCAACAACGAAACAAGAGCAGATCGTGGTTGACGTTAATGGAACAAACGGCACCAACCTGACCAAAACGCCAATTACCCGTACAACCGAAACCAACGGCACGATCAAAGATCTGGTGAAAATGACTGAAGCCATTGCCAAGGAATCGGTGGAAAAAGCGAAGCAATTGAACATGAACACCGCACGCATTGTTATTCCAGATAGCAAAGATTCCGTGTCCGAGACACGCATTGAACTGCCTAAAGCAGCGGTAAAAGAACTGAATGATGGTTCACTCAAGCTGGAGATTTCCACTGAAAATGTAGTGATTTCCGTTCCGACAAATTCCATCGCCGGATTCGATCAAGACTTGTACTTCCGTGTTGTACCTTTGAAAAAGGAATCGGAGCGCAAAGAAGTTGAAGAGCGTGCGAAGAAAGAACAGTTGATTCAACAAGTTGCTCCGAATACGAATGTGCGTGTACTGGCTCGTCCGGTAGAGATCGACACGAATATGCAGAGCCGCGAAGTGACACTCACATTGCCACTGCGTGACAGTCTGCCAACCGATCCGGCTGCTCGTCAGCAAGCATTGGACAACCTGGCGATCTATATCGAACACAGTGACGGCACAAAAGAATTGATCCAAGGCAAATTGGTGAAACTCACGGATAATAGCGAAGGCATCGAATTTACCGTAACCAAATTCAGTACGTTCACCCTCGTTGTTGTGGATGGACTGAAAGCTTCACAAAGTACACACCAACCGTACATCCAAGGATTTGGTGCAGATTTCCGTCCAGATGCATTCGTAACGCGTGCACAAATGGCAGCTATGCTGGCTCGTAATCTTCCAACTGAAGCAGCAAGTTCCACGAATAGCGTGAGCTACAAGGATGTATCTGCGACACACTGGGCAACAAGTGAGATTCAAAAAGCGCAATCCGCTGGCATCATGAACGGCATGAGCAACACTCAATTTGTACCGGAAGGTTCGATCACCCGTGCACAGATGGCGACGATTGCTTATCGCTGGATGCAGCAACAAGCGAGTAATACAACAGTGAATGGTCCAGCAATTTCCTTCACAGATGTATCCGCAGACCTGTGGGCAGTAGATGCGATTGCATACGTGCAATCTGCTGGCCTGATGGTTGGTTACAACGATGGTACATTCAAACCAGACAGCAAGCTGACGCGTGCTGAAGCTGTGAAAGTGCTGAACGTGCTGTTCAACCGCACACCCCTAACTGGCGCAGTTACGCCAACGTTCAGTGATGTACCAGCAACACACTGGGCATATGCAGATATCGAAGCTGCAGCGCAAAAGTAATATTATCAAAGTAGATAAAGAAGGCCATCCTTGGGGGTGGCCTTTTGCAGTTTAACGAACTTGAATACAATCCAATGAATGTATTAGACAGAAACTTTGCTGTAACGAATCCTAAAGATTAACATACTCACTCACTTTCGCTTTCGCATTCCTCGTAAAATTCTACATGCTGAGAAGAAATACATAGGTCTATAGATTAAAATAATTACAGAAAAATGCAAGAAAAGATGAATTTCATAGGGGGATTGTTGAAAAATCACGAAAAAAATACGGAATTTTAATGTTTTTTCGCGATTTTACGCCAATTGTTCAGAATCCGTTCAGACCAAAGTACTAGAATGAAAAGTATAAATGATTCGAGCTGGGAGGCTCAAGGAGGAAATAATGAAAACATATGCGAGGAAAATAATCAGTGCGGTACTGGTGTTGCTGATGTTAATCCAAGTTGTCGCTGTAGTACCTGTTCAAGCGAATCCGATGACACCTTTGGAGAAGTTAAATTATGCAATCAGCGAGGGATCTGTTAGCGAAATACAGGAGGTACTGGAAGGGAACCTGATTGTGACTTTGCCACTTGGTTACTCTGGGTTGTCTGTACCAGAGAAAGAAGCGATAGCAAGATTGGTGGCTACTTTGCCAAAAGGGGAAGCGTATTCTAGTGAGGAACAATTAGAATATACTTTTAACTTGGCATATCAAGGCATGATTTTAATCAGTAATACGGACTTGTTTGCTATACAATTTCAAATGGATCTGGTCTACAATCTGTTGAGCCAGTCTAAAAACTACTTCACCAATGACACCACAGAAATGATGCATAAATCGGGTATGAAGTATGAAGAAATGAGCGGTGTTGATCGACAACTAATTTCTCATTTTATCCAAATGACCTTAATTTCATTTCATGGTAGTCAGGGATCAACTGAGTTAGACAACGCATTTTTCCAAGTGATATTTGGGATAACCGGGTATCCTGAAATCAATAAAGCAAAAGGCGTGGAATTGATGTTAGAGACGTTGGGCTTTAACCAGTTCTTTAAAGGGTCCATTGATGAGTTTATCAATGATAACCCTGAATCTGGTGCAGTAGCCTATCCATTAGACTTTGATAAATTGCAATCTATTCACAATGATTCGGAGAGAATGACAGAACTGGCTAATTGGATGATTGGAAAAATGCCGCAAGGTGGCTTTGTTTCAGTAGAAGATATCCAGAAAAGTTTCGATCAGTTCTTTAATTTGGCAGCACCGTTAGTAACCGTAGATGATGCTGTCAATGTCATTGTTGGTGCGGATGATACTATGGAATACACTCAGAATAATGGCGAGAACTGGTTTGATTACAGCTCCACGAACCCACCCCAGTTTGAAGGGAATACAACGGTATGGGTTCGTGTTAAGGCAAACGGAAGTAATACTGCTAGCCTCTATAAGATCCTGGTCTTTACTCAGAATAAAGAAACAGACCCGCTTGAATCATTGAATCTAGCTAAGAGTAATGAAGATGTAGAAGGTGTCCTTAGCAAAATTCAAGATTCCGCGTTAGGACTCGAACTGCCTGTAGATTTCAGTGATTGGAGCAACGATGAGAAAGAATCTGTAGCTGTATTTGTCACTTTAATGAATGGGGCAAAAGGATATGTGAGTAAAGGACAAGTACAATATGTACTCGATATGGCTGTAGAACCACGAAACCTCTTTAATAAACCTGCACTGACTGATGTTGAGGAGAATATCAATGCTTATTTTTCTAAATTATTAAATTTACCTGAAGTTTTTAGCATAAACCTCGACCCAAGTATTCAATCACTATATAAAGTAGGGAAAATGTATGAAAATTTGTCTGTTGTAGATAAACAAATTTTTGCATACCGCATGAAATTTTACTCAATGCGTGATGAAATTCCTTCTTATCAGAACAGAGATCAACTTTCTACGTCGTTATCTACTTACAATGCAATCAATGATGTGACTAATCAAACCAAGATGTATAATGCTTTGGTGCGTCTTCGTTTAGTACAGAAGGAATCAACACAGTATAACAATCTCCCTAGTACTATCAAATATATGGTAGAGTTTCCGCTTAACATGGACAAAGTAGATAGCATAGATTATGCGACATATAGAAAACTTGCCCAATGGATGATTGATAAGCGTCCAGTCGGTGGTTATGAAAACTATAAAAACATCCAAAAAACTTTTGATCAGTTCTTTAATCCAGCAGATCCTTTGAGAGTTATCAACGAAGCGAGAGCTACGAAGAATACTGATGCTATCCTGGGAGCAATTACTCAACCGGAATGGTTGGATCTTCCGGCTGGCTTTGACACTCTCCAACCTGAGGAGAAGAAAGCCATAGCTAATGTGGTAATGACCTTTTTACCGAGTGACTATACCTATAATCTTAAGAAACAAGTGCAATATGCTGTAGAAATTGGGTATAAAGGCATCCAGACGATCAAACAAACAGACAAGATTCTTTTCCAACAGCATTTGAATGAGTTCTATTCCCTTTTTGTTGAGTCAACAGAGTACTTTGAATATCCAGGGATGGAAATGTTTAAAGAGTTAGGTCAAAAATATTTAAATGCATCCAATGTGGATAAAGAGTTACTTGCTTATACTGCAAAACGTCTGTTTCAGGGTTCGGATCTTTCAATCGAACAGGTTTACGGTGCATCATTAATGTTAGTCATGAATTATTCCTACATTAATGATGCTATAGACGTTAGCGAGATGAAGAAAGCCATGCTGATGCTATACAGCTTCCAGCAATCTACTGAGATGATGGAGCCTTTCGAACCATTCCTACTTAAGTTGAATGCTATGAAGGATCTAGTAGAAGATGATACTCGAATGGGAAAACTGGCTCAATGGATGCTTGATCGCAAGCCTGCTAACGGATACAGCAGTATTAGCGAAGTGCAGACAGCATTCGATCGTTTCTTTGATCAGATCATTATTATTACGCCTACACCTACACCATCAACTGGCGGTGGAAGTGCAGGATCTACACCAGTAACGTCTACACCTGCACCAACAACGAAACAAGAGCAGATCGTGGTTGACGTTAATGGAACAAACGGTACCAACCTGACCAAAACGCCAATTACCCGTACAACCGAAACCAACGGCACGATCAAAGACCTGGTGAAAATGACCGAAGCGATTGCCAAGGAATCTGTTGAAAAAGCGAAGCAATTGAACATGAACACCGCACGCATTGTCATCCCAGACACCAAAGATGCCGTGTCCGAGACACGCATTGAACTGCCTAAAGCAGCGGTAAAAGAATTGAATGATGGTTCGCTCAAGCTGGAGATTTCCACTGAAAATGTAGTGATTTCCGTTCCGACGAATTCCATCACTGGATTCGATCAAGACTTGTACTTCCGCGTTGTACCTTTGAAAAAGGAATCGGAGCGCAAAGAAGTTGAAGAGCGTGCGAAGAAAGAGCAATTGATTCAACAAGTTGCTCCGAATACGAATGTTCGTGTATTGGCTCGTCCGGTAGAGATCGACACGAATATGCAGAGCCGCGAAGTGACACTCACGTTGCCACTGCGTGACAGTCTGCCAACCGATCCGGCTGCTCGTCAGCAAGCATTGGACAACTTGGCGATCTATATCGAACACAGTGACGGCACAAAAGAATTGATTCAAGGCAAATTGGTGCAACTCGCGGATAATAGCGAAGGCATCGAATTTACCGTAACAAAATTCAGTACGTTCACCCTCGTTGTTGTGGATGGACTGAAAGCTTCACAAAGTACACATCAACCGTACATCCAAGGATTTGGTGCGGATTTCCGCCCGGATGCATTCGTAACACGTGCACAGATGGCAGCCATGCTAGCTCGCAATCTTCCAACTGAAGCGGCAGCAGGTTCCGTGAATAGCGTGAGCTACAAGGATGTATCTGCAACACACTGGGCAACAAGTGAGATTCAAAAAGCGAAATCCGCTGGCATCATGAACGGCATGAGCAACACCCAATTTGCACCGGAAGGTTCGATCACCCGTGCACAGATGGCTACCATTGCGTATCGCTGGATGCAACAACAAGCGAGTGCAACAACCGTGAATGGTCCAGCAGTTTCCTTCACAGACGTATCCGCAGACCTGTGGGCAGCAGATGCGATTGCATACGTGCAATCGGCTGGCTTGATGGTTGGATACAACGATGGCACATTCAAACCGGATAGCAAGCTGACACGTGCGGAAGCGGTGAAAGTGTTGAACGTACTGTTCAACCGGACACCCCTAACTGGCGCAGTTACGCTAACGTTCAGTGATGTACCAGCAACACACTGGGCATATGCAGATATCGAAGCCGCAGCGCAAAAGTAATATTTTTAAAAGAAAAAAGGGGTCATTAACGCAGTAGCATATGGAAAAGAGAACCCCTAATGACGGATAGGATTTGACGATACAATAGATAGAATAAAAAAAGAGCTGTTCCAAAAGCCATACATTGGCTAGGAACAGCTCCTTTTGCACTTTAGTGTGACTTAACATTGGTCTAGGTTGGTTAGCGCTTGATCACCCATTAGTTATTCTGTTCACGCAGTTGTACTACTCTTTATCGGGCGTGTGTGAAGCATTCTCGTAAAACTTACCATCCCGCAACTGATCCACAAATCCTTGGAGCCAGACGTAGTATTGCTCCGCATGTTGGAGTTTGTGCAGATCACGCAGCGCATCCTCTCGATCTTTGGAAGAGGTATGTTCCGAAAGGATCATTGCCGACAGGTCAGGAATGACCTCACGAATGCCTTCTAACATGACATCTACTTCCCGTTGGAGCTTGGCCCCGAAGAAATTCTGGAACGTACGATAAAAGTTGGTCTCAGCCAGATATTGATCCTGGCGCTCCTTCTTTTCCTCCAGTTTATAGATCATCTGTGATTCTGTAAGCGAACGAACCGCGTAGCTCATGTTGCTCTTGCTCATATTCATCGAGTTTTTCATCTCTTCAAGTGTCATCGGTCGATCCTCAAAATACATGATGCCGTATAATTTGCCAAACGTATGATTAACCCCATATAGATCCATCGTATTAGCGATGGCCTCAATAACTCTCTCCCTCAGCGCATGCCGATCAGGTAACGAAGAATGATTCGGGTTCCCGGCGGTTTCTTTTCCCACAATGTCACCTCTGGTTTATGATAGCGTTCCCACTAGCTGCCTCATATTTTACATGACATGCTCCAATTTTAACATAAGCCGGAATTAGAATTTTCAATACGAGTGTACAATCAATTTTGTACAGAATAAATATAAAGCTGATTATACTCAAAAATTCCCAATCATTAAAGAAAAATTGGACAGTAAGGAGTGGGGGATTTGCGTTTAAAACTATGGAGGGAGTCTGAGGCGGTACTATTCACGCTGCCAGCTCTAATCCCATTGCTGATCTTCTGGCTGGGACCTCTGGGATATATCGTTTATCTCAGTTTCACCGATTGGGACTTCATGAGCCCGGACAAGTTGTTTGTTGGTTTGGACAATTACAGTTATCTGCTGACAAACTCTGAATTCTATCGATCACTGAAAGTAACCTTGTTATTCGGACTGGGGAGTGTAATCCCAACTATTGTGGGCGGATTGGCACTTGCGATGCTCATGAATAGCAAGATCAAATCATCCGGCATCTTCCGGACATTACTCTTCTCACCTTGGGTCACCCCGACAGTTGCGGTGTCTATTGCGTGGTCCTGGATCTTTGAGCCCGAAGTGGGACTCGCTAATCTTATGCTGGGCTGGGTAGGCGTATCTCCGATCGGCTGGTTGCGTGACGCGGACTGGGCATTGGTTGCTGTTCTGATCGTCACGCTCTGGAAGTCGATTGGGTGGGCAATGGTATTTTATCTCGTTGCGCTACGAAATCTACCTTCCGATCTGCTCGAAGCAGCTTCAATCGATGGTGCAAACGGTTGGGATAAGTTCAGAAGTATCACATTGCCGCTGATCTCACCAACAACATTTTTTCTCTCGATTATTCTTACAATCCAGTCCTTGCAAGCCTATGACCAGATCAATGTCATGACGCAGGGTGGACCGGCAGGATCAACGAGAACGTTGCTGTACATGTATTACCAGTCTGCATTCGAATCCTTTAACGTAGGTGAAGCTTCGTCCATCGCCGTTGTGATCATTCTGATCTGCGTGTTGCTCTCGGGAGTATCCTTCCTGCTTGGCAGACGTCTGGTGCACTACTAATGACAATGACATTGCCCAACAAAAAGTCTAAACGGATGAAGCGCAAGGAGTTGCAGAACGTGTCACAACCGAATTTTAAAATAAGTAAATTAATCCGCTACCTTCTGTTAGCCATTATCGCGCTGGGTACAGCCTTTCCCTTCTATTGGATGGTCATTAGCGGGTTCAAAACCAATGATGAGATCTGGCAGTTTCCGCCGACCTTCTGGCCGGAGACGTTCCTGTGGAGCAACTATGTGGATGCCTGGAATGCGGCACCATTTGCCCGTTACATCCTGAACAGTACCGGTGTAGCCTTAGCCATCTGTTTATTTCAGATCGTCAACTCCAGTATGATGGCGTACGCCCTGACACATATGAAATTCCGTCTCAAAGGTGTACTGACATCCCTGATTCTGGTGGGTTATATGATACCGAGTACGGCTGTGTATCTGCCTAGTTACTTGGTGCTTAGTGAGCTTAATCTGCTGGATTCCTACACCGGCTTGATTGTATCCAACTGTGTCAGCGTGTTCTCGATCTTCCTGATCCGGCAGGCGTTCATGCAGGTATCTCATGAATTGGTGGAAGCCGGACAACTGGACGGTGCATCCCACTTCCGGATTCTCTGGACGATTATTACGCCGCTTGTTCGCTCAAGCTTCGCCGTGATGGTGCTGATTACGTTTATTGAACAGTACAACAACTATTTCTGGCCTATGCTCATCACCAAAGACCCTGATTTACAGCTGGTATCGGCGGGTCTGCGTAGCTTCTTTGTAGAAGGCGGGGCATATGGACTTGCTTGGCCACAGATTATGGCTGCGAGTGCCTTCACCATCGCACCTCTACTTATTCTCTTCCTGTTCACCCAGAAGACGATCATGCAGAGCGTGAATATTACGGCTGGTGTGAACAAGAACTGATATGCACTACCATTCACCTAAAACGGGAGGAACAACAATGAATTGGAGTCAGGCAAGCATGACATGGAAAAAGAGATTGAGGTTGAACTGGAAGGGTGGCATGTCGCTGGTACTTGCGACCAGCTTTGCACTGCTGACCGCTTGTGGAACACAAGCACCCGCAGAATCAGGCACGACGGCTGCTGCCAGTGGAACCGAAGCTCAGGCGAAAGATCCGGTGGAGATTGAGTTCTGGTATGGTCTGGGTGGTAATCTGGGCGATAACATGAAAAAGACGATTGATGCGTTCAACGCCTCCCAGAACGAAGTCGTTGTAAAAGGGATTGTACAAGCAGATTACACGGAAACGGAACAGAAGCTGCAAGCAGCAATTGCTTCCAAGAAGGTTCCAGCCGCTGTACTCAGCTCCAATATAGACTGGGCACGCAAAGGATATTATGCACCCATGGATGAGATGATTGCAGCTGATCCGAATTTTAAGAAAGACGATTTCATTCAGACATTCCTGAACCAGGGACAGGTGGATGGAAAGCAATACTTTTTGCCAATGTATGGTACAACTCAGATCATGTATTACCGTATGGATACGTTCAAGGAGAACGGAATCGACCCAGCAACTCTGACGACATGGGAGAAGCTGGCTGAGGCGGCTGCGAAGATGAGCAAACAAGAAAATGGTAAGACCACATTCTACGGTTGGGAACCGATGTGGGGTAGAGACAATATGATTGATGCCGTGCTGGGTAAGGGCGGACAGATTCTTAGCGACGATGGCAAAACCGTTATGATCGACTCTCCGGAATGGATCGAGACATGGGACTTGTTCCGTAAATGGATTAACGAAGACAAGATTATGGGCATTCATTATGGAGGTCAGGGCTGGGAGTACTGGTACAAAACGATTGATGATGTGATGAAAAATAAAGCAGCAGGTTATACCGGATCTAGTGGTGACCAAGGCGACTTGGACTTTAGCGTAGTCGCTGCGATGCAACAACCAGGCTGGGAAGGTATTGGTGAAGGAAAACCGGTAGCAAGTGCCATTTCGGCAGGTATTCCGTCAGCAGCGAGTCCAGAGCAACAGCAGGCAGCTTATAAATGGCTTACGTATTTCTCTGAAACTTCGAACACAGCTTCATGGTCCATGAACACCGGATATATCGCAGTACGTCAATCGGCCCAACAAGATCCAGAGTTCATGAAATTCAGTGAGGAAAATCCACAGATCACCGTACCACTGCAACAGGCAGCTCACGCTTCGGCTCCCTTCCAGGATCCAACGGGTGGCAAGATCAATGATGCTTTAAAAGATGCAGCTGATCAGGTACAGATCAATAATATGCCAGCGGAACAAGCGCTGAAGGAAGCGAAAGAGAAAGCACAGAAGGAACTGGATCGGGTAACGAAATAAGAAACGTATACAGGCAATTGACTCACGCGATAAGGGCGGTACATGCTGTACCGTCCTTTCCGTTCATACAAGATCGCAGACAAGGAGTTTAACCAATGCAAGATGAGATGTATGTGGACGGATTACCAAATCCGATTGAAGCCGTTTTGTTCGACAAGGACGGGACATTACTTGATTTTACGGGCATGTGGGGGTTCTGGACCGATTGTGTGTTGAACGACTTCAGAGACCAGTTGGCGACCAGGGGACTTCGTATCGATACAGAGGAATTCCCACAGATCTGGGGTACATTCCACGATGACCAAGGCCGGATGAATGGGTATGACGTGCGGGGGCCACTTGCGATGGGCACGATGGATGAAGTGTATGCCGTGCTGACGTGGCATGGATATCGTGCGGGTCTCAGCTGGGCGGAAGCCAAGATTATAGTCCGGGAGTGTTTGGCGCGAGCGGAGGAAGAGATGGAACAGCATCGTCCGGCACGTCCGTTACCGGGAGTTCAAGAATTCCTTGAACAGTGCCGTAGCGAAGGTGTCGCTATGGGTGTCGTGACGGCAGATGATACACCCAGTGCAATTAAACATTTACAGTGGATGGGACTGGATTCCTTTTTTGACGTGGTGATTGGTACAGATCTGGTGGAGCGGGGCAAACCTTTTCCCGATATGCTACTGCTTGCCTGTGAACGGTTGGGTGTATCCGTGCAGTATACCGTGGTCATTGGAGATACGGACGGAGACATGGAGATGGCACGAACCGCTGGTGCGGGGTACAGGATGGGCATTGGAGAACCGGGAAAAATCCGCTTGGCGGATAGAACGATTCAATCCTTCCATGAATTGCTGAATGGTGGGCTGAATCGATGACAAACAGTCACGCCTACTTGGGCTGGGTACTGTTGGCACTGGCCATCGGGCTGGAGCTGAGCGCTACCATTTTGCTGAAAGTATCGGATGGATTCTCGCGGTTATGGCCTTCGGTGTTGATGTTTGTCTGTTATGGCGCAAGCTTTACATTTCTTAATTTTGCAGTGAAGTATTTGCCGCTGGCTGTGGCCTATGCGATCTGGTCTGGCGTGGGCATTACGCTTATTGGCGTCGTAGGGCATTACTATTTTGGTGAACGTCTGCGGCTCACGTCGATGGTCTGGATCGGTTTTATTCTGATTGGCATTATTGGACTGAAATGGAGTGATTCTTGATGAGAAATGAACATACACCGGAGCAACCTATTGCCAGCTTCCAGGTCATTACAGACACACATGTGCGAGATGAGGCAGACCATATTCATAACCGGCATCTGGACCAAGCATTAGCCGACATAGCTACATTTAGTCAGGGGAGCAGCGGGATTATGCATGTGGGCGATGTGACAGATCGGGGGCTGCCGAGCGAATATCGTGAGTTGCAACGCATATGGAAGCAACATGCGGAGAGTTTGCCGGATATTCGTTACACGGTAGGTAATCATGATATTGGAGCCGTGGTATGGCAAGATCCGCCGATCGTTTTGCTTGAGATGAAAGAGGATGAAGTAGCCGAGTTGTTGGAGCAGGAAGCAGATATAGAGCTGGTCACTAAACAAACCGCTGCTGAATCAGCTGCACTGATTGAGCAGTTATCCGGTGGAACCTATACGTTGTCTGCTGCACCTTCGGAGCAGGTGGACCAAGACGGGGGACCGATCTCTTCAGGAGTAGACCCCATTACAGTCGCAGGGTTGTGGCAGCGTCGATTAAGTGATTTTGAAAGGACGACAGGCATGAAGGGCTCTTACCACGACCATTGGATTGATGGGTATCATTATATATTCCTGGGCACCGAGCAACCTCATCCGAAGGATTGCGATATGTCGTTCGAACAATTGGAGTGGCTGGATGCGAAGTTGTCTGAGCATGCAACACTCGATCATCCCATCTTCCTATTCTTACACCAGCCGCTTATGGATACGGTAGCAGGATCGCTGAAGGAACAGGGATGGTATGGTGTGAATCAGGATGCGGAACTCAAGGTCGTTCTGGCCAATTACCCGCAAGTGATTCTCTTCTCCGGTCATACCCATTGGCAACTGGAAGCACAGCATACGATGTACGATGGTGCAGGCCACATGCCAACCATGTTCAATGCGTCGTCTGTAGGTTATCTATGGACGGATCAGGATGAACATCTGGAGGGCAGCGAAGGGCTTCATGTGGAGGTTTATAAGGATCGAGTGGTTGTAAAGGGGCGGAACTTTGTTACGAGCGAATGGATTGAGGGTGCTGAGTTTACGGTGCGTTATCCTGTAAAAGGGTAGTTATTTGGGTGGTGAAAAGGAAAGGGTTACTCTAAGGGTCAATGCCATTAAGACAAGTTAAACTTGATGACATTGCTTAATGGGTGGCCTTTTTGGTGTTCATCTTAAAGATATATATCAGATCATCCACCCCATAAAGTTCCACGTGAAACGTAGCAGGGGAGGCTAGAGTTGGGTAAAGTTGTAAATGGGTATGATTACAAACTATACTCAAATAAGTACACATGATATGCACATACTCGTTAATTTAACCTATTTACGGAGAGGAAGTAGAAGTGGCATGAGAGAACTTCAAGTTCAAACGACATATGGTACCGTTCAAGGCGAACTTTTGCGCGATGCAAGCGTATGGAAAGGCATTCCCTATGCGAAACCTCCGGTAGGTGAGCTGCGTTTCAAGGCTCCGGTACAGCCCGAGTCATGGGATGGAATCAGACAGGCCACTCAATTTGGACCTGAGAATATACAACCACGAAATCATCAACCAGAAGGCCAGACAGAAATTCCGAATGAGTCAGAAGATAGTTTATATCTGAACATCTGGGCACCTAAGGGAAAAAGAGCAACACCACTGCCGGTCATGGTATGGATTCACGGTGGTTCCTTTGTAACAGGTTCAGGTAGCCAGCCGATGTATGATGGTACACAGTTAGCGGTTCGGGGGGACGTCATCGTTGTGACGATCAACTACCGATTAGGACCTTTGGGATTCCTGCATATGGCTCCATTAGGTGATTCATATGTATCCAATGCAGGTCTGCTGGATCAGGTTGCGGCATTACAGTGGGTGAAGGATAATATCTCTGCTTTTGGTGGTAACCCGGATCAAGTTACGGTGTTCGGCGAATCAGCAGGTAGCATGAGTATTGCAGCACTGATGGCGATGCCAGCGGCCAAAGGACTGTTCCAACGTGCCATTATGGAGAGCGGTGCATCCCAGTTCATGCCGGCAGAGCAAGCTTCAGCGTTGCGGGAAGGGATGTTAAAGATTCTTGGGGTGGACCGGGACAACCTGCAGAAGTTAAATACAATTCCTGTAGAGCAGATTATTGCAGCGGGTGAAACGGTCAAACAGCAGAGCGGTGCAGCCATGGCATTGTTGTTCCAACCTGTGTTGGATGGGAATACACTACCACAGATGCCACTTCAGGCAGTGAGTGAAGGCTCAGCGCAGGATATTCCGGTGCTGATTGGTACGACATTACACGAGGGTGCACTGTTCATCCAGCCACATGTACCTTTTTCAAAAGAAATCGATATGGTTCAGGGCGTAGACTTTATGACGCCAGATCTGGAGAACCGGGTAGCCATCGCGGATAGTTATCCAAAAACGGCAGATGGACAAGCCCAAGTCATGACCGATATGTTCTTCTGGCGGTCAGCGCTGCAATATGCTGCGGCACAGCAGAAGTATGCCCCGGTGTGGATGTATCGATTTGATTGGGTGATGCCGGAACATCCCTTGTTAAAAAGAGCGATTCACAGCATCGAAATGTTCTTTGTGTTTAATACACTGCATGTCCTCAAATTCATGAATGCAGAGCCGGATGAAGCCGCGGCGGCACTTGCCCTCAAGGTACAGGATGCCTGGATTTCCTTTGCCAAGAATGGCCAACCTGAAGTTGCAGGTGTGAACTGGCCTGAATATGAGCAGGATCGTGCGACACTAATCTTCAACCATGAGATTGAGGTCGTACATGATCCGGATGCAGCCAAGCGAGAGCTGTTAGGGTTATAATCCAGGCTGATTATTTGAATGGATACTCTGAATAACTGCTATGCGCCCGATCAAAAGAGGACGTTCATCTCATAATGAACGTCCTCTTTTTGTAATCCGGCTGAATAATAAGCAGAACGTAAGCACTAATTAGAGGTACATAATGCCTTGTTATACTCCAAACATTATTTACGAGAGGCACGTGTGCGGGACACCTCATCGAAGTAGAAGGAACGTTTTCCACGGGAGAAGAGCACGATCAAGACATGAACAAAGAGTACGGCGTAGACTAACATATAGATACCGAATGTCCCCAAGGAGATCCACATTTGATAAGGCTGAAGCATAACATCCTGATGACCTGAAAAAGCATAATCGTTGACCAAGCGAATGATCGTAACGAGCAGCCATGGAACATAGAGTGCGGCAAATCTTTTGAATAACGATTCACTGGTAGGTGTGCCGGTCTGACGATTCACATAGCGGAATCGCAAGATGGCCGAGCCTGGAGTTACCCCATTTCGCACCCAAGGTATGAAGAACAGTACAATGACCATAGCAATGGATGTACTTAGCGCATCACTGATCACATCAGATGCTGTGAAGATTGATATCAGAATCGAAAGGAAGACAACAACGACTCCATCAATAATTAACGCGAGCAATTGAGGCATAGTATACACTCGGTTTTGCTCCACGATCTGTTCACTCTTCGCCTGAATGCTTGCACGTGATGGGAATAAAGCAAGCAGGATGGGCGCTGTGAAAAATCCAATGACTGCTCCCGAAGTATTCAATAACAGATCATCTACATCGAAGAGGCGGTAAGGACAATTATAATACCCGTAGAATCCGGTGATTTGAGTGATCTCGAAGAATAAGGAAAGCCCGAATCCACCAAGCAGGGCGTACTTCCAGAATGATCTCTTTTGAAAAAAATAACGGATATATACACCCAGCGGCATGAGAAGTAGGACGTTAAATAGAACTTGCAGAAAGGCTCTGCCCTGAGTCATGCTGAGATAGCTGGAAGGCTGGGTCCATACAATGGGTGTTTCCTTCATGATGTCTTTGACAAAAGTGAATGGAACCAGATTGTAGTAGATCGTGTCAGCGGCTTGCTGCGCACAGGTATCTCGCGTAGTCGGAAACGGCAGAATGACGAGGCAATAGGCGGCCAGAATATAAAAGATAAACGAAAAGCTGATGCCAAACCGTGACCAGCTGAAGAAACCGTCTTTACGATAACCATAGATCAACCACGGCACCAGCAAAAACATGGCCGCAACAACAAAGATCAAAAAAGCCATTTGCACAGGGAAAACATATGAGGACATGAGTAAGAACTCCTTTGGTATTAAATATAATAACATTCATAGAGACATTAAAATTCATGTATGTGTAGTGCGTATCTAATAGTTACATCATAAGTAGTTACCCTTAAAGTGAGGGATGCATGAACCTTAAATTTGGTTTAAATCCATCCATGCAGTGACCAAGCGTATGGAATATACCGTCGAAATCCCGTATACTTGCGGGAATGCCAATCGTAGAATGGAGAGTTTAATACATATGTCTAATTTGCCTAACTGCCCCAAATGTAATTCAGAGTACACGTACGAGGATGGTAACCTGCTGGTTTGCCCGGAGTGCGCGCATGAATGGTCTTTGGAAGCAAACAATGATAACGCAGAGGATACAAAAGTAATCCGCGATGCCAACGGAAATGTGCTAAGTGATGGCGATACCGTTACCGTCATTAAAGATCTGAAGGTTAAGGGTAGCTCGCTCGTGGTCAAACAGGGCACGAAGGTGAAGAATATCCGCCTGATTGATGGGGATCATGATATTGATTGCAAGATCGACAGCTTGGGTGCAATGAAGTTGAAGTCTGAGTTTGTGAAAAAGATATAAGATCGAAAAACGTTCAGTTCCGCATTCAATGGAAATTGAACGTTTTTTTGTTTGACAGGAAATATTTAGTAGATATATACTGGTTGGAATTTAATTTTGAACATGGTTAGGTGGTCTACATATAAGAAAAGGCAGGTGTCAGAGCGATGAAGAGAGATCATATTATTAAATATTATTCCGGGTTTGATGAGTGGGGCAGACTGGAGCGGGAACCAATTGAATTCATCATTAACATGCATTACATCAGGGAACATCTCCCCGCTACTGGTTGTATTCTGGATAATGGCGCAGGACCAGGAAAGTATGCCATGGAGCTTGCGAAGCTGGGATACCAAGTCACTTTATCGGATCTGACACCTTCCTCCGTGGATACTGCGCGGCAAAAGGCTCAGGAGTTTGGATTGACACAGCAATTCGATGGATTCCATGTCCTCGATGCCACTTCGCTCTCCGGTATGGCTGACGAGAAATATGATGCGTCCCTTATGCTGGGGCCGTTATATCATCTGCAGACAGACGAAGAGCGGATGGCTGCTGTACAGGAGTTGTACCGTGTGACCAAGCGAGGAGGCGTGGTGTTTGTAGCGATGCAGAGCCGAATGCGCATGAGTATCAATTCGCTGCAATCTCCGCAGCACTGGAAACCGAATGATAACATGGCAGCAATCCATTCTTTTGTGGAAAAGGGTATATTCAATCATCAGGATCAAGGACGATTTACGGGAGCATACTATTTTAATATTCAGGACGTTACACCCTTCATGGAGCAACATGGATTTGAAACCGTAGATTTGATTGGTTCATCCAGCCTTAGAGCGATGCTCACGGACGAGCAGCAGCAATATTGGAAAGAGCGTGGCGAGTATGATGAACTCATGCAATATATGATTGAAGCGGCCAAAGATCCTTCCATATTGGGAATCTCGTCGCACCTGTTGTACATTGGGAGGAAGAAATAATAGACTTACAGGCAATGCTCTAAAAATCTATGTATTTTAGAATTTCAGCCCGTGGAATACTGTTTCCACATGATATAATATTTCTATCTAATGGTCTGGAGGTGTCACTATGCAATGGAAGGAAGTTCAGGAGCGATTCCCTAACGAGTGGGTCGTTTTTGAGGCAACCAAGGCGCATTCTAGAGAAGGCCAGCGTTATATTGAAGAGATGGCAGTGATTGATTCATTTGATGATTCTACAAAGGCACTAAAACGTTATGGTGAATTGCATCAGGAAGATCCCAGACGGGAATACTGCTTTTTTCACACTTCACGTCCAGAAGTTGTGGCAAGAGAACGATATGTTGGCATGAGAGGTCCTCGATGAAAATTTCAGAGGTTTATGGTCTACCCTTCATAAGCATAAAACTTGAATTTAGAGGAAAAGTACTACAATTAGAAAAAGTCCTTTTGGATACCGGATCAGCTAGTACATTGTTGAATGCAGATGTAGTTCGGGAAGTAGGAATGGTTCCTGAAGAGAATGATCTCGTTGAGATTATAAGAGGTGTAGGCGGTATAGAGTATGTTTATACTAAGTCACTCGATTCTATAACTGTAGATGGAACAACGATTAATGATTTTCAAGTTGAAATAGGAAATATGGATTATGGTTTGGAGATTGACGGAATTCTGGGATTCAATTTTATGAAACAGACCGGTGTTGTAATTAATGCAAACCTGATGGAACTAAGTATAGATAAGCTGTAATCTATAGAAAATAAACATAAATGTGCCCTCTGGAAACAGGGGGTACTTGTGTTTTTCATCAAAATAGTTCAATATTAAGATACATAACAAAAGGTGATCTACTTACAATAGGTAAGATGAACAACGGATCGCTTCATATCAGGGAGGAACAGACAATGGAAATCGGAATTAGTACATTTGTGGAGACGAATCCGGATGTAAAAACAGGAGAACTTATCAGTCATGCGCAGCGCATTCGGGATGTTGTTGAAGAGATTGTTTTGGCAGATCAGGTGGGTTTGGATGTATACGGCGTGGGAGAACATCATCGTGCCGACTACGCCGCTTCATCACCAGCTGTCATTCTGGCGGCCGCAGCTTCACAGACCAAGAATATTCGCTTGACGAGTGCGGTAACCGTGCTGTCGTCGCATGATCCGGTACGGGTATATCAAGATTTCGCGACACTGGACGGCATTTCGAACGGACGTGCAGAGATTATGGCAGGGCGGGGATCATTTATCGAATCGTTCCCACTGTTTGGCTATGATCTGAACGACTACGATGAGTTATTCGACGAGAAACTCGATTTGCTGCTCAAACTGCGTGATTCGGAAAAAGTAACCTGGGAAGGCAAACACCGCCCTTCCTTTAACAATCTGGGCATCTACCCGCGCCCGGTACAGGAGAAACTTCCGGTATGGATTGGCAGTGGTGGTAATCAGGAATCTGTCGTTCGTGCAGGATTGCTCGGTTTGCCACTGGTGCTTGCCATTATCGGTGGCCGTCCGGTACAATTCGCACCACTGGTGGAACTGTACAAGAAAGCAGCTGCACATGCGGGACATGATGCTTCCAAGCTGACCGTTGCTTCTCACTCTCACGGCTTCATTGCCGATACAACAGACGAAGCCGTGGAGAAATTCTTCCCGCCAGCGCAAGCAGTCATGAACATACTGGGTCGTGAACGTGGATGGGGACACTACAGCCGTGCGACATTTGATGCGGCGCGTAGCCTGGAAGGTGCATTGTATGTAGGTGATGTGGATACCGTAGCTCAGAAAATTATTTACCTGCGCAAAGAAGTTGGGATTACACGCTTCATGTTACACACCCCCCTCGGCACAATGCCGCACAACGAGGTCATGAGAGCGATCGAACTGCTTGGTAAAGAAGTCGCTCCAATCGTGCGTAAAGAAATTGCACGTTGGGAAGCTGAGAACGAAGAGGCACGTTAATCGACTGAAACCGTTACGGAACTAGATAAAGTCAACCAAATAAAGGAGCATGCCCTAGGCGTATTACGCCAATGGGGCTGCTCCTTTTTCGTTTATCTTCTGAAAGTATCTAAAACAGCACAGATGTAATGCTTATCCATTCGCAGATGTACTCACAAGGGAGTGTATAACCATCGACAACGTATGATCATAGAGGGTTTTGGCAGCTTCTTCGCTCTCAATATGGCCTCCCAAATACAGATGAATAACACCGTGTAAGGGAGCCCAGATCATCCGAACCGCAAGCAGGGGATCTTGCACCTGAAGCATTCCCTGTTCAATCGCTACCTCAACCAAGGCAGACACTTGTTTCAGTGCAGTTGCTGTTCCCTGTAAGGTCTCTCCATCTGGTTTGAATTCGGAAAAAGATCCTCCAAACATCAGCTGATAGAAGCTGGATTGAGAAATGCCGAAGTCCCAGTAGACGTGGGCCAGATCACGGAAATATTGTTCGAACGATGCCTGCTGGGGCATAGCTTCAAAACGCTGGGCCATGAGGGAGCATCCCTCTAGATACAGATGTTTGGCTAACCCTTCTTTTTTGCCGAAGAGATTATATATGATTTTGGTGGAGCACTCCATGCGTTCAGCTACACGGCGTACCGTGACGGCTTCTGGTCCATGCTCTTGCAGTAAAGCAGCAGCAGCATGCACAATATTTTGCCGCAGATTATCCGAGTGCTGCAGTCTGGCTTCCTGAAAGGTTGTTACCGTATGTGCAGATTCCGTGGAACCCGAATTAAGATCCTTCATTGATTTCATCCTCGTAACCGTATTGTTGTTGAACAGAAACTACGTTTCCTTTTCTTAAGGTCATTCTACTGTTTTACGCCAGATAACGTCAATTTAATCCGAGTTTAGTAAGTAAGCACCCCGTTCTAGATTCAAATTTAACAAATGCATTTGACAGCGTCATGGGTTTTGGTTACGATGATTCTATAAAGAAACAGTGTTTCCTGATGAAAACAAGTGTTCAAATCATATACAGAGGATGGATGAGAGATGATAAAGGAACAGCATCAATGGGTACTTATTACAGGTGCTTCTTCAGGTATTGGGGAAATTTTTGCACTCGAGATGGCTTCTAAGGGTAAAAATATCGTGCTGGTGGCTAGAACAGAGTCCAAACTGAATCAATTGGCAGAACGTATAGAACGTACATATCAAGTAAGGGCTGAGGTAATCGTATCGGATCTTTCCGAAGTAGAGGCACCTCAGAACGTATACGAGGAATGTCAGAATCGGGGAATACACATCGATATGCTGATCAACAATGCGGGATTTGCTACCCATGGATGTTTTGAACAACTGGATGGTTCCCGGCAACAGGAGGAGATTATGTTGAACGTGCTCGCCTTGACAAACATGACGCATCTTTTCTTGCCAGGCATGTTACAGAAGAAAAATGGTGCTGTCATTAATGTCTCTTCGACGGCTGCCTTTCAACCTGATCCGTATATGGCTGTGTATGGAGCAACGAAGGCATTTGTACTTTCTTTTACAGAGGCATTATACGAAGAAAACAGGAAGCGTGGCGTTCAGTTTTTGGCACTATGCCCAGGCTCAACCGAGACCTCGTTCTTTGATGTAGTGGGTGCTGATGAAGCCTCGGTGGGCAAACGTGATACACCTGAGCATGTCGTGGCCGTAGCCATGAGGGCACTGGAGTCAGGCAAACCTTATGCTGTGCCGGGGGCCAGGAATTATTGGACAGCACAGTTCACCCGTCTCATACCACGCAAGTCCATGTTGCGAATCGTAGGAAGTATGCTCCGTCCACGTTCCGAGGGTGTTAAACCAGAAAAAGTACAAGCCTGATTAGGGGTATAGGGTAAAAGCTTTAGGCCAAAATGCCTTTGGCCCGAGCCTCCTTTATCCAACCTGGAAATTCAGTGAGGAGACGATCGTACAATTCTTCATCGCTGATCTTGGAGATGTCGTCGAGAGCAAAAAAATCAGCATTATCGATGAAACGTCCAGTCATGTCATCAAGTTTCTCGAGAATACCGTAATTGGCTTGGCCTAGGCCAACAAATTGCCAGAACAGGTTTTTGGTTGAGCTTTCGGTAATAAGCCGCATGATTTTCCCTTTTTGACTGACTCCGCCATCGCTAAAAAAGATAATATACGTTGGCATCTTCACATCGGGTTCCTCGATCGTGTATTTGCGAATGACATCCTGCATCACAGGGGGTTCGTTATTGGTACCGCCTTTGCTTCCCAGCGTATATGTGCGTTCAATATAATTCTCGAAATCCCTGGCGGTGACGCTAGGTGCACGCAAGAAGTCTTTGGCGAAGAACCAGACGTCCAGCTCTCCGTTATCATCAAAAGCGGATGCAATCGCCAGGATACGCTCGAAGGCTTCTTGCACGATGCCTTTGCGATACAGATGGTACATGGAGCCAGATGCATCAAATACAACGGCAACACGTGCCTGTATAGGTTCGATCTTTTTCTTTTGTAGAGACAGGGTTACTTTACGCTTGAGGAGATCGATCTTGGTCAGGTTAAGCGGCGGATGAACCGTGTTTGGTACAGCAACAGGTGCCAAGACTTCTGGAGAGGCCGCTGCTACTTCAGCTTGTGCCGTGAGAAGAACTTGTTCGGCTTCCGAGGTGTCGTTACTCTCAATTTCAACACCAAATGACTCTGCCAGCGGCTGCAATCCACCAAAGAAACCTCGTCCAATCGCACGAACTTTGAACCCGTCACGATACTTATAGATTTCAATAAAAATAAGAGCTGTTTCCGCAGTGACCTGCTTGATCTCATAGGTGATCTGCTGGGAACCAGCTTGTACAATCGCCTGACATGCCTGAACATCGGCGAAAGTCCCTCCCGCATCCAGAGTAGCCGTAAACACACATTTTTCCACAGGGGCCTGCCGTAATTGATTGGTATCCAGTACAAAAGACGATTTCAGTTCCTCTGCCTGTTGCAAATGCACACTTTGATGGGGATCGGCCGTCTGATTATAAAATACAAAATAGTCGTCAGATGGGACCTTTCCCTCTTCGTTCACCATAAAGCAGCTAACATCCAAGGGAGAAGGAGATGATGTACATTGAATGGTTACCTGAAGTTGGGTGGATTCGTTGATACTGATATTCTGGCCTGTGTTTAAGTGGATGAACGAATCTGTCATAATGGGATGCGCCTCTCTTCTCCAATATAATGGTTGAAAATGTACAGTAACAAGATCGATTCTGAGACAAATGTTTCCATAAGTCAATCTTTTCACTGTTGATCCTACGCCTCATCAGACTCGTACTTTTCACGATGTTCCTTCTTCATCCTCACATAGTCCGGATCGGTCTTGGCGATCTCCCATTGCGCTTTGAATATGGCCGCGGCTTCTGCCTTCACCTTATCATTCTGATAGGGCAAGATTGAGCCATCCTCCTTTGAGTATTTGCGTCCTCCTTTGTGATTTGTATACCGTCTGGCCCGTGTATAACCCATCTGGAGAAATTTGCGTGCCATATCCATACCCACGAAATCTCCCTTTTTCTTATAGTCCAAAAATAGCTCATAGATCTTCTCCGATGACTCTGTCGCAATCTCGGGTGTTTTGAACCGCCAGTGTGGCAGAATCTCGCCTTTGTACGGCTCTACCCATCAGAACACCCTGCTCGCCCCGGCCTACGGTGTACAGCTCAGGATGTTTGCGCAGATCCAACTCATCATAATTGAGACTGTAATCAAATTTTTTCATGTATACACCCTCCTTGATAGGGATTACCCCGATTCTGAACCAACAAGCACGGTTAATGGGGAACAATAGAAGGAATTACACAGGAGGGGTAGCGGTATGGGAATGTCCGGCAGATATCTTGTGGTAACTGAGGAGCTGGTTGAATCCATCAAGTCAGGTGAGGTTAGTGTGCATGATTGTGCAGTGGATCTGGATATCGATAAAACATGGCAAATGCTGCAGTTCACGCTGAACGGTAACTTGGTAGAAGGGGAGCCGCCCCTGGGATATGTTGTGCCTCTCGCAGGTGAGCAATACGTGGGAAACTATTCGGATATGGATCTGTTTTTGCTTAGTAACGAGCAGGTGCTGGAAGCCTACATGGCACTGGAACAGCTCACACCGGAAGAATTAAAGGAGCGGTATAGCCTTGACCATATGATCGCTGAAGGCGTCTATCCTGTCATGGAAGATTGGGACGCGGAAGAGACATTTCAGGAGATCGTTCAGACTGCGGATGATGTCCAGGCCTTGTTTCAGGCCACGGCTGCAAGTGGGAACGGGATCATCTTTTATGTTTTCTAAATGAGCACTAAAATTATGATGGGGATTCTATGGCCGACACTGAGGCAGGTTTGAACTACGCCTATTCGGGTTATTGATAGACACAAGGCTCAGGCCTTGATGACATGACAATCCGGTAGAAGAGAGGGAATGCGATATGACACAGGATCAGAACGAAGAGAACAAAGCGATTCAAGAGGACGAGCCGGATCAATTCGAGACTCCCGCAACTGCGGAAGATGAAGAAACGGATGAGAAACTTGCAGAAGATCAGGAGAAAGAATAACTCCCAGTATTGCACAATGAAGCAGGATGTTTTATCGAAACATACGATATGCTGAAATATAGATAGACCAGAGGTCGGACATGTTCCGGCCTTTTGGTTTATTTTTTTGCGTATCCGTTTACAAGAATTACCTATACCTTCATAATGGAAATGAACCATATTTTTCTAAGGAGGAGTTCATATTACGAATCGGAAGTTAGTCCAATGGATGGCAGTGCCACTAGTACTTTTAATGGTTGTTCTTACAGGATGTCAGGCTGTGGGTGGAGTAGACGTTGGCAAAGCAATGGCCAATGGCGCGAGTATCAAGTCCGGTGAATCCAGACAATCCATGAATATAAACATAGAACCGGCTAAGGAATTTGCTACAGAAAAAGACCTTGAAATGATCGAACTAATTAATTCCATATCCCTGGATATTGATCAAGCCAAAATGAAAGATGCGAAGACAGCATCGATCAAAGGTACACTGAGCATGGAGGGAACGAAGTTACCTTTCCACCTGTCCATGAATGAGTCCCAATTGGTCATTGATCTGGACGGAGCCCAGAAACCGCTGTACATGTCTCTGGATACGTTCCAGGATGCACAAGCGCTTCCGATGGTAGATACGAAGGCACTGGAGAAACAACTCGAGGAACTTTCCCCGAAACTGTTCTCTTTTGTCCTGAAACATCTGTCCAATCCGAAGAACATCTCCGTAACACCGGTACAGGAATCCGTGAATGGCGAAGCAATTAGCCTCTCCAAGCTGCATCTGGAAGTTAGTGGTGAAGAGATGCTTGCCATGGTTAAACCGTTCCTGACGAGTATTTCGAAGGATGAGCAAGGACTGAAAGACCTCATTGGAGATCTGTACGATGTGTTCTACCCTGTACTTGAAGCTGTGAATGAGGTAGAAGGTGGGGGAGACGACACGCTGAATTCGATCGTTCCTGAATCGAAAGATGAAGCCGTTGCGTCACTATATGCCATCATCAAAGTAGGACTGGACAGTATGCTGGTCAATTATGATCAGGAGCTGAACAACCTGTTGAATGAGACCCCTGAATTCAAAACGGTCTTTGGCACAAATACCAAACTGAAATTGGACTTTTATCTCGACAGCAAGCTGGATATTCGCAAGCAAAACTTTGAACTGAAAGTAGCGCTGCCTGCCTCCGAAGATCTGCCAGTGAACTCCGTAACCGTAAGTGGAGACAGTGAACAGTGGAATATCGGTGGCGCAGTTGCAGTTGATGAAGTGGATGTATCCGGTGGCGTTATGGATCTGATGAAGGATGATATTACGCCTGGACAGATGCTGCGCAATTTTGATTCCAATTCACTGGCATACCAATTGCTGAAAGATGAAGCTGGAATCACGAGTAAAAGCGTAGTGCTCTTCCCGGATGATGAGTACGCTGGGGCGATCACCGTTAAGAATACAACATTTGTTCCACTTCGCTACGTGTCTGAAGAACTGGATGCTGAAGTGAAATGGACCAAAGGCTCGAACCAAATCGTTGTCATTGACGACATCACTGGTGATGAGATTGTCCTGACCGTAGGTTCCAAGAAGGCAACCGTTGCTGGTAAAGAAGTGACTATGGTGGAATCCGCTTATGTAGGCAAGGACGGCAAGACGTATGTGCCGCTGCGCTTTGTGGCTGAATCCCTTGGAGCTACTGTAGATAAGGAACAAGAAACAGGCTGGATCTACATTGACCGTCCTTAATTTCTTATGACTTAAAATAATGAAATGCATGGGGAGTGCCTCTAATAGAGGTGCTCCTCTTTGTCATGTCGTTCCAGGTCAGAGGAATGGCAGGGCCAGTACGGAAGCATACTAATCCGGTTGAGAGATGGCTGTAACTGTTCCCCGTTAGATTAGAGCAAATGAAGAAATGGGTATTTACGTATGGAGGATGTCAAAAACAGCAAAGGGAGGTCTATGGATTATGACTGAACGATTTGCGGGTAAAGTGGTACTGATTACAGGCGGTGGCTCCGGTCTTGGACGATCAGCTGCTGTGGAAGTTGCACGTGAAGGGGCGAAGCTTGCCCTAGTGGATGTGAACATGAAGGCGCTGGAAGAGACCAAGCGTGTGATCTCGGAAGAGGTACAGCATGCCGAGTTTCTGTTAATCGAAGGTGACGTATCGGATGAAGAAGCTGTAAAAAAGTATGTTAGTGATACGGTCAATGAATTTGGGCGTATCGATGCATTTTTCAACAATGCAGGCATTGAAGGCAAGCAAAACCTGATCGAGAACTACGAGACGGAGATGTTCAATAAAGTTATCGACATCAATCTGAAGGGTGTATTTTTCGGGTTGAAGCACGTTCTACCTGTGATGAAAAAACAGGGCGAAGGCTACATCGTGAACGCGTCCTCTGTTGGAGGGATTCGCGCCGTGCCAAACCTGGTTGCCTACGGAGCGAGCAAACATGCCGTAGCCGGCATGACCAAAGACGCAGCGATTGAATACGCCGAGCACGGGATCAGCGTTAATGCAATTGCACCCGGAGCCATTCTGACAGATATGGTCATCGGTTCGTTCAAACAGATCAATCCGAATGACTGGGAGTCAGCATCCAAAGAGTTCGTGAAGGACAACCCGGCGAAGCGCTTGGGTGAACCGAAGGAAGTAGGGCGTCTCGTTGCCTTCCTGCTGTCCGGCGAAGCACCGTTTATCAATGGAGCTATTATTCCAATTGATGGTGCACAGTCAGCCAAATATTGATCCCATAATCATCAACAGCACATCGATGCGACATAGATATATACCGAAGAACGCCCTTTTTCGCCAATGTGCGGATTGGGGCGTTCTTTTTTTGGTTTGATATTCAAGGGGGCGTATCCCGTATCCGGCAGGTTAAGTGTGCTGTAGAATCTGCGGCTTTTTGCTAAACCCGGTACTCCCGGCTGTAAAGCCCATCTGACGATAGAATTCATGTGCAGCTTCACGTTCTGGGCGATTGCCACTGTTCAGAGACAGGGAATCCACGTTATGCGTGGCTGCCCATTGCTCAGCTTCAAGAATGAGCTGACGGCCGATGCCTGAGCCCCTGAACTGGTCGTGTACAACCAATGCCAAGATGCGGCAGTGTCTTCCGTTTTTTTCATACATATAAGAAGTCTGTAATCCGATCAGTCCAACTACGCGGCCTCGTGCTTCAGCAACGAGTGTAGTAAAGTTTGCGTCCGCAGAGATATGGGTATAGCGCTCTTCCATCTCGGCGTACGTGGTGGGATAACCAAGTTGGTCCATCAGAATGACCATATCTTGCAGATCGGTAGTGGAGCTATGTCTAATCGTCACATCCAGGCTCATAATGTTGTAACCTCCTTGGGTCTTTCCTTCAATGAAAGTTCAATAATGGTATCCAGTAGCTCTGCAAAAGAAATGCCTGCAGCGGCTGCACTTTTGGGCAGCAGACTGTTACGGGTAAGACCCGGCAGCGTGTTCACTTCAAGCACATACGGCATGCCTTCCCGAATCATCATATCCACGCGAGCGTAGACGCTGCATTTGAGCACCTGATAACAGGCCAAGGCCGCGGCTTCGACGCGATGGTGAAGGTCCAAAGGCAATTGCACAACCTGCTCATCGGCCCCGTGGTCATCATATTTGGAAGAATAATCGAAAAACTCCGCGTTCGAACGAATGGAGATCACCGGCAGCATCTTACCATCCAGAATGGCACAGGTAATCTCCTCACCTTCGATATACTGTTCAATCATGACCGTATCATCCCAGGCGAGGGCAGCCTCTACAGCAGTTGGCAGGGCGGAAGCTTCCTTCACCACTTGGGTACCGATGCTGGAACCGCCTGAATTGGGTTTGACCACCACGGGGTACGTTAATTGTTGAACAGCAATAGAGGACAGTTCCTCCATATGGCTCACTCGCAGCCATTCTCCAGTAAGTACACCTGCATGCTGCATGAGCTGTTTGGACATGTCTTTATCCATACATACACTACTTGCCAGCACACCACAGCCTGTGTAGGGAATACCCAGAGATTCTAATGTGCCTTGGACCGTACCGTCTTCGCCGTATTTGCCATGCAGGGCAAGCAGTGCCACATCGATCCCCGCTGACTTGTCGATTAGATCGCGCTTGGTATTCAGCTCGATGGGTACAACCTCGTATTTGTCTTTATTCAGGTTTGCAATCATCTCCTGTCCGGTGAGCAGGGAAATATCCCGCTCTGAAGATGTACCGCCCATAATCACGCCAACTTTCATGTGAAATCCTCCTTATCTCATTTGAGCTGCTGTCTCGCCAATGATGCGAATGCCTTTACGTATATTCTCATCGCTGACTCTGGAGAAACCCAGACGCATCGTGTTTACACCCTGACCGGGTTCCAGATAAAAGGTATCCCCTGGTGTGAACGTTACACCTTTCACTTTACAGGCTTCCAGCAGTTCACGGGTTCTGTATTCGGACGGGAACTGCACGAACAGATGCAGACCACCCGCACCGGAAATTCGGCACATTGGCAGATACTGTTTCAGGCAACGCACAACCAATTCATATTTTCGCTTATATTCGGTGCGAGCTCGCTTCAAATATTTCTCGAAATTACCGTTGCTCAGATATTGATACAATAACGATTGGTCCAGCGTGGAGGTATGGATGCTGCGTGCCCGTTTCATACTCTCCAGATAATCAATCAGCGCCGCATCCGCAATAATCCAACCCACCCGCAGACCTGGGAACAGGACTTTGGAGAAGCTGCCCAGATACACCAGTCCATTGCCTTTGCCCATGCTGGCGATCAGGGGAGAGACATGCGAACCGGAATATCGCAATTCTTCGTTAAAACCGTCTTCAATAATCGGTACCTGATACTTGTTCATCAACCGGATGATCTCTACCCGTTTCGCAGGGGACGTCACAATCCCGGTTGGATTGTGATAGGATGGCACGAGATATGCCAGATCATATGGACTTGCCTCAAGTTCATGTTCCAGTTGCTTCAAGTCCAGGCCATCCGGCTCCATGTTCACACCGGTCAGTTGAAACTGGTGCAATTTTAGATTTTTAATCGCCGTGTGATGCGTTGGATTCTCGCATAGCGCTTTTCCGCTTTTTTTGCGCAACACTCCAAGCACCAGATCGAAACCTTCAGTGAATCCGTTGGTGATCAGAATGTCCTTGCCACGGAGGTCAACACCTTTGTTCTCCATATAACGTAGTAAATAGTTCATCAGCGGTCTGTATCCTTGCGCATATCCGTAATTCAGCAGTACTTCGCCTTCAAGTGACATGCGATCCAGAAAAGCCCGCTTCACGTTGTGCAGATCAAACAGCTTTTCATCCGGCGCTATGCTGGTAAACGATATCTCACCTCGCTCTGCTCCGGAGCCGTGCTTCATCAGATCGTACTGCTCTGCCTGAATTGCATACTCGCTTACCTCTGTCGTCCAGTCCAGTTCCCAGTTCGCTGCTGCCTCAGGTGTTTCGATGGAGGCACTGACGTAATTGCCCTTGCCTTTGACTGCATAGATCAGACCTTCATCTTCAAGCTCGGCATAAGCGAGCAGGACCGTGCTGCGACTAACCTTCATGAGTGTACTGAGTTCACGGGTCGAGGGCAGCTTTTGTTTGGCTTGCAGGCCGCCTTTGAGCATCAAACGCTTCATATAATCTTTGACTTGTATATATACAGGGCGGTCCTCCGTCAGTTGCAGATCGGAATACATCCCATCACTCCCTCTACTGGTATCTTGCCATATTATAAACCCCGCAGAAAGAACCACGATACCTCTGTTTCCCTGAGCGTGTGGTTGGTTGTTCGCACAAACGCAAAAAAGCCCTAGCAGTATGCCGGGGCCTGGTGGTGAAACTTGATCCATTTTCTATAGTACTGCTGCTATAATTTCTACAGTTGTATAGCATGACTAGTCTCTCTAGGATCGATAGCTATCTGACCTTCTACGTGTGTCTATTAACTTCAGTACGACTATAATTGCAGGCTTTCTAGGTGATACTTATAATCTACAGTGAATCATGAATCTAGGTCTTTCTAGGTTTGCTTGCTGCAAGGGTCGATTAGATGATGAATCTACAATCTATAAGCTAGGGTTCTTGCTAACTGTACTCTTGTCGTGATCACGTAACAGAATTCAGCATGAAAAAGAGTTTCAATCATAGGGTACAATAGACGGAGGTAGATATAAAGACGTATGTCTCAGTGCCCAATTTCTTCCTCATACCCCTATAGTACCACTTTGAATCAGGGAAGTTAACCTTTTTTTTGAAATATTTGTCGTAATAGCGAAAATTGCGTGAATTGTACTTCATATAGATTGAAATGGTGTCCCTTTATAATATGTGATAGGATGTAAACCTATAGATAATGAGGAAGTGAGCCTATTGATTAATATTACCGTGCCAACACCGGATGTAACCATCACAAAGCAGGCTGATCCACAGCTTAGCCACATTTATGGATTTACTGATTTTCACCTGATTACCCGGGAACTAGGCGGGATTTTCATGTTTTACAATGCCGCTGGAGAATTGTTATTTGTCGGGAAAGCACGAAAATTAAGACCACGTATCAAAAAGCATTTTGAAGATACAGTATCACCAATTAAGAATCACCGCGAAGAAGTAACGAAGATTGAAGTATGCCTGGTTGAAGATCCGGTAGATCGTGAAATTTACGAGACGTATATCATCAACACGATGCGTGCGAAATACAATGTAGATAAAGTTTTGTACAAATAAGACGCTTAAAAAGCACATGAACATGCAATGTCTGGGACATATGTCCTAAGTGGTGCGCCAGTGGGTAAGGATGTAATCGAAGGATTGCATCCGATTCCTTCTGGTGCCATCCCGATCTTTTCGAGGGAGTAGCTTGTAGATTTTGAAACGTAGTACGCCCAAACTTAGTATCACAGATATATCAAATACATATGAAGAGGTGATTGTGTTGATCGGTCGTAGCGGTAACCCTACACTTAAAGACAGCACGTTTGAAAACAGAGGATATGGAGAAGATCGGTATCAGAATTACATGACGATCAACGGCACGGTGAATAAAGCGTTTATTACGCTTGTGATCCTGCTGGGCAGTGCGTTTGCAACATGGATGATGTTCTTTAACGGACAACAAGTGATGCCGCTCGCTTATGGTGGATTAATCGTTGGTTTCATTCTGGCGCTTGTCATTTCCTTCAAACCAGTAGCGGCACCGTATCTAGTACCTATCTATGCCGTGGCAGAAGGCCTTTTCCTTGGGGCACTCTCTGCAACCTATGAGTCCCTGTATAACGGAATTACCTTGCAGGCGGCTCTGTTGACCATGGCTGTATTCATCGCTCTGCTGGTGGCATACAAAACCAGATTGATCAAAGCTACGGAGAACTTCAAGTTGGGCGTTGTTGCTGCAACTGGTGGTATCATGATCATGTATCTGTTGAGCTTTGTACTGGGTTTCTTCGGCATTTCAATTCCTTATCTGCATGATAACAGCTTGATCGGCATCGGTATTTCGGTCGTTATCGTCATTGTGGCTGCCCTCAATCTGGTCCTTGATTTCGACTTCATCGAGGGTGGTGCTGAACGTGGTGCGCCCAAGTATATGGAGTGGTACGGTGCATTTGGATTGATGGTGACGCTGGTATGGTTGTACATTGAGATCATCCGCCTGCTTGGCAAATTGCGGAGTCGGGACTAGTCCTATCCATACGTCAGAGACGTAAACGGAGTGTGAATATAAAGCCAAAAAAGCTAACGCGTGATACTCACGTCGTTAGCTTTTTTGATTAACATTAGCAGGATTATCTTAATGGCGGCCTCTTACAAAACTCAACTGATTCCAACTCGTTGAGGCCCAGCACCACTCTATACTAAATCCGGATACAGATCCTCTAAGGTTATGATTTCCGGCTTGCTCGGCAGCTCTCCCCCAGCCGAACAGGCTGCCAGCATATGTCCATCATCCAGTCGCTGACTGAGAAAGAGATATGTCCCGGCCTGTTTGCAATGCCAATCTTCCCGCTCATTGGGAAGGATGGCGAAGGAATCCAGTGGCATGGACAAGCCCATACCGACTGCCTTGATATAACTTTCCTTCAGCGTCCATAGACGGTAGAAGGTTTCCAGCCGACGATCGTCAGGCTCGGCAGCCAAGAACTGGCTTTCCTTAGGAGAGAAGAAACGCTCTGCAATCTGCATGTCAATTGGAGCTATCTTTTCCACATCCACGCCTAGTTCATCTGTACTGCCGGAGATCAGAGCAATCCAATCACCAGAATGGGAGACGTTGAATTGTACATCCGAATGGTGACTGAGCGAAGGTTTGCCGTAGGAATTACGGGTAAAAGAAAGCTCAGCAGGTCTCAGTCCAGTTAACTTGCTCAAAGTCACACGAGTCAATATCTCTCCCAGCACGGAGCGATACGCGTCAGCCTGACGCACAAAACGCGAAGCCTGAGCACGTCGCTCCGCAGAAACTTGCGATAGCAATTGGTTCCAGTACGCCTCGGGCAATACTTCTGGAACTTGGAGTACACGAATAGTTATCATCATTAATCACCTGAATACGTATTCGGCGCAGTTCAGTAACTTTCCTTTATATGGAACGTCCCCTCAACTCTTCCTCCCAAATCATCACTATACGGATGCCCCTAACAAGCAAGCCGATTGTCTCGCTTTTCATGTTAAGGCCTCAGGTTTTGCATCTTCCTCTTCATGCTTCCTGTACTCGTTTCCATTCTGTATGCGCAGCCTGTATTCGCTCCCACATATCTTGGCATTCCAGTTCGCTGTAATTCACCAAGGGTTCATAGAATATTTCAGTTAATACGTTACGCCACTCGGTATAATTCCGGATCTCCTTTTTAAGGGTTCCTTCCATATCATGTGTTCGAAGCATACATCCACGTAGTTCATGACTGCGGATCTCATTCCGCTGACGAAGCAAAAATACGTTATGCCAAGGTGATTCGACTGCCCGACTGTAGAATTCATGTTTGGGAATGAACTCTTCCAGGCTGGTAATTGCTTCAGGAGCATAGTCCACACCTTCACTTGGCCCATTAGGCTCGTACTCAAGCCGCCATCCCCCAGCCACAACAGATGATGGCATCAATTGGTACGTGAACGGAGCTGAACCATAGGTTCCATAACGAAGTGGCAGAGGTTCAAAGGGCATTCCGCCGAGACCTACATCTACAATCCAGCGTTCAACTGTCGGGTCAGCATCTGGCAGAAGCACAGATAGACCGAGATGGAATGAGTTCACACGGGGTTGTTCCCCATGAGGCTGTACTCCCCCGCGATGCCAATCAACCGTATAACCCAGCGAGCGGAGAAGAACACTAAATGCACCATTTAGATGAAAGCAGTAGCCGCTACGTCCCTGTAATATAAGCTGAATTGAATCTTGAAGACTGATTTCCGCAGGAAGACCTGCAAAAATATCGAGCGTTTGCCAGGATAAATATTGCACATGTGCTCGCTGGAGTTCAAATAAGAATTCCAGTGTAGGTTCCTTTATATCATCTATGCCGATCCGTTTCAGATAGGCCTGTATTTCAGCTGTATTCAATAGTTCAATCATTATTCAGATCACCTCACGTCATATAGTGGGCTGCAGGCGATGGTTATAAACTTCTGCTGCCCTGTGTTCATTGTAAAAGCGAACGGATGAAAACGACATCATCAGTTGTGCAGATTGTAACGGTACAATTATTGAACAAAGCCTTGAAATTCATCTCAAGAGATGGGCATGGTTCTGATTTCATTGAAATACAATATATGGATGAGCTATTTCTTTTTCCGGGGTATGCTAACCCTTTGGAGTGGATATAGGTTAGAATATAGATAGATAGCAGGATTAGGAGATGGAAAAATGGCTAATGATGAAGTGATTTTGACACAGGAAGGCTTGGAAAAGCTGGAGGACGAACTGAAGGATTTGAAGACGGTGAAGCGTAAGGAATTGGCAGCTCGTCTGAAACTTGCGATCAGTTACGGTGACCTGAAGGAAAATAGTGAGTATCATTCAGCCAAAGATGATCAGGCCTTTATGGAGACCCGAATTTTGATTCTGGAGAAGATGCTGACAAAAGCAAGAGTCATCTCTTCAGACAATATAGACTCCAACAAAGTGAGCATTGGATCCACGGTGTTGCTTAATGACATTGAGTTCGCCGAGAAGATTGAATATAAAGTGGTTGGTCCTGCCGAAGCCGATGTTGCGGATAATAAAATTTCGTACGAGAGCCCGCTGGGCAAGGAGATAATGGGCAAAGAAGTGGGCAGCGTCATTCATGTCAATGCTCCGATGGGCGTTATCAAGTACGAGTTACTTCAAATTAAAGTGTAATTCAAAAAGAGAGGTGGTCCGCAGTCATCCAAATGGCTGAGGGGACACCTCTTTTTGATTCTATTGGGCTTTGAACAGTTGGGAATACGGATTTGTTGAAACTTCATACGGTTGGACTAACGGACTTTATCACATACTGTGTTTAAGGAACTTATGAGATGAAGATTTCCGTGTGTTTTATATGTAAAAAAATAACATTTCGACAAATTTCGAATTTCGAATGACCTGACAAGTTGAGTAGTATATAATTACGGGAAAACTTTAAAGTGATGGAGTAGATACGATGAATTTTAGTAAGCCTAATCTAGATCAAGACAACGCTGGCAAAGGAGAACGTTTCTCCCAAGCTGGATTTATCCTGGCGGCCATTGGTAGTTCGGTTGGTCTGGGCAACATGTGGAAATTCCCGTACATTACGGGTGAGAACGGAGGGGCTGCGTTTTTCCTGCTCTTCATCGTTTGTTTGCTGCTGATTGGTCTGCCAGTGCTCCTGGCTGAACTTGCGATTGGTCGCAGTGGCAGAGGTAGTGCAGCTACGGCTTTTATCAAAGCAGGTGGACATAAAGGTTGGCTCGCAGCCGGTTTGCTGCAAGTACTGACGCCTTTTATCATCCTCTCGTTTTATGTCATTATTGCAGGGTGGACCCTCCAATATGCAATTACGTCATTCAGTGGAACACTGTTTAACAATCCGGATTATGCCGGACAGTTCGATTCCTTCATAGGCGGTTATATGCCGATTGTGTGGCAACTGGTCGCGGTCTTAATTACAGGCTGGATTGTAGCCAAAGGGGTATCCAACGGAATCGAGAAATTCAACAAAGTTCTGATTCCAGCTATGCTTGTACTGCTTATTATCCTGATGATTCGTGCAGTTACATTGCCGGGTGCAGGAGCTGGGGTATCCTTCTTCCTGAATCCGGACTTCTCGCAGCTTACAACGGAATCTGCACTGGTGGCGCTTGGGCATGCCTTCTTCTCCCTGTCACTTGGGATGGGTATTCTTGTAACCTACGGTTCGTATGTGGATAAAAATCAATCCCTCGGTGCGGCAACCGTTGCCGTCGGCGCGGGTGACCTGATCTATGCGTTCATTGCGGGTCTGATCATCTTCCCAACAACATTCTCGTTTGGTATTGCACCGGACCAAGGACCTTCACTGATCTTTGTGGCACTTCCGGCGGCCTTCTCGGCGATGCCACTTGGTTTCTTGTTTGGTGGACTGTTCTTCATCCTGCTGGCTATTGCGGCATTAACGTCAGCAGTATCTTTGCTGGAAGTTCCGGTGAAATATTTCATGGAACGTTTGTCCTGGAGCCGCAGTCGTTCGGTGTGGGTTATCTCTCTAGCGGTCTTCATCGTGGGACTTCCTTCGGTATTGTCGCTCGGCTTGCTGCCTGAATGGACGATTGGATCGAAGAGTGTGTTCGACTGGATGGACTTTGTAGCATCCAACATCCTGCTGCCTGTAGGTGGACTGCTTGTAACGATTTTTGCCGGATACTTCTGGAAAACGGCTGCTGAAGCTTCCGGCCTGCGTTCCGGATGGTTCCGGGTATGGCTGTTCATGCTGCGTTACGTGGCTCCGATCCTGGTTCTGCTGGTTCTACTGCACACATCCGGTATCATTCACTTCTAATGGTGAAGGCCCGATAGGGTGAAATATGGTATGTTGTGCAGATTTACCATGGATAAAACCTCTTGGAAGAAATGCAAAAGCCCTTGTTTTCCCTCGTCAATTTTGGGACAATACGGAGTAGAGGTTTTTTGGGTAGGACCGATAAGCCATATGCTTTTTTGCGAAAAGAGGATTATACAATGAACAAGTCATCCATATATGGATTAACATTAGAGCAATTACGTTCCTGGCTGCCGGAGCATGGGCAGAAAAAATCCCGTGCATCCCGGATCTGGGAATGGTTATATCAAGAGCGTGTACACGATTTTCCTGCGATGACCGATGTCCGTCAGGAATGTCTGGACGTTCTTTCCGAGCACTTCACAATGAACTCTCTTAGCGAACATGTGAAGCAGGAATCGGCAGATGGTACCGTGAAGTTTCTGCTTCGGATGCAGGACGGCAACCTGATTGAGACGGTATTGATGCGGCAAAAATACGGACTCACTGTCTGTGTGACCACACAAGTGGGCTGTAACATTGGCTGTAGCTTCTGTGCGAGTGGTCTGATCAAGAAGAGCCGTGACCTGACCGCTGGAGAGATTGTGGAACAGATTATGCATGTGCAGCGACATCTGGATGCAGCGGGTCAAGACGAGCGGGTAACCAACGTGGTTGTCATGGGGATTGGCGAACCATTTGACAACTTCCAACACATGAGTGATTTCATCGAAGTCATCAAGGATCGCAAAGGACTGGCACTTGCCGCCAAACGGATTACTGTGTCCACGAGCGGCCTTCCGGACAAGATCAAGGAATTTGCAGACAGTAGTCTGCAGGTTAACCTGGCGATCTCTCTGCATGCACCGAATAATGAACTGCGTACACACATCATGAAGATCAACCGGGCTTTCCCGATTGAGCAATTGATGGATGCGGTGGATTATTATCTGGCTAAAACGAACAAACGCATCATGTTTGAGTACATCTTGCTACGTGATGTTAACGATCAACGTGAGCATGCCGCGGAGCTCGCTGAACTGTTGTCCAGTCGCAGAAGTATGGTCAGTGTGAATCTGATTCCATACAACCCGGTGGATGAGCACAGTCAGTATCAACGGAGTACAGAAGAGTCGATTCTGGGCTTCTATGATACGCTCAAAAAGAACAACATCAACTCCACTGTACGTATGGAACATGGTACGGATATCGATGCTGCCTGCGGACAGTTGCGTAGTAAACAAATGAAGAACAAAGCTGCCGAATCCGAACCAGGCCGTCTGGCACTGGGATAAGATACAACGCGGAGCTGGCAAGTAAGTTAGGATACTTGGTTGTATAATTAGTGCCTGTACTTTGTACGTGCCACCTACCGTTGTTGAGTTCGCGAATGTGTTGCCTGAATGCAAAACGCCTCTGTAATCACTGAGAAGTGATAACGGAGGCGTTTTTTGGAGTTTCATTATTTCAGTTTTTTGGTCATCAGCAGATGGGGAATGCCGTCTTCCATAAATACTTCCGACGCGGGTGCATATCCGAGACGTTCGTAGAACCCGGAAGCTTGTACCTGTGCGTGCAGCTTGGCTTTCTCAAGACCATCAGCAACAGCCATCTGCTCCAGTTTGTCGATCAGCACACGGCCCAGGCCGTGTTTGCGGTAATCAAGCATGACACAGATCCGTTCCAATTTGGCGACCTGTTCCACAATGCGCAGTCTGGAGGAAGCAGCAGGTACACCGTCTACGTAGAGCAGAATGTGGCGTGCCTCCGCGTCTAATGTATCATAAGCATCGAATTCGTCCGCTGCGGGTACGCCTTGTTCTTCGACGAAAATAGCAGTACGAATGGCGAAGCACGCATCAAGCAGTTCCTGATTATTAACTTCAACAATCGTTGTATTCATGAATGTTTCTCCTTTAGGTGATCGTAATGTTATCCTGACGTGATAAACTGGTACATAACAGGAATATGGAACGATTTTCGTTCCATGTATACGGTTTGAGCTATATGTTTAAAATTGAAGCCAATTCAACTGTAGTTATACCATCAATTATGTTGCGAATGCAACAATTTTATAGGGGCGTGAGTGTGTGTTGACTGAGAAAAAAGAAGTGCTGCGTGAAATTGGTATGATTGCCCGCTGTCTGGATTCAATCAGTAATGTCGAGTTTCAGCATCTGAACCTGTCCCGTGGACAATATCTATATCTGTATCGAATCTGTGAGAATCCGGGCATTATTCCGAATCAGCTTGCTGAACTGATCAAAGTGGATCGCACGACGGCGGCCAGAGCTATTAGCAAACTCGAATCCGATGGATTCATTATTAAACAGCCAGCAATGGGTAATAAGAAGAATAAGGTGTTGTATCCCACCAAAGCTGGGCTTGAAGCATGGGAATTCATTCGTAAAGAGGGCGTGCATTCGGATCAGGTGACTCTGGATGGTCTGACGGAGGAAGAGATCGAGACCGCAGTCATGCTTCTACGTCGAATGCGACATAATATCGAGGTGGACTGGAAATTTGTCAAAAAGGGTGGACGGCGACCCTACATGGATATTTCGGAATGAACAGAGGAACGATTCTTGACCCCTGCATCCCAGACTCTAGCCGAAATTATCCAAAGGAGAAGAATCATTATGCCAGGGAAGCATCAGTACAGGAGGGAGTCATGAAACGGGTAAACCGAAAAAGGCTAACGTGGTGGATCATATTGGCAGTCAGTATCACGGCAGCGTTAATTATTTTTGTGAAGGAGCGGTTTGTGATGAATGAATCATCCCCTACGGTATCCTTTGTTCAAGATCATATGACTAATCCTAATGGTACAATTGCGACCTATTTGCAAGATGCTACCTCAGAGAGAGCGGACATCGTAGCAGGCAGAGAGGCTTTATCTGAATCACTTGGTCTTTGGATGCAATATGCTGTAGCCAAGAATGATCAGGCGTTATTCGAGGAAAGCTATGAACTGCTGACCACCTATTTCCTCATGCCGCAAAAATATATTGCCTGGAAGCTGGATGCCAAAGGTGAATCTCAAGTGACTACCAACGCGCTTGGCGATGATTTTCGAATTGTTGGTGCTTTATTAAAGGCAGCAGATCAATGGAAACAAGGAAGAGAAGCCAAGCTGGAAACGGCTTCGGAAATATCCCGTACACTTTCGCAATCGGTTCAGAATAAAGGATATTATGTTGATTTTCACGATTTTGCGAGTGGTCACTCCACAGATACATTAAGCCTGGTTTATGTTGATCTCCCGTCTCTTCAATTGATGGAAAAACATCAGATGGTGGAACGGGGAACCTATGCCAAGTACGAAGCTTTGCTGAAGAAGATGCCTGACGATGGATTGTTCTATCCGAAGACCTTCGATGTAGTCCGTAAAAAATTTACGTATGATGATACGGTGAATCTGATCGACCAGTTGATCGTGGCGAATCATCTAACCGTGACCGACCGCAAACCGGACAAGCTCATTTCTTTTTTGAAAAAAGAGTTCAACACCCGGCATCAGCTGCCCGGACAGTATAAGCGAGAATCACGCACACCTGCCGTCTCTTATGAATCTTCCTCGGTATATGGCCTTGCCATTTTACTCGCTGTTCGTTCAGGTGATCCAAAATGGGCCAAACAGTTGTATAACCATATGACTACGTTGCGTGGTCAGGACTCTCGTTATCCAGGTGGATATGTATTTGACGGTAACACACATCTGTTTGATAATCTTTTTCCTTTATTGGGAGAAGTTAATTTACAGAAAAATATGAAAAAGTAATGATTTTGTCATTTAATGAATTCTTCAATGTGTTAGCATAGTTTTGTCTAAACATGTCATAAATTGTTGCGATATAAAAGAAGTGAGGTTGAACAAGAGTTCTATAAATTCAACGGAGAGAAGGAACTATGAGGAATAAAGCACCTACCCGCCGTATTGCGTGGGGATATGCCCTTTTAATTGGACTAGCCCTCATGCAGCAACTGATGATTTATCTTAAAGTGTACATGGATCAGAGCTACACTACAGGGGATTTGATTTTTAGTATCGTGTCGCTGAGTGCCTTGGTTTTTGGTCTTTTTCTGCCTGTTGGTGTATCCGTCGTGACGGGGTTTGTATATCTGGTTTCTTATTTTGTGTGGCTTGTTACTTATGCTGATGCAAATGTGCTTGTGTTCTCCTGGTGGTTGCTCATCCCTGCCAACGTTGCCGTGGCTGCGTTCATCAAGGCAAGTCTGCTGCGCAGTGCGCGTGTAGTGGAACGTCTCCAGGATATGCAGGACCGTAACCCGGAAATCGATCTGGATACCACGCTTGGTAATAAGGGAGCGCTGGCAGATACGTTAATCAAACATAGTAACCTTGCTCGTCGGTACTCCGAAAAGTATGGATTCAGCATTGCCATGTTCAAGATTGAATTTTTGCCACTGGTGATGGAATCCCTCGGTTCTGTCCGGTATGCACAGTTCCTGCTTGAAATCTCGGGTATGATTCAGAAGCAGATTCGGTATGAGGACTATAAATTTTTCGTGGATCGTGGGCGATTTGTCATCATATGTCCGATGGTGAATGTGGAATATCTTCCACTTCTTACACAGCGGATCAAAAAAGCCATAATGGATCTTCATATTATTGATAAAAAGGGAAATGAGCTGCAAACGGTGATACGCTCTGGTGCTCTGGTATTCCAAAAGGAGCAATTCAGCAAGTACGAGGACATTGACGCGGTTATTGCCGCCCTTGAACGAAACACAGAGACCGATCTCATCGGTGAGTATATATAAGTTATATAGTTCAACTAATCATTTACACGATAACGGAGGGGACAGAAATAATCTGAAGAAGCGTAGCGTTCGCCTTTATCCCTGGATTTTCCCTTATGAAGAAGGGAATCAAAAAAATCTGGGGATAACAGCGATCGGAAGGTTGTTCTGTCCTCGGAGTGTCAGTGTAAATAATCTTTAGTTGAACTTATATAACGGGAAGGAGAGAGGCGCTGTGGACTATATGTCCTGGTTCATCCCGATCTGTATCGCCGTCAGTTCTTTATTTGCGGTATTCACGATTTGGTTAACAATTGCAACCCTTCGCTTTCGGTCGAAAGTTATTCGCAAGTATGATCGGAGGAAAGTAAGTGGCTGATTTTATATTAATATTATCTATATTTAGTATCTGGATTGCCGTATTCGAGTCGATTGTTATTATGGCAGGTGCGATTCGTTTTATTAATAAACAGGACAAAAAAGGGATTCAGATCCCTGAAGATATGGATCATTATCCAACAGTCACGGTCATGGTACCTGCGCATAACGAGGGTCTGGTCATTGTTGCGACAGTAGAGCACATCCTGCGCCTGAATTATCCGGAGGATAAAGTTCAGGTCATCGTGATCGCGGATAACTGTACAGATGATACCGCAGAGAAGCTGAGATCATTCCTCAGTCAGACCAGTTATATGCATCGCAATGTAACAGTAATGGAGCGTAAAGGAACAGGTGGCAAGTCCGGGGCATTAAATGACGGACTGGACATAGCCACAGGTGATTGGATCTGTATCTTCGATGCAGATGCCGCACCTGAACGGAATGCATTAATGTTTTTGACCCAAAAATCGCTTGAGAATCCTGAACAATATGGCGTGGTTTTTGGCAGAAACAAAGCACGCAACAGAGGTCAGAATTTCCTCTCCAAATGCATCAATCTGGAGATCATTACTTCGCAACGTGTGTATCACACGGGTCTGTGGGAATTGTTCCAGCTTGGTTCCATCCCGGGGACGAATTACATTATCAAAACCGAGTTGATCCGGGAGATTGGCGGCTGGGATGTGACAGCTATTACAGAAGATACGGCGTTATCATTTGAGATTTTGAATCGCGGACAGTTTGTGGCACTTGCGCCGCAAGCGGAAGCTTATCAGCAGGAGCCGGAACAGCTTAGTGTGTACATGAAGCAGCGCGAACGCTGGGCCAAGGGGAACTACCAAGTGGTACTGGATAATATCCATAACCTGTTTAACCGTTCCAGTTGGCGTAATAAGTTGCTAGTCATCTATTATGCCGTCAGTTATTTCTGGTTTATGCTTGCGATCATTGTATCGGATATTATATTTCTCGTGAATCTGGTCTATCAGGTCATTGCCATATTTAAACCAGAGGTAAGTTCACCGTTCCAGTTTGCCGGCGATGCATATGTGTTCCTGGTCATTGGTTGGGCACTCATGTACTTTATTTACGTGTTACAGATCAATTTGGCACTTGCCGCAGATATTGGACAGAGCAATACCCGTAATTTCATCTATGCCTGCGTATCCTATTTCACGTATGCACAGCTGTTCATCCTGATCTCGATCAAGGCTTTCTACTCCTTGATTATGGACAAGATTCGGAAACGCGAAAGCAAATGGTACAAAACAGAACGTTTTGGCTAAGCGACTAAAATTGTAGAAGTGTAAGGCAGAAAGGCTGTTTGCTGGATAACTCCAGACAACAGCCTTTTTGTTATAGCCAGACACATCCATATTCTGTATACTCTTACAGGCTGTAAATAGGAAGTATGCTTATCCGAAATGGAGGGTCACGGAATGAAGGACAGAGGATCGGACTTTTACGATGATGAGGCGAACTTTGAGAAGTATATGGAACGTCGCAAGTGGCAGGAGAATGTCAATGATACATTGGAGAAGCCGGTGATGCTGGAGTTGATTGGAGATGTTGCCGGCAAGAACATACTGGACCTTGGTTGTGGAGATGCAAGGTTCGCCGCAGAATTGCTGAGTCGGGAGCGCGAAGGTGCGACGTATACGGGAATTGAAGGTTCTGTGAATATGATTCAGGCAGCTAACGAATCGGTAAAAGGATTAAATGCCCGGATTGAGCAAGCGTTCATGGAAGACTGGACCTACCCGGCCGGAGCGTACGATCTGGTTATATCAAGACTGGCTGTTCACTATATTGAAGATGTGGAGAGCCTGTTCCGCAACATATACAATACTTTGAAAGAGAACGGGACATTTGTATTCTCTGTAGAACATCCTGTGATCACGTCCACACTGCAACCCTCCGGGACTCGAACGGATTGGGTGGTTGATCAGTATTTTGTAGAAGGATATCGGGAGCAGCAGTGGATGGGCGGTTCTGTGAAAAAGATGCATCGTTCCATTGAATCGTATTTTATGGCATTGCAGCGGGCAGGGTTCCGTGTAGAACATTTGCGCGAGTCAGCACCACAACGTGCTTATTTTGTAAACGAGGAGACCTATCTGCGCAGGCAACGCATTCCACTATTTCTGTTTCTAGGTGTGCGGAAAATAGATGAAACCGTAAAGTTATACTCATAAATTAGAAAGTTCTACACAGAAAACGGTGGATAACACTAGATATAGGAGTGAAAAGCCCGAAATCTATCCACATGTGGATAAGATATTGGGCTTTTACTGTTAAGTTTCTTCACCTATGTTACGTTTGCTGTGTATAACCCCGCAATTATGAATCCGCCGCTGCTCTGACATAGACACGTTCTCCGTGCCGATCAACTTCCACAGGTGCCTCGAAGAAGTTACTCAGCACTTCGGTGTTCATCAGATTGTTAGTTAATCCGCTATGGACTATTTCACCCCGGCGAAGAAGGAGGCTGTGACTAAAGACAGGCAATATTTCCTCGGTATGATGGGTGACATAGATGAGTGACGGGGTATCTGGACGCTGTGATAATTCACGGATGCTATCCAGCAGTCGCTCTCTTGAGAACAGATCCAGTCCATTGCAAGGCTCGTCCAGAATGAGTACGCGCGGATTGGCCATCAGTGCTCGGGCAATGAGAAGTTTCTGTTTCTCGCCTTCAGAGCAGGTACGATATTCGCGATCCCACAGGTGCTGACAACCCAGCGTTTGCATCAATTCCTGTGCCTGATCCAGATCATCATCTGACAGCTTGTCATACAGGCCAATGGTGGCGTGTTTGCCGCTGATCACGACATACTGCGTGCGGTCTGTGCCATGCAATTTCTCTTGCAGAGATGAACTGACCCAGCCAATGGATTTGCGAAGCTGTCTCAGATCCACATCACCATATTCATGGCCTAACACGGATATCTTGCCTTCGGTCGGCCAGAGATATCCGGTGATCATGTTCAGGAGTGTTGTTTTGCCTGAGCCATTCAGGCCAAGCAACGCCCAGTGTTCACCGTCATTCACCTGCCAGCTCACATCGTTCAGCAGGGTAAGGGGTCCCCTTTTCCAAGTGACATGCTGTACATCAATAATCATGCGTTATTCCTCCCTTCTGTTATCCTCGAGTGTCCTAGATGTATTGTAGTCACAAAACGAAAGAGGTTTCAACGGTTATCACGCTGTTCTTGGTTGGTCCTTGCGCAGAAATACAGCACACACACCAAGCAGTGGCAAAAACGAACATAACTTGATAACAAACGAAATGCTGGTCACGTCAATTAAGGAACCTAACACAACTGAGCCAAGCCCAGCCATTCCAAACGACAGGCCAAAAAACAATCCGGATACCGTTCCAATATGACGAGGAAGCAATTCCTGTGCATAAACAATGATGACGCTGAAGCCGGACATCAGGATGAGTCCAATCATCCCGCATAATACCATGGACAAGACGGGGCCCGCATAAGGTAGCATCAGGGAAAACGGTGCAGTGCCTGCAATGGAGAACCAGATCATCGGTTTGCGTCCGTAGCGGTCAGCGAGTGGGCCGCCGAGCAAGGTCCCGACCATACCTGCAAATTGCAGAACAAAAAGACAAATCTGTGCCTGGGAGAGAGGCAAGCCATGTGCATCCGCGTAATAGAAGGCGTAATACCCGGTCATGCCTGCAATATAAACGAATTTGGAGAACAGCAGCAGGATGAGAATTCCCATTGTAAAAGCGATGAATCCCCTGCTCACAGGCCGAGCTGCTGGCCCTGCGCCACTTGATTTTAGAAGGCGTTGCTGACGAATGTGAGTCTCGGCAAGCTTGTCTCTGTACCAACGACTGACAAAAGACTGAATGAAGATGCCGATCAGGGCAAAGCCCATCAGCCATAGAAAACTACGCTGCCCATGTGGCAGCAGGATGAAGGCGACCAGTAATGGAGCAATAGCCTGTCCTGTGTTGCCTCCCACCTGGAAGATCGACTGCGCCATTCCGCGTCCTCGTCCGGCTGCCATATGGGCCACACGTGAGGATTCGGGATGGAGGATGGATGAGCCTATACCAATCAATGCTGCCGAAACAAGCAACATCCATAACTCGGAAGACAAGGCTAAGCCGAGAACACCGATCAGGGAGAATAACATGCCTCCGGGAAGCAGGATCGGCATTGGCTTGCGGTCTGACATATAACCGACCAGTGGCTGAAGGACGGATGCGGTAATATTCAGGGTGAAGGCAATCCAGCCCATCTGGGCGAAACTTAGCTGCATGGTCTGCTGGAATAACGGGAAAGCAGACGGAACCACTGTCTGCATCGCATCATTCAGCAGATGGGCGAAGCTGACTCCGGCAAGTGCCCAATTGGCGGAGGAGTTGATTTGCATTTTGCTTAAAGTGGCCTGAGCCATGGGAGATCACCTCGATTTATTTTTTTCTATGATAAAAGATGGGGGCAGATCATGTCTTTGTGAAAAGTGCTTGGAAAGTGAGCACGATTTGCTATAATGTCAGCAGGTGAGCAAACGATGGAATTAAACATGACGCTAAATGGGTTGGAATTATGGAAAGCTACCGGAGGCTTTGCGAATGAGCCGCATATACATGACGACTGGTATCAGCTAACGCTGCCGGTCAGAGGTCAATGTCATCTGGTACAGGAACGGCATGCATACCCGCTAAAAGCAGGGATAGGGATTATTGCTCATCCCCAGACTGAGCATTATTTTGAGATAGGGTCGGATTCGGCTGTCATTGTGATTAAGTTCCGTAAACCGCCATTAGGCAGTTTCGAAGGTGCGGAGTTAAGTGGGGGGCGAGCTGAGTTTCGACCTACCCAGACATTTGATCCTGCTGAGATCAGCAGTCTGTTTCGAGGCTGGAATTCCATTTTGTTAGATGATGTGCCCGAAATTCTGCAAGTGCAGGAAACAGAAATGGCGATCGAGACGTATCTAAGACGTATGTTGACGGGGCAGGAAAATGGAAAAAGGACTGTAAATCCCGGTACATTCATGGACCCTCATCTCCAACGAGTGCTGGATTACATTCACAGTGCCTATACAGGCCCAATGGATATTGATTCGATGGCGATGGTCGCACATCAGAGCCGGTATCATTTTATGCGTTCTTTCAAGGCTCTTACGGGAACAACACCGTATCAATATCTGCTGAATTTGCGCGTAGAAGAAGCGTCCAGGAGGCTCCGTCATACAACGGATTCAGTGACCACAATCAGTTATGAACTGGGATTTTCCAGCGTCAGTCAGTTTTACAGAGCCTTTCAGCGAGTGTATGTTATGACACCGATGGAATATCGGAATCATGTGTAGATTTTAACGGGCAGTCTCGCATATGCGAGACTGTATTTTAGTACGTTACAGCATGCCACTGATTTTTTTTGTTGCCAAACATTGAAGACTTTGCTAAGATGGGAAAAAGTTTATGTAAGCGTATACATTTAGATTAAAATTACAACGTTGTAATTATAATTATGGCAAGTATTTAAAAGAAAGAAATACGGTGTAAGGAGGACTGTTTCAAATTAGTTATCTCGTTATTACGCAAAATGATATAGGTTGTTACAAAATGTGAATGAGATGAATAACAAATGCGTCAGTGGAATGATAGTTCCTTTTATTCAAAAATTCAAACGTTGTAATTATGTAGCGAAGGGGAGTGTTTCACGTTGAAAAAACGCATGTCCACGCTGTTCAGCCTGATCAGACGGGATAAATATTTGCTACTGATGTTTTCGCCTATCTTTCTGTATTACCTCATCTTCATGTACCTTCCGATGCCTGGCGTGTTGTTGGCATTTCGTAATTTCTTGCCGGGGCAGGGAATGCTCAGCGGGGAGTGGGTGGGACTGCGCTGGTTCGAACAGTTTGTGAATTCCATTTACTTCTGGCGACTGCTGCGTAACACATTTCTGCTCGCCTTCCTGCCACTCCTGTTTGGCTTCTCCATTCCGATTTTATTCGCTGTCTGTATCGTGGAGATCAAGAACCGGACATTCAAGCGATTTGCCCAGACGGTTACGTACCTTCCTCACTTCATCTCCACTGTTGTTGTAGCTGGCATGATTATTAACTTCCTGTCACCAACAGACGGTATTGTGAACACCCTCATCGCGAGTCTTGGCATGGAAAAAGTGAACTTCATGATGGATGCGAGCTGGTTCCGCACCATATTCACGAGTTCCGACATCTGGCAGAGCTTTGGCTTCAGCTCCATCATCTACATTGCAGCCATTATGGGGATCGACCCCGAGATGTATGATTCCGGCAAAATTGATGGCGTCAACAAATTCCAGGAGCTATGGCACCTGACCCTACCCAGTATCAAACCAACCATTGTCATTCTTCTGCTTCTGTCGCTTGGCGGCATTATGAGTGTAGGTTTCGAGAAAGTATATCTGCTCTACAACGGAGCCACCTACGAAACGGCTGATGTCTTGTCCACCTATGTATACCGGATGGGGATTGAGGGCCAGAATTACGGCTTCGCCACAGCGGTCGGCCTGTTCAACTCCATCATCACCTTTATCCTTGTTTTTGCTGCCAATTCCATGACCCGCCGCCTGACCAAGATGTCACTCTGGTAAGACTATAACCCGGACCAAAGGAGACCTGTATGCAAAAATCGAGAAGTGACCGTTTGTTCTACGGATGTGTCTACCTGCTGACCATACTGGCGGTTGTTGTCACGTTGTATCCCTTTCTGTACGTCATTAGTATTTCATTCAGCTCGGTGGATGCCATCGACAAACAAAAAGTTGTATTGTGGCCCGTTGGGTTTACCCTGTCAGGTTACCAAATGGTACTGCAATACAAGGAGTTGTGGGTTTCGTTCTACAACACCCTCTGGTACACCGTGGTAGGCACACTGTTGAACATCGTGGCAACATGTCTTGCGGCGTTTCCATTATCCAGACAGCAGTTTTTCTTACGTCGCAAGCTGAATTTCTTCATCGCCTTCACCATGTATTTCTCGGGTGGACTCATTCCGGTCTACATGCTGATTACCTCGCTTGGGCTGTACAACACTCGCTGGGTTATGGTGCTGCCTGTGCTGGTGATTACGTTTAACGTCATGATCTGCCGCTCAGCTTTCGAAGGTATTCCGAATGAAATTTTCGAAAGTGCCAGTATAGACGGGGCCAACGAGATGACGATGCTTTATCGTTTGGCGGTTCCGATCATTAAGCCAACACTGGCTGTGCTCACGCTGTACTATGCGGTATTCCACTGGAACAACTTTTTCACGGCCCTATTATATCTGGGCAAACAGGATATGCAGCCCTTACAGATGTTCCTGCGAAGAGTGCTGATCATGGCTTCGCCGGAAGTGATGCAGAAGATGGGCGGTACGATGACATCCGGTGCGCTGGCGGTCTCCTCCCTTCAGGTTCGTTATGTATCCATTGTGGTCAGCATTCTGCCTATTGTTACGATCTACCCGTTTATCCAACGGTACTTCGTTAAGGGGATCACCCTCGGAGCCGTGAAAGGATAGCTTTACTTACTTAAGTGTCATGTCATTCAAGGGAGTTCAAAATGGTTCATACCAAGGAGGAATGATGGATGAGATTTAAAGGGGCAGGAAGAAAAAGTGTAATCGCAGCGATACTGGCAATCAGCCTGGCGGGATGTAGCGGCGGAACAGGGGCGGGAACCGATGCGGGGAGCACCCCGTCCAGTTCGGAGCCAGCCTTCAATTATACCGGAGCAGGGCCGGTGACGGATCAACCGGATGCCAAGCTGTCTATTCTCGGCACCAACGCTTGGACGACCAATGTGGACTTGTCCACCGCAGCCATCGTGAAGAAAATTGAGAGCAACGCCGGTGTGACGGTGGATTGGGATCTGATTCCGCCGCAGAATTATGCGGATGCCGTCAATCCGAGGCTGGCTGCTGGTACCGGCTTGCCCGATATCGTGTACCTGCCGGATCAGGATCAGCTGATGAAGTACATTAACAGCGGTCTATTCATTCCGATTAATGAACTGGTAGAGAAATACGGCGTGAATCTCAAAAAAATATATGAAAAGTCGCCTTCGGTTAAAGCCAGTTTAACAACGCCAGATGGTAAAATGTATTATATCCCGCAGCAGACGTTAACCCGCAACTACATGCCGGTATTTATGGTCAATGTGCGCTGGCTTGATAAGCTGGGATTAAGCGAGCCGACCACGCTGGATGAATTCACGGCGATGCTGCGCAAATTCAAGACAGATGACCCGAACGGCAACGGAAAAGCCGATGAGATTCCGCTGTCCATGGAAGCAAAATTTGTGTCAATGGCCTTTGGCCCGGCATTTGGTCTCGACCTGTCCAACCAGTTCTACGCAGATGATCAGGGCAAAGTACATTTCAGCTATTATGAGCCTACCTATAAGGAGTACTTGACCTATCTGAACGGACTGTACAAGGAAGGTCTGCTTGGGGTGGATTATGCGAGTACCACGAGTGATCAGGTCACGTCGCGCATCTCTCAGGATGTGACGGGAGCAACGTTTAATTTTAGCTGGTATATGTCGATGGTCTACAGTCCGTTGTTCAAGGATTACAATCCGGAAGAGCCTATCATCAAAGGCATTTTACCACTGAAAGGACCGCATGGGGATCAGTTCTATGTAGGACGTACACCAGTGAGTGGCATCTTTGGCATTACACGTGATAGTAAAAATCCCGAACTTGCTTTCCGTTTCCTGGACTATGCCGTAAGTGAGGAAGCACAGACGTATTATACGTGGGGCATCAAGGATGACACGTATACGGAAGAGAATGGCGTGAAGACATTCACGGACAAAGGCAAGGACAATGAATACATTCAGAAGCTCGGCATTGGTCCGGTGAATCTGCCGAACATCCAATCCACTGATTCTGCTGATTCCGTCGTAGCCCCTTGGCATGCGAAGATGGATAAAGAACTGGAGCCGTATGTGCGCGAACCGTTCCCGTTTGTCTATGCCCTGCCCGATGAAGCGAGTGTGGAAAGCATGGCGATGCCTGACATCACCACATATGTGGAAGAGATGAACTTTAAGTTTATTAGCGGGGACGCCAGTCTGGACCAGTTTGACAGTTATATTGAGACGTTGAAGAAGATGAATATAGAGCAGGTTATTGCGGGCAGACAGGCACAATATGATCGTTATAAATCTGCACAGAAATAAGAAATAGGGCTTCAGGCGTATGAGAGGTGTTGATTGATTTTGATAACCATTAAAGACATTGCTAAACTGGCGGGGGTGAGCTATAGCACGGTATCAAAGGCGCTGAATGATGATCCCCGAATCAAACCGGCAACAAAGCAGAAGGTGCTTGCAGTCGCAGAGAAACATCAATATCGGAAAAACATGCTGGCCCGGCAGCTCTCCACAGGCAGAAGCAACATCATCGGTTTTGTGCTGGATGAGCTGAGCAATCCGTTATTCTCGAACATCTCCGGCCGTCTGCACACCGAGCTGAAGAAGCGGGGATATCAGATGATCTTGGTTGTGGCGGATGATGGAGTGGATGTCTTCAGCCAGCTGCGCGTGGACGGATGTATTCTGTGGGACTATGCACTGGACAATCGGGAGATGTTCTGGAAAAAGTTTGCAACACTCAACATGCCATGTTTTGTGCTGGGTACAGATGAAGCGCCGAACTCTCCTTACATCAAGATTGATCGCAAAGAAGGGCTGTTCAAAGCAGTGGAGCATCTGAAATCGCTGGGCCACAGCCGAATCGGATTCATCGGCAACTCCCAGAATATTAAACTGGAGGGATACCGGGAAGCGTTGCAGCGTACGGGTCTGGATTTTAACGAAGACCATGTGCTGCCAGCGCATTCCTCTTGGGAAGACGGGTATTTTGCCATACGTAATCATGCGTTTGGGGCGGATTCGCCGACAGCTTTTATTGGACTGAACAACCTGGTCACCCGAGGTGCACTCCGGGCTTTACTTGAGGCAGGTTACAGTGTTCCACGCGATATCTCGTTAATCGGGTATGATGATCTGCCGGATATGCAATATGCCGAGGTGGCCTTGACTACAATTGGCCCGCCTCTGGATGAACTGGCCGTGCAGGCAGCAGAGTTGATTGTCTCGTTGATCCGTGATGAACAGGTCGATGTTCCGGTAGTCATTCAGCCTAAGCTGAACCTTCGCAATTCAACGGCAATGTGCCGGCAATAAGGACAGCAACCTTTGAAGAGTGAAGCGGTTATCCGTTAGTCATACATGTATGTATTAGGTAAGTACAACATTCAAGGAGGAATTGCTTATGCAGGTACAGACACAGTTATCCTGGTCTGAGCGAATTGCAGCAACGATCATCCAGCAATGTGACGGGGACGGTTATCATGCGTTCCCTTCGGGACGATGGGCATACGTGGAAGGCATGACCTTGATGGCAATGGCACGAACCGGGCAGTATTATGGCAAACAAGAGTATGTTGATTTTATGAAAAAACATATGGACCTATATATCCAGCCGGACGGCTCTATTGGCACCTATACTTTGGAAGAATATAATCTGGATCAGATTAATCAGGGGAAAAACCTGTTTGCCTTACTGGATGGTGCTGAAGATCAGCGTTACGTAGAAGCGGCTCATCTCTTGGCAGCACAGCTCGCAGGGCAACCCCGCACGTCGGAGGGCGGTTTCTGGCACAAAAAAATCTATCCATTCCAGATGTGGCTGGACGGCCTGTATATGTCCTCTCCCTTTTTGTCCGAGTATGCCAAGACATTTCATCGCCCCGAGTTATGGGATGAAGTGGCACATCAGATTTTGCTGATCGAACGCCAGACCCGTGATCCGCGGACCGGGCTGCTCTATCATGGCTGGGATGAATCGAAGGAGCAGGTCTGGGCAGATTCATCGACAGGGTGCTCACCACACTTCTGGAGCCGGGCGATGGGCTGGTATGCCATGGCGATTGTAGACAGCGTGGAGCATTTCCCCGTGAATCATCCAAAGCGCGGAACCATCATCGGCATCTTCGAACGGATGTGTCATGCTCTGGTACGCGTGCAGGAGCAGGAGAGCGGGTTATGGTTCCAGGTGCTGGATCAGGGCTTCCGCAAAGGCAACTATCTGGAAGCATCCGGGTCAAGCATGTTTGTATATGCACTTGCGAAGGGTGTGCGACTAAGGTATCTGGAGCCGCATTTCAGAGCTGCGGCGGAGAAGGGATGGCAGGGACTGTCCTCCAGATTGGTGGAGGAGACGGCTGACGGCGTTCGGTTAAACGGGATCTGTCATGGCGCAGGACTAAGCCTGGATCGGGATGGCTCGTACAACTACTATGTAACCGAAGCGGTTGTAAGCGATTCCTTTATGGGTGTGGCTCCGCTTCTGCTGGCAGCACTGGAAATGGAGCGACTGCCATGACGCAGCAGAGATTGCCAAATACAGCATTGGAATCATCAGCTCCCTGTCTGACTGTTGCTTCAGATGGGACAGGGGATTATGTGACGATTCAGGCCGCAGTTGATGCGCTGCCGGAGAATGGCATCGGAATCGTTCCAATTCGAGTGAAGGCTGGTGTCTATCATGAGAAGCTGCATATGGAGAAGCCGGGCATCCACCTGATTGGTGAGGGGGCGGAGCAGACGATCATTACGTATGATGATCATGCACTCAAGAAGTTTCCGGACGGGTCGCCATATCATACGTTTCATTCCTATACGGCTTTCGTTGGTGCCGATGATTTCACGGCAGAGGGGATTTCCTTCGTAAATGCTGCCGGGCCGGGCAAGCAGGTTGGTCAGGCCCTGGCCGTTTATGTGGATGGAGACCGGGCGGTCTTTCGCCGCTGTCGTTTGATCGGTCACCAGGATACGATCTTCACCGGCCCGCTGCCGGAGCAGCCCATGGATCGCAGTTATTTTGGCGGGCCACGCGATGGTGCCGAGCGGCGCAAACTGCGGCAGTATTTCGAGGACTGTTACATCGAAGGTGATATCGATTTTATTTTTGGTTCGGCTACGGTGGTGTTTAAGGGCTGCGAGATCTTTACGAAGAATCGCCTGACTGAAGCGGAGGCTACGGATGGACAAGTGAACGGTTGGATTACCGCAGCCTCTACGCCGGAGGATGTGCGTTACGGCTATGTGTTTCTGGACTGTGATCTGACCAGCAATGCTCCTCCGCAGTCGGTGTATCTGGGCAGACCGTGGCGTCATCATGCCAAAGTCTGTTTTCTGAACTGCTGGATCGGCGCTCATGTGAAGCGGGAGGGATGGCACAACTGGAACAAGACAGATGCAGAGCAGACCGTTCAGTATGCTGAATATAACAGCGCCGGACCTGGTGCCGGAAGTGCTGCTGATCGTGTGCCTTGGGCCAAAATACTGACCGAACAGGAAGCGGCCGAGTACACTGTACCTCTGATTCTGTCCGGCGTGGATGGATGGCAGCCTTTGGAAAGGAGAGGGGAGTAGCGGCAGTAAGATACGCCCTCTTCTCTGCGAAATATCTAACACAGGTTTTCTTTCAAGTCTCCTAAGGAGTTGAAAGAAAACCTTTTTTGTGCGCTATATTACATTTTTCGCCCCCAATAGAACTATTTTATCCCTTATCTCTTTTGCATTTTACTGATTAAATACAGGGTGAGGATCTGTAAATTCCCTGTAAAATTTGGGTGGTACCTGCAAAAAAAGAACACGAGAGGGAAGGTCCATTTTGGTAAGGGAAGGGAGTGAAGTGACAAGCAACATCAGATGGCTGAATGAGGTTGGCTCTAATCGATCACAGATCAGATGCAGGTGGAAAATTGAAGTTTTGTTTGCAAGGTGAACGTATCCTTAGTACAGGAGGGATTTTGCTTGAATCAAGCTGTTCGATTCCGCCCGGTCATTACATTTGCTTTGGCATTTCTTCTACTTATTTCGTGGTTTGCACCGAGAGCCGATGCCGCCGCCCAGTGGCAGGCAGGCACCGCATACAAGAAAGGAGACCTCGTAACATATCAAAATAAAGATTATGAGTGTATTCAGGCCCATACGGCGTTGACCGGATGGGAGCCCTCTGTTGTGCCCGCGTTGTGGAAATACGTCGGGGAAGGTTCGGGAGGGGAAACGCCAACGCCAGATACGGCACCACCTTCTGTTCCTACGGGTCTGACTTCATCCTCCATCACGAACACCTCCGTGAGTCTTTCCTGGAATGCATCCACGGATAATGTGGGCGTAGCGGGGTATGAGGTGTACCGAAACGGCGTCCTTGTGACAAGTACTTCAACTACAACGGCTGTAGTCACGGGACTGACAGCTAGCACGACTTATGCTTTTACGGTAAAAGCCAAAGATGCCGCAGGCAATATATCCACTGCGAGCAACTCCCTCAGTGTGACAACTTCCAATGGATCATCCAATCCGGGGCCAACCGGCGGCAAATGGCTGATCGGCTACTGGCATAACTTCGATAATGGTTCAACGAATATCAGACTTCGTAACGTATCAACCGCCTATGACGTCATTAATGTCTCCTTTGCCGAACCGATTTCACATGGCAGCGGAACACTTGCTTTTACTCCATACAATGCGACGGTAGCCGAATTCAAATCCGATATTGCCTATCTTCAAAGCCAGGGGAAAAAAGTACTTCTTTCCATGGGGGGAGCCAACGGTACCATTGAGCTTACCGACGCAACCAAGAGACAGCAGTTCGAAGATTCGTTAAAATCAATCATTTCCACGTATGGTTTCAATGGTCTAGATATCGATCTGGAAGGAAGCTCCCTGTCTCTGAATGCAGGGGATACCGATTTCCGTAGTCCAACTACACCGAAAATTGTTAACCTCATCCAAGGTGTGAAAGCGGTTAAGTCACACTTCGGCGCCAATTTCATCCTGACGGCTGCGCCGGAGACGGCCTATGTACAGGGTGGATATCTGAGCTACGGCGGCCCTTGGGGAGCTTACCTGCCAGTCATCCATGCCTTGCGTAATGACCTGACCCTGCTTCATGTGCAGCACTATAACACGGGCTCCATGGTGGGGCTGGATGGGCGCTCTTACGCCCAAGGAACAGCTGATTTCCATGTGGCCATGGCGGAGATGTTGCTTCAAGGCTTTCATGTAGGCGGCAGCACAGGCCCTTTCTTTAGTCCCTTACGACCAGATCAGATTGCCATCGGTGTACCGGCTTCCCAGCAGGCTGCTGGAGGTGGTTATACAACGCCAGCCGAGCTGCAAAAGGCACTGAATTACCTAATCAAAGGTGTGTCATACGGCGGTTCCTATACCTTGCTCCAGCCTGCGGGCTATGCGGGGATAAAAGGGATTATGACCTGGTCAATCAACTGGGACGCATATACGAATAATCAGTTTTCGAGCGCACATCGTCCGTTCCTGAACGGGCTGAGTACGCAAACGACAAAGGAGGTTGTGTATTAGATGATACATTTTAATAAACACACTGCTTTTAAGAAGACTGCAACATTTTTACTGGGTCTATCCCTGCTCTTATCCGTCATTATTCCTTCTTTTGTGCTCCAACCCGCTACGGCAGCAGCTGCAGATTCTTATAAAATTGTTGGTTACTACCCGTCCTGGGCTGCGTATGGGAGAAACTATAATGTAACGGACATCGACCCAACCAAAGTCACGCATATCAACTATGCGTTTGCCGATATTTGCTGGAACGGTATTCATGGAAATCCAGACCCTTCAGGCCCTAACCCGGTGACCTGGACGTGTCAGAATGAGAAGAGCCAGACGATCAATGTACCAAATGGAACGATCGTGCTTGGCGATCCATGGATTGATACCGGCAAGACATTTGCAGGGGATACGTGGGATCAGCCCATTGCAGGCAATATCAATCAGCTTAACAAGCTGAAGCAGATCAATCCTAATCTGAAGACAATCATCTCCGTGGGAGGATGGACATGGTCCAACCGCTTCTCTGATGTAGCTGCGACTGCTGCAACGCGAGAGGTATTTGCAAACTCTGCCGTCGACTTCCTGCGGAAATACAATTTTGACGGAGTAGATCTGGACTGGGAGTATCCGGTATCAGGCGGACTTGATGGTAACAGCAAACGTCCTGAGGATAAGCAAAATTACACACTGCTTCTGAGCAAAATCCGTGAGAAGCTGGATGCTGCCGGAGCTGTGGACGGCAAGAAGTATCTGCTTACGATTGCAAGCGGTGCATCGACGACCTATGCTGCGAATACTGAGCTTGCCAATATAGCTGCCATCGTCGACTGGATTAATATTATGACATACGATTTTAACGGGGCTTGGCAAAAAGTCAGCGCGCATAACGCGCCGTTGAACTATGACCCTGCGGCTTCGGCTGCTGGGGTGCCGGATGCCAATACATTTAATGTGGCTGCCGGAGCACAAGGGCATTTGAATGCAGGCGTACCAGCCGCTAAACTTGTGCTTGGTGTTCCGTTCTATGGCCGCGGCTGGGATGGATGCGCACAGGCGGGCAATGGTCAGTATCAGACCTGCACGGGAGGTTCTTCCGTTGGAACATGGGAAGCAGGCTCCTTTGATTTTTATGATCTGGAGACCAACTACATTAACAAAAACGGGTACACGCGTTACTGGAATGACACGGCCAAGGTGCCATATCTCTATAATGCGACCAACAAGCGATTTATTAGCTATGACGATGCGGAGTCTATTGGATATAAAACCGCTTATATCAAGAGCAAGGGACTCGGCGGAGCGATGTTCTGGGAACTTAGCGGTGACCGGAACAAAACACTTCAAAATAAACTGAAAGCCGATCTGCCTACCGGAGGTACAGTGCCTCCAGCAGATTCGACGGCGCCAAGCGTACCCGGTAATGCCCGTTCGACAGGCGTGACGGCAAACTCGGTAACGCTGGCCTGGAATGCTTCAACGGACAGTGTAGGGGTTACCGGTTATAACGTCTATAACGGCAATAATCTTGCAACATCCGTCACCGGAACGACAGCAACGATCAATGGACTTACCGCAGGTACTTCTTATACCTTTACGATCAAAGCAAAAGATGCGGCAGGCAATCTGTCTGCAGCCAGTAATGTTGTAACCGTGAGCACTACGACTCAGCCGGGAGGTGATACGCAAGCGCCAACTGCACCGACGAACCTGGCATCAACGGCGCAAACAACATCCAGCATAACGCTGAGCTGGGCGGCATCCACGGATAACGTGGGTGTAACGGGTTATGATGTGTACAACGGAACGGCTCTGGCGACATCCGTGACCGGAACGACAGCAACGATCAGCGGGCTTGCAGCGGATACCTCGTATACATTTACGGTAAAAGCAAAGGATGCGGCGGGGAATGGTTCTGCTGCGAGCAATGCGGTGACTGTGAAAACGGCAGCAGGAACGACAAATCCGGGCGTTTCCGTCTGGCAGGCGAATACAGCCTATACTGTAGGACAGCTGGTCACCTATAGCAACAAGACGTATAAATGTTTGCAGTCCCACACATCCTTGTCTGGGTGGGAACCATCAAATGTCCCTGCATTGTGGCAGGTTCAATAGTTAAAAAATGGGTTACAACATTTTGAATTGAAACGTGCAGTTTTAGCGAGGCTTGGCTATAGGGAAGAGAATATAACGAAAAACACCGGATACTGGTCCGGTGTTTTTTCGTTATATTATGTCAAACCAAGCAGGCTCCAAAAAGGCTATTCATTAGAAATCGAAGTTGTCCGGATCAGGTCCAACGCGTACATCTTCGTTCAGAGCACTGATCTGATCCATCTCTTCATTTGAAAGTTCAAAGTCGAAGATGGAGGAGTTCTCGATAATCCGGTTTTCCTTGGTGGACTTCGGAATGGTAATGACTCCATTTTGCAGATCCCAACGCAGGATGACTTGTGCAACCGATTTGCCTTTGTCTGAAGCAATCGCCGTGAGCACTGGGTTGTCCAACAGCTGACCTTGCATCAGAGGCGACCAAGCTTCAAGCTGGATACCATGCTTCTCACAGAAAGCCTTAAGCTCAACCTGAGTCAGGCGAGGGTGGTATTCCACCTGATTGATCATCGGTTTCACTTTGGCATCCTGCATCAGGTCTTCGAGATGATGAATCTGGAAGTTGCTTACGCCAATAGCTTTAATGCGGCCGGCTGCGTACAGTTCCTCGATTGCTTTCCAGGCTGCTTTGTATTTGCCTGCCTTAGGCCAGTGAATCAGATACAGGTCAAGGTATTCCAGTCCCAGTTTGTTCAATGTGGTATCAAAAGCGGCAAGTGTCTCTTCATATCCAAGGTCTGCATTCCATACTTTAGATGTAACAAACAGTTCTTCGCGTTTCAGGTTGTTTTCTTGCAAAGCTTCTGCAATCGCTTGGCCAACACCAGCTTCATTGCCGTATATTGCAGCAGTATCAATGCTGCGGTATCCATGTTTAATCGCATTTTTCACGGCTTCAATCAGTTCAGATCCTTCTTCTACCTTAAATACACCAAGTCCGAACCAAGGCATAGAAACACCGTTATGCAGAGTTACTGTGGATTGTAAATGTTGTGCGGTTTGAGCTGTTGTCATGAGATTTCCTCCTTAAAGTGTGTAAAAATCAGTCATATTAAGCTGGATTTTTGTTGTTTTATCATACAAAATTAAATCATAGTAGATCAAATTGGGTTCAACGTATTATAGTATAATAAAATACAATGTGAAACCGGTTCCCCTCTAAGGCTGGAACTGATATATATAAGAGTGAGACCCATGGTCGGAATGGAAATTAGAACGAAGCTTTTTCCATTTCGACTGATGCATGTTGATCTTTGCTTTCCAGCATTTTAGCCCAAGCGGTCAGGATTACAGCTACGAGAACCATCAGGGCACCGACCCATGTCGTGTGAATCAAACCGATGGAATCATTGATCACTCCACCCAAATAGGCACCTATAGCGATCCCTGCATTAAATGCGGCGATGTTAAAGGCTGAGGCTACATCCTTGGCCTGTGGTGCATATCGTTCAGCCAAGGTTACAACGTACATCTGAAGACCAGGCACATTCATGAAAGCGAGCAGGCCCATACCCATAATGGTGAGCAGTGCTGCCAACTTAAACGGGACGGTGAAGTACATCACGCCGAGAATGATGGTCTGAATGATGAACATGTAGAAGAGCGCCTTGAGCGGGTTGCGATTGGCTGCTCTGCCGCCGATGATGTTGCCAACAGCAATGGCGATTCCGTACAACAACAGAATGAACGCTACTGTTTTCTCGGAATATCCGCTAATATCATGCAACAACGGGGACAGATACGTAAAGACAACAAATGTTCCTCCGTACCCAACAGCAGTGATGGCAAAAGCAAGCAGCAAGCGTCCACCTGTAACAAGCTTCAGCTGATCCCGAAATGCCGTCCGTGTTCCTCGCTTCAACGTGGATGGCACGAGTATCAGGTTACCGATCATTGCAACGATGCCAACCACAACAATCAGGATAAAGGCAGCGCGCCAGCCCCAATGTTGACCAATGAGTGTACCGAGAGGTACACCGGTTACTGTGGCAATGGTTAGACCGGAGAACATGATGGCAATGGCACTCGCCCTACGGTTGGCAGGCACCAGATCGGCTGCAATCGTGGAGCCAATGGACATGAACACCCCGTGTGCCAGAGCGGACACTACTCGTGCAATGAGTAACATGGTGATGCCCGTCGATAGTGCAGCCAACGTGTTACCCGCAATGAAGACAATCATGATGGCAAGCAATAGCGTTTTGCGTGATATGGTAGACGTCAGTGAGGTCAGGACAGGAGCCCCAAAGGTAACGCCTAATGCATATAAAGTAACGGTCAGTCCCGCTGTAGTTACGGAAATGCCCAGGTTATCTGCAATGAGGGGCAGTAGCCCAACGCTGATAAATTCTGTGGTACCGATTGCGAATGCACTAATGGCCAGTGCTAGCAGTGCCCACGTGCTGCGTTTTGAATCTTGTAACATTTCTTGCTCAACTCCCCCGAATGTAGATTTACGTACCGGCAAATGCTATTATGAGTTATTCGGTATAGATTGAATAGTACGTACTTTTTAGTACCCTACGTACTTTTTGGTGCCTATACAGCATGCGACGGATGTAATCCAATTCATCAGGGAGGAAGCAAGTTATGGTTAGAAAAAAATATAACATCTCGGTTGAAGCGACCTTAGAAGTGATCGGTGGCAAGTGGAAATGCGTCATTCTCTGTCATCTGACACATGGGAAAAGACGAACCAGTGATCTCAAGCGTATTATGCCCGCAATTACACAGAAAATGTTAACACAGCAGCTGAGAGAGCTTGAAAACGACGGAATCGTAAACCGCATCGTATATAATCAGGTCCCTCCCAAAGTAGAATACGAATTGAGTGATTACGGGAGAAGTCTTGAACCGATTCTCAATGCGCTCTGTAATTGGGGAGATCAACATATTGTGAAGGAATACGGAGACAAATCAGCAGTTCTGGAAGATAATGGACTCAATGATTTTAACTCTGACAATAGGGAGCTGGTGCAACCGTGAACTATGAGATTTTATATGATGGTGCTTTTGCGATGCTCAAGGTACATTTGCAGCGGGGAGAGCGGTTCAAGGCCGAAAGTGGTGCGATGGTATCTATGACTCCTACGGTTGAACTGAAGGGTTCAGCAGAAGGTGGGATGTTTGCCGGGTTCGGTCGGATGTTGAGCGGGGAGAAGTTTTTCTTTCAGGAACTGACGGCTGCGGGCGGATCGGCAGAGATTCTGCTCTCACCTTCAAGCATGGGCGATGTAGAAGCTGTTGAATTGGACGGTTCCTATTCACTTTATGTGCAAAAAGACGGATTTCTGGCAGGAACCGAGGGCATTCAGGTGAATACCAAAATGCAAAACCTGAAAAAAGGTCTCTTTTCGGGAGAAGGTTTCTTCATTATTGAGATCAGCGGACGTGGAACCGTATTTCTGTCTTCCTATGGTGCCATCCATGCAATTAATCTGGCAGCAGGTGAAGAAATGATCGTGGATAACGCCCATTTGGTGGCATGGCCTCATTATGTAGATTACCGTATTGAGAAAGCTTCACAGGGCTGGTTATCCAGTGTTACAAGTGGAGAAGGACTGGTATGTCGGTTCCGGGGAGAAGGAACCATTCTTATACAGAGCCGCAATCCTCAAGGATTCGGACAATGGGTGAAGCAGTTTATCCCTGCGCGCTAATTATTTTTTTGAGAAAGAACACACAGAGTTGCAACGGATATGTTTCCATCATCGTTATATGAATAATGGATTTACTTCATTGACTGACGGGTATATATTCTGTTGCATAAGGTCGCACATCATGGAGGTATGAGATGACAAGCTCACGGTATAAAAACGCACAAGAAAGTCCGGGATATCTGTTATGGCAGGTTACAGCCATGTGGCAAAAGGAAGTACGCAGGGTGCTGGAGCCCCTCGAACTGACACAACCTCAATTTGTATTATTGCACGCCTGTTTATGGCTCAATGAACACGATGAGGAAGGCAAGGGAGTGACTCAGGTTCAAATTGCTCAGTTTGCCAAGGTGGATGTTAACGTGACTTCTCAGGTTCTACGTGCGCTTGAAAAAAGGGGATTAATTACCCGCGCTCGTCATCAGACAGATACGCGTGCCAATATTATCACAACAACGGAAGAAGGAACCCGATTGGCTGTGGAGGGAATCCATCTGGTCGAGGAATCGGACAAGGCATTTTTCGAAACTTTGGATGAACGTAAGGGAGAGTATTTGGAGATCATGCAGGAGTTTCTTCGCCAAAAAACAGAGAGTTGATCCGTAATATATCTTTTTTTAATGTATTAAACTACAGAATGTAGTGGAACTGGAAAATTTTCTGATTATTAATAATTATAGCGCCTCTGTAAAATACAAATAGACCTCCTGACTTCATCTTGTCGGGAGGTCTATTTTGGTTGCTCAATCGATTCGATAGGACGCAAACGGCTCGCGGCGACGGAAAGAGTCGCTGATCTGGTCCAGATCGGCCAACAGCTCATCGGGCAGTGACATGTCCAGACTAGCCAGATTATGTTCCAGCTGTTCGGTGCGTGTAGCGCCCACAATCACTGTGGATACAGCTGGACGTGTCAGTAGCCATGCGAGTGACAGCACACTCGGGGAGCAACCATATGAGGCAGCTTTAGCACTCACTTGTTCACTCAGTTGGATATTATGCTCCAGCAGGAAACGGTTGAAGGACGGATCGGTGTCTGCTCTGGAACCAGAAGGCACACGGGTCTGTCCGTTATATTTACCGGTCAGAATACCACCTGCCAGCGGGAAATACGGGATAATGCCTACACCCTGATCGAGACACATCGGTACCAGTTCAAGCTCGGGTGTACGGTCTGCCAGGGAGTAGCTGGTTTGGGTGGAGATGTAGCGCACATAACCTTTCTGTTCACTGATGCCCAGAGCTTTCATCAGCTCCCAGGCTGCGTAGTTGGAGGCTCCGATGTAACGGACTTTGCCGGAAGTGACCATATCATCCAGTGTGCGCAGTGTCTCATCCAGTGGTGTATGCGGATCAAAAGTATGGATCTGGTACAGATCGACGTAATCCGTTTGCAAACGCCGCAGGCTATGTTCCAGCTCTTGTTGCAGATGGTAGCGGGAGGAACCACGCCCATGAGGACCATCATGCCGGGGTAATCCGGCCTTGGTAGCAAGCACCGCGTTTTCCCGTCGACCTGTAAGAGCCTGTCCAATGATGCGTTCCGATTCCGTGCCTGCGTAGATATTGGCGGTATCGATAAAGTTGATGCCCTGATCCATCGCTGCATGAATAATGCGGGTAGAAGCTGCTTCATCCGCGCGTTTGCCAAACGCATTGGTGCCAAGCCCCAGTGCCGACACACGCAAACCACTATTGCCCAAACGTCGATACTCCAACATTCATCGCTCCTTCTCTATTCATTTATGTAATGCAGATTATAACGTAATCTATTGAAAACGTGTTATTAATATAGTTAAATGATTCTAAGAACCCGTTATTAAAGGAGATATGATGGAAAACAGTGCCGCACATTTAACAAGACGGAAGCCGAAGAAACCGAAGAAGAAATGGAAGAAGCCATTGATCATCACCCTAAGTGTGCTGCTTGTGTTGGGAGGACTCGGATTTATCTATCAAAAGCAACTCGTCGTGTTTGCCTTTAATTTGTTCGCTTCAGCTACGGTGAAGGAAGCCTTGGATGACTCCTTTGTACCAGCGGGCGATAAGGATGCCCCTGTCGTGGAACATACGGACCCATTCTCGCTGTTGCTGCTAGGGATTGACCAACGAGATAACGAACCAAGCCGTTCGGATACCATCATCTATTCCGTCGTGCGTCCAGAAGACAATAAAGTGCTGCTGCTGTCCATTCCACGTGATTCCTATACCGAGATTGTCGGCCGGGATGTGAAGTCAAAGATCAACTCAGCGTATGCCCACGGTGAAGCCAAGATGGCGATGGATACGGTGGAGAATTTGCTGGGGAACAAAGTGGATTTCTATGCCGCGATTAATTTTAACGGGCTCAAGGATATTGTTGATGCGGTGGGTGGCGTTGAACTGCCAATCAAAAAGAATATTGAGAACAAACTCAAAATTCATGAGAAGCTGTTTGTTGAAGCCAATAAACCGATCTATAGCGGCGAAGAAGCGCTTGGTTATGTGCGTTACCGGGAGGACTCCGATTTCAATCGGACGATGCGTCACCGGATTTTCCTAAGTGCCTTCATGAATCGTGCGCTGGAAGTGAAAAATCTGACCAAGATCCCGGACGTAATCCAGATTGCCGGATCGAATTTTACAACCAACATGACCTCGGACTTTATCGTGAAATTTGCCGAGTCCTTATATATGAAAGATAGCATACCAACGATCAGCAATTACATGCTGAAGGGTGAGGGTGCAACGCGCAGTGGCACATGGTACTACGATCTGTCGGAGGACGATCTGCAATATGTGCGTGGCATGATCGCCAGTTGGCTGGACCCAGATGCGACCGAGATAATTGAGCCCGAGTCAGCGGACCAATCGGAGACGAGTGATGCGGCATAAGCATCGATTCTTGTGCAAATGTTCATATGAATATAAGTCCGGCGAAGCAGTTGCTTCCCGGCTTTTTTTGCGTTTGAGATCCTACGGATGAAATATTGCACAGATATATCTAATGTTTAAACCTCTTTTTATGGCATACATATAGTAAAATATAGGGAAAAGATTAAACATCAACCAACGGAGGAAGCTCATGAAGGAGTTTAAGGATCGGCTTCAACAGGTTCAGGAGCAACAAAAGCAACTGGCGAAGGAGTATCACGCCCTGCTCCAGGAATACCAGTCCGATGACCTGATCGTTCAGAATGAACAGTTACAGGAACAGTATGAAGCTCACAAACTCAAGCTGCAACAGCTCGAAATTCGCTCGCGCAAGATGGAAGAAGAGAATGCACGTCTTCGTATGGCTTTATCTGAACAGATGCTGGATGAGAAGCTGAATCTGATCCGGGTATCGCGGGAGAAGATGGAGACCTATTTTCAAGGGAAAACAGCGGTACATAATGATCGAATTGCATTCCATGAACATCGAACCAAATCCAATCTGAACGCGCTGTACAACCAGGCCGCACAGGAGTTGCAAGAGGATTCCGATGAGGTAAAGGAGAGGATTGCTTACCTTGCGGCAGAGGTGAACGAGCGCATTGAATCGCACAAGCGGGCCGTACGGGAGCGAGAAGAGGCTCTGCGTGGGCACATGGAGCGTGGATATGAGCAGATGGCGGAGGAAGGGTTGAGCGAAGAGACTATTCAGCGCCGGATCAAGCAGAATCGCATGGAGATGAAGATTGGACTCAGCTGGATTAACAAGGTAGCCATCCTGCTCCTCATTCTGGGCGTTGGAGCAGCGTTCCGTTACTCGTACTCGACCTGGTTTAATGACGAGATGAAGAGCGGAGCCTTTTTCCTGCTCGGTGTACTGATGCTTGCTGGAGGAGAGTTGCTGTTCCGCCGCAAAAAGCAGACGTTTGCAATGGGGCTGCTCGGCGGTGGGATCTCCGTGTTATTCGGGTCCATCTTCTATAGTTACTTTTTACTGCATATTATCGGGTTATATACGGGACTTGCCCTGTCTGTATTGGTATCGGCAATCTCCGTATTGTTGTCCCTAAGGTATCAGTCGAAGACCATCTGTTCATTGGGTCTGGTAGGCGGATATCTTCCGCTATTCTCGTATATGTTCTCGTTCGGGCTTGAGGGCACTGCTGTCTATGTAGCCATGATCTATCTGCTGCTCTTAAACGGCATTATTGTGTTCATTTCGTTTGGCAAACGGTGGCCGGTTGTGCACTATATCAGTTTCCTGTTCAACACACCATCCATGCTTATCCTCTTATGGCTGTCGCCAAGTGAGAAGATTGGCATGTTGTATTCCATTGTGACGTTTGCATTATATCTGGGCATTACGCTGGCATATCCGTTCAAACACCGAATGAAGTTAACCTGGTGGGATTTCGCTCTACTCGCCATGAATACGAGCATTAGTTGTCTGATGTTATACGTATTATTTGATGTGGCGGGTTGGAATGATGCTCAGGGCTTGCTGGCGTTGATCTTCTGCGTGGTGTATCTGGGCCTCGCACGATTCGTCCAGCGCCATATGGCTCAGGAGAAACAGACGATATTACTCTTCTATGTCACTTCCCTGACCTTTGCCATTCTGATTATTCCGTTCCAATTCGGGGCCAAGTGGTTATCGATGGGTTGGTTAATCGAAGGGGTTCTGTTGGTTACGCTTGGACATCTGAAACGGCTCAAGTCGGTGGAACGTGCCGGATGGGGTATCGTTCTTCTATGTCTAATCACTTTTGTGTACTACGATCTGCTGGCGCTATTCTTCATCGGGGAACGTTCTTACTTCATGTTAAAGTACTCCAGTATCACGCTGGGAACCTTGCTTATTACACTATATTATTCCTGGGCAATTGGCAGCAGTTCATCTTCCAGAGAGAGATTCCAATACAGCGCGCTGGAGCTGGGTTTCCTGAACGGATTCAAGTATGTGACACTTGCGAATCTGTGGTTATACGTGCTATATGAATCGAATGAATTGTATACCAGAGCTGTCGATGGGACGTTTCTATTATACATGTTCTACAAATTACTCATGTTTGCAGCGCTTACGATTGCATTGGCGTATGGACTGAACAAGGTGAAGCTGCTGCGTGATCGATACGTGCAGGTGTATACCACTTTCTTGCATGCTATTGGCTGCTGTATTGCACTGGCCGTAACCTTAACCATGCCAGCGCTTCAGCCGGAAGTTCAACAGCATACAGCGGCAGAGATTGTTGGTTTGCTGGTGTTAATTATCTTTAACGTAGGGGTATTCTTTGCAGGAAGGGATCTGCTGATTGCAGGCATCCGCGGGCAGTTCAAGAGCATTGAATGGTACCCGGTTATCGCTGGGGTGTATCTGCTCGGTGTCATCACCGTCTTCCTGACAATCCAGTTCCAATGGGGCGATGTGGGGCTGATGTTCAGTCTGATCTATCTGTTGCTGGCGATTCTCTATATTGCCTATGGATTCCGTAGAAAATATGTCATGATTCGGCGTCTGGGCCTAGGACTAACGTTGTTCGCTACGGGGAAGATGGTGTTCTATGATGTGGGGATGCTTACCTCGGGTAGCAAAATCTTTGCCTATTTCAGCTTCGGCGTACTATTGCTGGGGATCTCTTACCTATATCAGAAGGTGTCCAGCCGGATGGAGGAAGTACAGTCCAGAGTGACAGCGAAGCCTGACGACGAGCCGACTGTACCGGAGGAAGACCAAGATTGATTTGGGTTTTGAACGATTGTATTTACCTTTGCGATTATCGGAGGAGGGATTCTTGAAATGGGATTCGACCTGAAAATTATGCTTTGGCAGTTGTTATGGTTCGCTGGCCCTGTAGCTCTTGTCGTGTATGGCTGGAGGAAATTCGGCGCGAGAAAGAAACGGCATTGACGTGAGTGTGGGTAAGATGGTGGGAATGTCCGCTGTCCACTTCACTTCGCTTTGGGAAATAAGTCGTTATCTCTGTTGATCAACGGATAGATGATCTTTTATGTAGTATAGATTTTTTGGATTAAAATGAGGCTCCGGGCTGCTGTTACCAGCAATCTGGGGCCTTATTGATGTGAGTCTATGGCATAGCCTAATATGACATTCGTGAAACGTTTTGCGCAGAGATCGCGTTATAATAGAGTAGACTTAGGGTTGGATCTTCATTTGTAACCATGAGGTTTCGGAAGCCGATGTGCCTTTCAGTGATTCTCCGCCATCATCATTCATACGGGAGAGCACGGTTAATGTCATGGACAGGGCAAAGGCGAGCAATACGTATATGAAAATGTTTTTTTTGTTCATTAGAAGGTACCTCTCTTGTTGAATGAGCTAAAGTAGACATCCGGCCGTCATGAGAAAAAAAGCACAACGTCTGGTATAGTAGAGTAAGTAGAACCGAACATAAATCGTTCCTGTATACCACTATATTGAACTATAGCGGTGCAAACAATGGAACAAATCTGATGAATTTATCATTATTGTTGAAGGTATGTTTATAGAGATCGAGTGAGTGATCATTGAAGGTGGGAGAATAACATGCGGGAGACGGCAAAAATCGTCATTCGTACGCCAGGACAGGAAAGTGACGGCTCATTCGCTTATGTAAGCCAAGGTCGCTCCATTACGGTGGGACGTTACACAGGCGGTAATGAATTGGACTTGTCTGTTTATAATCAGATGATATCGAAGCGGCATTGCCGCATTCATTATGATGTACAGCAACAGCTATGGATCGAGGATCTGGATAGCAAAAATGGAACCGAACTGAACGGGCAGCGCCTCGTTCCCTATGAGAAATATCCGTTTAGTGAGGGAGACAGCCTGACGTTGGTCAACGGCCTGATCCAGCTTCGCACGGAAGGTGATCTTGGAGAGACGAGGGAATATCGTGTGTCGGATCTGCTGGGTGAGGGCGTACGTTTACTGGATCACCTGCAAACCGTACAGATCGGCGAAGTGGAGATTCCGCTGTCCAAGAAGGAGTATCAGCTGTTCAAGCTGCTGTATAGTCAACTGGACCACTTTGTGACAAGGGAACAGATTGTGGCTCAGGTGTGGCCGGAGCGGAGCATGCTGGAGAGTGAAGCGGTAGGGATCGACGAGATTAACTCGCTAATCTATCGGACGAATCGCAAGCTGGGTGTGCATTTTACCATCAAGTCCGTTTATAAAAAGGGTGTATATATGAAGTCTCATGTGCCGGAATGAATGAGTGATAACAAAGGGATGAGTTCATGTTCATCATTTACCTGATTCCATGGCTGATTGCCGTGGTGACATTGATCGGTGTCATATCGATCGTACTCGTGAGTTGGAAAAACGGGATTTCCCCGATGCCCACATCCAGTCGTGTCAGACAGGTGGTCATTCAGGAAGTGAACCGTACTCCAGGGTACGGGGATGTGCTCGAAGCGGGCTCTGGATGGGGCACATTGGGACTGGATGTTGTAAGGCATTGCCATGGCAAAAGGCTGACCGGGATTGAGAATTCTATCATTCCCTTATGGTCTTCCCAACTGATTGCCTATTTCAGTGTTCGCTTACGTCGAGCCAAGGGAAACAAGCACTCTCTCAAGGGCAGGTTGCGCTTCATGCGCGGGGATATCTACACCAGTTCCTATGAACATGCGGATTGTGTGATCTGTTATCTGTTCCCGGGAGCCATGACTAAGCTTCTGGACAAGTTCAGTCGGGAGCTTCCGCCGGGTGCCAAGGTAATTAGCGTCTGTTTTGCCCTGCCAGGAAAAGAACCGCTACGCACCATTACATGCCGGGATGCCTTGCGCACCAAGGTGTATGTGTATTCCTTTTAAAGAAAAGAACAGGAAAGTGATCACCAGGTTTTTGCTCAGCTGGAGTGCTGTAAGCCTTCTGCCATAACGTTAATGGATGAAAGAGTGTGCTCCATATCATAGTAATGCAGATACCACGTAAGAACGCGGATGCGAAAAAGGCCCCGAACTCACTATGAAGTGATTCGGGGCCTTTTTGTCTCGCCTTTGAGTTGGGGCAAGAGATTGCTTGATTATTGCTTACCGCACGTATTACTTTGCAGAATCAGTAGTAACTGTGCTGTCGGATGTTGTACCGGATTGCGATCTGTTTCTGCCGCCTCCGAAGCCGCCTTGACCACGGCCTCCTCCTGGACCACCCATACCTGAATTGGCAGTAGTTACACCCGATTCATTGACCCAAGTTACATTGCTTGTCGATTGGAATGCAACCACTTGAGTTCCGCCACTATAGGTACCGTCTGTGTAGAGTCCATCTACCGCTTTACCCGTAGACGTACCACCGGAGTAGATCACGTAGGAACCATCTTTCGCAAGATCCGGTGAGCTGACAACCACCGTTTGATAATCTTTTGCCGGAGCGAACGTCAGAATGTTGTTGCCTTCGCTATCTTGTACATGTACAAGTGTTCCAGCTTTTTGCGTGGCAGGGAATGTCATCACAATGGTATTTTGCGTAGATGCATCGGATGTTCCTTGTACCATGCCAGAGCTTCCGGCAGCCACGAGGTACCCACCGCTGATTTCAAATGTGCCATCATAATCCAATGCTCCGTTGCCGCTATTCGTCGGTCCGTTCACAATAACCGTTCCGCCAGTCATGTCAATGGAACCATTGGAATCCAGCCCGTCACCACCTGCGTTCACAGTGAGGGAGCCGCCGTTAATGTGGAACTCGTTATTGCTTGCTGCTGCACCACCCATACCGCCCGGTCCACGTCCTTGTTGAGTAGTAGCCGTACCTTGGGATGCCTGATCGGTAGTCGATGTTGTACCTGTCGTTTCGGTTACAGAGATGTTGGATGTCGTGGCTGCATCGGTTGCTGTAGTCGCGCTATCTGTACTTGCCGCTGTATTCGCAGCTGTTTCCGTCTCGCCACCTGCAGCATTTACGCCATCATCGGATGCCGTTACATCTACATCCCCATCGTTCAGGGTGATGATTGCACCTTCAAGTCCTTCATAGCTCTTCGCAATCGTGATGGTTCCGCCGTTAATCGTCAGGGCCTGATCGGCATGTATGCCATCATCACCGGATTCGATGTTGAATGTTCCGTCGTTAACTGTCACGTCATTGTTGCTGTGCAGGGAATCATCCATGGAATCAATGGTATACGTACCGCCATTAACCGTAAGATCTGTACCTGCTTTGAGTGCTTTGGCACTTGTGGACTCAGTAGCTGTTGTTGCAGTGTCCGCATCAGCATTGTTATCCGTTGTTGTTGTTGTGTTAGCAGAGCTGGATGCTGCTGCGCCGTTTGTATTAGCACCTGCATTCGTACCGCTGTTAGGCATCTCTGGCATATCCGCAGGAGGTTCGCCATCCGGTGGTGTGCCCATATCTGTTGGAGGTGTGCCGCCTCCCCATCCACCGCCACCGCCGCCAAACGGACCTTCTTCTACTTTGGCTGGTGCATTGGCGCTACCGCCAGCAGTCACAATGTTGTATGTCCCGCCATCCGTAACAAGTGCAGTTTCGGCCTGGATACCGTCGTTGCCACTTTGGATATCGAAGGTACCTCCTGCGATAGCAACGTAACCTTTGGTGGTATCTGTGTCATTGGTTGATTTAATGCCGTCGCCTTCGGCTTCAATGGTAATCGTACCCGCTTGGATGGCGACCATATCTTTACCTTTGATCCCGTCATCGGCTGCTTTGACGCTGATGCTACCACTAATGATTTTGAGATCATCCTTGCTCGTAATACCTTCATTATAGTTACCTGTGACGGTCAATTGACCTGCACCGTTGAATGTAAGATCCGCTTTGCTGAAGATCGCAGCATCCGGCTCGTCTGTCGTAGCGTCGGCGTACACATACGTTTTACCATCGGATACGGTGTTTTTGGTTCCTTTTTCGAGTGTAATCACCGCTTTACCAGCCTTCTGAATGTAGATCGCGGCGCTGTCATTATCATGAATGGTTGCTCCGTTTAATACGAGATGTACGATGCCCTTATCGGCAACATTAACCACGATCTGGCCGTCGGTTAGCTCACCGCTAAGTACATAAGTGCCTGCTTCCGAGATAGTTACCGAGCCATTGGCTGCTTTGGCGCCCGAACCGGTCACCGTTGCAGTTGTGCCATTCAGCTTAATCGCTGTGGAATCTGCTTCACTCCAGCTAATGTTGGTATCGTCAGCATCCAGAGAGACCAGGTCTGCATATTTCACAGAAGTTTGCTCGCTGACAGATACCGTTTTGGTTGTTCCTGTCGTTGACGTTGCGGCATTGGCGGTTGTGCTTGTGGTTGCTGGTGAACTGCATGCGGCGAGTAGGCTGGTAATCATGGCGATGGACCAAAGTTTGCTACCTGTTATCATGTTTTTCTTCATATTAGATCGTTCCCTTCGAATTATAAATTAATATTCCGTTGTTGGACTCATGGTTAACGAGATATCCAGGTTGCCGTTCCGGGTACGGATCGCATCGAGGAATTCTTTTTGGCTAACACTTTCATGAATGGTTACACTGTAGACCAGCTCGTACAGACTGCCGAGTTCAGTGGTTCTGATTTTTTTCAGATCAAAAGGTACGTTGAATGTATGGAACACTTCATTAAGTGCTTCTTCATAGCTCAAGTTCTCGGGAATGGTGACTTTCAGCGTTTTCAGCTGACTCTTCTTGCCGCCGAAGTTGAAGCGACTCAGGACAAACATCAGTACACACAGGATAATGGTGAACAGCACCGCGTATCCAAAAGCGCCTACACCGCAGGCAAGACCAGAAGCCATCGTGAACAATACATAAGCAATGTCTTTTGGATCCCCAGGTGCACTGCGGAAACGAATGATGGAGAAGGCACCTGCCAAGCTGAATGCTCGTGCGATGTTGCTGCCGATGAGCAGGATGATGATGGCGACAATGACGGGCAGGACAACCATCGTTAAGGTGAAGCTCTGGGAGTATGTGCTTTGGTTAGTCTTCATGTAGGTAAGGCTGATGATCAATCCCAGAATGATGGCAAGACCAATGGTGATGACTGCGTTGTTAAACGTCAGGTTGGTATCGGTTAGGGCTGAACTGAACAGTGAATCAAGCATATAGGACACTCTCTCTTTCTATAATCGTTTTATCTTGTTCTATGGATGGGTTGAAATCGGTACCTGGCACAAGAATGCGTTCCGTTTGGTAATTCAGGTTCGTTGTTCTCGCCAGATGTCTGTACTCGTTGCCGTATTTGGAGAATCCGGTACGGTATAGACCATGCTCACAAAGCAGTTGTGACAGCCACAGCGGAACGGTTTTCTCGGCTTTTACTTCCATCAGCCATCGACCGTCCTTCACCAGCGGTTCACCGTAATCTCCCTGTTCCAGCTTCAGATCGTATCTGCGGCTACGAATGTTGGTGTCAAAGGTAATGCGGAGATCCCGGCTGTTCTTGTCGAAAAGCGCTTTGCGTTCATACGCCAGATACACTTTCGGTTCCAGGTCGTATACCCGAAGGAAATATTTGATCTCTTCAACAACCTGTTTGTTCATGTAATCCGCCAGCTCCGGCGCCTGTCCCGAACGGACGAATTCGTAAGCTTCATCCAGCTTCAAGGCTGTTCTGCGCTTGTTCACCAGGCCGAAGACTTTCTTTTTGATCTCCAGATACACTTTGGCATTCTCTTCAGGTATTCCATAAGCCCGTAGTCTCAGCTTCTCCTTATATTTTGGTTTGGAGAGACTGGCGCGAATCAGTGAATCCTGCGGAGTGTCGAAGTACAGGTTACTGATGGAGTAGTACTCATGTTTCTTGTTGTAGGCATCCAGCTCCATGTATTTCAGCAGGTCATTGTAGAAATGTGCGTACTGTTCATCCGTCAGAAGATACTTGCTCTCATATCGGTTGAATACTTCAATAGCCATGTGGGACTCAGTCCTTTCGTTGGTGGGTTGTATGTTTTGTTGCATCGTGTATTGCTTCCATGTCTGTATCTTAGAGCCCCAACCTTGAATGAATCTTAAATGGTTTTACATTGCGTTAACATTTTTTAATCTTCCTATAATAGTGCGCATACACAAAATGAATTAAGATTGATTCAAGGTTTGATTGATAGAATAAGAACATATAAAACAAGTCCATTGAGAGAAATAATTCAAGCAGAGGAATGAATAGATGATGAGAATATTAATTGCGGAAGATGAGGTTCATTTGGCAGAGGCTGTATCGCAGATTTTGAAAAAAAACAATTACTCCGTGGATATGGTCCACGACGGCAGATCAGGATTGGATTATGCGCAGAGCGGCATCTACGACCTGTTACTACTCGACATCATGATGCCGGAGATGGACGGGATCACCGTCCTGAAGAAACTTCGCAGTGAAGGCAATCATACGCCTGTCATTCTGCTTACTGCGAAAGGTGAACTATCGGACAAAGTCACAGGCCTCGATTATGGTGCCGATGATTATATCGCCAAGCCTTTTGCCACAGAGGAATTGCTGGCCCGGATTCGAGCAGCCTTACGACGGAAGGGCGAAGTGGTTCCCGAGGATGGATTGAAGTTTGGCGATATTGAGCTGAATACAACCCAGTTGAAGCTAAGCGTACAGGGTAAGGAGATCAAGCTGAATCTGAAGGAGAATGAACTGCTGGAGCTGTTGATTGCCCGCAAACAGGCGATAACTTCCAAAGAGCAGATTATTGAGAAGTTATGGGGATTTGATTCGGAAGTGGAGTATAACAATGTGGAGGTGTACATCTCTTTTTTACGTAAAAAATTAACCTTCCTGAACTCTGCCGTCCGCATTAACACGATTCGGGGTGTGGGGTATGTGCTTGAGGTGACGTCCTGATGTTCAAGAAACTTCGAAATCGATTCCTGATCGTGAATCTGGTGTCCATATCTATTATGATGCTGGTGGCATTTGCGACGATCTATACGATTACGTACCAGAATGTGCAACGTGAGACGAGTATGGAGCTGTACAAGGTATCTGATTTCTATCACAGTCCTTATAATTCATCCAAGATGCCACGTGGGGAAGATGGGGGGATGGGTACAGGCTCTGGTACAGGTTCAGGTTCAGGTTCAGAGTCGTTGCCCTCCAATGCCATGGGTGGTGATAATGGAGGGCCGGGAGGGGACCCCAACTCACCTCCGGCACGTTCCGTTTCGTTTATGATCAAGACGGATGACCAGTGGAAGATTACGGATACGCATTCCCGATTTGATATGGAAGATACGTTCTACACCGAGGCGTTGCAAAAGGTTGACCAGAATAAAGTTGGTGATTCGGAACGGCAGACGGGACAATTTGCATTGGATGGAACGGACTGGGCCTATGTGGTTGACCCGAGCGGTGATGGGCATATGATCGTATTCATTGATGTGACTGCACAACAAGGCATTCTGACGAATCTGATCTATACCTTTGCTGTTGTCGGACTGGTTATGCTGATTGTGATCTACTTCTTGAGCCGTTATTTTGCGAATCGTTCCATTGCACCGGTTAGAGAAGCATTTGAGAAACAAAAGCAATTTATCGGAGACGCTTCTCATGAGCTGAAGACACCTCTGGCGATCATCAATACGAATGCTGATGTACTGCTCGCAAATCAGGAGGACACCATAGCAAACCAGGCGAAGTGGCTTCACTATATTAAGTCGGAAACCGAGCGTATGACCGGACTAACGAATGATCTGCTCTATCTGACTCAGATGGATGACTCGCGCTCAACGATGATTCATGCGAAGTTTAATATGAGCGATGCGGTGGAAAGTATTATTTTGCCGATGGAAGCCGTAATATTTGAGAAAAACATCTCCCTCGATTACAACATTGAGCCGAATCTTACGGTTCATGGTAACAGTGAGCAGATCAAACAGGTCATTCTGATCTTGCTCGATAATGCTGTGAAGTATTCCGGTCCCAAAGGGTCCGTAAACGTTACGCTCCAGAGACAAAATAACGATGTTATGCTGGCCGTGTCCAACACAGGGGAAGGCATTGCACCGGAACATCTCGATCGGATCTTCGATCGATTCTATCGTACGGATTCGTCAAGAGCCCGCAAACATGGTGGGCATGGTCTGGGTCTGGCGATTGCTCGTTCTATTGTGGATCAGCACAAAGGAGAGGTGTACGCTCGTAGCGTGGTCGGAGAGGGTGCTACATTCTACGTTCGGTTGTCGTAGGGCGAGGTAATGTGCTGGCTCCACAGTAACCTTCGCTCCCGTTATATAATCGTTGGCCAGGCATAAGTTCTGCCTGTAATGGGTTAACCTATGCTACAATGGCAACAGTATGTATGAATCAAGGAGATGAACTGACGTGGCAGAAACAAACGCAATTAATGAACAAGAAATGATGCAATATATTGCAGATAAAACGAAGGCAAGCCAAGCGAACATCGCTCTTGTGCTGAAGCATGAGCAAGCGTACATCAACAAGGCGCACGAAAATGCCAAAGGTAATGATGTGGATATTGACGGCGATGATCTGGCGGACTACATCCTTAGTCGTAAAGATGTGAAGCTGGATGAGTTGACCGTGGAAAGCATTTTGGATGCTGAGATGGACTACTTGATGGACAAGGGTCACGCGGGATACGTCGATTAAGTTAAGCGTGGATTTGGAGCTTGGACTGTGGCGTGAGGTTTAATGAGATTTGTATCGATGATCGGCGCATGAGGGGCTAGATTATTGGTGTGCGATGGTTGTTCAGTCCGGCGACTAAGCCTTTCTGTGATCCGGGCAAAATCTAACGAATCTCACACGCGCTATTCGGGCATTTCTCGCTCGTTTGGGAATGTAACGAATCTCAGACACGTTATTCTCTGGATTTTAGGACTTTTCGGTGCAATTGCAGCATTTCCGCGGAATTAGCGTGTCTGAGATTCGTTAGTTCGGGAAATAAGGGCTTTTAGCCGAAATAAGGTGCCCTAGGTTCGTTAGAGTAACTTAGAGTGATCACATGGTGCAACGAGGCGTTAAATGGCTGTTTCAAAAGTACATTTTCACAGATGCCGCCTAATGAATGGCAAGTGTTGTACTATAAAAAAGACCTCAACTCCACAATACTGTGGTGTTGAGGCCTTTTTTAGATTGTAGTGACCAGGCATTCCTTCGGGAATACCTGTCAGTATAACTTTTATAAGAATGGACTTGAAGTTCTATCGACCCAATCCCTATCAATCCCACCGTTTATAGCTTCTTATTGACCCACCATACCGCCATCTACGGTGTAAAGGGAAGCTGTTACATAAGATGCTTCTTCGGACAACAGGAAGTTCATTACCGCAGCGACTTCTTCCGGTTCACCGTAACGGCCCATTGGAATGCTGGACACGGTTGCTGATTGATAATCTTCCACGTTACCGGAATTAGCTTCGATCTGACGCATCATGCGTGTATTGATTGTACCTGGCAATACAGCGTTAACCCGGATATTATAAGGTGCCAATTCATTTGCAGCGGTACGCGTGAGACCAACTACGGCATGTTTGGACATAATATATGGAGATACAGCAGGTGCACCCATCAGACCCGCGAGGGAAGAGGTATTAAGAATCGCACCGGATTTTTGTTTTTTCATCACTGGAATGACATTTTGCAGACCCAGGAATACTCCACGAATGTTGACGTTATATACGGTGTCGAGTGCTTCAACACTCAGGTCTTCGATCAGCCCTGTTGGACCTTCAATTCCGGCATTGTTGGCAAAATAATCGATTCGACCAAAAGCATCCAATGCTTTTTGCACATAGTTTTTCACGTCTGCTTCTTGGGATACGTTCGCTTTTACTGCGATGACGTGCTCTTTGTCGAGGTTCAGATCAGTAATTGTCTGCTGGATGGCTTCTTCATTCAGGTCCACCAGCACCAAGTTGATTTTGCGCTCAGCAAGGCGGCGTGCCAATTCTTTACCAATGCCTCCAGCTGCTCCTGTAATTACGGCTGTATGTGTATAAGATGTACTCATGAACTATCCGCTCCTTATTCATTATTGGCAGGTATTTCTCAAAAAAAGTTTCAACCTGTCGTCTATCTTTCCTGTCTCAATGTTAAGATATACATAGCAATGTGACAATAATCATTGACAGCGCATATGTCAGCTATCGGACAGAGGTGTAAGCGGTGTTCATTTATATTACAATAATGAACAAAGGAGGCGAAAATGTTGATCATTGAACATCCTCAGGACCGGAGAGCACGAAGAACGCAGGATGCGATCATCGCTGCGGCGGTTTCTTTGATATTAGAGAAGGGAGCGGATGCCCTCACAATCCGGGATATTACGGAACGGGCGGATTACAACCGTGGAACCTTCTATTTACATTTTCCCGGCAAACCGGAGTTGTTGCAGTTCATTCTGGATGATTTCATGCAGGGAGTGGGGCGAGCTTATGCAGAACCATACGCACAGCTTACAGAAGTGGACATGACTGCATTGCTACCATCCACGATGCCTGTATTCGAATATATTGAAGCCCATCAGGATATCTTTCGTGCGTTAATAACAATGCATTCAGATATGAGCTCCCGGCTGTGCAATATGTTTAGAACGTATCTAACCGAAGATTTTGTATTGGTGACCGAGGATAGTGAATGGACGATTAATTACGACATCATGCTAAGTTATCTGGTATCTGCAACGGTAGGGGTAATCATGCATTGGGCGGAGATTGGATTCAAATATTCTGCGCATTATATGGGAGAGCAGCTTACGGCGCTGATTAACATCAAGCCGACCCGTCTGCTGATTGAACCAGGGCAGAAGGGTCGGACTATTCACGAGCGTATGCTGTTGGATTAAAGTACCGGATTATCCGGTCATGGAGGCGTTCGCGGCCTGTTGCATCTGAAGCAGTTGTTCGCGGATCAGGACGGACTCGCCGATCATGATTAATGCCGGATTATTCACTTGATGCGACTTGGCGAGGGAATGGAGTTCGGCAAGTGTGCCGGTAATAATCCGTTCCTCCGAGGTGGTTCCCCGTTCGATTAAAGCCGCAGGGGTGTGTCCACTTTTGCCATGGTGAAGCAATTCATGTTGAATCTGGGGCAGTTGGCTAATGCCCATGTAGATGACCAGTGTGTCCACGCTATGAGCGAGTAGATCCCAGCGAACCGATGATACACTTCCGTCACTGCCGGTTCCCGTGACACATGCGAAGGATGAAGCAACCCCGCGATGGGTTAACGGAATAAGGGATGAAGCGGATGTACCTACAGCTGAAGTGATGCCAGGAATGATCTCAAATGCAATCCCTGCTTCCGCCAGCACAAGCGCTTCTTCACCACCACGGCCAAAGATAAACGGATCGCCACCCTTGAGTCTTACGACTTGTTTGCCTTCCGCTGCATGGGCAGCCAGCATCCGTCCAATCATCTCCTGACTCATGGAATGAAGGCCTGGAGCCTTGCCGCAGTAGATGCGGAGTGCTCCTTCGCGAGCCTCAGCGAGCAATTGATCATTCACAAGCCGATCATACATAATGACATCTGCGGACTGAATACGTTTCAGGGCTTTTACCGTAATCAGATCCGGATCTCCAGGACCAGCGCCAACAATACTAACCAGGCCCCGACTCATGATCGTGTCCCCAATTTCGGTGCAGCATCAGAACTTGCCAATCCTGAACGACCACCCTGAATGGTCGCCAGTTTGGTCGATAGCTTTACTGGATTTCCCCAGTGGTGTGCAGCATATAGACCGAGGCCTGTAAATACAGCTCCGCCAATGAGGTTACCCACCAACACCGGGATCTGATTCCACAGCCACCAGTCAGCGACACTGACCTGTGCACCAAGCATCATGCCTGCCGGAATGACAAACATATTTACCACAGCGTGCTCAAATCCCTGAGCGAAAAATATGGTAATGGGCAGCCACATCGCTACGATTTTGCCCAGTGTAGAAGTGGACGTCATTGCCATCACTGCTCCGAGTGTGACCATCCAGTTACATAGAATGGCTTTGATGATGACCAGTACAATGCCAGCCCCGCCCAAGTGCTGATACCCCAATGTTTTGGTTTCACTGTTCTGGATCAGCGTTTGAATTAGAGGGTTGCTCATATCCGTACCCATCTTGGTAATGGTCAGGCCGTATAAGAGAGCATAGAATGCACATCCGATTAGATGTCCTGTGATCACCCAAAAATAATTTCGGAGCATATCCATCCATGTAATTCTACGTTTCAACACTGCGAGTGGAAGCATCGCAAAGTTTCCTGTCACCAATTCGAGACCCAGCAGAATAATGATGACAAATCCCGCCGGGAATATCAGTGCACCTGCCAAACCAACGGAAGTTTGAGATACAGCGGTATATGCCATTGTGGTTGCAAAGGCAAGGATTGCCCCTGCCAGAAAACCGCGGAGCAGCATCTGTACCCGATTCATTCTGGCTTTGCTCTCACCAGCTTCGACCATCGATTGCAACACTTCTGCAGGTTTAACAAAATCCATAGCGCACGCCTCCTTGATGTCAGGGTATCTCTAGCCTTTAACCCGCAATTGTGATGAAGATTTCTCCGCTGTTGCCGTCTACTTCTGTTTTGTAGGTATTCAAGCAGCCTTCATCCGGCTCGTGTACCTTACCGTTACGCAGATCAATCTTCCAATCATGCAAAGGACAATGAACCGCTGTCCCGCACACCATGCCTTCGGACAGCTTGCCGCCCTTGTGAGGGCAGCGATTCTCGACGGCATGCAGACTTCCGTCGCTCAGTTTGAAGACTGCAATTTCGGTATCCTGTATCAGGAAGGTCCGTGCTCCCTTTTCATCAATATCTGCAAGGTGTCCAATCCGGAATTTGTTCATCGCTGTTCCTCCTCTTCTAGTGGGTTACCGGCTCGGCACCGGACAGTGGGGTGAAGTTTTTACGCAATTTCTCGTCTTGAATGATTTCTTTCCAAGGATCAACCGTGTGACCCAGTGTTACTTCCAGACGTTCAACCAGAGCGAGACGTACATCCCGATCCGCCAATGCTTCCTTCACATGATCCAGACCAACCCGTTCAATCCAAGCCGCTGTTCTCTCATTCCATTTTGCGTTCTCTCTATAATATTGCAGGTAAGAGTAAGTCCACTCTTCCACTTCCGCATCGGTCTTCACCGTACACAGCAACTCGGCTGCACGAACCTTGACTCCCGCGTTACCGCCAACATGAATCTCCCAAGCGCCATCAATGGCGACAACACCCAGATCCTTGATGGTCGCTTCAGCACAGTTCCGCGGACATCCGGAGACAGCGAGTTTCACTTTGGCTGGAGCCACCATCTTGTCGAGTTTTTTCTCCAGACGAATACCCATCTCAATGGAATCTTGTGTGCCGAATCGGCAGAACGTATTACCTACACAAGTCTTCACCGTACGAAGCGCCTTGCCATAACCAAAACCGGAAGGCATATCGAGTTCCTCCCAGATCTTCGGCAGGTTCTCTTTCTGTACACCGAGCAGATCGAGTCGCTGTCCACCCGTGAATTTCACCAACGGCACATCGTATTTCTCTGCAACAGTTGCAATCTTGATCAATTCCGCTGGGGAAGTGACACCACCATAGATCCGTGGAATAACGGAGTAGGTACCGTCTTTCTGGATATTGGCGTGATAACGTTCATTGGTGAATTTGGATACACGCTCATCTGTGTATTCAGCCGGCCAGATCATCCCGAGATAATAGTTGAGGGAAGGGCGGCACTTGGAGCAACCTTCCGGTTCATTCCAACCGAGAACATTCATGACTTCATTGACGCTTTTGAGTCCCATCTCCTTGATCTGTGCAACAATCTCATCCCGATCATAGGATGTACAGCCACAGATGCCTTCTTTAGTCTGTTCACCTACATTATCACCGGCATAATATGTGAGCAGGTTTTCGATAATAGGTTTGCACCCACCGCAAGAAGCGGAAGCTTTGGTACAGGATTTGATTGCACCGAGTGTATTACAGCCTTTATTCAGAACGGCGTCTCCAATGGAAGCTTTGGTCACACCGTTACAACCACAGACGATCTCGTCATCCGGCATACTCGCCATTCGTTCTGCGACAGATGGACCCGAGCCTGAACCACCGGAAGGTACACCGAGCAAAATTTCTTTCTCCCGACCACTGATGTTCTCACCACTCTTAATGAGGGAAAACAGCGATGCGCCATCCGTGGTATCCCCGAACAATACAGCTCCGATCAGCTGTCCGTCTTTGATCACCATCTTTTTGTACACACCATCAACGTCATCCTGAATACGAATGCTGCGAGTGTCCGCAGCGTCTTTGAATTGTCCGGCAGAGAATACGTCCACACCGGATACTTTCAGTTTGGTAGAAGTGACTGAACCTTCGTATCCTTCGGTTGCCGCGCCAGCCAGGCGTTTTGCGAGCACCATACCTTGTTCATATAATGGAGCAACCAGTCCGTAGGCAATACCGCGGTGTTCTGCACATTCGCCGACGGCAGATATACTAGGGATGCTGGTATGCATATAATCATCTACAATGACTCCACGATTCACATCGAGGCCGGTATTGCGAGCCAGTTCAATCTGAGGGTGAATCCCGACAGCCATGACAACCAGATCCGCTTCAAGCACCGTTTGATCAGTAAAACGAATGGCTTTTACTCGTTGTTTGCCTGTGATTTCTTCGGTATGTTTGTTCAAAAGGAACTTCATGCCCTGTTCTTCAAGCTCACGCTGGAGCATCAGACCTGCCGGCAAATCTAGGTTCCGGTCCATCAGATGACCGTTAATATGGATGACTGTGACGTCCATGCCCAGATTGAGCAGCCCCCGCGCTGCTTCCAGTCCTAGCAATCCACCTCCAATGACGGCAGCTTTGCGATACTTTTGTGATGCTGCCATCATGGTCTCGCAATCTTTGATATCACGGAAACCGATCACGCCTTCCTTGTTAGCTCCGGGAAGAGGGAGGATGAACGCCTGTGAACCGGTTGCCATAATCAGCTCATCATAGGCTGCGCGTACACCATTTTGAGATACAACTTCCTTGCGCTTGGTATCGATCTGAACGACCGGGTCACCCGGGTACACCCGAATGCCGTTATCTTCGTACCAGCTCCACTCATTGATTACGATATCTTCGATGGATGTTCCGCCAGCCAGTACGGAAGATAACATGATCCGGTTGTAGTTGGGATGCGGCTCTGCGCCGAAGACTGTAATTTCATAAGCGTGTGGAGCAAGCTTAAGGATATGTTCGATTGTGCGGATTCCCGCCATGCCATTGCCAACCAGCACCAGTTTTTTCGTTGTACTCATTATGATTAGCCCCCTTAGGTCCATTCTGCAAAATGCCTCAAAACCTTGTCTCTAAAATCGAAAAAGCCTGTTATGCCTCGGAGGACTGCGCATATACATACGCATCCCTTGCTCCGAGATTGCAAAACAGGCTTCATTGCCGTTTCAACCAGCTACGCCGTTGTAACTGTGATCGATTCAAATATGGAGTTGTTATGGCTTAACTATAAAAGATCGATCTATTCATGTCAATATAGTTAACATAAAAAAGTATTTGAAATTTAAAGTTAATTATGTTTACATGAGTTTATTGGAATATCGAATGGACGACGAAGTTTTACGAGTATATCTTCTTAGTTTAAAGGCTTCTAGATAACGTTAGCACGCTGGATACGATAAATACTGTAGAAAAGGTGCCATGTATAGTGTTTCACCCTTTTTAATTGCAACATGATGAGGCATGAAAAGATCATTCTAATGTTAAAAATAAGACGCATAATCGTCACTACTTAATTTTTGTTAGGTAATGTAACATGTTTATTGCTTTCATGTATTAACGTCTTAAATGATGTGGACTCTGATTATAGCAATAGGGGAGGGATTGATCCATCATGCGATCTTTATTGGTCATCCGTGTTCAACCAACGATAGCTGCCTCATCCGATGCAATCCCTCTGACACCGGAGAGGCTGCTGGGAGCAAACGGGTACCATGTACAGGTGGCGGGCAGTGAAGCGGAAGCGGTGAAGCTAGCTCGTGCGGCCGAAGCGTCCATTTTACATCTGTCGCTGGCTGATGTGGAGTACTGGGTGAACTGCCTGGGAAAGGGGAAGTCGGATTCACCGCTGCTTTGGTGGTGCGCGCCAGATACAGCCTCTTCCTCCGCAGAATCCTGCGAGGTCGAAACATCATTTGATGGAATACTTACACCATCCATGACTGGGTCCGAGATTCACTGGACTCTTCACTTTGCAGCCCGACGCTACATGGAACGCAAACAGTGGGAGCAGGAACGGAAGCAGTTGCAATCTAGGCTGGAGGATCGGAAGTGGATTGATATGGCGAAGGCTATTCTTAGTGATCTGAAGCAGATTTCAGAGGCCGAAGCCTATGACCTGTTACGCAAGAAAGCGATGGATGAACGAAAACGAATGGTCGATGTAGCCACAGCGATTGTGAAGGCCCATCAACTGCTCCAGTCTTAATTGGAAGGAGGATTCTCCATGGATATGTCTCAGATACTCCGAGAGGTCGGACGTGGGAAACGAGGCTCACGTGATCTGAATTATGCAGAAGCACTGACCGTAGCAGAGAAAATCCTGAAACAGGAGGTTTCCCCTGCCCAGACGGCTGCGTTCCTAATGGCTGAACGTATGAAAATGGAAAACGTCGAGGAACTGGAAGCTTTTGTTCATGCTTGTCGTAACATTGCGGAACGTTTCTCCATATTTCAGGATGGATTGGACTGTGCGGGTCCCTATGATGGACGAACAAAGTCGTTCATGGCCACGTTTCCGGTTGCGTTTGTACTCGCGGCGGCCGGGTTGCCGGTGACTTTGCATGGGAGTGACCCTTTACCACCCAAATGGGGAGTTACGCTGTCGGTTCTGTTAAAGGAAGCAGGAATTGATACACGTAAAATGGATCGGGAAGATGCACGGAGCGCTGCATTGCGTTCGGGTGTCATGTACGTATCCTCCGAGGATTGGTGCGAACCTCTTCGTAAGCTTCGTCCGTTACGGGAAGAGTTGGGTTTTCGAACGGTGTTTAACACAGCGGAGAAACTGATTGATTATAACCATTCACCGTATTTGGTGTTTGGTGTGTTTCATAATACCTTTCTGGATCGGATTGCGAAGTTGCTCACCCGGTTTAACTATCGGCGTGCTTATGTTGTACAGGGGATGGAAGGTTCTGAGGATCTGTATATTGATCGGCCAACCCGCGTATACGCCGTGGAAGACGGTGATATGAAGCTGGAACTGGTTGATCCTGCAGCCTATGAACTGGATATGCCCGTGCCGGAGCTGGTCTGGACGGCTGCGAAGCAGCTTGAAGTGGCGGAAAGCGTGTTAAGCGGTGAGGGTCATATTGCTTTTGTGAATCAGGTCTTGTTAAATGGAGGTTTCCGCTTGTATGCGGCGGGGCGTGTCAATTCCATCGAAGAGGGAATATACACGTGTCAGGGATTACTGGAGAGTGGTGCAGCGTATCGCATCTATCAGCAGTGGTGTGTCTCCATGGGTGGTGAACTGCCGGATAGCAGAGCGGTGTCCATCTATCCGGCATCGACCAGATAATGTAATGCTGGTGTTCAATCTTGTTATTGTTTAGCGTGTTTTTATTCCCAAGGATAAGTAACGGTCAGGAAGTCAGCGAATTTCTTGCTCTCTTCCCGCCGTTGTTTCCGCATGGCCGCCCGATCCGGAGCGGTCTCGTATAGTTTCTTCTCTTCTTCCGTCTCCGGGATAATGCGGGGTACGATCAGTTTGCGATTATTTTCGTCCAAGGCCACAAAGGTCAGAAATGCAGTCGCCGCAATTTTCTTCTCTCCGGTCTTCAGATCCTCTCGAATCACTTTCACAAAAATCTCCATGGAACTTCGTCCTGTCCAGGACGCGAACGATTCAAGTGTAACCGAATCCGTTGGATTAATCGGGTACAGGAAATCGACAGAGTCGGTTGAAGCCGTTACAGTATTGACCCGGCATAGCTTGGAAGCGGCAATGGATGCAATATCATCGATGTAGGACATCAGCTTGCCACCGAACAGTGTATTATGATTGTTGACATCGGTTGGGAACACCCGTGCCGTCTTGAAACAACGTGTTTCGCGTACATATTTTTTCTCCACCTGATCCATCTCCGTTGGTTTCGGTATCTCTCTCATGCTTTTTTCCTCCTGACAGTATGGCTACTGTGACATTTCAATTCAGGTGTTGCAGGGTCTGTTTATAATCTGTTATCCCTAGTATAGGTGTCGGTCAGATACATATTCAAATGAAGTTGGACTGCAAAAAAACCGCCAGGCGCGGACCGGCGCGCTGGCGGTTTACTGCTGTATATTAAGCCTTGGGTTTGAAAATGCCGGACGGTTTGCCGATCGGCAAGAACGCATAACCGAAGTGAGCGTTCAGTACCGAAGCACCTGTACCATACAGGGACACAATTCCGATTGCCAGTTCAGCGTATGCTGCAATGGTGTGGAAAATGTGAGGAGCTACGCCGAAAGCGTCAAAGGTCAAGCCAAGGAACAGGAAGTCAATCAGAATGAAGATGATAAGCAATACTTTATTCGCTTCAATAGCACCAATCGTCATGAACAGGGTGAATACGAGGTATCCGGCAAAAGCAAATCCGAGCTGCTTGCCATCGGCCTGTTCAGCGAGAGTGGAGCCAAATACGCCCATTTTGATCATCCAGTTGGCAGCCATGGCAAACCAGAAGAATGCGTACGCGCCAAAAGCTGTTGTGCCAAAGGTATTGTTGCGTTTGGAATCTTGAATACATGCGAATAGCTGGGCAAAAGCACCCAAAAAGATCGCCCAAGGAATAGCGTAGCTAAGTCCTTCTGTAATGCCAAGCTTTTGGGAAGAAGCGACCAGGGTTACGATAGCCAACCCAAATAATCCCATTGCGCTGGGATCGGCGTTAACAATTTTGACTTTAGTCTGTGAATCGGTCTGCATGGTGATGATAAGCCTCCAATAATATCAAATCAGGATCAATGGCCGTCGTTGGCCGTCCTCTACATTACATCATTTGTATCCGCCGGGTCCGGACACACACATCGCCCTATTGTACCTGAATGACCCCATTATGGAAAGGGATTTTATTACCTTTTAAACCAATAGACTTTTTGTTTTTTCAATATACACATTTACGACACAATCCGTTCTGGCCGTGAATGATGAGGCCAGACGTTAGAATCCAACCCTCGGTGTTACCACTAAAATTGCGTCATATCAGCCATTTTCGGATAAGCTCTAGTGTGATAAAATAATCTTTATCAAAATTTGGAGAAGAATACAAAACATCCTTGTCTCCTATGCCATATGTTAATCCAACTATAGATTGACAGGAAAAACTAAAATGGTTCACAGAATAAGGAGGTATCAGGGGTCATGGTTATGAGTTTGGATTTGAAAAATAAAATAGAGAAGGCCAGACATAACCTTCATATGCTGGTAGAGCATAACAAGGGTGGTCTTGGGCATCCCGATGTGATTCGGCAGTCTATGGCATTGGACGAATTGATTAATGAGTATAACCGAATTAGCCGAAACCATTCACGGGCCTAAACCCAAAGCGATTTTAATTTTATACACGGAACAAATCACATAGATTGTAACGCTTGATCGTACAGACGGGCATGAATATAGCCGGTATGGACAGCCTCAGTTGAAGAGGTGGTGTCCTACCGGTGTAATATTCATGCCCGTTTGTTTTTGCATCGTATCCATCATGCATCTGTTTAATGCAGTAATCGTTTGGCTTCCAAATAAAGGACCTGTACGAATTTTTTCGTATTAATGCGTGTCTGGGACAAGGAAGGCTCCACATTGTTTTGCAGCTCCAGCATTTTCTTGCGAATTTCGGTGAAATCGAAAAATTTGGATGCATAGTTCTCGAACTTGGGATGTGTATAATCTGTTAATCCCAGAGAAACCACATGGCTCAGAGTCTGGAAGATGGCCCGGCGAACACGTTGTTCCGATGCCTTGATCTCCTTGTTCACCTCTGCGAGAGAGGCGTCTTCTCCCAGTTTACGTATCGCTACATTCTGGAAGATGTCTTTGAGGGATGGGAACGTATAGGGGGACAGCTTATGTTCATCTGTCTCTATCTGCTCCAGATATTCCAGCATGTCCAGCAGATCCCTGCTGCCCGCTTCACCGATCATGCCCATCTCGGACAGCAGGAAATGTCCTGCAGTCGTAATTGTTTTGTCCGGAACCGCAGCCGCAGCACGTTCGGTAGAATTCAAACCGGATAATCCCTGCAATGTCCGTTGGATATCTGCGATGGATTGCTGCATACGAAGCCTTTCGCTCACCAGCCGCAGAACAGATAGAATCTCCAGCCGGTTAATCGGCTTCGTAATATAATATTCAATGCCTAGTGAATAGGCTTCACCGATCATATTTTTCGACTCGATCTGGGAGATCATGACGATCTTGCCCTCAAACCTTCCTTCAAGCGCTCGCACAGTCTGAATCCCGTCTCGTTGGGGCATCAGCAGATCAATCAGCAGTACATCCACCTTATGCAGTTCCAACAGTTCCGCGTGAATATGTGCTCCGTCCTCAGCTTCCCCGGCAATATCGCCAAGGCCTTCATCCTCAATAATATCCATCAACATGGAACGAACGCCAGGATCATCATCCACGATAAAATAACGCATGTCAGTCATTCCCTTTCTCTGCGAATGGTGTGATTGATAAATCTATGGTAAAGGCGGTTAACGCCGCGATGAACTCTCGTTCCAGTGTAATCGTTCCTTTCCTTCTTGCATAGAACCTGACATGTCAGGTTCTATGACAATGATTGGGCGATAAAAGCCCGTTTTTAAAATAAATGTAGGAATTGCATGTAGGTATTTGTCGATTTCCGTAGATGCCCTTGTAGTATAAGTAACATCCCGAAGTCTGGGGCTAGTGTTGTGCAGAATGATACAAACTTTTCACGTGTCCATCTCTGTACTTGAAATACACCATAAAAAGGGGCATACCGATGGAGCAAACAATACAAGATATTGTCGTCATTTTCAATGATTTTCTATGGTCCAAAGTGTTAATTATATTATTGGTAGTATGTGGTATATACTTCACCACCAAGACCCGATTCATGCAATTTCGTATGATTGGAGACATGGTGAAGGTGCTTCTAGAGCCGAAAAGCAAGGAACCAGGCAAAATTTCACCTTTTCAGGCGTTCTGTATTAGTATGGCGGCCCGTGTAGGTACAGGGAATATTACCGGTATTGCACTGGCGATCGCACTGGGGGGACCTGGGGCTATATTCTGGATGTGGATCATTGCAATTATCGGATCAGCCTCCAGTTTTGTGGAGAGTACGCTGGCTCAGATCTATAAAGTGAAGGATAAGGGCGGATTCCGCGGCGGTCCTGCATATTATATGGAACGTGGGTTGGGCAAACGCTGGATGGGGATTTTATTTGCCATTCTCATTACGCTTTCATTTGGTTTGGTCTTTAATGCGGTGCAGTCTAACACGATTACTGTTGCATTTGAGAACTCATTTGGCACGGATCGGTTAACTGTGGGTATCATTATGGCAGTGATATTTGCAGGAATTATTATGGGCGGTGTCAAACGGATTGCAAAAGCATCGGAATACATCGTTGTTGTACTGGCCGTATTGTACATTGGGGTAGCGGCTTTTGTGGTGCTGGCGAATATTACCCAGCTTCCGGCCATGATTGCGTTGATTGTCAAAAATGCCTTTGGCATCGAACAGGTGGCTGGCGGAACGTTGGGCGCTGCACTGATGAACGGTGTGAAACGCGGATTGTTCTCCAATGAGGCGGGCATGGGTAGCGCCCCGAATGCTGCTGCAACGGCGGATACAACACATCCGGTGAAACAGGGACTTATTCAGGCGTTTGGCGTGCTGACAGATACGTTAGTGATATGTACAAGCACAGCCATGATTATTTTGCTATCCGGGGTATACAAAGGTTCCAATCTCGGAGGCATTGAATTAACTCAGGCTGCATTAAGTGTACATATTGGTTCATGGGCATCGGGATTCCTGGCGGTTATGGTGTTCCTGTTTGCCTTCAGTACGCTAATCGGAAATTATTACTATGGAGAAACTAATATTGAGTTTATCAAATCCAACAAAGTTTGGCTGTGGGTATACCGTATTTGCGTTATTGCGATGGTGGTGTTTGGTGCGGTAGCCAAAGTGCAGCTGGTATGGGATTTGGCGGACCTGTTCATGGGGCTCATGGTGGTGGTGAACCTGATTGCAATTCTGATGCTGTCCAAGGTGACTTTCGAAGCGTTGAAGGACTACAAGAAACAGAAAGCTGAAGGTCGTGATCCCGTCTTTACCCGGGACCGGATTCATATTCCGGGTGAAGTGGAATGCTGGCAGTCGGAAGAAGAAGTTATAGGAGATAAATCAATACATGTAGCCAATTAAGATTTTATCTGAACGTAGTTGGTTATATAAAATGGGCACAACAAACAACAGGACTTGGATTATCCATCATGGGCAACCCGAGTCCTGTTTGTTGCATATATAATGTATCTTTGCACTAGCCAAATTTCATCAAAGATATATTTGATTAATTTTTAACGGAATAGCTGATCAGTTGTTCAGACAGAGCTTTCATTCGCTCCCCTGTTTCATTAAGCTGCTCGATTACATCCGTAAAGGAGGATACAAGCGTAGCTTGTTCCTGTGAAGAGGCTGCAATCTGGGAGACTTCAACTTCCATCTGTTTGATGACCTGTTGTACATCTCTCAGACTGGTATCGATGTCACTTGTAGCTTGTTTGGCATCCACAGAGAGTTTGCGTACTTCGGAAGCAACCACACCGAAGCCGGCACCAGCTTCACCAACACGAGCGGCTTCAATAGCGGCATTCAGGCCAAGCAAGTTGGTTTGCTCAGAGATTTCACGAATGAACCCGGCTACTTTGTTGATTTGGGAAGAGTTCTGAACAGCAAGTCTGGTGTTCTGCAAGATCTGCTCACTGGTAGCTTGCAATTCTTCGGCATGAGCGGCGACATGTTGCACCATATCAACGAGGTTACCATTGATGGTTTGATTTTCTTGTATAATGTCTTCAAGTTGGTTCTGGTTAGATTGGTCGTAAGATACACAGAAAACAGCAACAACTTTCTGGTGATCATCAAAGATCGGAATGTTCAGAATATCCAGTTCGATACCATAAACTTCCTTGGAGAGAGTAGCAAGGGTCGCTTCTCTTCCATTTTTTAAGATGGCAAAGTTTTGATACGATTCCAAGAGTGACATTCCTTTTTCAAAACCAAGATCAAATTTATCTGTCATAATGACATCTAATACTTTTTCGTGATCGTAAAGAGTTAAACTAGCTGGTTCTCTGAGGATCAGGCTGATATAAGGCATTACTTTAAGCAGGGCATCTACAACGTTCATGGAAGAGGACCATCCTTTCAATATTTGAATGTATTATTTTTAACGATCTATGGAATGCTCTATCTTTCATCGGACGGAAATGACTTTTCGTGAACGGCATTTTGCATGAAAGAATGAACATTTTATGATTAAATTTTAAAATATTTCCCATCTAAAATGATTTATTGGATATAAGTGTTAGTTGTAACTATTTTTATATCAAGATATTTGTACGGATGTATATCAAATATAGGACATGTGTCCTTTTGTGTACATTATATAGGGCAACGGAGGGAAGTCGGAATGAAAGAAATTATGGACTTTGGACTTGTGCGGCAACTCGCCCGTGAGAATGGGCTGGATCAGGTGCTGGACGAGCCTGCGCTCGCTGAGTTGCGACTACTTGAGGCTGCGAAGGGCGAGATGATATGTGCCAAAGGTGAACGACCCGAGCGGTTGTATTTTCTCGTGCAGGGCAAGCTCAAGATCTATACCACCCTGCCTAACGGCAAGTCTCTGTTGCTTCGTTTCAGTACACCCCTTGCGCTTGTGGGAGATTTGGAACTGGTGAATGGCAAGGAGGCTATGAATACGGTAGAGTCTGTGAGCAAAAGCCTGCTGCTGGGTATCGGCTATCGCGCTCTCCAGAATACGTATGCAGAGAACCCTAAGTTTCTCCACTTTATGCTGAGTCAAGTTACGCACAAATTGTATACCTTTTCCAACCTGTCGAGTCTGAATATGTTATATCCGGTCGAGAGCCGATTTGCCAGCTATCTGTTGTCCACAATGGGCCAGGACGATTCTTCTTCGGAAGAGATACAGACCTCCAAGCTCACCGAACTGGCCGATATGCTGGGCACTAGCTATAGACATCTTAATAGAGTCGTTCAAGATCTGTGTAATCGAGATATTATTCGTAAAGTGCAGCGAAAGCTAGTGATCTGTGATCTGGAACAGTTGCGTGTCATCGCAGGAGGCAATATATATGAGTGATGGTATTTTAAAATAAAGACCAAGCCTGCATATCTAAGCGACATGACGCGACACAATAAAATACAATACGGCACAACAAAGAGCACCCTCACGAATAAACCAAGGGGTGCTCTTTTTGCTCTGCACTTCAAGTGGATTAGATATCTCCGTGCTGTTCGAACAATTGAGCGATCTCTACAATAACACGGGTGGCCTTCACCATATTGTCTACCGATACATATTCGAATTTGCCGTGGTAGTTCTCACCACCAGTGAAGATATTTGGTGTTGGCATGCCCATATAGGATAGCTGGGAACCATCTGTTCCTCCCCGGATGGGGCGAATAACAGGTTCGATGTCCAGTCGGGTCATGGCTTCATGGGCAATGTCGACGATCTGGCGTACGGGTTCAATTTTCTCGCGCATGTTATAGTACTGGTCATTCAATTCAACCGTGATGCTTTTCTCTCCATACTTGGTCTTCAGTTCGTTTGCGATATGGAGCAGATTTGTTTTGCGCTCTTCAAACTTCTCCCGGTCGAAATCACGGATGATGTAACTCATCTTTGTCAGCTCAACGTCACCCTCCAAAGACAATAGATGATAGAAACCATCATAACCGTCTGTGAATTCAGGAGCTTCCTCCACAGGCAGGCGTCGATTCAATTCCATTGCAATTTTCAGGGAGTTCACCATCTTATCCTTCGCTGTTCCGGGATGCACATTGGTGCCTCGTACGGTAATTTTGGCGGCAGCTGCGTTAAAGCTCTCGTATTCCAGCTCGCCAAGCGGTCCACCATCAACTGTGTAAGCATATTTGGCTCCAAAAGCAGCTACGTCAAACTTGTGCGGTCCACGGCCAATCTCTTCATCCGGGGTAAAAGCAACCCGAATCTTACCGTGTTTCACTTCCGGGTGCTCAATCAGATAGGCCATCGCCGTCATGATCTCAGCAATGCCTGCCTTATTGTCTGCACCAAGCAATGTTGTACCGTCGGTTGTGATCAGCGTGTGGCCCTTATACTCGTGCAGTTCTGGGAAATCCTTGTTGGACAGTACGACATCCAGTTCCGAGTTCAACACAATATCAGCACCGTCATAGTTATCGATAACCTGTGGTTTTACATTTTTGCCAGTAAAGTCGGTCGCTGTATCGAGGTGAGCCAGGAAACCAATTACGGGAACATCCTTATCGGTATTGGATGGCAGTGTAGCCATGACATAACCGTTCTCATCCATCGTTACATCTTGCAGACCAATGGATGTACATTCTTCAACGAGCAGTTTGCCCAAGGCCAGTTGGCCGGGTGTGGAAGGGCATGTCTCGCTATTTTCATCGGATTGGGTATCCATCTGAACATAAGTACTCAGTCTTTGAATTAATATATCTTTCATCTATTATCGCTCCCTAGCTTAGATTTTTTTCATTTGGGGTATAGTATTTCCTGTGGTTCTCTACGGTTATCATATCATGTTTTGCGGTCATTTCCAGAATGGGGAAGAACCGAAATAGGAGGATGACTAGGTATCAAAAAGGGTACTAGGTCACAAAAATGTACGTACTTGTATTTCTATAACTGAGGTTCATAATAAATGATGAAGAAAGGATGTGTTCAAGACATGCCATTTATCACGGTTAAGGTACTGGAAGGCAAGTCGGTCGAGCAGAAACGTCAGTTGATTGAACGTATGACTCAGGTGGCTTGTGAGACACTGGATGTTGATCCGAGCAAAGTCTTTATCTTCATTGAGGATTTGGAGAAGGACAATTACGGCAAGAACGGAAAACTGTTTTCGGACTTAGACAAATAAGTAAGGGTTCATATATATCATGATCATGGAACAGGAGATGTAACATTAATGACTGAACAATTATTTTCGCCCTATCAATTCAAGAGTCTGCAATTAAATAACCGTGTCGTCATGGCACCCATGTGCCAATATTCTGTCACTGCGAAGGATGGTATTCCGAACGATTGGCATCAGGTTCACTATGTGAGCCGTGCGGTTGGAGGAACAGGACTGATTGTAATCGAGATGACCGATGTAGATCCGGATGGACGTATTACCGATAATGACTTGGGGATATGGTCAGATGAGCATGTGCCGGCCTTCACCAAACTTGTAGATGGAATTCATGCCTACGGCTCCAAAGTAGCTATTCAGATCGCACATGCGGGACGAAAAGCAGAGGATGCTCCACAGCCGGTTGCCCCATCGGTAGTTACATTCCCGGGAGAAAAGTACAAGGAACCACGTGCGTTAAGTACGGAAGAAGTAGAAGCTATGGTGCAAAAGTTCGCAGACGGTGTTCGCCGCGCAGTGCAGGCTGGAGTAGATACCATTGAGCTGCACGGTGCACATGGATACCTGATCCACCAGTTCCATTCCCCGCTGATGAACCATCGTGAGGATGTATATGGACAGGATCTGTCCCGTTTTGGCGTTGAGGTCATTCGTGCAGTGAAAAAAGAAATGCCAGCAGATATGCCGCTGATTTTGCGGATTTCGGCTGTAGAATACGCGGATGGTGGATACGATATCGACCACACCATCAATATCGCTCGTGCCTACCAAGATGCAGGCGTGGACATGTTCCATATCAGTTCAGGTGGCGAAGGTCCTTCCGGACAGCGGAAACCGGGGAACTATCCGGGGTATCAGGTACCGTTTGCCCGTCGTTTCCGTGAAGAACTGAACGTTCCTGTAATCGCAGTGGGTATGCTGGAGGATGCAGCATTGGCTCAGGCGGTGATTGGCAACGGCGATGCGGATCTGGTCGCGGTTGGTAGAGGCATGCTGCGTGACCCGTACTGGGCGAACCATGCCGCTCTGGAACTGGGAGTCAGCAAGGATCAAGCAGCCATTGCAGAGCAATATTCTCGTGGATACTAATCTGCTCCAAATTATACTTACACTTGCCACTCCGATGACAGAATAACCTTCCGATCTGAGGATAAAGGCGAAGTGTATGCTTTCGATGTAGCTTTCTTGCAGAAAGCTTGTAGCTTCGCTTCTTCAAGTTATTTCTGTCCTCTTCGTTTTCGTGTAAATGTTAGTGCAAATTTTATATAGTAAAATAGGCCACAGCATGGGTTAAACCTCATGCTGTGGCCTGATTTTGGATATTGAGAATCATATCCATCCGATTACGGATGACTACGCTCTTCGAGTCGCTTCATAGACGAATTTTTGATTGGACTGCGTGGGTGGTTGATCCGGGTTAAAGTCGGCGTATACTTTAATGTCAGAGAAACCAATGTGTTCGAGAATTAGGCGTAACTCTTCTATGCCGTACCAACGCAAGGTAAGTTGTTGCAGCTCCGTAGCAACAAGAGCACCCTGATGCCATTGTTCGTAGCGAATCAGACTTACTTTATATTGGTGTAGAAGGTTCACCTCAATGGTTTTCACTTCTACCGTGATCGTATCACCATCGGGTAATGAAACGGTTGATGTTTCTACAGAAGAGGGTTGTGTCACATCGGGCAGAAACAGATCAAACACGAGCCTGCCGCCGGGTTCTAAATGCTGAAATAGATTACGTAATGCGTTAATCGACGCCTGTCTGTCTTGGATGAGGAGCAGAGAACCTCCGGGAATGATAATTGCCTCGTATCGATATGGAAGGTCAAGCTTCTCCAGATCGGCAACGAACAGCTCAGGCATGGGTAATGCCCGCTCCATACAACGAGAACGGCAAGAGTCAATCATATCCATTGAATAATCAATTCCATCCACCTTCAAGCCTGCTTCAAGCAAAGGAATGAGCACTCGGCCTGATCCTGACATGGCTTCAAGGATACGTCCATTGCAGCGCTGAAGATAATGGCGATAGAATTCAATGTCTCCTCCCAAGGAGTGTCCCACAGGTTTCGTGAGATCATAAACGGCGGTGCATAATGGACCGTAATAACTGAATGACATAGTATAGGTATCCCCCACATGTAAATGTATTAAAATAAAAACGTGGAAGGGGAATGAGCAGGATTATCCCTTCCGGCAACGGTTGGAATTGGATTTTTCAGAGCAGACTATCATAGGAATCACGCACCTTTTATGTAATATGTTCCAATTATAGGGTGGGGATAAAGCGGAGGTCAACTTCTATTCGGGTAGTTATACGAAATGAAATGTATAAGGAGGTGATTCGAATGGATTCATCATCAAGTTCATCAAGTGCACTGCCAGATATCCGGCAGGAACTTATGCTCCATGCACCTGTAGAGAAAGTGTGGGAGATGGTCTCGACCGAGCAGGGACTGAAAACCTGGTTCATGCCAGGCAATCTGGAACCCGTGGAAGGTCACGAGTTTATATTGGAAGCAGGCCCCTTCGGCCAATCACCATGTCAGGTGACGGAAGTTCTCCCGCTACACAAGCTGTCATTCCGCTGGGGTAAGGACTGGACGTTGACGTTCCAACTGAATGAACAGCCCGAAGGTACGGATTTCACACTGATTCACAGCGGTTGGGATGCGGATAAACTGACCGAGTTTGGACAGGCCCACGCTATCGTACGCGAACGTATGGAAGAGGGATGGGCCGGAATCGTTCAGAAGCTTGCCCAAGTTGTTAAATAAATCTTCATTCAATCAACCCCAGGTCATTTCGCCCGTTCATTCCGGTGAAATTCGGCCTGGGGTTCCTTGGTGTACCAAGAGCTGGCGTAAACAGATAGAGATCCTTAAAATTATAACGAATTTGACCGATTATGATACGGAAACTATTTCCGTGAGCACCAGAAACGTGTAACATGAATTATAGTAATAAATCGACAGAATTAGACGTCTCTCGCCATTGTGGATGGAAGGAATACATAGATGAGAAAACACTGGATTATGCTGACCATAAGCTTCATATGTATTGTCATTGTTCCACTGGGTTGGCTCGCCCAGACGTTAATTAGCGAGCGGATTAACCCCCAGGCTACAGATGGGAAAATTGACCTGACCCAATGGGACTTTGATCGCAAGGGTGCAGCGTCTCTAAAGGGTGTCTGGGATTTCTACCCTGGGCAGTTGCTGAGCCCGGCAGATATTGAAGCAAGTGTATCCGGTCGCAAGCCTTTGCCGGCTTCGTCGGGCACTCAAGTTCCTGCCCGATGGAACAAATCTTTGGGGCAGGCCCATGGGTATGGGACCTATCATTTGCAAGTTCAGCTTACACCCCGGACGATGAAAAATGATTATGGTATACGCACACAGAATATACGCATGGCCCACCGGGTATTTATCGATGGTAAAGAGATTGGCGGCAAAGGCCTGCCAGGAAAGACCAAGGCGACAGATATACAATTAAATCTGCCCTTTACAGGATTCACGTCCATTGAGGGCAATACGGCTGACATTATCATTCAAGTATCAAATTATAGTTACTCGTCCGGGGGCATAGTAGCGCCCATTTTGTTTGGAGACGAGCATAGTATTCTGAAAAGTCAGCAACAAGATTGGCTCAGGGATCTGATGGCCTTATTCGGTTTTATCTTACCAGCCGCCTTTTTTCTACTTCTGTTCAGATTACGACGTACGGAGAAGGAGCTTCGTTTTCTCGGATTATTCAGCCTTTCTGGTGCGGTGTACGCTCTGACACATGGGGAGAAGTTACTGGGTACGTTTGTACCGTTCCTGACCAATAATGAGATACTTCGGATTCAGCTCCTTAGTTCAGCCTTTGCCTATTATTTTTTGCTTCGGTATATGGATGCCCGTGTACCAGGAGCAGTTCATCAGTGGTTTGTTCGTCTGGCTGTTGTGCTAATCGTTACCCAGACTATTGTGGGTCTTACGCTTCCTCCAACGCTTTTCTCGTCTCTTGAGCTTCCCATGTTACTGATCTCACTTGTTGTCATGTTATATACGCTGCGAGCCATTTTCTATTGGTTGAAAGGACGGCCGAATGACAGCCACTTTGCACTGGTGAGTATGATGAGCATACTCATGGTTGTTGTGTTATATACGCTTGGTGCGTTCACTACCCTAGACACAGCGTTCTTTGCGCTGATTGAACTTTTATTATTTGTATTTGCCCAGATGATTGTGACCGCAATCCGCTTTGCACAATCATTCCGAGACGTGGAAGCTCTGTCGGAGCGTTTGCTGGCCATTGACAGCCTGAAGGACGAGTTCATGGCGAATACGTCTCATGAGTTGCGAACTCCCCTGCATGGCATCATTAATATTGCGCAATCCATGCTGGAAGGGGCGGCTGGAGCAGTCACGCCCAAGCAAGCGAAAAATCTCTCCATGATTACTTCAACCGGGAAGCGCCTTTCACTGCTGGTTAACGACATTTTGGATTTTGCCAAATTAAAAAATAGTGAGATCGAGTTAAAACGGGTAGCTGTCGATCTGGAATCCGTTGCTCGTACTGTGGTTGAAGTCTCGGGTTTCACGTTTGAGGACAAGCCGGTTATATTGATTCAACAATGGCCCCAGTCCTTGCCACTTGTTGAGGCAGACGAAGATCGCCTAAGGCAAGTTCTGTATAACTTGCTGGGTAACGCCTATAAGTACACTGAGCAGGGTGAGATTCGATTGTACGCCAGCGTTGAAGGGGACTGGGTGAAGGTATCGGTCGCGGATACAGGGGTAGGCATTGCCTTGGACAAACAGGAGGATATCTTCCAGGCGTATGAGCAGAGTAACGGCACGATTGAGCGATTGAATAATGGAACCGGACTGGGTCTGAGTATTACGCGAAAACTCGTTGAGCTTGGCGGTGGTGAGATCTGGGTTGAATCGGAGCCGGGGCAAGGTTCGACCTTTCATTTCACCCTGCCTGTTATGAAGATGCCACTTTTGCAAACTCATTCGAAACCAGCTGCCGCCCGATATGTTGCTGCACAGGGGGCAGGGGCGAAGGAGCTTGTGACAAGAGAGTCAGATGAGCAGGATGATCTTACGGAAGCGGAGCATACGATTCTGATTGTAGACGATGACCCCGTGAATCGACAGGTATTGCTTAACCTATTGTCGACAGAGCGGTATCGTGTGATTGCAGCGGACAGCGGGTCCACTGCGTTGAAACTCCGTGAGGAGTTCCCGTCCATTGATCTTGTTATTGCGGACTGGATGATGCCTAAGATGTCCGGGCTTGAGTTATGTCGCAAACTGCGCGAGCACAGTTCCTTGTCGGAGTTACCGATTCTGATGCTGACCGCCCGTGGGTTACCTGAGGATATCAAACACGGATTTCAGGCGGGAGCCAATGACTTCCTGAGCAAACCGGTGGATGCCGGTGAATTGCGCGCCCGGGTTCGGACGTTAATTGAGATGCGGAGTTCTGTGCAGGAGGCTATTCGGACCGAAATGGCCTTTTTGCAGGCCCAGATCAAGCCACACTTTCTATATAATGCACTCAATGTTATTATCGCAACCTGTGCAGTGAATCCGGACAAAGCAACCGATCTGCTGATTGAATTGAGTCATTACCTGCGCGGAAGTTTTGACTTCCAGAACAGGGAGCAGCTTGTTCCTTTGACCAAAGAGCTGGAATTGGTGGAGTCTTATGTGCATCTGGAACAGGCGAGATTTGAGGAAAGACTGGTGGTTGAGTATGAGGTGGAATCGGACGTACATCTGTATCTGCCACCACTCAGTATTCAGCCTCTTGTGGAGAACGCCATTCGCCACGGCGTGATGGAGCGGGCAGCCGGCGGGACAGTTCATCTTAGGATTTTCCAAGAGAGCGAGCATGTAGTCGTACAGGTCCAAGATGATGGTGTAGGTATCCCTCCTGAGCGTATGGCTCAGGTCAAGTCTGGGCGTACCGAAGGTCCGGGAGGTGTGGGGCTGCAAAATATAAACCGTCGCCTGATGTCTCTCTATGGTCAGGGGCTGGAGATTCATAGCCATGTGGGTAAAGGCACGCAGATCCGATTCCGTATCCCCGTGCAAAAGGTGGATTATTCCAATTAGTGTGCCAAGTGAAGCAATTATGGTTAACAGACTAGGGGGTGCCGATAAAATCGGTATTCCTATTGAATCTTTCATGGCAGGAGGCTGAAAGAACGGTGAGAGCCATTGTGATCGATGATGAGAAGCCAGCGCAGCTTCATCTGGAGCGACTACTACGAACGGACGGACGAATTACACCCGTGCAATGTTTTTCAACAGCTCGTGATGGTCTTCATTTTCTGGCAAAGGAACGTGTAGATGTTGTATTTTTGGACATTGGAATGCCGGAGATGAATGGCCTGGAAGCGGCTGAATATATACAGCAATTGGATCAGAGTATTCGTATTATCTTTGTTACGGCTTATGCGGACCATGCAGTGGAAGCATTTGAGCTGCATGCACTGGATTATGTACTGAAACCGGTCAGCTCGACCCGATTGGCCAAAACCGTTGATCGAATCGCGGGCATAATGTCGCATAATTCTCAAGTTGCAGCCACCGCCGAGGTACAGGGATCGGAACCCGTACCTGTGGAGTTGGATACTGAAGTTCCGGGGCTGCTTACGTTCAAACATCTGGATATCTACAGAAGTTTGGATCAGGGAGCCAAAAAACATAAGTGGCGCACAACCAAATCACAGGAATTGTTTGCTTTTTTGTTTCATCACAGGGAAGAATGGGTAAGCAAGGAGATTCTGCTGGATAAGCTATGGGGTGATGTTTCCCAAGAAAAGGGATTAACCCACCTACATACTTCCGTGTACCAGATTCGAAAGCTGCTTAAGGAATGGAACATGACAGGCAAGCTGGAGTACAATATGAACCGTTATCGTCTGTTATCAGGCAATCTGGTAAGTGATGTGGATCAATTTGAAAAATCCATGGTTTACCATGTCATCACATCCGACAATGTCGATGACTTGAGGCATATGATACCGCTTTATCGTGGCGATTATCTGGAAGAGCATGATTATCATTGGGCACAGGCCAAAGCAAGGGAACTCAGACGTAAGTATACAGCGCTGGTTATGGATATCGCAGGATGGGACATGGAGCATGGTCGTGGCAAGGAAGCGATTGAGCAATTAACGATATTACAGGAACGGGAGCCTTATTCGGAAGAGATCTGCCGACTCATGATGGAAGTGTATGCATCCATGGATGATCAGCAAGGCATACTTCGTTTGTATCATTCATTTACATTGACATTAAATGAGGATCTGGGGTATCAGCCCGAGCCCGAAACAAGCAGGTTATATAAGAACCTGACGGACCAATAAACGCATGTAATGTAAGTTCAGACAGGAGGGTGAGCATGAAGCTATTCATACACCGCAAAGATTTGCGTACGGATGATCTGGCCGCATTCGATTATTTGCGGGAACACCAAGAAGAGAGTGTGCATGTTCTCATCTATGATTCATTCCTCCTGCGGCAAGGCCGAGAGAAGGAACACAGCGGTGTGAATTTCAGGCAGCACGCAGCGGAATTAGGCAGACAGTATCTTGAAGCCAAACGAAAACTGCATGTCGCTTACGGCAAACCGGCTGAAGTGGTTGAATTCATCCTGAACGAATTCAAAGGTGAGATTAACGAGATTGTGATCCATCGGGACATGACGCCATATGCAATCGAGCGGGATAGGGCCATACGCAAAGTCAGTGAGGCGCACGAGGTTACGTTCACACAACTGACGGATCATCTGCTGATGGATCTGAATGGATTTGCCAATTTTACAGGCAAGTCGGAGCCATATAAGGTATTTGCGGCTTTCCATCGGCGGTGGGTGGAATTCATGAATGAACATCCCAACCCTTCTTCGGCAACAACGGTTGCAGCGTTCAAGGTGAGTGATCGTCAGATTGAATGGCCGGATGCAATGCAGGTACCTCCGGAGTTGCTGGAGGGCAGTGGTTCGAATGACGAGGACCCGCATCTGCTGTTGGATCAATTTTTGTCGGATCGAATTGCTGAATACGGGGATCATCGGGATGAATATGAGGCGTACGAGCCGAGTCATCTCAGTTCTTACGTAGCTGTGGGAGCTGTATCCATTCGCAAAATGTATGATGCGGCGAGTCGCACGGCTGAGGCTGGGGAATGGATCAGGCAGTTGTGCTTCCGTGACTTCTATCTGTATCGAGCGGTCTATGAGAGTCACTATTTTACATATGAAAAGGTGTACGATCTCTCGGCTCTCCATGATGATCACTTTGAACGGTGGTGCAAGGCGGAGACTGGCATTCCGATTATTGATGCAGCGATGACGGAACTGAATGAAACCGGACATATGCCAAACCGGCTGCGGATTCTCACGGCGATGTTTCTCACCAAAAACCTGCAATGCCCGTTCATCTTGGGCGAAGCTTATTTCAGGCGCAAGCTGCGTGACTATGATAACATTCAAAACCGTGGTAACTGGTTATGGTGTGCCTCGCTTGGTGAGAATGCGGCTCCGTATTTTCGCGTGAACAATCCGGTAACACAATCCGAGAAATATGATCCGCAAGGTGATTATATTCGCAAGTGGTTGCCTGAATTGAAGGATCTGCATAGCAAGGACATCCATCAGCCACGCAAAGATGCCATTGTTGATCTGAAGGCATCGAGACAGGCAGCTATTGACGTGTATAAACAGATTCTGGCGAGTCGTGCGAAGTAGACTCAGTCAGGGCGGGATGCATGCCCAAACCCAAATTTACCATTCTCATCCGGTTGAGAGCAGGATGTTCCACAGACCGCGTACTCGCGGTCTTTTTTACATATATAGACATGAAAATAGTGTGAAATGTGTTGAAAATTTAGGAATTATTAAGAAATTGGACTACCCATCTTAAGCAATATGGCTTTTAATAGATAGAGAGCTTTATTGTATTAAGTCATATCTGACATATTGACGAACACATTAAGGAGAAACTTTAAAATGAGTGAAACACTGAAAAGAGAGCGAATTCCAGAGCTGAACCTGGTTCGTGCCTTGGCAATTATCGGCGTACTCAGCGTGCATTCCACGTCCTATGCGACGGTGGACATGACTGGCTCAGGCTACTACTGGCTGTACAATTTTATTAATATCTTTATGAAATATGGTACGCCAACCTTTATTTTTATGAGCAGTTTTGTGCTGTTCTATAACTATTATTCTCGTCCGCTGGATAAGAAACTTGTGAGTAACTTTTACAAGAAAAGATTTGTGTATATTTTGCTTCCGTACTTCCTGTTTTCATTGATGTATTTTGTTTTGCTACATTTCACGCATTATCAGGGCCGACCTTTCGGCGAATCGGCAGTAAGTTTTATCACGAAATTGTTTACAGGTAAGGCATATACTCATCTGTACTTTGTGTTTATTAACATGCAATTTTATCTGTTATTCCCATTGGTGTTATGGTTGCTTAAGAAATATCCTTCTGTGGTGAAATGGTCTGTTCCGATTGGACTATTGATTCAATGGGCATTCATCGTAAGTAATAAATATGGATTCCAGGTACCCAATAAGGGAAGCTGGGCGTTCTCCTACTTTTCCTATTTCATGCTGGGTGCTTTTATCGGAGTGTACTTCCCTAAAATCAAGCAATGGTTTGTCATCAGTCGAGCCAATGCAACCAAAGGACGCGTAGCTTCATGGATTCTGCTCTGGGCGGTATGGATCATTGCTGGGCTTGGCCATGTGTATATCTATTACCTGCTGCGTCTGAAGATCGCATCGTATAACACACTGTGGTATGAATTCTTCTGGAATGTGCATACCTTTGCTTGTGCGCTGGTGCTTATCCAGATTGCCTATCTGCTCTATCGCAAAGGGCCGTCACTCATCGTCAAGCCGCTGAATCGGCTTGGGGCATTGTCCTTTGGCATCTATCTGATTCATCCATTCTTCCTGCTGGTGTATCGGAATTATCCACCTCAAACAGGAGTATCGTGGTTAGTGCATCTATGGTATGCCGGAGGATTCGGTGTAGCTCTAATCGCTTCGTGGATCGTCGTTGGATTGACGGCAAGGTTTGTTCCATATGCATGGGTCATTTTTGGCAATCTGCCAAAACCCAAACCACGTCTCGTCCCACAACAGAACTCGGGGCAATTGGACGTTCGTTAAGATACATTTCCAACACAGGAATAATAAACCGTTTCTTGGTCGACCTTAGGGGAGAGCAGGAAGCGGTTTTTTTGATGTATGCAGATATGTGTAATATGGGGAACGAGTGTTTCTTTTTCATGTAAGAGGGGTAATCATAAGGCGGAACGATAATACATTATGGATAACAGGATTAAGGTGAATATAATGACAACATGCGAAAAATGCGGGAGACCGATGCAGGATATATTGGAATATGTGGAACACATTCTTCACGAATGCAGTGAACAGACACAGGAGTACAACTCGAAAGATTATCAGGCCTATGGCCATGAGGGTGTTCACGAGCAGATGTGATACAATAGAAAGAAACCGGATTCATACGGAACCGAGGTGACAACATGGAGACGGGTCCAGCCCCTTTCCGGCAAGGAAAGACGGAACAAGAAGCGCGACTGAGCAAAACGTGTATGTATTGCGGACAACAGCGGCCGATGTCCGAATTCCGGCGCAGAACCGGAAAGCGGGCAGGTCCCGGAGCCAGGCGTGGAGCCTGCCGCAGCTGTCGCCAGCTTGGTGGACAGGCTGACCACGAGTCAGGTTCAAGCGTGAGCGGACGAACGAATGAACGGATCGAGCATCAACGGGATGGCTTGGAGACACGTGCTGTTACTGCCAGACCCTTTGCATCTGCAAGAAATGAGGCAGGTCGTATCTCCCATGGTATGGAACAGGGATCAGCTACGGTGTCTGAGTCTGACAGAAGTCTGTTGTCTCAACCGTCAGAAGACTCGTCATCTTCGAATGACGATGAACATGCTGACTTGGTGACTTCCTCACCCTCTTCTTCGGGTATTCGGAAGAAGAGGAGAAGACGGAGGAAGAGCAAGCGATCAGAGAGCATAACGGGCAATGAGCTGAGAGAGACGAGTCTGGAGCATGATGGTTTGGCAGGTGAGGTAGGAGATGAGCCACAGCCAGGTGAGCACTGGCGTGGGGAAGAAGGGCATTCGCAGGGGCATGCTGCTGCGAATGAAAAAGGCACTGCACAGCGGGCTGGCGCGCGAGCAGCCGCTGCAGTGCAGGCCGCCGAGCAGACTGCGGCGGCCCATCAGGCTCTGCTGCCAGCTGAGCCGCAAGGCCCGGCAGCAGAGCCCATGGCTGCGGATCAACCGACCGCAGCCAAACGCAAGCGCAAGCGGCGCCGCAAGCGTGCTGCCGCGCTCGCGCCGGGCGCAGGGCAGGCCCGCAGCGTAGCTGCTGAGGCCCATGCGCCGGCCCTGAGCGACCGTGGCGATGCTACCACGGTCGCTGCACCTACGGCGGCGGAGGCACAGCCTGCCGCCACCGGGCGCGAGCCTCGGCAAGCGCCGGGGGCTGCTGCGGAGGCAGGGCCTCCTGCGCCCGTGCGCCAGCCTGGCTCGCCAGGGTCCAAGCCGCGCCAGGCGCGCAAGGAGCGTGCGCCCAAGGCGAGCGGCGAAGACGCTGCCCGCGTTACATCCGGGCAGCGACCCGCCCATGCCAGCCGTAGTCACGGTGCTGGCACTGATGGCCGTCCTCGCCGCCAGACGCCGTCGGCCCCGGTCGCTATCGACCCGGAAGATCCGGCTTCGCTCCGGACCAACCGGCAAGGCATGGTACGGATGAGAGGTAAGACGGACAAAGGCAGACGCTGGCATCAGGAAGTGGACATGGAGCTTGCGGTCACGCTGGTGAAGGAAAAAGCCGCTGTGGTGGTCAATCGGTACACGATTCGCCGATTGTTCAGCAACAAGGATTTCAAGCGGTATATTTTAACCCGGGATCACTACACTTGTTACTTCTGTGGATCGTATGGAGATACGATTGACCATCTATTGCCGCGTGCCAAAGGTGGACATACCACTCCGCTCAACTGTGTCTGCGCCTGTAATCTGTGCAACCAGTCCAAAGCAGCGATGGATGCCGAAGAGTTCATGCGTTCCGGTATTCCCGAATGGAATGCTGCCCATCAGGCAGAATTGATTGAACTGGCCATGCAGGAAGCGCAGCTGGAAGAAGGATAAATGCCCCCGAAGATGGAATCGGGGTTTCGATATGAAGAGCACACCAAGACCACAGAGGTCGAGGTGTGCTTTTTTGATTTAATTTTGATTTGGGTGGGGAGTGAGTTTGCTGTGCAATAATTTCTTCAAATTGACAACGGTGTTCATCGAAGATGTACGTTATACTGGGAGGGAGTTGCTTAAGAAGCTTCATCATCTATATGAATGATGAAATGTATAGTGAACATCAAACCTGAGAACTTAGACTGTATAGATTGGATGGATGCAGATGACCCCGGCAGCATTGGACATTATGTCATATATTACGGAAGAAAATATTCGTTTCTGGCTGGAGAAGTTTCGCTCCCTGGGCCCGTTACCGGGAATTTTGCTTACGTTTATGAAATCATTTGTACCGCCGCTTCCAACGCTGTTGATTGTGGGCGTGAACGGTGCGGTATACGGTCTGTGGGCAGGATTTATATATTCATGGATCGGTATGGTCCTCGGTTGTACCGTTACGTTCCTGATCGTACGGGAGATCGGGAAATCCGCTTTTGTAGAGCGATGGGCACGCAAACCTCGTGTGCAGCGCAGCATGATATGGATTCGGAGGAATGCGTTCGGTTATGTTTTCCTGCTGAGTATCTTCCCGGTAGGTCCGTTTGTCATTATTAATGTGGCGGCAGGTATCGCGCGAATGCGATTATTATCTTTCCTGCTTGCGGTGGGCTGTGGTAAAGCGATCATGATCTTCTCTGTTACGTATATCGGTTCCAATGTGGAACAATTTCTGGAGCACCCAATACGCTGGGTAGGCGTATTGCTGTTTATTGCGGTATCCCTGTGGGCAAGCCGCAAACTGGAGCGACACTTTACCCGGTCATCGTCAGATGGTGAAGATCTACATGATCTGAATCAACCCGCTGGAAAATCGATTTCCTCATGAATAAAAGAATGATCAGTGCGAAGATATAGGATTTCAGTAATCTAATTAGCTCGAAGGAGGACCCAGCATGAATGATAATATCTATGCATTCAGCCGAACGATAAATCGTATGAGTGAAGATGAACTTCGTTCAGTACTGCGTGTGCTCTATATGAAATCAGCACAAGTGGTCAAGCGGCAGGAAGAGCAAGGCGAAAAGGTGGATTTTGCGGAAGCGGTACAGTCACTGTTTCGGAATATGGATATCCCTTTTGATCTGGGGCGTCTGGAACAACAAGCTCTCTCGGAGGTCGACAAGCCAAATGAAATTCATATTACGTTTGGAGAATCACCTCTGAGTAGTCTGAAAATGGGAATGAGTACATTACCTGATCAGGAAAAACGGAGTTTTTTTTCTATAGATGATAATTATGCGGTAGGGCCGTTAGGTGATCTGACCCGGCGTGCAGACTTGCAACGCAGGCATCTCTGGCTGACCGAACGAATGTGTCTCAATGACCGTGAGGCATATGGCATGCATGAACTGGAATCATTATTTGAGCTTAACGCCACAATACAGTCCTTTGATTCCAAGACGTCGATCATTATCTGGTATGCGATTAATGCACGGGAGAAGACGGGACTACTCTATGCCATGTATCTATTGCGGAACACCGAGAGTCCCATATATCTTATCGAAACGAGTGGCTTATATAAGCAATTATTTGATAGACCTGACGTTCAATACGATGTGCTCCACACAGGCGAGATTCTTCCGGAAAAGCTTCTGGCGATGTGGCACGTCTGCTCTGAGCAAGAGCCGCTGTCCAAGGGAGAACGCCGCCAACTGGAACAGGATTGGCTGGAACTTTCGGTACAGCCTGGGCTATTACGTATGATGGAGAATGGCGTGATTCGGAGCTTAACTGAAGATGCGTTGGACGAGTACATTATGCAGAAGGTGAGGGAACTGACACCGAACTGGGAGCCAGGCAAGTATATCCGAGCAGCTCGTATTGTGGGTGAAGTGATTGGTACAAGTAGCCAGCATATAAGTGATGCGTTCGTGGAGTACCGTCTACGACAACTGGTGCTGCAAGGCCAACTTGAAATGGATGGAAAGCCACTTGCAATGAGGTATTACAGTATTCGGCTTGCCGAGCGCTGAAAGGGAATAAGGCTGAAACGCACGGATAGAAAAACAAGCGACGAGATCGCGAAGTTTGAAATAAGACGGAAGATTTGAGCAGTTCCTTGCCCATATAGTAAGATGATCACGAAGAGTTCCCGATACCAGCTGTTCAGACTTAACACTTAAATAGACTGTTCCATCGGTGAGTAACTCCTACTTTTCCGGGGAACAGTCTATTTTTTCTCGTTAAGTACTGAACCAGCTTCGCTTGTGCATTGTCCAATAACATTCATCTTAATGATCTTCATTTGTATTATGATTTCTTCCCATTCCAGATTTCTAGTAGCGGTCCGTGCTGCCCATAGACCGGATCGGTATCCGGGATATCAACTTCTCGGATTTCCTGAAGAGCCTTGGCACGATCGTCTTCCTCACCTGTGCGTGTGTTGTAACTCATGCCGCCCGGATAAGCACCGGCAATACGAAAATTAGTGCTGGACTCCAGACGTTTATGCCCTGTTCCAGCGGGAAGCACGACAACGTCGCCTGTTTGAAGGTAAACTTTCTGACCATTTTCTCCGCCTAAAATCAGTTTCACGAATCCACTCACCACAGCAAGAGCCTCATGAGCATTACTATGATAATGATGATAATTGAACACACCATTCAACCAGCTATTTCCCCATCCATTACGGTTCAGCAACGATTCTGCGTGAAGGGCCTCTTCAGCCCATACATTCTTATACAAAAGCACAGGCAGGGTCGGATGATTGGGAATTACACCGTCATCCTGAAGGAATAACGTCTCTATGTCCTTTTTCCGTTCATTCATCTCACATCACCTCACTATAAATTACCCGATAACCTCAAGGACGAACAAAAAACAATTGTAAAATGATACAAAATGTATCATTTTAAGGGTATACTCAGTACATAAACTCTCTTCAATGCACTCGTTGTATAAATCGCAAGGGGGAATCGTGTGTGAACATTGTGATTACAGGGGCTTCTGGATTTGTGGGATTTAATCTTTCACAGTATTTGGCGCAAAAAGGGCATCGAATTACCCTTCTGGATCGGGATGATTATTGTCAGAGGCTGGTTCATATCTCTCCTCTGCACGAGATGCCGTTCATCTGTTGTGACCTTGCATCGGACCGGATTCATCTACCTCCAGGAACAGATTACATAATCCATCTGGCGGCCATGCCACACGTGGATTATTCGTATCATCAGCCAGGGGAAGTTTTCCGCAATAATACACTCAGCACACAGTCTATCCTGCAATATGCTACGGAACATCACATTCCAGTCTTGCTGGCTTCATCCGTTGAAGTGTATGGCGGCGATTGGGGCAGAGTCTATCACGAATCAGATCCGTATGCACCTGTCTCTCCTTATTCCGCGTCCAAAGTCGCGTGTGAAATGCTGGCTCACTCCTATGCTCAATGTTACCAGCTTCCAGTCAAACTCTTTCGTTTGACCAACCTCTATGGTCCATGGCAGTTGCCAGACCGTATTATTCCCCGAAATTTTGGTCGGATGTTGGACGGACTGCCTCTGGATATTCAGGGATCGGCAGTGCGTGATTTCTTGTATGTAGATGATGCCCTCCGGGCCATTGAACAGATCATGCTGAAAGGCAAAGACGGACAGGTCTACAACATATCAACAGGGCTTGGAACAACCATGCAGGAGATCGGGGAGATCTTGAAACCAATGGATCGATCCGTAGCTGATGTAGAGATTCGGGAGCAAGAACCAACCCAGTCCAGAGGGTCCAGTCTGGTCGTACATTCAGGCAGATTGCGAGCGGAATTGGGATGGTTACCGCAAACCACGTTGGAAAAGGGATTGGAAAAAACCTTCCGTTGGTATCTGGAACATCCCGAATGGGTCAGACAGTTCAGCCGTGAATACCATACAACAAGGGAAACGCGCAGTTTCATTATCGATATGGCAAGATACGCAGTTCCAGCAGTATAAAATGCACAAAAAAAGCCAGGGAAGGGTGTATTGGTCATACCCCTGTCAAGTAGACAGATGAAAAAAGCTATGCTGCCAGCGCGCATCGATATTCAATCGGTGCGCGCTGTTTGAGTTTGGCTTGAAAGCGTCGGTAGTTGTAATTGTACACGTAATCTTCCACGGCTTGTCGAATCTCGGCTTCTGAATTACACTGGATAAGGTACAGCTTCTCTGTTTTGAGATGCGAAAAGAAAGATTCGATGCATGCGTTATCCAGGCAGGTTGCTTTGCGAGAGTGGCTGCCTTTGACGCCGAATGCTTCTAATCGTGAGTTGTACACCTGAGACGTGTATTGGAAGCCCTGATCCGAATGGAGCACGGCTTCCGAAACGTCTCTTTTTTGTGTCCATTGTTCCACCGTATCCAATACGAGCTGAACATCGTTCCGTTTAGATAATTGCCAAGCGACAATTTCGTTGTTGAACAAGTCTTGAATCACAGACAGGTAAACGAATGTGTTTCCATCCGAAATATAAGTTATATCCGTCACCATTTTTTGCTGAGGTGCTGTGGCATGAAATTTGCGCTTTAGGCGATTCGGATAAATCACAGATGGCGTATAGCTGGACTTCTTCCGCTTCTTGCGAATTACCGATTGGATCGATAGTTCCCGCATGATTCGCCATACTTTCTTGTGATTAACGTTCAGACCAGACTCCCAGAGCGCCGTTGTCATGCGAGGATAACCAAACTCTCGATTTGCAAAATGAATAGCCATCATGTGCTCTTTGATCTCACGCTCACGGTCTTGTCTTGCGTCTCGCTGTGGCTGTGTTGCTCGCCATTTGTAGTAACTGGAACGGGGTATTCCTGTAATCGATAATAGGCGTGTAATGCCATGCGAGCAACGCAATTCGTCTATGATATCGTAGTTCTCCCGTTGGCTTAGTGCTTCTCCTTTACTAGATTTGGATACCGCTTTTTTAAATAATCTACCTGTGCTTGAAGGTAGTCCCGTTCCTCTTCTACACTGCTAAAGGCAGTACGAGGCCGTCCTTTCAGTGGATTCGGAACATTGTTTTTTCGCTCATCGAATGCTTCCCCGTTTTTCCATTTTTTTACCCACACCTTCAGTTGTGAACAGTTTCGAATTCCTTCGCGATCAGCGACCACCTTGTAACTTGAAGAACCTTCGACATAGGATCTAACAGCATTCAATTTAAATTCTTCGGTATACGTGTGAAATGTTTGTCCTTTTTTGGCCATAAAAATATCCCCTCCAAGTGTCACTTGAACCCTCATGATAACATGAAGGTTTTTTCAAGTGTCTACTTAAAGGGGATAATACCATATTGAGTAACACCTTTCTTGGCTTTTTTGCGCCTCCGTCTCATTTTCGGATTTCATCCGAACACGGACAGTTAGGCTAGTTCATAACGATCTATTGCACGAAATGATCGTGCTGTTGGACCTCACATTAAAAAATCTAGTGATGATCTTTTTTAATGTCGGCAATTTTATCCTGTACAGCACCTTTGGCTTTGTCTTTTTTACCCTCAGCCTGAAGGGATCTGTTGTTGGTTGCATTACCGATCTGATCCTTCACTTCGCCTTTGGCTTTATTTACGCCTGCTTTGATTTTGTCGCCAGTTGAATTACTCATATCGAACATCTCCTTCGTTTCTGGTGTAGTCCTTATTAACCGGGATGTCCGCATTCTAAACGCAATGGCTTTGTTCCAAGTTTTGCATTCGTGACGCAAGAGGTTCATACTTGAAATAGAAAAGATGTCTCAATGATGGAATAAGGCCGGGCCCAACGCTGCATAATAACGACAGTGACCAATTTCGTTGCATGAAAATTGTGATATTGGAAAAAAATTCCTGAACATTTGGATAAACAAATCCTTCCTTGTGTACATATCGCACATCTGGTCATATGTGATCTTGTCTTAATACCACATGTGGTAGGAATACGGATCTTGGACAGGAGGATCGGCGGCGTTAGCTTGCCTGAATGGGTTGACAAAAAAATCGATTTTGTTACAATGTTCACAATATCTTCACAAGTGTAAAAAATTTCTTTTTCATGTTCATGTGTAAGAGGTGTAATATAAGGGTATAGAGTTCGGTTTCGGCCTGCTTGTCGTTTTGTGCGTCAACACATGTTGTCCGCAATAGATCCAAGATACAATGCATGATATGGGAGTGGCCCTGAGCTACGCTCATCCTATTGTGTGAAATTTGGTACATTTAAATGTATTCGATGTATTTTGTGGTTCGGCTCTGCTTGACAGGCATCATGAAAGTCGCGGACTTCTATCCCAAAGTAAAGGAGGACTTTCTCTTATGTCACAATCGCCTACTCAACAAGAGGTGCCAGTTACAGAAGGTGCCAACGTTTCCGAGCGCCAGTCCTTGGACGTTCTGGATCAACTGATGAAGCCTGAGGTACAGGAGTCTTTAACCGTTCTGGTGGAGAACCTGCCTAAATTGGCTGAAATGGTTACTGCTATGACAAAAGCTTATGACTTTGCACAAAGTGTAGCAACAGACAAAGTTCTGATCAGCGACACAATGAGCGCAATGGGCGAGTTCGCTAAGCCTGTTGTAGACAAAGCTAAAGGTGTAGCTTCTGCTGCCATCGAAGCCAATGACCGTGCGCAAACAGAGCAAACTTCAGTTGGCTTGTTCGCTATGCTGAAAATGCTTAAAGATCCAAACGTACAACAATCGCTTCGTTTTGCTCAATCTTTCTTGAGCATCTTGAACGAGCGTCAACAACCGAAACGTTAAGACTTAGAAGAACGGAGGATGGATATGTCGAAGCAAATTTTGATCTTGGGTGGAGGATACGGCGGTCTGTTGACTGCATTGACTGCGCGTCAATACTTGTCTCCGGAAGAAGCGACAATTACTGTCGTGAACCGTTACCCTACACACCAAATTATCACGGAACTGCACCGTCTTGCAGCGGGAAGCATTGCTGAACAAGCAGTTGCTCTTCCACTTGAAAAATTGCTGCGTGGCAAAAACGTGAACTTGAAAATCGATACGGTGGATACAATCAAGCCGGACGAGAAAAAAGTTCTGATGACCAGCGGCTCCACATACTCTTACGATGCACTTGTTGTTGCCTTGGGCAGCGAAACGGCATTCTTCGGAATTCCGGGATTGCAAGAGTACAGCTTCACGCTCAAATCGGTTAGCGATGCAAACCGTATTCGTGCACACGTTAAAGCGCGTCTTGATGCTTACAAACAGTCCGGCAACAAAGCAGACGCTACGTTTGTTATTGGTGGCGGCGGCTTGACAGGTATTGAGCTTGTTGGCGAATTCGCTGACCTGCTTCCTGCTGTATGTCAAGAAAAAGGCATCGACTTCAAAGAAGTATCCCTGTACACAGTTGAAGCAGGTCCTTCCATCCTGGCAGGATTCCCGCCAGAGCTGGTTGAACGTGCTAAATCAAGTCTTGAGAAACGTGGCGTTAACTTCATCGTTGGCGTAGCGATTACCGAGATGAAAGAAAACGAAGTTCTGCTGAAAGACGGCAGCTCCATCCCTACGAACACACTCGTATGGACAGGTGGCGTACAAGGCAACGCTGTTGTTGCTAACAGCGGAATTGAAGTGGATCGTGGCCGTGCGAAAGTTACGGAAGTTCTGCAATCTACTTCTCACAAAGACGTGTTTGTTGCTGGTGACAGCGCAGTGGTCTTCCCTAGCGAAGGCGCTCGCCCTTACCCTCCAACAGCACAATTGGCTTGGCAAATGGGTGAGACTATTGGTCACAACTTGGGCGTTATGTTCAAAGGTGGCGCAATGGAATCCTTCACACCAGTATTCTCCGGTACGCTGGGAAGTCTGGGTCGTAAAGATGCTGTCGGCATGATCGGTGGCAACCAGACTCGTCTGAAAGGTCTGCCTGCAACCATGATGAAAGAAGCAAGTAACATCCGTTACCTGGCTCATATTCACGGTTTGTTCGCACTGGCTTACTAATCTTAATGCCATTCAAGGGCGCCCTTTGGGCGTCCTTTTTGGTTGTTACCATTACAAAGAATAACAGATATTCTGATGAAAAAAGGTGCGGCAGAAGTGGTCGATGTGAGGTCGCGTATAAAGTACCTAGGGGATATGGCATATTAATGGAACGATGGAATCCTTCACATTTCATAGAGGTACTGAACGGGCATGGACATGAAGCCGGCGCTTAGAAGCGCCGGCTTTCGTTTAAATTATAGGATGAGCATCTTTAAATAAAAGGAACGGGGAGCAACAACAAGCCATCCGTTCAACTGAGAGGAGAATGACGTATGAACGTTTTAGTTATAGGAGCAAATGGACAAATCGGTAAGTTTGTGGTGGAGCAGCTGGCACAGGAAGGCAAACATAAAGTAACGGCTATGATCCGCAAACCGGAGCAGGCGGATGCACTGAAGGAACTCGGTGCCGAAGTGGTAATTGGTGACCTGGAGGGTAGTGTGGAGGACTTGGCTGAGGCAATGAAGGATCATAATGCCATTGTGTTTACGGCGGGTTCTGGCGGATCTACCGGTCAGGACAAAACACTGCTTATTGATCTTGACGGTGCGGTGAAAACGATGGAAGCCGCAGAGCAGCAAGGAATCTCCAGATATATTCTGGTCAGTGCGTATGGCGCAGATCAACGGGAGAAATGGTCAGAGTCCATCAAGCCTTATTACGTGGCGAAACATTACGCGGATCGTGTGTTGTTTGCAAGTGATCTCAATTACACGATTATACGTCCAGGTGGTCTGAAGAATGAACCGGGCACAGGTAAGATCGCAGTTGGAACCGATCTGGAGCCAGGAAGCATCCCGCGTGAAGATGTAGCCCGCGTAATCGTGGCTTCTTTGCAGGAAGAGAAGACGTACCGAATGGCCTTTGATCTGATTGCCGGGGAGCATCCGGTTGAAGATGCCTTGGGCAAATTGTAGATGTTATTGTAAGATAACGGGAGAATGAAATGATGGGGATGAGGGGGAGCGCTGCATGAACGAAGCCGTGCTGGTCATAGAGGATGAGCCCAAAATAGCACGTCTGCTGGAACTGGAACTACAGTATGAGGGATATCAGGTGGGCAAGGCTGGTAGTGGAACAGAAGGACTGGAGAAGTATGCTGAAGGACAGTGGGATCTGATTCTGCTGGATGTGATGTTGCCTGGTCTGAGTGGAATTGAAGTGTTGCGGCGAGTTCGGGCCAAAGATGCTACGGTTCCGATCATTATGCTCACTGCCAAAGATTCTGTAGAAGACAAAGTATCCGGCCTGGATCTAGGAGCCAATGACTACATCACCAAGCCCTTCCAGATTGAAGAGCTGCTTGCCCGAGTTCGGGCTGCATTGCGGCTTAGTGCAGTGGCGTCTGTTGTTTCTTCCGCTTCTTCTTCTACACCTGCTGATATGGGGAATGACTCTTCTGGGCATCAGGATGAAGCTGAGGCGGGCTGGTTGACGGCTGCCGGGTTGAAACTAAATGAAGGAACGCGAGAGGTATCCCGAGATGGTGTGGCCATTGAGCTTACTCCACGTGAGTTCGATCTGCTCGTGTATCTGCTTCAGAATCAACGTCAGGTGCTCAGTCGTGATCAGATTGTGCAGGCCGTGTGGGGATACGATTATTATGGAGATACTAATGTGGTGGATGTGTACATCCGTTATGTGCGCAAAAAGGTGGATAACGGATTCACACCACCCTTAATACATACCGTACGGGGCGTAGGATACGTCCTGAAGGAACAGTTATGAGCCTGCGCAGTAAAATCTACGGATATTCGTCTGTATTATTTGCTGTGCTGTTAATCGCGGTGAACCTGTCGGTCTACATCGTGTTTGAACGGATGTCGATTGATAACGAAGTTAATCGGGTGGAAGCGGAAGCGGAGTCTATTGTCAAAGGAGTGCGTCAGTCTGCCGGCTCCATTCCGCCGGATGACTTGTTACGGGCGTACGCACCTGTGAACGGCATGCTTCGGATCGTTAATGAAGACGGCACCAGTTCCCCAGTGACAACAACAGCAGCTTCCGAGCAGCTGAGCAAGCTGCCCTATAAGTACGAAAGTGAGAAGAAATCGGAGTATACCCAAGTTGAGCAGATTGGTTATGTGTGGGTATCAGTCCCGGTCATCTGGCCTGATGGCGAGGTGGTGAATGTACAGGTCACCGAGAGCATTGCAGAGACGGAGAATCGTCTGTCTGTACTTCGAACTGTGCTTGTGGCGGTCACGATTATTGCTCTCATTCCAGCCATTATCTCCAGCCGGATTCTGGCGAATCGGATGACCAGACCGATTCAGCAGATGACACGTACAATGAGTGACATTCAGTCCAGCGGCCAATTCAAGCGTCTTCCACTGGAGGAAGGGTCTAAGGATGAACTGAAAACGATGGGACAGACGTTCAACCGGATGATGGATCTGCTCGAATCCAACTTTGAGCGACAGGAACGGTTTGTATCCGATGCATCTCATGAGCTCAAAACACCGCTAACCATTATTGAGAGCTACGCCAGTCTGCTACAGCGGCGAGGAAAAGAGCGGCCCGAGGTATTTGATGAAGCGGTGGAAGCGATTCTGTCCGAATCGGTTCGCATGCGAGAGATGACCGAGCAACTGTTACTGCTCGCGAAGCAGCCAGAGCAGTGGAATGTACAGTTGGAGCGTGTGGATATCACGAGACTGGCTACAGACTCAACACGTGCGTTTCGCGAAGCCTATCACCGTGAAGTCCGGTGTGAAGATCCAGGTTCAATCTGGGCGATCAGCGATGAGAGCAAGCTGAAGCAGCTTTTGTTTATTTTGCTGGATAATGCCCGGAAGTATAGTGAAGATGCCATTGAAGTCAGGCTGGAAGCCAAGGGACAAGAGTGCCGTATTCGAATCGTGGATACCGGGATTGGTATGCGGGAGGACGAGCTGGAGAAGGTATTTGACCGATTCTACCGGGTTGATCCGGCCAGAACACGCAGCTTAGGTGCAAGTGGTTCAGGTCTGGGATTGTCACTTGCCAAAGAGCTTGCAGGGGCAGTTGGAGCACGGATCGAACTGACCAGCACCGAGGGTGAAGGCACCGAGGCTTCAATTATTTTGCCTTTATCGGTTCAGAACGGGCCGCTCTCATGAAATTCTCATTCTTCTCTTATATACTAAATAAACTGAACTAAAGATTGTTCACACTGACACTACGATGACAGAACAACCTTCCAATCGCTGTTATCCCCAGATTTTTTTGATTCCCTTTTCTCAAGGGGGAAAATCCGGGGATAGCGTATGCTTCCGATGTAGCTTTCTTTCAGAAAGCTTCTAGGCGAACGCTTCGCTTTTTCAGGTTTTTTCTGTCCTCTCCGTTACTGTGTAAAAGATTAGTTCATTCTATGTAGTAGCATTGGAAACTAAACTCAGACCGAATATATAACAGATGAACTCGGGCTATGGGGAGAGCTATAAGGGGGAAACGTGATGACAGAACATGAGCAGCGACCACCGGAGATGAAACGGCATGAACAGGGGAACAGCGGATGGGCGAAATCGCGAAGATCACTCTGGTGGGGTGCAGGGCTTCTCGTTGTGCTGATTGTGGCAGTTGTGGTGTGGTGGAAGCCTTGGCAATCGACTGGTGCGGTACTTACGGCAGATGCGGCGGCCCAATCCGTACTGGATCAATATCCAGGAGAGATTGTAAATTCGACGTTGAAGGACGGGACGTATATCATGCAGCTCCGTTCGGAGACCGGCCTATATGATGTGCAAGTGGATGCCGTTACAGCTGCTGTGAATTCCATTAAACGGCTGGAGTCGAACCCGCAAGCGGAAGAGAAGACGTTATGGAGCCGCGAGCAGATCAAGACGGCGTTGTTAAAACAACAGACAGATAACCAATTGGTCTCGCTTGAACTTGTGGAGCAGCAAGGCAGTCCGGTATACACCGCGGTAGTAAAGGCGAAGGATAACAGCCGTGAAGAACTCACGATTGATCCATACACGGGAGAGACGATAGCTTCCAAAACAATAGCAGCCCCGACAACTGAACCAACCAAGGATGATCCCAAACCTCAGTTTCTGAGCGAGAAACAAGCCAAACAGAAGGCACTTGCGGAGGTTCCGGGGGAAGTGGACGACATCGAACTGCGTGGAACCAACAGCGGGAATCCATATTATCTGGTTGAAATTGATCTGGAGGATGGCCGGGAGGCTATTGTGCAAGTGAATGCCATCTCAGGAGCAATTCGTTCGGTGACTTGGGATGAGGACGATGATTAACATTTGTACAGGAATCCATTGAATATAGAGTTACACCTTGTTGGATAGATGATTCCTAATTTAGGGGTCATCTTTTTCATTTCTTTTAGATTACATACATAATGAACACTCATTAAATGAGCATTCTCTTCATTTTCTCATCAAATTCTAATCTAACTCTCGCTGATCTCTCATTCCTGCAGGTTATTCTATAAATGTAGACGAGAACGAAACAACAACAACGAGGAGATGAATGATGATGATGAACAAACATAAACTTTGGATTGGTAGCTTGTCAGCAGCAGTATTACTTGGTGGATCGGCCGTAGCGGCTAGCGGGAATGTGAATGGACAATCGGTGCAAACTACACCAACGTCAACAACACAATCTGCAACACAGAATCAGAACAGCACAGGTAAAATGCTGAATGCATCCCAAGCGAAAGCGTTGGCGTTAAAAGCAGCCGATGGTAAAGTGGATGACGTGGATCTGGAGCGTAGAAACGGCCAAACGTTCTATGAAGTTGAGATCGACAGAAAAGGAACCAATGATGTTGTCGTTCGTCTGGATGCTTATACAGGCAAAATCCTTGCGGTCGTGAATGATGAAGACTACGATGATGACGACGATTATAAAGGTACTGTATCCGGCAACACGTCTAATAACTCTGCTTCCAAGCAGGTCAAATTGACGGCATCCCAAGCTTCAAACATTGCGTTGAAACAAGTTACGGGTGGTAAAGTAACCAAAGTCGAGCTGGATCATGATGATGGTCGTTATGTGTATGAGATCGAACTGAGAACTGCTCAAGGTGAAGCGGATGTAGATATCGATGCCAACACAGGTAAAGTGTTATCGTTTGACCAGGATTTTGACGACCAAGATTAAGCAATAAGGGCGAGTATATACGCCGATAAAACATCATATAAAAACCTGCCTATGAACAGCCGCACACAGCTAGAGATCGTTACATCATGGAGGGGCAGGGCAGGTATAGCAGAGGACGCTTCGGGGGAAGCGTCTTTTTGCTGTTGATCGAGAGAGCGGAGTATAAAATTGTACATCTTCCGCCGGATTGTTCACTATTCGAGCAGGAACGTGGCGGATACAATCGGAATCAGGGAGGTGAACGCCAGCCAGTATTGCAAGGAATTCTAATGCTGAAATGCATCATCGATCGGAGGCAGATAAGACATATCGATTTTTATTTTATGTAAGCGCTTCACAAAAAAACATGGAGGTGCATTACGATATGGCTATGAACGATGGATGGTTGAAAAAGAATACACATTCCCGTTGCTTTACCCGCCGCTTTAGTTATCTGCTTGCTTTGATTTTGGCTCTGCAATCCATAGGGATGTTGCTCGCACCCGGACCGAATGCTTCGGCTGCTCCGCTCAGTGTAACGAACGGGATACAGTTCAAGGATACCAATGGCAATGTTGTTCATGCCCATGGGGGCGGGATGATCAAGGCAAATGGGTATTATTACTGGTTTGGGGAGAACCGCAATACGAATGGAACGTTCAAGGCCGTATCCGTGTATCGTTCATCGGATCTGAAGAACTGGGAGTATCGTAATGATGTGCTGACCAGCAGCTCGGCTACCGAGCTAAATATCTCCAACATTGAACGCCCAAAAGTCATCTATAACAGTTCAACTGGCAAATACGTGCTTTGGATGCACAAGGAGAATGGTCTGGATTATGGCGAGGCCCGAGTGGCGGTAGCTACTTCGAATACGGTGGATGGCAATTACACATATGTGGGCAGTTATCGTCCACTTGGGTATGATTCCAGAGACATGACGGTATACAACGATAACGGAACCGCTTATCTGATCTCTGCGACCCGAGTGAATGCTGATCTGAATATATATAAGCTGACCCCGGATTTTCTGGGTGTGGAATCCCTAGTCACAACGCTGTGGCCTGGACAATATCGTGAAGCACCAGCCCTATTCAAAAAAGACGGCGTCTACTTCCTGATTACCTCTGGTGCGACCGGCTGGAATCCAAATCAGGCCAAATATGCGACAGCCTCCAGCATTACAGGCACATGGAGCGGTCTTAGCAATTTTGGAGACAGCACAACGTATGGTTCCCAATCCACCTATGTTGTTCCTGTAGAAGGTTCACAGACCACATCCTATCTTTACATGGGTGACCGCTGGGCTGGTGCATGGAGCGGACCTGTGCAGGATTCCAAGTATGTTTGGCTGCCCCTATCGTTCCCTAATGCAACTAGTCTGGCGATGAACTGGGCCAGCAGTATTACGATTGATACAGTAAGAGGGACTGTGACCGGAGTGAGTACACCGGATGTCTGGGACCCGAATGCTTCATATCAGCTGATTAGTCGTAAGAGTAACAAATTGCTAAATGTCATTGGGGGTTCTTCCGCCAACGGTGCGGACCTGGAGCAGCGAGCAGATGGGGGGATGACAAGTCAACAGTGGCAGATTACCGATGCGGGTGGCGGTTATGTCAAAATCATCAACCGTTCCAGTGGCAAGCTGATCGGTGTGGAGAATGGTGCCACGACGGATGGGGCTGTCATTGAACAGTGGAATGATGGTGGCTGGGCCAGCCAGCAATGGCAGCTCGTCCATGTAGGTGGTGGTTATTATAAACTGAAGAACCGCAGTACAGGCAAAGTATTGGATATCTCCAGTCAATCCCTGGCAGATGGGGCTGCGGCCATCCAGTGGACGGATAATGGCGGCACGAATCAGCATTTTCAGATTGTTAAGGTGCAGTAAGACGTTTTAGATATTATAAAATAAGGTTCAACATAAAGTGGAAGCCCTTGTCTCTTACCATAAGGTGGGACAGGGGCTTTGTGATGTATTCACGCATGTTACGTGATGCTTTTACTCGAAGGGGATATCCAGTTGATGGCTCATATCGTGACCTATTTCCGATCATTACCATACCAATCTGTGGTAAACTAGTAGAATTGTAGAAAAAGATAGAGACAGGAGCTGGATAACGAAGTGAGTGAACAACAAGTGCTATCCATTGAAAGCTTGCGTATGAGATACAACGGACGTTATGTGCTGAACGGCATCGATCTGGAAGTGAATCGCGGTGAGATGATTGGATATATTGGTCCAAACGGGGCTGGCAAAAGTACGACGGTTAAGATTTTACTCGGGCTGGTTGAAGGATATGTAGGCACGGTGCGAATCTTTGGTAAAGATATTGCGGATGGCGATGTAGAGTATAAACGCAGAATCGGCTATGTTCCGGAGGTGGCGGAATTGTACGAACAATTAACGCCTGCGGAGTATCTGACTTTTACGGGAGAGTTATACGGTATGTCCTATGAAGATGCGGATTACAAAGCCAAGCTATTGATGGATTGTTTTGGACTGGAAAAATCATATCATTCCCGCATTGCCTCTTTTTCCAAAGGTATGCGTCAGAAAGTGCTGTTGATCTCTGCGCTGCTGCATGACCCGGATCTGTTGTTCCTGGATGAACCACTCAGCGGATTGGATGCCAATAGTGTGATGGTGGTCAAAGAGATTTTGTCACAATTGTCAGCCAAAGGCACAACGATCTTCTATTCGTCACACATCATGGATGTGGTGGAGAAGATCAGCAGTCGAATTGTACTGATTGCTGAAGGGCGCGTAGTGGCAGACGGTACGTTCAAGCAGCTCCAACAGCAATCCATGGAAGGCACGCTGGAGGAAGTATTCAATCAATTGACAGGCTTCAATGAACATAAAGCCATTGCGGAGCGTTTTGTATCCATTGTGCAGGAGGTGTACTGATATGGAGGAATCCTCCGACTTCCGCACACTCAAGATTCTGGATCGCTTTCGTCCGCTCATCGCCAGAACAGGGGCGGATTATGATGTACTGCGCCTGATCTTGCGAGTGAAGTTCCAGATGGATCAACGCAGAGTACCTACCATTTTGTCCAACAATTCAGGGAAAAAAGAGCGCAAGGAAGGTAATCAGTTTCTTCGATCCTTATGGTTGTATGGATTAATGGGACTGATGATGGTTCCCTTCATCGTCTGGGATACGGGGCATTTCATGCTTCAGATGGGTCTTGTGTTTGGCATCTTAATGTTTATGATCATGACGTCCATGATCTCGGATTTTTCCTCCGTACTGCTGGACATCCGGGATCGCAATATTATTATGACCAAGCCTGTTAATGGACGAACGGTTGGTATGGCCCGAGCCATCCATGCGGGCGTATATCTGCTATTGCTGACGGGTTCATTAACCGGTATACCGCTAATTGCCGCGTTGGTGACGCATGGGATCGGATTCTTTCTGATTTTCCTTGTAGAACTGATTCTGATCAATATGCTGATTCTGGTGACAACGTCTCTGATCTATCTGTTCATGATGAAGTTTCTGGATGGTGAGAAGCTGAAGGATATGATCAATATGGTGCAGATTCTGCTTTCCGTGGGGATTGCGATTGGTTATCAGCTGGTGATTCGTTCGTTCAGTATTATTGACTTTGGTATGGTATTTACACCAGCTTGGTGGCAGTTGCTGTTGCCTCCGTTATGGTATGCGGCTGCATACGAATGGTTATTCGCAGGGGGCGGGAATGTGTGGATCTACACGTTCACAGCACTGGCAGTCTTGGTTCCTGTGGTGAGTATGATCGTATATGTGAAGCTTATGCCGTCCTTTGAATTGTATTTGGAAAAAATGGCACATTCGGGTCAGTCCTCCGGACGCAGACGTGGAAGATGGGATCGGTTGATCTCCAAGGTGGTCAGTCGTTCCAGAGAGGAACAGGCTTGCTTCCGTCTGTCAGCCAGCATGATGCGTAATGAACGGGAATTCAAGCTGAAGGTGTATCCATCGCTTGGTTTATCATTTGTTTTACCTTATGTATTTTGGTTTACCGAATTGCAGTCTTCTACCTGGGCGGAGTTTAGGCAAAGTTCGTTTGTATACACTTTTTATATCGTACTAATGCTGGTTGTAACGGTTGTAGTCATGCTGAAATTTTCAGGACAATATAAGGCATTCTGGACTTTTCGCGCTGCACCGATGGCGAATGATAGCGCGTTGTATAAAGGCGCTCTAAAGGCATTCTTATGCAACATGTTCCTGCCTATATTTCTGGCAAATGCCATTTTGTTTACCTGGACATTTGGATCACGGATACTGCCGGATATTGCAATTATTATGCTGACAGCTACGGCGCTTGTCCCACTGGCAGGCAAATTGTTGTTGCGTAAGCCGCCGTTCTCCCAATCCTTCAGTATGGCACAGCAAAGTGATGGCTGGTATGTATTCGCCGCCCTTCCTGTGCTTGCTATGTTATGGGGAGTCCATGTCTTTTTCCGATCAGTGTCGGGGGGCGTATGGATCTATGGTGCGCTACTGATCGTAGCGAATGTGTTGCTGTGGACGCTACTGTTTCAGGAGAAGAAGACAGCGAAGAAGAGGCCGGTTGCAGTTTGAGAAGTTGCAGCAGGACAGAAGAATAAAAGAGTAAAAGAAGGAAAGAAAAGAGGTGGATTACGTTGAGAGGGACGGTTTACAAGAAAACTTAATGTAATCCGTACAGAGAGCGATTGGAAAAAAATGAGCCAAAGGGTCAACGTTCTAGAGAAGTAAGAGATTAGAGTACAGTGCACCAGAGAAGCATGAATTAAACACCGAAGAATGAAGAATAAAGAGCCAGAGCAAGAGCAAGAGGCAAAGCGATAAGGATTAGAAAGTAGAAGGACGAAGTGATAAGAGCCTAGAAGAGTTAAGAGTGCTAAGAAGAACTAAAAAGAGCTAACCGGGACACTTACGTCTAGGTTAGCTCTTTTTGAAAGGTGATGCTACCCCCAAAGAAACCTTCGCCGCAGCGCTAACGAACCTGAGACAATCTATTAAGGGTCAAAATCTGAAATATAAATTCTAACGAACCTCAGGAACGCTATCCTTCGGAAAAGTAGTTATTTAGCTTGAAAAAGAACCAAAATAGGCACAATAACGTGCCTAAGATTCGTTAGATTTTAGATCCATGCTAAAAGGGGCAAATAGCGTGAATCAGGTTCGTTAGAATGAAGTAAAGCAGTGGAGGTTCCCCAGGAGGAGGCACCCTATTTTGTATGGTCTGATCGGAGGATGGATTCGGCTAGCCGATCGGCTGCATCGGCTGTGGAGATCGCAGATTGCGTAGCTTCTGCGTATACCTTGCTTAGCGTGCCTGCAATCCCCGCCACCTTTTGGCGGATCAGGTCAGGCCCGGCGCCTTCCAGCTCGTAGGCGGTGGAGATGATTCCGCCTGCGTTGAGCACATAATCAGGCGCGTACAGGATGCCGCGCGCCTGCATGCGGCCTGCAACCAGCTGTCGTTCACTCAGCTGGTTGTTGGCCGCCCCGGCAACGATGGAGCAGCGCAGCTCCTCCACCGTTGCCGGGGTCAGTACGCCCCCTAGGGCACAGGGGGCGAAGACCTTGCAGTCAGCGGCGTGGATATGGGCCGGATCGGCCGAGATGGCGCCGCTGAACTGCACAAGGGCACGTTGTACACGCTCCGGTACAACGTCTGCCACAATGAGCCGTGCCCCGGCTGCATGCAGGTAACGGCACAGGGCATACCCGACCTTGCCCAGTCCCTGGACGGCAACGGGAATGCCCTGCAAAGATGCAATGCCTTGCTGGCGCAGCGAGGTCACAATGCCGATGTGTACGCCATAGGCGGTCATCTCGGCAGTGAAGTCATCCTGCGCCCCAAGCGAACCCGTGGTGTCCGTTACATGTGCGGTCTCCAGTCGGATCTGGTCCATGTCTGTCGCCGTGGTACCCAGATCAAGACCTGTCACGTACCGTCCGTTCAGCCGCTCCAGACAACGACCCAATGCGCGAAAGCGCTGCGCCCGCTTGGATACGTCCGTATCCAGGCTTTTATCTTGTGGATGCGTACCCTCATCGGCGACGACTTTCCGTTCAGCGGCAGCGCCCTTTTGCTGCTCTACCCCTAGATCTCCAGCGACCTGCTCAACACTTTGAGATCCGCAACCATCCTCATCCGGTTTTGTATTCTTCACTAAAGGCACATTCCATATGACTACTTTCCCGCCGCCATATGGCAATCCGGAGATTGCATTTTTGTACGTCATGCCTTTGGCGAGCTTCACAGCATCCCGAACAGCTTCTTCCTCGGAGGCATACGTCCAGTAGCGGCATCCGCCCAGCGCAGGCCCAAGGACCGTGTTATGAATGGCAATGACCGCCCTCAATCCACTATCTGCATCATGGCAAAAAATGAGTTCCTCCATGCCTTCCCGCTCCATCTCCTGCCATAGCTGCATGACGGTACCCCCCTTTTTGTTTTGACCCATCCATCCTGGTTCTGACCTGATATCCTGTGCCAGCGTGCTTGGCTTTATGATGATACAGCATATTCAAAGACTCCCATTTTCGCCCCTGGGACCTCCGCCGGGTTGATAATCGGTACAAACGGTTCTATAATTGCAGTTCCGGCATGCCAGAGAGCAGAAAATGCCTACGGATTTACATTCAACCGTTTAGAATGAGGGTATAACGTCCAATGATGGAGATAGAGCAAACATACAGGAAGCATAGATGAAACGAAATCGTCGAGTATATGCAGCAAAGGGCCAATTCCGTTGTGAAGGCCAGGAAAGAGGGATTGTGATTGTTTAAAATATTGGTATTTATCTTTTTGATCCAGATTGTCTACGTATCCGCTTATACACTCCGGATGATTCTGACACTCAAAGGCCAGAAATACATCGCCGCACTGATCAGCATGGGTGAGATTGTGATCTACGTGCTCGGTCTGAATCTGGTGCTCCAATACCTGACTCAGCCTTCGGCCCTGATCGTGTACGCGGTGGGTTATGGACTGGGAGTGTTGCTCGGTGCGTGGATTGAAGAGAAGATCGCGCTCGGTTACGTTACCGTTAAAGTCATCTGTAACCAGATGGGCAACAACGTCGCGAATGCCCTGCGAGATAAAGGATATGGTGTTACTGCATGGGTGGGCAGTGGACGTGATGGAGATCGGCTTGTGATGGAGATTCTGGCAAAACGTAAAAACCAGAAATTGCTCTACCAGACGATTCTCGATCTGGACCCCAAAGCATTTGTTATTACCGTGGAGCCCAAACAGTTCCATGGCGGCTTCTGGACACGTTCCATCAAAAAGTAAAATCGAGCAGGTCTGCGGCAGATGCAGTCCTGCTTTTTTAATTTCATCCCATCTGGAATGTTCTTGTTACCACGATATATCCCTGAAACCTTACTCCCCAAGTTAACTCTGTACGATTCAAGGTTGCTTATAGTACAATTCCTTGCTGTACCAGCCATTCCCGCCTACATGTGAGATAGGGATTATTGTTGTAATCGCTTTCAAAATGTACATTGAGAACATGTCCTTCGTAACACGGCATGGCAGCGATGGACGAATGTCATCATCATATTTTGGGAGGAATGGAATCGATGAAAACTAAATTTCGAAGTTTATGCAGCACAGCTCTGGCTCTAACGTTGGGGTTAACTTTATTGTCCGGCCCGGCAAGTGTGCAGGCAGCGGGTAACGCAGACTACAATCTTACAGGCTTCTCCCAAGGGAACGCGGGCGGCGGCATCATTAGCGAATCAAACACAGCCACGTATAAGAAAGTGTATAATGCGACCGATCTGGCATTGGCGCTGAAAAAGAACTCCGGTGTCAAAGTTGTTGAGATCATGAACGATCTGAATCTGGGATGGAATGAAATTCCGAGCGCAGCGCAGACTTCTCCTTTTGCCAAGCATAATGATGCGCTGACACATCCCGTATTAAAACAGACCGGTGTTAGCAAGCTCACGATTGATGGTTTCAATGGACTCACGATTTTCTCCGCCAATGGTTCCAAGATCAAACACGCTGCGATCAGCGTGAAACGAAGCTCAAATGTCATCATCCGCAACCTGGAATTTGATGAGTTATGGGAATGGGATGAATCCACCAAAGGTGATTACGACAAGAACGATTGGGATTACATCACCCTGGAGGAGAACAGCAACGTATGGATTGATCACTGCACATTTAATAAAGCCTATGACGGACTCGTCGATTCGAAAAAAGGAACCAGTGGCGTGACCATCTCCTGGTCCCTCTTCAAAGGGGATGACGGCAGCTCGAACAGCTGGGTTACCCAGCAGATTAACGAATTGGAAGCAAACAAGGCTTCCTATCCCATGTACAACTACCTGCGCAGCAGTGCTGTAGGTCTTAGCAAAGCCGATATTATCGCCATCTCAGGACCACAAAAGAAAGGACATCTGGTCGGTTCGACCAGTCTGGAATCAGCTAACGCCAACCTGTCCATGACGCTGCACCATAACTTGTACAAAGATATTCAGGACCGGATGCCACGCCTGCGTGGCGGCAACGCACATGCATACAACATCGTGATGGATTCGACAGGGGCACGTGCCGCTAAAGCCAAAATTACAACGGCGATGGCAACAGCGATTGCGTCCAAAGGTTATAAGTTCGATATCATTGGCAATGGGGCAATCTCCACAGAGAGCGGAGCCGTATTAGTTGAGAAATCAGTCATCAAGGACGTGCTGTATCCTGTTCGCAACAATCAGACCGATCCGGCAGATCCAACCTATACCGGCAAAATCAGAGTGACCGATACCATGTATTCTTTGGATGGAAGCTCATTCCGTGGCAGCAGTGATACGTCTGGCAGTCCACTGGCGCCAATCCCGGCCGTGGTAAAATCCTTCTCCTGGAACGGCTTCTCGACACTTCCTTACAGCTATACCACGGATGATCCATCCACGTTGAATGCACGCCTCACGGCTTCCAATGGCGCGGGTTCGGGTAAATTGACCTGGTCCAAGGACAATTGGTTGAAGACAAGTTATTAATATCAGAGTACCCTGTTGCTTGTTCATTCTTCAAATAAGGAAAAGAGTGCTCCTGCAGCTACGATAGCCGGGAGTGCTCTTTTTATATAATTTAGCTTCATAAACAGTTTGGCGGGCCGCTTGAAAAGTGACTCCTTGTTAGGGTGGATCATCTCCAGCTACAGCATGTGTTGGTCTCGCCGGTGATCGTTGTGAATCTTTATTTATCTTCATTACCTTTGTGAGTAATTTATGACAAATTAACCATTTATACAAGTACGCCTTGTAATTTTACTTACCGGTAAATATAATTTATTAGAATTAACCAATAAGGATGGTGAAGCAGCTTGGATGTATGGATATACTCCGTACTTACTCTTGTTTATTTGATACTTGTTGTTTGGATGGCCGTCGATTTAACCCAGAGGAAGCAATGGCTCGCGTATTCCAGTTTTCAGCTATTTGTAGCATTCAGCTTGGCATATGACAATGGAATTATTGCTATAGGTAATTTGATAGGGGATGGGGAAGTGTTAATGGTCCTCAGTAGCCTTCGATTTTGGCTACATGCCTTTGCTACCCCTACCCTTATTCTTGTTGGCTACCATATCTTGCGCAGCTCAGGTGCCAAGTTTGCTAATAGAAGTATAACGAGTGTGGTGGCATGGCTGATAACTTTAGGTCTGGTTGTCTACCAGATTGTAGGTTTTACTTTATCCGAGGTTAAAAATCTCAAGGTGATAGAAGAGTATGGAGTACTGAGATATATGGCAGAAGGTCATGGAGGTCCGCCGATGATGGTGATCATCGTGGGGATTGTTCTGTTATTTGTTAGCCTGGTCGTTCTTTTCAAACATAAATGGGTTTGGCTGTTTGTTGGAACTGCCTTGTTGTTTGTAGGGCAGTTAATCTCCCTGCCAGTGGAAACCGGTACTTTAACCAATGTGTATGAGCTGATCCTCATCCTCTCGATTTGGAGAACGACTACATTTTTGATGGATTCAACAAATCATCGCCGTCGTTAAGCTCCAATGCATCAGAAAAGACTGGCCAGTAAGATAAAGGCCAGTCATCTGTGTTCGTTTATTTCATTTTTTTAATTCAGATATCCATAGTATCTGATGAGGCAGACACAGTACTCACCGAGTCACGATAGATGATGTTGCCTTTCACGTGTACACGGCCGAAACTGCGGTTTGGGTTGTCGACCTTTTTGAGCATGGACTGAACTGCCGTGCGTGCCATCTGTTCCACATCCACTTCAACAGTTGTGAGCTTGGGATCGGAGAGCATCGCATAGATATCATTATCAAAACCAACAACAGAGCATTGGCCAGGCACCTGAATATCCATTGAAGTCAGTTTTTGAACGAGCAGATGAGCGACCTGATCACAGTTGCATACAAAAGCGGTTGGCAGCTGTTCCGGCAGATCAATCTCAATAAACGTACCCCGTTCATCCCGATCATTCAGAACCAGATCCGGATTCATCGGCAAGCGATGTTCCAGCAAGGATTTGTAGTACCCGAGGAATCGGTCCTGGATACTGCTCGTGGAATACAGGTTACCTACATAAGCAATGTTACGGTGGCCCTGCTGAACCAGATAGTTCGTCAGCTCATAGGCAGCGTAGAAGTTATCAGTAACGACGGAATCGATGTCCGAATGTTCATCGTAGAAGTCGAGAAACATTTTGGGAACTTCCATCGATCGCACCAGTTCAATATACTCTTTGCTGATCTGTCCGAGCACGATGAAACCATCGACCTTGTTATCGCTGTACAGCTTGGGCAGTGTTAATTCCTCCTCATCCTCCACATTCAGAATGTGCAGAATGCCGTAGTAGCCCTGTTCCTCCAGATGTTTGGTGATGCGCTGGAACACGCGTACATAGAACGACTGCGTAGGCCCGGTAAAACGCTCCGGGATAATTACACCAATATTATGGGTTAAGCCTTCCTTCATGGAACGGGCAGCAGCATTATACCGATAGCCCATTTCAACAGCAAGCACTTTAATTTTTTCCTTTAATTCGCCACTCACGCCATCTTTATCATTCAATGCTTTCGAGACGGTCACACTGCTGACCCCGAGCCTGTCGGCGATATCCCGCATGGTGATATTGTTCTTCAGTATGGTCGCCTCCTTCAAGCCGGTATAGGCACAATGTGCTGTCATTATGATGAACACTTTCTTCCAACATAATAACAATCCATATCAGTATACATCGTTACCCACTTGGAATAAAGCCATTCTGGCTGTTGTTTCGCTAATTTTCAGCACATTGCAGGTTTCCCTGAGAGGACGCTCTACCGATGTTACGTTAATTGTTTCTGTAAAAGCTTCTCATTCTGTTCAATCAGCTGACCCCGCTGGCTGGCACAGTCCAGGGAACGATACGGATCAGCCGGTGTATTGAACGTATAATCGACCAGTTTCTCCAGAGTCGTTGTTGCCACATGACAGCGGGTATCGCTGGAAGCGTAATAGATAAAGACTTCTTCCTTCTCATTGACCACAGCACCGTTGCAGAAAATAACATTGGACACATCGCCTACCCGCTCATCGTCATAAGGAGCAATGAAGTGGCCGCCCGGCTTGGCAATAATACGCGCCGGATCATTCAGATCCGTAGCGAAGGTGTATAACACGTAACGCAGGCCTGCTGCGGTGTTCCGAACTCCATGAGCAATGTGAATCCAGCCACGATCCGTCTTAAGCGGAGCAGGGCCTTGACCGTTTTTGACCTCATATACCGTATGATATTGCCGTTCGTCGATAATTGTCTCTTCATGAATGACAGGGTTCAAGATATCCTCACACAGACCAAAGGCGATTCCGCCGCCGCTGCCTGTGGAGATGAATCCGTCTTGTGGACGGGTGTAAAAGGCATACTTTCCATCCACGAATTCCGGGTGCAAAACGACATTGCGCTGTTGAGGGGAATTCGTTGTGATGTTGGGCAACCGTTCCCAGCTTATAAGATCCCGTGTACGAACCAGTCCTGCCTGTGCAACTGCGCTGGATGTATCAAATGCAGGAGCATCAGGGTCTTTGCGTTCCGAGCAATAGATGCCATAGATCCAGCCGTCTTCATGTTGAACAAGGCGCATATCATACTGATTGGTTTCATCCGCATCGATATCTTCCCAGACCAATGGTTTACCCGTGAAACGGAACCCGTCAATCCCATTGTCGCTCTCGGCGAGCGCAAAGATCGATTTGCGATCCAATCCTTCGGTACGAATAACCATGACGTATTTGCCATTGAAATAGATGGCTCCTGGGTTCAGTGTAGCGTTAATGCCCAGACGCTCCATAAAATGCGGGTTTGTCGTCTCATCCAGATCGAATCTCCAATGCAGCGGTACATGATGGCGAGTGATTACTGGATATTGGTACCGATCGTATATGCCGTTGTAAAAGGAAGAATTGATCTCATTAGGGCGAGTAAGCAGCTGCTCCTGTTTCTCCAGTAACTCCTTGTATTTCGGGTGTATCATTCTGATCCCATCCTCTCAATTAGTTCAATACAGAATCTGCTATTGTGATACGGGCATTTCCACGGTCCGGCAATTTCGCTCTGATCCGGTGTTCCGTTTCCATCAACCGACCAGTACCATTCCCCACCAGCGCGCTGATCAATGATGTTTTCTTTGGTATAGGTCCACAAGCGTTCCACTCTCTCCAGAAACAATGGATCACCTGTACGCTGATATGCATTATAGAAACCGACCATCGCCTCGGCCTGAACCCACCAGATTCGCTTCTCATCGATATGTTCACCTTCTTGTTCATTGAGCAGGGAACCATCCGCATTCACGGCTACATTGGAGATGTTATAGGCGATATCTGTTACCATCGCCGCATACTCCAGATGTTGCTCCATCCCCAGAACTTTCAGTGCTTCGTCGATTAGCCAGCTGGCTTCAATGTCATGTCCGAACGAGCGCAGATCGATGATGGATTCCCACTGTTTGTTGAAAAATACCCCGAGAAACTTGGTGTCTTGGTCATACACACGTTCATATAGAATCCCGAGCAGGCGTTCCAGCGCCGTCTTCACTTGTTGATCCGGCCACACGCGATAGAGCGTGGTGTAGGCCTCTAACACATGAATATGCGTATTCATTGTGTAATCCGCAATAACTCCATTTTCACTCAGCATTTCATTGGGCTGCTCATTCCATGTGCGATCAAATTGTTCCTTGTACGCAGGTAGTTCGGCATCCAGACCTTTGTCCTCGATTAGAGCAAAAAGCGTTTTCGAAAGTTCCAATGCAGAAGCATCCCCGGTTGCACGATAGTACTCACTGAGTGAATACACGCCGAATGATTGCGTATACACATGTTTGCTCGTATCGAGCGCTTCCCCTGTGTAATCTACCATCCAGTACATACCGCCATATTCGGTATCCATCACATGGTCAGCGAGAAAACGATATGCATGCGCCGCGTGATCGCGCCATCTTTCGTTTCCAGTAACCCGATAGGCTGCTGCAAAAGACCAAAGTTGCCGTGCCGTGGCGATCCCGCCTTTGGGTGCCTGTGGATTCACCTGAAGATCGTTGCCGACCCAGCCGTAGAATCCACCGTGGGTTGTATCCTTAAGGTTGGACCAGAAGGGTAAAATCTGCTTCTCCCAATGCTCCTTAATCTCAGATTGAAGTTCGGTTGTTTTTGTATTCATAAGTGAGCGCTCCTTCAAAATAGTGCATCAATCTAATTAAATTAAGTTAACGGTAACTTTATTAATCAATATTAGTGCCCTGAAAAACAGATGTCAACAAATTCACTCGCAATTTTTCTTGTTAAGTTATAAATAATTTAATTGACAGGTAAGCGTTACCATAATAGAATTCATTTTGTAACCTTAACGATAACTTAATTAACTTAAGAGAGGGGTCGAAACAATTGAGAAAAAACAAAGGTTGGATGATGTTGCTGACGATGCTGCTCATCACTTCACTACTTGCTGCATGTTCATCCGGAGGTGGATCTTCGCAGGCAGGGGAGGAGATCAGTACAGATCCGGCAGATATCAAGGGGGAAATTACCGTCCTTACACAACGTACAGATATTGTTGATACCGTATTTAAAGATTACGCTGCTGAGTTCAATAAGGAATACCCGGATGTCAAAGTGAACTTTCAGGCACTGGCAGACTATGAAGGACAAGTGAAAATCCGTATGAGCACCAAGGATTATGGTGATGTACTGATGATCCCGACCAGTGTTCCGATCGCAGATATCCCGGACTTTTTCGAGCCGCTCGGCACTTACGATGAATTGAAAGACAAATACACAGCCATTGAAGAACGCATGGTGGATGGTCAGGTCTACGGTATTCCTACCGTAATTACGTTCTCTGGAATCATTTATAACAAACAGGTCTTCAAAGACGCAGGCATTATGGAAGTTCCCAAAACACCGGAGCAATTCCAGGCTGCGCTTCAACTGGTCAAAGACAATACAGATGCGGTTCCGCTCTACACCAACTATGCATCCGGCTGGGCTCTCACCCAATGGGAATCGGATTTGCCAACCGTTGCAGGCAGTGTGGATTACGTTAACGTGGACCAACCGAATACAGATGAGAACTTTGTGCCTGGTCAGCCGCACTATGAACTATATAAGGTGCTCTATGATGCAGCCAAGAACGGTCTAATCGAGAAAGATCCAACAACAACCGACTGGGAAAGCTCCAAAGCAGATCTTGCCAAAGGCAAAATTGCCACAATGGCACTGGGCTCTTGGGCGATCACACAGATCCAAGGCATGACAGATACTCCAGACGACATTGGATTCCTTCCTTTTCCTACGAATGCAAGCGAGGTTGTGGTTCCGCTCTCCGCCGACTATAACATCGGCATGAACGTGAACAGTGAGAACAAACCTGCTGCCAAAGCCTGGATTGACTGGTTCCTGGCGAAATCGAACTATGCAGTTGAACAAGGCGGCGGTATGGATGCAGACAAGAATGCTGAATTACCACCAATTTTGGATCAATATAAAGACGTTAAATTCTCCACGCTTACACCTGCCAAAGAAGGTCAGGAAGGTCTGGTCGACAAGATTGATAATGAAGGCGAAATCGGTCTCTGGCAGCCTGACTTCAAGAAACGCATTATCGAAGCAGGTATTGGGAACCGCAAGGAATCGTATGACGACATCATGAAAGATCTGAACGACAAATGGGTCAAAGCAAGAGCAGAACTCACGAAATAATTGGATTAACGTAAGTGGATCAGGTGATGAATGGACTGCGGGGATATAGGAATCCATATATGAATGGAGCATGGAGTATGTGGTATTTGAAAGCATGATACCCATACTCTTCTCCGGCAGTTATTCCGCAGGAATTCCATTGGAGTCTTTCGATATATAGGCGGGAAAACCGCTTGGAGGTGTGGAGAGCATGAAGTACTTAAAACTTTCGAATTGGGGCTACTCAGCGCAACGCATATTTATCATCTGTGCCTTCTCAATTATTCCGCTGGCGTTGCTGTTTACATTTGCATACTTACCGGTCATTAACATGTTCAAATACAGTTTCACCGATTGGAACGGATACAGTAAAAGGTTTGATTATGTTGGGTTTGAGAACTACACGCGCATATTCAGTGATCCCGAATACTTCAAAGTATTTATTGTCAGCTTGTATTACTTCGTGGCTACGTTCTTACAGATGGGCTTGGCGCTTTACTTTGCCACCATTCTGAGTTTCAAGGTTCGAGGCAAAAACTTTTTCAAAGGCATACTGTTTTTCCCTTATTTGCTGAATGGGGTAGCCATCGGTTTTATCTTCCTCTTTTTCTTCAAACCGGACGGTACACTCGATATGCTCATGCATGCTGTAGGGCTGGGACAATACACGCAGCTCTGGCTCGGTAATCCGAATATTATCAACGTGTCACTCGCAGGTGCATCAGTATGGAGATACATGGGCTTCAACTTTATCATTTTCCTGGGTGCAATCTCTTCCATTCCGAAGGATGTGTATGAAGCATCCGATATTGATGGCGCCAATCGCTGGCAGCAATTCCGCCACATCATCCTGCCAAGCATTACACGTATCCTGCAGCTCAACCTGATCTTGGCGATTAGCGGCGCAATTAGTGCGTTCGATATTCCATATATCATGACCGATGGTTCCAACGGTAGTATGACATTTGTAATCCAGACGGTTCATTTGGCGTTTAAATATGGCAAGCTGGGACTGGCATCCGCCATGGCTGTGGTGCTGCTCTTAATCGTTATTCTCGTTACGCTTGTGCAGCGCGTCACCATGAAAGGGGAGGAATAAACGTGACACAACTCAAATACACCCTTGCGAGCGTGGTTAAATATGCTTCCCTGGTGCTTGCGGCGTTTATCGCGCTGTTACCCATCGTGGTCATCCTGTTTGCATCTCTCAAAACGAATGCGGAATACGCTACCAGCAGCCCGCTTGCCCCGCCAGCCAACTGGCTGAACTTCGCGAACTATGCAAAGGCTTTTGTGGATGGCAACATGCTGGTTGGTTTCAAAAATACAATTATTATTCTGATCATCTCTATTATAGGAGCGACCTTAACGGGTTCCATGATCGCGTATGTGCTGGATCGGTTCAAATTCAAGGGCAAGAAAATTATGGTCGCGGCATTCCTGCTCGCTACCCTGATTCCAAGTGTTACAACGCAGGTCGCCACATTCCAGATCATCAACGCGCTCGACCTGTTTAACACACGCTGGGCGGCCATCGTGATGTACCTGGGTACAGATATCATCGCGGTTTATATCTTCCTACAGTTCCTGGGCTCCATCTCAAGTGCACTGGATGAATCCGCCATGCTGGACGGCGCGTCGTACTTCACGATCTACTGGAAAATCATTCTGCCACTGCTGAAACCGGCCATTGTAACGGTCATTATCGTGAAGGGTGTGAACATCTATAATGACTTCTACACACCGTTCCTGTACATGCCAAAGACCGATCTACAGGTCATATCGACCGCCTTGTTCAAATTCAAGGGACCGTTCGGATCGCAGTGGGAGGTCATCAGCGCCGGCATCATGATCGCCATTATTCCAACGATGATCATCTTCCTGCTGTTACAGAAGTACATCTACAATGGCTTCGCGCAAGGCTCAGTTAAATAAAAAAACGAAAGGCTATATGAAATGCATATGAGAATACACAGGAACGAAGAGGACAGAAAAAAGCTGGAGAAACGGAGTGTTCGCATTTATAACCGGATTTTTCCCTTTTATAAGGGGATCAAAAAAAATCTGGGGATAACGGCGATCGGAAGGTTGTTCTGTCATCAAAGTGGTCTAGTGCAATTTTAAGTATTCATTTCATAAAGCCTAACCGAAGGGAGAAATGAAAAATGTCAGTTGCTGAAACAAAAAACGTACACATTGTTGGGGACGCTTTGCCGAATATGCCGTGGGAGAACAAACCGGAGGGAACGGAAGGCCCGGTATGGAGACATTCGGCCAACCCGGTGGTTCCGCGTAACCCGGTCAAAGGTGTTGCCCGCATTTTCAACAGTGCCGTTGTACCGTATGAAGGAAAATTCATTGGGGTATTCCGCGCCGAAACCGTTAATGGACGTCCACACCTTCACATGGGCGCAAGCGAAGATGGTCTGGAGTGGACAATTGAAGAGGAACGCATTGCATTTGTAGATGAAAATGGCGATCCGTTTATGCCGAACTATGCTTACGACCCACGTTTGGTCAAAGTCGAGGACACGTATTACATCATCTGGTGTACAGACTTCTACGGCGCAGCACTGGGCCTGGCCAAAACAGATGACTTCAAAACATTTGTCCGCCTCGAAAATCCAATGCTGCCGTTTAACCGTAATGGCGTGTTATTCCCACGCAAAATCAACGATAACTATGTGATGTTGTCCAGACCGAGTGACAGTGGACATACTCCATTCGGGGACATCTTCCTGAGTGAAAGCCCGGATCTCGTGTATTGGGGCAAACATCGTCATGTGATGAGCAAGGGCGGCCAAGGCTGGTGGCAATCGGTCAAAATTGGTGGCGGGCCTGCTCCGATCGAAACGTCCGAAGGCTGGCTGATGTTCTACCATGGCGTCACTGGGACCTGTAATGGTTTTGTCTATAGCATGGGGGCGGTCATTCTGGATCTGGATGAGCCATCCAAAGTAAAATATCGTTCCTCCAACTTTGTACTGACACCGGAAAAATGGTACGAAGAACAAGGCTTCGTTGATAACGTCATCTTCCCGTGTGCAACACTGCATGATGCCGAGACCGGACGTATCGCTATCTATTACGGCGCCGCCGACACGTATGTGGGCGTGGCGTACACAACCATCGAAGAGATCGTGAACTATGTGATCGAGACGGATGAAGTTATTGCCGGAGATCATGAAGAGGGCAAGCTGTAATGCATATGGATTATATCAAGGGATTTACATTTGGCTGGATGAGTGGCAAGGGTGACTTCCGTAAGCCGGAAGCCAAAGAATCTTTGCGCCTGATGGCAGAATGTACAGGCAGTTCTCATGTTATTTTTGCACTGGCGGCACATCAGGATCATCCGCAGGCGGTAGAGGTCAAGTATCGGGGCACACATCTGGTGGAGGATGATGAACTGGTGGACATGATTCGTTATGCCCGTACACTCGGGCTGCGTGTCATTCTGAAACCCACCGTCAACTGCATCGATGGCACATGGCGTGCACATATTAACTTTTTTGATATCGATGTGCCTTGTGAGCCGAAGTGGAAGGATTGGTTCCGCAGCTATACGGCATTTCAGAAGCATTATGCAGTGATTGCAGAGCAGGAAAAGTGTGAGATGTTCATCGTAGGCTGTGAGATGGTGCAATCCGAGCGTCGGGATGAAGAGTGGCGCGAGGTGATCGCCGGTGTGCGTGAAGTGTACACAGGACTGGTGTCGTACAACACGGATAAATATCAGGAAGGTCATGTGAAATGGTGGGATGCCGTTGACGTCATCTCTTCCAGTGGTTATTATCCCATCGGAGATTGGGAGGCGCAACTGGATCGTATTGAACAGGTGATTGCTCCCTATGGCAAACCCTTTTTCTTTGCGGAAGCAGGTTGTCCCAGCCGCAGTGGATCGGCCCAGGTACCGAACGATTGGGGGCTGGAAGGTGAAGTCAGCGCGGAGGAACAGGAGCATTTCTATGAAGCCATGTTTCGGCATGTCAGTCAGCGTGACTGGGTACGCGGATTCGGTCTGTGGGATTGGAGCGCACATCTGCACGCGGAGAAGGATGCGCTGACCGATGACGGATATGGAGTTTACGGCAAGCCAGCGGAGCAGGTAATTCGTCGGTTCTATGAGGGCATCGCTGTAGAAGTTTAAACGAGAAACAAGAAGGTGTATGTGATGATGAATCTCAGTGATATATCTCCATATGTACTTTCGTGATTTCCATGCTGTGAGCAAGGAATAACAGATTATGGTGGAGCTTATTTTTTCAGTTGTGATTCATATGCAGGTCGAGAGGCTCTTCCTCATACAGGAAGGGCTTTTTTGGCATATTTAGTAGTGATGCATACTATGTCGAATTTTGTTGACAAAAGGAGGGCTCCTGCCTATTCTTAATGGATGAATATGATAATCATTATCATAAAATAGAGAAAAGGGGTTCAACATTCATGTCTGTACAACATCGCAAATCTTCGGCCCTCACGTTGGCAACTATGCTCTTGTTGTTATTCGTTATTGTGGGTTGCAGCAATACAGGAAGTGGAGATGAATCCTCATCTGCTGCTTCGGATCAAACATCTACGAAGTCGATTACGATGTCATGGCCACGTGATATCGGTACAATGAATCCGCACACGTACAATCCTTCGCAATTATTTGCCCAATCCATGCTCTATGAGCCACTGATCAGTTACCAGAAGGACGGAAAACTGGAACCTGCGCTGGCAGAATCATGGACCATCTCCGATGACGGCAAAGTATATACATTTAAGCTTCGCCAAGGTGTGAAATTCTCAGATGGTACGCCATTTAATGCTGAGATTGTGAAAAAGAATTTTGACGCTGTGATGAAAAATAAAGCTACACATAGCTGGCTGGGCATTGTAGGTGTGCTCGACAAGACAGAGGTTGTGGACGACCACACGTTCCGTATGACACTCACAGAGCCGTACTATCCTGTTCTTCAGGATTTGTCTGTGGTTCGTCCTTTCCGCTTCCTGGGTGAAGCCGGATTCCCGGATGACGGAGATACATCCCAAGGCATCAAAGAGCCAGTTGGAACGGGCCCGTGGATGCTGGCTGATTACAAGCAGGACGAATATGCTGTTTTCAAACGCAACCCGAATTATTGGGGAACCGCACCGAAGGTGGATCAGATTACGGTTAAGATCATCCCTGATGCAGAAACCCGCGTGCTTGCTTTTGAAAAAGGTGATCTCGACCTGATCTATGGTGAAGGTATGATCAGTCTGGATGCGTTCCAACAGCTTCGTGACAACGATAAATATGTGAGTCAGCTGTCTGATCCGGTAGGTACGCGAGATCTGCTGCTGAATTCCTCCAATCCGAAGCTGTCTGATCTCAGAGTACGGATGGCGCTCCAGCAAGGATTTAACAAAAAAGCGATGGTGGAAGGCATCACTCTGGGTCTGGAAGAACCGGCAGATACGGCACTATCCAAAAACTACCCATACACCAATGTTGACCTGAAACCGATCGAATATAATGTGGAACAATCCAAAGCTTTATTGGATGAAGCGGGTTGGAAGATGCCTGCGAATGGTAGCGTTCGTGAGAAAGACGGCCAACAGCTTGAATTCGAAATGATTTTTGACAAGACGGACCCGATTCAGAAAGCGATGGCTGAGACCATTCAGGCGGAATGGAGCGAGCTTGGGGTTAAAGTAAACCTCACTGGGCTGGAACTGACGGTACAGATCAAACGTTTGAAAGCCAATGATTTTGACCTGTATTTCTGGTACAACTATGGTGCTCCGTATGATCCACATTCCTTCATTAACGTTGTAGCGAGCCCTGGATTTGGTATCTCTGAGACGCTCAGTGCCTTGCCGATGAAAAAGGAACTGGACGAGCAGGTACATGCCGCACTATCATCAACAGATGAGACGAAACGTCAGGAGCTGTATGGCTCTATCCTGACAACACTTCAGGAACAATCGGCGATTGTCCCCATCTCGTATGTTAAGAAAACGGCGGTATATCAGAAGAAAATTTCCAACTTTATTTTCCCGGCAAACCGTGATGAAAATCCGTTTGTAGGCATTGAGTTGGGCAATCAATAAGTAGTAAATACTTTAATTTCGGAAATAGTAAGGCCTTGGTAAGGTCTGTGTAGCTTGATAAAAGGGAGGAAGTTTGTTGATCAGTTATATCGGGAAACGAATGATCGCGATCATTCCTATCGTTTTTATCGCTACACTAGTTACCTTTGCGCTTATTCATATTTCACCAGTTGATCCGGCCGAGGCTTATCTGACAGCCGCTCATATCTATCCAACACCGGAGCTGCTTGCGCAAAAGCGGCATGAGTTCGGTCTGGATCAGCCTTTATTAACCCAGTATGTGCATACGATTCAGAAGATTGCCAAGCTCGACTTCGGTACTTCGTATCTCACCAACAAACCCGTATGGGATGAAGTGAAACTAAGGATTCCCGCTACGGCTGAACTAGCCTTCTGGAGTATGTTGTTATCCGCTTTGGTGAGTATTCCATTGGGAATACTGGCGGCGGTGTATAAGAATAGCTGGATTGACATGGTCAGTCGTGCGATTTCCTATTTTGGAGCATCTATTCCGCAATTCTGGCTCGGTTACTTGCTGATCTTCTTTTTCTCGGTGAAGCTGGACTGGCTACCTGTGGAGGGGCGTGGATCGTGGGAGAATCTGGTTCTGCCTACGATTACTCTCTCCTTGATTCTTATTGCGGTCTACACCCGATTGTTACGTTCCAGTGTACTGGAGCAATTGCAGGAGACATATGTACAGTATGCGAGAACACGCGGGATTCGCGAAAGAGTGATTATGCTCAAGCATGTCCTGAAAATCGCCATATCGCCCCTTATTACAGGAATGGGGATGAGTATGGGCAAGCTGCTCACAGGCACCATTATTGTAGAGCAGGTGTTTTCCTGGCCTGGGTTCGGACGTTATTTTGTCGATGCGATATTTAATCGGGATATTCCCGTTATTCAATGTTATGTCTTCCTGGCGGCCTGCCTGTTCATCGTATGCAATCTGCTCGTTGATCTGGTGCAGCTCGTTATGGACCCACGGATTTCAGCGAAAGGACGGGCAGAACATTGATAAACAAATGGCGTGTGGTATTTAAAGGGCAGAGAGCCATCCAGATATGCTCGGTGATCATATTGCTTTTCTTCGTGATCGCGTTATTAGCCCCATGGATTGCTCCTCATGACCCGGTGAAGGTGAATCTGTTGCAGAAGCTGGCGAGTCCATCGCTTGAGCATTGGCTCGGAACGGATCATCTGGGACGCGACAATCTCACCAGGCTGATGTATGGAGCGAGAGTGTCGCTTGGATTCGCTACCCTGATCTTCCTGTCATCTTTGCTCATAGGTGTCATTGTAGGTTCAATCTCCGGTTACCTTGGTGGTTGGGTGGACAGTCTGTTGATGCGCTTGTGTGAAGGCATTATGGCGTTTCCGAATCTGGTGCTGGTGCTCGGTATTGTAGGGATCTTTGGTCCAGGTTTGATGCAGGTGCTTCTAGCACTCATGATGGTACAGTGGGTGTATTATGCACGTATCTGCCGGAACATGGTCGTTAGTCTGAAAGAACGGAACTTCATCGCAGCGGCGCGGATTAGCGGCTCCTCTTCGTGGACGATTATTCGGAAACATATCATCCCCAACGTGCAGCGTCCGATCGTTGTGATGGGTACTCTGGAGATGGGGTGGGCGATTATGGATATATCTGCTCTGTCTTTCCTGGGACTTGGTATTCAACCACCGAATGCAGAATGGGGCGCTATGATTCATGAGGGGACAGGTTATATTCGCAGTCATCCGGAGTTGATGATCTACCCGGGGGGGTTGATTCTGCTCGTAGTCATTACGTTCAACATTTTGGGAGAAGCGTTATCCGAGCGTTATGGCATTGCAAAAAGGTAGTGGTTCGGAATCGAAGGCATATGAGGGGTGAACGTAACGATGGATGATGCAGCGAAGGTACTCGAAGTTCGTGGTCTGCAAGTGAATCTAAGAACAGCGGAGGTTTCAGTCCCGTTACTGGAGCCCATTGATTTTGAATTAAAAAAAGGTCGTGTCTTCGGTCTCGTCGGTGAGAGTGGCAGCGGTAAGACCGTTACATGTAACGCGTTGCTCCATCTGCTTGATCCGCGCAGGATGGAAGTGTCGGGCAGCATCCGCCTGAATGGACGGGAGCTTGGCTCGTTGTCAGGTGAGGAGATGCGGCGCATCCGCGGCAAGGAAATCGGATTTATTATGCAGAATCCGATGAATGCTTTTACACCCGTATATACGATTGGATCTCAATTCATTGAAACCTTGCGTACGCATACGGGAATGTCCAAAGCAGCTGCCAGGGAGCGGGCCATTGCTGCCTTGGCAGATATGAACTTACCCGAACCAGCTAAACTGATGAAGCGATATCCCTTCCAACTGAGTGGCGGTATGTTGCAGCGTGTGATGATCGCCATATCGATGTGCCTGCGACCGGCTTTGGTTATTGCTGATGAACCAACGACGGCACTGGATGTCGTGAATCAGTTCAAGGTGCTTCAGGAATTGGATCGGCTACGTACGGAGTATGGCACATCCATCTTGCTCATCTCCCACGATCTGGGCGTGATCTCGCAAATGGCGGATGAAGTCGCGGTCATGCAGAAGGGGCGAATTGTGGAGCAGGCAGATGTGTACCAACTGTTCGATCACCCGCAGCATGAGTATACCCGGATGTTGTTAAATGCCAGACCCAGTATGTCTTTGGGACGATAGCGAATGACAGATGTGATGAAGCGTTCAGTGAGTGTGTAGATCGGGTATGAACTGTATTTTGAGTGGGTAGCGGAGGGGTGGAATGAACATGGTGATGTGTAGATTCGGCTTCTTCGGAGATTGCTTCTGCCAAGTACAAGAGAGGGGGATGACCTGATGCTTCAGGTACGTGGAGTAAGCCATAGCTATGGCAAACGCAACTGGCTGGATCGTTCGGGAGCGCGTCCTCCTGTGCTGGCAGATATCTCACTTACGATCGAAAAGGGTGTGTGTCTGGGGCTCCTGGGTACGAGCGGGGCAGGTAAAAGTACCTTGGGTAAAATCATTCTTGGTCTGGAGAAGCCCAGCCAGGGTCAGGTTTTATTTCAGGGTCAGGATATCTATCGATCCAGCAAACCCGTGCTTAAGGGATTACGGCGCGATCTGCAGGTCGTGTTCCAGGACTGTTATTCGGCTGTGAATCCACTCATGACTGCCGCGCAGATCATCGGTGAGCCACTGGATAATTACGAGCGATTTTCGGCAAAAGAACAACTTCGTATGGTCGGGCAACTGCTTGAGCAGGTTGGGCTTACACCTGAGGATGGGAGCAAGCTTCCGCACCAGTTCAGCGGTGGGCAATTACAGCGAGTTAACATCGCACGAGCCATTGCGCTCAAGCCAAAGTTAATCGTACTGGACGAATCGATCAGCAGCCTGGACATGGTGCACCAGACGCAAATTCTATCCTTATTGGGAGAGTTAAGAGCATCCTACGGGTTGTCTTACCTTTTTATCACACATGACATTCGAGCTGCCATGACGATCTGTGACCGCATTGCCGTGATGGATCAGGGAAAGCTGGTATATAGCGGTGATGCCGGGGGTTCGGTAATGCAGTCGGATCATCCGGCTGTGCAGCAGCTGGTTACAGCTATTTTGCCTGAGCATCCATCAGGTCGTATTTCGTTTGGGTAATGCGTTGTTTGTATTTGTAGATGGCTGTTCATTGGGGCGCTAACCATGGTCGTTTCCATTGCATTACTGATGCGAAGTCGACTTTCCAAAGGCGGGCGATTGGCATATCAAGCTGACCTGTAGTGCAGATTTGTCTCTCTAAGTGCAGGTCGCTAACGAACCGAGTCAGTGTTAAATGGCGATTTAGCGTGGAATGCAAAATGTAACGAACCTCAGTGAAGTTATTCCAGTGCAAACTAGTTTAAAATCATAAAATGATACACAGATCGAGGATATAACGCGTCTACGATTCGTTAAACCTCAGACTTATCGGAAATGGCGCTAATAACGTGTTTACGGTTCGTTAGATCATAATGAATACTAAAAGGGTTGTCCCCTACGTCTTGTTCAAGACGTAGGGGACAACCCTTTTTTTGTAACTGGGAATAGGCACATTTCTGCTTTCTGTTATAAGTCAGACTATAATTACAATTGTGCCACTTGCAGATTACAGGACTACCTTCAAATTGCGCGTATCCACAGATTTTTGATTTAACTTACAACGTGAAAATCTGGAGAGAAGTATATACTTCCCATGAGGCTTTCTTGCAGAAAAGTGTTTACCCCATCTTCCGCCCAAGCTGTTCGATCTTATCCAACCAATTCTTTCTCTGTTCATCTGACTTTTTACCAACTTGATCTACAGATGTTATCCGCACAGGTTTGATGCCAGTCAGTGCAAATGTGGAGATTTTCATCATTTTATGTGCGGGCTCACCCTGGAACCATTTGAAATACCAGCTTGGGCCATCCATCGTAGTGATCATGCGAGCGGTGCGGCCTTTGAGCAGTTGATCCGGGAATGGTTTTCCTTTCTGATACTTGAAGGCGTAACCTGGCATGAAGATTCGGTCAACGAAACCTTTCAGCAGGGCAGGTGGCCCTCCCCACCAGATTGGGAACACCCATACGAGATGCTCGGCCCACTTTATTGCTTCTTGGGCCTCCAGCAAATCTGGTTCAAGTGGAAGTTTATTACGATATCCTCCTTCCAGATTCATGTTGAACGTCAACTCGTTCAGGGTGATCATGCGGACGTCGGCACCCGCCTGCACCGCACCTTTGCGGTAAGCTTCGGCTAGTGCGTCGTTGTAACTGGGGGAGACGGGATTGCCTTGAATAATTAGTATTTTCTTCATGGAAGATGACACGTCCTGACTATTTTAGTTAATGAACACTAACCTCATGTGCAAAAAGAAAAGGTCACGTATGACCCGGTAATCCATCTGTATATCCTAATGGTATGCTGACGATTCTCTTTAGAAGTTATTCAACAAGTCCGCTTTTGTTTACGAATCATGTCTAGCGGCATCATCCGCATCGAATATGGGATTCAGCTGAGATAAGCGGAAACTTACGAAGGTTGTTTCCTTCGGAAACAATGTAGTTGCTCACGTCGTTTTCCCTACGCTCCGCTAATCCATTTCTAGCTTCATCCCATTTCCATTGTTACTCCTTGGGTACCTGCCCTAACATCGATGCAAGTCTGTGAACCGTTTCCCCCGTATAAGGTACCAACAGCTCCGGTAGTTCACCTTGCATACTGGAGACCGCCATACGTGTAATTGCACCGATCACCAGCACGGCTGTGAGCCGTGAATCCTGCTGAGGCAGTTCGCCCCGCATCATTCCCTGATCGATCAGATCCATTAACGCATCCAATGGCTGACGGTAATCCTCGCTGCTTCCGGCTTCAATGAATATTTCATGATTCTGTGAAATCAGCAGCAGTCCGTAGGGATCTTCATCATGCAGATGGAGAACCTCGGTAACCAGTTGCTTGAAGCGTTCCAACACCGGACCTTCCTGTCGAACATACCCGTCAATCAGTGCAGTATAGTCGACACAGTATTGGGTGAAGGCTTCCAGGGCAACGGCATCCTTGTTTTTAAAATGTTTGTAGATCGCCGCATCGGTTACTCCGGCGGCGTCACCGATCTCTTTGACGGATATGCCGTCAACGCCTTTGGTTGCGAACAAGCGCATCGCCGCTTGTAGGATATCTTTCTTTTTGCTATCCACATGAGATTTGTTCTTCATGATTGTATAGTAAGTGATTACTAACTAAAATGCAATAAGCAATTTTGAAACTCTGAATTGAGACACTGAATAAGCGCTTACGACCAAAGCTTGCAGGCTTGTGAGCGGCAACGTATGATGAATAGAAATCAACATCGGAGTAGCAGGGAGAACGAAATGGATGGTGGGTAGCGTGAACGAAGAGTTGGATGCATACAGCTGGGTGACGCCCGAAGGAATGCTGAATGATCAATATATAACAAGCCGTGAACAGTTGTATAAAGGAATGAACGGACGATATGTGGAGCGATTCACTGTTCCTAGCGGTGAAAGTTATATTTTCAAACCGTTGACGAATCCTGTACAGCATGGACGGGAACGATGGATGTACGAGCGTGTGATGTCTGGCTTACCACCAATCTATCCGCAACTCATTGCAGCGTCGGATCTTACCATTGCTCCAGCACAGAGCTGGATGATCTACGAGGATCTGGGGCAACTGGTGCATGATTCGGAAGAAGCGATGATGCTCGGCGCAGCGGCACATATGGCAGCATGGCATGCATTGCCTGTTACGAATTGGAGTGAGCTGCCTCGCGTGGGCCAGAAACCGTCCATTCACACCATGTTGGATGAGTTGCAAATGCAAAAGCAGTCTAACGATGAACTGTTATCCAGACTGGATATGCAGCTGTCCGCATCGAATTGGGACAAGATTGCCACGTTGATTCTCACAGCTGAGGAGCAACTTCCAACCGTTTTATGTCACGGAGACTTGCATCCCGGTAATCTAGCGGAAGTAGACGGCAGACTGGTCGTCTTGGACTGGGAGCATGCTCATCTGAATACACCGCTATGGGATGTAGTTCATCTAGTGGATCTCTCGCATCCGCTGTTTCCCAGAACGGTTACGTCTGCTTTGCGAGAGCGGGTTATAGATGTTTATTTGGACAAACTGGGGAGCTTGGGTGTACAGATTGAACGGGTTTCTTTTGCAGAATGGTACAACGCCTATGCTATTGTATTTTCGCTCTGGATGCTTCGTTTGATTGACGGTGACCTGAGAAGTGAGGAATGTGTGTGGCCGAAGGAACAGTTGCGTAACCAGTGGCATGAGACGGCAGCAACGCTGGAACAGTGCATGAAGCACTTGGATGAGGAATAGAAATGAGGGGTGAGAAGCTTGCGTAAAGTCGGACTTGTTATGCGTAAAATTCAATTCACGGAAGCTCAGGGGCCGCGCGTATTTGCGGATCGGCTGAAGCAGATTGGTCTGGAGCTGGGCGTGGATATTGTGTTCATCTCGCCGGAGCGTCATGTCAGCGGATACGACTGGTTGCCGGGTTATGAGCATGAGAAAGGTGACCTGGTGAACTACGATATCGTGCTGGATCAGATTCATAGCCAAAATATAGAGCATGTTATCTACACCGTATCCGGGTTTACGTTTTTGAAGATGTTCTTACCGAAGAGTGTATTGTTCCCGCACAGTTTTCCCGATCCCGCGCTAACAGGATATGAGATGATGAAGCCATTTTATACGATGGTGGATAAAGCGATTGTACAGACGGAGTTTTTAAAAACAGAACTTGGTCGCAATTTCGGTGTACATGACGTGAACGTTATTCCGATTGGCTTTAGCGAAGAGCTGGCGAACCGGCACTATGATCCGAGCCAGGTTGTGCATAATCGGGTGCTCTGGATCGGTAGGGATGAAGCGAATCGTCGCCCGGATCTGGTGCTGGAATACGCTCGGCAGAACCCGGACAAGGAAGTGTATATGGTGTTTGGTGGTGTGCGCTATAAGGAAACCATGAAGAAGTACGACATTCCTGCCAACGTGAAGCTGAAGTTTGCGCTCACGCAGGATGAGATATTTACGTTGATGAACTCATCCAAGGTATATTGGAACTGTTCGGCCTTTGATACGTTTGCGATGCCGCTGACGGAAGCGATGGCGATGGGCAAAATGGTCGTGAAACCGGAGCATGCTTGCTACGGTCACATTCGATCCACGCATGCATTTGCAGGTAACGAGGATAACTGGTTTGAACTGGTGAACATGGCTGCGGCTGCGCCGCGCAGTGTGTCAGAAGACAACCGGGAGTATGCGTTTGGTGCTTTTTCGCGCACGAAGATGAAAGAAGGGTACCGGAACTTTTTCTCAGATTGGTTGAAGTAATGTAAAGTCTGTAACACAGTGCTTGATCCATCCAGCAACAGGAGGGGAACCTTATGGAAGTACTGATCTTGTGGACATTGGGAATGTGGGCAGTGCAGCTACTGATTGAATGGTTTATCTACCGGTTACAAGGACGCCGAATGACGTGGGTACAATATATATTGCCATGTGTGGCCTTGCTCGGCGGTGCCGTTGTAATCATGATCAGCATCGATATTGGCGGGTGGAACGGCATCGGATATGCCCTGCTCGGCGCATCACTGGGTACCTCGGGAATGTTAACACTTATTACGGTGGCAATCAGGGATGTAATGCTTCGGCGACGGGGCAGGAATTAAGCGTAAGAATGAAACTACTGTACAGTATGATTGAATTGGGCGAAGGGATGGTTGCGGAAACGCATTCGTCTGTGATATATTGACATTAATTATGACAAGGGAGGTGAAGACAGGTGAATCACGAGATGCTTAACAACCGTATTAGCCAGCTGCCGATTGCTATGGCTGGCATTGTTCATACTTTTCTGACCAACGGGAGAAGTCTGTCCAATTTTGAATATACGGAAGTTAACATTTGCGAGAAGATGCCTGCCTTGACCTCATTCGGACGATAAGCGATATTGCTTGAATTCTGAAGGGCCGCGGAGCTAACCTCCTGCGGCTCTTTTTGTGTTGCGGTCAGGATCTTCCATACCATAGGAGGAACCTTATTATGATAATGATTAGCGCGCAACAACTGACTCAATACCACGGAGCACATCTGGTGCTGGACGGCATTACGTTTGAAATTATGGAAGGTGACAAGGTCGCCCTGATTGGCCGCAACGGAAGCGGCAAGACCACACTTATGCGCCTGATGGCAAGACTGAACAAGCCGGATGAAGGGCAATTGATGATCAAGAAAGATACACGAATGGGATATGTGGCTCAGGTTCCAGAAGGATTGGATGACCATACCGTACTGGATGTACTGAGTCTTGGATTCAAGGAGCTTATGATATGTCGCACGCAAATGAAGGAAATGGAGCAGCAGATGTCCGATCCGGCATGTGTAGCAGACCCTAATCAATTGGAGCGCCTGCTGAAACGCTACGCGGCACTGCAAGACCAGTTCGAGCGTGAGGGTGGATATGAAATGGATGCCCGGATCGATCAGGTGGCGGACGGTTTGGATATCGCCAAGGCACACTATGGTTGGCGCTTTGGTTCCCTGTCTGGTGGGGAGCAGACTCGGGTGGTGCTGGCTTCACAGCTAATCGTAAGACCCGACCTGTTATTGCTGGATGAGCCGACAAACCATCTTGATCTGGAGCGGGTTGAGTGGCTGGAAGGATTTTTACGAGAATATCCCGGCACCATTGTCCTGATCTCGCATGATCGCTATTTTCTGGATCGGGTCGTGAATCGAACACTGGAGCTGGAGGATGGAGAAGCGGAAACATCTGCTGGCGGTTATACGGAATATATGAAAGTGAAGGAACAACGGCTGTTGCAGCAATTCGAGGAGTTCAAGGAGCAACAGAAGGTTATCAAGAAAATGAAGGAAACAATTCGCCAGTTAGAGGAGTGGGGCCGGGTTGGTGGGAATGAAAAGTTCTTCAGACGGGCGGCTTCTATGCGCAAGGCGCTGGAGCGGATGGAACAGGTGAAGCGTCCTGTACTGGAGCGCCGCAATGCCGAGTTCGATGTGCGTCCTACGGATCGAACGGGTAAACGGGTAGCGGTATTGGAACAGGTCGAGAAGAGCTATGGCGAGCGTGAAATCCTGCGCGGAATCTCGGGTCTGTTGGAATATGGGGATAAAATTGCACTCATTGGACGCAATGGCTCCGGCAAGACGACCCTGTTCAAGCTGTTGCTTGGTGACGAGCAGCCCAATGCGGGCAAGCTGGAGTGGGGAGCACGCGTGGATGTAGGGTATCTGGCTCAACAGGAGGAACCCACGAATCCAAAGCTGAACGTACTCGAATACTTCCGTCTGGAAGCAGGCGTGGAAGAGGGAGAGGCTCGCGGAATTCTGGCCCGATACCTGTTCTATGGAGCGGATGTATTCCGCTCTGTCGGGCAATTATCTGGTGGGGAATGGACGCGTCTGCGGCTAGCTCTGCTGGTGCAGCGCAAACCCAATGTACTGTTGCTCGATGAGCCAACCAACCATCTGGATATCGCATCGAGAGAAGCGCTGGAAGAGTCACTGGTTGATTTTGAAGGAACCGTACTTGCCATCTCGCATGATCGGTACTTCGTCAATCGCCTCGCTTCCCGTGTGTGGGAACTGGAGGACGGTCAGATGACCGCTTACCTGGGAGACTATGAGGCGTATCGTGAGAAGAAGCTTGATTTGCAAGCTCGTGCGGCGGCGACAACTCAGGCTACAGCAGGCGTGGGCGTTTCTTCTCGTGGGAACACCAAGTCAGAGATGAAGTCAGGTTTAACGTCCGCGCCCGGCGGGACTGCCAGATCAGGGAAGAAGCCAGGAGCAACCTCGACAATGAACGGATCCACTGTTGTAGCTGCCGGTGGAAGTCATGATCATAAAGCTTCTACTGAATCAGGTAAGGCGTTGACTCCTTCGGCAGCAACTGCATCGAAACATAGAAGTGGCAGTGGCAACCAACAATCTGCGGAGAAGCTGGAACAGACGTTGGCTCGTCTTGAGGCAGAGATTCAGGTGCTGGATCAACAGTTGGAAATGGTGCAGAACAATCCGCTTGAACTGGAACAAATCTGGAATGATCGCGAGCAATTGTCCGCTGAATATAATGATGTATTGGCACAGTGGGCTGAGTTATAAGTCAGAATGGCATGAGCATAAGATTAAACAAGTGCGGTCGGAGAGTCTTCTCCGGCCTTTTTGAACTGAATTACATACCAAACGCGGAATCCACTTGTTAGCCAAGTTTCGTTGATCCAGAAACGGGCGTGAAAACCTGTTCTATTTTAGTTAAACCACATAATGCATTATCATCAACAGTGCCTCGAACAGTAGCTTTTATTACATGTCATGGTGAATAAAATCAATTTCATAAATCACTAAAAATGGAGTTTTGTAACTAGACATAGACAAATTAAACCATTTTGATCTATGTCTAGCCTTGATTTGAAGCAGCTAAAGGTACTATGAAATTGATTCACTAGTGTAACTTTTTTCCTTCGGATGCGTTAAATACGTTTGTATGAATTGAAACGGCTCACCTAAGAGCTCGCAAAAAGGGAGGTTATCGGTATCTATTATTCATTGACGTATCGGAGTTGGTCGGATGATCGACAAGCGGAGACAGGGGTGCTGGAACAGACTTCAGTCACACGAGATGAACTGTTCATGCGCAAACTGGTGGATGCCACCTTGGTGAAAAACAAACTCTGGGCGCATCTGTCCAATGAATGCCAGGATGGGCGGGAACATGCAGTATATGTAACGCCATATGACCAACAGATGCCGGATGTGTACGGTGCGGCGATTGCGGACGCTGCGCTGGCAATGTGCAAAATGTCCTCCATGTACAGTGCAGAGTATATGCTGTGGAATGGAAGATCATTTCAGGAGTTGGAGCTCACAGCGTCATCCACCTATACGATGGAGCTTGCCGAGCAACTGCTGGACCATTACATGGTTCGCAGTGGCAAGACGTATGAGTTCCTGTATTCCGTGCTGGATGCAGATCGCAAGAAAGTATTGTTTTATATGAAAGAGGTGGATCTGTGATGAGTGACCAAGAGCGGGGGCAAGCATCGAAACCCGGGTCAAAAGCAAAGCTGGTTGCTTTCTCCCTGATGCTGGCGGTTCCTGCCGTGTTATCCGGTTGTGGCAGCAACAATGATGAATGTGACCCGGAGTATGATACCGGATGTGAATATGATTCCAGCAGTGGGCACTATTACTACGGTGGGTCGTCATATCGAAGCAATAAGGACAGTAACAGCTCCTATAGCAAATCCAAGTCCAAATCAAGCGGCTTCGGTAGCTTCTTCCGCAGCTCGGGAGGATAACCGGATGAGGCAAGTGGTTCAACTGCCGTTAAGTCACGAAGAGGTATTTCAGGGTGAAACGGAACAACAGATTCCATATCATCGAATGTACGGGAAGCAATATTGTGTGCCAGCATTAACGGTCTACTCTCCCTCGGAGGTGCTGGAACTGCATACCGCAGCCGAGGCGGTAGACGGCATTTACTGTAAAGTGATGCGATTTATCCAGCAATATATGCCGGATTCTTTTTTAGAGCATCAGTTGGGTATTCATCCGGGGCTTATCCCGGCGGCACGTATGGAGTTGGTAACTGGAGGCATTACCCGTCAGGACTGGATTATCGGAGAAGCTGGGCCCAAGTGTATTGAAAATAATACGGACACTCCAACGGGCATACCGGAGGCTGCTGCATTGGAAAATATCCTGGTCGGTCTTGCTGAGGATGCCGCGTTAACTGCGCCATCTGCCGAGATGGATACACGTATTCGGGAATGTTTCAAGATGTGGCTGGAATTCTATACAGAGCAGGGATTAAAGGGTCCGGTGACATTCACTTCTTTTGGTGAACATGTCGAAGACCGAACGAATACGGAATACCTGATGAGACGTTGTCAGGAAGCGGGATACGAAGTCTTCTATGCTCCACTTGAGGAACTGGAGATTGTTCCGGGAGAGGCGCTTTACCATAAGGGTCGGGAGATTAATCTACTGTATCGCCTTTATCCACTGGAGTATCTGATCGATGATCGGGATGAGACGACAGGGGTGGAGATTGGGGCTGCGCTGCTTGAACTTGTACGGGAGGGACGACTAGGCCTGATGAATCCGGTTCAGCATGTACTGATGCAGAGCAAAGGTTTCATGGCGGCAATCTGGTCGCTCTACGAGCGGAACGAGCAAACCCCGGAATATTGCGGGTTTACCCTCTTTGATGAAGCAGAGATGGACGTGATTTCCCGATATCTGCTGCCCACCTATTTTTCGGCAGAGCCTTTCGAGCTGAACGCCACGCCATATGTAGCGAAGAGTTATTGGGGGCGCGAAGGCAGAGGAACTCTTTTGCTGGATGAAGGAACGGACAATGCCTTTGGAAAGCAGGATATGGAGCATCCTCTTAACGAGGCGCTGGAATCCAATCTTGCATCTGGGGCAACAGACGAGGATGAAGAGATCACAGCTTATTACGAAAATCAGCCCAAAATCTATCAGCAACTGGTTCCGATGGAACAGGTTGTGATCGAGACGGAAGCTGGAGCATACAGCGGCTATCTGCTTACAGGGGTGTTTGTTATCGGTGGGCGTTTGGCTGGGATACTACCACGGGTCGGGGAGAAAGTAACCGGAGATATGGCCTATTATTGCGCGGCTACGGTTCGTGAACGGATGAATGATGAGGAGGAGAAGGAATGGAAAACTTGGGATTAAACCTCGTGAATGTGGCGGTGGGTGTAGGCATTCTGCTGGTGGTATTGGTATGTGGATATTTCGCTTTTAGCAAATTGACCCGGTATAACGATAGTGAGGAAATCGCCAAAGGTAACGAGGCGGCAGGCATGTACATGGGCAGCAAATTGCTGGGGCTGTGTATTATTGTGGGCATGGTATCTTTCTCGACGCATTCGTGGCTGGATATGCTGCTGTGGTCGGCGTTTGGAATTATTGTGCTGTGCCTGGTCTATATTATATTTGATTTCCTGATTCCGAAGATGCGGGTGTGTGACGAAATTGCACGAGGCAATATGGCGGTAGCACAGCTGCTGCGTTCGATTATCATCGGCGTTTCCATCGTCATCGGTACGTTTTTGATGTAAAATAAGACATAGTGTTTTATGGAGTTTACTATCAAACGGAAGAAGGAGCGCGGCATCATGAGAAGAGTCATCATCGATACAGATACAGCAGGAGACGATACGATTGCGATCCTGACGGCATTGCATCACTTTCAGGTGGAAGGCATCACCATTACGGGCGGTAACGTACAATTCGACCAGGAGGTTGAAAATGCCCTGTACACGGTACAGGTTGCTGGACATGGCGGCAAGGTACCTGTGTATAAAGGTTGCGAGCGTCCGCTAATGGCCTACGGTAAAGCTCAGCACCGCACAGTGGAAGATGTGCATGGCAATGATGGCATGGGCGGCGCGCATTTCCCGAAGGCGGATCAGCGTCCCGAGAGCGGGCATGCGGTTGATTTTATCATTGAGAAGGTGCACGCACATCCGGGCGAAATTGAACTTCTGGCGATTGCCCCGTTGACTAATATTGCAATGGCGATTCAGAAAGACCCTACGATTATTCCGGAGATTGCTCACCTGTACATCATGGGCGGAACGAATAATGCACTGGGCAATATCACACCGGCGGCGGAGTATAACTTCTACGTGGACCCGGAAGCAGCGAAAATTGTACTGCATGCAGGCATTCCAATCACGATGGTTGGCTGGGAGATGTGCACGCAATATTCAGTGATGGACGATGACGATCATGCAGAGATTGCGGCTCTGGGTACATCGGGTGCCGATTTCTTCACTGCAATCAACAAAGTGGTTATGCAGTTCAACAAGTCGGTACATAAACTCAATGGCACCACTCATCCGGATACATTGTTGATGGCTGTAGCGGCAGATGAATCCATCATGACCAAGTCGGGTCAATATTATGTGGATGTGGAAGCGGCAGGAGAACTGACACGTGGATACAGTGTGGTTGATATCAACGGACGTTTTGGCAAAGAGCCGAATGTACGTGTCTGTGAAGCCATTGATCGGCCCAAATTCAAATCTATGCTTCTGGACGTTCTCTCAGCGATCCAATAAAACGCAAGAATTTAACTGCAGGAAAAAGAAGAAAATCCGTGCCTATCCCAGGTACGGATTTTTTATTGCCTATTTTAATCTAACTCTGCTGCAACAAAAACGAGCGAATGCCTGTCGTGACCAGATCATGGTCTTCCTCATCAGGCAAACCCGATACTGTAATGGTGCCGACCTGTCCCTCATTTTCCAGAATCAGCGGGAAAGCACCACCAGCCAGAACATAGTCCGATGCAGGCAGATTGAAGTCTTGCTCAAGTGTCTGGTTTTCGCTTCTCAACCGCAGGGCGGTATGCCAAGAACTGGAGGAGAAATGATTCACCACGTTGTTTTTGCGTCGAATCCAGTCTTCGTTGTCGGGATGAGTGCCTTCCATCGCATGCAAAAAGAGACGATGCCCCTCCAGGGTGATGTCGATGGTCACGGCTTGGGAACGACGCTTCGCTTCTTCAACCAGATGCAGGCCAAGGTTAAGTGCCATTTCAGAATCAAATGTGTCAAATACCAAGTCCTTTTCTTCCTGTTGCATTTCCTTTAATTTCTCTGTCGTGGTCAGGTTCAAATTACAGGCATCCCCTTTACGTATATGATTGATGTCTACATTCGACATGGATTAGTGTAGTCCCTTCTGGATGCAGTCTGAACGATGTTAGTGGACGTTATTTGCGTGGTTAAAGACCGTTCATTTGGAGACCGTACATCGGCTGTGGTAAAGTGAAGGGAAACTAATATACATAACTCTTAAAGTTAAAATAAGTTATTGCTACGTAGGCAGGAGGAGAAGCACGATGCTGTTTTATTTTGTAGCACTGCTGGTGACTTTGGTGGACCAGGGAACCAAGATTGCAGTGAGGATGTATATGGAAGTTGGCGACGTCATGAGACTGGGTAACTCAGGCATGCAGTTACAGCATTACGAGAACAGTGGAATGGCGGGCAGCATGTTTCAGGGAAATGCGCGTTTGTTTGGTGTGATTGCTGTTCTGTTCATAGCAGGCATGCTGTATTACCGGAGTAAAGGTGAGATTCGCGGTTTCTGGATGCAAGCTGGCGCGGGTTTTATGGTTGGCGGGGCGTTGGGAAATGCAATCGATCGATTTATCTATGCCCGGGTAACGGATTTCCTCGTATTTCCGTCAGGACGCGGGATTTTGAATCTCGCTGATGTCGCAATTAACATCGGTGTGGTCATGATTATCATTGGCATGTTGATTCGTGCATATCAGAGTTATCGGGCCAAGCGTTTACGTAATGCTTTGCCGAAAGCAGAACGTTCGTAATAGGTTGGATAAAAGCGTTACAGTGGCTGAATATAAGCTTATTAAATGAGGGACATTGGATATCATCCAGTGTCCTTTTTGTTATGCCTGATTCAGGTCATGGGAAGAACTGCCGTGATTCATTTTTACCGAAACCGTTTTAGAAATAATAAAGACCTATATCATCCATTCAGATTGAAGTCGGTTTGGAAGGATTAACCAAATGGTTATTTCACCATTTGAATGGGTAAATTCTTACGTATAAAGCTGAGGGAGGTACAACATGAGAACAACGCTTACCAAGGCTCTCGGGACAATGTTGCTGTGTGGAATGATGGCTGTACTTTTATCTTCCTGTACCAGTGGAGATAGCGCGAATGGCAAAGTGCAGATTGAATTTTTCCAGAACAAGCCTGAAGCCAAAACAACCTTTGATGAATTAATTAAAACGTTTAATGCGGAGCATGACGATATCCAAGTGACACAGGTGAATCCGCCCGATGCGGAGACAGTACTGAAGACGCGTGTCGTCAAAAATGATATCCCGGATATTATGGCCATGGGGGCAACCGACACCTATTCCATTCTGGCCCAGAGTGATATTTTCACCGATCTGACGGATAGCACATTACTCCAGACGATTGATCCGAACTACATACAAATGCTGAATGATCTCACAGGTATGGACGAAGTGACTGGTATTCCTTACGCGACTAATGCAAACGGCATCATGTACAACAAAACGCTGTTTAAGGAAATGGGATTGGATGTGCCCAAGACGTGGGATGAACTCATTACGACCGCCCAAAAGATTAAGGATGCAGGTGAGATTCCATTTTATTTCACATACAAGGATGACTGGCAGACGAGCCTGCCGTTCAATGCACTAGCCTCCAATCTGGTCGGTATTGATTTCTACCAAGAGCGACGCGATAACAAAGTGACGTTCAAGGAGAAGTACCGCGAGGTAGCTGAGAAGCAACTGGAACTCATGAAATACGGTCACGGCGATAACTTTGGTAAAGCTTATTCGGACGGTAACCGTGCCTTTGCTAACGGTGAAGCCTTCATGTACATCCAGGGAACCTGGGCCATCTCGGAGATTCGCAAAGCGAACCCAAATGTTGACATCGGTTTCTTCCCATTCCCTACGGGCAACGATGCAAGCGAGATCAAGCTGGTGAACGGGATCGACTCCCTGTTTACCATTGCGGAGGACACGCCTAATCGCGAGCAGGCAGAGACGTTTATTGCGTTTCTATTAGAGCCTGAAAATATCGGAAGATACATTGACGAACAGACGCTGTTCTCTGCGGTAAAAGGCGTGAAGCAGGATGATCCTGCCGTACAGGAATTGATGCCTTATATCGAGAAGGGCAAGGTTATTGACTTTCCCGATCACTATATTCCGGCTGCCGTGCAGCTGAATTCCATCGTACAGTCCTTTTTGCAGAACCAAAACATCGACAACTATCTAGATACACTCGACAAAGAATGGGACAAGGTTGCTAATCGGCGCTAAGCCTTGTCAGAAGGAGGATGGAGTATGAACAAGCGTATCGCACCTTATTACTGGATGACGGTTCCGGCGGTTGTATTGTTCTTTGTATTTATGACGCTGCCGGCCCTCCAGGGCATCTATTATTCATTTACGAATTATAACGGATTCGGGAAAGAGTATGATTTTGTTGGTTTCAAAAACTATTTCAACTTGTTCCAGGATGACAATGTAGGCAATGCCTACTGGTTTACGTTCAAATTTGCGATCGTGGTGACGATCCTGACCAATATTCTGAGCCTGCTCATTGCACTCGGGCTGAATGCCAAGATTAAGTTCCGTAACTTTTTCCGCGGAATCTACTTCCTGCCCAATATTCTGAGTGTGCTGATCGTAGGTTACATATTTAACTACCTGTTCTCCAACGTATTCCCGATCTGGGGACAAAATCTGGGCATCAATGCGCTATCCACCAACATTCTCGGCAGCGAGAGTCTGGCTTGGATCGGTATCGTCATTGTTGCAGTATGGCAATCGGTGGCCCTGAATACAATTCTGTATTTGGCTGGTCTGCAAACGATACCAACGACACTATACGAGGCATCCAACCTCGACGGCGCAGGCAAATGGCGTGAATTCTGGAGTATTACCTTCCCGCTCATTGCTCCATTCTTCACCATTAATATGGTGCTGGCGATGAAAAATTCACTTATGGTCTTCGACCAAATCGTAGCCTTGACCAACGGTGGTCCCGGACGGGCGACGCAGTCCATCTCCCATCTGATCTACACCGGTGGATTTGAAGGCGGCGAATATGCATATCAATCTGCGAACTCGGTTATTTACTTCATCGTTATTGCGGTGATTTCAATCCTGCAAATCCGGTTCCTGCAAAGAAGGGAGATGGATCTGTAATGAGAAGCCGTACACGAATCAATTGGCCCGTTATGTTGCTTGTTGTGTTGGGTACCTTGTTTATCCTGTTCCCATTGTATATGACCGTTACGATTGCTTTGAAAAATCCGGAACAGATGGCCCAATCGGTCTTTGCCATTCCGACCACACTTCATTGGGAGAATTTTGCGAGGGCCATCGACATGACAAACTTCTTCCAATCGTTCCGTAACAGTGCAATCGTTACCGCATCCACCGTGCTTTTGACGTTGCTCAGTAACTCGATGGTAGCCTATGCGATTGCACGGAATATGGAGAAACGCAAGTTTTTCAAAGGACTCTATTATTACTTCGTTAGCGCGATGTTCATTCCGTTCCCAATCATCATGCTGCCGATTGTTAAACTGACCGCATCGCTGGAGATGACAAATCTGGTAGGTCTGATTCTGCTTCACACGGTCTATGGTCTGGCATTCAACGTATTTGTGTACGTTGGATACATCCGTTCCATTCCGGTAGCGCTGGAGGAAGCGGCATTTGTGGATGGGGCGACAACCTGGGGCACGTTCTGGAAAATCATTTTCCCGCTCATGGCACCCATCAGTGCCACGGTTGGTATTCTGACATGCCTATCCACGTACAACGATTTCTTGCTGCCACTCATTATTATCAGTGATCCGGGACAATACACGCTGCCGCTGGTACAGTATGTATTCCAAGGACAGTTTAATACCGAGTTTAACCTTGCGTTTGCATCCTACTTGCTCGCGTTACTGCCGATGATTATCATCTACCTGTTTGCGCAGAAGTGGATCATCAACGGGGTTACACAAGGGTCTGTAAAATAACTGAAGATGTGTCACAGAAAAGGATATGTGTGAAGGGATGTGAACAAAGAGAGGTGGACTTTAAAAGTCCCCTCTCTTTTTTTTGATCCTTTTCATTTAACGTTTGGGAACTCTTCGGGAGGATTGATTAACCTGTAAAACTATGCTATTTTTTAGTCGTTAGTTTAATCGGTAAACAAAGGCTAAGAGAGAAGAAGAGTAAGTTTTATTTCTGCAAGCGCTTTAACTATATAAATTGAACTAAAAATTTGCACGAGAACGGAGAGGGCAGAAATAACCTGAAAAAACGGAGCTAAAAGCTTTCTGAAAGAAAGATGCATCGGAAGCATATGCTTCGCCTTTATCACCGGATTTTCCCCTTTAAAAAGGGAATCAAAAAATCTGGGGATAACAGCGATTGGAAGGTTATTCTGTCATCGTAGTGGCTAGTGTAAATATTCTTTTGTTCATTTTATATAGAAGAACTGAATAGGTAGATAATCCGGCATCGTTTGTACCCAGTCTTCAAGAGCACGGGCGTAAGGTGGTGGGTTCTTTTACATGCCAAAAAGAGAGGAGAATGGGGAAGTTGCACGGGAAAAAAGGACATTTTAACTCACTTCGGAATCAGATCTTCATTGGTTTTGTTATGGTGATGCTTGTTGTTCTTTTGCTCGCAGGCATATCGGCCTATGATCGGGTAGCTGCCCTGCTGAAAAGCAATGCGGAGAAACATATTCATCAAACCGCCGTCCAAGCCAGTGGAAGATTGGATGCACTCATTGCACAAGTGAATTCGCTGACCGCCCAAGTGGCGGATGATTCATACGTGCAGCGTCTGCTTAGCGATGAGAAACAAGGCAACCCGGCAACCTTTAATCAGCGCCAAGCTCTCTTGCAGATTGCAGGCAGTTATCAGTCTTTCATCAACGGAGCGCAGAGTATGGAGATATACACCACGGGTTATAACCGCATCTTTCCGATGGATGACCGATCCCTCGATCTCAGAGTGGAGCGCAACTGGATCAACCTGGCGGATGAAGGAAAAGGCAGACTGGTATGGGCAGGCGCTGACCCTGAAGATCCGGGTGTGCTCCTGGCTATTCGGCGGATTAACCTGCTGGATCATTCTTTCGAACATGGAGGTTATGTGGTGGTGCGGATGCAGCGCAGTTTTTTTCAACTCAATGATTCGAATGGGACAGATGGTTCGCAGGACTCTATCATGCTCTTGGATGGGGCAGGCGAAGTGGTGACTTCCGATCTGGAGATTAATCTCAATCCCAAAGCCATATTGGACAGCGGATCAGTCGTGCAGAACGGGGAGGAATCCTATATCGTCGTCCGGCAAAAATCGGAGTTAACGGGATGGACACTTGCTGTCCTGACCCCGCTGCGGGAGACAACGGAAGGTGTATCCATCCTGAGAACAGCGTTGCTCGTCTCGGGAATGATTGGTGTTGTTTTGTTCCTTATCATGTCCTTCTTTCTGTCCACAATGATTACACGTCCACTCATACGGCTGATGCGGGCCATGCGCAGTGCACAGCCAGGAGCAATGAGACCTAATCTAATGGTCAGCTCTACGATGGAGATCAATGAACTCAACGACGTATATAACCAGATGGTCTACAGGCAGAATGAATTGACCCGTGTGGTTCATGAGAAGGAAGTCATGCAGTCCCGGGCTGAGCTGAAGGCGTTGCAGTCTCAGATTAATCCCCATTTTCTATTCAACACACTGGAGGCATTCTATTGGTCCCTTGAGGAGAAGGGAGACGAGGAGATGGCACGTATGGTTGTGGCCATGTCCCGATTATTTCGTTATATCATCTCCAGTTCGCAGCAGGATGAATGGGTTACGATTGCCGACGAGCTGGAACACGCCGAGCGTTATCTTCAAATTATGCAGATGCGGTTGGGAGAGAGAATGCAATGGGAGATTCAGCTGAGTGATACGGTGCGTAAGGTCGCAATACCGAAACTGCTCATACAGCCCTTAGTGGAAAATGCGATTCTCCATGGGATTGAAAGTAAACTGGGCCCGGGAAAGATAAGCGTCCATGTGGATGCTTCGACCGAGGAGAATCTGGTTCGCATTGAGGTTCGGGATGATGGTCCCGGTATGGATGAATCACGGCTTCAATCTGTAATTCATGCCTTACATGGTGGCCCCGCTGTATCTAACAAGGGTACAGGCGTAGGTCTAATCAACGTACATCGGCGACTGAAGCTTTACTTTGGCAGCCAACTTGGCGAACGTTGCAAGCTTTCTATAACAAGTAAGGTTGGGGAAGGAACTGTCATTTGCTTTGAGATTCCCATGGGAACGGAGGGGTGCATATGATTCATGACAAAACGATTCTTATCGTGGATGATGAGCCGCGTACAAGAGAGGGTATTCGCAAAACACTGGAAGGATGGTCGGCAGGACGAAATCACATTCAGACTGCAGAAAGTGGCGTCGAGGCTGTGGAATGGCTCAAGAAAAAGCCGGCAGATCTGTTAATAACGGATATTCGCATGCCGGAATTCTCTGGCTTGTCTCTGATTGAAGCCATTCAGCACTTTTCGAACAAGCCTGTTGTCCTGATTATGTCTGGACATGCCGATTTTCAGTATGCCCAGCAGGCCATTAAGTTGGGTGTTGTGGAGTATATGTTGAAACCGATTGATAAGGAACAATTGCTGCAGACCGTCGAAAAAGCCTTGAAGTTTAGCGAACAACAGCGACGTATTCAAACGATGCAGGAAATGGTTGACCCTAAGTTGCTGGATGTTAAAGAGCGCGGGGAGCAGAGGCTCAATAGCCAGATCAGTGAAGCTTTGGCCTATGTGGATGCCCATCTGGGTGAACATGTGACCATGCGTGAAATCGCTGATCTACTCCATCTCAACTCCAGTTACTTCAGCGTATTGTTCAAGGAACAGATCGGCATCAATTTTAGTGAATATCTTACCCGCAAACGCATTCAGCGCGCGAAGGAGTTGCTTGTACAGACAACGATGCCCATCTCGGAGATTGCCGAACAGGTGGGTTATCAGACGGATAAGTATTTTATCACAGTATTTAAAAGTCTTGAGGGGCTTAGTCCAAGCAAATATCGGCATTCCCTATCTGAACGAAATAACAAATAACCTCAAAAAAGTGGAGTTTTTCCAAATTACTCTGGTCTTATAGGTGTGATAGGCCCGTGCTACAATTTGGTTAAAGCGGTTACATTAACCGAAAAAACCAAGGGGGTTGGAATAATGAGCAAAAAGACGATGGCCATTCTTCTGTCATGGACGCTGGTTCTCGCCGTAATTTTATCCGGATGTAACAGTTCAAGTTCGGATGAAGAGGGTGAAACAGGCAGCAACGGCACAGATGGGAAAGTAACCCTCAAATTCATGCACCTCTGGCCAGCAGGCAGTTCCGCACAGCAAAACAAACTGGTCAACGATATCATCAAGCAGTATCAAACGGATCATCCGAATGTAACCATTAAGCAGGAAGTGCTGGAGAATGAACAATATAAGAACAAATTGAAAATTCTGTCGGCATCCAATGAACTTCCCGATGTTGGTGTAACTTGGGCTGCTGGATTTCTGGAGCCTTATGTGAAGGGGAACCTGTTCGCACCGGTCGATGATCTGCTGAGTGACTCGCTGGGCGAGAAATTCATAGCCGGAACAACAGAAGCTTATGCGATAGACGGTAAAACATATGCGCTACCAATTGAGTTGAATATCTCCCCCATTTATTATAACAAAGCCATTTTTGCAAAATATAACTTGCAGCCGCCAGCAACGTACGATGAATTCCTGAGTGTGCTGAAGACATTGACAGAGAACGGTGAGGTTCCGATCGCACTGGGCAATAAAGACCGCTGGACCGGCTCACTCTGGTATATGTATCTGGCGAATCGGTTAGGTGGAGATGCACTGGAAAAGGCGATCAATGGCTCTGGCAAGTTTGATGATCCTGCGCTGACTCAAGCTGCTGCCGAGGTACAAAAACTGGTGGATATGAATGCTTTCAACAAAGGCTTCAACGGGTTGTCTAACGATGAGGGCAAATCCGAATTCATGAACGAAAAAGCTGCCATGTATCTGATGGGTACCTGGGAACTGCCAAACTTTACGACCAACCCGGACATCCCGCAGGAATTTAAAGACAAGATCGGATTTTTCAAATTCCCAACGATGGAAGATGGCAAGAGCGATATTAACAGCTGGGTAGGTGGTCCAGGTGTAGGACTGTTCGTGGCCCAGAACTCCAAAGTGAAGGAAGAAGCGCAGAAGTTTGTGCAATACTTTGTGGAAAAATGGGGTGAAAGTTCGGTAACTGAAGCAGGCGTCATCCCGGCTACCAAAGTGGATACGGCGGCAGTACAGCTGCCACAGCTCTATATTGACCTGCTGAACGAATTGAACCAGGCCAGCAGCCTTACACTCTTTGCAGATGTACAGATGAAACCGGCAGCCGCTCAGGCACATCTGGACATGATTCAAGCATTGTTTGGCAAAGCGGTGACACCAGAGGATTTTGTGAAGAATCATCAGGCTGCAATTGATAAAGGCAATTGACGTACACGTGCTTGAACGCTTGAAGGGAGGATAATGTGATGGACAAAGTCATGTCTAACCGTCTCGTTGCTGCGTTGTACGTGCTTCCTGCACTGCTTCTGCTGCTGGTCTTGGTCTACATCCCGATCGTGCTCACCGGGTATTATGGGTTGATGCAATGGGACGGGATCGGTGCAATGACCTTTATTGGATTGGATAATTACGCCAGACTGCTTCAAGACGGGACATTCTGGCAGAGTGCGAACCATACTTTTTTGCTTGCTTTGTTCTCTGCGCTGAGTCTGATCGGTTATCTGATGATTGCTTTGGTGCTGTCAGGCAAGATCAAGGGGGCCAATCTGTTCCGTAAAATATATTTGATCCCGATGCTGCTGTCTTCGGTCGCGATCGCCCAGTTATGGCTGAAGATCTATCATCCCAGCAATGGTGTGCTAAACACCTTTCTGGAAGCGATCGGCTTCAGCAATCCGCCAGCCTGGCTGGCGGAGCCATCCCTGGTGTTGTATGCACTGTTCGTGCCGATTCTATGGCAGTATGCAGGCTTCTATATTTTGATCTATTATGCGGCCCTCAAAAATATTCCGGAATCTCTGGTGGAAGCAGCCCGGATTGATGGAGCAAGCCCTTGGCAGATCGCTTTTCGAATCAAGCTGCCCCTTATTACAGAAGTCATCAAGGTGACTGTGGTACTGGCTGTGGTAGGCTCACTCAAGTATTTTGATCTCATCTACGTGATGACCGATGGCGGACCGAATGGTTCCAGCGAAGTGATGGCCTCCTATATGTATCGTCAGGCGTTCCGTAGCTTCGACTTTGGTTACGGCAGTGCTGTAGGGTTCTTCCTGCTCTTGATCTGTCTGCTTGTTACCTGGCTGCTTCGAAAAGCGACAGCATCCAAAGATACGATCCAGTATTCCTGACGCTAGTTCGTGTCTGAAAACTCGCTGAAGTGCATCTTTTACCGCCTTTTCGCCCCCTGCTGCGTCACTTTCCCTTGACGTGCCCCGGCACGCCTGCGGAAAATTTCCTTGCTTGGAACGAAAATTCGGCAAAATCTGCCACCTTCGGAGTTTCCAGACACGCCCTAGTGAAATGAAAGGAGGTCCATCCCGGTGAAGACGGATACGGCCGTTAGATTGCCAACTTACCCGGGGACAAGCCGAGGTTCGGCATGGTTAAGGAGATTTGGCTATATTCTGCTGTATTTCCTTTTGTCCCTGGTAGCTTTGCTGCAAATTTTACCTTTGGTATGGCTACTGTTGTTCTCGCTTAAAAATAATCAGGAAGTATTCGACATGGCGCCTTTTTCCCTTCCTGCCACTCCGCGTTGGGAAAACTATGTCAAGGTATGGACAGAGGGAAATATCAGCTTGTACTTCTTCAACAGTGTATGGATTACGGTGGTCTCGGTGGTGATCACCGTGCTGTTCGCCAGTCTGGTGACCTTTGCCATTACACGTATGCGCTGGAAAGGTCGTTCGCTGGTGCTGGGGCTGTTCATGGTGGGTCTGATGATCCCTGTACACTCCACGTTGATCCCGCTGTTCAGCTTGTTCCTGAAGCTTCATCTCACAGATCATCCTTTGTCAGTCATCCTGTCTTATATTGCCTTTAATATGCCAATTACCATTATGATTCTACTTGGATTCTACTACGCTCTCCCCCGGGAAGTGGAAGAAGCCGCAGTGATGGATGGTTGCTCCGTGCATCGGATTTTCTTTCGGATTGTGCTGCCGATGACGTCTTCGGTCATTTCCACAACGGCGATCATTAACATGATCTATAACTGGAATGAATTCATCTTTGTTAATACGTTCATCAGTACAGATTCGTACAAAACCCTGACTGTTGGGGTACAGAACTTTATTGGTCAATACACAACGGATTGGGGAGCCATTGGTGCAACGCTGATGATTAGCATTATGCCAATCCTGATTGCTTTTCTCATCTTGAGTAATCGAATTGTGGAGGGCATTGCTGCGGGTTCTGTTAAAGGTTAAAAGGTTGAGGGTCCAAGGTCCTTCCATTACTTGCTTAAAAGCGAGTTGGGAGGGGCCTTTTTTGTCTTCTGAAACCTCTGATAAGCTTACGGAAATGGGGCTTTATGAAAGCAGTGAAAATACCTATTTATGGAATTACAAAAAACTTTCAACTATTTTCGCAAAACTACTGCATTTTCAAACCACCTGTGCTAACATACCCTAAGAATTAAAGCCCACATGGGAAAGGTGAGAAAATGACAGCAATATCCTCAACCAAAGAGTCCCTTCGTTCTGATGCCAAGGATCTGAATCTGATTCGACTTACATGGCCTATTTTCTTGGAACTCTTCTTATTTATGTTGATGGGGAGCGTGGATACGCTCATGCTCAGCTCGGTGTCCGATAATGCGGTCTCCGGCGTTGGAGCAGCCAATCAGATTATTTCTATCGCTATACTTGTATTGGAAGTCATTGGACATGGTGCTGCGATTGTAGTCGCACAATATATCGGATCCAAAAAGTTAAGTGAAGCAGCACAAGTTACGGGTAATGCGATCACACTGAATCTTATCGTAGGTCTGGTCCTGAGCGGAATTTTCCTTCTGTTCGGAGGACATTTGTTATCACTCCTGAACATTCAAGGCGAAATTTATGATTTTGCCCGTTCGTATATAAATATCGTTGGTGGCGGTATCTTCCTTCAGGCGCTCATTAATGCGCTGGCTGCGACGATTCGTACACATGGTTACACCAAAGAAACGATGTATGTTGCTGTATTCATGAACGTGATTCACGTTGTTGGTAACTATGCATTGATCTTTGGACACTTCGGCCTGCCGAAGCTTGGGGTGGAAGGGGCAGCGATCTCCACAGTGGGAAGCCGGTTTATCTGCCTGCTGATCTTCTTCTGGTTGTTGTATCGTGTGAGCGAGGTGCGGGTGGATTTTGAATACTACATTAAGTTGTCCAAGAAATTCATTGGCAAAATTCTGCGGATTGGCATTCCGTCTGCGATGGAATCGATGGTATATCATTCCTGCCAGCTCGTGTTCACGCTGTATGTGACCTATCTGGGCGCAGAAGCTATGGCAACCAAGCAGTATGCGGGTAATATCTCCAGCTATATCTACTTGTTCAGCATGGCGATTGGTATGGGGACATCGATCATTGTAGGTCGGCTTGTGGGTGCGCGGCGCAAAGACGATGCGTACAAACGTGTTTTTGACAGTGTAAAATGGGCCCTTCTTGCCACGGTTATCATTGATGTAATCATCATTTTTTTCCGTGTACCGCTGATGAGCATCTTTACGGATAATCCGGAAATTATCAAGCTGGGGGCTCAAGTGATTCTGCTCAGTCTTTTGCTCGAAACCGGGCGTACCTGCAATATTGTGATCATTGGTTCCCTGCGTGCGGCAGGGGATGCAAAGTTCCCGGTATACATGGGTCTGATCTCCATGGTCTGCATGAGTCTGCCTCTGGGATACCTGCTCATATTCAAGCTTCATCTGGGGCTCGCTGGTGTGTGGCTTGCCATTGCGGCGGATGAGTGGACCCGCGCGGTCATTATGTACTTCCGCTGGAAGAGTAGAGCTTGGGAGAAACATGAACTGGTGGAGCATGATGATGAAGAGACCGTTCCTCAGACTGTTCCTGCCGTTTAGGACAGCGAACACTAAAATTATCGATCAATCATCACTGAGAAAGGGAGCAACGATCCTTTGCTCGTTTTTTTGTTGAGCCAAGGATCAAGCTTCAATTTCCAAAATAATGACCAAAACGCGCAGTGTTACTTCCTATCCGAACAACGGAGAGCCGGTCCCGAGGTAACCGAATAAAGGCCGCTACGTTGCTTGGATAGTAGCGGTAACTAATTGTATTGCAGAGCTTGATGATAATGAATCGTGGATGCGTCTAGGGTCAGTAAATGATCGTTTTTTTTAATTTATTTTATCAATAATACTTGATCCCATTCAGGACTTTTATCCGATAATAATGATGCCAAGACCAGAGAGACCCCAGCTGCTCCGTTTAAAAGGCCTGCTTCATCAATATATTGAAGTTTATTATCAATCCAGTTTATGTCGCAATATCCAAATATAGAGTCCGGCTTGTAGAAATCTAGAGTCTTTTCTACAAGGCGGTCACGCATCATTCTTAAACGTTCTTCTCCGGTTTCAGAGTACATCCGTTGGATGAGTAGAAGCCAACCTGAAAGGCCATGACAAACGGTTGGTGAGATTAGCCCTCCGTCCATCTCTATGCGTTTTTCCATATCCAGATATGATTCAAGTGCAAGATTAGATAATTCTTTATTTTCCAAAGCATTGCCTGCCAACCATATTGCACGTGCAATTCCAGGAGTTCCGTAGCACCACGAATCTCTTGGATGCATTTTATTTTCAACATGCAGATGACCTAATTTCCATTCTTCATAAGAAACCCTGCCAGGCCAGTATATTCCATCTTCACCATTGACCTTCCACTGAACAAGCCAATCAGTTAGTTTACTTAATTGATCCTTAAAGGGTTCGGCAGGTAGTCCTTTAAGGATCGCAATGCTCATAAGTGCAATGGGCCCTGCTATTCCATGGGAAAGTCCTAAATTGAAGTTTCCAGAAGGATACTGATTTGTCTCACTAGCATGAAATTGGCTCCGAGCAGAAATATGCCATCCTGGGACGGTTTCTTCTCCTATTTCCTTTTTTGCACAATATAATTTGAACCAATTTACAATCTGTTCCCATACCTTTTTCATTCCCGGGCGATCATAATATGATAAAATAACTCTTCCAAGCCCACTTAGACCAAGAATCGTATCATAATCTCCTATTTTTAAATCAGTACTTCCCCAATTTTCAACTAGTTCATCAACTTTTTTAATTGCTAGTTCTTCCATCCAAGTTGCAATACCTTCTGTCATTGACTGGTAACGGGTGCCTCTCCGGGATAGGGAACGTATGGCCACTAGAACACCAGGCAATCCGCCGTATAATGACAAATCATGCAACCCCGTTTGTTCAAGCTTATTCTGCAATTCCTTTAAATACTGATGCCCTACATAATCCCAACCAGCATCCGGTTGGAGATAATCCAATTCACCCATTAATAGACAAATTCCGGAATGTCCGTTACTTAGACTTTCTTCCGTCCACCGTTCTACTTCGAATCCATCAACTGCTAATATAGAATTTTGAGATTTCATTGAAATTTCGCTTGGAGTTTTATATCTGTTTGCAACAGACGCCAAAGTGCTTGCAACGTTGTTTCTTAAGTCGCCTTCTAAGCCCAACCATCTATCCAGATTAGGGTTTATTACAATACTCAATGCTGATATACCTCCTCAATGTTGTTTTCCTGAAAGGTCTTAGCTTGTATACGATACATCTCTGCATACGTACCATTATCATTAAGCAATTTCTCGTGTGTTCCCTGTTCGATAATCTCACCGTTCTCCATGACAATTATTTGATGAGCAAGGCGTGCAGAAGATAGCCGATGCGTAATGAATACACCGATCTTATCTTTCATTAAATCAAGAAATAACTCCAACAAATCTCGTTCTGCAACCGGGTCCAAAAACGCGCTAGGTTCATCTAAAATGTATAAATCGGCATTACGCATGAAAGCTCTGGCTATGGCTAACCTCTGCCATTGACCACCAGATAATTGCTGACCTTCTTCAAACCATTTACCCAACTGCGTATCAAGGCCTTGGGGCAAAGAATGGATTACATCATCAATAGATGCGTACTTGGCTGCATTTAGTATCATTTCGTCTTGGTCCAACTGATCCAATGAACCAAAACCTATGTTGCTTCTGGCGGACATTTCATAATGAACGAAATCTTGAAAAACAGTACCGATTTTTTTTTGATACATATTCAGATCATAATCGGTTATGTTTTTTCCGTTTATGATAATTTCACCTTCGTAATTGTCATAAAGTTGCATTAATACTTTCATTAACGTTGTTTTTCCCGATCCGTTTTTCCCAACTATTGCTATGGTCTGCCCCCTTCGTAACGATAAGGAAATGTTCTTCAACGCTATCTTGTCATTCCCAGTGTACTGAAAAGAAACATTCTTGAGTTCTAGGTGTTCTAAGCTAAAATCAGATTTTTTGTTTTGCAGAGAAGATCGAGCAACAGGGTCAGATGTTGGTAACTCAAAGAACAGGAACAATTGCTCCATATAGAGATGATTTTGGGAAAATTGCAATAAACTCCTCATTATGGATTGTATCTGACTTTGTGTAAGTACTATTGCCTGAATATACCCGTACAAACTGCCAATCATCAAGGTACTTAACAAAGTTTCTTGAATGACAAACCAAACCAACCAAAGCATTACTGCAAGCTCGAAAAAATTGTAAATAAATGTGTGTTTAGTTAGCTTTCCTAACATTCTCTTGTCTACTTTATAAAAGCTTTCGAGCAATTCAGAGTAACGGTTGAGTAAATGAGTGCTCAATTGAAAAACCTTAACTTCCTTAACTGCTCGATCATTTGTAAGCAAATGCGTCAGATACCATGATTGACGATATAAAGGGGTCCTTTTCATATAGATATCGAATTGTTGTTTGTTTAATTTGAATAAAGAATACAGTGATGTCAAAGAGACTACGAGAATGATCGGTACAGTCCACCATTTCCATAGAAACAACCAAGTTGAAGATGAAATTACAGTGATAAGACCAGAGATAATACCTGCTAATTGGCTATATAGCTGATATGGCCGAAATGCTGCTTCCTGAGTTGCACGTTTTAATTGATCGTTGATAGACGAATTTTCGAAGTCAGCAAGTCCAAGTTGTGTTGATTTTTTCCCGATCATGATATTCAAAGACTTCGCTAATGATGCTTCTAAATTCCCCTCCACATTGGTTTGTCCTGAATTAATGATTAATTTTACTGCGTACACAATAACAAACAAGATAAAAGGTATGCGTACTAGATCCGCTCCATGCATCAAAGAATATGAAATCCCATTCAACATATTCTGCATTACAACCAAACTAAAAAAGGGAATCAAACCTTGCAGGATATGCAATATTGCACTAATTATGAACAATACTTTATTAGTCTGAAAAATTAGTGAAAATAACTTCATGCTGCTTTTCGCTGAATTCCACATAATGACTCCATTTTCCGTTTATAAATTTTTTGTTTACAAAAAAAAAATCATATCCTGCTCAAATTTTCTGTTCTTTTTCTTTTATGGTATTGTATCAAGCTGTTCATCGCATGGCGTGTCAATATCATTATTTTCTGTTCCAGCTTTCGATCAGTTCCAACTAGTCGATTCAAGTGCATGTGAATAATGCTAAACACGATGTCATCTTTGCTATTTGTCAATGAAACTTCTGAACGATGTTGCTCCAGCTTTTGATAGTATGTTAAACAGCTGTTTGCTCTTGCTTCGAAAACTGGCAATAATTCTTGTGAAAAGTTTCCTGAAGCAGAGGTTTGGGAAGCATTCAAACAAAAAAAAGTATTAAGCATATCCATATATGTGATGCGTATCTTACGAAAATCTTGAAGGTAATCTTTAACATCAAACTTTTCATTTAAAGTTTCGAAACATTCACTTTTGTTGTACCCTAAATGAGTAAGAAGATGAATTACACTAAGTACACCTATTTGTTCAATCTCAAGCTCACGTCTCTCGAAACGGTTTAGACGAATTAATCCAGCCACCACATAACTATCTTCGGAGAACAGAGATTCTGCTAACTTCATTAACTCAATTCCGCCATATCTTTCTATTTCAGGTTCATAAGTTTCTAAGGTGAATTTTGTTATATAACCATCCTTAAACCACTCGTCACTCCATTTTTGAAATAATTGAGCGAATAGCTGAGATTTATCATTGGATTTAAACTTGAACCTTACCCTAACATGCGGATCAGGATCGGCGTAGCGTATAAAATAAGCTTGTTCTATTAAACCAGTATCTTTAGCTTCGTTCACACATTCCTCCCAATAAAGAGCAAGGAATTCATTTTGTCTGCTATCCAATCCATATAATTTAGCATAAAACCACTCATTGCCAGGAAGATAGATATCTTTCTCTAAACCCCCTCTGTCCGATAGCGTTTTGAAAGGGAAAAGGAATGAACTGCCTTTCGGCATAGCATCATCTATAATGAGTGGAAACACAAATTCAGCAGCTAAACAACCATCACTACGATTGATAGGCGAATTTTCAAATCCACCGACGTGTTCGATTAAATTGATATGTCGTGTTGTTTTTAAATTTTTTAATAATTCATTTAGATGTAGCGGATGGTCCAAATCCAGCAAAATGCGATAATCTGAATCAATTAAATAAACATATCTTGGAACATTCCATTCACTCAAGAATATTAAAACCCAATTTTTTAATTTATCTGCATTAATACTTTCTTTTAGATTACTAATTGGGTAACGAAGACTCCATTTTGCGGGAGACAACACAATTTTTTTGTATTGAATTCGTGGCATAAATGGAGCATGCATCAAATACCCAAAGTCTGGGGCGGACCATTGATCAAATCTCATCAAGCCAACCTCCATCAGGAATCTATAGATGTTCGGCGCATGATGATAATTGAACATATGACCTGCGATTGGAATTACTTCTTTGTTTTGGGATACGGACCTAATATATAACCTTCCTTCTCTCGCACCTACGACAAGATCAGACATAGCTATGATTTGTTCGTTTGGAGTTATCGAACCATGACTAAGCGAAAGTTCATGGTCACGGTAGTTCTTCGTAAGCATTACATTCGCAGATTTACCCGAAGTGGGAAGAAAAGATGTTTCCGCCCACATTACATCAGGGTACAAGTCCTTTTCCTTTTTTGAAATCAGTGTTAAATCTTTTTGGAGATTGGGTTCAAGGATATCTAAAAAACGACCAAAAGTTTTCCCCGCTCCGTTTGAACCAGGATTGGGCGCCAACACCAGTTTGTACTCCCCACGATCAAGACTGTTTTGATCCATCGTGTGAAGGGAAAAATACAATTCCATAGATGGTAACGGTGGCAATTGGGCATCATTGAATTCTTCCAGTTGTTGTATAACGTTTTCATCCAACTCCACTGTATGTTGGCCTTTATGTATTGCAGATACCAACAGTTCCATAAATAATTGTTCCTGTTTCATTTTACCCTGAGAATCCCTGCGCTTTAACGCATATGAGTTCTTACGATTTTCAGGATAACGGTACGTCGCTGGAGCACCCAATCCAAGCTCATCATCAATCAATTCTAAAACGGGGACTTCTTTATGATCGCCATACTTTTCTAAAAAATCTTCTACATACTTTTTCAGGTGCTCTTCTGAATAGTGTGAAAGCATATTAAGTATGTATGCTGCCTCTTCCACGTCCTTGCGAATATGCTCATTGAGTCTGATAGACTGATCTGCAAGTGACAAATCAACTTGCATAGTGGGTGTCTCCATCGGAATTAGATCATTCGTCAGTCTACTAAGTTGTTCGAAAGTCTCTACCCCTTTTCCAACAGCAGTCTCGTTATAAAACATTATTGTTTCGTGAATCTCATACAATTTTTTTCCGATATCATTTACTCCCTGCAGCCCATCCACAAGGCTGAAAACATGGTGGAATGGATCTTTATCTACAGTGGATGGTCGCAGTTCAGTAAGGAGGAACTCTTCTTTTATGAGTTGTTGCAGGTAATTATTGATAATTTCGCGGTCTGTTCCCGGAAACTCCAGCTCCATTTGGTTTAATACCTTGGAAAACTTTTGGGGTGTAGACAAATAATTCATAATCCAGTCAAATACAATGGTCGCCTTAACAGAAATGCTATCATTTGCTCCACTCTTCATTTTCCCATATCTCGTTAAGAAGGGTAGCTTAGCCCTATTACCTTGTTTATATATTAATGCATTTGGGTAAATAGTTAGTTGTTCCAATATCTGTGGATCGTTTTCGAGTTGTTCTATTAGTTTGAGAATCCATCCCATATCAGGTCGTGCTCGTTTACGATAATGAGATATCTCCTTAATATCAAGTTGAGATTCGGCTGAGAACCTTCCAACAGTAATGCCTGAGAATAATCCAAAAGGGGTAGGTCTACTCATCATCCGGATTACATACTTCATTACGCTTGATACAACTTGCGCTTCAGTCACATTAGGCTTATTGTTGAATTCATCAATTTTAGAAAGTGATCTGTATAGGCTAGGGCTTGCAACAAGGATCGCTTCCCTGATCTCAGGTTTACGAGATAGTTTTATCAAATTTTCCAAAGAATAACTAGCAACATTCTCAATAAGAGAATGTTGCTCGGGGAAACAAGAAAAAAATTCATTTAAGGGTAAAACTGGAGTTCTCAACATGAAAAAATCCAGAGTTTTATACGAATAACGTTTCATCATATTCTCCTCCCACTAGATACCAGACATGAGAACCTTCTCATATTACTTTCCTTTGCCAACCCCAAAAACTGATTGTCCCAAAAAGAATGCTGGATCCAGTTAAATATAGCCAAAAACTGATTGAACCTCCTGATTGAAGAGAAAGCAAAATTGGACGAAAAGGGTCAAATAAAAAAACCAATTCTGTTGCTATATAATGATAAAGTACAATAGATAATCCAAAAATCACGAGAAAGGCTATGATTGGTCTTGAGATAAACACACAGATAGCACTACAGAATAGTAACTTAGCAAGACAGGTAAGTAGAAAAATACCATAAAATTTGATCGTATACCATTCTGCTGGTAACCTTCCTACTTCATTCTTAAAACCGTAAAGTGCTGCTGTATCGCTGCTGGAAAAAAAGGCTTTTGATCCAATCATAGAAATAATGTAAACAATTCCGATCCCAACAACAGTCGTTGCAGCCAGCGCCAATAGTTTTCCCAGCCAAAGTTCGAACCGTCGGTATGGACGAAGTGCATACAATCTGTATGCGCCAGAATTCAATTCGCCACTTAACTGATCAATATAAAAAATAGGCAGCATTGCGGCCATCATTAATAATGACATTCCATCCATCATAAACCAGGGAGCGTTAAGATTGTTTAGCATAATACTGCCTTCTCCAAAACGAAATACTCCCTTTTGTGATGAGCTTAAACCCCAAATATTGAAAATAATTACAATTAAAAAAGAGGAGAATAGTACAATTTTAGACTTTTTTTTCCAGTCTCGTTCCAATTCACTAATCCATATGCCTAACATGTTTACCCCCTAATATAAGTAGTCACTTCTCACAAAGCGATGGTAGGCTCCCCACAGGAAAACAATAAGATGTACAACGACAACGGATAATATAGCCACAATTACACTCATATTTCCGTCTATAACTTCGTTCAAACCAGTATGTTGCAGAAAAGGTATCAAGGAATAGGTAATGCAGAGTTCTAATAGAGGAATGTCACTGAATAATGCCGCAAGTTGAATAACTGCACCGTCCAGTAACAATGATGCTAAAATGTAAAGCATACAGCCTCCGATAGCATATGTGACATTTTTGCTGTACATCGAAATACAAATAAACAAACTGGATATCCCCAAGAGTGAAACAAATGCAAACCCGTAATATACAAAAGTGTAGCTAAGAGCCTCAAGAGAATAATTCAGCAAACCATTTTCATTGAACTGAAAAAAATAACCAGTAACTATCAGACAAACTGCAAACAAGATGAGCATCAGAACAATACAAACACAAATCAATAATAGTTTGCTGAAAAAGATTTGCCTGCGGGTAAATTGACGAAGAAAAACATACCTCAACTGACCGCCTCTATATTCCTCGGTGAATATAGAAGCTGCAAATACAGCCATAATGATATCAACGGGAAAATACAAGTTATTTCGTAAACCTGTAAGAACAAATAGCTGAGATAGAGTATCATGATCAACTTGAAGCGTTTCAAAAAAACTAGCTGTCATATAAGCAAGACCAGGGATAGCCAAAACCAATAGCCATGTCCAACGTTTGGACCAAAGTCGTTCCCACTCACTATTGAATAACGTAATCATGCTCTCATTAACTCCACGAAAGCATCTTCTAACCTTTCGCCATCACGGATCAACTCGGCAGTAGGACCTTTCCAAATAACTTTTCCACTTTTTATGATTATTAATTCATCACACATCTGCTGGAGCTCATCCAGTAAATGGCTTGAGATAAAAAAAGCGTAGTTAAATTCGTTTCTCAAACTAAGGATGATATCTCTTAATGCTCTCATCCCCATGGGATCAAGACCGTTAGAGGGTTCATCTAGAAGTAGAAGTTTCGGGTTTCCTAGCAGTGCCTGAGCAATTCCCAAACGTTGCTTCATTCCAAGCGAGTACCCCTTAACTCGATCATTCGCTCTATCTCCCAACCCAACCCTTTCAAGCAACTCTTGAATATGATTTTCCCTATCAGATTTAGGCAGATCAGGATGAAGTCGTGCCAAATTGCGCAATACTTGCCTACCTGTCATATACTCGAAAAAAATGGGCGATTCTATAATTGCTCCCACCTGTGCCAATGCATTTTTTCGGTTTTTGTTTATTTCGTATGAATCTATCTTTACATGGCCATTACTTGGATGCATCAATCCTGTCATCATGCGCATCATCGTAGTTTTGCCTGCACCATTCGGGCCAATAAAACCATAAATTTTTCCTTTTTCCAAGTTGAACGAAGTATCTTGAATGATTTCACGTTTGCCTATCACTTTAGTTAGATTGTTGACTTCCATAACAATATCAGGCATTATGACCCTCCTTCTAGAGCGTTTCTTCAAATGGATTAAATGGTAATACATGAGATAATTATGTTAAATGCGTACAAGATACGAAATTCACTAGAGAAAATTGTGTCTAATTCAAGATTTGTCCACCTGAACGAAAACCACAAGGAGGACGTCTCGCAGCCATACCAGTCATTCCCAAAATAAAAAATCGCCAATTGATCCTAAAATATGATTGTGATATCTACAAAGAGTCATTGGGTGGAATGCTTCTTTATTAAAGTAAAGAGTTATCTTCGTTTGGAGAATCGTTATGATAAATTAACGTGTACATTCAAGTCTCTTTTTAGCTTTGGTGTCCATTATGGTGCAGCTTGCTTAAACTTGAAGACACGCTCTAGTAAAAAAAATGTTGTTCAAAATAACAAGAAGAGACTTATTCAGTCTCTTCAAGTAGTTGAACGAAAAAATATGATTGTGAAAAAATTAACAAAGTGCTCCAATATTAGAGAAACATTTTACTCCTGCAGTAGGAGCGCAAGTATTGGCAGTTCTTGTTTGCTCTCCGCAACCACCAGTACAGTTCCAAATACTTAAAGCTTGTGGCTGAACTGTACCTTCTGATTTTTTAATTTGTACATCAAGATCAAAGATTCCTTTTTCCATTTTCGTTACACTCCTCTAATTTTTTTGAAAATTCGAATTATGTAATATCCTAGGTGATGTATGAAAAAATATAAAAAGATCGTCATCTTTCTATATATTCCATAAAAAAGTATTAACATAAAACAATGTAACATGAGGAAATAATAAAGTAAAGAATATAATTCCAAATATTGAATTTATATCAAATTAAGGATGATTATCATAAAACTAAATAGGGGATATGTGCACTTATTATACATTTAATACAATATTGGAATTATAATAAATATATATTCTTATAATCAAATATTTTACATAATTTAATTCTGGAAATCTAGTCAATAGTGAGTTTTTTAGCAGTAACGATTGATAGTGTTGGCGAATCCGTGACTCCTTGTTAACATAGATGCAGAAAGCGTTTGATGACATTACAGCAAAGGATGAATCCCATGAATAAAAAAGTGCTCGTGGTAGATGACGAATCAAGCATCGTCAGTGCCATTGCTTACGCGCTGCGGCGGGAAGGATATGAAGTAGATACTGCGAGTGACGGCGAAGAGGCCTTGGTCAAGGTCGCATCGTTTCACCCACAGGTCATGATTCTGGACGTGATGATGCCAAGGCTTGATGGATACGGCGTATGCCGCAGGCTGGAGGACCGGGATGATATCGGCATTATTTTGCTAACAGTCAAAAATGATATCGTGGACAAAATCGTTGGTCTGGAGATGGGCGCGGATGATTACATGACCAAACCATTCGAGATCCGTGAACTGCTCGCAAGGGTGAAAGCGCTCATGCGCCGTGTCGAGAAAAGCAGTCCACCACCTGACGATTCGAAGAATCAGGCCATCGTGAATGGCACACTGCGTATTCATGTTGCTCACCGCACGGTGACCGTGAATGAGGAGAAGCTGGATCTGACACCAAAAGAGTTCGACCTGCTGACCATTCTTATGTCCAATCCCGAGCGTGTGTACACACGAGACGATCTGCTGGATCGAGTGTGGGGCATGGAGTATGCGGGTGGTACACGAACCGTAGACATTCACATCCAGCGTTTGCGTAAAAAAATTGGAGATACGGATCAGCAAAAATTACAGACTGTATACGGGATTGGCTACAAAGCATCTGCACCTGAAACAGGCGGGGCCATATGAGAGTCAGCATCAAGCTGAAGTTCAGTGTTTTTCTGGCAGCATTGCTTATCCTGACGGTGGTTGTGCTTAGTTCACTGGTCCTGCGCGGTATTGAACGCAATCAGCAGTCACAGATTGAAGGTATCTTATCACAGCAGACACGACTGGTGAATCTGAATGTGCGACAAGCCTACTATACGGAGTCCGTTCATCTTGAACAGGACGTTTTTTTACAACAAAACGGCCGCAGGCTTGCACAGGAACTGGCCAACTCTACCGGATTGCCGATAGCGCTTTATGATATGAAAGGCCAGCAAGTCGGCTCATCGATCAGCTCTGGGGAGAGTGCGATTGTTCAGGATACGCTCAACTATGCACTGCAAAATAAAATTGCCTATCATGAACAAGGGGATACCTTGCTCTATGCCGCACCACTGGACGGTCCGGACGGACAGATGGGTGCCGTATGGATGCAATATCCGGTCCAAAGCTACCATGAATTCTATACTCGCATCCTTCAATTGTTCATATGGGCAGGAATTACCGTTGTTGCGCTGAGCTTCATATTAGGTTATCTGTTCTACAATCGGTTTGCCGTTGCGATTACTCGGCTGAAAAAGTCCGCAGATTCCATTCGCGAAGGGAATTACATTACGGAGTCTCCTTTAAAGCGCAAGGATGAGTTGGGGGAGCTGGGGCAGGGCATTTATTATATGAGTACATCCATTCAGCAAAATATCACAGCCATGCATGCGGAGCAGCAGAAGCTGCAACTGGCGATTGAGAAACTTCAGGCGCTGGAACAGCAGCAGAAACAATATATCGGTAACATTAGCCATGAATTCAAGACACCACTGACATCGATCAAAGCTTATGTGGAGCTGCTCGACATGTATAAGGATGATCCGCAACTGCTTGATGATGCCACGAGTAACATTGGCAAAGAAACGGAGCGGCTGTACGAGATGGTCGAGAAAGTACTACATTTATCTGCTCTGGAGAAGTATGACTTCGAGAACCAGGCCGAAGATGTAGAGGTCAGCGCTCTGCTGGAGGATGCCTGTGGCCGGATGCGTGGGAAAGCGGAGAAGTTTGCGCTGAACATGGAACTGGATCTTGAACCGGCGGTGATCCGCAGCGATCGGGAGAGTCTTATGCATATTTTCATCAACATGCTGGATAATGCCATCAAATATAACGTTCCGGATGGTGTGATCCGGGTGAAGAATGAATTACGGATGCAGGAGCGTCAAGCAGTCATTCGCATCTACAACTCGGGTACGCCGATTCCGGCAGAGGCGCGGGAGAAAATTTTTGAACCCTTTTACACCGTGAACAAAGACAGAGCCAGAAAAACCGGCGGAACCGGACTGGGGCTATCTCTCGTGAAGCAGTTTGTTGAAAAACAGGGCGGTACAATCACCCTGCTGTCGGGCGATCCAGAAGATGGGGAAGGTGTGACGTTCCAGCTCATGTTCCCTTTGGCTGATTCAAGTTTACAAGTTCGAAACAAGTCTGAATAACTTTGGAAGTATGCGATGTATATGCTTGGTCTATAGCAAGAGAAACCAGGGGGGACCATCATGAATTGGAAACAAGCAGCTATGGGCACGTTCGGAGCCATTGCCCTGTTAACGACAGCGGCATGCGGGGGAACAACGGAGCCGGGGGGCAACGCACAAGGCGGGAAAACGGGCACGGATATTACGGTAAAAGATAATACCAACACGTCCGTGTACCAGAGCTTCAAGCTGGAGAAAATTGATAAATTGCCGAATATGCGCGGGATCGCATGGCTAAGTGACGACTGGATTGTATCCGACAAAGAGAACAAGTCCTTGAAACCCGTCACGGTTGAAGGCCAGGAAAGATACCCGCATAATTTATATATGTATGATCTGACGAAAGGCACAGACACGCCGCTCAAAGAAAGTGAAGCCAGTCTGGGTGCACCGCTGGTATCACCGGATGGTCAGTACCTGTTCTACCGCGAGCCGGAGGAAAATACGGGCAAAGGCTACTTCCTGAACCTGCATAACGGGGAGACAACCCCTGCTGGCAAGGAGGATGGATTCATCCAAGAAGGCGCATGGCTGGATAATGAACATGTCGTTTTCCCCAATATGAAGGGTGATCTGATCTCGGCAAGTGTGGACGGTACAACGAAAGTGCTGGTGGAGACAGGTAATTTCAATGTGCGGAGTATCAAGGTGTCAGGCAATATGCTCTATTATATTACGGGCGAAGATGGCCAGTTGAATGCATACGATGCGAAGACGGGTGACGTGAAACAGGTGCTGAAAAGTGTGGAGTGGGTCATCCCTTCTAATGATGGAACAAGGCTTGCGATTGTGAAAAGAACAGCGGATACCAAACGGGCGCTGGTGCTCACCGATCTGGAAGGCAATGAGAAGGCCACTCTCGCCAGAGGTACACAGGTTTTCGGCACAAGCTGGTCGGGTGATGATTCCAAGATTGCATACACCATCAATTCTGAGAATGATAATGAGAAAGGGCTATTTGTCTCCAACACGGAGTCGGCAGAACAGTTCCAGATCTCGGCCGATATGGACAACGCTTCTGACCCACTCGCCTGGAGCCCGAAAGGAAATAAAATCCTGTTATCGCAGGCGGTATTGGAGATTGAATCGTATCACTTTGTAACCTCGGTCATTACGATCTCGGAATAGGGTGAATGGTGCAGAAAGATATGTTCCATATCTTTCATGCCTTTCTATACATTTATATTGACTAAGCTGTTCCGCTTCCGATAAACTAGAATGCAGGAATAAAAGTCGAATGTCAGGCAGCAGTTCGAGACGATGTTTCGGGCGGCTGTTTATTTTCTTTTTAACAGTAAGGGTGCAAAGTAGTCGTCTTGCCGGATGATCCGGCTAATAACAACATGGAATAGGAACAGGTGATATACATGTGTAACAGCGCGTACCGCGTGCTTTTATATTATAAGTTCGTGAAGATTGAAGACCCCGAGACGTTTACACAAGAGCATCTGCAATACTGTAAGGACCTTGGTGTGAAAGGCCGTATTCTGATCGCATCCGAAGGCATTAACGGTACGGTATCCGGAACGCCAGAACAGACGGAACAGTACATGAAAGACATGCTGGCTAATCCGCTATTCAGCGACATGGTGTTCAAGATTGATGATGTCGAGGAGCATGCGTTCAAAAAAATCTTTGTTCGTCACAAAGCAGAGCTGGTAACCTTCCGTGTGGAAGATGAACTTGACCCAAATGTGACTAGCGGCAAACGCCTTTCGCCGAAAGAGTTCCATGAACATCTGCAACGTGATGACGTTATCGTTATCGATGGTCGCAATGATTATGAATACGAAATTGGTCATTTCCGCGGGGCCATCCGTCCAGATGTGGAGTCGTTCCGTGAGTTTCCGGAGTGGATTCGGGAGAACCTGGGTGACATGAAAGACAAAACGATTATTACCTATTGCACTGGCGGCATTCGCTGCGAGAAGCTGACTGGGTTCATGATCAATGAAGGATTCCAGGACGTGGCTCAATTGGACGGTGGTATTGTCACGTACGGTAAAGATCCGGAAGTACAAGGCCATCTGTTCGATGGTAAGTGTTACGTGTTTGACGAGCGGATCTCTGTACCGATTAACCGGACAGAAGAGGATGTTGTCATTGCCAGCTGTTATCACTGTGGAACGACACATGACCGATATATTAATTGTCCAACCTGCAACCTACAGCATGTAAGCTGTGAGGATTGCGAAGAGACGCATAACCGCTTTTGCTCGGATGCCTGCCGGGAGGCAGCACCGGTACACGCATAAGCAGGAGAGCAGGTGCTGATCGTGAAGCGCGAAGAGGAACGAACGACGCGTGAACGGATTTTGTTCATGCTGAAGCAGCAAGGTACATTGACCGCGAGGGAAATGACAGCTGATCTGGGTCTGACCGGCATGGCCATTCGCCGTCATCTGACGGCACTGGAGCAGGACGGCTGGATTGAGGTTCGGGAGGCCCGGGCTACGGCCGGACGTCCGTCCTCGGTGTACCAATTGACGGTACGTGGGGACAGCTTTTTTCCAAAATCATATTCCTCCCTTACGCTGGAACTGCTTGAAGAATTGTCTGACTCAGCCGGGAGCGGTGTGGTAGATGCATTGTTCGAGAGTCGCCGGGACAAGTTGCTTCGCAGCGGATTGCCACAGATGGAGGGCCAGGATCTGGCTGGACGGGTGGAGGAACTCGCTCGAATCCAGAATGCCAACGGATATATGGCGGATGCGTCTAGAGATGCAGATGGAACCTACGTCATTACGGAAATGAACTGCCCGATTGTGCAAGTCGCGAGTGTCTACAAGCAGGCTTGCCGCTGTGAACTGGAACTGTTCCGCTCGCTACTTCAAGCTGAGGTGGAGCGTACCGAATGTTACGCCGATGGCGGCAAAAGGTGCAAGTATGAGATTCGCGAAGCGTCGGGGAATTAACTGGGTGAGAGTTTGAAAAAAAGATAATAAAAGATATTCAAAGTGTAAAGAAGAAGAGATGGTATCGAGTTTCGTCGAGGCCATCTCTTTTTTTATATCCTGCGTTACGTGAAACTGTATGAAAGAAATTTCTCTAACGAACCCTATAGACGCTATTTTCCTTTCCAAAGATCTTTTCAAAATTTAACGAATCGTAAAGGCGCTATTTTGCTTAATTTGGCCGATTCTCGGTATCGAATTCTAATATTAGAATGAATAACGAGTGTGAGGTTCGTTAGGATTTGCATATCGTGATTATTCCCCCAATAAGATGTCTCGGGTTCGTTAGCATTGGAGAAAGGGCAATTTTATTGTTTGGCGCTAACACGTTGGCTTGGTGCAGCTGGTCAACGTGATGCGCTAAGCACATTACAGCTTCTTGACTAGGCAACTCGCATAACTTGCGGGTTGCTTTTTTTCTTTATGTAATGTTTTCTATCACAACCATACGATGAAACTAAATTGGAAGCGGTTCAACCATTGACGGATATCGGGACGCCCCTTAATATTAGGGGAACAATAAAACACCAACACGGGTCATGGACTTCAGTCGCATGAGAAAAGTCTATATTTGTCTGCTTTTGTCGATCAAAGCAACAATGCGTTGAAGCGTTTGTTTTGTCCCGCCCTATCGTGTCAATGGAATCTCGATAAGGGTAACCACATTTTATAAGATGGAGAGGGGTTCTCACACATGAAAAAGAAATTTTGGATGTCACTGATGATGGTTGCTTCAATGATCGTTGCAGCAGGTTGCGGAAATAACAGCGGTACAGGCTCGGAATCCGAAGGATCGGGGACTACAACAGGTGGAGGCAGCGAGGAAAAATCATATCAGATTGCCATCTCGCAGATTGTTGAACATCCATCCCTGGATGCAACACGCGAAGGTTTCATCGCAGCCCTGAAGGAAGCAGGCATTGAAGAGAACAAGAACCTCAAAATTGATTACAATAACGCGCAAGGTGATTCGACGAACAACTTGTCCATTGCACAGAAAATTTCGGGTGATTCCAAAAACGATCTCGTACTTGGCATCGCAACACCATCTGCGCTGGCGCTGGCTCAACAAGTGAAGGACAAGCCATTGTTGTTTGCAGCAGTGACAGACCCACTGGGTGCCAAACTGGTGACCGATATGGATAAGCCGGGCGGCAATGTTACAGGTGCATCCGACACGAATCCGGAGGCTATCGTACAATTGGCTGACTTTATCGCTAAAAATCTGCCGGATGTGAAAACGGTGGGCTTGGTCATTAACGAAGGTGAACCAAATGCGGTGGTTATGGCAGATAACGCTGAAAAGGCGCTGGCAACACATAATATCAAGCTGGTGAAAGCACCAGTTACGAATACATCTGAAGTAAAACAGGCAACGGATTCTCTGGTTGGCAAAGTAGACGCCTTCTACATTACGCTGGATAATTCTGTGGTGAGTGCGGTTGATACGATCATCCAAACGGCAAACAGTAATAAAATTCCGTTCTTCTCCAGTGATCGGGATACCGTTGAAAAAGGAGCTTTTGCAACGGTTGGCTTCAAATATTATGACCACGGATATCAGGTGGGTGAGATGGCTGCAGATATTCTGAAAAATGGTACAAAACCTGGTGATATGAAAGTCACCGTTCCGGACAAACTGGATCTGATCCTGAACCTGAAAGCGGCTGAAGCCCAAGGTATCACGGTTACGGATGAGATGAAAGCGGAAGTAAAAGACCAGGAAAACAACATTATTCAATAGAATCAATTCATAAATTTAATGAGTTATGAGATTGATTCAATAATCTGACCGGAGTCTAATCCGGCAGTATGAATGCGAGGCGAACATGCAACGGGTTCGCCTCATTCTTTTCGATAGACAGGGAGGAAGTAGTGTGAGTATAAGCTGGAATTCAATTGAAGGGGCGATCGAGCTGGGGCTTCTATACGCACTGATGGCACTTGGTGTTTATATTACGTTCCGCATACTCGATTTTCCTGACCTTACCGTAGACGGAAGTTTTACAACAGGAGGCGCAATCGCGGCGGTTATGATCTCCAATGACTTCTCTCCTTGGCTTGCCTGTTTGGCGGCAATGGCTGGCGGCATGGTGGCTGGGGCTTGTACAGGTCTGCTTCATACCAAAGGCAAAATCAACGGATTATTATCCGGGATTTTGATGATGATCGCGCTCTACTCCATTAATATGCGTATTCTTGGCGCACCGAATAAATCCATTATGGGTATGGATAATCCATTCTCAGGTGAGCATGTCATGGTGTTAATTATCATCGTCGTGCTGGTGTTTAAAATTATGCTCGATCTGTTCATGAAAACAGATGTTGGACTGGCACTCCGCGCGACAGGTGATAACAAACGTATGATTCGCAGCTTTGGTGCAAATACGGATGTGACTACGATTGTAGGGGTCAGCTTATCCAATGGATTGGTTGCCCTGTCCGGTGCATTTATTGCACAGCAATCAGGTTTTGCAGACATCACGATGGGCATCGGTATGATCGTTATCGGACTGGCTTCCGTGATTATCGGTGAGGCCATTCTTGGAGCAAGAACGGTATTCTGGGCTACACTTGCAGCGATCGTTGGTTCAATCATTTATCGGATTGTGGTCGCGCTTGCCCTTCAAGTCGAATGGTTTGATACATCTGATCTGAAGTTGATCACCGCGGTGATCGTCATTATTGCTCTTGTATTCCCAACGATGCAGCGCTCCATGAAGCAGCGTAGTCTGGCTCGCAAACGAACGGAAGAGTTGATGCGATCCGGGGGTCATCAGGCGAAGGGAGGTATGTGATCATGCTGGAGATTACGCAAGTAACCAAGCTGTTCAACCCAGGTACAACGGATGAGAAGACCGCGCTGGTTGGTGTGAATCTGACGATGAATCCGGGAGACTTTGTGACGGTGATTGGTAGTAACGGGGCCGGTAAATCTACGCTGATGAACATCATTTCGGGTGTGATGAAGCCGGATATGGGCGATGTACTGATCAATGACCGCTCCATCAAAAACCTGCCGGAGCATAAACGCAGCAGCTGGATTGGCCGGGTGTTTCAGGACCCGATGGCAGGAACAGCACCACATATGTCCATTGAAGAGAATATGGCGATGGCATACAAACGTGGCAAAGGACGCGGACTAGGCTTCGGAGTTACCCGTGCCAGACGGGAGATTTTTAACACGCAACTGGAGAAGCTGGGAATTGGACTGGAGAAGCGTCCGAATGCAAAAGTGGGTCTCTTGTCTGGTGGGGAGCGGCAGGCACTTAGCCTGTTAATGGCTACGTTTACCCAGCCGCAAATTTTGCTATTGGATGAGCATACGGCAGCCCTTGACCCATCACGTGCCGAACTGATCACGGAACTAACGGAGACACTTGTGCGTGAGATGAGACTGACTACATTGATGGTGACGCACAATATGGAGCAGGCCATTCGTCTGGGTAACCGTCTGATCATGATGGACAAAGGCCGAATAATTCTGGATGTCAGCGAAGAGCGCAAGCGTACGTTGACTGTCCCTGAGTTGCTTGGTGAATTCGAACGGATTAGCGGCAAAAAAATGGCAGATGATCGTGTCGTGCTGGGTTAAGACGAGGGAACACTTGTTCGTGGGTGCGGGAATCGGACAACATTTTTTATCATCATTGCATCTACAATATAAAGAACAGCCGCTTTCGGTACTCATCCGAAGGCGGCTGTTTGCACGTTGCCTTTGTTATACATCGTTGAACAAATCACACTTCCCACCAAGCAAAATAAGCAGTGGAGGCCATCAGCCCACCAACCGAAAGTGATCCGTTGACAGAGAGGTTAATAGCTTGACCCGGAGGAACCACGTAACGGCCAAATTCATTGGACAGAAACGGCCCTGCTTGAAGGGGCATAGCCATCAATGGCGTCGCTCCTGAAGGTGTAGTAGCAGAGAATCGTACCGTGGCTACGCTGGTATTGCTGCTGGAAAGATTGCTGTTTACCGATGTGAGTGTGGTGGGCGATGTCAGTGTTCCATTAGCGCTCAGACTCATGGAACCGCTGAAGGAAGATAATAGATTGAGTGATACCGTAATTCCACCAGAGAGCCGCGATACGTATAGGTTTTTCCCACTCCCTGCGGGATTGGCCAATTGTACGGTGGCGATAACTGTTCCTCCCAGCAACCCCAGTGTTGTGGAGTTGGTGGAACCTGCATTGTACAGATTGCCTGTACTGCCAGCATTATTCTCCGGAGGTGCAACAATACCGGGAGAAATATACGTGTTGGTGTTGGACGTATAGACGGGCTGGCTTAACGGATTGAATACATTATTATTTGGCACAGTGTGCACCTCCTTTTATCAGGATCAAACTCAGAATTCCCACCAGAACAGATTAATGGCTGCGGTCTGATTCCCCGTGCCTACGCTAATGGATAATGTTTGTCCCGGTGGAACAATAATGGAGCCATTCAGACCCAGTGAATACATTCCTGCAGTGAGCGGAATACTTGCAATGCTCGTGAAGGTTCCCCCCAGAGTACCTGTATTTTGTCTTGTGGTAACTACACTGGCGTTGGTATTTCCGAGTAACGTATTGACGGGCACTGGTGTGCTACCAACAGTCACGGTTCCTCCTGAATAGATAACAAGAGTAGCTGCCGCTGTTGTGCCTCCTGTGAGGCTGGATATACGTATTGTTCGGCCGCTGCCAGCCGCATTCAAGATCTGTAGAAGAAGATTCTGGTTGGAAGGAATTAAGGTATTGTTGGTCGTTAGGGCAAAAAAACTGCCTGCAGCAGCTGCACCGCTGTCTGGTGACGCTTCAATGCCCGGGGCTGAGAAGGTATTGGTCAGTTGAGTAAACAGGGGACGATTAGATTGGTTGAATACATTATAGTTGGTCATCTCATCCACCTCCCATAGACCAGTTCATTTGAGCAACATTCCGATTGATTCGCATTTCATTGTACTTGCAGTGTATGTGAAAGAAGCAAAATGGATTGGGGACTGAGCCGTATATCTGGAAATAACGGCGGTTGCCGTGCCCGTATATCCAATCCGGGCATACGATGCGTAAGCACATTTTTTAAGGGGAAATCGAGATGAGTCGAACAGCGAAGCAAAGCAAGAAGAGAACGAAGCAACCAACTAAATATGTCAGTCGCCGCCGCTCCCGTCATTCCTGCCGCGCTAAATTGCTGAAACCCCCTTGTTCCCGGATTACTCGTCCCCGGTTCAAGCAGGGTGCTTCCTCACGTACGAAACTCCCTGGTGCTATTCATTGTTTTACAGAGCATACGTATGTCGGAGCCGAAACCAGTAGCAGCATGGATTCACTCCCGGCACAAGACACCTCATCACTCAGCATGTATACCTATGGCGTTGTGAATCGGGGAAAACATCCGGCTCTTGTACAGATCCAGATCAGCCCCAATGCCGTGGATTATGCTGTGGACAGCCAGGAGGTGGTCGCGGGAGGCCAGACCAAAGCGCTGGTACCATTGCGATTTTTGCACTATACCCGGCTTGCAATTCGATCCGTTGAACCGGATCAGCCGACCCGGCTCGATGTTTACTTTCAGGCGCAGCGTATGCCATAAGGGAGTATGATCTCACAGATTTGACCAGGGAGGAGGACGAGGCACATGCCTAACTTTACAACGTTTAATACGAATCCGGATAATCTGAGAACGTTGATTTTTGGCCAGGATAGTACAGGCACAGCCCAGCCTGTCAGAACAGATACGAGCGGGAACGTGGTTGGCATTATTTTGGACGGAACGATCAGTAACATCTCAGGTCTGACCACGGTTACAATTAACGCCGGAACCATTACCAACATTCTGAACGGAACGATCACGAGTGTACTTGGAGCGACGATAACAGCAGGTACGATCAACAGTGTGCTTGGAGCCACAGTAACAGCAGGTACATTGACGAATTTGCTGAATGGTACGATCACAAGTGTATTGGGAGCAACGATCACGGCGGGAACGATTACAAGTGTACTCGGGGCAACCGTAACAGCAGGAACGCTGACAAACTTGTTGAACGGTACAATCACGAGTGTGCTCGGAGCCACGGTGACCGCAGGAACACTCACAAACTTACTGAATGGTACGATCACAAGTGTATTGGGAGCAACGATTACGGCGGGAACGATCACGAGTGTGCTCGGGGCCACGGTGACCGCAGGAACATTAACGAACTTACTGAATGGTACGATCACAAGTGTATTGGGAGCGACGATTACCGCCGGAACGATCACAAGTGTGCTTGGAGCAACGATTACAGCGGGTACCATCACAGGTATACTCGGAGCGACAATTACAGCAGGAACAATGACGAACCTGCTGAACGGAACCATTACCAGTGTACTCGGTGCAACGGTAACAGCGGGGACGTTGACGAACTTGCTGAATGGTACGATCACGAGTGTATTGGGAGCAACGATTACCGCAGGAACACTGACAAACTTATTGAACGGAACCATTACAAGCGTACTTGGCGCAACGGTAACTGCGGGGACGTTGACAAACCTGCTAAATGGTACAATCACCAGTGTGCTCGGTGCTACAATTACCGCGGGAACACTTAGCAGTGTGACGTCCATTTCACAGAAGAGTTTCCAGGAGTCCCAACTCATAAGCACCCCGACCGCCAACACCTTCACAGCGCTCCCGGCGGTTACGACCAGTGTATTTGGCACGTATTCTTTCTTTGTATATAACCGGGGGCCGGGTGTAAACCGGGTAGATGCTCTTGTTGAGATTAGCGCCAACGGAACGAACTGGTACACGGATGTGACGACGGTAACGGGCATTTTGTCCGGGTCAGTCGATGTATTGGTACCGCAGCGTTTTCTCAAATACACGCGTCTTTCCTATCGCTCCAGCCTAATCGGCGCACCAAGCACGATTGATGTGTTCTTCAATGGACAAGGCACATAACCCATTTATTTGTCATATAGGTACATGGAGTTCCTTTGGTGGACTTCATGTACTTTTTTTGTATTGGAGGTGGTTTGATTTGAAGAACCGTTTACTTGGAATCCATATGATTGTGCAAAATGAAGAACATCACCTGCCCCGCTGTCTCGACAGCTTGAAGCATATCAGCACGGAATGTTTTATCACCGATACTGGCTCATCTGACCGTACACCCGAGATCGCCAGAACGTACGGAGCAACGGTGTTGCACGCCTGTTGGGAAGATGACTTTGCCCATGCACGAAATATCACTTTGCCTCTGGCGAGCACAGAATGGGTCCTGTGTTTGGATGCCGATGAGTACGTTACGCAGGGATTGGAAGAACTGCTGAATTATTTACCTAAAGTCCATAAAAGCATTTCAAGATTACGTATTACCATAGAGAATCGATACGGTGAAGGGGTGGAAGAGAGGGTAATCTCCCAGCCGGTGAGACTATTCCGTGCTCATCAAGGATATCGATACAAGGGGCGTATTCATGAGCAATTGGTTCGTAGTGGCCCAAGCGAGCTTGTCCAAGAAGTGGCTGGTGATATGGATAAGAGCGAGACCTGCACAGGTGAGGAACATATGTTGATCGAGACTGAACCGCTTGCTCCATTATGTCTGATACATGATGGATATCTGGCCTCAACGATTGCGAAGGAACACAAACCAAGACGTAATTTAAAGCTGATTGAGCGGGAACTCGCAGATGAGCCTGCACAGCCTTTTCACCTGTACAATCTGGGAGTAACGTATTGCCAGCTTGGTCAGATTGAACAGGCAATTGAAGCGTTCCGTGAATCATTGTGCTTGACAGAGCTGCTTGCACCATATCGACCTACACTGGTTAGGGATTATGCGAAGGCCCTTGTGGGATCGGAACATTACGACGAGGCGCATGCAATTCTGGCTGTGGAAAGACAGCGTTATCCATCCTATGCTGATCTGCACCTGTTGTATGGGGAGACGTTGGAGCAGCAAGGTTTGGAGGAGCGTGCATATCAATCCTATGCCCGAGCAACGGACTGCCGGGAGGGAACAGACCGTGTTGGACAGAGTGATAGCGGTAGCACGTTAGGCGCGTCATATATAACGGAAGCGGGTTCTAACAGTTACAGAGCCTATACCGCCATGGCAAGACTTGCACAGAAACGGGGATTCCTGAATGAGTCTGCACATCTGTACGGGCTGGCTCTGGACGGCATGTTCACATATGCTCCGGCATGGACGGGGTTGGCAGATGTGCTGCAGCAATCCGGTGAAACGGATGAGAATATAGCAGAAGCATTGCTTGCCAGATGCCGAAGAATCGAGGAATCGGGCCACGGTGATTCGATTCGTGGTGAAATGCCCCATTCATATAAAGTTACAAATGAGGATCATCTGGTGCAAGTGATTTATGTTCTGGCAGGATGTGGGGCATATAAGCAGGCAATGAAAATGCTGGATACAGATGCGCGTACTGCTCGTATCCATGTAGCGGATCGAATACATTGGATGTTATGTATGAATAGGGTTTCCGAAGCACTGCAACTGGCAGAAGAACACTGGAGCGTGGGGTGTGTGCATGAAGTCAATCTGCCGGCTGAGCACAGAATGGATTGGGCACTGGCTTGTTGGACCAACGGATTACGATTATCCGAGGCATTCCTCGCAACTACGCTTCCACAAGAAAAGAACGTTTGGAAGGTCATGGATCGACTGCTGGATCAGTTGATCAAAGAGCCGCGAAGCATGAAACCTGCTTCACAAGAACAAAAGCTTATGCAATGGGGTCCGCAGGCAGAGATGGTAGCAGAGAAGGTTGTGCAGCAAGCCGTAAAGACAGGACAGCTTACACTTGCTGAGCAACTGCATGAGTTGCGGGCCATGATGATGTGTGATCATTGGGGAACGACTTTAACTCGAAGGCGAAAGTTTGCAAGTCTGCTGTATCGTCAGGGGTATACCATGGTAGCCGCGAACATCCTGATTCAGTGCATGACCGAGAGTGAGCTGGATGCTGAAGGTTTGTTCTGGCTAGGTGAAACGCTGTATGCCAAAGGCCACAACGATCAAGCGCTCTCTCTGTTCGAGCAGGCATTGGAGCGGGAGCCTGATATGTGGCAGGCCCGAGCTGGAGCTGCTGTATGTTACTTGCGATTGGCAATAGAGGCGATTCGGAAGGAATTGGTTCGATCTCCTTCTTCAGGCGTACTCGCTGCACAACATAATGCACTGGAACAAAGGCTGCGAACGACCGAGGGTATGCCGTGGCGTACGCTTTTCCATGCAAAGGAAAGGAGGAATCAGCTTGCGAGCGGAACGAATTTCCCTATGCATGATCGTGAAGGATGAGGAAGAGTTGCTGCCTCATTGTCTTGCCAGTGTCCAGGGAGCGGTGGACGAAATTATTGTGGTGGACACCGGTTCGTCGGACCGAAGCGCAGAGATTGCGCAGCAATATGGCGCGTTGGTTGTGGGGTTTGAGTGGTGCGAAGATTTTGCCGCAGCACGGAATGCTGGCCTGGAGCACGCTTCCGGCGACTGGATTCTCTTTCTTGATGCGGACGAGGCGCTCGATAGGGTTGCGCGGGAGCAGATCAGGAGCTGGACGTCGGTCAGCGGATGTGACGGATTGTTTTTAAACATTCATAACTATACAGGTACGGGTCAGCAGGGGGTCACCGTGAATCCGGTTTTGCGTCTCTTCCGTAATGCCCTGGAGCATCGGTTCGAAGGTCGGATTCATGAGCAGATTGCGGCGGCGATTTGCCGTAGGAATTCAGAGGCTGCTTTTCATGTGACGGACATGGTCATCCATCATTATGGGTATCAGACGGCGATTGTGGAGCGCAAAGATAAGGTGAACCGTAATGTTCGCCTGCTGCAACAGGCAGTGCAGGAAGAACCTAATCAACCGTTCCATCACTATAATCTGGGTGTCGAGTATCTGCGTGTGGGGGAAGCGGAGCGGGCCTTGGAGACGTTTGGTGTGGCTCGGATGGGGATTGATCCTGCGGTGACCAGTTACGCGCATTTGCTGTTCAAATATGAAGTTCGTTGTCTCCAGCATCTGAATCGCTGGCAGGAGGCATTAGATCGCATCGATGCTGCGCTTGAACTCTTTCCAGAGTACACGGATCTGATGCACCATCGCGGGGTATGTGCAGACGCATTGGGTGATGCAGATCGGGCAGAATATTCGCTCCGTGAAGCTGTCCGTATGGGACCACCTCCACCCATATACCATACGGAAGAAGGAATAGGCACCTATCAGACGTGGTATACGTTAGGACGATTACTGGAAGGAAGGGCAGATCTGGAGGGTGCGGTAGATGCTTACGTGGAAGCGGTACGTGCCAAATCGAGTCTGTTACCGCCGCTCTATCGGATATTCCGAATTATGCGAGTCTCCGGGCAGGAACATCAGATTCCAGAGCTGGTGAGGGAGCGCTTTGCACTCAGTTCGGAAGAGGCCACACACAAAGTATTGGGTATTCTGGAGCAATCTCGTTGTTATGATGCGGCTCTGCAATTGTTATCGGGTATATCCTCACAACCCTCTGCAGAGATGAGGGAGCGTTTATCTGTGGCGGAGGCGATGCTCCAAATCCAACAGGGAAGATGGAATAAGGCGCGTCTGAAATTGGAACCTGTGCAGCGGAAAAAAGGGCTGCTCGCGATCTCGTCTGCACGATGGCTCGAACGTTTGGAGTGGATCGAGGGGAAGAAAGCCAACGGAGATGATCCATTAACCTTGTGGTTGAAGCGTAGTTCGCAGGTGGGTGAAGGAACGAATGAGGAACCTGATGTGAAGACAGGACGAATTGCTGGTCTGAGAGCGACAAAGAAGAAGGACATGGACTCCAGCATAGACGGAACGGTCGCAGGAACAGAGTATGATGGCTGGCAGGCCCTTGGACTGATGATGGAAGGATGTGTACAGTCCGGGAGATGGCAAGAGCTGCATAGCCTGATTCAGATGTGTCGACAGCAATTGGCGGGAGCAGGGTTATCGGTGGGAGAGAGCGTTCGAGTGGGAGAGAAGGAGAAAGAGATGGAAGGGAAAAAGGAAAACGGGAAGGTGAGTGACATTGAGTCGTTCCCTGGGGCTTCGGATACCCTGACGGGAACAAGCTGGCTGGTGAGTGGATTGGTCAGTGCTGCGGATCATCATCTGGAGGTGTTCGCTCAGCATGCAGATGGACAGCGGCACCGTTGTTGGCCTGTCGTTCAGCATATTCGGCTGGAGTTGCCGGGAGCGGACGGGTTTGAGAGCTGAGAGGGGATCAGGCAGGTCCGGGGTCAAACTTAAATCAGCAGGCTAATGGGTGGGGTGAACTCCGTTGGTGAGGGGTGGTGACGAATATGGGCATAGGGATTAGTTTGTGTATGATCGTGAAGGATGAAGCCGGGTCACTCCAGCGGTGCTTGAATGCAGTCAGGGATGTTGTGGATGAGATCATCGTTGTGGACACAGGCTCGGTAGACGATACAACTGAAATTGCTCGTCTCCAGGGGGCCGTTGTAATTCGTACGGAGTGGAACGGAGATTTCAGTGAAGCCCGTAATCTGTCACTGGCCGCTGCTACGAAACCGTGGATTCTGGTGCTTGATGCGGATGAGGTATGGGTACAGACCTCTCAGATGAAGACAGAACTCATGCGGTTGTTAGCGGCAAGTAGGGATGACGTGTGGGGATACTGGATACAGGTCACAAGTCTGCTGGGTGTGTCCGGTGAAGAGCTTGTGACGGATGCGGTGTGTCGTTTGTTCCGAAATGATCCCCGAATTGCTTTTCAGGGCAGAATTCATGAAGAGATTGCTTCTTCCATCATGTCACTGGCTCCGCAAGGTGTGCTTCATTCTGGACTTGAAGTCATTCATTACGGATATCTGGAGCAGGTGATTACCGACAAAAATAAAGGCGCACGGAACATGCAGTTGATTCGTTTCGCGTTGAATCAGGAGGGCGATCAACCGGAGTTGTTATATGCTCTGGCTGCAGAATGGTTTCAGCAAGCGAAGTATGATGAAGCACTCCGTTTGTTACAGCCATTATTGGCACAGCTTAAGCCGGAGTGTGGATATCACTCGGATCTGGTGCTGAAAACGGCTTACGCCTGGCGAGAGATTGGCAGCCCGGAACGGGCGCTTGCTGTAGTGGAAGCATGGGCGCCCGTGTATGAGGATTTTCCGGATTTGTTGGAGTTTGGTGCTGTACTTGAACTGGATCAAGGGAGAGAGGACGTGGCCTTGAATTGGTTAAAACAGGCTAAATCAGCTGCTTCCACGGCCAGCAGGTATACATCAGTCTCTGGTGCTGGGACCTATCGTAGCCTGACGCTGGAAGGCATGGCATATGAGCGGGCTGGCCGTTGGGCAGAGGCAGAAACCGCGTACACGGCGGCGCTGAGCATGCAACCCGGCAGCTTGCCTGCATGGCAGCGGCTGTTGTTGCTGGCCGCAGCCACAGGGCGGCCGCATGCCATCGCCAGCGTTGCCGCTCGGGTAAGCTTGACACCTGCGGCATGGCAAGCGTTGATCCCGGCCGCGCTTGCCGCGCATCGGCCGGAGTGGCTGCTGCGCCATACGGCGGCGCTTGCTGGCCCGCTGCGGGCACAGCCGCTGGCCGCCGGGCTTGCGCTGGCCCAGTTGGGCGAGGACGCCGCGGCTCGGGCGGCTTTGCAGCCCTGGGCGGCCCATGCGCAGCACGGGCCAGAGGTGGCCCTTGCGCTGTGGGCGCTGGGCCACAAGCAGCCCGGCGGGCGCAACGCCCGAGCGGCGGCTCGCCATGCGGCAGCGCTGCCCGCAGCGGCCCACGCCGCCGAGGCGCTGCTGCAGCGCGGGGCCTTGGCCCGCGGCAGCGGCAGGGCATGCAGCCCGCCCCGCGGCGCAACGCCAGGCCCGGCCGCGCCCGCGCCTAGCGGCGTGCTCGCGGCTGCGCAAGCGCTCGCCTGCGTAGGCGCCTGGGCCGCATGGCTGCGCCTGCTGGAAGCCCTGCCGCCTCGCGGCGCGCTGGCGTTGCTTGCAGCGCTTCCGCCTGCGGCCCGCTGCGGGCTGCTGCGCGCACCCGCGAGCGTCCGCGAAGGGCTGCTTGCGCTATGCGGCACGCCTGACGGCGCGCAGCAGCCCCACGCGGACGAAGTGCCCGCCCCGGAGCGTACCGCTCACGCGCTCCTCGCGGGCACGCTCGCGCTGCTCGCCGGGCGGCAGAACCTGGCGCGTGAGTGGGCCAAATCGGCCCAACTCACTGCGCGGCAACCTGCCGCCACAGGTCGCCCGGCGAAGACAATCCCGCCGGGCCTGCAAACCCTGTTGCGCCTGACAGCACCCGGCGCAGCCTATGCCAAAGAGTACACCAACCAGTGCAACATGTTACTGGTACACCTATAATTTCCTTTAATCTTTAATCTTTAATCTTTAATCTTTAATCTTTAATCTTTAATCACTAATCTCTTATCCCTAGTCTCTAGTCCCGAACCTCCAACCCCTCTACATCCCCATATATTCCCGCACTAGCCCATCCGATTGAAATTGCAAAAGCAACGGAGCTACAGGTAATCGGAGCATTGCCCGAACCGTGTATTGTTCCGTTGCTAATGGGTCGAGCCCTTAAGCCCTCAATTTTCCACTCTGCACTTAACTCAACGTAACCCAATTCGTCTCAACCTTTGCATATCACCGCTCGAAAACAGCGGATCGGCGTGCCGTACATGTCAGACCAGATGGCATCGTCCGGCTCTTTCACATTCAGTTTATCTTCAATGGTTAATCCGGTGACAGCCATGATTGTCTCCAGCAGATCCGGCCGCATCTCGGGTACATCGAAGGTGGCGATCAACTGTCCGTTTGGTTTCAGCACCCGAGCGAATTCACGAAAAGCTCGCAGCATCGTGCCTGTATCCAGATGCTCCAGTACAGAGATACAGAACACCCGATCAAACTTACCCGACTCGTACGGAAGCTGGGCCAGATTAGCCTTTGCACGGTGCAATCGGTCGAGAGTTGATTCCGGCAGATCCTGAGCGGCCTGCTCGCCAAAATCAGAAACAATATCCAGTCTTATCGCCTCTTCAGACAAAATACGTTCATCCCAGTCACAAGCGTGAACCTCGCGGCAGTGTTCGGCAAGCCAGAATTTGAACGGATGGGAGATGCCGCAGGCTGCATCAAGGACGACATCATCTGGACGTGCAAACCGCCGGGCCCATTCATATTCGTAGGGACGGCTCCACCATGCCGGATGCAGCGGGAAGACCAATGTGTCCGTTTTAGGGTCACTTTGCCGAATGTATCTTGATTCCATGAATTCCGTTGCCTTGGGCGTATCCATCATCCCCGAATTCCCTCCTTTAATCCTGTCTCTGCCAAAAAAGATTCCAACACCGTGCTCCACCGGCTCCGCCACCTGGCAAGATCATAGGACAGTGCAGTCTCGCGCGCATAGATTCCCAGTCGTTCTCGCTCGGCCCGATCCTGTACAAGACGTACCAGTGCAGCGGTTAGTTCCTGCTCACCAGGAGGTACCAGTAGCCCATTAAAACCATCCTGAATCAGATCATTCAATCCGCCAACATTGGAGGCAATTACCGGAAGTCCACAGCTCATCGCTTCCAGACAGGCATAGGAGGTGCCTTCCGAGAACACAGTTGGAATCACAGCGATATCTGCCTGATGGTAGGCCTCCCGAATATCCCGGAAATCATACGTGCGCTGGTTAATTCGCTCCGCATGTGGATGAGTACGATGCCAGTAACGAAAGACTCTCCCGGCCGTGCTGCCTTCGACCAGTTCCCCGGCAAATTCAATCTCCAGATCTGGAAAGGCTCCAAGTAGTTTATCCGCTGCCAGCATCATTGGAATAATACCCCGTTCCATGCTGATGCGGCGTGGATAGATAATGCGAATTGGACGGGGAGAGGTTATACGGGCATCCACAGTTTCCTTTTCAACCTGTCCCTGAATCGGACCATTAACCTGATACTCAGCATCTGCTTCTACCAGAATCTCCGTAGCCCAATCCTTTGAATTCCGGTGATTATGAGCAAACCTATACGTTTCGCCATCTACCTCAGCTTCTTCCAGTTTTGATAACTGCAAATGGAGATCTACCGTTCCTTTCTCCTCTCGTTCTTGATCGCTATCTGTATCCCCACCTCCATCTCCGTTAGCCTTACCACTGTCTGCTTCATCACGACTCGTTCCACCCTTGCCTTCTACAGCTTGCACTCCTGATATAACTGCACCAGCACTGTCTACATGACTTGCCAGATCATTCCTCCATGCGACAAGCCATTCGTCTTCCTGTTCTTGCTCAAAGGTCCGCGTTGGTGGGGCAGGTGTGAAATAGGACGTATCCACCGCATTGGGAATCAGGACAACCTGCCTTGGATCGGTATAGGTGCACGCAGCTCGGCAAAAGGTCTGGAAGTGAGAATCCACGGATACAATGCGCACGAGTCCATCCAGAGCCAGTTGAATATGTTCCGCCACTTGTTGTTTGGTCTCCAGTGGAAGTCCGGGACGATCCCAATTAATGCCGTGACAGATGCCAAGACTGCCGGGTTTGTAGGTGATGGGTTGCCACAGACAGCTGGCATAGATCACTGGGCCGCGCGCTGCGGCTGCCATCCGCTCAAAGGCTTCCGGTACATTATCCATGTCGTACGAATAACCAAATACGTCAATCTGCTCCGTCCGAGTCTGGAATGCTTCAAAATAAGAGAGCTGATGAACTTCGGGAATATGTCCGAGCCCTCGGATGACACTGCACAGATCCAGAATGTAGCGTTCCAGTCCACCACCAAATACCCGGCCGAATTCCCGGTTGTACCCGTCGGTGAAACTATGCGTCAGAATACTCACCACGCCCATCTCACGGTCCCTCCTTCCAGGGAATCAGCCGAGGTTCCGGATCGAGAATAGACTCGTAATGTGCAAGATTGCCCCACTCACCGCTAGGATCAATGCGCTTGTAACGCAAATATTTACGAACCCGATCCTCCAGGCTGCCTGCCCATCCGAGATGCTGAACCTTCAATTCCGTGCTGACCCCAGGCAATACCGTGCAGGACAAGGGAAGGCGGGGAACATGATGATTCTGTTGTGGATAAAAATAAGGATATCCAGGCATATACCGTACAAGTGAAGCAGTATGCCGTTTATGCAGACACCAGAGATCATCTTCCCGGTAGTGGGTCCGGCCACCCCACATATCGTAGAATCGGAATGCAAACCAGTCCGCATACTCCTGATTAATCAGAGTGCGTATGGCTTTCTTGGCCTCTGAGCTGTACAGCTCATCCGCATCAACTGAGAGCAACCAGTCGGGACATGTTCCCGCAGCCGCTTGCCATAAGGTGTTGCGAAGCCGCCATTCCTCCGCGAACAGTGGTTTCTCCAATACCTCCAGACGGACCACCTTTGGATAGGCTTTGCATATGTCCGGTGTTCCGTCTGTGCTGGCATCGTCCACAATGACGATCTCATCCACGAATTCACTCAGATCATGCAATACTTCTTCAAGGTATCGGCCACGTTCATTGCGAACCTGGAGCATGGCGGTCAGCTTGTTGCCTTTGCTTTTGCGAACCCGACGAATGGAAAAGGGTTCTTTGAATACACTTGTTTCCTCTTGTGTTACAGCAGCATTCTGTTCTGCCTGACCTTGTGAATCATTCCAGTGATGCACTTGGCTTCGGATGTCCTGCGTTGGTTGTGCATGATCCGGGGTGTGATCTCCATTTTCCAATGCATCTGTATGTGTTCGATCGACTGTTTCGGTTGGCGTGTAAGTGGTTTCGGTTCGGATATCCCTGTGCACCATTGGCCCATTCAACTGTTGTCTACGCTTCTTCGGGTCCAGCATCATGGCACCTCCCCAAGCAATTGCTGTACAGCATGATCCAACAGCTCCAGCTCCACAATCCGGGCCAGCGCATCTTCATCCTCCAGTGCTGTCTCAAGGAAATGTCGGACTGCCCCGTGTCGTTCCCCTCGCAGTGCCAGCGCACTGCCGGATAATTGCTGATAATCCCGGCGACTGGCATCATCCTGAATATCGACTGCATGCACCAGAGCTAGTGCTTCTTCCACACGTCCAGTCTCCTGGTAAATGCGGAATTTCCAATGTCGCGCCGTTTCTCCGCCAAGTTCGTCCAGGATGCGCAGCGCGGTTCCGTAGTCATCGTTCATACGCAGTAATTCCGCTCGTACAAGTTGATCTTCTCCTGCCTCAAACCAGCGACAGAGCTGTTCATAATGATGCCGTTCTTGTTCGTCTGCTGCACTAATTCCATATACCCGCAGGGCGTCCTCCAACTGTCCAGCCCGGGCATGGATGGCAGACAGGAATCGATAATGGGAGACCACACAATCACTGCGACCATTCATGACCGCATGGGTGAAGGCCTCTTGCAACGAATGCACGGCCCGCGGATCTTCAAGCAAGTACTCATAGGCTGCCAGCAAAAAGGATATCGTCTCATGTGCACCTGCTTTGGCACGGAGCTGACGGTAGAAGTCGGCACGTACACTGCATTGAAGCAGTGTGACGCTATCTGGAGTGCCTGACAGGATCTGCCGCAGCGCATGCAGGAAGAGCAGTTCGTAGTCCCGGAGGGGGACTTCGAGATCATCCTTTTGCATCGTCCCCGCAGGTGCAGGGTCTTCGCCGCCCAGCCAGATGGCACGTACGCCTTGGAATAACAGCTTCATATAACGTGTTTCGGAGGATGTGCCGACCAGATCGGCGATGCCGACGAGTTTGGAAATACTGCTCTCCCATAACGGAGATTCTGCTTCGTTTCCAGCAGGCTCAGGGAGCAGGGCAATACATAGCTCAGGCTCCAGCGAAGCCGTAGCTATTAGCCAGTAGGGATGGGCGACCACGGCTACGGTGCGAGGTTCCAGCAATAGCTGCTCAGCCTCAGGGAGGGAGATGGCGGTAATGACCGGAGGTACATCTTCTGTTTGCGTCAGGCTGCTGACATAGTAGACCTCTCCCTCGATCGACAGCAGTGCAGCAATATCGGGATAGGGAAAGGATGACCAGCCTCCTTTGCGAGGGAAGAGAACATACCGGACAGGGGGCTGTGTTGTACTGGCCTTATCCAGGCTGGCTTCGGCGTCTTCACCTGGTAGTGGTGCAGGTTTTTCCATGAATAGTTCACCTCACCTTGACTGTAATATGGAGCGTCTTCGCTCTGCATGTGCTTCATGCTTTCACTTCATATGTAAAGCCCTCACGGTACTTCGCATGATATGCCTGAGACTAACATATGGGCATTCCGTCCCAAACATGAGTATCTTCCATGAATAGATGCAGTTGGCAAGCTGTGATAATAGGCTGAATTTTATCTTTTGTGTGACCAGGATCACTTTTTTTTGCTCTAGAGACGAAGATTGTGATAATTCTCACATGTATAAAATAGGTAATCTGGCACAATACGTTCATCAACGTATTTGGCGGACAGACAGCGAAGGTGCAGCTTCAATGCCAAATACGCATACTGCGAAGTGAACAGAAAGAAGGGGTAACGGTATGGATCCGATTATGTTATCGCGTATCCAATATGCACTTACAACGATTTTCCATTTCTTTTTTGTCCCGCTATCCATCGGTCTTGTACTGTTGGTTGCAATCATGGAGACGTTGTACGTTGTTAAGGGTAAGGAGATCTACAAAACGATGGCGAAGTTCTGGGGCAAACTGTTCCTGATTAACTTTGCCGTCGGGGTAGTCACAGGTATTCTGCAAGAGTTCCAGTTTGGTATGAACTGGTCCGAGTACTCCCGATTTGTCGGGGACGTGTTCGGTGCGCCACTGGCTATTGAAGCGCTACTGGCGTTTTTTATGGAGTCTACATTTATTGGATTGTGGATATTTGGATGGGATCGTTTGTCCAAAAGAGTGCATCTGGCCTGCATCTGGCTGGTGTTTGTCGGCACATTCCTGTCCGCGCTGTGGATTCTGGCAGCCAATTCATTTATGCAACATCCTGTTGGGTTTGAGATTAACAACGGCCGAGCCGAGATGAATGATTTTTTTGCACTCATCACAAATGGTCAGCTTCTCGTTGAGTTCCCACATACAGTCTTTGGGGCATTGATGACAGGGGCCTTCGTCGTAACCGGGATCAGTGCCTACAAATTGATGAAAAAGCAGGATGTGGAGATCTTCCGCAAATCGTTTAATATTGCGATCATTATCGCTCTTGTTTCTTCATTCGGCGTCGCATTCTCGGGTCACTTCCAGGCGCAATATCTGGTGGAGACACAGCCGATGAAGATGGCAGCCAGTGAGGGCACATGGACAACGACAGAAGATCCGGCGCCATGGACGGTGGTCGCTTTTATTGACCCAGATAAACAGGAGAGTACGGGTGAGATCAAAATCCCTGGATTGCTCAGTTATCTGTCCTACAGCAAGTTCTCCGGTAGTGTCAAAGGTATGAAGGAGCTTCAAGCTGAGTATGAACAGACGTATGGACCGGGGGACTACATCCCGCCGGTACGGACAACATTCTGGAGTTTCCGCATTATGATCGCAGCGGGTGGTTTAATGATTGCATTGGCGCTATACGGTACGTTCCTAGCCATGCGTAAGAAGCTGGAGGTCGCTGGAAAGTGGTTTATGCGTCTGATGGTGTTCGCCATCTCCCTGCCGTTTATCGCCAATACGTCAGGTTGGATTATGACCGAGGTAGGAAGACAGCCATGGACAGTATTTGGCTATATGACAACCGAAGCCGGGGTCTCGCCGAACGTATCCGCAGGAACGATCCTGTTCTCGACCATCGCTTTTACCGCTGCGTATACGGTTCTCGGAATCGTGATGGTATACCTGTTCGTACGTGAGATCAAAGCAGGACCGTTTGCGGTCGAGAAGCCAGAAGATCACGATGAATCGGCCGATCCGTTCGGCGTGGATGGAGGTTATTCCGTTGTCACTAAGTGAGTTGTGGTTTTTGCTGATTGCCGTATTGTTTGTTGGTTTCTTCTTTTTGGAAGGTTTTGATTTTGGTGTGGGGATGTCTACAGGCATTATCGCCAAAACAGACCGTGAACGTCGGACTCTGATCAACTCGATCGGTCCGTTCTGGGATGGTAATGAAGTATGGCTGATTACGGCGGGGGGAGCAATGTTTGCTGCCTTCCCGCACTGGTATGCCACGTTGTTCAGTGGTTTTTACCTGCCACTTGTGGTGGTGTTGCTTGCCTTGATTGGCCGCGGAGTTGCTTTCGAATTCCGCAGTAAAATGAAACAGCAACGCTGGCGCAAAACATGGGACATCATCATTGTTGTCTCCAGCGCGCTCTTGCCTTTCCTGTTCGGCGTGGTCTTTGCCACATTGATGAAAGGTCTGCCCATTGATGGGGAGATGCAATTGCGTGCAGGATTCCTCGATATTGTTAATCCGTACACCGTGATTGGCGGCTTGAGCGTAACGCTACTGTGTCTGGTTCATGGATTGCTGTTTGCATCACTACGAACAGTAGGTGATCTCAGAGAGCGTGCCTTGAAGACAGCGCAAAAATTGATGCTGCCGCTGGCTGCACTGCTCGCTGTTTACGCGTTAATGACGTATTTCATGACCGATGTGTTCGCCGTACGCGGCTGGGCTCTTTGGATCATGGTTGTACTTGGCGCAGTTTCGCTTGCACTTGCGGCATACTTTGTTCGTCAGAAGCGTGAAGGCTGGGCTTTTGGTATGACAGGGGCAGTGATTGCAATTGCCTTTGCCTCGGTCTTTATCGGACTTTTCCCAAGAGTGATGGTGAGTTCCTTTGGGGCGGCATATGACCTGACTGTATACAATGCTGCATCTGGTGCTTATTCATTGAAAGTAATGACCATTGTAGCTTGCACTTTGCTGCCGTTTGTTCTCGGTTATCAGATCTGGAGCTATTATATCTTCCGCAAACGTCTGAACGAGCAGCACCACCTGGAGTACTGATATGGGACGGGGGCTGATGAAGCTGCCGGGCATCCGGCCGGTACTTGCGCTGGCCTCAGCGCTGGTGCTGCTACAGGCGATGACGATCATTATGCAAGCCAAATGGCTGGCACAGGCCATCACGGCATTGTTTGAAGGTTCATCCGTAACGGAGCAGTACCCTGTACTGCTGCTGTTCCTGGCTGCTTTTGCCGCCCGCTACGCCCTATCCTTCTGGTTACAACTCGTGACTTCGCGATATGCGGAGAGGACAGGGACCGATCTGCGCAGAAAGATGGTGGAGCAGTGGTTCAGACTTGGACCGCGTTATGCGAAGACGGAGGGCACAGGCCATCTGGTCACGCTGGCACGTGAGGGGACAGCTCAATACAAGACGTATCTTGAACTATTCATTCCTCGCATGCTGGGCATAGGATTCACACCTATCGTCATTCTGCTGTATGTGTTCAAGCTGGATCTGATGTCCGGGGTTATTCTGATGCTGACACTCCCGATTCTGATCGTGTTCATGATTCTGATTGGCCTCGCAGCTCAGCGTAAGATAGACGGACAATTCAGATCTTACAAAGCACTCGCTAACCATTTTGTTGATACCTTGCGTGGACTAGAAACGCTAAAAACATTGGGACAGAGCAAAACACATGAAGGGTCCATTTTGCGGGTCAGTCAGCGGTATCGGAAAGCAACGATGTCTACTCTGCGCATGGCTTTTCTTTCTTCGTTTGCACTCGATTTCTTTACGATGTTGTCCGTTGCTTCCGTAGCAGTTGGTCTGGGATTACGTCTGACAGAAGGGCATATGCTACTTGGCCCTGCGCTGACGGTACTGATCTTGGCACCCGAATATTTCCTGCCTGTACGTATGCTCGGCGCTGATTATCATGCCACATTGGACGGTAAGGAAGCTGGAGCGGCTATCAACCAAGTGATTGAACGGGGGAAAGCTGCTGAACAGAAACAAAAAGAAGCCTATGCAAATGTTGTTGCGCATGCGGACATGGCAGAGGATGGGACGGGATATGCATCATTGTCTTTGGGTAAAAGGAAAGCCGCTACTTCGACCATACGTGTCGTGTTGAATGATAAAATGGCTGCGGGGCATCTTGCTCCTGATTCTGCTTCTGTTTCTACTACTCCTGAGCTTGTTTCTTCCTCTTCCTCAGTGTTCTCTTGGAATGAGAGTAGCAGACTAGCACTAACGGATGTACAGGTACGGCATGATGATGAAGGTCCTTATTCGCTAAAGGATGTCACATTTCAGATCACGGGTCTTGGCAAAATTGGTGTTATTGGTGCCAGCGGAGCAGGAAAGTCCACGTTGATTGACGTATTGGCTGGATTTCAGCTGCCTTCTTCAGGTCAAGTACTGGCTAACGGCCAGCCGGTTACACCAGATATGCTCGAATCTTGGCAAAGACAGACGGCAGCTATCCCACAGCATCCGTATATTTTCAGTGGAAGCCTGGCCGATAACGTTCGTTTCTATATGCCGGAGGCTTCGGATGCGGAAGTGGCCAAGGCCATTAGCGCAGCTGGATTAACCAAGCTTCTGACCTCATTATCCGGTGGGCTGCATGAGCTCATTGGGGCTGGCGGCAGACAACTCAGTGGTGGGCAGGAGCAACGGGTAGCGCTGGCAAGAGCCTTGCTTAGTAAACGCAACATTCTGTTGCTTGATGAACCGACAGCACATCTGGATGTGGAAACAGAGTATGAACTGAAGCAGACGATGTTGCCGCTGTTTGAAGGAAAACTTGTATTTTTGGCTACCCATCGTCTGCATTGGATGCCACATATGGATCGAATTATTGTCATGGATGGCGGCACAGTGGCAGAGACGGGAACACATCAGGAATTGCTGGCACGACAAGGTGTATATTATCAGATGATTCAGGCCCAGATGGAGGCGATATAAAATGAAGTCCGGATATGAACATATGGAGAACGTCCGTAACGGAAAAGAAAAAAATAGCTGGATTGCTCCGTATGTGGCACAGTACCGCTGGAGATTCATCGCAGTCATTGCGCTAGGTACATGCGCTACACTGTGTGCGGTACTGCTGCTGTTTACCTCCGGATTTCTGATCTCCAAGTCTGCGCTGCGTCCTGAAAATATTTTGATGGTGTATGTACCTATTGTTGGTGTACGTGCATTTGGGATATTCCGCGCCGTGTTTCGATATATCGAGCGATTGGCAGGACATGATGCCGTACTGCGGGTGTTGGCCGATCAACGGGTGAAATTATATCGCATTCTGGAGCCACAGGCCTTGTTCCTGCGTTCTCGTATGCAGACCGGGGATGTACTTGGAGCACTCGCCGATGATGTGGAGCGGTTACAGGATATTTATCTGCGTACTGTTTTTCCCGCCGTTACCGCACTTGTAATGTACGGTGGGGCTGTGATTGCCTTTGGCAGTGTTGATCTGGGATTTGCGGTGTGGATGGGCTTGTATATGTTATTTCTCGTTGCCGTGTTACCTGCGATCTCCCTGAAAGTGACGTGGAAATGGCGTGTACGGCTGAAAAAGGAAAACAGCAGGTTGTATACCCGTCTGACCGACGGTGTACTTGGACTGGGAGATTGGCTTGCAAGTGGACGAGCGGCCGAATTTGTTCAGCAGCAGGAAGAAGCGGAAGAACAGGTCGACGCGATTCGTCGCAAGTTGCGGCGCTGGACACGCTGGCGTGATCTGATGGCTCAGTCTGTCATTGGCCTGCTGGTGGTATCGGTTACGTTATGGGCCGGAAATGCCGCTTCTATCGGGCAATTGCCTGCCGTGATGATTGCTGCTTTTGTATTGGTATTATTTCCGCTCACGGAATCAATTCTGCCTGTAGGGGATGCGGTGGAGCATCTTCCCCAGTATCGAGAATCACTGGATCGCTTGAAACAGCTCGAAGGGAAAGGGTATCTTCCGTTGCAGAATGGAGTTGGTGATGCGGATGGAACGGGCGAATCGATCTCTGTAGTAAAAAACGGCAACGTGATGGCCGGACAGACATCGGAGTCCTTGCCAGCTGCGAAGGTTATCCCGGACAGACGAATTCGTCTTCGCATTCCACCCAAACTCAGAGCAGACATCGAGATTAATCGCGTAAGTTACCGTTATACAGCGGATGATTCCTACGCCGTACAGGATGTATCTCTTCATCTGCCACAAGGCAAACGATTAGCCATTCTTGGACGAAGCGGCGGTGGCAAATCAACCTTGTTGAAGCTGATTCAGGGGGCATTACTTCCGTCTGCGGGGAAAGTTCTGATCAATAATATGCCTGTGCAGACCTTGGGTGAGAGTGTCACTGATGTCATCGCAGTGCTGAATCAGAGTCCACACCTGTTCGACACCACGGTAGCCAATAATTTGCGGATTGGTCGTCCACATGCAACGGATGAGGAGATTCGTCAGGTAGCCGCCCAAGTAGGGTTATCCGGTCTGATCGAATCCTTGCCGCAGGGATATGATACGCCAATGCTGGAGACAGGTCTGCGTTTCTCCGGTGGGGAAAGGCAACGAATTGCACTGGCCCGGGTACTGCTTCGGGAGACACCTGTTATTATATTGGATGAACCAACCGTAGGGCTTGATCCGGTGACGGAACGAGAGTTGATGCGCACCATTCTGGACAGCTTGCAAGGCAAAACGATGATCTGGGTCACCCATCACCTGATTGGTGCGGAACAGATGGACGAACTTATTTTTATGGAAAATGGAAAGATTGCCATGCAGGGTTCTCACGAACAATTGCTGGCTGGGGAAGAGCGATACCGCCGTCTCATTGAACTTGATCGACCCGGATGGTCTGACTTGCAGACAGTAGAGGGCAAGCTGCCTACTGCCGCTTCCAGATAGCAGGAACTTTCTCGGCAAATGGGAGCGGATAGCGTGTCTCAGGTACATTAAAACAAATAACACAAACAAGGGATGTCCCCTGTCATATTCATGACTTATGGGACATCCCCTTTTCGTTTCTTGATGTGGAGTTTTATGAAAAATCGCTATGTCTATGATGTGAATTGATCTGCAGCAGCCAGTCCTAAGGACTTAACGCTCAGATTTCCTGTGCCAGCAGCATGGCTGTGCCACAGGATTGACGCACAACCAGTTCCGGCTCAACTTTAATGCAACGATTATCCATTTGTTTGTTCATCAGATCAAACAGAATCATGGCAGCAAGGCGTCCAATTTTGTCGGTATCCTGCTTGACGGTTGTTAGCGGTGGATCGGTATAACGGCAGGCTTCGATGTCGTCACAACCTGCCACAGCTATATCTTCTGGAATGCGTAACCCCACTTCCTTAAAGGCGCGAATAGCTCCAAAGGCAAGTAGATCTGTGGCTGCAAACACGGCACGTGGCAGAGTCTTGCAGGCGAGCATTTTCTTGGCCGCTTCGTATCCATCCGCTGCAGCATAATCTTTGCTGTATACAACCCACTCGGGTTTTTCATCAAGACTAAACTGATTTAGTGAACGTTTGAAAGCCATCTCTCTCTGTTGCATCACAAGAGAGGCGCGCTCCAGCCCGATAAAACCAACATCTCGATAACCGTTCATATAAAATTGTTCTACAACTTTGGTTGAGATCTTATCGTTATCGGACATGATGTAACAGGAGCTTTGTCCTGTTAGCTCGATATCTATTCCGATACAAGGAATCGGGCTGGCATCCAGGTCGAATATGCTGCTCTCGACCTCATCCCCCGCAATAATAATACAGCCATCCACTTGAAAATACTTGGATCTCGCCAAGTAGTCCTCACCCTGATCCAGAAACTTCTCATTCGAGAAGAAGAGTAGATCGTATCCAAGCAAGCCAATTTGTTTCTTAAACGCATTGATAACCTGTACGAAGAAAGGGTGGCTGAAATCCACGTTCAGCTTCCCTGCAAACACAACGCCAACGAGGCTGGATTTTTTGGTTGCCAGTGTTTTGGCTGAAGAAGATGGACGATAGCCTGTCTCTTCCATAATTTTAAGCACACGCTGGCGCGTTTCCTCGCTAATATCTGGATAGTTATTGATAATCTTGGACACCGTGGCTACAGACACGCCGGCTAAACTCGCTATCGTTTTGATATTCATAAACATCCCTCGGATTCCTAAACTGGTTTCGTAAACTGGGGCTGTATCGGTTTTTTCGCTTTCTTGCAAGTATTCTATGCTACATAGACCGGAGAGTCAACAGCAGAGAGAGGGTTTTACACTTGAAATGATATGCATCCATAGGTTTGAAGTGATCAAGGAGGTTTGTCGCGAAAATAAGGACGAATTTTAGCTCGTAATCTTAATTATTTTACAGATTTTGAGTCCATTTAAAGGAATGCCGGGTTGTCTGGGGCTTAAATGAAATTATGTCATGTGCTGTGTTTCGTAACTTTCGTGACTATCGTAAAGGGTACCTTGATTTCAACGTATACAGCAATAAATAAAGCTTTTATCAAGCGTGTTAAAGCATGGAAATCAAAAAAACAAAATGACTATTTACAAAATAAAGATCTGAAGTCATAATAAGGGTGGAATTAACGAAACTGATTTCGTAGATTTAATTCAAAAATATGGGGGACAACGAAAATGAAGAAAATGACTTTAACCATTGTACTTGTAACCGCTTTATTATGTGTGCTCGCCGCTTGTAGTAACAGCTCTTCGGAATCAGAAGGAACTCAGGCTACAGACAGCAGCAAAAAAGTTACCTTGAAGATCATTCACTGGCAGCAAGAGAATATTAACAACTACATCAAAGAGTTTAATACGAAATTTGAAGCGAAATATCCGGACGTAAAGGTGGAATATACTACGGTTCCGGCAGACGCGACATACGATCAGTTGATGCAAACACGGATGAACGCCGGAAGTAATGGGGACGTAGATATCATTCCACTCAAATCAAGCTTTGTAGGCGCTCCGCAGGAATGGTCCAGTGGTGCTGCTGATCCGATGTGGAAGCAATGGATCGATGCCGGGTTAATCGGTGATCTGTCTGATCAATCTTTTATCAAAAACTACAATGAAGCGGATGTACAGAACGCAATGACGTATAACGATAAGGTGTACGGTGTAAACATGGGCAAGGTGGCATTCACAGGACTGTTCTACAATAAGGAACTCTTCGCAAAATATAATCTGGAAATCCCTACAACCTGGGATGAATTGCAACATGTTATCAAAGTGTTCAAAGACAATGGTGTCGAAGCGCTGGGTCTGGCGGGTAAAGATGTATGGCCAATAGGTCTTGCGGTGCAAGGGCTTCAGGCCTCTATTCATGAAGATCAGCTTGCTTATATCAAAGGTCTATGGACTGGTGAAACCAAGCTGACGGATCCGGTTCAACTTGAAGTCTTGCAGAAATCTCAGGATCTGATGAACAATGCAATGCCTGGTTTCATGGGTATTGACTACGGAACATTGCCCAGTTTGTTCGCTACAGGCAAGGTGGCTATGATTGCTGACGGCACTTGGGATGCAACAACAATTCAAACGGCCAACCCTGATCTGAAGTTTGGATATTTCCCAATTCCAGGTAGCAATGATGCAGCCAAGAACAAAAATCTGGCGGGTAAATACGATATGACTTGGATGGTGGTGGATAACTCACCGAACAAGGATTACGCAATGAAATGGCTTGATATGTTATCGGAGAAAGAGAACTACACGGAATTTGTGAATGCAGCCGGCTTCCTGCCTACACAGCCTGATGTGGAGATGACAAGTGAGTTTATCCAAGGCATTCAGCCTTACCTGGAGGACTTTAAACTTTCTTGGGATCAGTTGTTCATTAACCGTCAGAATGTAGGACAGTACATTTCTGAGGCCAGCGTTCACGCAGAGATGCTCAAGCCAGCCGGACCGATTGCAACACCGGAAGAGCTTGCGGGTAAATCCCAAGCGGACTGGGATGCTGCTGCTCCAAAGTAATTCATAATCATTCATATTCATGGCACAAGTTGGCCGCATGCGCCGGAATAGCGCTCGGGTCTGAGCCTTCAGGCCAGACAAGGCTGTTATTCCGGTTTTCTTATGTCTTAGTTTTACCCCATGAAAGGTGTGAGGATGATGTATCCGTTTGGGAAAGGTAAGGCAAGACTTATTCCTTATCTGTATTTGAGCATTCCGTTGTTACTTTATGTCGTGTTTGGCTTCGGTCCATCACTTGTGACGATACTGTTTTCGTTTACAGATGCTACTGGTGTTCGGGGCCAGGAATGGAGCTTTATCGGCTTTGAAAACTATAAAACATTTTTTGGTGCATCCAATGCTGGAGACCGAATGGATGCTATTGGGCGATCCTTATACTTTGCGTTTGCTGTTGTGATCATACAAAATGCAGTGGGTTTGTTTATAGCGATTTTGATCAATAAAAAGCTTAGAGGCGATAAATTTTATCGCGCGGTATTCTTTTTGCCAGTGGTGCTGGGGGTTACTGTGTCTGGACTCATTTGGCAACTCGTTGCAAATCCGCTGGGCGGACCAGCCCAGTCCTTTCTGAATTTCTTGGGTACCAGTTCCAACTTTTTTGGCGATTATAATATCGCCTTCGAACTGATTATTTTTGTTCAGATCTGGATGTACATGGGTTACTCCATGACGATTTTTCTTGCAGGTCTGCAGTCTATTCCGAGCGATCTGTATGAGGCGGGTTACATGGATGGTGCTTCGGGGTGGAAAGCATTTACAAACATTACATTCCCCATGATTGCTCCTGCATTCACGGTTAACATGCTCTTGTCTATCATAGGGGCATTGCAAACCTTTGATATTATCTATGTACTTACAGGCGGCAAGTTCAATACAACGACGCTTGCATTTGATGTTTATGCTACGGCATTTGGCACAGGAACGGCTGATTACGGTTTGGCTTCTGCTGTCGCGATGATTCAGTTCCTCTTTGTATTTACCATATCGATGGTCGCTTTATTTTACCTTCGCAGAAGAGAGGTGGAAGCGTAATGAAACAGAGCCAAACGTCCAGAATGGTCAGCTACGTTATCGTTCTGCTCATGCTTGCGTTGTACGTTTTCCCTCTATTCTATCTGTTCAATGTATCCATGAAGACACAGACAGAGTATCTGCTCGATCCTGTAGCTCTTACTGAAGGGATCCGGCTTGAGAACTTTTCCGAAGCATGGAACAAAGGGAACTTCTCTCAGTATATGTGGAACAGTGTGCTCTATACAGGGATGTCCACCCTGCTGACGTTGATTTTATCTATATTTGCTGCATTCCCGCTCGCACGCAGATATGTTAAATTCAGCACACTCATTTATATTTTCTTTCTGATTTCCATGTACCTTCCCAACCCGCTCATTCCGCAGTTTTCCCTGATCAATAATCTGGGTCTTTACAACACCCAAATCGGGTACATCTTATTGAAGACGACAGGTACGGGCATTGCCTTTCTCATGTTTGTGGGTTATATCAAATCAATATCGCGTGAACTGGATGAGGCCTCTGCCATGGACGGGTGCGGGTATACAAGGTATCTGTTCACCATCCTTGTTCCGTTAATGAAACCAATCCTGGCAACAGGTATTATTCTTACCGCGATTGGTGTATGGAACGATATTATCGGGCCGACCATTTATTTATCTGATCCGAATTATCAGCCGGTAACCAAAGGACTCTTTACATTTTATGGACAGTACATGAACAACTGGCCGCTGCTCGCGTGTGGCATTCTGATTGTTACCTTGCCACTGGTTGTCCTGTATGTTGCTTTGCAACGTTTCATTGTTGGAGGTGCTATGGCAGGGGCTGTTAAATCGTAAGTTAGAATCACTCCGCTTTAACTGAAACGAAAAAAGGCAAGCGATCCAAAAAAAACATCATAAGAAAGCCACCCTCAACGCAATGAAGGTGGCTTCTATTATTTTCATCGTTATTTTGGTTTTACAACTCTACTAACATCAGAATAATGGAGGATAGACACAGACATGTGCTGACTAGATACAGCACACCCACCACCTGATTTTGATTCAATCCGGCACGCAGCAACCGATAATGAGCTTGACTCGCATCGGCCTGATAGATCGCTTTACCTTGAATGAAACGTTTGATAACGACAAAGATGTTGTCGAAGATCGGTACACCCAGCGCCAGAATGGGAATGAAGATGGACAACATGGTCGCTTGTTTGAATGCACCATCCAGAGCGATAACCGCCAGAATGAAGCCAAGGAACGTAGCGCCTGCATCACCCATGAACACTTTGGCAGGAGCTTTGTTGTACTTCAGATAACCAATCGTTACACCGACCAGAATGATCGACATGAGTGCGGAATCACTTTGACCTTTGGCAAGCGCCACGATGAACAGGGTAATTGCCGAGATGGCCGATAACCCGCCAGCCAGTCCGTCCATGCCGTCCGAGAAGTTGATGACTGTTGTCACCCCGAAGATCCACAGGATCGTGAGAATGAATTGCAGCCAGATCGGAAGCATGACATATTCCGCGTTGAAGGGATTCACAAATCCGGTGAACGCAATGCCAGAAGCAAATACGAGTACTGCCGCAGAGACTTGTACGAGCATTTTGGGCAGGGCAGGAAAATCTTTGCCTTTTGTTTTGTACCAGTCGTCGACGGTACCAATCGTTAGCAGAAGCATACCACCAGCGACTAGAGCCGCTGTTTCCCATGTGATTTCTTTTGTAAGAGCAATGTATGTCAGGAAAAATCCAGTAAATATCGCGTAACTCGCCGTGAGCGGGATAGGTTGCCTGTGTAGCTTACGCTCCACATCTTCCCGAGGCTTGTCCACAAAATCGAGCCGGTGAGCCAATCGACCAAGCGGTGGAATAAGCAGAACCACGACAGCAAAAGACACTATAAAAGCCAGTATGTATACCATAAACTCGCTTGTTTCACTCCCATCTACCAATTTCCCCTTATTATACGAGTTAAACAGGAAATCTGTCGATGTCATTATTGTAACCAGACGTACGCAAAGGTGAGCAAAAGTTCAGGTTTTATTGCATGTGAGGAAGATAGGAGCCGAAATAATGTTTTACGGCTTCTGTATGATATCCATCATCACCTTGCCAGGTTGCTGCAAAGACAAAATCACTGGAACCACCTTTGCGTTTTCTTGGTTTATCTCCAGGAGCCAGTATGCCGGCTGCCGCCCAGATTTCCAGCAGGGCATCCCGCTCCTGTTTGCTGGAAGGGAAGAGATCCTTCCACTTCTTCTCAAGTGAGCGAGCACTGTCTTTGGGGTCTTCCGTCTGAGCTGCTTCAAGCAGGTTGACCAGGATGGCTTGGTCTTCAGGGGTTACTTCATATTTCGCATCGTTGTCCTGAAGCAGTAATTCCAGATCCATCAGGCAATAGATAAGCCAGCCGTGACGCACGCCGCCCCACTTAATCCGTTCAAAATTAAGGACGTTTAAGTCGACGTTGGAATATTCCTTGTCTGACTGCAAACGCAGGAAGTTACAATCTCCACAGGCACTGGTGTTAGGGTGAAGGGCAGGGCGTTCCGCATAGGTGTGTAAAGGCACGTTCGATGTTAAAGCCCAGCTGGATAATGCGCTGCGCAGATAGACTTTTTTGGTGGACAGACTGTGTAGAAAGGCCGAAATCACCCGTTCCTTGAACGAGTCATCCTGATGCATGTCGTATAGACGCTGGACAATCTCGTCATGCGTGATCGTGAGTGGATCAAACATAACACCTTTGCTTTTGGCATATTCAAATTCATCTCCAGAGAAGGGTAGAGAGGTTGTTTTCCAGCCGCCACCTCCCCAGAAGGTGCTCAGCAGTATCTTTGCCGCCTTTTTGTCCATATGGTTAGCCTCCTTTATGGGAATTGCGATTATGATCATTGTGATTCTTCAATCTTAGACCTGCTTACTTTAATTTACGTATTCCTCGTTTGTATTCAGAATCATGTCGACGAGGCCTGGAAAACGTACGTTTAATTCTTCCTTTCGTAGGGAATAAAAGTGCTGTTTACCTTCAATGCGTGGCTGGATCACGCCAGCTTCACGTAAAATTTTGATGTGATGGGACAACGTGGATTTGGAAATATGGTCAACTTCGAAGGCGGAGCAGTTTTTCTCGCCAGAACTGGCCAGACAGTGTGCAATTTTCATGCGGATTGGATCGCCCAATGCATTGCAGACCGTGGTCAACTTCAATTCCGAAGCCATAGGTATCGTTGGAGTTCTCATATCTATGACGTTAGCATATTCGGCTTTCTCTTTCAATGTTTGAAATATTTCGAACTATAGAAGTTGAACTTGTAACTATTACACTTGTTTACTCCGATTGCAGTACCATCTTTCGATCGCTCTTATCCCCAGATTTTCTTTATTCCCTTGGTCCAAGGGAAAAATCCGGTGATAAAGGCGAACGCTTCGCTTCTTCAGATTGGTTCTGCACTCTCCGTGTTAGTGTAAAAGTCGGTCTCAACTTATATATTTCTTGCAGGCAGTATAAGAAGTATGATACATTTCTTTTCAATAGTTCGAAAATATTCGAACTGAAAGATTGGAAAACGGCTTTTTATTCTAGGAGGAATATAAATGAGTACCACTACACTGTTGAACAACTATTTCCGTTTATTTGATGCTTCACGTACAGACGAGCGCGCCATGCAGGACTTATTGTCCCTGTTTACACCGGACGCGGAGATTGTGCTTAACGGCACCAGCCGAACAGGATTCGATGGTTTTATGAAAGCTTTCTACGAATACAATAAGGATGTAAAACATATGTGGGATGCGTGGGTGCAACAGCCCGACGGCAGTTACCAAACGAACTGGGCGGTATGCGGACAAGCGGCAGACGGAACGGTATATGCCAAAGCAGGCATCGATATCGCACGTGTAAATGATGCGGGACAGATTGTGTATCTGGAGAATGTACAGGCCGACCAGAATGCGTTCAGCAAGTATAATCAGTAATAGCGGAGTATAAATGGTAATAATGAAACGTTAGGAAACGAAGCTCTACAGTCTTTCAAGCTGTGGGGCTTTTTTTGGTCGCATATTTAGGTGATTTGAACGGCGCTGAGGACGAGGGCTTCATCATTCTGTTAGCACAGTTTCTACAGGTAAATTGGTACACAAAAACTGTACATGAAGATTTGTACATAAAAATCTGTTCATGAAAAAGACCCTCCCACCTGTTTTAAACATGGCGGACGGTCCTCATGAACGTGCATAAGACGTAGTCGCTAGAGCCTTAGTTTATTCTTAGCCAGACGCAGCTTAGGAGATGGTGTCTTGCTGCATGGAAACGATGTTCTTTCAATTCTAACGAATCTGAGACGTGCTATTGGAGGATATTTGGAGAAAATAAATTTCTAACGAACCACAGACACGTTAATTGGCTACATATTAGGTTCTAGAGCAGTTTTGTGCCCATGTAAGCCGATATAAGGTGGCTCAGGTTCGTTAGATTTTGAAAACATGCTATAAACCTCATATAAGATGTCTACGATTCGTTAGCTATTCCATGCTCAACTTTTGACCGTCCAACGTGTTGCAACATCCTAGGCTTTTAACCTTCTAGCCCTCACACCGTCCCGTTCTCCGGTTATCCTGCATGCGGTCCCACGCCTTCCCTACCCCTGCATCGTCTTATTCTGAAAGGCAGCGATATCCGCATACTCTTCTTCGAATTTGCGGGAGATGCGGATGAAGATCGGCAGCAGTTCACGGTACACGCGGACACTGTCCGGGTCTGGTTGGTGCCGATGTGTTGATCCAATCATGCCGGAGACGGCACTCAGGGAATCGATGCGGCCAAGAGCGTACAAGCCCAGTACGGCTGCGCCGAGACAGGAGCTTTCAATACTTTCGGGGATGATGACATCCTGATCGAAAATATCGGCCATCATCTGGCGCCACAACTCAGAGCGGGCGAAGCCGCCTGTCGCCTGAATTTTTTTCGGACGGCCAATCTTTTCTTCGATTGCCAGCATGACCGTGTACAGGTTAAACAACACACCTTCGAGCGCGGCGCGAATCATATGTTCTTTCTTATGATGCAGCGTCAGGCCGAAAAACGAACCCCGTGCATTGGGATTCCAGAGCGGAGCCCGCTCACCTGTCATATACGGATGGAACAAGAGACCTTCCGAACCCGGAGGTACATTTTCCGCGACACGAGTGAGCACTTCATATGGATCGATGCCAAGTCGTTTCGCAGTCTCCACCTCGGAAGCTGCAAACTCGTCCCGAATCCAGCGGAAAATAACACCGCCATTGTTCACCGGTCCGCCAATGACCCAGGCATCCTCCGTGAGCGCATAACAGAAGAAGCGTCCTTTGGGATCGGTCACCGGTTTATCTACGACTGTACGAATCGCTCCACTGGTACCAATGGTCACGGCCACGACGCCCGGATCAATGGCGTTCACGCCCAGATTGGAGAGCACACCATCACTTGCACCGATGACAAATGGTGTGGTGACCGCAATGCCCATTTCCTTGGCGTACTCCGGGTGCAACCCATGTTTCAGCACATGTGTGGTTGGGACCAATCGGGACAAGTGTTCCGGCGTAATGCCCGCTACATGCAGCGCTTCAGCATCCCAGTCGAGTTTCTCCAGATTCATGAGTCCGGTTGCGGAGGCCATGGAGTGATCAATGACGTATTCAGAAAATAATTTATAGAAAACATATTCTTTCATGGATATGAATTTGTGCGTCTGTCTGAACAATTCAGGCTGATCCCGGGTGAGCCACATGATCTTGGTGAGAGGGGACATCGGATGAATCGGCGTACCTGTTCTCAGGTATATTTCGTGACCATTCATCTCGGATTTGAGTACTTCCGTCCACTCGGCACTGCGATTATCTGCCCATGTCATGGCCCGCATCAGCGGTTTGCCGTGTTGATCGACTGGCAGAATGCTGTGCATGGCCGAACTGAAGGATACAAACAGGATGTCCTCTGGCTTCACTCCCGCTTTGGAAGTGGCCTGTTTAACGGACTCGATGACTGCTTTGAAAATATCTTCCGCATCCTGCTCCGCAATCGCAGGTGTGGGGGTGTATAGCGGATAGTCGGCACTGCCTTGAGCCACAATGGTTCCGTTCTGTTCGAACAAGACGGCCTTGGTGGAGGTCGTGCCGATATCTACGCCGATCATATAGGGTGAAGAAGCCATTTTGTCATCCCTCTTTCTTAAATATATAAGTGAAATGAATGCTGTTACACGTTAACACTTCGGGTACAGAAAGCCTTCCGATCGCGTAAATGCGAAGCATATGCTTTCGAAGTAGCTTTCCTCTGGAAAGCTTTTAACTCCATTTCTTCAGGCCCTTTCTGTCCCCTTCGTGCACGTGGTGCTATTCATCCAACTTATATGGCATCTGTTATTTCATCTATAGATAAGAATATCAGACTTGAGGGATGGATCAAAATGCCACAATCTTAGTCCTTCACCGCCCCTGCGGCAATATCCGAAATAAACTGGCGACTGATGAACAGGAACATAACGATGAGCGGAATGACGGCAAGCAACGTACCAGCGATAACCATTGCATAGTCTGTGTTATACAACCCGTTTAATTGAGACAACGCAATCTGCAACGTATATTTGCGTTCATCCGTCAGGACGATCAAAGGCCACAGATAATCATTCCATACGCCGATAAAGGTGAACGCGCCGAGGAAAGCAAAGGCAGGTCGCAGGATTGGCAGCGCCACGTTCCAATAGAGTCGGAAGAAATTACAGCCGTCGATGCGGCCCGCATCCAGCAGATCGTTGGGAATGGACTCTGTTGCATACTGGCGAATCCAGAAGATGCCGAAGGCGTTCACCATGCCCGGAATAATGAGAGCTTTGAAGGAACCGACCCAACCGAACGTAGCCATGAGTACGAAGGAAGGCACCAGCGACAGCTGGGAAGGTACCATCATGGTTGCGAGCAGCAAGATGAAGAGCCACTTTTTGCCGGGAAATTCAAACTTCGCAAACGCAAACCCCGCCAGTGAGTCAAAAAACAGTACAAGTATGGTCACGAGGGCCGACACAAACAACGTATTCAGAAAGGCGCCCCAGAAGTCAATCTGCTGTAACACCCGCGTAATATTATTCCACAATTCGCCCCCGAACCAGAGCTGGGGTGGAAACTTGTAGATATCGGACGTTGTCCGGGTAGACATTACAATCAGCCAATAGAACGGGAACATGGATATGAGCATGCCCCCGATAAGACCGGTATACAACACCAGCGATTTGAGGTGTTTGGTCGCCATGTGCGCTCCCCCTTATCACATCAGGATGATTTGCCTTGAACAAGCTTCCAGTTCACAATCGAGAACAGGGCGATAATGAGGAACATGCCCCAACCAACGGCAGCGCCATATCCGAAGTAATTGTTAATGAAGGATTCACGGTAGAGGTACAGTACAATCGTCATGCCTGCTGCACCTGCGCCACCGTCATTACCTACCAATACTTGTGGCTCGGTGAACAGCTGCATACCGCCGATCGTTGACGTAATGACCGTGAACAGGATCACAGGACGCAGCATCGGAATTGTAATTCGGAAAAAGGACTGTATCGCTGAGGCGCCGTCAATCTTGGCCGCTTCGTATAACGTCTGCGGAATACTCTGAAGTCCGGCCAGATAGATGACGGCGTTATATCCGGTCCAGCGCCAGACCACCATGGAGGAGATTGCGACTTTAATGCCCCATGGTGCATTAAGCCACTCCACAACAGGTAGCCCGACCGACTGCAACAGATAATTGAGAAAGCCATAATTGTTGGCAAATAAAGCACCGAAGATAATGGCTACCGCCACGATGGATGTGACGTTTGGCAGAAAATAACCGACCCGAAACAGGGTACGGAACTTCACAAATGGTGCATGCAGCAAAAAGGCAATAATCAGGGCGAAGAAGAGCATCGGAATCGTCGAATAGATCCAGATCATGAACGTGTTACCCACGGCTTGCCAGAACTCGGCATCGGTCAGCATGTATTTGAAATTGTTGAGTCCGTTAAACGTCATGACACCGATGCCATCCCATTTATGAAAAGCCAGATAGAGTGAGAATCCGATTGGGAACAGTCCAAATACCGCAAACAGAATATAAAACGGCGATATCGCAACATAAAGTGCACGATGCTCCCACATTCTCGCCCATAGTGACTTCTGCCGATCCAGATCAGGTCTTTCATTTCCGGGATCGGGAGTAAGACGAGGTTCAGTTACAGCCATATGAATTCCTCCTTTGCGGATAACGAAACCACACGTTCTTCAGGTTAACGCTGCAATTCCCGCTCGACGCGGTGTACTGTATCTGTCCAGACCTGCTGTGGATCGGCATTTTGCTTCGCGACATCATTCAGCCGCCGGGTGATAATGTTGTGTACGGATGGATATCTTTCGCCAAAGAAAGCATCCGGCACATCCTGTGCCGATTCGGCAAATACAGGCCCTGTCGCCTGTCCACCGAAGAAAGGTTCTTTTTCTTTCATGGCAGGATCATCAAATACACCTGGTGCAGAAGGGAAAAGGTTCAATGTCTGATATTGCTCCAGTTGATTTTCGGGACTTTGCAGCCAGCGAACCAGTTCGAAGGCTTCCTGAGGATGTTCACTCGACTTTAGGATGGACAGGAATGATCCTCCGTTGTTGCCATCTCCCCCCGGTGCCCGAGCAACCCGCCATTTCCCGGAGGTGTCCGGAGCGGCTTCCTGAAGAACTTGTTTCATCCAGACAGCACCTACAAAAGAGGCGATTTCGCCATTATTCATCGCGGCGTTCCAGCTTGGAGTCCAGCCATCTGCATTGGCAAGCAGTCCCTTCTCTTTGAAAGCAACGGCCGTATCCCAGCTCTTGCCCACAATAGGGGAATCCATGCCGATAAAGGACCCGTCCGGCCGGAAATAACGCTCCGCAGACTGCGATATGACTTGATTGTAAACGGTTGCAATATTGTCGGTTAGAAAAACCTTGCCTCCGAATTTTTCCTTGAGCTGTTCTCCGGCAGCAGCATATGCATCCCAGCTGTTGATCTGGCGTGTAACGTCTTCGGGATCAGATGGCAATCCGGCCTCCTTGAACAGATCTTCTCGGTAGAAGAGGGCTGTTGGGCCCGTATCCATCGGGAAACCGATCATCTGTCCGCTTGGCGTAACGCCTTGCTTCCATTTCCACGGCAGATATTGGTCTTCAATATCTCCTGCACCGAGATCATACAGATTATAGAAACGGTCCTCACTGGGGAATAGCTCCATGATCCAGTCGTTCAATGCCACAATGTCTGGTTCACCTGAGCGTGCAGCGAGTGTTGTTTTGAGTTTTGCTTTGAAATCACCGCCGATTTTCTGAGCTGTCAGTTCGATATTGGGGAACTTTTCCTTAGCCCTAGCAATCAACTTATCGTCGATGGAACGATTCCAGTACCACAATGTAAGCGCTACCTTTTTATTGCTCGCTGAATCGTCTTGTCCGGGCCAGATGGAGCATCCGCTTATGAGCAGGACGCAGACCATCAGTATGGCTGTCCAGCATGTTCTTTTCCGGCGGATCATGTGTATTACCCCCTCATCATTAAGTTCGAGGCATGAAGTGCTTTGGACTACAACATTAGTGTATGAGCAGTTTATAAACTCATACCCAATATTCCTGAAATGAAACACATATTTGTGTCGATTGCGTAACATAAATTGGGTAGTTACTTTAAAAATAAAAGTTACTTGACACATTATAATTTTTATTCTAAACTAACTTACATAAAGTAACTAATGATGATGAGAATAATATAGATACGTACTATATAACATCCAAGTGATCCAATTTCATGCTGGATGCGAATCAATCAACAGACAAGTTGGCCTAAACAGGAGGAACGACAATGATCAATTCACATATTATTCAACTGCTTGCCCCCAAAATTCAGACTTTTCCGAGTGGAAAAGAGTTCATATACCTGGTGGGGCCAATCAAACTCCCGGTTAACCTCGATGGGGAGACCAAGACATTCCAGTGGTATAGCTGGATGAAGTCAGACAAAGCGATGGAGAGCGGCGAGTTAATCGAATCCCTTGCTGAGGCTGAACTGGCAGAGCGTCAACAATCCAGTGTTCTGGTGTATGGTGACTTTGCTGAAGCACAAGAAGCGCTGATTCGGATGCATAGCATCTGTCATACAGGCGACATCTTTGGCAGCAAACGCTGTGATTGCGGCTTCCAATTGGAGCAATCCATGAAAATGATCGCCGCTCACGGAGCGGGTGCACTGTTCTATCTTGCGAACCATGAGGGACGTGGCATTGGTCTGTTCAGCAAAGCCATGGCGTACATTTTGCAAGAAGAAGGTCTGGATACGGTAGATGCAAACTTGCAACTCGGATTCACAGACGATGCTCGTAATTATGACGATGCGATTGCTGTGCTGCGTACACTTCGCTCCGCACCGGTTACATTGATCACCAACAATCCACGGAAGCTGGCTGCTTTGCAGGAAGCGGGATTAAATGTGGGCGGACGTGTGCCACTATGGGGAGATCGCTCTGCTTTCAACGAGAAATATCTGCAAACGAAAGTGAACCGTTCCGGTCACTTGGCAGAAAGTGATGGTTGGGCTGGGGCAGAGACGCTGCTTCCGCATGCGCAGGGTTAATCATTATTTATAGACGTATACGAATAGATGGCTAGCCGTTGATGTACTCTCTGTTATGGAGAAGTACAACAGCGGCTTTTTGCTATGGATGATAGGGTAGCGATCAGGTTTTCCTGATTCACGGAATGGCTTGCCGTTCCCGCAGTGCGGATTATACAATATAGTCATCTGATGAATGCGGGAGGAACCAAGGTGCCATTTGAGGGACAACGTATATTGCCGGCTGCAAAGAGCATGAAGCAGTTTGAAGCGATGATTGAAGGCCCTTATACCTATGGGGTGATGCTGGAAACGCATATTGCACAGCTTCAGAGTGTAATGGACGAGGCTCGGCGGTACGACAAAAAGATACTTTTGCATGCAGATCTGGTCCAAGGATTGAAGAATGATGAGTATGCGGCAGAGTATCTGTGTCAGCACATTCGCCCGGCAGGACTGATCTCTACGCGAGCGAGTGTCATTCAGAAGGCAAAGCAGAAAGGCATTACAGCGATTCAACGTATTTTTCTGCTCGATACCCATGCACTGGAGAAAAGTTATCTGCTGCTGGCCAAAACCCAACCGGATTATATTGAAGTATTACCTGGCGTCATTCCGCATATTATTGCGGAAGTATCTGTGCGTACAGGGATACCCATTATTGCAGGGGGATTGATCCGTTCACCGGAAGAGGTTGAACTTGCGCTTGGCGTCGGGGCTACGGCAGTGACCACATCCAACGCAGATCTGATCCGACACTTCGAGAAATCGCTTACACCTTAAAAAGAACCCACAACAGGAGGTTGGCTGTATGGAAAAATATATATTGGCTCTGGATCAGGGAACAACAAGCTCCCGAGCTATTCTATTTAACCGTGGCGGGGAGATTGTGCACATTGCACAGCAGGAATTCCCTCAATATTTTCCCAAACCGGGCTGGGTAGAGCAGAATGCCAACGAAATCTGGAGTTCCATTCTTGCCGTAATGGCTTCATGTCTGGCAGAGAGCGGAATTAAGCCTGTCCAGATTGCCGGAATTGGAATTACGAATCAACGTGAGACCGTTGTGGTATGGGACAAAGAAACAGGCAGACCCATCTATAATGCAGTGGTATGGCAATCCAGACAGACCGCAGATATCTGTGAAGAACTGAAGACACAGGGTCTCGGGGACCTTTTCCGCCGTAAAACAGGATTACTGATCGATCCCTACTTCTCGGGAACAAAGGTGAAGTGGATTCTGGATCATGTCCCTGGTGCCCGGGAGCGGGCAGAGAAGGGTGAACTGCTGTTTGGCACGATTGATAGCTGGCTGATCTGGAAACTGAGCGGGGGTACACATGTCACGGATATATCCAATGCCTCACGTACCCTGATCTATAACATCTATGATCTGCAATGGGATGACGAATTGTTGGATATCCTCGACATTCCCAAGGCTATGCTACCAGAAGTGCGAGGTTCATCCGAGGTGTATGCACACACAACAGACTATCATTTCTTCGGTCATCGGATTCCGATTGCGGGAGCGGCAGGAGATCAACAGGCAGCGATGTTTGGTCAGGGCTGTTACACCAAGGGTAGTATGAAAAATACATATGGTACCGGTTGTTTCATGCTTATGAACACGGGAGAGAACCCGGTACAATCCAATCACGGACTGATTACAACGATTGCCTGGGGGATGAATGGCAAGGTTGAATATGCGCTCGAAGGCAGCATTTTTGTTGCAGGTTCAGCGGTTCAGTGGCTGCGTGACGGATTAAGGATGCTTCGCTCTTCAAAAGATAGCGAGGATTACGCCTCACGTGTGCCTTCGACAGACGGCGTTTATATGGTACCTGCATTTGTGGGATTGGGCAGTCCGTATTGGGATAGTGAGGTTAAGGGTGCGGTGTTTGGCCTGACACGAGGCACGACAAAGGAACACTTTATCCGTGCTACGCTTGAGGCATTGGCGTATCAGACCAAAGATGTACTGGAGGCAATGGAATCCGACTCGGGTATTCCCGTGCATGCTCTGCGTGTGGATGGAGGAGCGGCGGCCAATGATTTCCTCATGCAGTTCCAGAGTGATATTCTGGGCATTCCTGTCGAACGCCCAACGGTGAATGAAACGACTGCATTGGGTGCGGCTTATCTGGCAGGATTGGCGGTAGGATATTGGACGAGTGCGGATGAATTGACGGATCATGAAAATACGGAGCGTGTCTTCCAGCCTGTTATGGCTGAGCAACAACGAACAGAACTGTATACAGGCTGGAAGCGTGCAGTGAATGCAGCAATGGCTTTTAAATAAAAGAAATGAAATGAATATTTCTTGGTGTGGGTATTTGTACTTTTTAACTAAACATATGTTATAAATGATATTTACTGGTGGAAAATGATGCATGATTTACAGGGTTATTCTTCCTGGAGAAGGTGAAATATATATCCACTATAAGGAAAAAAACAAGGTTAGTGGATTCATTTGAAATTCCATCCTTTGGCAGAACAACTTTTTGAATTTTTTTTGAATAATGTGTCATTTCAGGACTTCACGCCGTCAAAAATCTGTGATAGGATAAAGGCACAAGTTAAAAAATGATGTCTGGAGATCGGGAGGGACCACGTGCCGCTCAGCAATTGCTGAGCGAATGACGTGGTCCTTTTTTTGTTTTTTTACGGAAAAATCGAGAAAATCAATAGGAGGTTCAAGAATGACAGAAACGTTCTCGTCAGCACACCGGACCGAATATTTGCAAAGCATGGCGAATGCACATTTTGACGTATTAATTATTGGTGGTGGGATTACAGGCGCAGGGATTGCATTGGACGCGGCTTCGCGTGGATTGAAGACAGCGCTTGTTGAAATGCAGGATTTTGCAGCAGGTACATCCAGTCGTTCGACCAAACTTGTCCATGGCGGATTGCGTTATTTGAAGCAATATGAAGTGAAGATGGTTGCTGAGGTAGGACGGGAGCGGGCTGTAGTCTATGAAAATGGGCCACATGTGACAACACCGGAACCGATGTTGTTACCGATCTATACGGCTGGCACGTTCGGCCGCTTCAGCACATCCATTGGGCTGATGGTGTATGATCGGCTCGCCGGGGTGAAGCGCAGTGAACGGCGCCAAATGTTGAATGCCGGAGCGGTATCAGACAGTGAACCTCTGTTACGCAAACAGGGGTTGTTGGGTGGTGGACTCTATGTGGAGTACCGGACTGATGATGCCAGGCTCACCATAGAGGTTATGAAAGAAGCTGTCAAACGTGGGGCACAGGCAGTGAACTACGTTAAGGCGAAAGGTTTCCTGAAGGAGAATGGCAAGATTACAGGTATTGAAGCCGTGGATCAGATCGATGGGCAGATCTATACGCTAAAAGCAAGCAAGGTGATCAACGCTTCCGGTCCATGGGTGGACGGTCTGCGGGAATTGGACGGTTCACGCCATGGGAAAACACTGCAGATGACCAAAGGCATTCATTTGGTCTTTGATGGTGAACGATTCCCATTAAGACAGGCCGTCTATTTTGATACACCAGATGGTCGAATGGTCTTTGCTGTCCCACGTGATGGAAAAACCTATGTAGGCACAACCGACACTGTATATCAGGATGATCCTGCACACCCGCAAATTTCCGACTCGGATCGCGATTATGTGATTGATGCAGTTAATGGCATGTTTCCAGATGTACACATTGGTACCGAGGACGTGGAATCCGGATGGGCGGGTGTACGTCCACTAATTCATGAGGAAGGCAAGAATCCTTCCGAAATATCACGTAAAGATGAAGTCTGGGTATCCGAATCCAATCTGATTACGATTGCCGGGGGCAAGTTAACTGGATACCGTAAAATGGCCGAGATGGTTGTTGATCTGGTCGCACGCCAGATGGAGCAGGAGAGTGGGCATTCTATAGGTCCTTGTGTAACGAAGAAGATGCCCATCTCCGGCGGTGATGTAGGGGGATCGGCTGGATTTGTATCGTATGCGGAGCGCAAGATCAAGGACGGTGTTGCTCTCGGGCTTGCCCGACCTGCTGCGGAGCGGCTGGTTCGCACGTATGGTTCCAATGTGGAGGCACTGTATGAGCGAATGCCCGATCCACGCATCAAGTCCGAGCTTCATGGCATGCCACAGGAGTTATTGCTTATGCTACATTACGCGATTGATGAAGAGATGGCTGTAACCCCATCTGACTTTTTGGTACGAAGAACAGGTGATTTATTCTTCCGTATTGATGAAGTTCGTCGCTATAAAGCAGCGGTTATCTCGTATATGGCAGGTCGTTTGGACTGGTCGGAAGAGGAAGAGGTTAAACATACACAGGAACTGGATCAGCTGTTGCTGGAAGCATCCGGCAAAATCTGAGGCAGGATTTCAAGATCGAGAGTCGAATGGAACATGTAAGCGTGTAACATAGAGAGGGGACTACATCCATGACATTACAGATCGGAATCATTGGAACAGGCTGGTTCAGTATGGTACACGCGGATATTCTCGCACGGATGGAAGGTGTTCGTGTTGCGAGTGTCTGTGGAACTTCGCTCGAAAAGGCAGAGGCTATGGCCTTCGTTTATGATGCTGTTGGTTACGGGGAACTTGAACATATGCTGGATGGTGAGAAGCTGGATGCGGTGTATATCTGTGTGCCTCCGATGTCTCACGGATCAATTGAGTCCGAATTAATCCGCCGCGGTATTCCATTCCTGGTGGAGAAACCGCTGAGTACTGGAATGGACGTTCCACGTCAGGTGTTGGATCAGGTGCAAAAGAGTGGATTGTTAACCTCTGTAGGATACCATTTCCGTTATCAGGAGGCTGCGCAGGTCCTGCGGCAAGCGATGAAAGAACAGACGGTCGGCATGGCTCTTGGCCGCTGGATGGGCGGAATGCCAGGGGTTGCCTGGTGGCGGCGTCAGGACGGTTCAGGAGGGCAATTCGTAGAGCAGACTACACATATTGTAGACTTGCTTCGGTATTGTGCAGGAGAAGTTACGGAGGTATATGCTGTAGCAGCTCAGCGAAGCATGCATGAGAAGCATGAACATGTGACCGTAGCCGATGTGGCAAATGTGACGCTTAAGCTGGAAAGTGGAGCGATTGCCAGTATCGCCAATACATGTCTGTTGCCAGACGGAGAGGGCGGCGCAGGGCTCCAGTTCTACACGGATGCAGGTGTGTGGGATTGGACGCCAGAACGTTTGCTTCTGCCAAGTGCCGCAAAACATGCGATGGCAGGTCTGGAGATTCCGGCAGGACATAACCCATACGAGCGTGAGAATGAAGCGTTCATTCACGCCCTGCGTACGGGAGACCGTTCACGAATTCTGTCCGATTATGCGGATGCCTGCCGTACACAGGAGATTACGACGGCGGCGCTGGCATCGGCAGATTCCGGTCTGCCGGTACAGCTTCAGCCTTCAAAACATCTCTCTCATTAAAAGGTTGAAGGTAATATAAATACGCCTGAATCAGGGAATGATCCGCAGATCAGCCTGATTCAGGCGTATTTGTGTTGAGTAGAGATTATTAAGTAGCAATTCAACTACTCGGATTTCTGCTGTTTCAACCAGTCGGATGACCAACTGTAGATCTGATCAATGACAGGTTCAATGGCTCTGCCTTTCGGTGTCAATTCATACTCTACACGGGGAGGTATCTCGGGAAACATGTGTCGGGTTACGATACCTTCCGTCTCCATTTCCTTCAATCTCTCCGATAAAAGTCGCCCACTGATCGCCATCTCTGCTTCAAGCTCCGTAAACCGCTTGGGTCCGGACAACAGTTGGTACATGATTAACAGTACCCACTTCTTGCCTATGATGTCTATGGCTTGAGTGATCATACAGGGACTTGGTGATTTTACTTTTTTCAGCTTCAACGTGTTCACCTCGATTCATAATGATTTTCTTCAAAGTTGTATATGAAAGGACATGATTTCTGCCGCTTTAAGAATATAGGACATCCAAGTAAATGAGGGTTACTACAAAATATACTGTAACATACCTTTTGTATGTATTATACATCATACAGTGAAAAATTACTTGAAGAAATTATATTATTATTATATACTAACTTCACAAAAGTAAGTTGGTGATAAATAATACGTATAATATGAACGCGTACTATTCTGAAAATTGAACTGGGCTGAACGGTTGAAAACAGAGTGACCTTTGGGAACTTTTACATAGATTCTTTTTTTACAATGTGCAGCAAAAATAATCATTACATAGTAGGAACATATAATTTGTTATAGGAGGATCTACATATGAACAAGATTTTGGGTTACGTTTTTCTGGTTGTGTTAGCAGGTGTCTTCGTCATGACGGGGTTTAACAAGATTAGTGGGGCAGACATGATGATTCAGACATTCGAAAGTTTCTCTTATCCTACATGGACGATGTATCTGCTGGGCGCTGCGGAGTTGCTTAGTGCTGTAGGACTGCTGATTCCACGGACTCGCATCCTGGCTTCTGGCATACTGACCTTCATTCTGATTGGGGCCGTGGGAAGTCATCTGATCTATGCACAATACGCTGCTGTTCCGTTCCCGGCTGTGTTGTTGGTAGCTAACATTATTGTTTTGGTTGTGGGCATGCGCAGATTGGAAGCGGAAGAAGAAGGCCAGATGGACGCGATTCAGGCGTAAGTTAAAGATAAGAGGGAACGTAATTGGGCTGTTCAACGTGGAAAAGGTATTCCTGTCAAAAGGAATGTAAACGCGGATGCCTATGCAGAAGATGACCACTGCCAGTAAGCGGTGGTCATCTTTTTTTATGTAAGACTTCGCGTGGCACGTGTAACGATTCGCCGCGTATGTTGGGTATCCGACTGCTGCGTCCAAGTGGCACAGACCTGCCGCACCCACTCTGGATTGGTCTTGCTGGCGTCGTTCAGCCAGTTACTTACCGAATCCTGTACATACTTATGGGCATCGGATTTTACCGCGTCAAGCAAGGGAAGGGCCATGGCCGGATTTTCTTTTAACTCCTGAATATGCTTGGCCCAGACGCCACGAGGTCTGATTGATTCTATGGCAAATCGACGGATCAGTGGATCAGGGTCAACGCTCCATGGGATTAACTGCTGCAAGGCTAAGGATAATTCGGCAGAGATGGACTCCCGTACAGCCATCCAGGCGATTTCTCTTACACCAAAGTGATGATCTGCTGCAAAGGGCCGAATATGCTCCAACTTTTCAGTCAGGTTCAGACCGGAATCTAGCCCAATGATATAAGCCGCCCAGCAGCGAACACTGTCTGAACGATGCTCTGCAATGGAACAAAAGAGATTCGTTTTTTCATTGACTGATGGACGTTTCAACAGATCAAGCCATTGCATGGCTATGGCCGGGATGATTTTCATGATCCGCTGCTCATCCATCTGTGTTAACTGCTCTGTAATTGCTCTGGTTTCGGCATCCATTCCCCATTCATGGGTAACCTTCTGAAAAAGAGAAACATGATCTACAGCCAGCCATTCGGTCAGATTGACCGATTCGATATGTCCTGCTTGTAGCCAATTGCGGATATGCTCAGGAATTTCCGTTGCTTTACGGGCACCTTTGCGAAGAAAAATGTCTTCAGGGATAAATAGATCTGGTTTAGCATCCAACGGTATACTCCTCCTTGGTTGTATAACATCATGAGTTATACAGTACAACTTGCTGGAGAACAGGGATGTAAGGCATCTTACAAGTGGTCAGTGATTTTCCGGAGGTTAGCGATTTCGTCACGATGAAGGGAGACTGATTTGAATCCGGTACGAATACGGCCAGATTTTGCCAAGTCTTGCATGACAATCGTAACCGATTCCCGTGTGGCTCCTGCCATCCAGGCAATCTCCTGATGGGTAAGCCCGAGTTGAATCCGGCAGTATTCATCTTCTTCGATGCATCCCATCTGTTCAGCCAGCCGGAAGAGATTATGTATCACCTTTTCATGCAGGTTTCCGAGTGCAAGCGTCTGTGTCAACTCGCTCATTCGTTTGATCCGCTCGCTTAGTACGTTCATCAGTCTCATCATAAATTCTGGATGTTCAATCAGAAACTGTTCAAAACGTTGTTTGTTCATCAGGCAAATATCACACTCCTCCATCGTTTCGATATAAACGGCGCGTGTTCCGAGTGAGATTCCGTTCATTTCTCCAAACACGTTACCTTCCGTCAAAATATCGAGAGTGAACTGCTTGCCCTCCGGATTTAATGTATATAAACGAACCTTTCCCCGTTTTACAAAATAGAAACCTTCTGTAAACGTATCGGGTGTCTGGATCTGTCTGTTTTTAGGTATGGTCGTAATAGAAGTCATCCCATCCATTTCAATCAGGTCTGCCTCGGATAAGGAGGACATGAGGTCGAATTGTGATAAATACAGAATTTTATCCATAGAACTCCTTTCCATTACAATATGAATATAAAAAAAAGAAGAACCCACGAAAAACAACGGGTTCTCTTGCAGCGGGACTTCCTGATCGGAAGGTCTTCTGACTATAAATGATCAAATGCCATTTTGATTATAGTAACTTTTTTAATTGAGAGACGCGTCCTTGGCTGATGCCAAGCTTTTCCGCAATTTGCTGTTGAGCCAAACCGGGATTCTGTTCAACAATTTCTTTCATCTGTTGCAGCATACGTGCCGTCTTTGGCCGCAGGTCCGGGTATTCTTGGTTGTCAGCTGTGGTCCCTTCTTCCCTAGCGGGAGATGAGACTGGGGCGGATTTGGAAGCAGGACGCTCCACGGGTGCAGGAGCCTGTTTGTTCTGAGGTACGAACCAGTTGGGAGAGTCATCCGGGTGTTTTAATTGAATTGCACAAGTCCGGCAGATGAATTGTTCTTTGAAATACATTTCCGTATCTACATCACCGCAAAAAATACATAATGTTGATTTGTACTTTCTTAAAATCAACTCTTTTCCTTCAATGAAAAACTCAAGCGGATCGCCGATATGGATTTCCATCGTATCCCGCATTTCTTTGGGAAGGACAATTCGTCCAAGACGGTCCAGAGATCTCTTCATTCCGGTTCTTTTCATCGCATCTCCCCCGCAATATTCACAATTAAAAACCTGTCCTTATTGTAAGGAAGAAAGGGCTTTAATACAACAATAATATTTCAAAAAAGTGGATAATTCCATCCATTATGGGAAAATAAGTTTAGAAAGCACGGGTGCAACCGCTAAAGTGAACAATGCAGCGAGCACCATGGAGATGCTGGAGATGGTACCGGTCAGGGAACTCAGTTCAAACGCCTTGGATGTCCCTGTGCCATGGGCACCGGTTCCAAACAGTGTGCCTCGTGCAATCTCCCCATCGATGCGCAGCATTTTGACGATGGAAGGGCCCATAATTACTCCGAGCAGACCAGTCATAATAACAAAAACAGCTGTCACTGCGGGTATGCCACCGATAGTGGCGGATACGTTCATGGCAATTGGGGTGGTGATCGATCTTGGGATCAGACTATGAATGAGACCGGAATCCAGGCGCAACCATTTGGCGAGCAGGGCAGAAGAAAGTACGGCAACGACCGAACCGGTCATGACACTGAAGACAATCTCGGAAATATGTTTTTTGAGTACATGGAAAAAGGTATAGAGCGGTACGGCAAAAGCCACCGTGGCTGGTTGAAGAAGCAGACTCAGCCATTTGCCACCACTGCTATACGTGGCATAATCCGTTCCGGTTGCAAGCAATATGCCAACAACAAGAAGCGGTGTAATGAGCAACGGAGACAGATATACTTTAGGCAGATTGCGATACATTCGTTTGGTAACCCAATAGATACCGACGGTTAACAACAGGCAGAGGAATCCAATCATCCGGTGTGACGCTCCTTTCGTTTGGCGATTCGTGTAGCCACCAGGCCTGTGCAGGACATGACCAAGAAAGTACTAAGTAGTACGATGAATAAAATTTGCAATCCGTCATGCTCCAGCATGGGCATATAGTTCATAATGCCAACGGCTGACGGGATAAAAAATAACAGTAGTTCACCGAGCAACCAGGCAGCTCCAACTTCAATCCAGCGCAACTTCACGACACGAGTCTGAAGCAGAATGAATAACACAACCATACCGAGTATTGAACCTGGTACAGGAAGATGGAGAGTACGGGCCAGCAGGTCCATGAGCAGTGAAAAAACCATTAAGAGCGCAACCTGTGCAATACCAAGGCCCCATTTTTTCACTTCAATCCCTCCTTGTATAATCAACGTAATCGTTTAAGTTATTATGAAAATGAAAATGATTCATTTGATATCACAAATTTTACATGGCATTCTTTCATGAGTAAAATGCATATTAAGAATGTTTACTATTCCATTTGTCTATGAGAGGTGAGTATCAACCGATGGATATCCGCCATTTGCAATATTTTCTGGAAGTTGCCCGGCAGCAGAGCTTCACTAAAGCCGCCGAAGTCCTGTATATCACCCAGCCTACGATCAGCAAGACGGTCAAGAGTCTTGAAGAGGAATTGGGTATCACTTTACTGGACCGTTATGGGAAGAAAGTTGAACTAACCGATGCAGGTCATGTGTTTTTTCGGCAGGCACTTGAGATCGAAAAATCATTCCGCAGTCTGTCATCCGAATTGGACGATCTGATGAATTTGAAGAAAGGCCACCTGAGGATCGGTCTGCCGCCGATGGTAGGATCAAGCTTTTTCCCCATGATCATTGGTGAATTTCACAAAGCCTACCCGCAGGTGACCATTCAACTATTTGAGGATGGTGCCAAAAAAGTGGAGGCCGATGTGATCAGTGGTGCACTGGATATTGGCGTTGCCGTACTGCCAACCGTGGATGAGCTGTTGGATCATTTTGTGTTTGTGAAAGAGAAGCTGAACCTGCTTGTACACCCTTCACATCCACTTGCGGGGAAAGAGTCGGTTGCATTGCATGAACTGGAAAACGACGCCTTTGTGCTGTTTAGGGAGGATTTTGCATTGCATGACCGGATTATTGTGGCCTGTCAGCATGCTGGGTTCCAGCCCCGTGTGGTATATGAGAGCTCCCAGTGGGATCTGCTCAGCGCGATGGTTGCTGCCAATTTGGGGGTAGCTCTACTGCCGGAGACGATCTGTCGTGAGGTAGACCATATGCGCGTGCGCATTATACCCGTGGTGGAACCGGTGATTCCATGGCAGCTCGGCATGATCTGGCGGAAGGATCGTTATCTTTCATTTGCCACGAGAGAGTGGATTGGATTCACTCAGTCGATGCTGGGTGAGTAAGGGAAGCGATCGGAAGGTTGTTCTGTCATTGTAATGCTCCGTGTAAATACTCTTTTGTTGACCCCGGATCGTTGTTACAATGGAAGCATAATCATGATGGAGGTGTACGAACATGAAACTGCGGGTATCCGCTGTACAATACCAATTGCACACAATCAGCTCGTTTGAGCAGTTCGCCGCTCAGGCTGAGCATTACATACGGACAGCGAGTGAATACGGAACCGAATTTGTCCTGTTCCCGGAATTTTTCACAACGCAGTTAATGTCCATTGGGGACAAACAAGGCAATGCACTGACAATTGAGGATCTGCCAAACTTTACGGAACAATATGAACAACTGTTCACGTCACTCGCTGCCAAGTACGGCATGCACGTCATCGGGGGAACCCACGTCATTCGCCGTGAAGGGAAGTTGTATAATACAGCCCACATGTTCTACCCGGATGGTCGCATCGCGCGTCAGGACAAGATTCACATTACACCAACCGAAGTACAGGAATGGAATATGGCTCCCGGAGATGGACTTGAGGTGTTCGACACCGATAAAGGCCGTATTGCCATGCTGACCTGTTATGATATTGAATTCCCGGAAATTGTACGGATGGCGAAAGCCAAAGGCGCTGACGTGATTTTCTGTCCTTCCTGCACGGACGATCGTCATGGATTCTACCGTGTGCGTTATACGAGTCATGCCCGCGCGGTGGAGAATCAGGTGTATGTTGTGTTAACCGGAACAGTGGGTAACCTGCCGACCGTTGACTTCATGCGTGCCAACTATGGACAGGCTGCAATTATTACGCCGAATGATATCCCATTCCCGCCACGTGGCATTCTGGCCGAGGGTGAGATTAACAACGATATGATCGTGACCGCCGATCTGGATCTGGACTTGTTGTATGAGGTGCGCGAACGTGGATCGGTAACGACCTGGCGTGACCGCCGTACTGATCTATATACCGATTGGGAGTAGGCAACCTTATAGAGGTTGTTCAAAAAGCCCGCTTTTGATTACGAAGGATGCCTAGTGGCATCATCAGCATCGAATATGGAATTCAGCCGAAATGTCCGTTGCTCACGTAGTCTTCCCTACGCTCCGCTACTCCATTTCTAGCTTCATCCCATCTTCTCGGTACTGAAAACCGACCTTTTTGAACACATAATTAAAACCGAAGCGAAACAGAGTAGGGAATTCATTTTGTCAGTGGAAAGGGGTGAACCGGCAACATGTATACCAAAGAAATGCTGATTACCGACCCGGAGCGAAGTGGCAAAAGGGTAAAAGCAGTCGTTCGCAATTATGTTACTGCCGACTTTGAGGAACTCATTCGCATTCAGGCGGAGAGTTTCCCTCCTCCTTATCCGGAAGAACTGCTCTGGAGTCACGAGCAGCTCACCAGTCATGTACAGCATTACCCGGAGGGTGCCATCTGTATTGAAGTCGATGGAGAATTGGCTGGCTCAATGACCTCGCTACGGATGCAGTGGGACCCTGCACATCCAGCAAGTCATACCTGGGCCGAAGTAACGGATGACGGTTATATTCGTAACCACCAGCCGGATGGCAACACGCTGTATATTGTTGATCTCTGTGTTCGTCCAAAGTACCGCAAATGGGGACTGGCTCAGCTTATGATGCAGGCGATGTACCACCTTGTCATCGCTCAGGGGATGGATCGGTTACTTGGTGCTGGTAGAATGCCCGGTTATCATTTGGTTGCAGACCAACTGTCTGCGCAGGAATATCTGGATCAGGTAGCAGCGGGAGAGAGGCGTGACCCGGTGATATCGTTCCTGCTTCGCTGTGGCCGCATGCCTGTTGGTGTGACCGCAGACTATCTGGACGATGAGGAATCCTGCAACTATGCAGCCCTGATGGAGTGGCGGAATCCGTTCAGATAAAGAAATGTTAAATGAAATACATTATCAATCGAGGGGGTATTTATTCATGGAATTCACGCGTATTACATCCATTAAAGATCCATTGTTTGCCCAAATGCACAAGTTGATGCAGGAGATTTTCCCGCGGGAAGAAGTGCTGGACTTCTCCCTATGGGAAGAACCGCTGGAAGATCCGGGTATTCGGGTGTTCGTGGCTGTACATGAGGGACAGGTTGTTGGAGCGACGGAGTACCGTTATTACGAGGACTGGAACGTAGCCATGACGGACTTCACGATTATTGGGCGTGAAGGTCTGGGGATCGGCAGTTTCCTGGCGAATCACCGCAAGCGTGATCTGCAAAAGCTGGCTGCAGCAAACGGGAAAGAATTGTTCGGTATGTTTGCCGAAATCTACAACCCTTATCTGAGTCAGGATCACGAGTTTGGCGGCATCAAGCCGATGGACCCGTATGTGCGTCGCGAAGTTCTGTCCCATCTGGGATATCAGCGTCTGGACTTCCCATATGTTCATCCATCTTGGCAAGGTGACGGTGAAGCGGTTGGCGGCTTGGACCTGTGCTTCATGCCAGGTGATGAGTCGCTTGGTGAACTGCCAGCAAGCCTAGTGGCTGATTTCCTGAATCGATATTATGCAGTGCTTCCTAACAAACCACAAGAATGGCTTGCCATGGTAGAGCAATTGACTGCTCGCAAGTCGGTTGCGCTACTGCCGTTGTAAACAGGACGGGATAGAACATTAAATCATAGTGGCGTTGCAAGTACCTTGAAGAATGATGACAGATGCAAAAAGCCCGTAGAACAGGCCATTATTGGACCTGCTTTCTACGGGCTTTTTCTATTTAGTTCGAGGTTGAGATTGAGCCAATGTAAGTTGGTTTTAAAATATTTTCTTTAAGAAGTGGTGAATGAGCTCATGGATCTCTGTCACATGTGTTTCGAGAGCAAAATGCCCAGTATCAAGTAAATGCACTTCTGCAGATGGGATATCACGCTTATAAGCTAAAGCTCCAGCAGGAAGAAAAGCAGGATCATTTTTACCCCATACAGCTAGAAGAGGAGGTTGATAATTGCGGAAATAAGTCTGGAATTCAGGATAAAGATCCACGTTTGTTCTATAATCGAGGATTAAATCCAGTTGGATTTCTTCAGCTTCCGGGCGTGACATGTAGGCAATATCCAGTGAATATCCGTCTGGTGAAACAAGGCTAGCATCAGTTCCATGAAGATACTGAAAGTTACGGATAGTTTCGGGGGTTAAGGAATCACGACATGCTTCACGATTTTCAGGTGTTGGAGAGTGCCAATACATCTCCCAAGGTCCCCATGCGTCACTAAACCCTTCGACATATGCGTTGCCATTCTGACTAATAATGGCTTGAACTTGTTCCGGGTGAGCCACTGCCAAGCGATAACCGACAGGCGCCCCATAATCAAACACATACATTACATATTTCTTAAGAGCTAATGCTTCAGTGAAACCTTCAATAACTCGAAACAGGCTGTCAAATGTGAAGTCAAACTGACTACGGGCTGGAGTTGTTGTACGACCAAACCCAGCAAGATCAGGGGCAATGACACGGTATTGTTCTGCGAGTTTGGGAATAAGGTCGCGAAACATATGACTAGAGGATGGAAACCCGTGTAATAGTAAAATAACTTGGCCATCCTTAGGCCCGGCTTCACGATAAAAAACTTCGACATCTCCAACTTTCTGGTGCTGATAACTAATCTTCATTTTTTACATCTCCTTCTGGATTCATTAAGAAGTCCAATATTATTTCTCTTACTTACTTGTAGAACTGGTGATGACGTGTTTTTATTGTATAATTAAACTATTCATTTGAATAACGAATAGATTGAATACTAGCTATTTCAAATCAAAATACAAAAGGGTGAAAGATATGATAAATTCCTTAGAGGGTCGTTTTTTTCAGGCATTTATTGCTTTGCTTGAAGAGAAGAGTTTCAGCCGAGCTGGGGAGCGCTTAGGTTATGTCCAGTCCACAGTAACAACTCATATTCAACAGCTGGAGAAGATCTGCGGACAGAAGTTGTTTCATCGATTTCCACGAGGGGTGGAACCTACGGAAGCTGGAAAAGTATTTTCCAAATATGCTTATCAGTATGTCCACTTAAGTGAATCTCTTAAAGAAAGTATGAATGATATGAATCAGCCGTGCGGAACAATAAATATTAGACTACAGGAATCCTTTTTTCTTACACGCATGCTTCCATTTGTACAGGAATATACGAGAAACTTTCCAAGCGTAAATTTACGTGTTGAACAAGGGGCGCATCAAGATATTCTAAAAAGTGTGCTGGATTATGCCCTGGATTTTGGCATTGTTCCTCAAAACCCTGAGCGACATGACATTCTCTTTTATCCGATTATGGAAGAGACTATTGTTTTTGTTGCATCTGAGGATTTGGTTCGGAAAGTGGAAAGTGTAGGGGCGCAGATTCTAAATGACGAGGTGTTTATCAGTAACGGCACATCTTGTTTGTATCATACGACTGCTGTAGATGTTCTAAAGAATGAAGGGATTGTGGTTAAGAATGCGTTAGAGCTTTCAAGTCTTGAGATGATCAAGGAACTTGTATGCTGTGGAAAAGGTTTTGCCTTGGTCCCTAAAATAGCGATCAAAAACGAACTAAAGATGGGTAGATTAAAAATTCTTCCTTTTACTTCTAAAATAAGCTTTACGCATGGTCTGATTGTTCACAAAAATCGAGAGCGTAGTTTTACTGCTGAAAGTTTCCAATCGGAACTACTGAAATATTTTAAAGAATATTGATCCATCAGCTCTTGTAGCCTTCTGAAATGGAAAAAGGTTGAATGCCGATTGTGTGTAATTCAAATAACGCACATGTTCATCCTCGTAAGATGGATCATGTGCGTTATAGATGTGTAATCTTGAAGAAACTTCAGTACTTGGTGATTCACTATGAAGCTCTTTTTAGAATATTAAAAAAATAAAATCAGTTCGCGTCCTTTCGATCCGGGAGCTGGCTCAAATAACTGTTGGACAAGTGTGCAAGATCCAATGCTCGATCATATTGTTCCTTGGTTATAAACCGCGAAGGAGACACCTCACTGTTATTGGGTGTGGCGATAGTTGGAGATTCCTCTTCTCCTGAATTCTTCGGCATCTCTTCCGAAGGAACACCCGTCTGCTGTTGCTCGGCATCTTGTCTGCCCGCATCAGCTAGGGAATAATGCGTTCCGTCCCCGTATTCTTTCGCCGGTATGAAGAGAGAAGCATCGTTTAGCACGGAACCGGAAGGAAGATAATATCGTTCGGGTAGGAGATTTCCACCTTCATGCAACAAATCCTGTCCGAAGTGTAATTGGTCCTTCAGCGATACTCCGGTGAGTCCCGCAATCGTTGGCAGAATGTCCACCTGGCCTCCGATCTGCTCCAGCTGTACACCCGGAGTAACGCCCGGGGCCGAGATAACGAGTGGAATATTAATCATATCTGCTGATGTGTATTCCCGACCATACAACTCTTTCATAAGGACTTTGTCATCCCGATCCAGTGAGTAGATGGGAAGTCCCAGGTGATCCCCGTACAAGACAAACAAGCTATTTTCCCATAATCCCCGTTCTTTCAATCCAGCAATCAACTGTCCAACCGCCTCATCCGCATAATGCTGTGATATCAGATAATTACCGGGCAACGTATCCTTGTAACGCTCTGGCAGCGTCAGCTTCACCTTGTTTTTAGGCAAAGTGTACGGGTGGTGGGCTGACATGGAGATGATATGGGCATAGAAGGGATCGCCCGAAGACTGCATGGATTCCAGCTTATCCAGTGTTTTGGAATACAGTACTTCATCCGAGGCCGAAAAGGCGATAGAGTCCTGTGTGCCGAAATAATTAATATCATAATACCGGTCGTATCCAAGTGCCTTGTATAACTGATCCCGATTCCAGAAACGAACATCATTTGTATGGAATGTGGCTGTCTGATATCCGTTTGCTGACATCAACTTGGGTAGACTCGGCAGAGCTTTATCCGCATATACAGTTGTTGCTGCCCCTTTCGGCGGGGTGTAGAACGATGTGTTCACAACAAATTCTGCATCCGATGTATTTCCCTGTCCCACTTGCTGATAAAAGTTCGGAAAATACAGGCTCTGTCTAGCCAATTGATTCAGATTAGGCGTAATTTCCTGTCCATCTACCTCTAATCCAATCAGAAAGTTCTGGAACGATTCCAACTGGAGCATAATCACATTGCGTCCGCTCGCGGCACCCTGCTCCACAATTGCAGGAAGTTCGGTCGTTTGTTTCAGCTGGTCGATGTCAGTCTGATCAATGTGAGCGATGGGCACAGGTTTATCAGGTCGATCCAGGATGGTATACGCCTCGTAACCGAGGATGCCCATCTGTTCTGCTTGTGTAAGCTCACTCATGCTGGCCCGATTGGGATAGATGTTGAGCATGCACAGGATCATGGACAGGGTCAGAATGACCGAGGCAACCCGTCTTCTGGCACGTCGTTCAAGTGGAATACGGTTCGGGCGTTCTGTACTCCCGAGCTTGATCCGACGACGAATGAGTATCCCCCCGATAATCAGAACGTCTGCAAAAATAAACAAATAATAGGGGTCAAGCAAAGAGAACATGCTACTCTTGACCGAGGTCACCTGATTCACTTGTGCCAACGCATGATAGTTAACGATTACGCCATAGTATTTGTAGTACATGATGGCTGCAAAGAAAATCCCTGAGAGCAGCAAATTCATGGCAAGGTATATCCACATTCGCCGCTTGGCAGCAAACCACTCGATTAGACAGAAGCCGATCCAGATGAGCGGCAATTCGGTCAGCAGTGGTTTCCAGACAGGGATGTCATCAAAGATAACAATCCAGGCCAGTGAACTTTTGATCATCATGATAATGGTAAAGAATATAAACGGTCCGCTTAGAAATCGGGTGAGTGAACTGCGTGACAAGGTACCGCCTTCCCTTCCGAAGTTTCATTTAACAAGTATTATCCTATCTGAGCATGGCTGTGTCAAAAATGAGAGCCTTCTACAATTGAAGGCAAAAAACCTCTTCCATGCAGGAAGAGGTTTGAAAAAACATGGGCTACTGCGATAAAAGATAGATGCGACCCAATTTCGTTATTCTATAGTGTACGTTGTGACGTAAGAAGGTCTGGGGAACATGGTGGGCTTCTGTGCGGTCAGCCCTTCGCTTGTACTGCGGTTACGGTGAGCGTGACTATATGCTTGGGATTCCTGCCAGCCTTTGAAATGTTCCTCCGACTGCCAGAGTGTAAGTACGACATATGTGTCATCCTTCAGAGGACGAAGCACACGAATACCGACAAAGCCAGGCTCGTCTTCTACCTTGCGGGCACGGTTCTTAAACCGTTCTTCGAAATCGTTACGACCATCCTCTGTGACAGGGATATTGTTGAGAACAGCGTAACCTCCGCCAGTCCATGAGCCTGCTGCATCGAAAGCTTCATATGCGGCTACCTTATCATCAGACTCAATATTCATCAGGCGTTCTGCGGATTCAATAGCCAGACGCACGTGCTCTTCGCTTCGCAAAGTCAGATGCGGGTATGCAGCAAGTGCATCCGGAATCGGTGAAGGAACCAAATAGATATACATAGAAGCTGCCTCCTTATTAAGTACATTCTATCTCAACATAGCATATGGGATTGTGCGAGTCCAATCGGCGGATCAACTGGTTTGAGTACGTCTTTTCATGATAAAGTATAGTCACTACAAACAGAACGGGTGATCGTATGACAACAACAATTCGGATATCGGTTAGACCTTTGGTGGAGTATGTGTACCGCAGCGGCAGCATACGTCCAGGGTTCCGTACCAATGCCTCGATGCAGGAGGGAACTCGAATTCATCAGCGGGTACAGAAGGAGTACACGGAAGAGGATTTAAAAGAGATTGTGCTCGAAGCTGAGATTCAACATGGGGATCTGACCTATGTGGTGGAGGGACGATGTGATGGCCTGATCCGGTTGGAGGGTCAGTTGACGGTGGATGAGATCAAATCAACTGCGGGCAATCTGGATGATCTGGGAGAAGGTCTTCCCGTACACTGGGCGCAGGCGATGATGTATGCCTATATGTACGCCGTTCAGCAAGACGAACCACGTATGCAAGTTCAGTTGACGTATGTGCATTCGGTTACCCATGAAGAAAGACGGTTTCGCCGAATGGCAGAACGACAGGAACTGGAGCAGTTTGCGGCAGAAGTGATTGCCGGTTATGCGCCATATGCAGAGATGATCGCTGCATATGAAGAAAAGCGTGATATCAGTGTGAAAGAGCTGCCGTTTCCTTTTCGCAAATACAGGGAGGGACAGCGAAAGCTGGCAGGAGCCGTTTACAAAACAATCCGTGAGGGTCAGGGATTGATGGCCAAAGCACCAACAGGCATTGGTAAAACGATGTCCGTACTGTTCCCCACGGTCAAAGCGATTGGCGAAGGCGAAGCAAGCCGATTGTTCTATCTGACCGCGAGGACGACGACACGGGTGGCGGCAGAAGAAGCTTTTGCCCGGATGCAATCGGAAGGATTGAAGATGCATGTGATCAGTCTGACCGCGAAGGACAAGATTTGTTTTAAGGAAGAAGAAGCTTGTGATACGGGGCAATGCGGCATGTGTGAAGGGTATTATGACCGTATTAACGGTGCTGTGCTGGACATGCTGGAACATGAGACGTTGATGACACGTCCGGTCATCGAGCAGTATGCGCGCAAACATCGGGTGTGTCCGTTTGAGTTTTCACTGGATGCGGCATATGCAGCCGATGCGGTGATCTGCGATTATAACTATATTTTCGATCCACGGATCTCTCTGAAAAGAATGTTGGAGGAGCAGAAACGCAAGACGGTGTTACTGGTGGACGAGGCTCATAATCTGGTCGATCGTGGCCGAATGATGTTTTCCGCTGAGCTGGAGAAGGCAGTATTTCTGGATGTGAAAAGAGAGTTCCAGTCGCTGGCCAGCAGTGTACCTGCTGCCAAAGCTATTGTTGACTACACCGGGGCCATTGATAAGTATCTGATTACCCTTCGGAAAAACGGTGGAGAAGAAGGAAAGATCATCCAGCAGGAAGCACCGGAGGAACTGATTGAACGACTTGAGCCTTTTGTCATGGTTGCGGAGCAATGTCTTGTTGAAGGTGGTTCGGGGAATGCCGAGACGGATCAGTTGTTGTTGGATGCCTACTTCACGGCACAGAATTTCCTGCGCATTGCCAAGCTGTATGATGAACGTTTTATTACGTATGCAGAGTGTGTTCGAAGTGAAGTGAGAGTGAAGTTATTTTGTCTCGATCCTTCGGTACTGCTTCGTCAGACGGCCAAAGGATTCCGCTCCCTCATTCATTTTTCGGCCACATTGTCACCCCTTCGCTATTATCGGGATATGCTGGGTGCAGAGGAAGAGGATTATACATTGCAGATTCCATCACCATTTCAGCGTGAACAATTGGATGTGAGACTCCTGCCCTTATCCGTGCGTTATAAGGACAGGGAACAGTCTCGGCGCCCCATTGCGGAGATGCTGCAACAGCTGGTAAGTGAATGGCCGCGCAGCAATCTGATGGTCTTCTTCCCTTCCTATCCTTATATGCGCGAGATATATGAAACCTATGCACAACTTCCGAATGAAGCGGATACGGTCATACAAAAGCAAGGCATGAACGAACTGGAACGGGAGCAGTTTTTGGATGGATTTCAGCCGAATCCTGAACGAACACGCTTGGTGTTTGCCGTCATGGGTGGCGTATTCTCGGAGGGTGTCGATCTGCCGGGAGACCGCTTGAATGGCGTCGTTGTGGTAGGCGCGGGGCTGCCGCAGATTGGTCTGGAGAACAACGTATTACGTGATTACTATGATCGGACAGGACGCAACGGATTCAATTATGCCTATATTTTCCCCGGTATGAACAAGGTGCTGCAGGCAGGAGGAAGGCTGATTCGGACAGAGGAAGACAGGGGCGTGTTGGTGCTGGTCGACGATCGTTTTATCCAGGAACCGTATCGTTCCCTGCTGCCCGAGGAGTGGCAGGATTATAAGCGAATTTGATGAAAGAACTATGAATGAAATGATGCATGTATATAAGTTGAACTAATCATTTACACGATAACGGAGAGGACAGAAAAAACCTGAAAAAGCGAAGCGTTCGCCTTTATCCTCGGATTTTCCCCTTCGAAAAAGGGAATCAAAAAATCTGGGGATAACAGCGATTGGAAGGTTATTCTGTCATCGTAGTGTCAGTGTAAATAATCTTTGTTAAGCTTATACAGCATATATTTTTTGATTTTCTTTCCTTTATATGATTGAAGGGTAGGGTGAAAGGGTTATAACTTGGTTAGCAACGAACGAACAACGGCGATTACCCTATCCGTTCCGCGGTCCGCTTCGAAAGCAATCAAGGAGGTCGATTATAATGAAGAGAAATCATACCATGATGCAGTTTTTTGAATGGCACCTGGCTGCAGACGGAGATCATTGGAAGCGACTGGCTGAAATGGCCCCGGAACTGAAAGCCAAAGGCATTGACTCGGTATGGGTGCCACCCGTAACCAAGGCAGTGTCAGCAGAAGATACAGGTTATGGTGTATATGATCTGTACGATCTGGGCGAATTTGATCAAAAGGGTACCGTACGGACCAAATATGGCACCAAGCAGGAACTGGTGGAGGCCATTGCCGAGTGTCAGAAAAACGGCATTGCCGTCTATGTGGATCTGGTTATGAATCACAAGGCCGGAGCAGATGAGACGGAAGTGTTCAAAGTGATCGAGGTTGATCCCAATGATCGAACGAAGGAAATTTCTGAGCCGTTTGAGATTGAGGGCTGGACCAAATTCACATTCCCGGGTCGCGGGGATCAATACTCCTCTTTTAAATGGAACTCTGAACACTTCAACGGCACGGACTTTGATGCCAAGGGAGAACGAACGGGTGTATTCCGCATCGCAGGAGAGAATAAAAAATGGAATGAGAATGTCGATGATGAGTTTGGTAACTATGACTATCTGATGTTCGCCAATATAGATTATAACCACCCGGATGTTCGGCGCGAGATGATCGATTGGGGGAAATGGCTGATCGATACCCTCCAGTGTGGTGGGTTCCGGCTGGATGCGATTAAACATATCAACCATGAATTCATTAAGGAATTCGCAGCAGAGATGATCCGCAAACGCGGTCAGGATTTCTACATCGTAGGCGAGTTCTGGAATTCAAACCTGGATGCATGTCGTGAATTCCTCGATACGGTAGACTATCAGATCGACTTGTTTGACGTGTCTCTTCACTACAAGTTGCATGAGGCTTCGCTTGCAGGTAGAGACTTTGATCTCTCCAAAATTTTTGATGATACCTTGGTTCAGACACATCCTACCCATGCGGTAACTTTTGTAGATAACCATGACTCCCAACCTCATGAAGCGTTGGAATCATGGATTGGAGACTGGTTTAAGCCAAGCGCCTATGCGTTGACGCTATTACGTCGCGATGGTTATCCGGTTGTATTTTACGGGGATTATTATGGCATTGGTGGTCCTGAACCTGTGGATGGCAAAAAAGAGATTTTGGACATTCTGCTGTCTGCCCGTTGCACCAAGGCGTATGGAGAGCAGGAAGATTACTTCGATCACGCCAATACGATTGGCTGGGTACGTCGTGGCGTAGAGGAAATCGAAGGTTCCGGTTGTGCAGTGGTCATCTCCAACGGGGATGACGGTGAGAAGAGAATGCTCGTCGGAGAGCATCGTGCTGGTGAAGTCTGGGTGGATCTGACGAACAGCTGTGATGATCAGATTACCATTGAGGAAGATGGTTGGGCCACCTTCCATGTGTGCGGTGGAGGCGTCTCGGTATGGGCTCTTCCTGAACAGAATGAGGACTGTGCTGACGCTGAGTAACGGCATGTGCCAGGCAGGATAAGAAAAGGTACACGGATGGATATGAAAACAGTATATATAGATCGTTGAATCACCTGAACAGGAGAGCAAGCATGCCTGTGTTCAGGTGGTTTTTTTGCATTTTTCTATGTACAAGGAAAACTCCATCCTAACGAACCGAGGGCAACTTATTTGCACTGAATTAGCGTTATTGGAATTCTAACGAATCTCAGTAACCTTATTACCCTCAAGAACGATTGAAATAACGCCAATTGGAGCAACATCACCAGATTAACGCGTTTGAGATTCGTTAGAATACTGGTAACTCGGATTTCAGCCGAATAAGGTCTCTCAGATTCGTTAGCTTAACGTGGGTTAAGTGTCGCCGCCATAGGCAAACGAATGACTGCTACAAGTAAAAACATGAAATGAGAAAGGAATCAGCTTAGATTTAACAGCAGGATAAGATTATTACTCTTCAAAATACTGATTCATCGTATCCCACATTCGATTGAACTCACTTCGTTCCATTGAAAATGCTCCAGGCTTCTCAGGTTTATGATGAGAAGTTGGCTCAAAGTTTAAGTATTCATGGTGTGTAGTACACTCATAGTTTTTGCTGTTAATGAGGAATTCAATTCTGTCCTTAAAGGGTCTTTCCAGTAATTTAACCACCATGATGTCTCCACTACTGGTGCTTCTTGCAGGAGAATATATCAGAAAGTAACCTTGTTCAATTCGATATTCCATAGCAATGACCTCCATTAGAATATAGGTCCAAATACGATAATATCCGATGCCCTCTCTCCGTACCTACTCCAGTTCAAATGATTCCAACGTGCCAACCATCCGCAGATTATGCTCGCGGTTGAACTGATCCCGTCTGTCCGCATCCGCGTACTCATCATGATAATGCATCAGTACGGTTTTCTGTCTCACTTCCGCGGGTAACTGCTCCAGATCTTTCAATGAAGTATGGGATTTGATGACCAGATCGTGCATATGGCATTCATGGAAAATCAGCTGCACATCAGCGGCAACTTGCTCCACACGTTCCTGGTCGAGTGTACTGTCAGCACTGTAATAGAAGTAAGGCTTGGCGAGTAGCCCATTGCTGACCATACCGGGAACATGCTGTGTCCGAAACGTCTCAAACGTCACGCCGCCCAGTTCGAATGTGCCTCCATCTGGCAGGGGAACGACATCGTAGTAATCGCTCATGGTACGTTCACCATCCGTTGTGTAGCGCATGCCGGGGGATAGAATGTTCCAGAGCGGATCTACCAATTGTTCGTGTATGAACAGACGGGGTTTGCGGTCGCCTACGATCTGTGCGTAATAACCCAGCATCTGTACACCATTAATATGATCTTCATGTAGATGCGTAATGAACACGTTGTGGATATCGGTCATGGCGAATCCATATTCCTTGAGTGCTTTAGCATTTGATTCTGGAAAATCAATGACCAGATGCGTGTCTCCGAATTCAGCCAACATACTATTGTGGTGCTGCTCCACGCTGAACATATCTCCAGTGCCGAGAAAAGTGATTTTCAATTCATTTCATCTCCTTGTGTGATCTTCAGATCAGCATCCTTGCGTTAAATCCAGTATACCTTGTTCCCGAATATATGCCTAAATCAACCTTTTTTGATAACGCTATCATTTTATATTGAACTTTGATGATAAACAGTGTAGCGTAAAGATGGGAAGTGAACCCATATGAACGTAAACTCACCTAAAGGGAGCGTGCGAGGCGAATGAAATCTTTTCTGGATGAACAATTTTTGCTGCACAATGAAACGGCGATCAAGTTATATGAGGATTATGCCAAAGACATGCCGATTATTGATTATCATTGCCACCTCAGTCCTCAGGAGATCTACGAGAACAAAACCTTTGGCAATCTTACAGAGGCTTGGTTATACGGTGATCACTATAAGTGGCGGCTCATGCGCGCAAACGGAATTGAAGAGCAATATGTGACCGGCGGCGAGGGAGTAACCGATTACGATCGTTTCCTGGCTTATGCCAAAACGGTACCGATGATGATTGGTAATCCGCTGTACGCCTGGTCTCACTTGGAATTACAGCGATATTTCGGCGTCTACGAAGTATTGAATGAGACAAGTGCCCCAGCCATCTGGGAAAAAGTAAATGCCAAACTGAACAGTGACGGATTCGGTGCACGCGATCTGATTACCAAATCCAATGTCACTGTTGTGTGCACAACCGATGATCCAACGGATTCTCTGGAGTATCATCTGAAAATTCAGGAAATCGAAGGCTTTGATACGGCGGTATTACCTTCTTTCCGCCCGGATAAAGGCTTGGAATTGAACCGGGATACCTTCGTGGAATGGGTGGGCAAGCTGTCGCAGGCATCTGGCACTGCCATTTCAGATTATGAATCCTTCCTTGCTGCGCTGGAGTCACGTGTGGAATTCTTCCATTCTGTCGGCGGTAGAGTCTCTGACCATGCACTTGATTATGTTCCTTACGGTGTGGCTACACGCGAAGAGGCGGGTGCCATCTTTGCCAAGGTACTTGCGGGTCAGAAGGTAACTCGTGAGGAAGAGGACAAGTACAAGACGGTAACGCTGACGTTCCTTGGCAAACTGTATGCAGATCGGGGCTGGGTGATGCAGTTCCACATTAATGCAGCCCGTAACAACAACACACGGATGTTTGCCAAACTTGGGCCGGATACTGGTTACGATGCCGTGAATGATACGCCGCTTTCCGCAGCGATGATTGGATTGCTCGACGCGTTGGAGCAGCAACAAGCACTGCCCAAAACGATTCTGTATTCTCTGAATCCAAGGGACAACGAAGTGCTCGCGGCGATCATCGGCAGCTTCCAGGGCGGGGGCATTCCGGGCAAAATCCAGCTTGGTGCCGCCTGGTGGTTCAATGATACGAAGGATGGCATGCTCGCTCAGATGAAAGCCTTGGCGAATGTTGGTCTGCTAAGCCGTTTTGTTGGCATGCTGACCGATTCACGCAGCTTCCTGTCCTACACCCGGCATGAGTATTTCCGTCGTCTGGTCTGCAACCTAATTGGTGAATGGGCCGAACAAGGGGAGGCACCGCAGGATATGGAGTTGCTCGGTCAGATCGTACAGGGCATTGCCTACAACAATGCAAAAGAATATTTCCCGTTTGCCTCAGTGCTTAAAACAGTCTCTGCTTCACAGTCCTGATGATTAACAAGCGCATCTAATCATGCAAGTTATGCAATTTAGGAGATTCTCTAATTTCTAATTTTCAATCGTTATAAAAATGCTCCCATTTCTTACCTCGGGTCATCATCCACCGGAGTAATGAACGGGAGTTTCTTTATAAGTTGAATTCATGGAATTGTACATAATAACTATAGTGGGCTCCAATGGAGGCCATATGACAAAACCCATAATCAAGCGCGTGTATGCTCTTGGTTATGGGTTTATGTTGGTTATTTTTAGATGTTTGACAATGGCTTCTTACGATAATATACTTAGTACACCTAATTAATTGTGCATCTATTTAATTGTATTACTATTTAATAGATGTCCTATGATGTTGGATGTCTATGGAATGATAAAGAAAGAAGGAGGGACCCATTATGACTGGTATAGATCCGGTCGCTCAGAAGCTTTTGTACTCCATTATGCAGTTTAATAAAGGCAAATGGAGGCAACATAAACCTCATGGGCGCAATCACAATGAAATTATGGTGCTGGGTTGTTTACTCCACGGGATGCATCCGGGAGAACAATTGAACTGGCAGGACAATCCGCCTGATTTCAATGACACGATCGAATCCAATCATCCCGGGATGAAAGTCTCGGAAATTAGCGCATTGCTACGAGTGAAGTCACCGACCATTACACCTGTTATTCGTGGCCTTGAAGATGAGGGGCTGGTCAAACGGACGATGGACCCGGAGGATCGCCGTGCTGTCCGCATCACGATTACTGAAGCAGGTCGTGAAATTATTCGGGCTGCTCACCAAGAACGCATGGAAATATTCAATAAGTTAGTTGAGCATTTGGGTGAGCAAGACAGTACTCAGCTGGCTGAGTTGTTGACCAAGGTATACACCTTTTTTGATACATTAACTTCCTTGCAAAAGGATGATTCGACAAGAGGAGATGATAAGCCATGATGAAACTGTTTCGCATGCTGAAGCCATACCAAATTCCGATTATTTTTATTCTGGTGTTGGTACTGTTTCAGTCGCTTGCTGAATTGTACCTGCCTACGTTAATGGCAGATATTGTGAATGACGGCATCATTAAAGGGGATATCCCGTATATCTGGCAGATTGGTGGATGGATGTTGGTCATCGCGATTGGCGGAACAGCGTGTTCGGTGATTGCCAGTTATCTCTCATCTCGAACAGCGGGTGGATTTGCCAAACAACTGCGTAGCAGAGTATTCCGCCATGTGGAGAATTTCTCTCTCCAAGAGTTCGATAAGATGGGTACTGCTTCGCTGATTACGCGTACGACGAATGACATCACACAGGTACAGAATGTACTTACAATGATGCTGCGCATGATGATTATGGCTCCGCTCATGTGTATCGGGGGTATCTTCATGGCGGTATCTCAGGACGCCAAATTATCTACGATTTTCCTGGTCGTGCTTCCGGTACTCGGTGGAGCTATTGCGCTGATTGGTGCCAAGGGTTTACCTTTGTTCAAAACCATTCAGAAAAAGCTGGACCGACTCAACCTGGTGCTGCGTGAGCAGTTAACAGGGATTCGGGTTGTTCGTTCCTTTAACCGTGGGGAGCATGAGAAAGTGCGCTTTAACGGGGCCAATACAGAACTGAGAGATTCATCGATCAAAGTTAATGTGCTCATGGCGACCATCATGCCTGTGATGATGCTGGTTATGAACTTTTCGATGATTGCCATCCTTTATTTTGGTGGAATGCGGATCGACAGCGGCAATATGAACATCGGTGCGTTGATTGCCTTCATCCAATATGCAATGCAGATCATGTTCTCACTGATTATGGTTTCGATGATCTTTGTTATGATTCCAAGAGCTTCAGCATCGGCAGAACGGATCAACGAAGTGCTCGATATGCAGCCGGATCTTAGCAATCCCGAGCAGCCTCGTGGTATGAAATCCATGCAGGGTATGATTGAGTTTGACAATGTAACTTTCCGTTATCCGGGCGCAGAGAATCCAGCTTTGTCCAATATCTCCTTCACAGCTCGCTCAGGTGAGACAACAGCCATCATAGGCGGTACGGGTTCTGGGAAATCGACATTGCTCAGTCTTATTCCACGATTTTATGATGTGACCGAAGGCAGTGTTCGGGTAAATGGTACGGATGTGCGTGAAATTCGGCAGGAAGATCTGCGTGCCAAAATTGGCTTTGTACCACAAAAAGCAGTCCTCTTTACGGGTACGATTACGGAGAATATTCGTCACGGGAAAGACGATGCCACAATGGATGAAGTTGTTCATGCGGCCCGTACGGCTCAGGCGGAGAACTTCATTACCGAGATGAAAGAGGGATATGACAGCCTTATCGCACAAGGTGGTAACAACGTATCTGGTGGACAAAAGCAACGTCTGTCCATCGCTCGCGCACTTGTTCGCCGTCCGGAAGTTTATATCTTTGATGACAGTTTCTCTGCTCTCGATTTCAAAACGGATGCTAAACTTCGTGCTGCGCTGAAGTCCGAAACGACAGAAGCGGCTGTGCTAATTGTTGCGCAACGCGTAAGTACAGTAATGGATGCCGATCGCATTCTGGTTATGGATGAGGGCCGAATTGTCGGTTCAGGAACACATAAAGAGCTGCTGGAGCACAATGAAGTGTATCGCGAGATTGTATCCTCCCAGCTGACAGAGGAGGAGATCGCATGAGTGAACGTACAGAACGTAAGTCGCCTCGTCCCCATGGTGGGCCGGGTCCAGGTCCCGGAATGGGCATGCGACCTCCCGCTGAGAAAGCAAAAGATTTCAAAGGCACACTGCGTCGCTTGATTCGTTATCTCCAGCCCCATAGTTCTCGTCTGTTAGGTGTGCTGGTTGCAGCCATTTTGAGTACCGTATTCAGCATCATCAGTCCAAAAGTTATGGCCGAAGGAACGGATATTCTCAGTAAAGGCGCCATTGCCATCCTTCAGGGTGTACAGGGAGCCGGGATTGATTTTCCTGCATTGATGAAAGTGTTATACCTGCTTGGCGGACTCTATCTGTTCAGTGCTGCATTTATGTATGTTCAGCAATACCTGATGGCCGGTGTGGCCCAACGTGTTGTGTATGACATGCGTGAGCAGATCAGTGCGAAGGTTGGACGTCTTCCTTTGAAATATTTTGACTCCCGCACAACTGGGGAGACACTTAGCCGTGCCACGAATGACGTGGACAATATCAGTAATACACTTCAGCAAAGTTTGGCACAGTTCATTACGTCCATCGTCACAATTGTCGGCGTAATTATCATGATGCTGACGATTAGTCCATGGATGACGCTGATCACGATTTTGACGTTGCCACTCAGTGTGGTTGTTGTCATGCTGGTTGCATCCCGTTCGCAAAAACACTTTGCGGGTCAACAGAAATCCCTTGGGGAACTGAATGGTCATGTCGAAGAGATGTACACGGGACACAAGGTTGTCAAAGCATTTGGACGCGAAGAACAATCCGTACAGCAATTTGAGAAGGTCAATGAAGAACTGTATGAATCCGGCTGGAAAGCCCAGTTTATCTCGGGTATTATTATGCCGCTCATGAGTTTCGTTGGTAACTTGGGTTATGTACTGATCTGTGTGGTTGGTGGGATTTTCGTTACACGCGGATCTATCTCTATTGGGGATATTCTGGCCTTCACACAATATTCCCGTCAATTTACACAACCGATTAACCAGATTGCGAATATCTCGAATATTATTCAATCAACGATTGCTTCGGCAGAACGGGTATTCGAGTTGCTGGATGAAGAGGAAGAAGTTCCGGAGTCCAAACAACCCGTGCAATTACAGCAGCCTAAAGGTGCGGTTGCATTCCAAGGTGTTAATTTTGGATATAAAGAAAATGAACTGCTCATTCATAACATGAATATTGATGTAAAACCGGGACAGACGGTAGCCATTGTTGGACCAACGGGAGCCGGTAAAACCACCCTGATCAACCTGTTAATGCGTTTCTACGAAATTCAGGATGGTCGGATTACGATTGACGGTGCAGACATTAAGGACATGGAGCGTGGTAAGCTGCGCAGTCTGTTCGGCATGGTGCTTCAGGATACCTGGTTGTTTAACGGAACGATTCGGGACAACATCGCCTATGGTCGAGAAGGTTCTACGGAAGAGGATGTAATCAAGGCAGCCGTTGCGGCACATGCGGATCACTTTATCCGTACACTGCCTGATGGTTATGATACGGTGCTGAATGAAGAGGCGTCGAACATCTCTCAAGGGCAGAAACAGTTGCTGACCATTGCAAGAGCGATTCTGGCGAACCCGGCCATCCTCATTCTGGATGAAGCGACGAGTAGCGTGGATACACGGACCGAAGTATTTATCCAGAAAGCAATGAATGATCTGATGAAAGATCGCACAAGCTTTGTCATTGCACACCGTTTGTCTACCATTCGCGGCGCCGATCTGATCCTGGTTATGGATCATGGTAACGTGATTGAACAGGGTAATCATGATGAATTGATGGCAAGTCAGGGCTTCTACGCCGATCTGTACAATAGTCAGTTTGCGGAGCAACAACCGCAGGCGATCTGATTACACTGTAACTAACTAGAATAGCCGGGAGCACTCTTAGGGGTGCTCCCGGCTATTTGTCGTGTATCCAGAGGAGTCGATTCTAATGTGGAGCAGATTGGATCCGTTTGGATACGATGGATCTATAAGATATGAAGGAACGTTGGCATAGTAATTGGAGTGTGGTGCTCGTCAGCCTTTCAGTTGTTTGCGTGAGGTGCAGACAGGATGAGGGTTCATCCTTCGTCCATGCTAACGAATCGTAGACACCTTATATGGAGGATTATCAAGCACTCCCAACTCTAACGAACTTGAGACATGTTATTTCTCGGATAAGCAGCGCAAAACGGTAAAATAAACTGCAGATTGAGGAAATAAAGTGTCTACGATTCGTTAGAACGCCGGTATTGTGGAATTGTGCTTATTAGAGTGTGCTGAGTTCGTTAAAATATTCTAGTAAGCCTTAGTCATGATTGTCTTACATATGCCATGCTGTACAAAATAAAAACGGGACGAAGCGGTGTAACTACACTGCTTTGTCCCGTTTATTTATATTTTGAATTCATTGTACATCAATCTAGATACAAGCATACGAGCATAAGCTCACCGAGTGGGACATCCAGATTAGTCATAAGATACTTTGTAAGCCTCAGTTTGGGCATAGCATGACCCGCATTTTACTGATCCTTAGAATCGTTCGCAGGTTCATCAGTGTCATTGCTAGAGACCGACCTTACTTCTGCCTTCACGTCGTCGCTGTTAGCTTCCTCCAGCGCAGACGGAGCGGGTTCACCCGGGATTAATTCGCGCTGCTCAATCATGCGTTTGACAACCTCATAACAGTCATCTACATGTTTGTTACCTACATAGCGCATGGCTGTGAAGCTGAGTGCGGCAGCCAATCCCTGTCCTGCAAATGGGACAAATTTGGCGACGGATTTGGTGGCTACGCGTACGCCGACTCTTTTCAGAACCTGGACAACCAATTCCTTGGTGATCATACGACCAATGACTTTGCTTCCGATGGACATCACGAATCCATAGATCATGGATTTGGTCTCGGGGTCCATGCCGTCCAACTGTTTTTGTGATAATCCGAATTTATTGTTAATGGCAGGCAACAGCTGCATCAGCATCCCCACATCAGCCAGTACGTCTGTACCGGGCAGCGGAACGAGTGTTGTACCGGCAGAAGCGGTAGCTCTTTTGCGAACCATGGTACGGCATTCCTTGCGAACTTGCTCCAATTGTTCCAACGTTGCCGGAATCATAGGGAATCCCTCCATTCGTATATGGTATAGATATAACCGTTTTGACTCAATTTGAATGGGTTCTCACCAGCAAAATTTGCGGCCTTATGACATTAAGGTGCGGAGAAACCCTTTTTTCCATGCATACATCTGGTTAAACAAGGAAATGGTTTGTGGATAAACGGGCCATCTAGCTATTACGAATGAATGAGGATTAGGATGCATACCTGATTGGGAAACCTATTTGGAATCATGATGTGTACTTAGCGAAGGGCTTGTTTACGGCTTCAACCTTTGTGGGTAAAGGGTAACAAGCATTGGAATGGAGGAAGAGGGATGGAGTTTAACAAAGCGTTGTTAATTCATCATCATCATTCGGGCAAGGCCAGTCGTGAGAATACAGTGGGCCTTGTGGCTGGTGTGCTGGCTCCCGCTGTCCATGAACTCGTCATTGTGCGTACGGATGAAGCTGGTGAAGGAGAGAAGTTGTGTCGTGAACGCGGGGAGCAATTCAATGTGGTGTTTATCCTGGGTGGGGATGGCACGGTGCATGAATGCGTGAATGGACTGGCCGATCTGCAACATCCTCCGTTGATTGGTATATTGCCTGGAGGCACCTGTAATGACTTTGCGCGTTCGCTCGGGATTTCACCGGATGCAGAGATTGCGGCACAAGAAATGCTGGCAGGTCGGGTGGTATCTATTGATGTTGGACGAGCTAATGATCGGGTGTTCACGAACTTTTTTGGCATTGGCTTGATCAGTGATGCATCGCAGAATATTAACGAGAATCTGAAAGGCGCGCTGGGGAAGCTCAGTTATTTTATCAGCACTTTACAGACAATTAGTCATACAGAGCCATTTCGTTACCAACTGGAGGCGGATGGGAAAGAGATGGAAGGCGAAGCGGTGATGATCTATGCAGCCAATGGCCGTTTTCTGGGAACAAATGCATTACCCTTTGCACCGGATGCGTTGCAGGATGGCAAACTGGACGTGCTCATTATTCATGAGACAGGCATTCCGCTGCTGCGAGAGGTTCTGTCACACAAGCCAGAGGGAGAATGGCAACCTCAGAGTGAGAGTATTTCATACTTCAAGGCATCTACGTTAAAAGTGAAGACGGATGCGCCGATGTCAGCTGACACGGACGGCGAATTGTATATGAAGACACCCGCCGAGCTGTCGGTGCTGACGGGTCATCTGAAGTTTCTAACCGGGGAGGGTTATTAAATCCCCCGGTTTTTTAGTTTGATTTTAGCTGATCGAAAACTTAAACATTCCCTGGCTGATCTCTCATATCACGTTGCCTGAACTCATCCTCCAGCATACTCATCTGAATGGCATCATGGTATTGATGATTGTAGAACAAGACATCCCGCTTCACACCCTCGCGCTGGAATCCGAGTTTCTCATACGTGCGAATGGCTCGATCGTTGAAGGCGTACACCTCAAGCTCGATTCGATGCAAGTTACAGATGCCGAAGCCGTAGTCCAGCATAAGCAACAACGCCTCGCTACCGTAACCTTTTCCTTGATGCTTCGCCTGATCGATGGCAACCCGGATATGTGCACTGCGATTCTTGGCATGCATGTCCATCAGGACGACATCTCCGATGATCTGGTCATTTTCCTGTAAAGCAATAAGTAGCATGAGTCTGGTGTCATCTTGTGCAGCGCTCTCAACATAACGTTCAACCTGAGCACGTGTGAAACTGTTCTGTGTTCCCGTCAGCCTACGCATCTCGGCGTCAAACAGACCGGGGAAGTATGCATCCACATCTGTAATCTCGAAGGGACGCAGATATATGCGCGACGTTTCCAGCAGACGTGGGATACGTGGGGAAGGTTTTGATTGGGACATAAGTTGTTCCTCCTAAAATGTGATGGAATAAAGGTCCAACATTCCGTATATCATCTTGTGCTGTTTATCGGCCAACGTATAGAAGAGTCTTTAGTTACGCTTAACCGCTCCATCCAGAAACAGCGCCACCAGTTCCTGCGCAAGTTCCTCGATGCTGCCGCCATTCATGTTGCGTACATCTTCGCGGTTCGCGAGCATCAGCAGTGACGTAAATGCATGGGCAAGCAGCATAGGGTTCCCGACCCGCAAATAACCATTATCCATCTCCTTCTGAAAATGGGTAGCTAGTACTTCAAAAATACGAACCTCCGCTTCCCGAATCTGAGCGAGTTGCTCCGTGTCCAGATGTTTCTCGGCTTCTCGCATCATGCTCTCCGTTTCAATATGGGAGTGTTGCATCTTTGCTTCCGCAACCTTAACCAGTCGTTCTTGCAACGTACCAGGTTCATCCAGACGGAGCGAAGTCTTCTGCATGCCCATCGCCATCATGCGGGTGATGGCAACGGTGAACAGGTCGGCTTTGCTGGTGAAATGATAATAGATCGATGCTTTGGTTACATTGCATAATGAAGCAATCTGCTGGAGAGACACAGGTTCATACCCGTATTCCATAAACAGACGTGACGCGGTCATCAATATGTTGGTTTGAACAGATGCTTGATCCACACCAGTTTTGGGTCTACCCGGTGAACGGGGAATGTTTGTTTTTTTGCTCATAAGTACATACCTCTTTACGTATTTAATTGCTTGTTAGAAGTGTTCACAAAATTAGGCATTGCAAAATTAACCTTCCGGTATATATAATTAACTCGATTATACTATGACCCGTGGTTCATTACTACACCATCATATATATTAGGGCTTCATAGAAACAGAATAGGGAGATGAAGAGACAATGCAGGAAGGTTCGGGTTACGGCCGTTGGGTTGCCGGCAAACGAAGCAAATGGATTACACTGTTGGTATGGATCATTATCGCGGTTGTGCTTGGTATGGTATGGCCTGCTGTAGGTGATCGTGAAACCAATAACGCGCAGGATCTGAGTGAATCCAAACCATCGGTTCAGGCAGCTGCACTTGCCGAGAAGGAATTCCCTGGCGGTGAGGGATTGCCCGCGCTGATCGTATGGCGTCAAGCCGGCGGTCTGACGGATGAGCAGATTCAGAACATTCAGGCATTAACGGAGCGACTGGATCAAGATCCGGTAGAACAACAGCAGTCCGTTGTGCCACTTTATCAATTGCCACCACAGGCATTGAAAGGCCAGCTTTCGGATGACGGAAGCACCTTGGTTATGCCACTTTTCTTCAATGAGGGTGCCGATTCGGAACAATTGAAGGAAGGTATTGAAGCACTTGAGCAAAAAACACAAGACATCTTCGGGGCGAACCCGTTCGATGTAGCTATAGATGATACCAATACATTGGTTGCCCGTGTGACAGGGCCAGTAGGGATATCCATTGACGCAAGCGGACTGTTCTCTTCCGCCGATGTATCCTTGCTGATCGCTACCGTTGTACTGGTATTAGTACTGCTGTTGTTGATCTATCGCTCGCCGGTACTGGCGATTATCCCGATCATTGCCGTTGGATTCGCATATATGGTGACAAGCCCCATTCTCGGATTCATGGCGGATCAGGGCTGGATTACGGTGGATGCACAGTCGATCTCGATCATGACCGTATTGTTATTCGGAGCAGGAACGGATTACTGCCTGTTCATGATCTCCAGATACCGCCAAATTCTCTATCATGAGCCGGACAAAAAGAAAGCCATCTTCCAGGCAATCACCGGATCTTCCGGTGCCATTGCCATGAGTGGATTCACGGTCGTTGCAGCACTACTGGTGCTGTTGCTGGCTGAATATGGTGCATATCATCGCTTTGCCGTACCATTCAGTCTGTCCATCTTCATCATGTTTATTGCAAGTCTGACGCTGGTTCCGGCGCTTCTTGCAATCTTCGGTCGGGGTTCATTCTACCCGTTCGTACCGCGTACACATGAGATGGAAGTCGAACGTGCGAAGAAAAAAGGCAAACCGGCTCCTGCCCCGCGCAAAGTGAAGGAAAGCTGGATTGGCCGTATAGTAGTAACGAAGCCATGGACCGTTCTTGCAATTACGTTGGTATTGCTGGGAGGACTAGCGACATTTTCTACTCAGGTTAAATTCACGTATGATCTGTTGTCTTCATTCCCGGAGGATGTGCCTTCCCGCGAAGGTTTCACCGTCATTGGCGAACAATTCTCCCAAGGTGAGCTGGCTCCAGTCAAAGTGATCGTTGATGCCGAAGGCAAAGAAACTGATCTGAAGCAGCGTCTCGAATCGCTGGATTACATTAGCAAAGTAGGCGATGCTCAGCAGGGTGCCGAGAATGCCAACATTACCGCCTTTGATGTGGAATTTAATCTGAATCCATATTCCATGGAGGCAATGCAGCATATCCCGGATCTGCAAGCTACTGCGGAACAGGCGCTTCAAGATGCTGGAGTAACCAATGCGGACAGTAATGTCTGGCTCGATGGTCAGACGGCTGAACAGTATGACATTGAAGTGGCTGGAGAACGGGATGCCAAGATCATTATTCCAGTGGTCATCGGCATGATTACTTTGTTGTTACTATTATACTTGCGTTCCGTTGTGGCCACGGCGTATCTGATTGCAACGGTCGTTCTGTCGTATTTCTCTGCACTGGGTCTGGGTTGGATCATCATTCACTATGGCCTTGGCGCAGATGCCATCCAGGGAGCGATTCCATTGTATTCCTTCGTATTCCTCGTGGCACTGGGTGAAGACTACAACATCTTCATGATCTCTAGCATCTGGCAGAAACGTAAAACGATGCCGCTTCGTCAAGCGATTAGAGAAGGTGTTGGCGAGACAAGCTCTGTTATTACATCTGCAGGTCTGATCTTGGCAGGAACATTTGCGGTACTTGCTACATTGCCAATTCAGGTGTTGGTGCAGTTTGGTATTATCACAGCCGTTGGTGTGATGTTGGATACCTTCCTGGTTCGTCCGTTCATGGTACCGGCGATCACCGCATTGCTGGGCAAATGGGCCTTCTGGCCAGGCAAATATGTGCCGATTGCAGAGAAGAATGAAGAGAAACAGAACCAGTCTATGTAATACATGGATTGGGTCAGATGGACGGCGGGGCTTCAAGCCTGCTGTCCATTTCTTTATTTTCCGAACGATAATGACCTCTACCAGTTGTCCTCCTGAGATGGAATGGTGGAACTGTAAAATATCCGCAGGATGAGGCATGATCCTTGTTTTCTTTGTATGGGGAAGGTTTACGTAGCCAAGTGTTTTGGGACATAATAGAGGAAGCGTCGGCTTAGGGCAGACGGAAGAATTAACAACAATGGGACAACCAGGGGAAGGATGAAAGCAAGCATGACGAACCAACTTAATGTGTATTTCAACCATGACGGCGGCGTAGATGACCTCGTATCGCTGTTCATGCTTCTGCAAATGGACAATGTACATGTAACCGGCGTATCGGTTATTCCGGCAGACGGATATCTGGAGCCAGCAACAGATGCCAGCCGTAAAATTATCGATCGTTTCGGTACATATTCCGTAGAGGTATCCAAATCCAACTCCAGAGGGAAAAATCCATTTCCTGCGGCGTGGAGACTGCATTCCTTCTATGTAGATGCACTTCCTGTACTGAACGAGTCCGGCAAAATGGAAGCACCACTCTCTGACGTTCCTGCACACCAGCATCTGATCGAGAAAGTACGCAATACTGAAGGCAAAACGCTGCTCCTGTTCACAGGCCCACTGACTGACCTTGCGCGTGCACTGGACGAAGCACCAGACATTGAAGAGAAAATCGACAAGCTGGTATGGATGGGTGGTACATTCGAGCGTGGTAACGTAGAAGAGCCTGAGCATGATGGCACAGCAGAGTGGAACGTATTCTGGGACCCGGAAGCGGCTTATCGTGTGTGGCAAAGTGGCATCCAGATTGATCTGGTTGCACTGGAAAGCACGAACAAAGTACCTCTGACTCCAGCCGTTCGTAACCGCTGGGCAGCAGAGCGTCGCTTCGAAGGCGTTGACTTCCTGGGTAACTGTTACGCAGGTTGTCCGCCACTGGTGTACAGTGAGACAAATTCCACATACTATCTGTGGGATGTGCTGACAACGGCTTCCGTTGGACGCGAGGACATCGTGAAGAAGAAAACCGTAAACTGTATTGTTATCCCGGATGGTCCTAGCCAGGGCCGCACGGTGGAGCAAGCAGACGGACGTCCAGTACAACTGGTGTATGATACCGATCCGGAAGCGTTCTTTACGTACATGACGGATTTGGGTAAAAAAGCTGCTCCGCAGCGCTACTAATTCAGGCAGCCGTAAGGCTTGCCAACATTAAAGGTACAAAAATAAAGCCGCAGGCAGTGGTCTGGATATGGGGTTGACCCCCATGTTCCCGTCCCTGCCGTGCGGCTTTTTGTTTTGGGCTGATCTATATAGATTGATAACAGCGATCGGAAGGTTGTTCTGTCATCGAAGTGGCAAGTGTAAATATTCTTTAGTTCAATCTATATAGTAATCTAGCTGCCCGCTATATTTTAAATCGACCAATCAATCCGTTCAGCTCACTGGACAATACCCGCAGAGATTCGGCGGATGCACTCATCTCATCCATGGATTGCAGCTGGCTTCCGGTAGCGTGCGATACCTTCTGGATGCTCGAAGAGGATTCGCGTGAGATATGTTCCATATCCTCCACGGAAGCGGATACTTCTTCTGCACTGGCAGACAGCTGCTCGGATGCTGCGGATACTTCGTGCAGACGTTCATTCATCGTCTCAATCCCGGTATGAATGGATGTGAATGAACGGCCTGCCTCCTGAACAACAGCGAGACCGGATTGGACTGCTGATGTGCTGGCAGACATATGTTCTGACAACAGGGCAGTCTGGCGTGTCATCTCGGCGATCAGTTCGGTTACATGCTGGGACGATTGCTCCGATTCCCCCGCAAGCTTGCGAACCTCTGAGGCAACCACCGCAAACCCGCTGCCATACTCTCCTGCACGAGCCGCTTCAATACTTGCATTAAGTGCGAGCAGATTGGTCTGTGAAGCGATGCCTTTCATCAGATGTGCTACCGACTCAATTTTACCTGAGTACTGCTCCAGCTGAGAGGTGGAGGCCACCATCTGTACATTTGCTTGATGAATTTTGTCCATGCTGTCAATCGCCGTGTTGATGTTGGCTTGACCTTGCACCGCATTATTGGTCGTTTCCTGTGATACATCGGCGACCATAGAAGAAGAATTCGCAATGTGCTGCATGCTGCGTGTGATCTCTTCCATGGCTACCGTAACTTCACCCGCACGAGCCACCTGTTCAGCAGCTCCACTGGCCGTATGATTGGTATGTTCGGCAATACGCTGGCTAGCTTCGGCAGTTGCCTGCGAATGTTTGGATACTCCTTCTGCAGCTTGTAGCAGAGAATCGGAGCTTTGACGGATGCCCGTCATGACATCACGAGTACCTGTAACCAGATGTTTGAACTCGGAAGCGAGTTGTCCTACCTCGTCCTTGCGACTAAGTTCAACGTTGACGGTCAGGTCGCCTTTTCCAACCTGGGTGATTAACTTCTTCAACTTCACCAATGGTCGGGTCAAGTAATGGGCGAATCCATATACCAGCAAGACACTCAACAAAACAATAGCCAAGGCTGTCCAGATCATGGTCATACGGTTGCGGGACATCAGTTCATAGACCGCAGTGGAGTCCAGATCCGCACCGACCAATCCTAGTACTTTCCCGTCAACCCCATGGATCGGCACATATGCTGTAATGGTAGCGCCATATTCATCCTGTGTGAGTTCGCCCCGAATAGGCTCATTCTGTTCAAAAGCTTGCAGCATTCCTTCATAATGGGTCTCTTCTGCGGAACCGTAAGGGGAGAAGTCATCCTCTGCCACATCGGCAGCAGCCCCATCCACAACGTAGAAATATGTATTTGTTCCATTTTCTTCGCGTGTACCAAGGGTATACAGATACTTGAGTCCATTGGCCTCGCGCAGCTGACTGAGCTGCTCACGCAATGTGCCGTAATACGCAGTCTCGGCCTGTCCGGTACTGAGTGGTGCATACAGAGAGGTGTCAATTAATGCAGCTGCCCGTTCACCCACAGCCTGTGCCTGCATCCCCATGGATTGCTCGACCAGTTGGGCCGATGAACGGTACATGGTAATGCCAAGAACCGCACCCGCGGCTAGCATCAGACAGGAAAAAAATAAAAAGATCCTCATAAACAAACTGTTCATTGGTAAAAGTGTTCCCCCTTGATCTGTTGAATCAATCGTCTCTTTGTCTCTTTACTTGGTGTTTGTCGTTCTTCTTTGGTTCGTATGTATTGTATATCCAATATACAGTTTTCTACTTGAAATATCGGCATCCGGTCCATAAAGAATTAGCTCCCGAGTCAATTTGATCCGGGAGCTGGTTTTGTTTCAATCCTATATTGACCATGCTCATCATTGGAACACATCTCATTGTCACTACATAGAGGGGCTTCACATGACTGGGTGATTACGTCATTACATCGTTCCGCCGCCCTGGCGAACAGAGGCAGGAATCTTTTCAGGTCCCTGATTAATATATTTATTGATAAAAGTACCCACCTTGGCATCGTCGAATTGGTCGAGTTTCATCGTTTTGGTCCATGCGGTCACCACGACTTCACTGCCTTCGGGAATATCCTTGTTGGGTACAGCCAGAATACCTGCTCCAGCTTCGCGGAATTTGGCGAGGTATTTCAGATGTTCCTTCAAATCCTCGCTTGCGTTCTCACGATAATAGATGATGATGTCCCCGTGCTCCAGATTGTGTACCAGATAATTATAGCCCGGGAAGTCGGTGTAAAATCCAAACTTGATATCATGCGGATTATGCGGCCCTGAAGTCGGGATCTTCATCTCATACTGAATAGGGTCCTCCGTATGGTCAGCCCCATAATATTTATCGTCCGTCACGTCGATTGTCGCGTTGGACTCCAGATCGGCTACATTATATGTTTTACCTGCTCCTTGCATGAAGAACAGGCCAAACGTAATAATCGACACAGCCATCATTACATGTGCAGCCAGCCGAAGGGATCGACTTTTTTTCTGGATGTCCGCCCGCTCTTTCTTTTTCATGTGGCCCAGGATTTTGCCCTGTGTGCGTGATGCCCAGATATAGGCGGCGATGGAGAACAGCAACACGATTACACCTACGATGAGCCACAGGTAGGATGTACCTGCCTCGTGCTCCATTTGCATATGATTCATATGAGTCATGTCCATAGAGAGTTCCTCTGCTTTCTTTGTAAAATGAGTGATTAATACACTACACACTGTAGTGTTTGTGGCAATGGTGAATCCACTCATTACGTAACGTGAGTTGCTGGTTCCGTGTTTGTTACGTAAATAAGAACATACCTGTTGCACTACACATTATAGTGTATGAAACATGCCTAGCGCAATGCTGCCTTGGTAAACCAAAAAAAGACCTTCCCCGCGCGAGCAGGGAAAGCCTTAATACAAATCTAATGAGATAACAGCGATCGGAAGGTTGTTCTGTCATCGAAGTAACGAGTGTAAACAGCTTTATTCCAACTGATATAGTTTACAGACGTCCAAAAGGCGAAAGCATCATGCCAATCAGTCCAATGATAATCTCACCCAACAATCGATACAGAATAAAGAATACGACCACATTGGCGATCAGCACGCTGTACATGCTGTCGATGGCTGCTTGGGTACGATTCAGTGGATACTGGAACAGCACCGCGTTCAGAGCAACAAAGATAATGATATACGAGACAGCAAGCAATGAAATCGCGATGGAATATGAGATGATAATAAACAGATTCGCCAGAACAAGGGATACGACAGCAGGAACAAGCAATGTACCAAACTGGGCAACCAGTGTTTTGGGACGGAAGGTTATTTTTTCAATCTTCAGAATAGCGTACATCAGTGCAATAGAGGCAATCAGGATAATGACGGTGAACAACAACGGTCTTAAAAATCCACCAATGAACAAGCCGTCCATGCCTATGCGACTAAAGGTAATTAAGAAGTATGTAGAAGATAGAACTGCAATTAGCGCCATCGTTAGCCATCCGTTTAGGGAATGCTGGTCGCCAACGGTTTTCATCGTCTGATAAGGACGGGCCAATACACTGAGGAAATAGGATAGATACTGTTTGCTTACTTCTTTGGCTTGCTGAACTTTCTCATTCTGCACAATATTATTCCACTGATTGGAGCTATTGTCTCCTGCAGAAGCATGGTCATTGGTACCTGTTGATTCTCTCGCCTGTTCCTTGTGAATGGAGACGGATGGTGTGTTGGATGGAACGGATGCCTGGGAAGAGGTAGCCTGCGTGCTGGACCAACGGGTATATTCAGGTTCGGAAGCAGCAGATTCCGAGTTCGGTACAGGAGTTGGTGATGAGGTTGTTTGCGTTAGATTAGAGCCGCACCTCTCGCAAAAATGGGCATCTCCATTTTCGTGATTACATACTGGACATTTCATGGTATAAGCCTCCAATTTCTAGAAAATAAAAACATGTCAACATTGTGTCTCATTTTAACGGTTAATGACGAAGTTTGTCTATGTTTCGCAGGAATTAGTACCCAATTAGGGAAAGTTGAAACAAAGGCCTCGAATCCTGTGTATGAAAACGGAGTATAGAAGCAACAATAGTATAGGAATGACATGCAGGCATATTAATGTAAATTCACTGTGGTTTAAGACGAATTGTTTTTGGCTGTTAATGTCTCATCGTTCGCTTTTATGTGTTATTCTCATGTTAACTATATCTTTTGGGTTGCCTATGATCGTATATTTATGTATAATCAATCGTGTTAACACGTCGAATGTACGGTAGTAAGAGATGTGGGTGAGTTCATGGAACTACTGGACAGCAATGAGAGCAAGAAGAAGATGTGCCAGTATTATAACGAAATCTCGAAGGAACTGTTCGGATTTGGCACCACTCTCCTGAGAGTGACCATTGACCAGAATATTGTGACCTTCTACGCGAAGCACCGACGTTCACCGCGCTCTGACGCCCTGGAAGGGGAGGCCCCCGGCTTAAAGCTGGAAGTGGACTTCCGCATGTCTGTCTTATATAAGAAGAAATTCCGGGAGAAGCTCGAGCAACACATGGGTTTGCCAATTGAAGCTATATTACGGGATTATGATGCGTCCACTCAGTGGGCGATCACAAATGTGATTCTGGAACAGGCCTAGGATGGATCGGCAGGATTGATTCTTGTTGATGTATACAGAGGTTATGGCCCGGATTCATGATCAGGTTCCGTACAATTTCATATGATGGCGTCTGTCTTTGGATTGATTCTGAAGCAGAAACCGATGATGTACCGGCAGCGGGTGTCGCTTTCCTTTGTTTACGAAGAAAAGTGTTCTTGTTTATACAAGAGCACTTTTCTTTTTGTTTTTTCATACACATCACAATATATCAGGGGGAATCAGGATCATGATGAAAAAGTGGATTAGCGGTTTGGCAGCAGTGGCAATGACATCGGTATTACTTGCAGGTTGTGGCAGCAGCACGGATGATGCAACAGGCGGATCAGGCAGTGGGGGAACCGCAGCGAACAAATTGGTTATCTCCACTTGGGGCTTCTCTGAAGATTTCTTCAATGAAGAAGTATTTGGTCCATTCGAAAAAGAACATAATGTAGACATCGTGCTCGAAGTCGGCAATAATGCTGAACGTCTGAACAAAATTCGTCAAGGTACATCAAATGTCGATGTTATCTACCTATCTGATTATTATGCACAACAAGGTATCGATGAAGGTCTGTTTGAGAAAATTGACCGCTCCAAAATTCCTAATGTAAATGACATTTATGATATTGCCAAAGCACCACTTGGTGAAGATTATGGCCCGGCCTACACGGTTGGACAGCTCGGTATCGCTTATAACCCGGATCTTGTATCCAAAGAAGTGACTTCATGGAGTGATCTGTGGGACCCGGCGTTCGAAGGTAACCTGACCATCCCGAATATTACGGCAACAGCAGGCCCAATGGTTGTGGATGCAGCTTCCCGTGTAGCCGGAAACGATACGTTTAATGAAGATGCGGCATTTGCTGAACTGAAAAAACTGAGCGGCAATGTGGTGAAATTCTACAGTCAAACATCCGAATTCGTGAATATGTTCTCCCAAGAAGAGATTGCTGGCGGACCGATCATGGAAATGTATTTCAAAGATCTGAAAGCAGCCGTGCCTAATGCAAAGTTTGTTACACCTAGCGAGGGTGCATATGCCGTGATGAACACAATCAATGTCGTGAAGGGCAGCAAAAACAAAGAGCTGGCTGAAGAGTTCATCAACTGGCAGCTTAGCCAGGATGTACAAGCAAAATCTGCTAAAGCCAAAGTCGATTCCCCGGTTAACACCAAGGTTGAACTGACTGCTGAAGAAGCAGAAGGCGTAACATACGGCGCTGAAGTTGTGGAGAAGCTGAACAAGCTGGATATGGAATTCGTGAATCAACAGGTTAAAGGCTGGACAGATCGCTGGAACCGTGAGATTGCACAATAAAAAGTAACCGACTAAATAGTTATCTTTGATCCTATATAGTTTAACTAAACTTTTTACACGAGAACGGAGAGGGCAGAAATAACGTGAAGAAGCGAAGCGTTCGCCTTTATCCCCGGATTTTCCCCTTGAAGAAGGGATTCAAAAAAATCTGGGGATAACAGCGATCGGAAGGTTATTCTGTCATCGGAGTGGTAAGTGTAAATATTCTTTAGTTCAACTTATCATTTGCAGCAAGCAACCATATCACCGCATAGGAGTTGAGAACGGATGAGTGAAGCGCAAAATCGCATCATTCTGGACGTGGACACGGGGATTGACGATGCACTGGCGATTTTGCTGGCCGTCAAAAGTCGGAAGTTGGACATTCTCGGCATCACCACAGTCTGTGGGAACGTATCACTCCAGCAGGCAACAGAGAATACGTGCAAAATTCTTGAACTCGCGGGTGCACCAACGATCCCGGTCTTTGCCGGAGCAGCTGGACCGCTCACTCGCAAGTCTCATTATGAACACCGGGTACATGGACAGGACGGATTGGGCGGTGCGCTGCCTGATCCGGCCGTGTCTAAGAAAGCCGAGGAAGGTTTTGCGCCAGACTTTATCGTGGAACAAGCCAAGCAATATCCGGGCGAACTGACATTAATCATGACCGCACCCTTAACGAACTTTGCACTCGCGCTGATGAAGTGTCCTGAATTACCTTCTTTATTGAAGGAAGTCATCTTCATGGGTGGTGTTGTTCGCGGACACGGCAATATTACACCAACCGCCGAGTACAACACATACGCTGATCCAGAGGCCGCACGTATCGTACTGCACGCAGGCATTGAGAAGCTTACTCAAGTCGGACTGGATGTGACGCGTCAAACATTGCTGAATGAAGCAACGATTGAGCGTCTCACTGATCCTGCACTGCGCGCATACGTTGCTCAAAGCACGGAGATTTACATCAACCGTTACGAACAAATGAACGGCGTCCGCGCTTGCGCTTTACATGATCCACTAGCCGTAGGCGTAGTCCTTGCCCCGGAACTGGTAGGACGCAAATCGTATTACGTCGATGTCGAAACCGCCAGCCGCCTATGCGATGGTCAGATGGTATGTGACTTCCAAAACCGTTTGGGCGAGCAGCCCAACACCCTCGTCTGCGAAACCGTAGATGCGGAAGCATTCCTTGAACTGTTTATCAACGCATTAAACGCGTAGTTGCTCTGCCCCAATTAGATATTTATACGATTGCGGAGAGTGCAGAACCGATCTGGAGAAGCGAAGCGTTCCCCTTTATCCCCCGATTTTTACCTATGAAAGTGAATCAATAAATCGGGGGATAACAGGGATCGAAGGACGGTACTGCAATCGGAGTATTCAAGTATCAATCTCGAATTAAATTTACAAGTCAGGAGTATCGCGATGAAGAAATCAGTAATCTACTGGCTATTGCTGCCGGGATTCGTGTTTTTGGCGGCATTTATGATCATTCCGATTGTCCTGACGATCGGGTCGACGTTTTTCCAAGAAAACTCCTTCACGTTTGAAGGATACATGCATTTTTTCAGAGACCCATACTTTTTGAAAATATTGCTTACGACGCTGCAAGTCAGCGTGGTCACCACCATCGTCTGTGTGGTGCTCGGATTCCCGACAGCTTATTATATTTCGCAGAAAGCGCCACGCCGCAAAGGCATTTTGCTGGCACTGGCGATCTTCCCACTGCTGACGAGCCCGGTCGTGCGCTCGTTTAGCTGGATGATCATTCTTGGACGCAAAGGGCTGATCAATAACACCCTTGTTGGCCTGGGTATCGTGGACAAGCCGCTGGACATTCTGTACACGCCGGCAGCTATGATGATCGGTCTGACACACCTGTTCCTGCCACTGATGATTATCTCTCTGGTGGGTGTGCTTGAGAACATTGACGGTGACCTGCTCAAAGCAGCACAAAGTCTGGGGGCATCGCGCATTACGGCATTCCGCCGGGTTGTGTTCCCGCTGGCTGTGCCAGGACTTGTGATCGGAGCCGTGCTTGTTTTTGTCGGAAGCCTGACGGCGTATACCACACCTGCCCTCCTTGGAGGTAAGCAGCGAGTGATTGCTACGTTCCTGTATCAAAACGCTATGACCCTCAACGACTGGTATCTGGCCTCGGTTGTTGCCGCGATTATGATTGTAATTACATTTGTCGTGGTCGGTGTCATGAACAAAATGGCCAAAACTTTAAATCCGAAGGGGTAGACATATGCGGGAGAAACATATCGGGCTGGGCCTGTTCAGTCTGCTGGTCTTTATCTTTCTGCTGGGCCCGCTTCTGATCATATCGGTCACTTCGTTTGAACCGGGAACGGTACTCAAATTTCCGCCGGAAGGGTTCTCCTTCCGCTGGTATGAGAATATTTTCAACACAGGCGGTTTCCTCCGCACATTCCAGACGTCCATCATCATTTCCCTGCTGGGGAACCTGTTGGCACTGGTACTCGGAGTACCGGCTGCGTATGCACTCAGTCGTTACGATTTCAAAGGCAAGTCTGTGCTGAACGCACTGTTCCTGTCCCCGGTACTGATCCCGGGAATCGTGCTTGGTTTTACATTGATGAAATACCTGATCGTAATCTACCATCTGCCGATGTACCTCGGATTGTTGATCGGTCATACGATTATCATGCTTCCATTTATCATTCGGGTTATCGCGTCGAGTCTGTCGAGCTTTGACTTTGCAGTGGAAGAAGCTGCGCTGAGTCTTGGTGCGGGACGGGTAAGAACGTTCTTCACGATCGTGCTGCCTAACATCCGCTCAGGAATTATCGCTGCCGTGCTGATTGCCTTCCTGGAGTCCTTCAACAACGTGGACATCTCGGTGTTCATGACCGGACCAGGGGTAAGCACATTACCGATCCAGATGCTGACGTATGTGGAGAATTATTTTGACCCAACGATTGCAGCGATTTCCGTGCTGTTGATGGTACTGACCGGACTATTAATGTTCGTGATCGAACGGATCATGGGCGGATTTTCATACTTTACTAAACGTTAATTGGAGGCGCAGAACGCTATGGCATTGCTGACATTAGACCACGTATCCGTGGCATACGATAAGCAGACAATCCTGAAGGATTTTCAGTTGGAGCTGGAAAAAGGTAAACTGCTCTCCCTGCTCGGACCGAGCGGTTGCGGCAAAACAACTACGCTGCGCCTCATCGCCGGATTTCTGGAAGCATCACAGGGCAAGTTTATGTTCGGCGGCAAGGATTATACGAAGGTTCCGGCGAACAAGCGGAACTTCGGATTTGTATTTCAGAGTTATGCGTTATTCCCGCATCTGTCTGTCTATGACAACGTGGCCTTTGGCCTGCGGATGCGCAAGGTGAAAGACAAGGATATCTCTTCCCGTGTGATGCGAATCCTGGAAGTCGTTAACCTGAATGGATTTGAGAAACGTTTTCCACAAGAACTGTCCGGTGGACAGCGTCAGCGTGTAGCCATTGCTCGTGCATTGGTCATTGAACCTGACCTGCTCTTGTTCGACGAACCGCTCAGTAACCTGGATGCCAACCTGCGCCTCAACATGCGGGTGGAAATTCGCCGGATTCAGCAAGAGCTGGGCATTACAACGTTGTATGTCTCTCATGACCAGGAAGAGTGTTTCTCGATCTCGGATCAGGTAGCGATTATGAACAAAGGCGTGGTTGAGCAGCTCGACCGCCCGGAAACGATTTTCAAATATCCGGCAACGGAGTTTGTAGCACGATTTATCGGGTTCCATAATTTCATTGAATTCGCGGAGCGCAGCGATGCAGGTGAATTAATCACACTGAGCGCAGGTGGACGCACGTTTACAGCAACCGCGCATCCCGGAACAGTACGTCCTGGTGCACGTAAAGGCGCGATTCGCCCGGATGATCTGATTGTCAGTGGAGATACCTCTGCGGATGTGGTGAACGCCTTGCCGGGGATTATCAAGGTCAGCACGTATCTGGGACGCAGTTATCAGTATGTAATCGAGACGGAACTGGGTGACTTTACAGCAAATCAGGAGATGGAAACACCGTACCTTAGTGGGCAGCGTGTTAGCCTGATCTTCCCACAGGACAAGCTTGTATTGGTAGAGTAGTCGTGAATGTAGGGAGTTAGCATCAAGTAATAAGAGCAGCAAAGAAGGCATTTCATGCGATGATTCCGGACGAGGCAGTGGTACGCAATCAAGTACAGTGCATCTGATTAAAGTACAGGTTCATTGTTCAGTCCGGATCGCGGTGAAATGCTTGTGAAGAAGGAGATTATGCCCCATGCGTGCAGATCAACTAATTGTGAATGTACATGTGTATAACAGTTATTATAAACGGTTTGAAATGAACAACGTCGCTGTGTTGGGCGGCAGATTCCTGTATGTTGGACCCGGTGGACCTGAGTTGATTCAGGCAGACGAAGTCATTGATGCGCGGGGAAGATACATGATTCCTGGCTTGATCGATATCCATCTGCATATCGAAAGTACGATGGTGACACCGGAAACCTTTTCTCATGGTCTGATTGGCTGCGGGGTAACATCCATTGTCGCAGAACCGCATGAGATGGCGAATGTGTTCGGGCTGGAAGGTGTGCAGGAGATGATGGCTGTGAGTCGGGACACCACCGTGGATATGTTCTATGCGATCCCAAGTTCCGTTCCGGCAACCCCGATGGAGACAACAGGTGGTTCGATCGAGATTGAAGATATGGACGTGTTGCTCGCGACTGGCGAGATCATCTGTCTGGGCGAGATCATGAACTATGTCGATGTCATCCGTGATCCGGAGTGTAAGACAAACCAGATTTTACAGCATATTCGCAAAAACTATCCCGACCTGGTGATCGAAGGTCATACACCGAAACTGCTTGGACTTGATCTGCATCGACTGATCTACGCTGGCATCGATTCCGACCACACTCATCAGAGCATTGAGGGATTGCAGGCGCGGATTGCGGCAGGTATGTTTATTGAAATTCAGGAGAAATCAATGACCCCGGAAGTCATGGAGTACCTGATTCAACATGATGTGGCGCAGCATTTCTGCTTCGTAACGGATGATGTGATGCCGGATTCACTGGTGGAGCGTGGTCATCTGGATCATATCGTACGGAAGGCAATTCAGATGGGGATGTGTCCGGAAGACGCGATTTATGCAGCAACATCAACCCCTGCTTCCCGGATGAAAATGACCGATCGTGGCAGCGTTGCCCCAGGCAAAGTGGCCGATTATGTGTTGGTATCCAACCTAGAGGAGCTCGCTATTGATCAGGTGTACAAAAACGGCCGCAAAGCTTATGACGATTACGAACCGTATAAGCAGGAGCGCATAACCGGGCAGTTCCCACCTCACTTCTATAAGAGTGTACAGTTGGAGAAGCTGGGCGTAGCAGATTTTGCGATTCAGTTGTCAGACCCAAAAGTCAGTGGATCAGGTGTTGAACTCGCTGGTGAAGGTGAGCACCAATGCCGTGTCATGATGGTGAAGGATGGTTCTACTTTTGTGGAAGAGCATATTGCACCAGTTCAGTCTTCGGATGGCGAATTGTTATGGGAAGAAAGCGGATATGCACAAATCGCTACCTTTGAACGTTATGGCGTGAACGGCAATCGTGCACATGGTCTGATCGGTGGAGACACCATCAAGCGTGGTGCTATTGCAACGACATACTCACACGACAATCACAACCTGCTGGTTGTAGGACGTAATCGTGAAGATATGATATTGGCAGCTAACACAGTGATTTCGAGCCAGGGTGGGTTCTGTGTGGTGGAAGATGGCAAGGTGCTGTCCCATCTGGAACTTCCCGTAGGTGGCATTTTGACGGAAGAACCACTCGCAGTGGTATCCCATCAAGTGAAGGAACTGAGAGCAGCGATGTTGTCTCTTGGGTACGTGCATTACAATCCGATCATGTCGATTAGCACGCACTCCCTTGCGGTAAGTCCCGCGCTGAAGATTACGGACTATGGCCTGATTGATGTGAATGCAGGTGAGGTTGTATCGTTAATTGTTTAAGTTTGATAGACACATCTGGTGATCTGCTTGCGATGATCCCTTAGATTATTCGTTGTTATAACGTTTGTGTGTTTTATAAAAAAAAGAAGCCCCAGTTCACTCAGGTGAGCCGGGGCTTCTTTTTCACGGATTCATATTCGTATTATCATGTTCGTGTAATTATATATAATCCGAACCCCGCTTATTTTAATTTCTCTGGATTTTTCACCTTAATGGAGACCACTTCCCCGCAATCCAAACAAACGGTATATACTCTTTCCGAACCAATTGACAATTTCTTATCCAATGGACGAAGATTGATGAAGTCTGATGCCTGTACGAAAGACGTGCTTCCACAATCGGTGCATTTCTTTACAGAAGTACTCATATTTTCATTCCACCTTTTTATCATTTTGGATGTGCTCTTTAATAAATTATATTCCAGTAACTGGGATGAGGCAATCACTGATTGTCCACGGCTAATATTTGAGCAAGGCTATGTACTCCATTGGAAAAGAGTCCTCCACCATCGTGTCCTACTATTCATCATAAATAGCAGGACACGATGATGTAAGGAACTACTCTTCTATATTTGATCTACCAGGTAAGCCAACCGCTTGTACGTTTATAGTTGTACAGAAGATCATATTGCTCATAGTGCATGAGACGCTTCATTTTGGTTCTATACGGACGATAATCATGTTTACGATTGGGTTTACATTCTTTGTTGTAATGCGTGCTCTTGATTCCTTTACGGTGATCTTTCAGCTTTTCTTTTCTTGGATCAATGAACTTCTTGTTGTGTCTCTGTGCAAAAGCTGTTTCATTTTCCCATGATTGAATCTCTTCCTGTGTGAACATCTTCATCCCCGTTGTACCGGGCTAGATTTTGGCTTGAGTAGCCAGTGCCTTGAGCACAACTAATAGAAGAAGAATTTTGGGTTGAACATCGTCATCACCTCAGATTTAATCATCCTTATTTTAACATATAAAGCCGTCCGATCAATTCTGGTCTAAGCGTTATTATGGGCACTGTTCTGGAGTAGAGATGATCACGCAACAAATCCCTTTTGGACGATGCATAGGAATACATATATAGTAGTAAGAAAAGAGTGTTTGGACGCAAAAGCAGGAGGATAGACAACCATTATGAATGAAATAAATAATGCTAAAACGATATTTTTCGACGTAGATGATACGTTATATGATCACTTGCAGCCACTTCGTGGCGCGTTGCAGGACGTTCTCGGCCTGCCCGATGAGTTCCCTTATGCTGAGGCCTATCATCGTTTTCGTTATTATAGTGACTGGCTGTCTGCACAAGAAGATCTGTCCGCTGTACCAGAAACGGATGGAGTAGAGCGAATGCGCCGTCGGAGGTTTGAGTTGACGATGGAGGAATTTGGACTACCCCTACAATCGGGACAGGCTGAAAAACTGCAAGCACAGTATATGAGCAGACAGTTCGAGATTGTACCTTTTGAAGGAGCGTATGAGTTAATCAGAAGGCTTCAGGCAGAAGGCCATACCGTTGGTCTAATCACCAATGGAGAAGGAGAGCATCAGCTCCGCAAGCTTGAAGCACTGGATGTGCTCAGTCTCGTGGACGAGCATCTGGTCTTTATCTCCGGTACGACTGGTTATGCGAAGCCGGATCGAAGGTTGTTCGAATATGTGAGTAAGCAATCCGGGACAGATGCCCGATCCAGCTATTACATCGGCGACTCGTGGCGTAATGATGTGGTAGGTGCAGTGGATGCAGGTTGGACAGTCATCTGGTTTAACCATCGGGAGGCGCTGCCGGAGTCCGATCATCAACCTCATTTTGTAGCATCAAGCTATGAAGAGATCAGTCGCATCCTGACTTTTGAGTTTGTTAAGCAATAAAATTGTACAGGTGGGTTCATGCAGTCCTATCATCTCACGGAGATGAAGGGCTGTTTTTGCGTTATTTGCACTGTGAGAATATTCGCAGTATGTGAGCGTAATTAAAGGTATAAATAAAAAGTGGGATCTGGTGCAAGCAGTACTACAGATCCTCATTAATCAGCCGTGTGGCCAGTGAACTCCACTTTTTATAATGATATAGGATGAAGCTCAGCTTCATGGAATCTTCATGCACAAGACAGGGCAAAATCCTTCCCAAATAGTATATGCAGTGTTATAATTAAAACAAGATTTAGATTAAGTCTAAATTAAAAGAAGCGAATCAAAGCAATCCATTATAAAATTCAAATTCTATTTTTATATTCGAGAGGGGATAAATTCCATGAGCACAATCCAAACTAGAAACAACACTTTTGCTAACAATGCCACAGCACTTCAAGAGGTTTTGAACCGTCAGATCGCAGGTTGGTCCGTATTGTACACGAAACTGCATAACTTCCACTGGTATGTCCAAGGACCACATTTCTTCACACTGCATGCCAAATTCGAAGAACTGTACAATTTGGCTACGGCAAATATGGACGAAGTTGCAGAACGTTTGCTTGCTATTGGTGGACGTCCGGTGGCTACGATGACTGAACAGCTGCGTCTCTCTCCGATTGAAGAGGCACAAGGCCGGTTGTCTGCTGAACGTATGGTAGAGTCGGTGGTTGCTGATTTGCACACGATGGTGGAAGTGATTCGTCAAGGCATTCACGAAGCAGGAGAAGCGGAAGATAATGCAACAGAAGATATGCTGATTGGATTCACCGCTGCCCTGGATAAAGAGGTCTGGATGTTAACCGCATTTCTGGGCAAATAAGCAAAGTCACCCTACATCCTGACAACGATATGTAGAGTCCGTGAACAAAGTGTCCGTTCGCTTACAAATCCGGTGCGCTTGCCGTATAATGATGGCATTCAAGATGTACAGAATGGTGGAATGAACAATGCGGTCAGACCTGGAACAATTGCAGGAAGAAGCTGAACGGTTTATATATACATGTTATGAAGAGCTGGGCCATTCGCGTGAAGACGCAGAGGCCCGGCTTGTTGCCGTTATGGGAGAGATCGAAGTAACCGGTACTTATGTGCATACCACTGAGGAATTGGAGCAGGGTTGTAAAATGGCATGGCGAAACAGCAACCGCTGCATCGGGCGGCTGTTCTGGGATAAACTTCGCATCGTGGACGCCCGTCATGCTGATACGGCAGGAACGGCAGCGGAAGCTGTGCTGAATCATATCCATGTAGCATCCAACGGTGGCAAAGTAATTCCGATGATTACCATCCTTCCACCGGCTGGGCCGAATGGAACTCCGGTACGCCTCTGGAATCATCAGCTTATTCGTTATGCGGGATATGAGACAGAGCAAGGTATTATCGGAGATCCTGCTTCGGTGGAGCTGACCAAGGCGGCGATGTCACTTGGCTGGCAAGGGGCAGGTAGCCCCTATGATGTGTTACCGCTCATTATTCAGGGACAAGGACAAGCCCCAGAGTGGTATGTTGTGCCAGAAGAAGAGATTGTGGAAGTTCTTATTGAACATCCGGAGCAAGTGGAAATTGCCGAGCTGGGCATGCGCTGGTACGGTGTGCCGATGATTGCTGATATGCGACTGGAGATTGGCGGTATATCTTATCCAGCAGCACCATTCAATGGTTGGTATATGGGTACCGAGATCGGCGCCCGTAATCTGGCGGATACGTTCCGGTATAACAAACTGCCTGCGGTGGCGGCAGCATTTGGATTGAATACGTCGAGTGAAACGACATTGTGGAAGGACCGGGCGTTGGTGGAGCTGAATGTGGCTGTGCTGTATTCGTTCAAAAAAGCAGGCGTGAGCATTGTGGATCACCACACAGCAGCAGCGCAGTTCGATTTATTTGAACAGCGGGAAGAGAAGGCTGGGCGTGAACTGACCGGAGATTGGGTGTGGCTGATTCCGCCAGTGTCCCCGGCGACAACACATATTTTCCACAGCTCCTATCGTAATGAGATCGTGAAGCCGAACTTTTTCCGTCAGGATCAGGCGTATACCCTGAAAGATGGCGTGGCATCTGCCGCAGAACTGCGAAGCAGTGAGCAGCAGAATGCACAGGTAGAGAATCACCAGCCGCAGGCCGGAGATGCACCAATGAAATGCCCGTTTGCACACTAAATTGTGCAGACGGGTTATTTTTTGTGATCCATTTTTATCAAACGAAGAACTACCCCTCTTTCAATCGATATCGACTGCGCATCGCGGCCTGAACTACAATGGCAGCAGCAATCAGCACCAGATTGAACATAAACACAGAGTAAAGCGATCCAACTTCCGTAAGCAACGCAGCAACCAGTGGAGAAACGATGGAGCCGATCTCGGCCGCAGAGACAATTTTGCCTATGACAGAACTTCGATTCTCGTCCGGGACATGATCACCAATATGAGCAAAGAACGAATCCATGTAACATGCACCGCCAACCCCGCCAATCAGCATGCCAACGTAGACCCATAGATGAGAGGACGTGCTTAGAAATACAACAACTTCGATTCCAATCAGGAACATGCCAAGCATGCAGAGCAGCAGACGATCGCCCATCCGGTCAGAGAGATAACCAACAAAGGGAGCAGCGGCAAGCGTAGAAATCCCGGAGACGGTGAAGGCGAGACTGGTGGCAAACGGGTCCCAATGCATGATGTGAGCTGCATACAGTGCAAAATAGGTGAGAAATACGGCATAGGCGCTCATCTCCAGAAAATGTACCGTACCGTAGCCAACAAGCTGTTGCCGCCTGGTGAACCCTGTGTATGGGCCAGTTGTTGTTGATTCGGGAGCTTGGTTGGATTGGGAGGTTAAGGAGGTATCCGCAGCTTGCGTATGCAGTGCATCAGATGTTGTTGAAGGTAAAGGAGGGGTGTCATCCGTGTGGAGCACCGGGTGTGCTGAGTTGACCAGAGGTTCCTGCTTAACAACACCCGAAGGATCTTCTAATAGATGATCACTTAACGTATCACCGGATTTAAGATTAGCTCTAGCTTGTGCCGTTGTCTTCATCCCCATCGCAGCGACCACGGCCATCAGACAACATACGGTAACGAGTAAAAAAGGCACCGACAATGGCCAGTGCAGCGCGAGCCAGCCACTTATGACCGGACCGAGCACCATGCCGCCGCCCTCACTACTGCTGATATATCCATTGTACAGGCCGCGGTTGTCTACATTACCCTCATCTCCGATGATGGAACGTACGACCACGGTAAGGCCCGTGGAAGCGAGCCCCTGTAGAAGTCGGAGCAGGCCGAATAACACCGCAGCAGTAGACAGCGCGAAGCCGCCCATACAGCCAGCCAGCAGGATCAGCATCAGGATGAGAGCCTTTTTACCACCTAGTTTCTTATAAATTGCCGCTGCTGGAACGCCACCAATTACTTTCCCCACATAAAAGAGTGCAAAAATAACCCCCATCATCCAGCCGGACAGGCCGAATTCCTCAATAAACAAAGGAAATAGGGGCAGGATCATGAATCCGCCCATCTGACTTAAGAAACAAATGGTCATCAGCAAAGGCAGGTTACGACGAATATCCAAGAGCCAAGACTCCTCTCACACATAAAATGGAATCCTAAAATCCTTCATTTACTCCATATGGGTACGTATTATCGACATTACCCGTAATGTATGCAGAATTTTTGAAAATAAGAAGAAATGACACGCGGCGTTTACATCAAAACCATTGCGGATATACCTGAATCATATATAATAGATGGGTTATCTATAAGGATGCATGAACGAAAAGTGTACAGACTTAAGAGGTACCTCAAGTATAAGGGGGCGATGTGAAGCATGTCAGAACAACAACCGATTATCCGCTTCGAAGCGGTGACTCAGCAATACGACCAGGATGAAGCCGTATTGAAGGCGGTCAGCTTTGAGATTGAGCGGGGTAAATTTTATACGCTTCTTGGCCCATCGGGCTGCGGGAAAACAACGATATTGCGGCTGATTGCCGGTTTTGCGGAGCCGACACAGGGCAGTATTTATTTTAACGGTGCGCTCATCAACCGAGTGCCTGCCCACCAGCGGCAGGTGAATACCGTATTTCAGGATTATGCGTTATTTCCACATTTGAATGTATTTGAGAACGTAGCCTTTGGTTTGCGAATCAAAAAGATGAAAACGGCTGAAATTCGCAGCAAAGTGTTGGAAGCCCTCAAATTCGTCAATCTATCCGGGTATGAAAACCGGGAAATTGGCGAAATGTCCGGCGGACAACGACAACGTGTCGCGATTGCACGCGCGATTGTGAACGAACCTGAAATTCTGCTACTGGACGAGCCGCTTTCGGCACTTGATCTGAAATTACGGACCGAAATGCAGTACGAGCTACGGGAGCTGCAACAGCGACTGGGCATCACGTTTATCTTTGTTACGCATGATCAGGAAGAAGCCTTGGCGATGTCCGACGAGATTTTTGTCCTGAATGGCGGCGTGATTCAACAGAGCGGTACACCGAATGATATCTATGATGAGCCGATTAACCGCTTTGTAGCAGACTTTATCGGGGAATCGAACATTGTATCGGGCAAAATGAAGCAGGACTTTGTGGTGGAATTCGCTGGCGCACAGCACGAGTGTGTCGATCAGGGTCTCCAGCGGGACGAGCCGGTAGAGATTGTCATTCGCCCAGAGGATCTGGAGATTACAACCGAAGACCAAGGCAAACTCAAGGTCAATGTGGATTCCCAGTTATTCCGCGGGGTGCATTACGAGATATCCACGTACGACGATGCGGGCAATGAGTGGCTTGTTCATTCAACCAAGAAAGCCGTTGTCGGCGCACGGATTGGACTGTATTTTGACCCGGAAGCAGTACACGTCATGCGCTTTAACGAGACCGAAGAAGAGTTTGACAAACGACTCGAAGCCTACCAAGAGGCCGCTCATGCAGACTAAGGCCAGCACACGCAATGCGTATCTGATTCCATATGTATTATGGATGGTGTTGTTTGTTGTGGCGCCGGTTCTGCTGGTCATCTATTATTCGTTCTTCGATGTGGAGGGTAACTTCACGTTTGGCAACTACGCCAGATTCTTCACACCGGTGTACTTGCAGATGACGCTCAGTTCGTTCTGGTATGCATTTCTGATTACGGCGTTCTCACTGCTGATCTCGTATCCAACGGCGTATATGCTGACCCGGACGAAGCACAAGCAGCTATGGTTGCTGCTGATCATTCTGCCAAGCTGGATCAATCTTTTGCTAAAAGCGTACGCCTTCATCGGCCTGTTCGGAACGTACGGTCTGACCAACTCCCTGCTTGAAGTGGTGGGTATTGGTACACAGCAGATTTTGTTCACCGATTTCAGCTTTATTTTTGTCTCGGTGTACATCTTCATTCCATTCATGATCCTGCCCATCTTCAATGCGCTGGAAGAGATGAATCCATCGTTGATCTATGCGGCGCGCGATCTGGGAGCCTCATCGTGGCTGACATTCCGCCGGGTTATCTTTCCACTGACGATTAGTGGAGTGAAATCAGGCTGTCAGGCTGTATTTATTCCTGCGCTGTCTCTGTTCATGATTACCCGCCTCATTGCGGGGAACCGTGTAATTACGCTGGGAACAGCGATTGAACAGCATTTTCTCGTCACCCAGGACTGGGGGATGGGTTCAACGATTGCCGTCTTTTTGATTATTGCGATGGCGATTATTATGTTCCTGACTGGATCAGGCAAGAAGGAGGTGCGTAATGGGAAGAAACGGAAAGCTGTCTAACGTCTATCTAGCCGTTGTATTCGCCATATTGTACGCACCGATTGCGTATCTGATCTTCTATTCCTTCAATAGTGGCGGCCACATGCGCAGCTTCGAAGGATTCACGCTTGAATGGTACAAAGAGGTGTTCGCTGATACTCGGCTGCTCATCATTGTGCTGAATACATTTATCATTGCGCTCCTGTCATCAGCGATCTCGACGATCCTTGGTGTAGCAGGAGCACTGGCGATCTACCATGTGCGTCGCAAACGGACCAAGAACACGCTACTGTCACTCAATAACGTGCTCATCGTTAGTCCGGATGTCATCATTGGTGCATCGTTCCTGATTCTGTTCACCATGATTGGTATCAAACTGGGCTTCACTTCGGTTCTGCTGTCTCATATTGCATTCAGCGTACCAATTGTCGTGATCATGGTACTGCCGAAGCTGCAGGAGATGAGTCCAACTCTGATGGACGCGGCACGCGATCTGGGTGCTGGTTCATGGCAGATTCTGACGCGTGTGGTGTTGCCATACGTGAAACCGGGTATTTTTGCCGGATTCTTCATGGCATTGACGTACTCGCTCGATGATTTTGCAGTAACATTCTTCGTCACGGGTAATGGATACTCCACACTCTCGGTAGAGATATACTCCAGAGCAAGGCAGGGCGTTTCGTTGTCCATCAATGCTCTGTCCACCCTATTGTTCCTGCTGACCGTGTTGCTAGTTGTTGGATATTACTTCATTAACCGCCGTGCAACACGGATACCTCCCGGAGGAAAGGGGCTGCGACCATGAAGCAACTGGTACGGACATTTGCGCTTGTTTTTGTCGCCGCGTTTGCCCTGATGATCCTGGCTTCGTATCTGAATAAGAGTCAGGGGTATTCTGGCGGAAACACGCTGACCATCTATAACTGGGGCGATTATATCGACCCCGATCTGCTCAAGGAGTTTGAGGACGAGACAGGCATTAAGGTTATCTATCAGACGTTTGATTCCAATGAAGCGATGCTGACCAAGATTGAGCAGGGGGGAACCACATTTGATGTGGCAATTCCTTCTGAATATGCGATTAGCAAAATGAAAGAGGAAGACCTACTCGTTCCACTCGATCATAGCAAATTGACCCACCTGGATAACATTGATCCGCGGTTCATGGACTTGTCCTTTGATGAAGGCAACAAGTACTCCATCCCTTATTTCTGGGGAACGGTGGGGGTTGTGTACAATCCCGAACTGGTGGATGGATTGACGTTTGATAGCTGGAACGACCTGTGGGACCCGCGTCTGAAAAACCAAATCCTGCTCCTTGATGGCGCACGCGAAGTCATTGGGATGGGATTAAACAGTCTTGGGTATTCTCTGAATGATACCAACGAAGACCATTTGCAAGAAGCGCTGAAGAAGCTGTCTACACTGACGCCAAACGTCAGAGCAATTGTCGGAGACGAGATCAAGATGCTGCTTGCGAACGAGGAGGCAGCGGTTGGACTCGTGTGGTCTGGGGATGCATCCGAGATTATGGATGAGAACGACAAGCTGGATTACATGGTGCCAGAAGAAGGCTCGAACCTCTGGTTCGATAACATGGTTATTCCGAAGACAGCGAGTAATATTGAAGGGGCTCACCAGTTTATCAACTTCATGCTGGACCCGGATCATGCCGCTCGCAATGCGGAGTATGTCGGGTATTCCACACCAAACGCCGAGGCACTTAAGCTGCTGCCAGAGGACATTTCGGAGGATGAGCGCTTCTATCCGGACGAGACACTGACAGGTAAGCTGGAGGTCTACGATAATCTGGGTAAAAAAATGCTCTCGCATTATAACGACCTGTTCCTGGAGTTTAAAATGCACAGTAAATAACCGCCAATAGGGTGTGCACAGTTCGTTAGATCTGAAAAAAATAAAGGGGTGCTGCTCGTCATTTCATTTGAATGACAAGCAGCATCCCTTTTTATTACCTGCTTCAAAGCAAAAGCGCTTGAAGTGCCATATAAGATGAACATTTAAGATCAAACGTTAACGGAGGGGACAGAACAAACGAAGGAAGCGAAGCGGTCGCCTTTATCAACGGATTTTCCCATTGCTAGATGGGATTCAAAAAAATCCGGGGATAACAGCGATCCGAAGTTGTGCTGTCACCGCAGTGACTCAGTTAATCGCACCCCATTCATCTTATATAATTGCCACTACATGCGTTTTTTGCGACCCACCATGATCCATGCCCCACCCATAATCAGCACAATCGCCACGAACGGTTGGATAAAGCTCAAGCTGCTCAGCATCGAGCCAATCGACATCACAGCGAAGAACAGCAGCGATATAACTGTTAGAATGTTGATGGGGATCAGCAACCATTTGTTCCGACCACCAAACCAATACAATTCGAACAAACCAACAGCTACAGCCAGAATGAAGCCCGGCCACATTGTACTCCAGTTGTTGAACAACATGGCGATCTGACAGACGATACCGACGGTGAGTAGCAGTCCACCAGGAACCAGCAGTCCAACCCCTCTGCCAATCATGGAGAAGTACAGCCAGTGGAAGAACAGCCCGAGCGGAATCACGAACAACGTGGGCCAGAATGTAGCGAAGATTGTACCCGGACCGAGTGAACCTCCCTGGTTCAGAATCAGGTACACGCCCAGCAAAATGAGAACAGGCGCAAGGATCGTACGTTTAGCCATAATATCTCTCCTTCTTAATACAAGATCAATTTTCCGAACAGTTGTATGTAGAGCAATTACTTTCGTTATTCACAGCATACCATGAACTGGAAAACTCTATCCTCCGTCTTTGGAGTTAAAATGAACCTAGACCAAAGTCTAGGTTCGAAAGATACTCAGTCGTTTTTTCATGCAAACAATCTGTGCCAAACGGTGGTGAACAAGTTACACAGAAAAATGTGATTTAGGCTTGCATGTTGCAAGAGAGAATTATCATTGCTTTCGTAGCAGATGCTCCCAGTTTGTAGGGAATCCCAAAAGGGATATATCAACTATAGTGTAAGCTTCGATTAATGAGGATAGCTCAGTCACCCAACTATCCCAGATTGTTCTATCCTTTATCAGGTACTTCGCATTGTAGATAGCTCCAAAAAGAAAGGCTTTGTCTAAGCCTAATAATTCATCATTTCGTGTGTATCTTATGGTAACAGGGATTCTATAATTAAAAAGTCTGCTGTAGTGAGCACATCTATTCCTAAAAACAGTTAAGACGTGGAACCAGTTCTCAAGTTCCCTATAACTTATGTTTCGAGAAGGGTAGTATTCTCGATCAATAGATTTTTTGTCAGACGTTTTTAAATTTTTATAGAGTGAGGACATCATAGAAATTGTACTAACTTCAAAGGCCGCCCAGATAGGATATCTATCTTGGTAATTCTCTCTATGATGAGCAATAAGCACTTCTTTGTGCTGTTTTTGAATGCATTTTTGCAAATCCTCCATAAAGCGTTGGTGAAATTGAATTTTAGAAAAATTAGCGGCATTCGTATATCCAAGAGCACCATACTTGTGGGCGAGCTTGTATGAAATTTGTGATCTTAAGGCAATCTCGATGTACTCGACAATCTTCATAAAGTGATTTCTAAGGGCTGCATCAAACAAATAATGCTTATACACTTTGTTGAAAGTCGTTCCTTCAATGTAGTTGTCCGAGGTATCCTGTTTAAAAGTTAAGGCATATGCAGTAAACCTGTAATAGTGAATGCGTTTCAGGATTGTAATTGCTTCTACATCATTTTCAATTGTCATTTTTCGGTTTTTAAACTTTTCGAGCTGTTCTTCATATGTAGTAGGCGCTTTCATTTCACGTAGCTGAACATCATCTGGCAAGGAAAATACCCCCATAACGCAAAAATGTCTCGCCCTGTTCCACATGCATAAGCAGAGGTGCGGGCGAGATCTGTTATTAATAATATACGATTCGTTGACTGTTTAGTCAACAGTTAAACTTAAATTGAGCAACTACTGAATGGTAAAGCTGAGTCATCCAAAACGAAGCTTGTTATTTCACCACATCCGAATGTTTCTTGCCCCAGCTGTTCACACCGTCATCCTCAATAATGGAGATGGCAGCGTCGGCGATGTCGGGGTTTGTCATCAGTTTCTCCTGAATACGGAACTTGATGTCATCCGCATCGGCAAGACTGAGTCCTTTGGTCAACTCAATCAGACCTTCGACATGATAATAACGGCCTTCCTGAATGATACGCATCATCTGAATGTCAGCAACGTGTGTGTCTGCCAGAATGGTTTGGGACACTTTGTCCTCAATATCCTGCGGAGCTGCAACCCCGATCAATCCGATCATATTATCATAACCGACACGGAAGGCTACAGCGATCATCAGACATCCAATAATCGTTGTCACAATGCCATCGAGCAATGCAAAGTTGGTCAAGGCAATCACCACGACGGAAATCAGCGCAAGCAGGGCACCGAGTACAGCGACAACATCTTCGTAGAACACGAGACGGGTTGGCGGTGCAGCACGGCCTACATTTTTAATGGCAGCAGGGACCAAGGCAAATCCGGCGGCTTTGGGTGCGCGTGCTTCTTTTAGAATTTCCTTCATGGCTTTGATCAGAATGGCCCCGTCGATCAGAATGTTCAAGACGAGCACTCCGATGTTAATCCATAGACCACCGGTATGACCAACAGGATGCTGCAACAGATGGATACCTTCATGGATCGTTTCATACGCCATAATGGTAACAACAATCACGGCGATCATGCAGAAAATGTTAATGACCCGTCCGAATCCGGTTGGGAAGCGGCGTGTAGGTTTTTTCTCGGACAACACACTTCCGACAAATACAAATCCTTGGTTAATGGCATCAGCGAGTGAATGCATCGCCGAAGCGAACATGGCACCACTGCCACTGAATAGGAAGGCTCCCCCTTTGCACACAGCAAGTACGGCATTACCTGCCATCGCTACGGCGGAGGATGTGTTTCCTTTTTTGACGAGAGACATAAAGCTCTCAGACTTCGGTTGTTCAGCCACTTCGTATGTTCCTCCCAGATCAATGTATTAGGTGTAGAAAAGGCAGTCTTATCTATACAGCATGTGCATTTCCACTAAATGTTATTATAACCGCTTTGACATATCCCAGCATTATGCAAAAAAGGTCATATCATCATGCGCATTTCAGTACTCAATGGCTTCCAAGGCACGTAAATTGCGGTTGGATTGTTCCAATAGTTCCGTAAACGTCCCAGCGACATAATATACAAAATCCGGGTCATGCACGTACATAATAATCTGTCCAACCGTTCCTTGCTCTGTCGGATCAAAGTCGAACATCAGATACAGTGAGCCACCTCCAAGCATGCCAAACGTGATCCATTTCTTTTGAAAAAGGTAGGGTTTGATTCGGGGATCAAGCTCACGGATCTCTTCTTCGGTAAAATAATCATCCATGCGGTTCTCCACCAGCGTGGACTGCTCCTTTTGAATTTTTTCCAGGGATAACAGGTAAAATGGTTCGGATTCCCGTCCTTCCTCAAGGCTTGGATACAAGACGTGAAAGCCATAACCACTCCCATTTTTACGTTTATAAAATGCACGAAAATCAGCAGGTAATCGAATATCGTGTTCCTGCTCGAATGCGTCGAGCTGCTCATCCGTCACGCCTTCAAACTCGCGATAAGCCTCCAAGAGCTCCCGGTTTTCCTCATCTTGTACCTTCTCCTCCAGCAACATATCCAGTTCATCCATCAATTCATATATACGCTGTTCTGGCATCCAATTCCCTCCGTATGAGCTATTCAGATAATATGGTGAGTGATATGCGAGCAAACTGTGCCTGATTTCACCTCATATTATAGTTATAATCCGGAAAAGCACACAAGAAACCGAAGTCCTTGCTTACATACTACAATGGTCTCATTATTCAAGGACGGTTGTTGCATATCAGCACACTTAGCCCCATCCCAATCGATTACGTACAACCATCATGAAATTCTCTCCTAACAACAAATAAAGCGTGAGCAACAGGAATGATCCCTGTAACCCACGCTAATTATTTATCTACTTTATAAATGAAACTAATCTTTTACATAGTCCTCTTAATCAAACTTCCAACAGGACAAGCTCAGGTTACCATATTGATAGGCTTTGAACAGGAGCGATGGACGTTTGTTCTGATCTCCCGCACCCATGGCGAGTAGCAGCGGTACAAAATGCTCCGGAGTAGGCACGGCGGCTTGAGCTGAAGGTGCCAGTTTATCATAGGAGAAGAGAGACTTTGTATCCCAGCTCACCAGCTTGTCATGCAGCCAGTTGTCGAACTCTGATGCCCACGGGTCAACGCCATTGCTTTCCCAGTTCAATCGACGTAGATTGTGGACAGTTCCGCCGCTGCCAATCACGAGAATGTCCTGCTCGCGCAAGGAAGCGAGTGCCTGTCCGACTTGATATTGCTGCTCACCTGTCAGATAGCGATTCACGGACAAGGCAATTACAGGAATATCCGCATCCGGGTAGAGCAGGCGTAGAACGACCCAAGCGCCGTGATCCAGTCCACGAACGTCATCGGTCTGTACCGGAATCCCGGCTTCTGTGAATAAACGTTCCACCTCGGCTGTGGTCTCTGCCTGTCCTTGAGCCGGGTACTTGATCTGATACAGCTCGGGCTGGAAACCGCCGAAATCATAAATGGTCTCATAGTTGGCTATCGAAGATACAAGCTGGGTTGTGGATTCCCAGTGAGCAGAGAACAACACAATTGCTTTGGGTTTTGGCAGTTCCTGTCCAAGTTTTTGCAAAAATTCAGTGTACACATTCTCCTCCAGTGCCAGTGATGGGGCACCGTGAGCAATAAAAAGAGATGGCATCATTATGAATTCAGTCCTTTCGGGTCTTCGGTAGTCAGATTTGCATCCGTCCGAAGCCAGTGTTGGAATTGTTGATATAGATCGGGGGTCACCTGGTGTCCACCGTTGTAAGGTACATATGTGACGTGATCGGTATGTTGACGGAAGAAATTGGCGTTATCTTCCCCCAGTTGCAGCGGGAATAGATGATCCTGATCCCCATGCGAGATGAACACAGACAGCTCCGAATCGGGGTGCAGCATGTACTCGTCTTTCACAAATTGCGGGATGTACCCACTCATCGCTACAATGCCTTTAATTGCATCTCCCATCACCAGCGATAGGGTCATTGCCATAATGGCGCCCTGGCTGAATCCGGCGATATAACGCCGCGTGGGATCAATAGCATATTTGGCGGACAGATCAACAATCAATTGTTGCAGTCCCTGAACGGAGGCATCATACAATTCACGGATGGGGTTGCCAATGCTTTTAATCTGAAAATAAGCATAACCACTACCCTGAACGATAGGTCCACGGATGGCGACGATAATAAAATCAGACTGCATAGGCTCCATCAAACGAAGCATATCTTGCTCATCTGATCCCATGCCATGTAAGGCGAAAATCACGGGATAACGCTGATCTGGATTGTAATGAGACGGTAATCGGACTTCATGTATATAAGGAGAATTCATTGAAAACACCACCTGAAGAGGAATGAGTTAAATATATCGTTCTGACAACTAAGTTCACCAATATGAAATAAATATTCTTATTTATGAACAAAATTTATCATGGTTTCATTGTAGGGTCAATACTTTTTTTGTATGATGAATATATGTTGTTTATAAAAAATCTTGAATGGTTCTACAATAAATGCCGCTGCGCATGGTTCATATCTTATTCCCGAGGACGTGATCAGGATGTTAAAAAGTATCGTGCCTATTTTGAGAATATTTGATGAAAATAAAGCTAGAGAGTTTTACCTTGAATACCTGGGTTTCCAATTGGATTGGGAACATCGATTTGAGCAAGATATGCCCTTATATATGCAGGTTTCGCTCGATTCCATCGTGATTCATCTGTCCGAACATCATGGAGATTGTACACCTGGAGCTGCCTTGCGCGTGGAAACGGATAACTTGGATACATTCCATGGTGCACTTCGTCAGAAAGAGTACAAACATGCGAGACCCGGTATAGAGGAGACCCCTTGGCAATCAAGAGAAATGACCGTGACAGATCCGTTTGGTAATCGGATTATATTTGTTGAGGCAAGCGCCGAATAGATAACCTGTAGTAGCTAAGCTTACGTCTGGTGTCTTATATAGATGAATAGAAGGGGAGGGACGCAATATGGATATTGGCTTGGCTATTCGTACGATCCGCAAACAGAAACAGATTACGATCATGCAGATGTGCGAGGGAACGGGGTTGTCCAAAGGTTTTATCAGCAACGTGGAAAACAACAAAACGTCACCTTCCATTGCTACGCTTGAAAGTATTGCGGATTATCTGGAAGTGCCACTTCCTTATTTGCTACTGACACCAGAGCAACGGATGAACGTGGTACGCAAGAACGAGCGTAAGGAGACGACAGCAGGAAGCGGACAGATCAAAGTGCAGCAGCTTACAGCCAAAGGTGCCATGCGTATGTCCATTGTGGAGTTACCGCCAGGTGCTTCGACCGGGATTAGCAAACATGCTGGGGAGGAGAGCCATCTGGTGTTGCAGGGCAAGATTCGTGCGGAGCAATGCGAAGATGTGGAAGTTCTTGAAGTGGGTGATTCGTTTACCTGGAATGCGATCGTGCCCCATGAAGTGACCAATATCGGTGAGGAGCCTGCGGTGGTGCTCATTGCGGTGTCCAAAGAATTGGGTCTGGATCATTTGTAAAATACAAAAAGGACGGCTCCCAAGTCATGAACATGCGAACCTGCATACATGTACAATGGGAAACGTCCTTTTATATTTCTAACGAACTGAGCGAACCCTATTAGATGATTCTAAGCAGATATCGAGATGTAACGAATCTCAGGCGCTTTATTTCACTGCTGTGTGTGTAATTTGGCTACATTCCACAGAATTCTGGCGAAATAACGTCGCTGAGATTCGTTACGTTCCTCATTTCCTGCATATGACAACAATAAGGTGCGAGAGATTCCTTAGAAAGGTCAGAAGCACCTGTCTATTGTGGATTAGTCGTCCAGATGCCTGCTGCTTTGACAAAGACACGGTCGGACAGCTTGAGCGTTGCGAGTGCAAGTTCAGCTACATCTTCCGCTTGCATCATGCGATCTTCCTCCCCAATTTTCAGTCCGGCATTGGTCGCAAGCTCCGTATTAACGGTGCTTGGAGTCAGTGCCGTTACACGAATGTTGGACTTGCGCACTTCCTGCATCAGAGATTCGGTCATGCCAAGCAATGCAAACTTGGACGCACAGTATGCCGAACCTGTAGCGAATCCGCGCTCACCTGCAGTGGAAGCAATATTGATAATGCTGCCGCTACTTTCCTTGATCATGCTCGGAAGGACAGCGCGTGTAACGTAATATGTACCCATAACGTTAACATGCAGGATGCGCTCCCACTCTTCCGGCTCCATCTCCATGAACGTTCCGAACTTTCCGATCCCCGCATTATTGATAAGGATATCCACCGCACCGAGTTCCATCTCGATGGCTGCTACAGCGGCTTCGGCCTGCGTGCGATCCGAGATATCTGCTACTGCACTGGTTACTTTCACACCGTATTCTTGACTCAGAGACTGTTGCAGAGCCTGAAGATCGGAAGCGGTACGTGCAATAAGGCCGAGGTGCACTCCTTCTTTGGCAAGAGCTTCAGCGATCGCACGGCCGATACCTTTTCCGGCACCTGTGATGATCGCTGTTTTATTTTTAAGTTCCATGTGGGTAATTCCTCCTTAGAAATGGACTAGCATTCAATTATACTATTATTACCCACAGTTCGGAAATTGGCTTCATCACTATTTGGTAATCTCGATGCTGCCAGAAGAAGTACGGGCCTTGATCACTTCCCGGCTCACCATTGGCGATTCAGGTACATCGACACTTCCGGAAGTAGCTTTAGCGTCATAAATTCCGTCAAAATCAGGTGCAGCTTGAATGAAAATATCTCCTGATGTTCCCGACGCATTAATCGGGGCGGAATGGGACTGTTCAATATGAATGCTACCCGAAGTGAATTGAACATCAGCTGCGCCGTTTAATTCAGTAATCTCAATATCTCCTGATTTAATCTTACTGTTTACATTACCGGCAATCTGATCTGCCGTAAAACTTCCGGATGTCTGTTTCACGGTCATGTCTCCATTAATCATGGAAGCGTTAATGTCGCCAGAAGTTAGAACCAATTCAATATTGGGCGCTTTGATGTTTTCCAGACGTATGGAACCTGAGGTGTTGTTCAGCTCAAGCTGATTGGCATTTAGACCTGTCAGATCCCATTCACTTGAAGAGGAGTCCAGCTTAACCTCATTTAATTGGTGTCCTTCAGGCAGAGCAACGGTTATTGTGGAGTCTTGCTCATTCCAGTACAAGGTGAAAAATTGCAATTGTTCACGTGCTGTCTGAGCCAGTTGGAATGTGCCTTTGGATAAGGTGGCTTGTTCGAAGCTTTTGACTATGGCAGGGTCCCATTTACCATCCACTTCGATATAACCATTCGAATCGGGGCATATGACAAATTCAATATCTGCACTGAAATTAGCATTCATGATAATGTTCTGCAATTCATCTGCTTTGAAATCCCATCGTTTGGAATAATGCTCCCGTTCATCCCCGAACTGAACGCCATAGATGGATGTCCCGAGCAAACCTATTCCGATACATATCACGGCAAGCGCAAGCCATTTTTTGGTACTCATGCGGAAACATCTCCTTTCATCGTGTTTTTATTCCATCTAATATATTGAAGAGTGACGATTTTGAAGGCTCTAAAGACATACTTCGATGCGATGGCAAACAAAATGCCGACACCGAAAGCGCCAATCGCAACGAAAATTTCCGGTTTATCGAGTTGGCCCAGGAATACAAAGTCCACAACTGCTGCTACAGGAGCCACTACCAGCAAGGAAAGGCTGGCAATAACAAGCCATACCGACCACATCATGAGACCAAGGGGGATGCCAAGGATCAGATTCAGGAACAACAGGCCGATGGCTGTGAAAAATTTGCGAGTGGCGCTGGTGTTGTTTCTGGGTGACCGCATCTCGCGATACGTCGGTGCATAGAACGCATCTGAACCCGGCGTATGCATGTCATAACGATCACCGAGTGCTTCCTTGGCGATTTCTTCCGGCTGTCCGAGTTCCCGAGCGATCTCTTCTTCCAGCTTGCCTTCTCGTAGTCCAAGCTCGAAATGTTGATCATAGTCGGCGAGCAACTCAGCCCGTTCGAATGGGTCCATCGGCCGTAGATGAATTTCCATGGCTTTCATAAATTGTTGTCTATTCATTGGGGATTCCTTCCTCAATCAGATTTGCGACATTGCGCACAAATTCATTCCATTCTGTCGTCAGTGCCGTCATGTAGTCGCGACCTGTATCGGATAGTCGGTAATACTTGCGCGGCGGTCCTTCGCTTGATTCTTGCAGGTAGGTGGTGCAGTAACCGTCATTCACAAGCCGGCGAAGCAAGGGATACAGTGCACCTTCAGCAACTTCGATATGTTTGGAGACTGCCTGAGCCAGTTCGTAGCCATACCGATCCTGGCGGTTAATTAATACCAGGACGCACAGCTCCAATACTCCTTTTTTGAACTGGATGTTCACATTCACACAGGTTCCTCCTTCGTAGCTTCATTTATCGCTAGTGTATATTGTTCAGTAGTGGTGAAGTCATCATAGCATCCAGTACTGTTTGATGCAAGGTAGTGACTTTAAAATAGTTCCGTATCACGATTGATCGATAATAAGTTTGTTTAATACTGATGATCAGCTGAAGCTGTCTGTTTAGCTATAATTCAGCATACGCAAAAACCGGATCGGTTACTTCCGTCTGGAGGCGGATTCCGATCCGGTCTGTGAGATGAACTTTTGTTTCTTTGGTTACAGGTTAATCGCTAAATGTCGGTTATTCTTGTGCATCCAGGACTTTAAGGTCTTCCACAGCAGGGCCCTCAATGACATGGCCTGCATAATCAAAGCGGGAACCATGGCATGGGCAATCCCACGAACGTTCGCCCTCGTTCCATTCGACTTCGCAACCCAGATGGGTGCAGGTGGTATCCACCAGAAACAGCTTGCCACTGGTGTCCTTGTAGGCGCCAGCACGTTTGCCATTATGACGAACGACGGCTCCTTCGTCTTCACCAATATCGCTAACCTTTTTATGCACAATGCCTACTTTACCGGAGATTAATTCCTTTGCTACATTCACATTTTCCACAATAAAGTGTTTCATACCAGGATCGGCCTTGAATCTTGCCGGATCGAATATGGCAGCATGAGGGTTGTCACGTCCAGTGATGCGATCTGCAAGAAGGTGTCCTGCCATCGTGCCAGTTGTCATTCCCCATTTGGCAAACCCGGTCGCCACATAGACTCGTTCATGTCTTCCGGTAATCGGTCCGATGTAAGGCACCTTGTCGATGGAGATCAGATCCTGGGCTGACCAGCGAAAAGGGATGTTGCGGATGCCAAATGTCTCCGCTGCGAACTGCTCTAGGCGTTCATAATGACCAAAGGTACAGATGCCTTGTCCAGTTTTGTGATTCTCACCGCCAAAGAGTATAAGTTCCTTACCATCATGTAAGACGGTACGCAAGGAGCGGTACGGTGTATCGTCCGAGATGTACATGCCACCCGCATAGGGTTTCTCCGGTTCGACTAATACAGCGTAGGATCGTTCGGCGTGTAATCGTGTGAAATAAAATCCGGGATCATAGACGGGAAAATGAGAAGCCACGACAATATGTTCCGCTGTTACGGATGGGCCATCTCCATAAGTTCTGACATGTAGTGAAGCATCCTCCTCCACATCAGTTACGGTGGTGTGCTCATAGATACGCACCCCTTGTTTCACAGCGGAATCGAGCAAGTAGTGCAGGTAGGCTAGCGGATCAAATCGTGCCTGACCCGGCATGCGAATGCCTGCCCTTGCGGGAACTGGAATAGGGAGTGGGTCTACCCACTCACCAGGGATATTGAGTTTGCCATAGGCGGTCAGCTCGATCTCCAGTTTTTTGATGTTTTCCTCCGATTGAATGTAGACGTAGGCATCTTCCTCTGCCCACTGGCAATCAACCTGTTTTTCCTTCACCAGATTGCGCATCCACTTCGCGGCATCGGCATTGCCTTCATAGTACATCCGAGCCTGTTCTTGTCCGAAGTGATGCATAATTTCATCAAATATGACACCGTGCTGTGCAGATACCTTGGCCGTGGTATGACCGGTCGTGCCATCCAATACTTTTCCAGCTTCTAGCACGACTACACGCATACCCGTCTGTGCGAGCAGATAGGCTGTAGTGATCCCGGCAATACCGGCACCAATAATCGCTACATCCGCGGTGATATCTTCTGTCAGTTTCGGATAGCTATCGAATTCATGCGTAGCACGCCACAGTGATTCGGGGACCGGGGGCAGACCCGTCTTGGGCTGCTGATTGTCGTTCATTTGTCTTCCTCCTTAATCATCATCATTCGGTTGATGCGGTTGTCGTTCAGCGCACATCGTTGTACTCTTATTCATGATTGCCAGACTATGCCAGGAAAAAACGGTGTTGTTCAGATTTTGCAGAGGGGATGTTCACAATTTCCTGTGCAGAACCTCTGTTTTTTTTGTTAAACATGCTATATGATAAGATTACCGAAATCGTTTTAGGTTTTGAAAAGGAGATCAAGTTTTACACCTGTAAACGTTGATTATAAAAGGATTAATTGATCCATCGGAAGAAAGATTTCATCCGAATTAACCCCTATCTTCTTATAATATATGTATTCGCTATCATTTAATTAACTACCGATAACCAAAGGAGATTCTATATGACGACCAACCAAACGAAATATCCGTTTCAAGATACAGCACTAGAGTTAGACACTCGGGTGAAGGACCTTGTATCCCGCTTGACGGAAGATGAAAAAATTGAATCCATGCTGCAATATCAGCCGGCAGTAGACCGCCTGGGTGTGCCTGCATACAAACACGGAACAGAAGCGGCCCACGGCTTGGCCTGGCTTGGAGAAGCAACATCTTTCCCACAACCGGTGGGGCTTGCATGCACATGGGATGCGGATCTGATGAAGGAGATTGGCTCCGTACTCGGAGACGAGGCGCGTGTATTTTATAAACGAAATCCGGCAGTGAACGGTCTTACGCTGTGGGCACCTACAGTGGATATGGAACGTGACCCGCGCTGGGGACGGAATGAAGAGGCGTATGGTGAAGATCCGGAACTGACAGCCGAGCTGACAACAGCATTGGTGAAAGGAATTCAGGGCGACCATCCGAAGTATTACAAAGCGGTCGCTACATTGAAGCATTTCCTTGCGAATAATAACGAAGTTGATCGTGGAAGCGGTTCGTCCAGCATTGATCCACGTAACATGCGTGAGTATTATCTGAAGGCGTTTGAGAAGCCATTTAAGGAAGGCGGCGCACAGTCCATGATGACGGCGTACAACTCTATTAATGGTACGCCAGCGTTGTTGCATCCTTTTGTGAACGAGATTGTCAAAGGCGAATGGGGCATGGATGGTTTCGTTGTCAGTGATGCAGGCGACGTAATGGGCATCAAGAACGATCATAAATACTATGATTCCCATACACCAGGTACGGTAGAGTCTGTTAAAGCCGGAATTGACAGCATTACCGATGATGCTGATTTGTCCAAACAGGCACTGCGTGAAGGATTGGAACAAGGTACACTCACGATGGATGACATCGACAAAGCGTTGTTTAATACGTTCCGTGTGCGTTTCCGTCTGGGCGAGTTCGATCCGGAAGAGGGCAACCCGTACGCTGCTATTGGTGAAGAGTCCATGATGACGGAGAAAGCAAAAGAACTGTCGCTCAGAGCTGCTAGAGAACAAGTAGTATTGCTCAAAAACGACAAAGGCACGCTCCCGCTGGACAAAACAAAAGCTGGTAAAGTGGCTGTGATTGGTCAGTTGGGTGGAACGGTCTATCGTGACTGGTATGCAGGCACCATGCCGTATAACGTATCCCCGCTTGAGGCGATCCGTGGCAAAGTAGGCAACGATAAAGTATCGTTTAAGGATGGTAATGACCGTATTACGTTAACTTCCGTAGCCAGTGGGAAGAAAATTGGACTGGCAGAAGGTGAAAAATCACCTGTGATTGCTTCGGGAGAAGCGGAGACGTTTATGGTTTCCGACTGGGGCTTCGGAAGTTATACCTTGCAGGCCGAAAGCAACGGCAAATATCTGACCACAGATGAAGAGACCGTAACGGCTTCCGCTGATGAAGTATACGGCTGGTTCGTGAAGGAAGTATTCCACCTGTTGCCACAACAGGACGGAAGTGTAGGTCTGACTACTTGGAATGGCAAAACGGTGACTGCACCTAATGGCGGAAACGATGCATTCGCGGTGTCCGAAGAACTGAAAACCTTCGGTGCCACAGAGACGTTCAAGCAGGATGTGGTTGTGAATGGACTTGAAGAAGCGGTAGCAGCGGCTAAGGCTGCGGAAACGGCAATTGTCTTTGTTGGTAATAATCCGCTTGTAAATGGTAAAGAAGAGATTGATCGTCCAAGTCTGGATCTGGCCGAATCCCAGCAACGTCTGGTTGAGGCGGTCTATGCCGCGAACCCGAAAACGGTTGTGGTCATTGTGGGTAGCTATCCATTCACATCGAATTGGGTCCAGGAGAACATCCCGGCGGTATTGTACACTTCACACGCAGGACAGGAACTGGGTAACGCAGTAGCAGACGTACTCTATGGCGACTATGCGCCAGCAGGCCGTTTGAACATGACATGGGTACAATCAGCAGATCAACTGACCGACATCAAGGATTACGATATCATTCAATCCGGTCGTACGTATCAATATTTTGAAGGCAATGTATTGTATCCGTTTGGACATGGTCTGACGTATGCAACGTTTAAATACAGCAATTTGGAACTTAGCCCAGCTCAAGTGGGTACAGAGGGCAACGTTACGGTAACTGTAGATGTAACCAATACCGGTTCAGGTGCTAGTGACGAGGTTGTACAGTTGTACGTTCGTGCAGGCAAATCTCGGGTAAAACGTCCACTCAAAACGTTAAAAGGATTCCGTCGTCTTCATATCGAAGCGGGAGCTACAGCAAAAGTCAGCTTCACCTTGCCTGTGCATGAACTGGCAATCTGGGATGTGACTCGTGATCGTTATGTCGTGGAAAGCGGAACATACTCCATCATGGTTGCCAAGTCATCCTCCGATGTTCAGCTGGTTGCAGACCTGACGGTAGAAGGAGAGACGATCCCTGCGCGTAATCTGGGTGTGGCTACTCGTGCCGAGAATTATGATGCTTACCTGGGTGTTGATCTGGATGAAAGCAAAGAGGGCGGAAGTGCTGTCCGTGTAGTTGGTGAGCAAGGATGGATTGCCTTTAAGGATGCCGATCTGGGTAGTGGGGCAACAGCAATTGAAGCGCGTGTATCCGCAGAACAAGCAGGCGCTGTGTTGGAAGTTCGACTCGGTTCACCAGACGGTACGCTCGCAGGACGTGTGGAACTGGCGCAAGGTGAAGCCCAGCAGTGGTCTACCGTGAAGGCGGAACTCACAGGTGCATCAGGTGCGCAGGATGTATACATTGTGCTGTCAGCAGGTGTGCGCATCAGTCACTTCGAGATCCGTTAAGTCAAATAGCTAATGAAAAAGCCTCCGAATACATTCGGAGGCTTAGTTTGTTGTTTAATGACCATTTTGCATAAATCCCCTGAGCGGTAGGAATCGAATTATGCAAATTTCTATGATATGAACCGCGTTTGTTTCATTAAACGTATTTTTATTTACCGTCAAACGTAATCATTTTTTGCACAAATTGCTTCAATTGTTTGTTGGTTTCATTCAATTGTTCAATTGTGCTCATGAAATTGTTTACGAGTTCAGCCTGCTCTTGGGAGCTTGCAGTGATCTCACCAAGTTCATTCTCCATGCCTTGAATGGATTGCCGAACCGACAGAAGAGAATCTTCAATACGGGCCGTTGCTTCTTTGGTATCCACAGACAGTTTGCGAATTTCTTTGGCAACAACGCCAAAACCTGCACCAGCTTCCCCTACACGAGCAGCTTCAATGGCAGCATTCAAGCCGAGCAGATTGGTTTGTTCGGAGATTTCACGAATGAAACTGGCGACCTGAGTGACATTGCCTGATTTCTGTACGGCTTGTTTGGAATTATTCCGGATCTCTTCAGTTGTGGCACTGAGTTCCTCGGAGTGTGCAGCTACATGCTGTACACTGTCAATTAACTGGTTAGTCAGATTTTCGGTAGCATCCATGAGCTGTTGCAACTGGTCCTGATCATTCATACTGTAGAGCAGGTTAAACAGGGCGATGACTTCACCTTGTTCATTTTTAATGGGAATAAAAGCCACGTCAAAAGGAACACCGAATAAATCTTTAGGATAGTGATCGAATCGTTTGACTGTACTGCCGTTGAGATCAGCAAAATTTCGATTTCCATCCAATAGAGGGTCGCCGGGTTGATAATTCAGTTGTTTTAACGATTCCCCTGCTGAGAAATATAGGAATTTCTCATGATCAATCACGGAGAGGGTTACATCCTGACGAATCGTATCTCGAAAGAAAGGCATACATGTAATTAATGCTTGAACAATATCCATATAAAAGATGATTCCTCCCTGGTTACCTTATGTAAACGGTTAAATTTTAAATGCTAACTTAATAACTACCTATATTATATATCGTCATGCAATAGAGAAGAAAATAGAGAGAATGGATAAAACCTATTTCTTAAAGAAGACCGCTATACGCCAACAAGACACGAGTCCGCTGGGGACCCGTGCCTTGTTAGTTGGTGAGGGGAATAAAACCAATGTTTACAGCATACTGAGCTGCATTGTAACGATGGTTCGAGTGGCTAGTGTTGCACGGACATCAATCAAACGCTGATTCCGGCTGCCGCGGAAGGGAAGGGAAACATCACGCTCCGCTTCAACGTATCGACCGTCAATAATCACATCGCACAACCGGGCAAGCTCCGCTCTTGCAGGGTCGGTAATCAGTTCTTCATATTCGAATCCCGTGTAGGCCCATACCGTCAGATCAGGACGTGCAGCGCGGAGCTGCTGGACCCAAGACGTACATTCTGCTGCCGAGAAAAAGGGATCACCACCACACAACGTAACGCCATCCAGCAATGGATGGGTCGTCACTTCATGCAGAATCTGCTGCTGCCGCTCCTCTGTAAAGGGCTCACCCGCTCGAAAGCTCCATGAATCCGGACTGAAGCAGCCCGGACAGGCGTGACGGCATCCGCTGATGAACAACACGGCACGCAGGCCGATTCCTTCATTCACCGATTCCGGGATGTAACCATATAGATTCACCGGTGTTTCACCCGATCCCGCACTTCGGCTTGCTTCGCAGCATTGAAGCGTACTTTGTAATCTCCGGTCAGATAGCCAGTTACGCGGCGTAACCGCTGGAAGTGTACATGGTTCTCATGGGCTTCACAGCTTGGGCATACATCCCCAATGACGCCTTCATAACCACATGCAGGGCAGCGATCAATTGGATGATTAATGGAGAAATAACCGATATCCTGCGCCAGTGCATACTGTACGATCCGCAGGAAAGCTGCGGTGTTGGCCCGAACGTTTCCGTCAAGCTCCACATAGGAGATTGCACCCGCGTTACATAACGTATGGAACGGTGCCTCCAGTTCAATCTTCCGATATGCTGGAAGCGTGTGGTAGACCGGGATATGGAATGAATTCGTATAATACTCCCGATCATTCACTCCGGGAATAATGCCATAACGCTCTCTGTCGATCTTCGTGAATTTGCCGGACAACCCTTCAGCAGGTGTGGCAAACAGGGTGATATTCAAGTTATGCTGCTCGCTCATCCGGTCACAGAACTCTCTCATGGTCCGAATAATGTTGAGCGCTTCGCGATGTACATGAGGGTCCTGCCCATGATGGCGCCCATAGAGAGCTGTCATACATTCCGCGAGACCGATAAAACCAAGAGATAATGTTCCATGCTTTAAAAGCTCGGCAACCGGCTCGTTCGGGCCAAGCTGTTCTCCACCTTCCCATACACCCTCCCGCATCATGAAGTCCGATGCCTTGGCAGGCTGCAATGTCTGAATTCGGTAGCGGTGCAACAGGCCGGAAGCGGCATTATGCATAACTGACTCCAAAGCAGTATAGAATCCGGCTCGGTCAGCGACAGCTCTTGCACCTTGGCAGATGCCAAACCGGATGCCGAGCTTCACGAGGTTAATGGTGTTGAAGGACAGATTACCTTTACCACTTTGACGATTGCGACCAAACCGGTCAGCCAGTGTACGTGTGCGGCATCCCATAGTTGCAATGATCGTATCCGGATCTTCCGGATGATAGAAAGGCAGATTGAAAGAGGCATCCACATTGACAAAGTTAGGATACATCCGCCGGGATGAACAGGTGACTGCGAGCCGGAACAGATCATAGTTCGGCTCTCCTTGAGCCTGATTGATCCCCTGTTTACATTGGAAAATATGTTGAGGGAACACGGGAGTCTCCCCGTTGCCCAGGCCACGAATGGTTGCTTCCAGCAACGAGCGTGATACCAACCGTCCTTCCGCAGAAGTACATAATCCATAGTTCAGTGAAGTAAATGGAATCTGACCACCCGCCCGGCTGCTCATCGTATTCAGGTTATGAATCAGTGATTCAGCAGCTTGTCCTGTCTCCAATTCAGTCTCTTCATAGGCGAAGGCATATGCCCGCGGACATTGATTCTTCGCTTCGATGCTATCCAGATGAAGCTGTTCATCCCCGATCAGAACATTTTCACCAAAGAGCCGTTGCCCTTTGCGGTAGTGTTTGCGGAACGATCGCTGTACATAAGGGGCCAGATCCCAGTCAATTTTATTGGCCGATACACCGCCATATTGACTGTTCTGCTGGGATTGGAAGATGATCGCAACCAGAGCCATGGCAGACATGATCGTCTGAGGTGTGCGAACCGATCCGTTACCTGTGTTGAAACCCGCAGCAAGGAGACGGTCAAACGGGATAAAGATACAGTTGGTCGTTCCAAGTGCATACTGATCCAGATCGTGTACATACAGATCCCCATTCTCCACAGCTTGGGCAAGCTCTTCCGGCAACACATGACGCAGAGCATGCCACTTGGCGGTCTCCGAACCGAGCCTGCTCATCTTACCACTGAAGGAATCCCCGTTCAGATTCGCATTTTCCCTCAGCGTATCGGCGTCTTCTGCGCCAATAATTCGTCTTCCCAGGTCGGATAATAGATCGGATGCCAGTGGGGTGGCATACTCAAGCATGTTCATGTAAGGTTCCTCCTAAAATGATTTTGGTTATCATTCAATTCACGTTAAATACTATATGTAGATTCGTCTTATCCATTTATAAACTATATGTGGTTTTTTGGGTGTGATAATGATCACACAGCTTACTGAACAAAGTGGACTTTCCTTTAATTGCTACGGATAAAGGTTCCCAAAGTCTGAGCGGAAGCGTATAATTTCTAGTTATTCTGCAAGTATAATATCCGAAGTCGGACAAGATGGACTTTAATCAAGCTGAAAAGGCGAGTTGCAATGAATTCGCGGTCGTTAAACCATCCGTTTAAGACCTGCTTTTGTCCACAAATGGGCAATAGGCAGGGAGTATGATTCTCTTATACTTCTACGGTGTTAATCATATAAGTATAGATTGTGACAGCTATTCGGATTTTTGATGACCCCTGTACGTGATTAAACATTCTGAAATACAGATTTGAAAGTGCAGCTAAGATAAGAGGGGTGAATCATGGGGACGGCAGAAGGCATTACAAGAGGCTTCTATGAAGATATAAAGGAAGCTGCGGCTCATATCGTAGACGTATTAAGTGGTATATTGAAGGTCAATACCATCTTTGTTGCCACGAATGACGGGGTGACCAATGTCATTTTGGAGGCCTTTAATCGTACGGAAGAGTTAGTTGTTAAAGGCAGTGCACTTCCATTTACGGATTCATATTGCAGCCTGGTATTAAGAGACAACGGTAGCGTTCTTACGATCCCGGATACATGTGAACATCCGATGACACGATCCATGGGCGTTACGAGCGGACTTGGCAATCGCTTCTTCGTGGGCGTGCCTATTATGAGAAGATCGGGCGAAACATTTGGTACCATCTGTCTGATGGATGATCCTGGTTATGTGATCAGCGAAACCGATATGAAGACACTGAAGGCAATGGCTGTATTCCTGGGTTATGTTGTTGATCTGGAAAGCACGTTGCATGTTCAGGAGCAGAAATTGAGTGATTCGGAACAAATGCAAGAACAGCTCCAGGCAGAGAAAGAACGTGCCGAATCTGAGGCTATGACCAAAACACAGATGTTGAAGCTAATGAGTCACGAGATTCGCAATCCTTTGAACGGTATTTTGGGACTGACAGATCTGATGCGCACACCGGATATGCCTGAGGAGCAGTCCGAATATGTGAACATGATTGAGACAAGCGGCAATATTCTGCTTTCCTTGCTGAATAATATGATGAATTTCAACATTAATGAAGCAGGTAAAACGGTTATACATGATGATCCGTTTGATCTGGTAGGCACCATTGAGAATACCGTGTATCTCTATGCCGGGATTGCGACGGGCAAGAACATTGAGCTGGGATTAAATCTTGAACTGAATGTATCTCAAGTGTTTGTTGGTGATGAAGTCAAGATTGGACAGTTGCTTGCACACGTCATTCAATATGCTCTCGATTCAACGCGTGAAGGTTCCGTTCTGATCACAGCAGTGGTGAACGGAGGAGAATTGGAGGAGACCGGTACACTTCAGCTCAAGGTGAAGTACACGGGTCAGATGTTATCGGACAAGAAGACACCAACCTTTAACAGCCAAGATGAAAATTTGAATATCCAAAAACTGATTGGAAGCAATCTGGGTTTAGCTGTAAGCCAGAATCTTGCCATTCTCATGCATGGCCGTATTCAGGTGAGCAGTGTGAAGGAAAATGAGACGGAATTCAACATCTCCCTTCCGTTGCGCAGATACTGGGAGTTACCTCAACTCGCAAGTGTTCAGCAGCGGTTAAAAGGGAAAAAGGTGTTGCTTGCCAAGGACCCTGACATTTTGCAAGGTGTCTCTTCCCTGATGCGTAGGTGGGAGATGGATGTACACATGACCTCGGGTGTGACATTAGCGCATGATTGGATCAAGGAAGGATTCATGCCGGATGTAGCCGTTGTGGATATGGGATTAATGGAAGGCGGCGCGGTTGATTTTGTACATGAACTGAAACAGCGACTGGAGAATCTGCCCGTCATTGTTCTTGTTCCTTATGGTATGCACATTGAATTGCATGAAGCAGAAGCCTTTGATGCTGTTCTGACCAAGCCGGTCAGACAGGCTGATCTGTTGAATGCATTGAGCATTACTTTGCCTTAGATCATGATCATAGATCTTTATTCGGCGCACCTTATAGGTGCGCCTTTTTTCATTTTCCATTTTCTGAGCCAAAGCCCTTTTATTCCGAGCTGGTTACGTTACAATAGAAAGTGAACTTCATCTTTATAACCAACAGAGGAGGATATGCAATCAATGGATTATCGCAGATTAGGTGGAAGCGGACTGAAAGTAAGCGAGATTAGCCTGGGAAGCTGGCTGACGTACGGAGGGTATGTGGAACGTGAGAATGCGGTGAAATCAATTGAAACTGCATTTGATGAAGGCATTAACTTTTTTGATACTGCCAATGTATACGAACGGGGTGCAGCAGAAGAACTGCTGGGGCAGACGCTCAAAGCATATTCCCGTGACTCTTATGTACTTGCAACCAAAGTATTTGGCAAAATGGGTGATGGTCCGAATGACCAAGGGCTGTCTCGCAAACATATCAAAGAGCAATGTGAAGCCAGCTTGAAGCGCCTAGGCGTTGAATATGTGGATATCTATTACTGCCATCGTTATCATACCGAAACACCAATTGAAGAAACACTCCGCGCGCTCGATGATCTGGTACGCCAAGGCAAAGTGTTATATGTAGGCGTCAGCCAATGGACTGCGGCTCAGATGGAAGCTGCGTTGGGTACAGCAGACCGTCTGCTCCTGGATCGTATCGTGGTCAATCAGCCGGTGTACAACATGTTTGACCGTTATATCGAAAATGAAATTATTCCGCTCGGCGAGCGTAAAGGCATCGGACAAGTTGTATACTCCCCGCTTGCTCAAGGTCTATTGACCGGGAAATATACGTCCGTTTCCGATATCCCAGAGAATAGCCGTGCTGCCAAACTAGGATGGGACGAAGGAAAGATCAATGCGGATCGTATCGGGAAAGTTCGTCAACTGATTGAAGTGGCAGACAAGCTGGATCTGAAGGTTGGCCAACTGGCCCTGGCCTGGATTCTGCGCCAGAACAATGTATCCAGTGCACTTGTAGGGGCGAGTCGTCCCGAGCAGGTAAAAGAGAACGCAGCTGCATCTGGCGTGAAGCTGGATGCTGCCATTGTGGAGGAGATTGAGAGCATCCTTGCTTGATCTCCTGTCATTACACAAGCTGAGATGATATGCAATGATCCATAAAGCAAGGGATGTCCTGTGCGCCTGAATAGGCGAACGAGACATCCCTTTTTTGGAGAACGTTGAAAGGTTAGATTATTGAAAGGTTAGATCTTACTTTAAAGCGTAAGAGGCAAGGAACGAAAAGTTAAGGCACACACACGGTTACGCCCTGTATTCTTGGCTTCATATAAAGCACGATCGGCCTGTTCGAAGAAGTCATCATCGTCATGATCATCACAATGATCGGGGTACACGGCTACACCAATGGAGATGGTTAGACGTGTCGTGTGCCCGTCAGGCAGAGCAAAATGGTATTTCTCTACAGCCTGTCGTATAGATTCGGCGGTAGCCACGGCCTGACGGTGTCCACAGTCGAGCAAGAGAATGGCGAATTCTTCCCCACCGTTTCGTGACACGATATCAGCAGAACGTGCATGCTCAACAAGCAGTTGTCCAAGTTGCTTCAGGACCGCATCGCCAGCGGAATGACCATAGGTGTCGTTTACCTTTTTGAATCGGTCAATATCAATGGCAAGCAAGGAAAGCTTCTGTTGGTAATCCCGCGCACGCTGGAGTTCCAGTTGAAGTGATTTTTCGAACTGTCGTCGATTGCTCAGGTTGGTAAGATGATCAGTAGAAGCTCTTTTTTCCAATAGAAATAACATTTCATTGGATTTATTAATGAATTCTGCAATGAAATAGATAAATATTCCACCGGCAAAAGAAATGGTCATTTGTAACGGATATATCTTCATTAATGAATTCATGCTGTCCGTGTTCAACATAAGGATGATAAAGATTAATGTCATGCCAAGCAGATTCATTGTAATTATTTTGGTCAGTCTGGACCAAGGAGCATAGGCGAAGTATACACCGGACAGTCCGATCAGAGTCATGACAAAACCTGCATCTATGGCAGAGGATGATAAGCCGAACATCAGAATACGAATGACCGAGATCATGAGTCCCGTAACGACTGAAGCTAATCCTCCCATATATACCGCTGCGGTAACGATGGCCAGATGCCGTAGATCTACAATCGTAGTTTCGTTCAGAGGGAAAGAATAGTTCATGAGTACTGTGCCATATATACCGAATAATAAGCCGCCGATCAACTGAACACGTAACGAGGGAAAAGGCAATCGGATACTATAGAACTTTGCGATGATCCCGGACACATACATAAACGTAATCATGACACAGATATTAATGAAAAAAGTGCTAAACAACCGACATTCCCCCTTTTTACGCACATCCCTATATTTTATCTGAAAAGTGGTGCTGTAGCGAACCATATTATCCCAAATTTATGAGGGGATTGCTGGTAAAGGTGGTTTATTTGCATATCAGGATGTTAGAGTGATATTGACTTCAATATGCAATGAGATTTATACTTAATCTAAATCAAAATATATTCCTTCTTTTTGGGAAGACCATCATAAGTAGAAGATCAGTGTCTGATTTCATATAAAATGGATCAATAATAAAGGAGAAATGGTTGTGAGAACTTTAAATCTGACGATACAACGGCAAGCGGTATATGATGTGGTGCGCCATTCAGAGGATCATCCGACAGCTGCTGATGTCATGAATCGACTCGTGGAACAAGGATATAATCTGGCCTATGGTACGGTGTATAATTCTCTTCGTTATCTGACGGACAAAGAATTGATACGGGAACTTAAACTCGGAGAGACAGCAAGCCGATACGATGCCCGTATGGATGATCATCAGCACATTATGTGTGAAGTGTGCGGCAAAGTGGACGAGGTGATGACGGAAGTTCCTCCACAATGGATGAAACAGGTAGCTGAAGAAACCGGATATGCAATCGATCATGCTCATGTGGTCTTTGGAGGTGTCTGCGGGGAATGCAGAAACAAACGGATCAAGTGAAAATAAAACTGCCTGGCCGCCGTTTACCCCTAAGGGTTAAACCAGCCTTGTCTGACTCAACACCCCTTGTGGACAATTGTCCGGTTACACGGCGTGTTATTCTGATCAGCCCGATGCCGGGGCAGGTTCATGAACTGGTAAAGGCCTTAACGGATAGTTGCTTTGATGTACTGGTCTTCCATCGCTGGGAACCGGATCTGCATGAGCGTCTTGTCTTTGATCTGTTGATCTATGATCTGTCTGTTGCTGGAACTATTGATGCATTTGCCGGCATTAGCAGCCGATTGAATCGTGAGGCTGAGCATACAACCCCTTGTCTGTATCTGGTTGGTGAGAAGATGATTGGCAGTGCAAGTGGACCGATGCTTCAGGAGGAGTTGCTGGTGTGGCCTGCACGCCCGCAGGAAGCACTTTACCGGGTGCAGCGCATGATTGGCAACAGTCCTGCTTTGCCCAACCGTGGTTTTTTGCCTGAGGAAGGACACCGTATCGGATTTAAAGATCTGTGGCTTGATCGTGAACGGATGAGTGTGCAGCGCGATAATAACCGCATTCATCTAACCAAGACCGAATATGATCTGTTACTCAAGCTGATCGATGCCAAAGGTGCAGTCATTTCCCGTGAGGAGATGCTCAGCGATATCTGGGAGACGGACTTTACGGGTGGAAGTAATGTGGTCGATGTTCATATCAAAAGCTTGCGCAAAAAATTGGGCGATAATGCGTCTTCGCCGCAATATATTGTAACAGTAAGAGGAGTGGGCTACCGCCTGGCGGATTAGTCCGCTTTTTTTTTTGCCCAAATTTTATCTTTCACTTCATGCTTTTTCGGGTACTACCTAATAGATAGGCAGATCAGAATCATTCCCTTAAAACATGTTCATAGTTCATTCATGAATGTTGAAGAACCTCATCTTAATCTCATGTGAACCTCATGCAAGAGCAGAGTGGGACATGTTAGAATCAATTTAACAGTTAGATCAAGTCTAAATGTATATTTAAACCGAAGCCGAATATGATTTTAATAGTAGATATATAACAGCCGTGAGACCCATTAGAGGAGGACGACATGATGACAGAACGTATGACAACAAATCAGGGAGCACCTGTAGGTGACAACCAGAATTCCCGCACAGCAGGCAGAAGAGGGCCGACACTGCTTGAAGACTACCATCTCATTGAGAAAATAGCCCACTTTGACCGTGAACGTATTCCCGAAAGAGTCGTACATGCGAGAGGTGCCGGAGCTCATGGTGTATTCACGCTGGAGCAGAGTATGAAGGCTTATACAACAGCTGACTTCCTGCAAGATCCAGGTACGGAGACGGATGTGCTGGTTCGTTTTTCAACCGTTATTCATGGTACGGGATCACCAGAGACTGCACGAGATCCACGTGGATTTTCCGTCAAATTTTACACACGGGAAGGCAACTATGATATTGTCGGTAATCATCTGCCCGTTTTCTTCATTCGTGATGCGATGAAGTTCCCTGATATGGTGCATTCCTTGAAGCCGGCTCCGGATACAAACATTCAGGAACCTGCCCGATATTGGGACTTTATGACCCTCTCACCGGAATCAACACATATGATGACCTGGTTGTTCTCTGATCTGGGCACACCAGCAAGTTATCGGGAGATGGATGGTTTCAGCGTACATGCTTTCAAATGGATTAATGCACAGGGACAGGTCCACTATGTGAAATACAAATGGGAGTCTGCACAAGGCGTGCGAGGCTTCTCTCGTCAGGAAGCTGCCGAGGTACAGGGGCAAGACTTTAATCATGCTACCCGGGACCTGCATGAACATATCAAGAACGGGCAGTACCCACAGTGGAAGCTTCAGGTACAGCTCTTGAAGCCTGAGCAAATGGATGATTTTGCTTTTGATCCGCTCGATCCAACCAAAACATGGCCTGAAGATGTATTGCCGTTCCATACGGTAGGGACCATGACCCTGAATCGGAATCCGCAAAACTTCTTTGCTGAAGTGGAACAGGCGGCCTTTTCTCCTAGTGCGCTTGTACCCGGAATTGAGCCTTCCGAAGACAAATTGTTGCAAGGACGCCTATTCTCCTATCCAGACACACAGCGTCACCGGCTTGGACCGAACTATCTGCAAATTCCGGTGAATTGCCCGTACGCACCCGTTCGTAATCATCAGCGTGATGGACTCATGAATGTGAATCAGGACCCATCTCCGGTGAACTATGAACCCAACAGTTCCGGAAACAGCCCGCAAGAAGATCCGGCATACCGGGACAGTCAGGTTCCGTTGCAAGGGCATGTTACAAGAGAGAAAATCGAGAAGACGGATGATTATACGCAGTCAGGTGAGCTTTTCCGTTCATTTACTCCTGTAGAGCAGCAGCATTTGCTTGATAATCTGATCAATGACCTTAAGGGCGTATCTGTTGATATTCAAATGCGTGCCCTGTGTCACTTCTTCCGAGCGGATGGACAGCTTGGCGGACGTTTAGCTCATGGACTCGGCGTGGATATTTCTGCACATATGCCGTCACAGGATGGAAAATAAAGTACAGTTTGACCATGTTCTACAACATCATACGGACTAATATTCGTTGAAGACCGGGCAGAACCGCGAACGTGCGGAACTCCCGGTCTTTGGCCTTTTTTACTGAAATGGAAAACAAATTTACAAATCATTTACATAAAATAGCTGACATAGAGGTTGACTTCTCATTTGATGGCACTACAATGGGTAGTGTGAGGGGTGTCAGAAAATGAGAATACACAATTTCAAAGTGGGTGAGCGTGGGCTCAACCGATTTTTCGGTCCGCTGGAAGCCAAGATTATGGACATTTTATGGGCTCATCCTGGCAGTAGCATCCGTGAAGTGCAGACCGCACTTGAACAAGACAAAGACGTCAATTTTAATACAGTCATGACCGTGATGAACCGGCTCGTAGACAAGGGACTTCTCGGAAAGTCACAAAAGGGCAGAACATCTTTGTACCAACCGGTACAGAGCAAGGAGGAGTTTATGAACGACCAATCCAAGGAACTGTCACATGAGTTGGTAGATGAATTCGGAGCTTTGGCATTGAATCATATGCTGGATGCGCTGGACGAAGCAGATGCGGGTCTGATTGAACGCTTGGAACAGAAGATCAAACAATGGAAAAAGGATAGCGATTAAGATGTGGAAGACCCGCTCGAAACTTTTGTTTACCGTCGGGTTTGGCATTCCGTTACTCGTGTTCATGCAGATGTTCATGTACGCGATGTACAAAATTTTTGGCTGGGATATCCCGTTTAACCTGCTCTGGCTCTGCAATCATTGGATGAGTCGACTGGGATGGTTATCCGTGGGACATTTCCTGCTGGCACTGGTATTGCTGACATTTGCGGGAACAGGTTGGTTGTTAATGGTGCGTATGATGAAAACCAGAGCAGCCGTACGTAAACTTCGCTCCATGGAGGTGCGTGCATTGTCTCGCGAACTGGAGTCCAAGTATCACCATCTCGGACAGCCAGGATTCATTGTAGTGGACAAGCATTCTCCGGTTGCATTTACAATTGGTTTATGGAGACCTTGCATCGTACTCTCCACGGGACTTCTGACGATGCTGGATGCAGAAGAGGAGACTGCAGTTGTGTACCACGAAGTCCATCATCTGTGGCACCGTGACCCACTGAAGACAACACTGTTATCGGTATTTGCAATCATGATGCCGTACATTCCCGTATTGAAGCATACTTCGAAACATTACAATATCGTTAGAGAAATTCTGGCAGACAATGAGGCCATTGAGCGTACAGGCAATGTGGCAGGCATTGGCAGTGCTTTGCTCAAGCTGCTCCGTGCTTGTCCTGAACCTTGGGGGGCCAAAGAACTGACCGTTCAATCCTCATTTGCGGATACGTCGGTGAATGTCCGGATTTCACGTCTGCTGGACCCGGAACAGGACGTAACGTTGAGGTTGCCACGTTATGCTGTTCTGATGTCGGCTACTGTTTTTCTATTGCTGTCTATCTTGTTTGTTTGGTCCATCGGATAGATTAATTGGGCTACATGTGAAGTCGAATATAATGAGGAAGGAAGATGAACATGAATAATAAAAGTTTAGAGATTGGATTGCTTTTCTCAAGGATTATGATCGGTTTGATCTTTGTATTGCACGGCTGGAGTAAATTTGAAGGTGGAATCAGCGGTACGGTAGGTTTTTTCGAAAGCATTGGTATTCCCGGATTTCTTGCATCCGTTGTAGCCATCATTGAGTTGGTAGGTGGTGCAGCGATGATTCTGGGTCTGGGAACACGTGTGTTTGCTGCCTTGTTTGCCATCGTGATGGTTGGCGTTCTGTTTACAGCCAAAGTGGGTGAGCCGTTCCTGAGTGGTACCGAGTTAGATTACCTGCTTCTTGCGGGTTCCCTGACACTGCTCTTCACAGGAAGCCGCCTCCTGGCCGTGGATTATCTGTTCTCCAGACAGGGGAACGCTCGCCAGAATGTGAGTGCTTGATTTGACTAACGATTGTTAAAAATAATGAAGTGCAGGATGAGTCCTGTAACGAGGTTCTTTATTGGCCAGGCCGGTTCGGGAATTGATTTGCGAACCGGGCTGATCAGTAGAGAACTTTTTTCGAAATATAGGGAGTTATGTTATTTCACCATCCTTCTCTATATTTCTTCGGAATGAAACACGTTGAGCCGCTAGAGGACGGCGACAGCCGTTTCACCTTGTTTGGACGACATGCCTGAGGTTTGCTACAATGAGAATAAGTATGCTACTAAGAAAAAATAAGGAGGATGCATTTTATGATTAACGTCATTCCATCCGATGCCCGCTCCAGCTTCGATCGAGGCTGGCTCCGTGGTAGTCACAGCTTTTCTTTCGGAGAATACCAAGACCCGGAGAATACGGCGTTTGGACCGATGCGGGTAGCGAACGACGATGTGATCGCGCCTGGTCGCGGTTTTGGGGCTCACCCGCATAGTGATATGGAGATTGTATCCATCGTACTGAACGGCAAGTTACGACATGAAGATAACCTTGGGAATGTAGCCGTTACAGGCTTTGGTGGTATCCAGCGGATGTCAGCAGGCAGTGGCATGATTCATACCGAACATAATGCATCCGATACCGAAGAAGTACGTTTGCTTCAGCTCTGGTTCATGCCACAGACAAAAGGGTTGGAGCCCTCCTATGAGACGACATCATTTGATCCAGCGGCATTGGCAGGAGCACTCGTGCCGATTGTATCCCCAGATGGGGGACCAAGAGTTGCGACCATTCATCAGGATATGACGATCTACCTTGGCCGATTAGCCAAAGACGAAACGTTAACCTTTAATCAGGATGCAGGCCGCCGAATGTACATTTTCTCCATCGAAGGCAAGCTGGGATTGGACGCAGAGTACCTGTTGAACGAAGGCGACACGGCTCGTGTGGAACAGCGGGATTCAATCGAACTGCAAGGAAACGAAGATACGTTCTATATGATTATTGATTTGCCGTAGATGGCTGATGAAATGAACTCCAAGATGAAGGAGGATATACACGTATGGCGCAACAGGAATGGTTTATGGTTAAACATGCGGTGACCGGGCGAGGGTTAGCTAATAGCAAAACAGATTCGCTGTCCTATCGGTTCCAACAGGAGGGTACAAGTTTCATATTTACCGTTACGGGTCTGGACGAGCAGATTGTGGAACAGATTATGGAGCTTAGACAGGAACTGAACGTATTTCGATTTGTCCAACGTAAGGATCAGCCCCTTTTGAAACACTGGTATTACGTAGATGGTGAACGGGTAGTATACGACAGGGAGAGTCACACGCTAAGCATCTATGCGAAGTCGGAGATTCGTTATGTGCCTGAAGATTATTTTGCGGATTAACTTATAAGTAACTATAGAACTTGGAACATCCCAGAGGTCTCTGTTAAATACAGAGGCCTTTTTGCTGTCTGAAAACTCAGAGAATTTAATCGTAATTTTGCAAAAAAGACCACATAATTCCCTGCTGTCTGGCACAAGCTACCTTGTATAAAAACAAGAACGGAGGGGCGGCATATGGCAGACAAAACATCTGGGAAAGACAAGTCCCGACAACCGGGACGAGCTTCAGAAGAAAAAAAACATATTCCTTTGGGACTGCCGTCCCCGCCTTTTCTTCGGCAGCCGATTAGTGCAGTACATGAAACTCAGATTAAGGCGGTAAAAGAAATCTTCTCCGATTGTTCTGATGTGGTTTTTCGCAACGTCATGATTACGCCTGAAGTGAAAGGACTTCTGGTCTATATCGAAGGCATTGTTAATTCGGCTGATATCCAGGAACACATGCTGCGTCCGATTATTCGAGGGCTGGTGCAGCAGCGAACAGATGAACCTGATGTTCCACTGGATGATACAACCGTTGAGCTAACACAGGTGAAGCGAGTGGATACCTGGGCTGCTGCGACAGAAGGGGTGCTGGCATCCTCTGCCCTTCTGGTGGTCGATGGAAGTAACAAAGCCTGGATGTTCAATGTCAAAGGTGGCGTCAGACGTGGTGTGGAGGAACCGCAGACAGAATCCGTGATTCGGGGACCGCGGGAGGGATTTACCGAAACGCTCCGTGTGAATACGGCCTTATTGCGGTTCAAGCTGAAAACACCTGCTCTCAAGATGGTGAGTATGACCCTTGGAACAGACACCAAGACAGATATTGTGCTGACCTACCTGGAAGGTATTGCCGATCCAAAAACGATTCAAGATGTTAAGAAACGTCTGGAAAAAATCAATATTGATGGCATCCTGGAGACGGGTTATATCGAGGAATTGATTGAAGATCATCCGTACTCGCCTTTTCCTCAGATGCACTACTCGGAGCGGCCGGATACCGTTGCAGGCAATCTGTTGGAGGGACGCTTTTCCATTATGGTAGATGGAACCCCCTTTGCGCTGATTGCTCCAGTCACGATGTGGCAGATGCTGCAAGCCAGCGAGGATTATTACGAGCGATTCTTTATCAGTAATCTGTTGCGCTGGATTCGCTTTTTGTTCGTAGCCATTGCGTTATTTCTGCCAGCCCTATACATCGCTATTACGACATTTCATCAGGACATGCTGCCAACCACATTGATACTGAGTATCGCGGGGGCACGGGAAGCTATTCCTTTTCCGGCACTGGTCGAAGCTCTCATCATGGAGCTATCGTTCGAAGCTCTCCGGGAAGCGGGGGTCAGGTTACCCAAGACAGTGGGTCAGGCTGTCAGTATCCTCGGTGCACTCGTGATCGGACAGGCCGCAGTTCAAGCGGGGATTGTATCCGCACCGATGGTTATTATCGTATCCATGACAGGAATAGCTTCCTTCACGATCCCGCGATTTAACTTCGCGATTACGGTGCGTCTGCTCCGATTTCCGATCATGTTACTGGCAGGTATGCTTGGATTATACGGCATCGTCATCGGCTTGGTCCTGATCTCGGTGCATCTGACACAGATGACTTCGTTCGGTGTCCCATATCTCTCTGGTCTTAGCCCGTACAGTAAAACAGATACCAAAGACATTCTCATTCGTGTGCCATGGTGGAAAATGATTAATCGTCCTTCTACGGTACATCGGGATCAGAAACGGATGACCGAAAAGATCAACGGTTCCCCTGAAGCTGAGGAAGGGTGGTGAACCCATGCAGTTCATATATAAGTACCGGGCAGTGATAGCACTGTTGTTATGTACCACTTTTATTTCAGGTTGCTGGGATCGTAAGGAGATTAATGATGTTGCCTTTGTGATTGGTATTGCTGTTGATAAGGAGGGGGACAATTACAGATCCAGTCTTCAGATTGCTCTGCCGGGACAATCCGGTTCTTCCGGTAGTGAGGGAGGCGGAGGCGGCACGAGTGGGGATAAATCCTGGTTCATGTTATCCAATACAGCCAAATCATTGCATGGTACGTCTATTGAAGGTCAAAAGGAACTCTCACGAACAATCTATTATGCGCATCGCCGTACGATGCTTATTGGTGAGGAGCTTGCCCGGGATGGCGTGGCCTCCATGCTTGATCTGTTTACGCGGTATCCGCTGAACCGATTCTCTGCATTGCCAGTGGTCACAAAAGGTGCAGCATATGAGGTCATGGATACGGATGCACCTATAGAGAAGTTTCCATCCGAGATGGTGCGGGAACTGTGCTTCCTCAATATGCGGAATCCACGTTCACTTAAAACGTTTATAGATGCCATTCTGAGTGAAGGTGTCGATCCATTCCTGCCGGTCGCTTCGAAAGTGAGCAATGTTCCAAAAGGGTGGAAGGACGCCAAAACAAACATCAAGCTGGATGGGTTGGCCATTTTCAAGAAAGATAAGCTGGTTGGCATGATCGACAAAGCTCCAGCCGATGCGCTCATTCTTGCTATGGGCGAGGCCAATGCGCCGGAGATTATGGTTAAAGCTCCTGGCGGAGATGGAAATATGTTCATCAAGTTGAACGAGAACAACGCTTCACTACATCCCAGTATCAAGGCTGACAAGGTCACCGTGAATATTGAATTATATGCCAAGGGAGTTCTCGTAGATAACGAATCCAATTATGGTGACCGGCGTGAGAATGAGATTCTGAAGTTACATGAAGCCATTCACGAGAAAATAAAATTGGATATCGAGGAAGGTGTCCGGTTGGTTCAGGGAAAATACCATGCGGACATCCTTGGAATTGGTCGATCCATTCATCAACATCTGCCGGCCAAGTGGGACACGATGAAGGATCGTTGGGATGACATATACCCTGAAGTTGAGGTGACGGTTACCCCCCATGTCCTTATTGAAAACGTTGGGGTGAGCAACAAACCAATCGGCGTTGTAGAGGAGGAAGTTGTACATGATTAAACCACTCTTATTTACCTACCTGGCCATGGTAATCGCGGTCATTTTGATGGATTACAGACATTTGAAACAGGCAGCTGCCATTAATCGCTGGCTATCCTATAGTTTGATAGCAGTGGGTACAGGCATTTGGTTCTATGTGACTAATCTAAGCAAAACCTTATTTGTATCGGTATGGATAAGCCACGTTATCCAGCGCTTACTGCCACTGCCCTAGGTTGTCGACAGGATGCATTAAGTTTGCGAGATCGCGAGAGGGAAAGGAGGTATATCATGAATCAGAGAGTGACACACCGTCAGATGATCCTGCTCGTGCTGCTGCTCAGTATTTCAGGAACGTTAATTCAGCCTCACGCGCAAGCTATCTACTATGCGGAACAACACGCTTATCTCTCGTATATACCTGTAGTCGTAGTGATGCTTGCATCCATGTGGATGTTAAGTCGGGTCCAGCGGAGATTTCCGGATCAGGATCTATTTCAAGCCCTTGCTGGGCGATTCCCCTTTTTGGGAAGGCTCGCAGGATTGATGTACATTTTGTTTTTTTTCTTTGTGTTTGCGAGGGATATCCGGTTAACGGGGGATTATATCAGCATAACTCTGTTAGAGACCACGCCCATCTCCATCATTGTGTTATCACTGATCGTTATGGGAGTTTTTATCGTTAGAGGTGGGCTCGGCTCCTTAATCGGTATGTCGGAGTTGTATGTGACATTGTTTCTTTTAAACTCCGTGATTGTGCCTTTCATGCTCATTCAACAGATCAATATGGATAATTTGATGCCGTATTTTCACGTTGATGTTACGGGAGTGGGCAAAGGGAGTTGGTACATATTTTCGTTTTACGGAGAGATGATTGCATTACCTTTTGTTATCAAAGGCAGTGATTTTCGATATAAATCGGTTGTGTCAGGTATTATCCTCTCTGCACTCCTGATGATGCTAATCCTTGTGGAGACCATTACCTCCATTGGAGTTCCTATCGCTTCAAGGTTGGTGTATCCCTCCTATGAACTGGCAAGACAATTGCAAATCAGTGATTTCTTGGATCGGTTTGACCTTGCGCTGGCAGCGGCAACCTTGCCTACTATGATCACGAAGATTGCATTTGACCTGTACTTTGTCTGCTGGGGATTGAAGCGAATGATTCCGAACGTATCGGGAAAGGTGTTGACAGGCCCGATTGCCCTCGTCGGATTTGTCTGTGCATTCTGGTTCTTCCGAAATGCCATTCAGCTCAATCGTTTTACTCGGGAATGGACATGGGTTGCCATTGTATTTGAAGTGCTGTTCCCTATTGTGCTGTTTCTTTTCCTTCGTCCTCGCAAAAAGGATAAAAAAGAATCTACCCAACAGAGATCGGGAGAACAGTCAAAGAAAGAGAAACATGAGCCGGAACAAAAATCGGCTGATTCGGAGAAGGACGGAGAGAAAAGACGGAAAGATTCTCATGGCGGAGAACTCCAGCCTTCCTGATGCATTCCATCAAAAATCCTTATAGATGAACGGGCAAAAAGAGGGAAAGTACAGTTTCCCTCCACAGAAGTACCCTGTATACTGTAGTCAGACTGATGAACATTCGGCTGAACTAACGGGGGGGAACATGAATGGCTCAACATTTGGCAGGTGTGCGTGTAGCATTGACAGGACCACGAAAATCGAAAGAAATGTCCATACTGGTTGAAAAAATGGGTGGAATCCCGCTTGTGCGACCGGCACAGGGGACTGTATTCCTGGATGATCGGAGTATCAGGGATGGACTGGTATCCTGGATCTCAGACCCGCCAGACTGGGCGGTGTTAACTACGGGTATGGGATTGGATGCATTGTTTGAAATGGCTGAGGATATGGAAGTCGCAGGCCAATTGCTGGATGTATTATCGGAATCCTCAATTGCGGCAAGGGGATACAAGACGGTGAATGCGCTCAAAAAGCGCAAGTTAACACCGCTGGTACGAGATGATGACGGTAGCACGGACGGGCTCATTCGAGAATTCTCCCCACATGATCTCGCAGGGAAAAAGGTTATGTTGCAGCTTCATGGGGAGACAGCTCCCAAACTCGTTGCATGGTTGGAAGAACAAGGTGCAATCGTCAGACAAGTGCTTCCTTACCGCCATGTACCGCCAGAAGAGGCAGAGTTGGAACAGTTATTAAATGAGATTCTAAAGTTCGAAGTAGATGCTGTTGCGTTCACAAGTGGACCACAGGTTAGATTTCTGACGCAATATGCGGCCTCCCAGGACAAGCTTGAGCCGTTGCTTGCAGCCTTCAGACAAGGTGTAATTCCTGCGTCTGTAGGTAAAGTTACCGCAAACTCCATGCGTGAAGAAGGCATTGAGGCACTGGTCATTCCGGAGGAAGAGAAGATGGGAGCACTCATCGTTGAGCTTGGACGTTACTTTGCAGCAGGGCGTGCGGCCAAGATTAGAGATTAGAGGCCTGCTTTTAGATCAGTTCGACAAAAGCTTTTGGCGTCGCTTCATGAATAAAAAGTGTGCATTAATCTTAACCGCATCGCTATATGATGCGGTTTTGTTTAGATTATAGAATTTATACGTTATAACTAAAATACGAATGTACATCCTTGATAGTGCTTCGATTAGAAGCTTTTCGTATCTCGAAGAAAAGGTGGAAATGACGATGACCATTTCAGATCGTAATGCCAGACCCCGACTGATCATTGCAGGCACCGGAAGTGGTGCAGGGAAAACGACAGTAACCTTGGGGCTAATGAGGGCACTCGCTCAGCGTGGCTTGAGTGTACAAGGGTTCAAATGCGGCCCGGACTATATTGATCCGACATACCATACCGCCGTCACGGGCAGACCGTCACGTAATCTGGATGCATGGATGACATCGCCTGAGTATGTGAGAGATACGTTCGAGAAGGCATCGGCGGGAAATGATATTTCCATTATAGAAGGCGTTATGGGCCTCTACGATGGCAAAGATCCGCTCAGCAATACAGGCTCAACTGCAGAGATTGCTCTAGTGACCCAGACTCCTGTGATCCTGGTTGTGGACGTACGCAGCATGGCTCGCAGTGCGGCCGCGATTGTACTAGGTTTTCAACAGTTGGAGCCTGAATTAAATATTGCCGGAGTGATCGTCAACCGTTGTGGAAGTGCGGGTCATTATACCATTGTGCAAAAAGCCATTGAGCAGATGTGCGGCATTCCGGTGGTTGGCTGGCTTAAGCGGGATGAAGACATGTCCATCCCCGAGAGACATCTGGGGCTGGTGCCTGCCATTGAGCGCGGTGAACTGGAACCCTTATTTCAGCGGGCTACCGATGTGTTGATGGAGGGCACCGATCTGGATCTTCTGCTGGAACTGGCGACAAGCGCCCCGCCTTTGAATGCAGAAGAAGTGAGTTCTGCAACTACTGCCCACGCTGATTCGGCTAATGATGAATCAGGCTCGAATTACGATCCACTTTCCAATTCAGTGATCCACGTTAATAATCGACATGTATCATATGCGATGCAGCCTGTCATTGCCGTTGCGCGCGATGCGGCATTTAATTTCTATTATCCCGATAATCTGGAATTGCTCGAAGCGGCCGGGGCTCGATTACATTACTTCAGTCCGCTCGCTGGCGAAAGTATTCCAACGGATGTGGATGGCGTTTATTTGGGCGGCGGGTTTCCAGAGGAGTTTGCAGCAGAGATTGCCGGTAACCAAGATTTCTTGGAAGGACTTCGACAGGCAGTACAATCCAACATGCCTTTATTTGCCGAGTGTGGTGGTTACATGGTACTTGGAGAAACGTTGACCGACCGTGAGGGTGTCACCTTCGATATGGCGGGTATTATTCCCGCACAGGTGCAGATGCAGAAGAAGCGCGCTGCGCTTGGCTACCGTGAAGCGAGTAGCGTTCAGGATTCCTTTTTGCTGAAAAAGGGTGAAGTACTTCGGGGTCATGAATTTCATTATTCGACAATGACCTATCGTGATGAAGAAACGATTCCTTATGCGTATGAGACCAAGGGGATGCGTGGCTTGAAGCAAGAGGGATATGCCGCAGGCAACATCGTGGCGGGGTATACGCACGTTCATCTGGGCTCTTATCCGGCAGCTGCTCGAAGATGGGTGGAACATTGTTTAGCCTATCGGCAGGAGCGAGATATGCAGAGATAATAACAGCTATTTATAGCTCAAATAGATAGCTGAATTCAATAAGCAAAATGGCTCTAATCTCGCTTTTACCTCCTGAGTCTTTGGTCGTGAAGTTGGCAATCCTATTCTGAATTAAAGGTTTTCAGATGAATATGTGGAATGAATAAAAGACAGAATCATTATGCGAGGGAGGGACATCATGATGAGAACCGTATGTGTAACGGGAGCTGCTCGTGGATTGGGATTGGCTTTGACGGCACAGATGCTGAAGAGAGGGTATCTCGTGTATGCGGCCGGTCTGGACGTAGAAGATTCCGAGGGAATTCGTATGCTTGCAGAAGGATATCCTGACCATCTGCGCGCCATCGAACTGGATATCGCGGACGACCTGTCGGTAGCACTGTTCACGGAGACATTGAAGCTGGATACGAATCATTTGGATATGCTGATCAATAATGCGGCTATACTAGGAAGTATTACGGATCATATCCGCGGGCCGTTGAATATGGCGGAGATGGCTGAAGTATTTAATGTGAACACCTTAGGTTCACTGCGTGTGACTCATTCCCTGTTACCCCTCCTTCTTCAAGGACAGGTCAAGCTGATTGTTGATATCTCTTCCGAGGCTGGAAGTATAGAGCAATGCAGTCGGGATGGGTGGTATGCCTATTGTATGTCCAAAGCTGCTTTGAACATGCAGGCCCGTCTTGTGCACAATGGTCTGAAGGATGAAGGCGGACAAGTGATGCTTGTGCATCCCGGTTGGGTACAGAGTTATATGAGGGGCGAATTGGATGTTGCTGCGGATCTCACGCCCGAGCAATCTGCACAGCATATCGCAGTACTTATCGACCACCATGAACAGTTTAAAGGAGATCAGCCCGCATATGTGGACTACAAGGGAGAGAAGCTCCCCTGGTAGTTGGTTTTATACAGTGAGGTGAACAAGAAAGGAGATTAATTGAATGGATCATCGTAAAAAAGCATTACTACTTGGCGATTATACACATCCGGATTGGCACCCGCTTCAGGGGGTGGATGCGGAGATTAGCCGAATTTTTCATGATACTATGACTGTGCAGTGCAGTGAGAATCGGAATATGCTGCTGCAAGAAAATATAACCGGGTTTGATGTATGTATCTCATACATGGACGATTGGAAGGGGAAAGTCTCTCCACAGCAGACAGCAGGTTTGTTGTCCTATGTAAGTAATGGGGGTGGACTGGTCATTATACATAACGGCATTTCGCTCCAAAATCGTTATGAGCTCAAACAGATGATCGGTGCCAAGTTCCTGCATCATCCGGCGTATGCACCGCTTGAATTCACTGTAACGGCGGAAAGCCATCCCGTGACGGAGGGCATTTCGAATTTCACAATGGAAGAAGAACCGTATCAGTTCGAATTTGGTTCTTTTGCCGAAACGAAAATATTGCTGGAATATCAATCCGAAGAAGGACCAAAGCCTGCGGTTTGGGCTCATCGATATGGTGTTGGGCGTATTGTTTATCTGATGCCAGGTCACCATGTGCCGTCTTTTGCACACGAAACGTACCGGAAGTTACTGCTGCAAGCAGGCAAATGGGCTGCACGTTACGTCTGATCGGACTGACATTTTTGCATGCAGAGTATAAGGGGTATAATATAGAGATCAACGAAGAGGAGGATGACAAAAATGAGCGATTTGTTCAAAAAGGCGATCTCGTTAGGGCTTGGTCTTACTGTCGTAAGCAAAGAAAAAATTGAGAAAACCGTGGATGATTTGGTCAAGCGCGGGGAACTTGCGCCCGGTGAATCCAAAGCTTTGGTTGAACGTCTGCTGGAACGGGGCGATGAGGAGCAAGGCCAGTTCAAGAGAGTGATTCAGGAACAGGTCAAGCGTGTGCTTCAGGAAGCTGGTGTGGCATCCGAAAGTGATGTAACCAGTCTGGAACAGCGCGTTGCTGTCCTGGAGAAAAAACTTGCCGAACTGGGCCACTCACCACAGCTTCAACCTGATGAATCCCCAGCTCCACTTGAAGTTCCTCCTCCTCTCAAAGGAAACGAGATCGAGTAGATGGCAGTGCGAATCAAACATGTCGGCAGATACCGTGAAATTGCCATGGCGCTCGTGCGTCATGGCTTCGGTTATATGGTCGAGGAGCTGGGTTTGTTCCAGTTGCTGGCTCTGCCCAGACGGTGGATGTCGCGTGAAGCACATACCACCAAAACGCTGAGTGAACGCATTAGGCTTGTGCTGCAGGAGCTGGGGCCAGCTTTCGTTAAGCTGGGGCAACTCGCAAGCACAAGGGCAGATCTGTTGCCTGAGTCTGTCATTCGTGAGCTGGTGAAGTTGCAGGATCAGGTCCCGCCGTTCTCTTCAGAGACGGCACGGGGTATTTTGGAACAGGAATTGGATACACCGCTGGAGGAGATCTTTTCCCGGTTCGAGGATACCCCTGTAGCCGCGGCCAGCATTGGACAGGTGCATCTGGGCAAACTTCAAAGCGGTGAATCGGTAGCCATCAAGATTCAGCGGCCGGGCATATCGCGTATTGTGCAGCGTGACCTGGATATTTTGCGTGAGCTGACAGCCATGGCTGAGAAGCGCTGGGACTGGGTGAAGCAATATCAGATTCCGCAAATGGTCGAAGAATATGCTCAGGCACTGATGGCCGAGCTGGATTATACGGTCGAAGGCCGGAATACGGAAAAGATTGCACAGCAATACCAACAGGACAACAAGGTGAAAATCCCGGCAATTTACTGGGATCAGACTTCGTCCCGTGTGCTTACTATGGAGTATATCGAAGGTATCAAGCTCAATGATCGTGAAGAACTGGTCAGACGCGGCCATGATCTGAATAACATTGCCGAGCGGCTGGTGGATTCATTATTGAATCAGATTTTTATTCAGGGATTCTTTCACGCTGACCCACATCCGGGCAATCTAATGGTATTGAAGGATGGACGTCTTGCTTTTATAGACTTCGGTATGGTGGGCAGTCTGAGTGATGAGATGAAACAACAGCTCGCTTCGCTTATTATTGGATTAATGCGCAAAGATACAGACAGTATGATCCGGGCGATTGAGAAGCTCGGCATGATGCCAGATGACATGGACCTGCGTGGTCTTCATGTGGATTTGGACAAGTTGCGTAGCAAATATTACGATATTCCCTTTTCCAAGATTAGTGTGGGTCAGGCGTTAAATGACTTGTTCGGCGTAGCCCAGAGGCACCGGGTTGTCATGCCTGCGGATATTCTGCTGCTCGGTAAATCGTTGCTAACGATGGAAGGTGTAATCGAACATCTCGATCCTACCCTGAGCATTGTAGATATGGCCGAGCCTTTTGGGCGGAAGCTGATCAAGGAACGTTTTAGCGCAGGAAGAATCAAGAATCGGTTGTTCCGCAGTGCGGCTGATATGGCAGAGAGTGTCATTGGTCTGCCAGGGCAGTTAAGGCAATTATCATCCATTATTAGCAAAGGCAAGCTGAGGCTGGAGATTAGTGTCCCTGAACTGGATGCACTCATGCGCAGAATGGATCAGATTAGTAATCGGCTGTCTTTCAGTATTGTGTTACTTGCCTTCTGTATCATTATGGTGGGCCTGATTATCGGTTCGTCGATCAGTCATCAGTCCACGATGCTGTGGGATATTCCGGTCATTGAGATTGGTTTCCTGGTGGCGATTCTAATGGTGGCTTTCCTGCTCTATTCGATATTCAAATCGGGAAGGTTCTAGCAACGGCATTACATCACAAGAATACCCGTAAAGAGACTTTCTTCAAAGGATCTTTGCGGGTTATTTTTTGTGAATAGAGAATTGGTGAGTAAATTATAGAAAGATTAAGATAATAGAAGAAAAGGTTCTGTTTTTTCGCCTTAACTGTATTAGTACATATCCGGTCCTGTGACTATAATAATAGGTCAGTACATTAACGGACCCGGTTTTTCTGAGAGGGGAAAACCTATTGGCATCAGGATCAGCTCCTGATGTCGCACGAGTAAGACAACTGAGGCAGTAATGGAACACCAGCGGTACACACTGGAACGGAAAAGACATGAGTGCATATTAACCCTTCAAAGCAATATGGATGGTAAATAATGATGCAACTCAGGGATGAGCATAGGTGAATGACGCGGAGAGGAATCCGTTGTTTTGTGCTGTCCTGGGTAGATGGTTAGTGTGAACGGCTTCCGTTACTGTTCAGCGGGATTGTCCATTATAAGGAATACACGTAGGAGGAACGGCAAGAACATATGAATACTTTAAAACAACAATGGTTTGGCAACATTCGCGGAGACGTGCTGGCAGGCATTACGGTAGCGCTGGCGTTAATTCCGGAAGCCATTGCGTTCTCCATCATTGCGGGTGTTGATCCGATGGTCGGATTATACGCTTCGATTACGATTGCGATTGTGATCTCGATTGCTGGTGGAAGACCAGGCATGATCTCGGCGGCAACCGGTGCCATGGCGGTACTGATGGTTGGACTCGTCAAGGATTATGGCGTGGAATATCTTTTTGCGGCGACGATTTTGACGGGCATTATCCAGTTTCTACTGGGCATATTTAAGGTTGGACGGTTTATTACGTTTGTGCCTCATTCGGTACTGACCGGATTCGTTAACGCACTGGCTATACTCATCTTTATGGCGCAGTTAACCCACTTCACGGGAGCGAACTGGATTATGTATGCGATGGTAGCGGGCACGCTGGCGATCGTTTATATTTTGCCACGGTTTTTCAAAGGCATTCCAGCTCCACTGATTGCAATCGTCGTGATGACGATTATTACCGTGGTGTTCCATCTGGACGTAAGAACGGTAGGCAATATGGGAAATATAACGAGCACTCTGCCGATGTTCCACTTGCCAAATATTGCGTGGACTTGGGACACGCTGATTATTCTGTTGCCTTATTCATTCACCATGGCACTGGTTGGTTTGCTGGAATCCCTGCTGACTGCAACCATCGTGGATGAGATGACCGAGACCAAGAGCAGCAAGAATCGTGAAGTCCGTGGTCAGGGTATTGCGAATTTTGTTAACGGTTTGTTTGGCGGCATGGGCGGCTGTGCGATGATTGGGCAGTCGGTCATTAATGTGAAATCTGGTGGACGTGGAAGATTATCCACGTTTACTGCGGGTGCGTTTCTCGCGATTCTGTTGCTGCTGTTTAGCGGTGTGGTGAAACAGGTACCGATGGGTGCGCTCGTTGGTGTGATGTTTATGGTGTGTATCGGAACATTCGACTGGAGTTCTATCAAAAATATAACTCGCGTGCCGCGCGCGGAAGCCTTTGTCATGATCGTGACGGTGGCAATTGTGGTCTATACCCACGATCTGTCGATCGGGGTTATGGTCGGCGTTGTGCTCAGTGTGCTGCATTTTGGCTGGAAACAGACCAAGATTCGCGTACAGGCGAGCCAGGAACAAGGGCAGAAAGTATATCGGGTTCACGGACCATTCTTCTTTGGCTCTTCGTCCCGCTTTGTAGATGAGTTCGATGCAGAGGCCGATCCGAAGGAAATCACGATTGATTTCGGAGGTTCACATATCTGGGATAACACTGCGGTTGTGGCTATCGGCAAAGTGAAGTTCAAATACGCGAAGCTAGGCAAAACAGTGCACCTGCGTGGGTTAAACGAGGAGAGCACTCGTATTCTTGAACGGAGTGGGTTTGCTACAGCTGGAGGGCACGGTTCGTAACTTGGTTGCAACGAAGGTTGTTGTCCAAAGGTGCAATGTCGAAACGTAGTTACGCAGACAAGGTGAAAAATGAACGGTTTAGTAAATCTGGAATTAAGAATTTAAACAAGCATTGAAGTTATGAAGGGCTACTGTCCTAAAGTAGTGTTGAGCAGACATGCGACAGCCCTGTGTAGTAGATAACATAAAAAGATACTTTCTATCAGCGGCGCACGTTTTCCCAATGTAAGTTCGGGGAGAGGGCGTCGTTGTTTTTTTATAAGAGAATGTGGTCTGTACTGCGAAGTAGTAGTAGTAGTTCTAGTAGAAGTATAGGTAGTGTTGGTTGTTTTCGGTTGATAATGATAATGATGGTGTTGGTGTTGGTGTTGGTGTTGGTGTTGGTGTTGGTGTTGGTGTTGGTGTTGGTGTTGGTGTTGGTGTTGGTGTTGGTGTTGGTGTTGGTGTTGGTGTTGGTGTTGGTGTTGGTGTTGGTGTTGGTGTTGGTGTTGGTGTTGGTGTTGGTGTTGGTGTTGGTGTTGGTGTTGGTGTTTCTAGTTCGTTTTTGTAGTTGATGTTCTGGTTCTAGTAGATGTTGTTATTGCTGTAGCTGATGTTATTGTGTTGAAACTTGTGTCTTTCAGTGTGTGTAAGTTCTAACGAATCTGGCACGTCTTATATGGGGTTATTTGAGGTTTTCGTTATTCTAATGAATCTCAGACATCTTATTTTGCCAATATCGCCAATAAAGAAGCCGTACAGCGGATGTTTCCGGGTAATAAGGTGACTGGAGTTCGTTAGAAAATCCAAACGGCTTTAATTGGCGTAATAGGGTGTCCTGGATTCGTTAGAATTAGTGGTAGGAGGGAGGTTCAGCGTAAGAGTTATTTTCGAACCGCGAGAAATCTTGAATCTTGATCTCAATGTACAGAGTTATGTAAGGTACCTTTCAAATTCCTGAAACCTTTGCAAAATAGCTTCCTTTTGATCTGTTTTTAGGATGACCTTCACAACAATTTATAGAATCATAGCAGCTATCTCAATCTCAACGATATCTCTAAACTATCCAAGGATTATGAACATAACGATCCAATACATCTTTCTCAAGGAGTGCCATCAGACACTGTAGCCCGCTATAACCTCCGCCTGACCATGTGCAGTTCAATCCTCAACCCCATTCTACAGAGTCAGGGTCATACTTCGGGCTAGCGCTTTAGCTTACTCCACTCATCATCATTCTCAGAGGGGCTCCTATAGTTACTCTCAAAACCAACCTCACACTCTCTCTCATAACCATCCTCAAACTCACTTGGTCGATACAAGTTACGCTGATCTTGGAATTTTGTGCTACAAGTTGGGGGTGTAACGCTGTATCCCCTTTTGTTTTGCTTGACTAACGTGTAAACTACAGGGTATGGAGAAGAAGAGCAACGAGTGGATTGCTTTTTAAAAAATTCATTTCATAATCATGATTGATATAAGGAAAACTAGTCTTGATGGCAGATACTGATACTAAGGTCATTATGAAATGGACTTATCTAAATGAATATACAGAGGTGTAACGATTGGCAAACTTTGAACAACTGGGCATTCGCCCGGAATGGTGCGAGATCCTGAAACATCAGGGAATCGCCGTGCCGACTCCGGTACAGGAGCGTTCGATTCCGGTACTGTTGGGTGGACGCGATATTATCGCTGAGGCACAGACAGGAACAGGGAAAACGCTGGCATTTTTGCTGCCGATTATTCAGAAAATTAACGTATCCGACCGTTCGCCACAAGCGCTGATTATTGCGCCTACGCGTGAGCTTGCGCTGCAAATTACGGAAGAAGCGAAGAAGCTTACTGCTAACGACGATAAACTGCACGTGCTTGCCGTATACGGTGGGCAGGATGTGGACAAACAACTGCGTAAATTGCAGAACGGTACCCAGATCGTTATTGGTACACCGGGTCGTCTGCTGGATCACCTGCGCCGTGGCACGTTGAAGCTGGATAATGTGAAAAAACTGGTGCTGGATGAAGCTGACCAAATGTTGCACATGGGCTTCCTGGACGATGTGGAGACGATTCTTAGCGAGCTACCACATAAACGTCAGACAATGCTGTTCTCAGCAACGATGCCTAAGGGCATTCGCAACCTGGCGAAGACCTACATGAAAGATCCGGAAGATGTAAAAGTATCTTCCCAATCTGTTATCCCGATCAAACAAATTCGCCAGCAAGTGCTGGAATGTACGGATCGTGGTAAATTAGAAGCGCTTCGCGGCATGATTGATACGTATCGCCCATACTTGGCGATTATTTTCTGTCGGACCAAGCGTCGTGCATCCAAGCTGAACCAAGATCTGCGTGAAGCAGGTTATGCAAGTGATGAACTTCATGGAGATCTGTCCCAATCCAAGCGTGAAAACGTAATGAAAGCGTTCCGCGATGCCAAACTGCAAGTGCTGGTTGCTACAGATGTAGCTGCACGTGGACTTGATGTTGAAGGCGTTACGCATGTATTTAACTACGATATGCCGCATGATGCGGAAAGTTATATCCACCGGATTGGTCGTACGGGCCGTGCAGGCGGTACAGGTCTTGCTGTAACGTTTGCAACAGAGCACGACAGACCGGAACTTGCACGTATTGAACAAGGTATTGACCAAAAGCTGTCCCGTATCCAGTGGACAAGCGAAGGTCCAATTGCTTCAACTGGAGCAGCTAGACGTTCCATCAACAGTCAAGGGGATGACGAACGTTCAGGTGGACGCTCTTCCGGAACTGGCAGTGCTCGTCGCGGTGCAGGCCGTAACGATCGCAGAGATGGCGGACGTGGTTCCCGCGGCGGCGAAGGTGGTCGTAGCGGTGGTCGTAGCGGTGGCCGCAGTGGTGACGAGCGCAGCGCAGGCCGTGGTTCCGCACGCACCAGCGACAGCAGTCGCGGTGCAGCAGGCCAAGGTGGACGCGGTGCGGGTCGCAGTGGCGACGAGCGTAGCGCAGGGCGTGGTTCCGCGCGCAGCAGCGACAGCAGTCGCGGTGCAGTGGGCCAAGGCGGACGCGGTGCAGCTAGCAGCGGCTGGGCTGGCCGTAGTGCCGACAAGCGCACCTCCGGGCGCAGCAGCGAAGGCTCTCGCCGTCCGGAATCCGCAGGACGCGGACCGGCGAAGGGCGACCGTCGCGATTCTCGTCGCGGACGGTAAAGCCTTGGCGCAAGCGGCGATGCAGCCGCACTTGCGCAGGCACCATGCCATGCCACAGGGTTTGGCATGGCACATATGAGAGGATTCGGGTACACATGTACCGAACCCTCAGATCAAGGGTCGCGACGGAACCACGTCGCGGCCCTTTTTCAACAGGACAGATGCTCATTTCCGCTTATTCTTTTTGTCATCTTCGAGTGCCTGTTTGCGCGTCTGCTTGATCCATGGAAGATGCCATTTAGGTATTCCCCATCTAGTTTTTCTTTTTGTCCGTGTACTGCGTATAGCACTTGGCAGACTACCATAAAATTCAAAACACCTCATCCTAGACCTAAGGATGGGGTGTTTTTGGATTAATTCTTATATCATTAGAATCATAACCTTCGATCAGTGGTGCTGACTTGCATGCAGGGGTGGATGAAATTGCATTCGTCTATATACACGGAGTGAATTTGCACTAAACTACGTTTTTCTTTCTCAATATATCATCCCTACAGCTGAACATCTGCGTATTGATTCCGATATTTCTCGTTATACACCCGACCTACCGACTCTGCCAATCCCCCTCGTGCCTTGCTCGGATAGCGTTCAATCGTGTGATAAAGTCTCATGAATCGATCCTTGGGCATAAAGCGGGCGTAGCGGGTAATAAGACTAGGGAATAACTCAATATATTTGCTCTTGCGCACGGCAGCAGCAGCTACGGCTGTAAGTATCTGAATTCCATTGTGGAGCTGTAAAATGTTCACTTCATAGGTTGCGATATAACGAATCGCATCTTCACGAATCAAATCCGGCTTAAGCCGAGCAATCTCACCGATATATTCAGCCAGCAGCCGCTCGAAGCTGCTTAACAACAAGGGCTTGAGCTGCAGATCCATATCACTGCGTAGGACAAAGGATTGTAACAGTGCAACCTGTTGCAGTCGAATCCGGTCATTGTAGACGAGTGAGCCGATCTCGCGGAGCATCTCATAGGCAAGTGCTTCATCCTGTTTTCGAGCTTCGGCGACCAGAGCCCAATTGCGGTTAATACCCTGGCGGATGAGTTCCTCATCCTGTTGTAACGTGCGCTTCAACTCGCGCTGCTGCTCTACCTCGAATGAACGTTTCTGCATGAAGATCAGTAAGGCCAGAAGCAACAGGGAAACGCTGGCTGCCGCCATGGTCTGATCTATGGTCTCACCGAAATAGGTAGCAGCTACACCGAACAATGTCGTAATGAACAAGTCGCGTGCAATCCGGCGTTTTACACGGGAAGTTGCCTTCGCTTGAACGGAATTGAGGGTACCCCGGCCACAGGCCGTGCACTCATCTTCCCACAGGCAGGTGTACTGTCCACAACGTGAGCAGACTTGCAACTTTTCATAGGCATAGGTCGTTCGATGAAATGGTCTTATGGATACAACTAGTTTAGTACTCATGCTCAATCACGCTCACCATTCAGAATAGTGTAGAGGGTACGATCCGTGTCTTCGCGGGAAACCAGTTTCCGCCGATGGAGCTGGAGTGCAAAACCCTTTATCATGACAAAAAGAAACAATATGGCGAGGCATCCGTATGTAACCATAATCCGTTCCCTTCTATGGCTTGGTGAACAAGCGCTGTTATATTGCAGTTTGCTGGCAATAACTATATCATATTTCCATAGTTGGTACTTTTGTGCCAGTTCAAGGCATGAAATCGTCGATTTTTGTCAGTCATTACAAAACTGTAACTCAAGATAGGGGTGCTTTTCAGAATTTGTTAGTAGACTGTTAAGATTTCCTTAAGGCTTGACGCCTATAATAAACTATTCCCATTTTAATCTCAAACGTGAAGGAGTACACCCAATGCTGCGGACACGCAAAATACGCTGGCTCAGCGGAACGATGGTTCTGCTGGCAATTCTAACGCTACTGTTACCTCAAGCGTTGCTGCCACAAGCTGCAGCGGCTCAGGCACAGACGAGCGGAATCGATGCGGTACTTGTAGCCGATGTAAGTAATTCGATGAATACAAGTGACCGTGACAAGATCAGTAATGAAGCCATGAAAATGTTTATTGATATGCTGCCCGTCCAGGGGGACAAGGTAGGAATTGTCGCTTATACCGATCAGGTGGAGCGGGAAAAGGCTATGCTGGAGATTCAGTCCGATGCGGACAAGAGCAACCTGAAGGATTTTATAGATCAGCTCGGCCGGGGGCCATATACCGATGTCTCAGTTGGTGTCGCCGAAGCCGTGAACATACTGAATCATGGTGCAGACCCATCCCACTCGCCAATGATCGTGCTGCTGGCGGATGGCAACAATGACTTTAACAAAACCAAAGGCCGTACACAGGCACAATCTGATGCTGACCTGGCAAAAGCCGTGAAGGAAGCACAGGATCAGGGTATTCCGGTGTATACGATTGGATTGAACGCCGATGGCAAGCTGAACAAGAATGCACTCGCAGACCTGGCTCAGCAGACTGGAGGTAAATCATTCATTACCGATACGCCGGATGATCTGCCACAGATTCTGAGTGAGATCTTCGCCGATCATGCCAAACTGAATGTGGTGAAGCTACCCTCTGTAACGGGAAACGGCAGTTATCAGGAAGTTACCGTGAATGTACCGAATGACAGTGTATTGGAAGCAAACATTTCGATCATGTCTTCGAAGCCGGTGGAAGTGCAATTGACGGACCCTTCCGGACAAGCCGTGGATCTGAACTCGGATGCAGCCAAGCTCTCCACGTCGAAGAGTTATTCGCTTGTGAAGCTGTTGAAACCCCAAGAAGGAGACTGGAAACTTCGGGTAAAAGGGGCTCCGAAAGACAGCATCGATATCAACCTGTTGTTCAACTATGATCTTCAGCTCGTTGTGGACCCAATTAAGACCAAGTCCTATACCAAAGGGGACAAGGTTGATCTTGCAGCCAAACTGGAGAATGGCGGTCAGCCACTTCAGGATAATGATCTGTATACAGATATGAAGGCCACGCTGGTTGTGAAAGATGTGGATACAGGTAAAAGCGAGGAACAACCGCTGGAAAACACAGGTTCTGGTTTTGCCGGAACGTTTGAAGTACCAGACAATCATAACTATGAATTAGTCATCCGTGCGGAAGAAGACAGCTTCTACCGTGAAAGTGAGCCAATCACGATCAACGCGAGTGGATCAGCCGGAAGTGGATCTCAACCAACAACGTCAGGCGGTGAACAGGACAAGCCGTTTCCTTGGTTGCCTGTCATCCTGGGTGTTATAGCTCTGATTGTGGTCGGTGTTGGTGCCTGGTTCTTGATGGGCTGGCTGAAACGCAAAAACCAGGGATTTGTAGGTCAGATGGTTGTGGAGATTCGTGATGAGAACACGGGAGATAAGTCATATCCACAATATAAAAAGCTGGTATCCTTCCGCGGTAGATTTCATCTGCATCAGTTGTTGCAACTGGATCCTGAGCTGAAGGAAACCGAAAAATACGTATTTACGCCCAGCAATGGGGATCGAATTATAATCCGTAACACCGCAGGCGGTACGCTGGAGAAATCCGGTCGTGCAGTCGATGCAAGCTCAGGCGTTGAACTGAAGAACGGTGACCGACTGAGCATCCCGCTGCAACAGGCGGACAAGACCATTTTGATCGAGTATTTGGTGTGAAGGATTATAGCTAAATGAATGTAAGCTATATAAGTTGAACTAATCCATTTACACGAGAACGCAGAGGACAGAGAAAACCTGAAGAAGCGAAGCGTTCGCCCAAAAGCTTTCTGAAAGAAAGCTACATCGGAAGCATAGGCTATCCCCAGATTTTCACCGTTGAAAAAGAGAATCAAAAAATCTGGGGATAACAGCGATCGGAAGGTTGTTCTGTCAACGGAGTGGCAAGTGTAAATATTCTTTAGTTTAATTATATAGATTGAAGCATACGTGCGTTAATCTAAGGAGGACATGGAATGAAACCGATTGTTAGAGAACATATTCAGCAACTGGATGTATCACTTGGCGGAGGTATTGTCAGTGAGAAGATCAGAGTTGATACGATTGATAATCCCATTCTGATTATTGGTCTGGGAGGAACGGGAATTGATGCGCTGCTGCGCCTTAAATATCAGATCAACCGTCGTTTCAAGCTGCCACAGGACCCGGTATCCAAGAAAAAAATGGACAAGCCGGACAATGTGGAGTTTCTGGCTTTTGAGACAAACGAACAGGATCGTGCCAAAAAGTATAAAGGGATCGGACTTGATCCGATCAATGAATTCGTGCTGCTGTCCAATGCTGAGATTGGCGGACTTCTACAGAACCGCAGCGTGCTGGAGCCGTACATTACGGACTGGCTGTCTCCCGAACTGAGCATCACGGACGGTATGAACGGCGCCGCAGGTGTACGTCAGGCTGGACGTCTGCTCCTGTTCACCAAGATTAATCAGGTCGTACAGGCCATCGACAAAAAGATCAAAACCTTATCCGTAGGCACCAACAAAAAACTGATGGTGTTCCTGCTGACAGGTCTGTCCGGCGGTACAGGTAGCGGCTGTTTCCTCGATATTTCCTATATCGTGCGCGGCATTATCGAACGTGATCACGGCTCTGCCGGGATTGACCGCGTGAATACGCTGGGATATCTGTTCACGCCAGATGTGAACCTGTCCAACAAAAGCTTGAGTGAGCACACTCGTGAATACATTCGTAAAAACGGATATGCTGCGCTCAAAGAGCTGGATTACTGGATGAACGTGGATAGCCGCGGTGAGCGGTTTACACAGAAGTACGGCAATATTTTAACCGTCAACTCACCACTGCCTCCATTTAACCTGTGTCATCTAATCTCTGCTACGAATACCGAAGGCAAATTGCTGGAGAACGCCTACGATTACTGCATGAACGTCACGGCCGAGAACATTACCAACTTCATGGCAAGTGAGGAGAAGCAGTCAGGTGAGGAGTTTGCGATCCATGACTATATCAGCAACATTCGCACCAACATTGCACAGATGAACAAGGTGTACCCGGCGAACTATGATTACAACATCATCGGTGCATCTTCGGCTGTCCTGCCGATTGAAGAGATGACCACTTATCTGGCGTATCGCATGTTCGATAAAATGAACACCATGTTCTCCAAAGCACCAAACCAGGAGGATACCGAGAAGTTTGCCCGCAAGCTGGGTATTGATCTCGAAAGTGTGGTCAAGTCCTTTGAAGCGCGCGTGCCAGAGCCACTGCCTGGGTATCAGAACAGCGAGCGTTTATCCTATGGCAACGTGGTGAAATCACAGGTTGTGAACATGGATACCGAACTGGAGCAGAACTTCCTGGCTCGTGCCCGCGAGGAATATATCAAGGCGAAGAAACAGCTGCCTGGTGAGATTGCGGGTCAGTTCACTGAACAGATCCGGCGTATGTTTTTGCATCCCGAACAAGGTCCGTTTTATGTCTCTCGTCTGATTTATACGGAAAAAGGTTTCTGTGTACTGAAGATGATTCAGTCGTACATCGAAACGCTGCGTGAGAATGCCTTCCGCATTCCGCGTGATATTGAAGCAGCTCAGGAGCAGTCCGAAGAGAAACTGGGCGATGCGAAGAGTGCTTTTATCTCCAAAGAGAAGAAAAAGAATGCTTATATTGAAGCAAAAATTCATGAGTACTGGCTGCACGCCGACGTGGAACGCAACGATCAGATGATCGAGTTCTATGAAGATCTGTATGAGTTGCTGAACCAGGAGAACAGCCGCATTTATAACGTATTTACCGAAACGCTGAATGCCCTTAGCTCGATATTCGCCAAGAACGGTGATCTGCTGACACGCGGCGAGGAACAAGCCGATCACAAAGGCAACAAAACATATTACTGGAACGTTGTAAGTGTACCGGATATCGTCAGTGTGGTGGACGGCCTGTTGGATAAGCGTGATACAGATGATCTGATCCGTGACTTCTCTCGTGAATTGCTGGAAAACTCCAGCCAGTGGGTGAAAGAAAACGAGATTGATATCGTCAGCTCCATCTCCGACTTCCTGAGTGAGAAATTCGGTGATCTGATTACCCGTTCCATGGAAGATTTCCTGGTGATCAAATATGGTCAGGATGAGTCGGTTGAGAAATTCGTGGAACGTTTCATTGCTGGCAAGTTGGATGATGAGGCTGTTCCGGTGTTCAATCTGAGCAACAGTACAGGCAGTCTGCATTTCCCTTCATGGGGATTTGTATCGGTGCCGGCACAGGCGCCAGGCATCTTGAAAGGGATTCGCAATTATCAGAACAATGCGGTGGGCAAGTCTCATTTTACCGTTAAGGAAAGTGAAGTGCGTAACCGGATATTCTGGCTGAATACCCGCAACGGGGTACCACTCTTTGTGTATACACCACTCAAAGTATATGAGGAAAGTTATGAACGTACCATTTTGGACAAAGAAGGCATCGGTCGTCACTTAGTGCAAACGGAGAAAAACAACTGGACCTATCTGCCGTCTCCGATTCCGGAGAAATCATGGGGAGATGTGTACGAGAACGCCCGCGTGAAGCAGTATAACGCCCGTGTGCGTAACGAATTTGAGCAGGCGCTTGGATACAACATTGTGACAGCCAAATCCATTGATGAGAATACAAGCAACCGGTATGCGATTGTGACAACAGAAGCGTTTGATTTGTCTGCCAAACTGGGAGCCTACGACATGCGTCTGACGTCCACCACGCCGAACCTCGGCGAAGTGAAGCGGGCGGTGATCGAGCTGAAACGTCTGCAATCCGAAGGGTTGCCGCGTGTAGGCGTTAAGGATATTTTCGGCAGTATTAATGAAGATATGGCCAAAGAAAACCTGGTACGCTCCCCGCAGCTGATCGCGCGCGTACGTGAGGAACTGGCGAAGATGAATGCCATCTCGGCCAAAGTCGCCGAACTCGAAGGCATTCTTGCCCAGTACCAGGACGAGGAGCAATGGTATGACCGCTTCATCGAAGCGTTATATACCGACACCATCGTCAAAAAAGGTGCCCTCTACGTCTATGACCGTGACCCGGAAGAAGACGCATGGGAGCCGTTCGCAAACCTGATGAAGAGCCGTAACTTTGCCGAGTATGAAGTGTTTGGCAACTTCCGCGGTCTGGCGGAGAAGGATCGCAGTACATTGCTGCGCAAAGCCTCCCGCCGCGATAACGATCTCACGGCTTCAGAAGATATCACCCCACTGCTGACAAAGCTGGATGATCTGGCTGCGCTGTTCATGGAATCGCGTGATCGTCTGGAATATGAGCGGGTAGAACTGGCTAACGGAGAAGACATCTATCAGTTCTACAGAACAATGTCGTCCAAGCTGAACGACATTCGCAGAAGGCTGAAGTAAGATGGCGGCCGGGATGGAGTTCAATTCGAACAATACCCTGAAGCGTGATCTGGAGAAGTATGCAGCGCAGTATGCAATAGAGCAGGAGCGTCAAGGCAGCTTGGGTGATGGACGCAGCAGTATCCATTACCCGGCTTTGTTCCTTTTCGTGGGTGATCTGGTTGCACCCGCGGTGTCTGCCGTGCAGGAGATCAATCGGCTGAAATGGGATAACGGAGACGGTGTGGTCTACGTTCAGATTGGTACAGAAGATCAGAAAGAGCATCCGGGTGGAACGAGGAATGGTGGCTCGTCCGATGATGGTCAGGTGACTTGTCATCGCTTGCCTTTGTCCGCTGGGCAGACGGAGCGACCGTCCAAAACACGGCGTAAGGATGTACATCGCAGTTTCCACGAATCGGATCAGGCGCTCTACGATCTGAATCGTACGCTTCGGCGGGTCAGTAACCGAATTGCCGAATATGGACGGTTATACTCGTCATTTGATCGGATTTACGTTACGGTGGTAACCAGAGCGGATGATCCGTTGAATGTATTGTTGCCGGAGCTCACCAAGCTGACGGAGACCATTTTGTCCCAAGCCTTCAAGTCGGTGCAGACGGATCTGCATGTATTGGTCAGCGAGATGGAACAGGTGGATTCCTTCGGGTATGCCAGCGCAGCAGGCCTCGCTTTTCTGCGGGAACTGGATTATATGCAGTCGCTGGACTACACGTTCAGCGGTAATCTGCTGGTGACGGAGGATGGGATCTCCATTCCCGTTACACATCCCGCTTCCCCGTTGTTTGATCTGGTATATCTGTTGTCCGACAAAAATGAGCGTGGAACCGGCGTTCCCGGTGGCTGGATCGAAAATGCCGAGATCATCTGCCGCATCTGCCTGCTGAAGAACAGGAAGCAGGATGTGGATCACTCAGGTAGTGTTTCAAGCACGGGAGCGAACACGTACAACAATACATCTTTTAAAAACAATATTCGTACTACCTCTGATCAGCATGGTTATGCCAGCGCGGGTTTTGCCGAGATCAGGCGGCCAAACAAGCCGATTGCACTGGCGGTGTTATATCACATGTATCGGTATCTGCTCGCACGCATGCGGCAGGAGCCGGACTGGAGCATTAAGGACAAGCTATCTTTCTTTGGACTGGACGCGGCCTCGGTGGAACGCAAAGTCGAAGGCCTGCTGCCCGATGAAGATCTGGTTAGTGGCATGAGTGGCATCATGACGCATAACGTCAGTTTCTCTGATCTGAAGCCGCTCTCACTTCGTGAAGCGGAGAGAGCGTTGTTTGGACAAGGAGCCGAAGCGTACTTCCGCGATAACGTTGTCCGTCTTGTCGAAGAGCGTGTGCGTGAGCGCAGCTCTGGCGGCTCTCTGCGCCGTCAGGCCGAACAATCCCGCGCGGAGCATCCAGAGGTTGGCTACTTCCAGTGGGCGGCCTGGAGTGACAGTGAGCCTGGCAGTGTACGTGAAGCGCTGCTCGGACTGATTCGGGATAAATCGATGCAGCTTGAATCGGCACGTGCTCTGCTGGAGCAACGTCAGCAAGAGCGAGTGGAAGATCAGTCGTTCAAACGAGCGTTGTTCCGTGATAAACAGAATGTGCGCAATCTGATTGACTGCATGCTGGAGCGAGTGTATGTACCAAAGGTAGAATTACTGCGACTGGAAAATGAATTACATCTGCTGCGTATCTACGATACGGAGATGGAAGAACTTCACCGTTTTAGTCGCCACGTCACAGCAGCACTTGAAGCGCTGGAACGCACACTGCGAGAGACAGCTGCCCAAAGTATCGCTGCTGCCGATGAATACATCGGCCAGAACGTGATGGAGTACTACGGCAAAGTGACGGAAGAGCTAATCATCGACCTGGAAGCCAAACGCGGACGGGATGTATGGTTTGAGGACCGTTACATGGGAGACATGAACCGGCTTGCCACAGAAGGCGATGACCGTCTGTTGAAACGACTGATGGAGGTATGTCACTCGTTGCTGCTTACAGCCGAGCCATTGCGATTGCCATTTGAAGAAGAACTGTTGCAGCGTGCTAACGTTACGATTGCCTACGGAGATAAAGACGTATTAACCCGGGATGATCTGTTCCGCAGGTTGTACCACACGCTGGAGGATCAGGCGGTTGTTCGGGTCCGGGTATTCGATTATACGCAGGAACATCGATATGAAGAGAAGTATTTCTTTGGTGACCATCATAGTGCTTTCATGGACTACGCGGCACATGCCGAAGAGACGTCACGTATCTACAAGTTGGGTGTGGTGTACGAAGAACGCAGTAGTGGCGTGGAGAAGCTGAATCTGATGGGCGGTTTCCATCTGGAGGATCTCATGGTGTATCGGAACGGCAAGGTATATTATGACTCGTACACGGAGAATGGCTATGAACTTCACCCCGCTGGTCTAGTGGAAAAGTTGTCACCCATTCGTTAAGACGCCGGCGGTGTCCTGACACCCAGCACCAATCTTGTATTAACTCAGCCTGTTTACGGCTGGTATGGAAAGGATGCATGTAGACATGCAGCGAAAAATCAATCTTCTCCTGGTCCTGTTCAGCCTGATTGGCGGGGCAGTGGGCTTTGCAGCAGGAGAAATCATGCTGCGTCAATGGCTTGGGGAGATGCCACGTCTGTTGCTGATGGGATTATACTTTGGCGTACTGGCGCTGAGCGTTGGATTGTTCTGTTTGATCGCAGAGATGATCTCACCCAAGCTGAATGGCGCTTCATGGAAGCTCCGGTATCTGGGACTGTCGTGGAAATTGCTTGTTCCGGCAACACTGGCTCTGTTATTTGTTGTTGGACTCGCCCTGCAATTGTTGTATCAGATCAATCCGGGCGGTGTGAAGCAAGTGAAGGACATCGTACTGATGATCGATAACTCGGGCAGCATGAGCGAGACAGATCCGGATAACGGACGTTTTGAAGCCGCCAAGACACTAATCAGCCAGATGGAGAGTGACAAACAGGTAGCTGTCATTACGTTTGATGACCAACCGCAGTTGTTACAGCCGTTTATTGCGCTGGATAGTGAAGCGGCCAAGAATGAGGTTTATAGCAAAATCGATGGCATTGTCACGACTTCGGGAGGCACCAATTTTGATGCCGTGCTGCGGGAAGGCATGGAGCAGATTCAGGGCAAACAGGACCCGAAACGCGGTACCGTTGTCATCTTGTTATCCGATGGCTTCAGTGAAGCGGACACGACCGATATTTTGTCCCAATATAACAACGAACAGATCTCTATTAATACAGTCGGACTAAGCCTGGTGGACCCATCAGGTACGGATCTGCTGCGTAATATTGCTCAGCAAACGGGCGGCATGTACTATGATGTACCAGATTCCGGTGGTCTGAATCTGGCATTCCAGCAGATCTACGATACGATTGATGAACGGACGCTGGTAACGGAGCGTACAGGCATGATGGAGCACAGCGTTTATCTGGCGATTTTCCGTGTAGCAGCAGTGTTACTGATTGGCGTGGCGCTGGGTGTGTCACTCGGACTCGTGTTTGATAACCGTCATCTCGCGCTCAGCTTTGGTATAGGCGGTGCGGTGTCGGGTCTACTGGCAGGGCTTCTGCTGGAGTGGGGACTCGACGGTTCGAACGTGGGGGATACATTCGTACGTCTTGGTGCGATGCTCATTTTGGCTGGCGTATTGACCCTCTTCTCCTGGATTGTTCCGATTAAGGAGAACACGCCGCGGAAGAGCAGGGGTCGTCGTGAAGCTGGTGGCGGAACTTCTTCAGCTGAAGGATTCGGTCAGAGACCAAGAGATACACGCAGCAAAGGATTCTAACGTCGGGAGGTCAATGGAAATGCGGTTTACGGATGCAGACCCTTCGACACCCTTGATTCGAAAACTGACACTTGCGGTGGACGAAGGGCGTTGTACACTTCGCTGGCTCTGGCCGGAACGGGTAGAAGCTGTGTATGTGGAACGGCTGGAGCTGGATATGATGAGCGATGATCGTACCGGGGAAGAGCCTGCACAGGGCAAGCTGAAGCTGTACACGAGAGAGGAATATAAGGCGAGCAATGGTTACACGGATCGGATCACAGGTTTTGGTGCCATCAAGTACACCGTGTATGTGTGTCAGATGGAGGAAGAGGGACCTGTACTAATCCGTCAACGAGACGAGGACAACATGGTGATTGCAAGCGCAGGGAAGGCGGATATCCGCTTTTCCATTCGCTACAAGAGCGGTTTTTTTCAGAAACGAAAAAGTGTATTGATCACCGTCACAGCGGAAGTACCTGTTCCAAAGGAAGCCCTCTGTTATGTTCGCAAACAGGGCGGGGTTCCGCTGAATAAGGAAGATGGTACGGTGTACCCTTTTGTGAGTGATTTTGCTCCCGGAAGAAATGAGATGCCGCCCGTTGAAGTTGCCAAGGATGATTATGTGCGATTATTCTTCACGGACGGACCGAAATATGGAGCCGCCTATCGGCTTATATCAGACTAGATAGTTGGACTAGCGATTGGAAGGTTACTCTGTCATCGTAGTGCAAGTGTAAATCACCTTAGTCTGACTGATCAGGGAGGGGAGTGGCTATGAGCTTTTTTAGTCGGTTTTTGAAGAGACAACAGCCGGAGGAACGTCCGCTGTTTTATGATATTGTATGCCCTTATTGTTTCAGCAAGTTTTCACCGGAAGAGGTAGTGTTCCGCGCCGCCCATCACCGCGATGATGACGAGGACTACGCACTCGGGGAAGATGCAAAGTTGAATCGGTATCGCGAAAGGTTCGGACTCGACACGGTATTTGATATGGAGGCGGTATTGGCACCCCATGATGTACCGGAGGAACACCGTATTTATTCCGATAACATCGTGATGGGGCTGAACGATCGGTATGGTGTCGTTACGCGTCGCCGGTTGTGTCCGCAATGTCATAACGAGCTACCTGTGACGGCGGGTAAAGCACCGAGCAATATCATATCCATCATTGGTGCATCCCAGGTAGGTAAATCCGTCTACATGACTTCATTAATTCATACATTGCAGCATTATACGGCCGATCATTTTGACGCGGCTTGCATGCCATTGAATGCGGAGATCAGCCGCCGGTTCCGCGCGGATTATGAAGAACCGTTGTTCGAACGGGGCGACCTGCTGGATTCCACGCAGAAGGAAAAGTTGCAGGAGCCGTTTATCTTCCAGTTTGTGTTCAAGGACGAAGATAAAGCGCCGCTGACACTGGTGTTCTTTGACGTTGCGGGTGAAGGTATGGTGGAGCAGGATTATCTCGGACTTCACGGGCAGCACATCAAGAACTCGGCAGGTATCCTGTTTATGGTGGACCCGCTTCAGATTCGTTCGATTCGGGACAAAATCCGCATTAACCTGGGCAACGAGCCGGGAGAGTGGACACCACGATACGATGAGCCGCGTGATGTGGTGCTGACGATGTTTGGAGATTTTATCGCGTATCAGGACAAAGCCAAGACCAATATTCCAACAGCGGTTGTGCTCACCAAAAGCGACATGCTGCATTCCCTCAAGGATGAAGAGGGGGATTATATCAAATCCAACAGTAATGTCTTCCGCAACATGGTGCACCGCGATTGGTTCGACTTAACCGAGTTCGAGAATATCGACGGGGAGATCCGGCGTTTTATCGAGAAGGTGGATCGCCCATTCAAGGGCACGATGGATGTGTACTTCAAGGATACAGCCTATTTCGCAGTCTCTGCGCTGGGTAGCAATCCGGTGGATATGAAATTGCAGGGTGTGGTTAGCCCGATCCGCGTGGATGAACCTTTCCTGTGGCTCCTGTACAAGCTGAAGTACATTGAGGGGAGAGTGGGATGATGCGTTCTTCCGTAACCCCGCCCATTGAACAACAGCTGTATACCCGGGAGCGGCGCGGGGTGTTTCGCACAACAGAGGGGTTTGATACGGTTGCGGCATCGCCGGGACTGGACCCTTCTTTTATCAAAAAAGTGCTTCACCCCTACTGTGTCTATGATGCTCCAGCGGAGCTAACAGGCCGTAGCGAGAAGGACGAGACGAAGTTTCCGGCTGCCATTCACCTGCTTCATCTGGAGAGTGGGGAGACAATCCTTGGGCAAAATGTGTACCAGTCTGCGGATTTCACCGGGCTGCGCAGTGCCTTTTTTGCACATAATTACGTCTTGTCTCCCGAACGCTCGGAAGAGCAGATGAAACAAGGCGGCTGGCTGGATGCCGTGTTCGCCACGTCCTATGACATCGAACAAGGTACAGTTCTGCCAGCACTTGCTGAATTGCCTATATCACCTAGGAGCGGACAGGGTGGGGCGACCGATGCTGGCGTAGGATCACCCACCCAAGTGCTGAGCACCTTGAAGATGAACGAAGTGCTGTTCAAGCGCCTGCTCTATGCGGTAATGCAGTCTGTAGCGACACGCAGAAAAGTATACATTGCTCTGGACCTTCCCGCAGAGGAAGTGACCGCAGGGGCCAAAGGATTGTTACGTTTGCTGTACACGGCTTTACCATACGCATTCCGGCGGCAGCTGGGATTCATGACGTTTGCCAAGGAGCCACAGGCCAAGAAGGGCATCCACGTCCAGTTTGTTGAGCGAGGGACGTTACGTCCGAAAGACCGGAATACGGAGAAGGATTTCACCTTTGATCTCGTATCAGGCAGAGTGACACATGCGGATGCATCTGTGGCGAAGTTACCTTATGCAGAATTCGCTTGGGCCTTATTGCAGGAACCTGCGGCGGCGGATGCGTTCTATACGTTTGCGGATGAAATGTTGTCCGGCATGGAACCTGGGCGGGAACTTTCCATTGAAGCTTATGGCGAACTTGCGGTGTTCTATGGTCTTGAACAAGGCATGGAAGACTTGTATTTGGATAACAAAAGTCATGTCCTGAGTGGCTTGCTGACCTATTTGAAGCCGGATGGTGGATTACAGCAACGTTCCCGTCTGAACGAGCTGTTCCTGACCTTGCTCAGCAGGGAACTGGACAGCGTGAAGCGTGAGAACGTACCCGAAGAAGACGTCGCAGCTCGCATTGGCGAATATTTCAGTGTTGCCACGCCCGTGGTGCAATCCCGGCTTGTGGACTATTTTATCTACGGTGTGAATAATGCCCGCGCCCAGAAGCGTATGCGCGCTGTGCAGGAATTGTATGCTGTGCTGGATCGGGATCCGCAGCTGAATCGGGCTTTCTTTGATAAAGTGCTGGCCAATGAATCGCTTACCAAGCTGTTGTTCGAGCCTTATCTGGACAATCAGCTGAAACGCACGGAATCGGCAGCGAACGTTGTGGAAGTGATCCGAAGATGGGTTACGTCCCATCCATCTGCGATCCACTACAGCTTCTTGCAGGAGCGGACAGCCAATGAGCTGCGTGAACGGTTATGTTCTGCGCCTAATCCGGTACAATCTGCGAATGAAGCCCTCCAGCGTGTTAGCATACTGGATCGGGTATCCGCTGATGTCACCTATGATACAGGCATTACGGCACGAATTGGTCAATCTGGAGCTACAGCCCGCCCTAATCGCAAAGGGGGATCTCCGTCTGCCAGTCAAGATCCGGCATATCAGGAGGAGTTAACCCGCCTTGCAGACAAGCTTGCTTATGTCATTAACCTGTTTATGATTCAGGATCTGGATCTGGAACGGGTTAACCGTGAACAGCTATTAAGCATTGATATTTTGCAGCATGGCAATGAGGTTCGGGATTGGGCGGCACGTCAGGGTTCTGATGTATCTGCTCGAACGAACATGATGCTGGCTGCGAGAGTGTGGCTTAGTGGCGAGGGGAATGAAGAAGAGGCCTTGGAGGCACTTTCCCTGGCAGAACGCAATGAACTTCAACGCTGGACGCGTCGCTGGCTTGCCGGAGAGCTGCAGGCTCATCCGGGGATTGCGGCATATGAAGCTTTGCCGATGGCTTTTTATAGGGGAGGAAGTGGCAGCAATCGGTTGGATTATCCTGGCCTGATTGAATTCATCCGCACCAATGCAAGTCGTGCTGAAGGGCTGTATCCATTCTTCGAATGGTCAGGAGATCATCGGATGTTTGTCCGGGGTTCCAATGCGCATAAAGGATATGCGGATGCCATCGTGGCGTATTTCAAAGCCCATGACCGTGAAGCTTTCAAGTCGAAGTCAGCTTTCAAACCGTATTATGTGAGAGCCAGCAAGACAATGAAGCCGGTCTATGACCGTGCGAAGACGGAATTGTCCTCTCCACTGGTGCGGATGCTAACGGGTAAAAGGAAAAATCTGTTCGGATTAATCCTCTTGATCCTGGTTCTGGGTATTGCTGGCGGTACATATGCATGGATGAAAGATTCTGTAGAGCCGCCAGCGGCATCCCCTCCATCTACCCAGGAGCCTGTCATACCGGCTGAACCGGAGGTGCAGCTCGCGGAGCAGATTGCTTATATGATTCCTGTGAGTGAACAGGAGGGTACGGAATCACCTGCTCAACTGGTGATCCGTTTCAGGAATGATACGGGAAGCACTGAGTTTGAGCAAGGCAAACTTCAATTGACGATGAAGGATGGCAGCACTCAAGATTTGGATGCTACAGGCAAGTGGGAGAGTTTTAATCGGAATGAGGAGCCAGATACCCAAGATACCTCCGATGGTGGCTCAGGAAGTACTTCCGAAGGAAGCACGGATGGTTCTTCAGCGGGAAACGCGGGGAACATAGAGCAGACGGAGGATGGCGATCAGCAGGCCGATCCTTCAACATCGGGTGATTCCACTTCAGATCCTGCTACCGATACAACAACGGATACAGGGACGAATGCATCGTCTAATGCTGCGAGTGGAGACACGGATCAAGGTACGGATGCAGATCAAGTTACTGGTTCCACATCGCCTGACACATCTGTATCCAATGAACAGGATGCGAACACTCCTGCACAGATGTCTATTGGAGAGGTAGATCGTCTCTATCCGTATGGATTGCAGATCGATCTTCCAGCGAATATGGATGCCGAGAGCATTGTCAGTGTGAAGAGTACGCAGGGCAATATGACGGTGATCCAATTGATGCCGCAGCCGAAGCTGTAAGTTATTTTATATGAGCGTGTTGCATAGATTCATTAAGTGTCTTTTAATCCAATAATGAAAAATGCTGACTTCATACCTTATTAAACGAGCGTATGTGAGATGACCTTGAACTTTAGATTTCAAGGTCATCTTTTTTTATTTGATATGGCGGATACAGCCATTGCATGAAAAAAACTCACACATTCACAATTCAGACACAAAATTTGCGATTCAAGAGTTTGAAAAACAGTCAGAAGTGATAAAGTGCGCGGAATGAATGAGAAAAGATCTCATGTGTACTTGAGAAAAGAGCGGGATTTCTGCTACAGAAAGTCCAAATAAAGCACGAAAAGAGAAGAAAATTTGGTTTTTTATGTTGACAAATGATAATGATTATCAGTATCTTTAGTGTAGAAGATATTTGCGTCGGAAATCACAGAATTACAATTTCGTTTTTGTTGTCATAGCCGGATTACATAACCGGGATAAATGAGAGAGGGATGATCGCATGTTTCGTCTGGAGACGACCAAGCTGGATATCGCTTATGAGGAAAGACTAATTGTAGAGGATCTGAATATTCAGATTCCCCAAGGAAAAATTACAGCACTTGTTGGAGCCAATGGTTCAGGGAAGTCAACCATCCTGAAAACGATGGCACGTATTATGGCTCCAAAAGCAGGTAATGTATTGCTCGACGGGAAGTCCATCCATAAACAGTCCACGCGTGAAGTTGCCAAGCAACTTGCGATTTTGCCACAGAATCCAACAGCCCCTGAAGGTCTTACCGTTACTGAATTGGTATCGTATGGTCGCTTTCCTTATCAAAAAGGATTTGGCTCCATGCGTGCGGAAGACAAACGTATGATTGAATGGGCTATTGAAGTGACAGCCATGACTGAATTCCATGATCGTCCGATTGATCAACTGTCCGGTGGACAGCGTCAACGTGCCTGGATTGCCATGGCACTTGCACAAGAAACAGATATCCTTTTCCTGGACGAGCCGACTACATTCCTGGATATGGCTCACCAGCTCGAAGTATTGCAATTACTGGAGCAACTGAATGCCACAGCCAACCGTACCATTGTTATGGTTGTGCATGACTTGAATCATGCTTCCCGCTACGCACATCACATGATTGGTATCAAAAAAGGTAAAGCCATCGCTCATGGTTCACCTGTGGAAGTTATGAACTCAGATGTACTTCGTGAAGTATTCAACATTGAAGCAGATATCGTGATTGATCCGCGTTCCGGTGTACCGCTCTGCTTGCCTTACGCTCTTGCAGGCGAACGCCAGCAATCGAAGACGCCAGAGCAGCTGGTCATGAACAGCGCGATGGTTCATGCTGGAGGACGGGCAGAACCACGTGTTCAAGCGACAGGAAGTTAACGAAATGGGCCATATGTGGTCCTTACATTATAGAATGAAGCCGCTGTGCGCTATCGCACGCGGCTCTTTTGCATTCATGGGGGATTTGCAATGCATGGGAGCAAAGGGGACGAGTAGACCCGGGATTTGGTAATCACATTGGATCAGGTTTATAATAATAGGACAGGCTGTGGGTTCATTGGTTATGCCAACGTGCTCGCAACAGCCCAAACCAACATATGTCATGGGAGGAATCAGTCATGTCCGTATATTCATATCAGGCGGTAACCACCGCGAACCAAGAAGTCTCACTGGATCTGTATCAAGGTAAGGTATTGGTCATTGCCAATACAGCCAGCAAGTGTGGGCTGACCCCGCAATACGGTGAATTGCAAAAGCTTTATGATCGTTATCGCGATCAAGGCTTGGTTGTACTGGGTTTCCCTTGTAACCAGTTTGGAGGGCAGGAGCCAGGTACAAGTGAGGAAGCGGAATCATTTTGCCAGATTAACTATGGTGTGAATTTCCCGGTGTTTGCCAAGGTAGATGTGAATGGTGAGGACACTCATCCCCTGTTCCAATACCTGAAGGAGCAACAACCTGGCGTAGGTGAAACAAGCGACATTCAATGGAACTTCACCAAGTTTCTTGTTAACCGTGAAGGTGAAGTGGTAGGTCGTGTTGAACCGAAAGAATCTCCGGAGACAATGATTGCAGATATCGAGAAGTTGCTCGGTTAATACATGAACGTTTGAGAAGCCTGTCCTTGCATAAGCAAGGACAGGCTTCTTTGATTATTTTATACACGCAGATTTATTCTGTTCACAGGTATGAGTTGGATCCATGAAATCAACTCTGTAATGAAAATTGAAGCCATTTATTTTTTGTATAAGTCAAACATGAATGCAGAAGACGCCTCTAACTTTATACGTCCACACTGCATTCATACAGGGATCACGGAAGCCATTACATAGCATAAACCCGCCCAAATCCGGGGACAATGAAATCAATACAATGAAGGGAAGAAAGGCTTAAATACAGGGAAATGACCTCCTTCGACAAACTTTTTTTGCTCAACCTATTGCAATGTGAAAAATATCACATTATAATGAGTGTATAAAGTGAAATAAATCACATACACAGTTTCGAACAAGAAGTGAAATGTTTCACAACCATAACAACCTTATATTCAAACTCATTTATATATTTCGAGGAGGAACTTTTAATGAAAATCGCAGTTATCGGATGTACACACGCAGGAACCGCAGCCATCGTAAATACCGCTAAATTGTACCCGGATGCTACCATCACCGTGTATGAGCGCAATGACAATATTTCCTTCCTATCTTGTGGCATTGCACTCTACGTAGGTGGGGTTGTGAAAGACCCTGACGGTTTGTTCTATTCTTCGCCTAATCAACTGGCAGAGCTTGGTGTTGAGACCAAGATGCTTCATGAAGTAACAGCAGTAGATGCCAAGGGCCATACCCTTCAGGCTAAAAACCTGCAAACCGGGGAAGAATTTGAAGATACGTTTGACAAACTGATCGTGACAACGGGGTCATGGCCTGTCGTTCCGAAGCTTGAAGGCATCGAGATGGACAACATTTTACTTTGCAAAAACTACAATCATTCCAACACGATTATTGAAAAAGCCAAAGATGCCAAACGTGTTACCGTTGTAGGTGCAGGATATATCGGCGTAGAACTGGTCGAAGCTTTCCAGATGAACGGCAAGGAAGTTACCCTGATCGACAGTGTGGACCGGATTTTGAACAAATATCTGGACCCTGAATTCACGGATGCGATTGAAGATACGTTGACTGGACGCGGCATCAAGTTGGCTCTTGGTCAAACGGTACAGAAGTTTACTGGTGAAAATGGCAAAGTGACTAAAGTGATCACGTCCAAAGGAGAGTTCGAAACCGATCTGGTTATTCTGTGCATTGGTTTCCGTCCAAATACAGAGCTGCTCAAAGGCCAAGTGGATATGCTACCAAACGGCGCAATCATCGTGGATAAATATATGCAAACGAGTCAAAAAGACGTCTTCGCTGCGGGTGACAGCTGTGCTATTCATTACAACCCAACAGGCAAAGCATCTTACATTCCACTGGCAACCAACGCCGTGCGGATGGGTACACTTGTAGCCCGTAACCTGGTTCGTCCTACGACACCGTATATGGGTACACAAGGTACATCGGGTATCAAAATTTACGAGCAAAATATCGCGGGTACAGGGATGACGGAAATGTCTGCTGCTGACGAAGGCTTGATTGTTGAATCCGTGGTACTGGAAGACAGCTACCGTCCGGAGTTCATGCCAACGGCTGAGAAACTGTTGCTTAAAGTGGTATATGAGCAGGCTACTCGTCGGATCGTTGGAGCACAGGTGATGTCTCAGGTTGATCTGACCCAATCGATTAATACGATCTCGGTCTGCATCCAAAATAACATGACCGTAGATGAGCTGGCCTTCATCGACTTCTTCTTCCAGCCACATTACAACAAACCATGGAACTTCCTGAACACGGCGGGTCTGCAAGCACTGCCTCCAATAGAAGTAAAAGCACCAGCAATGGTGTAAGGAAGCAGAATAGATGGTTGAACAGCGATCTTGATAAACGCCATACAAAGATAAGTCATGCTTATCCGTAAATATGAGGTGTACAATAACTGCCAAGATTATGAAACAAGGCGGACGATTATAAAGGAAAAAGAAGACTGGCGAGTTTATCGTCAGTCTTTTTTGTGGTTTTTTTAGCTATAAAAGGCTTTACTATACTTTTGCTGACTTAACTATTTAAAGACGCTCTTAAAGTATCTTTTTAAACAACATTGTGATAATTTGCACAAAGTTATGTTTAGGACCGAGATACAATTAGGATGTGGTATTCAACGCATAACTAATGAATTTCAGATGGTTTTATCCAATGATGAACAATGAAGGAGAGGATGAATGATATGGCAGCAAAAACACCTCTTGAGGTTGCACAATATACGGCGCAGACAGGCATGAAGAAGGCTCAATATCCGGCGTCTTCTGTACTGGTGCTTAGTTTTCTGGCAGGTGCTTTTATTGCGCTGGGTTTTTTACTGGATATTCGGGTGATTGCTTCTGCGCCAGCTGAGTGGGGAAGTTTGGTCAATCTGATTGGAGCAGCAGTGTTCCCGGTTGGATTAATCTTGGTACTCATCGGTGGTGGAGAGCTGCTGACAGGTAACATGATGGCAGTTCCACTTGCAACGATTGCAAGAAAATTATCCGTGGGTAGCATGTTGAAAAATCTAACCTTAGTGACGATTGGTAATTTTGTTGGAGCTTTGTTTGTCGCGTACGCGTTTGGACATGTGCTGGGCCTGACCGGAGAGGGTGTATATCTGGCGAAAGTGGTGGATATGGCTGGGCATAAGCTGCATGACGGTTTCCTGCAAGCTTTCATCTCTGGCATCGGCTGTAACTGGCTGGTCGCGCTGGCCGTGTGGTTATCTTATGCTTCGGATACGATGAGTGGCAAGGTACTGGGCATTTGGTTTCCAACGATGGCATTTGTGGCGATTGGATTCCAGCACGTTGTGGCCAATATGTTCCTCATCCCGGCGGCAATCTTTGAAGGACATTATTCGTGGGGCCAATATGTGATGAATTTCATTCCGGTATGGCTCGGGAATCTGACTGGAGGTGCTCTGTTTGTAGCTGCAGCCTATTGGATGGTGTACCTGCGCCAAACTGAGCCAAAAGTGAAGCCGGAGATAGCAACGTCGATCGAAGCTGTGGAGACGGAGGCTAGAGTGATGTTGAGCAAACAAGCATAGTGGGCACAGCGAGGTATGGATACACATGTATTAGAAGTGAAGACGATTCTGATCTTGCTCGGTTCATGGCGAATATGCTGTGATGGAGCAGGGCGGGATCGTTTTTTGTATGAGGTCCTTGTTGGAGTTTAACGCAAAATAAATTCGCCATGACAAGGTTCGGGGGAACGAAACCTGTTCATGGCGAATTTCGGGAGTGGTCCATGATATGGCATGAGGAGGAAGTGGGGAAACACTAGCCTAATGCCTTATTTTTAATTTACCCCTGAATTCTGAAGTTGAATCAAACTCAAAAACATTTTTTTGAAAATAATTTAAAGCCGCTATAGCGGCGAATATGAAGCAAAAACATACTGTTCTCTTTACGCGATAACCTCGAAGAAGATATGATATAGGGATAGCTTTTAAAGAGGGGAGCCTTACGATGATCGATCAGGAGAATGGTATATTTGCGGCGGTGTGCCCGCTCGACTGTCCGGACACTTGTGGTCTGTTATTACATAAAGAGAACGGCAAAATTGTGAAGGTGGCAGGCAATCCGGATCATCCCATAACCAAGGGTGCCATCTGTAATAAAGTTAGAAATATGACTGAGCGGGTGTATCACCCCGAGCGTCTACAATATCCGATGAAACGTGTAGGAGCCAAAGGTGAAGGCAAGTTCGAACGAATTAGTTGGGATGAAGCGATTCGCGAGATTACGACCAAATTCACTGCATTGTCCGAAACCTACGGCCCGGAGAGCATCCTGCCCTACAGCTTTTACGGTAACATGGGCATTCTCGGCGTAGACGGTATGGATCGGCGTTTCTTCAATGCGCTTGGTGCGAGTGTACTGGAGCAGACGATCTGTAACTCCGCTGGAAATACCGGCTGGAAATATACGATGGGTGCCAATCGGGGAACGGTGCCGGAAGATACGGAGCATGCGGATCTCATCCTGGTGTGGGGTGGCAATATCGTCAGTACAAATATGCATCAGGTCGTTTTGGCGGAGAAAGCCCGCAAGAAAGGCGCCAAGATCGTCGTCATCGACGTTCATCGCAATCGCACGGCCCAGTGGGGCGACTGGTTTATTCCGCTGTATCCGGGCACGGACAGTGCACTGGCGCTAGGATTAATGCATGTGCTGTTCGAACGGGGACTGACAGATGAATCGTTTATGCAAAAGTATACGGTGGGTCATGAGGCACTACGTGATCATGTCCGCAGTTACAACCCTGAACGTGTTGCACGCATTACGGGCGTGCCGGAGGAAACGATTGTGGAGCTGGCCGAACTATACGGCAACGCACAGGCAGCCCATATTCACATCGGCAATGGCCTCCAGCACCATGATAATGGGGGGATGAACGTGCGTAGCGTTGCATGTCTGCCTGCTATTACAGGGCAATGGCTGAAGCAAGGCGGCGGTGCCGTTCGCACTAACAGCTACGCGAGCACAAATAGCGACGCGCTCGAACGTCCGGAGCTGCGGCAGAATCCGGAGCCGCGAGTGGTAAACATGAACCGGATTGGTGAAGCGTTGCTGGAAGCAGAGCAGCCAATCCGAGCGATGATGGTCTACTGCAGCAATCCACTGGTGGTGGCACCGGATACCGAGCGGGTGGAGCGAGGTTTTGCACGGGAAGATCTATTCACGGTTGTACATGATCTGTTCATGACGGATACGGCGAAATATGCAGATATCGTCTTGCCAGCCACATCTTCATTTGAAGCGACGGACCTGTACACCTCTTATTGGCATCAGTACGTTCATCTGCAAGAGCCGGTGATTGCACCGATTGGGGAGAGCAAGAGCAATGTGGAACTGTTCTCACTGCTTGGGCAGGCTATGGGGTACGATTCTGCAATCTTCGGAGAAACACCGGAACAGATGATTGAGGACGCACTTCAGGGCACAGGCAACCCCTACATGAATGGGGTCACGTTGGAAGGACTGAAGGAACATCGATTCGTGAAGCTGGATATGACGCCACATGCTACATATCTGGATCAGCTGCCCACACCTTCAGGCAAAATTGAATTGTATTCCGAGACGATGGAACAGAGAGGGCTTCCGCCGCTCCCTACCTATAGTGCTCTGGTTGAAGGATATGATGGGGAGAATCCGGCTGGACCTGCCGATACGTATCCGTTGATGTTCCTGTCGCCGCCAAACCATAATTTCCTGAACTCCACCTTTGGTAATTCAGCCAAACATCAGCGTTTGGAAAAGATGCCTTTATTGCAGATACACCCCGAGGATGCCATCCGTAGAAATGTGGAGGATGGCGATGCAGTAGTCGTATGGAATGATCGTGGGCGCATTGAACTTACCGCCAAAGTAAGTGAAGCCATGTTGCCGGGAACCGTCATCAGCCAAGGCTTATGGTGGGATGGTGACGGCAAGAAGCAGCGAGCGAATTCACTGACGTCCAATCGGTTGTCGGACATGGGGAACGGGGCTACCTTCTTCTCAGCCACTGTTGAAGTGAAGCGTCAATGAGTGTGCTTGCAGCATGATTTTTTTGAGGTAAGATGAACAAAGGCTAGAATTTGAGCAGGATTATAGTGCAATAGATGTAACACTTCATAAAACCTTCGCTCTGGCTGGTTATGGTTATGCCGTCAGGGCAAAGGTCTATTTTTTATGGTTATTTGTTTGTGCAGAGGTACTAAGGAGAATGAATTAACGATGATGAGATGGCTGGATAATTATCCAAAAGAAGTGAGAATATTTTTATTAGCAAGTCTGGTTAACGCAACAGGCAGTGCCTTGATGTGGCCGCTGACCACCATGTATGTATTTGACGAACTTGGACGGACGATGGCCAACGCCGGTTTTGTGATCCTGATTCAGTCCCTGGGTGGCATCTTTGGACAATTGCTTGGAGGTTCATTGTACCATCGGGTGGGTGTGAAGAAGCTGATCATTGGTTCACTGGCGCTTAATGCGTTAGGTTTGTTTGCGTTGCCTTGGATTAGTGCGTATTGGGTCGTATTTATATGTGCGATGGGCTGGATTGGCCTGTTCAGTTCATTGTCGCTGCCGGCGATTCAGGCTTTTATTGGCTTCCGGTTTGCGGAGCGACGCGGGGAATTATTCAATATTATCTATGTAGCGAACAATATCGGGGTGGCGATAGGTACGGCGCTGAGTGGTTTTCTGGCTGACTTTTCCTATCACCTCAGCTTTGTACTGAACGGGGTGACCTCAGCCGGATTTGCAATTTTCTTCTGGTATTATCTGTCGCGGGTTGAACCGGATCAGGGGGAAGTACATCTGACCAAACGGAAAACCGTCCCCGATGGGCCGGGCGTCTGGGCATTGCTGGGTAATACCCGACTATATCTGTTTATGAGCTTGGGCGTACTCTTCCTGTTATTCGGCAACTCCATCTGGAACACAGGTGTGTCCCCGTATATCATCTCTGAGGGTATGGAAAAAAGAATGTACGGTCTGCTCTGGACCCTGAACGGGGTGCTGATCTTTGTGGGCCAACCTTTTACCAGCTGGGTGAAACGGACCATGGCCCGTACCTCCACTGCCCAGATGACGGCGAGTGCGGTATTCTATGGCATGGCCTACATTGTGATGATTACCATGTACAGCTATCCAGGCATGGTGCTTGCAATGGTACTTGCCACGTTTGGAGAGATGTTGATCTCCCCTGCAACACCTGCGTTTATCTCGGAGCATGCCGGCAGGGCGGCACCTTTTTACATCGGGATATCGGGTGGGATCGGTGCGGTTGGACGGGTTATCGGCCCCTATGCGATGGGGGTCATGTATGACAAACAGGGACTTATTCCGGTAGCGTGGCTGGCAACAGGCACAGCAGCTATTGCGGTACTTGGTTTTGTGTTGCATGCGGTGTTGAACCGTAATCGTGAAGTGAAGGAGTATGGAATGGACGCCTAACAGATCTCATCGGGTTGGATAGGATGCGGAAGGAAGAACGAGTTGAAGTGGACGGTAAATCCACTGTAAACTGTCTGTTCATCCGTTAATTATGGTTGACAAAAAAATGTATTTATGCTATAATTTACATATAAAAATATTCCGTATATAATAAGATTCTCCTGGCCAGGGGAATCTTATTTTTGTTTGTACGGGAGGAATAAGTATGAAGCAAAATGAATCCAGTATCACATCATTGATTTCGACTTTTGGCCGAGCTTATCACAGCCAACATGACACACCCCTCATTTTCGATGATTTTATGGCGAGATTGCTGATCTCTCCTCAAGAGTTTTCAGATATCAGCAATAACATGGTTAGAGGCATTCATTTTTTCAACCCGGATATGGCTAACGAGCTCAAGGACGACCCGGAAAAGGTTCTAAAATGGATTACCCAGGTACAGTTATCTCCAATAACTCTGGCTCGGGCCGCTTACTGTGAGCATGTACTTTTGCATGAAGTCGCGTTGGGATTGAAGCAGGTAGTCATTCTTGGCGCCGGGATGGATACGTTTGCTTTGAGGCATCCGGAATTGGAGGACACGCTGGATATCATTGAAGTGGATTATCCGGCTACACAGCAATTCAAGAAAGAGCGGCTGAATCAGGCCGAGCTGACTATTCCGGACAATCTTCACTTTGTACCCATGGATTTTACGCGTGAGCTTTCGAATGACAGCTTGACTATTGAAGGTTTGAAGAAACGGAAGACGTTGGCTAGTCTCTTGGGTGTTTCGTATTATTTGCCCCAAAATGATCTGTTTAACGTGATTCGTCATGTGTTTGCGAACCTGCCAACCGGAAGCTCCATAGTTCTGGATTATGCAGATGAGCACCTTTTTGAGGAAAAAGGAATGTTTAATCGGGTTGAAAATATGGTTAAATTGGCTGCAATGGGTGGTGAGCCCATGCAACCCGGCTATGCATATGTGGAGATGGAGGCCTTGCTTGATGAAGCAGGGCTACTTATTTATGAGCATCTGACTCCCGAGGCGATTCAGGAACAGTTTTTCCAGGATCGAATTGATCATCTAAGGGCATTTGAAACGATACATTTCATTCACGCAGTAAAAAAATAAATCGATCCGGGCATGTAAGTCACCTATATAGCCCGCATTTGCATAGCAGCGGCAAACCTTCACCCTGTGGCAGGGTGAAGGTTGTTTGGTTTGATCAAAGGAACAGCACAAACCATGATTCTGTAGCCAATAACATCACACGTGATACAAATGTTCAACAATCAGACTTGTTAGGGTGCAATTCCATGTCATTCAATGTCCTCCCCTCTATTTGTGCATAATGCCCATATAATAGAATGGAACTGGTTAAAGGCAGGAGGATGCATACGATGTACAAGGTTTTGCTGGTTGATGATGAATTTATGATCTCGGACGGGATCTCCAGTGTGGTGAACTGGTCCAGATTAGGAACAGAACTGATCGGCATTGCTCAAGATGGATTGGAAGCGCTTGCTTCAATTGAGCGGCAACGCCCGGATATTATCATCTCGGACATCCGCATGCCGGGAATGGATGGGTTACAGCTGGTTGAAGCTGTGGCAGAGAAGTATCAGCATATCTCATTCATCATGCTCACGGGTTTTACGGAGTTCGAATATGCGAAAACGGCCATGCAGTATGGGGTGAAGCACTATTTGCTTAAGCCCTGCAGCGAGGAGCATCTTGTACAGGCTATCAGTGAATTGGTCAGTGAGAAGCGAGAGTTAACCGATCAAGAGCGTTTTGTGCAGTCGATCCAATATAATCTGGAGCGTGTACTGCCGCATGCCAAGGAATATTTTCTGAAAGAGCTAGTCACGAACAGAACATACGGGGTCAAGGAATGGAAGTATTTCGAGGAATTATTCGATGTACAGTTTCAGGATCAACGTGTGCGGTTGCTACTGGTAGAGATTGAGGGGGATCATGAGTATTTGCACTTGTTCGCGGTGAAGAACATTGCCGAAGATATTTTTCACAATCCAATATTAAGTGCCACGGTTGGAAGGCATGTGCTACTAATTATGGAGGACAAGTTGTCTGAAACGCAGTTGTTCCATAATATCGATGAGATTCGCGCCACATTTACCCGATATTATCATGATGATCTCACGATAGCACTAAGCGAGCCAGGAGACCTCTCGCAGGCACGCCATTTGTACATGCAGACGCTGGTTTATCTCAATTACCGCTTTTACCTCGGTGAGGGCAGTCTCATTATGGAACGGGATATTTACTCTCCCGGAGAACGCATTCTTCCTGAATTCGAATACGATCCGGAGCGGATGGTTACTGCAATCAAGGCGGGACACTGGCAGGAAGTTGGATCAGAGCTGAACCGGATGTTTCAGCTGCTTGCCAGCTTGCGATACGATATATCCCAAACGAAGTCCTATCTTATTCAGATGTTTATGGAGATGATTCGACTTAGTGGCTCTGCCGAGATGAAAAGGTATATGGACCAGTTGCCAGGCATGATTGAATCCAGCACCCTGCATTCTTTTCAACAGTTTCTGCTTGCCGTCGCCAAAGAAATCACCTTGCGCCGCTATGATCAACATCGCTCCAGACAATCGCAGATGGTAGGCAGTGTGAAACAGTTGGTAGAGAAACGCTACAAGGACGAGACATTAACACTCCAGTCCATCGCTGGGGAAATATACATGAATCCAGACTACATCGGCAAAATGTTCAAAAAAGAAACTGGTGAGAAATTTACGAACTATGTGTTAAGCTACCGCATCCGTAAAGCGTTGGAGCTTCTGGAGCAGGACGGGAACTACACTGTATCCTCGCTTGCCGAGCAGACAGGGTTTGGTGCCAACTGGCCGTATTTCAGCAAAATGTTCAAGAAATACACGGGTTTCTCCCCTTCCGAGTATAAAAAAGTACCCTAAGACAGCGTTGCTGTCGCTTCTACATAGCTAATCTTTATATCCGATCTACATCTAATCTGTGATCGGGCCCTGTACGCCATTCATCGGCAGCAGGGTCTTTTTTTGTCGGACGGAACTCGGTTTTGAACATCCATTTATCGGAAATGAGCATGGGAAGAAAAGGCGCTCGCTTCTATCATTAGAAGTGTCATGTTAGTGAATGAACATCGAGAGTGGAGGTTGAGTGGATGGAGCTGAATCGAAGCCGGGGGATTGAACCTGGGCGTTTGAAGCCAGCTGGCAAATGGAGTTCGGTGAAAAAGGAACTTGTCCGCAACAGATACGTTTATCTGATGCTCGTTCCTGTGGTAGCCTACTATCTGATTTTCAGCTATGGGCCAATGTACGGGCTACTGATGGCATTTCAGGAATCCTACAACCCGATCAAAGGAATCTTGGCAGGCGAATGGGTCGGATTTGACAACTTCACCATGTTTTTTGAAAGTTATTATTTCTGGCGACTGATTAAGAACACACTGATTTTGAGTTTTTACAGTATTGTGTTTGGTTTCCCGGCTCCGATTCTACTAGCGCTGTTGCTGAATGAAGTCCGGAAGAAGTGGTTCAGAGGTGCAGTACAGACCATCAGTTATATGCCGCATTTTATTTCGGTTGTCGTCGTGGTTGGAATGTTGAAAACGTTCTCATCTTTGGACGGTGGCTTGTTTAACGTCATTCGTGACTTTTTCGATCTGCAGCCAATTATGTTTTTGGCAGAAAAAGATATGTTCCGTCCGATGTACATTCTGTCCAACATATGGCAGGGCGCAGGCTGGGCCTCGATTATTTTTTTGGCAGCACTAAGTGGTATTGATCCTCAGTTGTATGAGGCTTCCAAAATTGACGGCGCAGGCCGCTGGAGACAGCTGTTACATATTACACTGCCGGGCATTATGCCCACGATTGTGATCATGTTAATTTTGCGTATGGGGGCGGTCATGAATGCGGATTTTCAGAAAATATTGCTGATGCAAACAGCACCGACCTATGAGACATCGGATGTCATATCCACCTTTGTTTATCGATCCGGTATTTTGGAGGGGAACTATACGTATTCAACCGCCATCGGACTATTTAACGGCGTCATTAATTTCGCGCTGCTCATTATCGCAAACGCGATCAGCAGAAAGCTTAACTCAACCAGTCTATGGTAATCGGAAGGTGAAGCGATGAAACAGTCTATAGGGGAACGACTTTTTGATGTATTTAATACACTGCTGCTCTTGGTGATCATGGTTTTATGCTTGTACCCGATGCTGTACGTGTTCAATTCTTCAATCAGCGACCCGGACCAGATGCTGCGTTCCCGTTCACTGATGCTCATTCCTGAAGGTTTTCAGCTGGGAGCGTACAAGTCGGTATTTCAGGATACTCGCATCTATACGGGATATATGAACACCTTGTTCTATGTTGTGGTGGGTACCGCCATTAATCTGCTCATGACTTCACTGGCTGCATATGGGCTGTCACGCGGTGATCTGATGGGCAGAAAAACGCTGATGAAATTAATTACGTTCACGATGTTCTTCGGTGGGGGTATGATTCCAACTTTTCTGCTGATTCAGAATCTGGGCATGGTGGATACCCGTTTTGCGCTTATTATTCCGGGTGCCATCAGTACGTTTTATTTCCTCATTATGAAAACAAACTTTGAAGGCATTCCGATCAGTCTGATCGAATCGGCGAAGCTTGATGGTGCCAATGACTTTCTGATTTTGTTCCGAATTGTACTGCCTTTGTCAAAGCCAATCCTGGCGGTCATGATGCTGTATTATGCGGTTGACCATTGGAATGATTATGTCGGACCGATGCTCTATCTGCGCAGTCAGGAGTTGTATCCGATCCAGATTATTATGCGTGATATTCTGATCAGCAGCAGTACAGAGGCCATGGGCGCTGGCGCTGATACCGGCTTTGCCATTGGGGAGAACATCAAATATGCGACTATTATTATCTCCACACTGCCGATTATGCTGGTATATCCGTTCATCCAACGTTATTTTGTTCAGGGCGCTCTAATCGGTGCTGTGAAACAATAAAAAATGTATCCTATGGAGGCGAATTACGTGAAAAAAAGAATGGGGTCCATCCTGTTGTCATCGCTACTTACCATGTCTTTACTGGCGGGCTGTACGGGGGATAATGAACCAGGTAACGCAGAGCCAGCAGAAGGAACAGAACCTGCGGTTCAGGCGTTGACCGAGATTCCGCTACCGATTACAAGTGAGCCTTTTACCATTGACTACTGGCGCGCCAATGATGCCAAATTGACAGCTTCCTTGAACAATTTTGGCGATATGGCGGCTTATAAGGAAAAGGAGAAGCTGACGGGTATCCAAGTGAAGTTCACACATCCTCCGCTTGGACAACAGCGTGACCAGTTCAATCTGCTGATCTCCACGAAAGAGCTACCGGATGTCATTTATTATAACTGGGCGGATGCGGTTGGTGGACCAGAAAAAATGATCAAGGATGGTCGAATCATTCGATTGAATGAACTGATCGACAGTTATGCACCAAACTTAAAGCGGATTATTGAATCCGATCCGGATGTGAAAAAGCAGATTGCACTCGACGATGGAACGATCTATATGTTCCCGCTGCTGAAGCTGGATGCATTGAAGCTGAATGCCACTTCAGGTTTAATTATGCGCCAGGACTGGCTTGATAAATTAAATCTCAAAGTACCTACCAACATTGATGAGTGGTATACGGTGCTTAAGGCTTTTAAGGAACAGGACCCTAACGGCAACGGCAAGCCAGATGAGCTACCATTCACCGGAAACTGGGGACCGGGCAACCTGACCAAGCTCCATGATTTTGCCGCGGCATTTGGTGTAATTGGTGGTTTCCAGATGAATGGAGACAAGGTGGAGTTTGGACCGATTCAGCCGGGCTACCGTGATTTCTTGGAGACCATGGCCAAGTGGTACGAGGAAGGGCTGATTGATCCCGAGATCATGACCAATGACGGTAAAGCTTTCGATTACAAGGTCACCAGCAATCTGGCAGGCGCATATCAGGGTGGTGTGTTCAGCGGCATGGGGAAATACTTCAATCTGATGAGAGATACGGATCCGAACTTTAACGTGACGGGTGTACCATGGCCTGTATCTCCGGATGGAACTTCGTATGCGACATTTAATCTGGACGCTAAAGTGTTGTCTTATGGTGAGGCTATTACGGCTTCCGCAGACGAAGACCAATTGAAATATATTGTTCAGTGGATGGACTACAACTATAGCGAAGAGGGTAGTGATCTGTTCAACTTTGGTATCGAAAATGACAGCTATGTTCGTGACGGGGAAGGTGTCAAATTCACAGATACCATCATTGATAATCCGAACGGTCTAACGTATGACCAGGCACTGGCTTCCTATGCCTTATCCATTATGGACGGTCCAATCAATCAGGATAGCCGTTACCTGGATGCATTATTATTTGACGATGGACAGCGTGCGGCGAATGCGGAATGGATGAAAGCAAGCTCAGCATTAACGCTTCCTCCAATTCGTTTGTCAACAGATGAGGTGACCACAAGTACATCCATCATGAGTCAGGTGAATACGTATTTGAATGAGACGATGACTGCCATTATTAGCGGACAGAAGCCGATCACCGAATTTGACAAGATGGCCGAAACAATCAAGAGCATGGATATTGACCGGGCGATTGAGGTTCATCAGGCTGCGTATGATCGATATCAGTCCAAATAATACGTGAGAAATCGAGCGCTAAAACTTTGGGGAAACCTTCCTGTATGTGATATACCTAGTAGTATCACGTGGTTCAAAGGAGCGCTTTGGTCATGACAGCCTACCGCAAACTCAGCATCAAAATGAAAATGTTTCTGATGATTATGTTCATGATGGCGTTTGTCATCATCCTCGCGTTTGGGTCCTTGTATTATACGTACTCGGTGTATGACAAACAGCTGTTTGATAAGTCGTCCCGACTTCTGAACCTTTCTTCGTCTACAGTGGATGTTGAACTTCAGAAGTTGGAAGCGTTATCATTAAACATGATCTCCGATACGCAGATTCAAAGAGCCTTGAAGTCGTTGCTGGACGACGATAGCGCATATTCAAGCTTTATTGAACGAAAAAAGATCACGGATCGGCTATGGGAGCATATTAGTGGGGCTGCACGATATGTGCAGTCCGTTCATCTGATTGATTCCAGGGGAAGAGTCAATAAATATGGCGAGACACTAACCGTATCTCAGGAAAAATATGATCGGATGATTGCGGCTGCGGAGCAGGCCAATGGTGCAGTGCGCTGGTTATACCCGGATGACGATGACCCGATGCTGGTTATGGTGCGTCAAGTGCGAGCCTATGAACCGATGACCCTGGAACCGGTAGGCATACTGTTTCTGCGTATTAATATCGAGCGACTCGTCGAGGAGTATGCGGGCATCGATAGCCAGGACAGTGACATTATTTTAAAAGCAGGCAGTGATGTGGTGTATCCTTATCGCCAGCTTCCAGAAGCGGTGTCCGCCGGACTGAATCCACTTCCAGGCAGTGGGGGATATGAGATCAAGAATCTGGATGGGAGGGAGATATTTCTTTCCCAGAAGAAATCCGCATACACCGACTGGGTGTATTATAATATGGCCTCTTATGATGAAATTTTTGAACGTATTATATGGTTGAAAAATATACTGATCGTCGTTTATCTTATCGCCATTCTGGTTGTTCTCGCGCTTGGTATGGTGTTCGCACGAAGTCTGACAAGGCCGATCAGGCAGCTCATCAGTCAGATGAAGGAGGTTCAGTATGGGGATCTGGAGAATATAGACGCCAATCTGTCCATTCCAACGCACCAGCACATGGATGAACTGGGGTTACTACAGCGTACGTATCGACTGATGATTACACATATTAATACATTGATTAAAGAAAATTATGCAAGCCAGTTGGTCATTAAAGAAACGGAGTTCAAGGCGCTACAGGCGCAGATCAATCCCCACTTTCTGTATAATGCGCTGGATTCGATCCATTGGCTCGCCAAAAAGAACAGGCAGGAGCAAATCTCCAGTATGGTGCTGTCACTTGGGTATTTGCTGCGTTCCTCCATCAGCTTCAAACAAAATATCATTACCATTGCGGAAGAGCTGGAGATCGTCAATCATTACATCACCATTCAGACCTACCGTTTCCGGCAACGGCTGGATTTCCGTATGGATGTGCCCGCTCCTTATCTGGGGTGTGCCATTCCAAAGTTGACCCTACAGCCATTACTGGAGAATGCAATCCAATACGGTTTGGAACCACAGGTTGGATCATGTCTGATTCGAGTGTATGCCGAGATATCAGGTGGCAAGCTGGCTCTTATCGTGGAGGATCACGGCCCCGGCATGGAACCCGAATATGTGGAACAGGTGCTGCGCGGTGAAGTGAAAACCAGAGGCACAGGTATTGGTCTACTGAATATCAGGGAGCGGGTACGTCTGGCTTTTGGCGAAGAATATGATGTTCTGCTGGAGAGCAAGCCGGGGCATGGAACTAGAGTAATGGTGCTGCTGCCACCCCCATCACCAGGTAAGGAGGAGAAGTTATGGGAAGATGGATGCGAATGATAGGCATACTCTGCCTTATGCTGACTCTTCCTGGCTGCGTGAACCAGTTGGATCAAAGGCCAGGCATGATTGTGGAAGAAGAGCCGATAACGCTGCGAATCGCTTGGTGGGGTGGAGAGTTCCGCAACAATGCAACGATAGCCGTTATCAACCTGTATGAGAAGTTGAATCCACATGTGAACATCGAATACGAATATAGCAGTTTCAACGAATACTGGAGAAAACTTGCCCCACATGCAGCAGGCAATGCGTTGCCCGACATTATCCAGATGGACATTTCCTATCTGTCCCAGTACAGCTCGCTGCAACTGTTGGAGGATATGACGCCGTACATGCAGAGCGGACTGATTGACGCGACAGATATTGAGAAGGAACAGCTGGAGAGTGGTAGCCTGAATGGAAAAACCTATGGTCTCAGTTTGGGGGTTAACGCCATGCTCAGCATCTATGATCCGGAAGTGTTAAAGGCCAATGACATTGAATTGCCAACGGATACGTGGACATGGGCGGATTTTGACCGGATGGGCGAGCAATTGCTCGGGAAAGGCATCTATCTGGGAACCTATTTCACGCCGGAACAGTTTTTCGCGTATTACTTGAGACAGTATGGTTCCAAGCTATACGCCGAGGATGGCAAGAGATTGGGATATGAGGATGATGGGCTGTTTATTGAGTACTTTGGCAGGATGCAGCAGCTCGCAGAGAAGAAGCTTATTTTTGCACCGGATATCTGGACATCAGATATTGGCCAGCCTGATAACGACCCGTTTTATCTGGGAGAGGCTTTGTTTAGCTGGGGGTATTCCAACCAATTTATCAGCACCGCTCAGCGTTATGGCAAACCCTTAACCATCTCCCCAATGCCTGGGCCAAACAGTCAGGATGGATTGTTCTTGAAGCCAGGCATGTTTTTCTCCATGGCGGGCAATTCCAGACACAAGGAAGAGGCAGCCAAGTTCATCAGCTTTTTTGTGAATGATTTGGATGCCAATCTGCTGCTCAAAGGGGAGCGGGGTGTGCCTGTCTCATCCAGTGTCAAAGAGCGGATGAAGCTGGTGGTTGAACCGGAGCTGGCGCAGGTGTTTGATTATATCGATTGGGTTGCGGATAACAGCACTCAGATGGACCCGCCTGATCCTGTAGGTGCGCCAGAGGTCACTGCGGTGTTACGTGAGTTGTACGATCTCCTGTTGTTTGGCAAAATTACGCCTGAGCAGGCGGCGAAGGATTTCCGTGAGCGGGCGAACGCAATTCTGGGTGGGAAGTTATAAGAATGGACTAGATCATATATGTATTTAATGGGCTTGGGGCTGTTGTCGTTCACAAGCTCAACCTTCATTCTACTCGGGTGAGGGTTTTTGTTATGGAATGGTGTATATTTCCTCTAGTATAATGAAAATGGGTAGTTGTCCTATCTGTAGATTAGATAGATTCTATCCATATATTAATGGATGAGGAGTGTCAGGACATGTCCATACATCAGATAGGTCACAAGGTGTCTTTTGCCGATATGAAAACGAAGTTGCCTCAGGAGAGCTGGATGTACACTCAGAATGAAGCGCACAACGGTGAATTTGAAGCCGAGGAAGTATGGTTACATTCTGGTGATCTTCATATCAGTGAACTGTTGTTGGATGAAGGACCTTTTTTGATCTTGGTTGAAGGAAATCTGACAGTGGATCGTTATATTGGAAATACAAGTTCCGACGCGGCCAGTTCAAATCTGGTTGTACTTGGGAATCTCATAACGCCCTATATGATCGTGGGTGGGCAGGAAATATATATTACAGGTAATCTCTATGTGGAGGATATGTTCTGGGGGGATTATAACCATGGAGAATTGACAGTGAGAGGGAATGTAGAAGGTGGATTGCTGGTAAGTACCGATCAATATACGATTCAGGTTCAAGGACAGCGTAATGTGAAGCGTCAGCTTGAAGAATGGGAGGATCTCGGACCATGGCGGGGCTTTGACATGTTGGCGTTATTCGTTCCTGAATGTGTGATTGATGAAGATACAGAGCCGTTTCCTTGGCGAGAAGAAATGTTAAAGAGGCTGCAACAAGGACAACCTGTAATCAACCGAAAGTACATTCATGCTGATGAATCAGAGCCAGATGTGCCGGATTGGTTCGAAGATCATCGTATTACCGCTGAGAACATAGAGCGTCTTACTCATCCATCTTTGTTGCCTGTAAGAGAGGAGGATGAGTTACTCAACAGCTATGAATTTTGGTTGAACGAGCAATTTTGCCGAGTATCGGTCTATGGAGATGAGCATACGGAGGGGTATTTCCGCAGTCTTTATTTTCAGGATGACCATAACTGTGCATTGTTGCTTAAGATGGAGCCATCAGATCAAGGTTCCAACACTCCTGATAAACATATCCTACAACCGGGTAAACCTGTCTGGATGATCTCAGGTGCATATCGTTATCTTCACAATGAGAATTCGGAATGGAACGTATTTTCGGAGAACTCACCTGCTGATATTCAGCAGTTAAGCGAGCAAGGATGGAGCACCTTGTTGCAGTCTGTATCGAATTATCAGTATGCCCGTTCCTTAATTTCGCACCAACTGATCCACGATTTATTAGCACTGCCTGTCGTGGAGCCATATGACGATTATTATGATGATGATCGGCACGGACTGTGGATTGGAGAGTTATATTATGCATTTCGACAAGCAGGTCAGATGTCTGATGGTGTTCCCCAGCCAGCTATGCTACGTATTGGAAGAGAGTATGTGGATGCTCAAGGGGAGACGCAGGTGGAGAAATACTATTATACCCTGCACCAACATGCGGACGGCTCGGAAAGTGTGTTGATCGAATACTCGGCTCAGGATGGCGAGGAAGAAGATCCATTGTTGCTTGAACTTCATTACATCGGCGGCTCTCAATTACTACATGCCGTTCAATTGCTCGAACGTGGACGCCAAGTACTCATTCAAGCAAATGAGGATCTACTGAATGGGGAGCTGCCTTACGCTGCTGAATCATTTGCAAAACGATTTTGGAAATCCAAAGGATACCTGAAATGAATAAAACAACCTTCACCTCTAGTTCTGAGGGAAGGTTGTTTTGTCGTTGTATTTAACCAAACTGGGCTTGATGCAGTCGGCTGTACGAGCCTTTGCGCGCGAGCAGTTCTTCATGACTTCCTTGTTCAGCAACGCTGCCGTTCTCCACCACCACGATGCGATCGGCGTGTCTAATGGTCGCCAGTCGATGGGCAATCACCAATGTCGTACGGCCTTGAGCCAGCTCGGACAAGGCCAGTTGAATGGCAGCTTCCGTCTCGGTATCGAGTGCGGATGTTGCTTCATCCAAAATGAGAATAGGTGGGTTTTTCAGGATCATTCTTGCGATGGATAAACGTTGCTTCTGTCCGCCGGACAATTTCACGCCACGTTCACCGATCATGGTGTCCAGTCCATCTGGCTGGGATTGTACCAGCTCTTCCAATTGGGCCCGGCGAATGGCTTGCCAGATTTCCTCATCGGAAGCATTCAGTTTGCCGTATGCAATATTTTCTCGAATTGTTCCATCAAACAGGAAAATATCCTGCTGCACAATCCCGATATGGGAGCGCAGTGATTCCAGCGTCATGTCCTTCACCGGAATGCCATCGATGGAGATATGTCCTGCATCCACATCGTAGAAACGTGGGATCAGACTGCATAACGTCGTTTTACCTCCGCCCGAAGGTCCAACCAGAGCAACCGTCTGGCCTGCCTGAATATCCAGATTAACCTGAGACAGCGTAGGTTTGTGTTCTCCATAAGAAAAGGTAACGTTATGGAAAGCAATATCTCCTTTGACATCCGGAATCGGCTTCGCCTGTGGTGTATCTTCTACATCCGGTACAGCTTCAAGCAGCTCCAGGTAACGTCTGAATCCGGCGATGCCTTTGGGGTACGTCTCGATGACGGAGTTAATTTTCTCGATCGGTCCAAGGAATACATTGGAGAGCATCACAAAAGCGATGAATTCCCCGTAGGTCATACTGCCTTGAATGACAAACCAGGTTCCACATACCAGTACAAACAGCGATACAAATTTCATCAGGATAAAACTAAGTGAAGAGTTCCAGGCCATAATACGGTAGGTGATTAGTTTTGTAAGCCGGAAACGTTCGTTGTTCTCAACGAAACGTCCTACTTCATGTTTTTCATTGGCAAAAGCCTGTACCACACGGATGCCGCTCACATTATTCTCGACCCGTGCGTTATAATCGGCGATATCCGCAAACATGCGCTTGAACGCCTTGGACATTTTGCGACTGAAATACAGCGACAGGTAGATCATCAGCGGCACAATGATGAACGTCATCACAGCAAGCTGCCAGTTGATCCCCAGCATAATCCCGAAAGCTCCAGCGAGTGTCATGAGGGCAATGAATAGATCCTCGGGTCCATGATGCGCGATCTCACCAATATCCATCAGATCGTTGGTCATGCGGGAGACCAGATGCCCGGTCTTATTGTTATCGAAGAAGCGGAAGGACTGTTTCTGTACACGCTGGAACAGTTCACGCCGCATATCGGATTCGATGTTAATACCGAGCTTGTGGCCCCAATAGGTCACTGCATAATGGAAAAAGGAACTGAGCAGGTAGATACCGAGCAACCCGACACACGCCGCTAAGATCATGGACCAATTGCCAGCCGGAAGCAGTTGATCGACTACCCGGTTAACGGCGAGTGGAAAGGCCAGCTCCAGCAGAGCGGCAGCGATGGCACAGGAGAAGTCCAAGATAAAGAGTCTTTTGTAAGGACGATAATAAGACATAAAACGCCGAAGCATATGTAAGTCCTCCTCGATATGACACAAATGCCCGAGCAGGATAATTAGCCTGTCCGGACACCTGTATTCATGCTTATGTTATTTACGGTTTTGCTCTGCACGTTCTACGATCATATCGGCAAATTCTTCAGCCTGACCTTGAATCGCAATCGGGTCAAAGTACCAGTAACGGTCTTCCAACAATTCGTACACCTGATTGTTTTTCACAGCCGGCAGGGATTTCCAGATGGAATCGCCTTGGTAATTTTTATTGTTCTCTCCAACGGTTAAGAAGATATGATCCCCTGCATAATCACCAACAACTTCACGCGAAATTTCTTTCCATTGGGTATCACCCATCAGTTCTTTTTTGGTGATTTCGAGTGGGGCAAGTTGCAAAGCACTGTAGACCGCTTGTCCTCCTCGACCAAAATTGTCTCCATATCCATAATAACTTTTGTCGGATACTTCAAGGATGGAGAAGGTTTCCTCCGGTTTAATGACTGTTTTCACCTTAGCGCGAGCGGCTTCAATCCGTTCATCGTACGTTTTCAGCCAAGCTTCGGCTGCTTCGGATTTGTTCATCAGCTCTCCGAATCCCCGGATTTCGTCGTGTACATTGGTGAAAGTACCATACGGAATGACCACGGTCGGTGCGATTTTTTGATAACTCTCAATTTCGCTGGCCTGATCAGAGTAGGTAATGATCAGATCCGGGTTCAAGGCAACAACCTTCTCCATGGATACCGCCGCCCGATCACCAATACTCTCTATGCCCGCTACCTGATCTGCATAGAACGGGTTTTCCAAATAATATTGAACAGCACCAACGGGTTTCACACCCAGTGCGAGCAGATCACTTACGTACATATCGGTAACGATTCGTTTCGGTTCAGCCGGAATTTCAACATCTCCGCTTAATGACTTGTAGATCCGTGTAGCATTTGAATTGTCTGAACCGGACGACGTGTCTGTGTTCGTCTCGGAAGAGGCTGTTGTTGTTTCGGTTCCCGCTGCCGAAGTCTGTTCAGTGGCAGTCGAGCCTGTTCCGCTACTACATGCAGCCAGAATCATAATGATGGCGAGCATAAGAAGCAAGCCAGAAAAGCGTTTTTTTGCAGCAAACATATTTTTGTTCCCCCTGTGTATAATCAATAATGATTATTATTCTCATTAATAACATAGAGGAAGATGTGATATTTGTACATGGACAACTATGATCACTACTGCATGGACAATTATGATGTGAGGTGACGCATGATATGCTGCAACTGCTCCATAACGGACAAGGGATCAAATCCATAGAACATGTCGGCATCAATCTCGTATACGCGTCCTTCACGAACGGCAGAGAGGGTGCCCCAAGATTCCTGATTCAGCAAGTTATCCAGCATTTCTCGTTCGGTAGGTTCCTCAGGGAAGGCGACAAACATGTGATCTGCGGCATACAAGTGAATCTCAGACAACGGAACATGAATGTATCCCGTGAGTAACTGCCCATCCTGCTCCATCCGTGAAGGTGGGGTGAAGCCCAGCGATTGATACAGTACATGAGAAGCTCTGCCCCAGCCATGACCATAGATATAAGCGCCGTCCTCTCCAATCATAAACATGCAAACGGCGGACCCTCGTGTTCCTTCCATCTGTTGGTCCAACGTATGATTGGCTTCTTGCTCAAGTTGATGATATTGATCTAACAACGCTTGTGCATTGGACTCAAGCCCTGTAATTCGACCCAAAAGAAGAAGCTGCTCCTGCCAATCAATTTCCTCAAAGGGCATCAGAATGGTTGGTGCGATCAGACGTAGTTCATCGGAAGCGGGATGCGGTGCATACCCGATAATGACATCAGGCTGAGCGTGTGCAATCAGATCCGTATGTTTAACAAGCTCATATTCGGAATGTCGCTCAAATGGTTCATGACCATCATGATCATGTTCCCCCAATTTTTCTTCCATCCAGCTGGCGACGGCGCCCATGTGGGGAGTATGGCCCAGTGCCAGAAGTGAGGCCGTATAATTGTAAGTCAAAGATACAATCTTTTTGGGCATTTTCCGGTAGTGTGTTGGTGCTAATCCAACCATCTGTTTGAATTTGCGGCTCAGATAAAAGGTGTCCCTGTAGCCTGTCAGTTGTGCAATCTCCTGTAGCGTAGGGTTCGCGAATAACAGATGTTCCTGAGCCATCCTGATTCTGAGACGAGTTACATATTCAACAAACGTAAGACCTGTATGTTTCTTGAACTCCCGTGAAAAATGCTCAGGACTCACATTTGCATCCCGCGCCAATTGTTCGCGGGTCAGCGGATGGGTATACATCTGATGGATATGTCTAAGCACGGCATCAAGCCAGGAGTGATCTTCATGAGCAGAATGAGCCACATGATCCCGCAAAATATCCAGTAACTCATAGAAAAGTATATGTGGCCTAAAGGGGCTGGAATCACGGCCTGCCGTACTGGCTTGAACCAGCTCTACTGCCCTGTCGGTGAGAGTACGACTCGCAATGAGAACTGGTATCCCGAACGGCCAGAACAGCTGTTCATTTTCAGTGGAATCAAAAGCAATAGCAATGCCCTGTACTGGCGACAGGGAGCCGCGTTTGTTCTCGTGCTGAAGCAGGGTTCCAGCTTGTCGAACGACTGCAGAGCCTGCATTTAATGTCAGTTTACCCTCTGCACTGATCAGCCTGGCCTGGCCAGCAGTAATGACGTATAACACATGAAGAGTGCTCCACATCTCATCTATGCGGGAGAATGCCTCGCGGTCGTGAAGCTGCACCAGATGGCACAGCTTGAAGAGGGCAACAGGTACGGACTGAATCTTCTGCAAGGAAATGGGACGGGACAGCGATTTTTTATGGTAAATAGGCTTGGAAATATTCATTTGATAACTGTCTCCTTACATAAGTCAGCAGGGACAGTATTCGTCTCATACCCCTGGTGTACTGGCGTAATTCTCGGATCTCGACTATTATGCAGTATATACTATAAACGGAGTGACGTGGATGGACAGATTGAACAAATCAACTTTTTATTTGAAAAATAGATAAAGTGGTTGAAATCGCTATCAACACCGACTATAATGAAAATGTCGAAACGTTTCAATCTGGCGTTTACTGCTAGTTTCATTGTATTAGGCACGAACTGTTTATAGAGCGCCAGATTGAAAGACGTGTCATGACCATCACTAATGGTACGGACTGGAACGGGATGCATTCAACCGTGGCCCCATAAGGATGGAAACGAGGGTTTTTTTTGAGAACGCCTCGAAACGTTTCGATTGACATCCATCGCTATGATATGTATAAAGATTAATAAACGATAATGAAGGATTTAGTGGTTGTTCTAACCATGTATCGTATAAAATGTAGATAACCTTAGAATTTGTTTTAGTTTAGAAGGAGCGAACGTGGAATGGCAACGATTAAGGATGTGGCAAAGCTGGCAGGTGTAGCACTCTCGACTGCTTCCTATGCGCTGAGCGGGGATAGCAAGGTTAGTGCCAAGACCAAGGCTAAAGTGCTTGAGGCAGCACGAGAACTGAATTACCGCAAGAACGGCTTTGCCATGGACCTGAAACGGAGCCGGACAAACACGATCGCTTTGATCTTGACCGATCTGTCGGGCCCATATTACTCGGAATTGATCCGTAGTGTACAGGATGTAGCCCTCGCGAACGGGTATGACCTGATTGCTTGCAGCTCCATGGGTGGACGGGACTCAACGGCAGTGAGATTTTTGCGTGAAAAAAGAGTAGATGGAGCAATCATTCTGGCGCATAACATTCATGATGATATTCTGGTAGAATCTGCCGGTCATCGGTTTCCGATCATTGTGATGGATCGTCAGCTGTCGAGTGACCATCTGGTCAACGTGCTGGTGGATGGAGAGCAGGGTGGTTACCTTGCAACCCGCCACCTGATCCAGGCTGGACATCAGAAGATTGCTTATATCAGCGGTCCATCCAACTCGTATGACAACGCGCTCCGTTACCAAGGGTATCTGCGAGCGATGCGGGAAGCGGGACTTGAAGAAAAGTCCAAATGGCGTCTGAACGGCAATTTTGTGCGTGAGGGCGGATACAGTGCAACCAAAATGATGATCATGCAGGGCGATCTTCCCTCAGCGGTATTTTACGGTAACGATGAGATGGCGATTGGTGGCCTGAAGGCATTGGAAGAGCGTGGTGTATCGGTGCCGGATGACATTTCCGTGATCGGTTTTGATGATATTCAGTTGTCCGAATATGTGCATCCACCGCTGACAACGATACGCCAGCCGAAGCATGAAGCCGGGTCGCTCGCCGGACATCTGTTATTCCAGATGCTCAATGGCGAAGCGGTTGACCCTTCATATACGCTAACGATTAATATGATCGAGCGCAGCTCTGTACGTTCGATTTAGACCAAGTCTGAACAATAAAGAACTGTCTGCATGCTGAAGTAAAAGTTTAATGATGGGGTTATCGTCCGGACGGGCTGTAAAAAGCCGGTTTGAAGAGGCCCCTATTCTTTTTCAAATTTATCGAAACGTTTCGATTTTAACTAATTTAAGGAGTGAACCTTATGACAACGATGATTAATGAACCGATCCGGTTAAGTGCCGGAGAGTTATCCTTTACCTTTTTGAACAGTGGCGACCTATACCAAGCTACATCCGGCACAACGATGTTAAACCAGTTGCTCAGCAACCAGATTGATGGATCTTTGAACAACCTGTACCTGCGTGTACACGAGGGAGAGAATATCAGCTCGTTCCCGTTGCTCGGTGTACGTTCGAACAGCAAGGTGATTACAAGCAAAACACAATCCAGCAACCAGTTGATCTGGGAGGGCACAGTCCAGCTGGAAGGTAGCGAAAAAGGTATTGGCTATCAGGTCGTATTTACAGCTACACCTCAAGGTGTATGGTTCTGGGATGTGAAGCTCACAGGACAACAAGATAACGTAGACGTGGTGTACGGACAGGATGTAGGGCTTGCTGATCCAGGTGCGGTACGCAGTAATGAAGCTTATCTGTCACAATACATTGACCACACGGTGTTTGAAGATGAAGCGAAAGGTTATGTCGTTTGTTCCCGTCAAAACCAGCCTCAGGGCGGCGCATTTCCATATATGCAACAAGGTTCCCTGACCAAAGCAGTTGGTTACTCCACAGATGGATTCCAATTCTTCGGTCTGTCGTACAAGGAAACGAATCAACCAGAGAGCTTGAATCGCCCAACGCTGGCAAATGAGACATATCAGTATGAATTTGCCTATACGGCATTGCAATCTGAACTGGTGAATCTGAACGGAGAAGCTCAGGTGGTCTTCTATGGACTGGCGAAGCCTAATCATGCCGAAGGAATCTCTGCACTGGAATTTGGAGATGAAGTTACCGCAGCATGGAATGAAGTACAGGCTCTGACTGTGGAAAATGGTGATACGTTGGAACAGGTGAAACTGTCCTCCTTCCTGGGTGAACCACTGGTAACACTCGATCTGACGCAAGATGAGATTCATGATCTGTTCCCTGATCGTCATCAGGAAGAGCACAGCGGTGAGGAACTGTTGTCCTTCTTCACAGGTAGCTATGAGCATATCGTTCTGAAAGCAAAAGAATTGCTCGTAGAGCGTCCACACGGTCACATTCTGATGAGTGGTGGCAACGTGCAACTTGGAGCACAGGTTATTACGACAACATCGTATATGTACGGTATTTTCAACTCACAACTCGTTATTGGTAACACCAATTTTAATAAAATGATCAGTAATGCTCGCAATGCATTAAACGTGCCGAAAACGGCGGGACAACGCATCTATGTGGAAATGGACGGACAATATCGTCTGCTGACGATGCCTTCCCTGTTCGAAATTGGCTTCAACTATGTACGTTGGATCTACAAAACGGCATCCGATACGATCATCGTAACGAACTATACAGGGGCACACACCACCGAAGTGAGCATGAACGTACGCTCCACAAGTGGCACAGCATACCGTTACCTGGTAACAAACCAGATTACGATGAATGTGAATGAATACGAGTATCCACTGCATATGACGCAGGACGGCGATACTTTGATCTTCAAGGCTGATCCACAAGCGATTAGTGCAGGAACGTACCCAGATCTGCAATACCGCATGTCGGTGGATGGCGCAGCTGTGAATGTAGGAGACGAAACGTTGCTGGCAAGTGGTATCCGCAGTGGTTCCGCATCTCTGGTAACGCTTAGTCTGGAAGCGAGTGCTGAATGGACGCTGAAGGTACAAGGAGTATTGGAAGGTCAAGCGGATAGCGGAGTGGTAGCAGGCTCAAGCCTTACGTTTGAAGAGGAAGTGCAGGCATACCGCGAGTTCTTCGCAGGTGTGATGAACGGGTTCCGTTTGTCCCGTGGAGAAGGTCAGAGTGCTGAGGATTTGTTCAAAGTAAATGCGCTGGCTTGGTGGTACACCCACAACATGCTGGTTCACTACTCCGTGCCTCACGGTTTGGAGCAATACGGTGGTGCGGCTTGGGGTACACGGGATGTGTGCCAAGGTCCAGTGGAGTACTTTATGGCAACACAAAAATATGAGCAAGTTCGCGATATCATCAAAATGGTTTATACCCACCAATACGAAGATGATGGCAACTGGCCGCAATGGTTCATGTTTGATAAATACTTTGCGATCCAACAGGAAGAGAGTCATGGCGACATCATCGTATGGCCGTTGAAAGTGCTGGCGGATTACCTGACAGCGACTCGTGACTATGCAATCCTGGATGAGAAAGTACCTTATACCGTTAAACATAGCTTCGGGTTCACGGAAGAGACGGCAACGGTACTGGATCACGCGAAAAAAGAGATTGAATATATCCGTTCGCACTTCCTGCACGATACGTTCCTGTCTTCCTACGGAGATGGCGACTGGGATGATACGCTCCAACCAGCCAATGCACAGCTGAAGCAATACATGGTAAGCAGTTGGACGGTGGCATTGACGTATCAGTCCGTGAATGTGCTCTCGCAAGCGCTGAAATTCAAGGATGCGGACTTTGCACAGGAGCTTGATGTGCTGGCTCAAGGCATTCGTGAGGACTTTAACCGTTACATGCTGGGCACAGATGTGATTCCAGGTTTTGTATACATGGAAGAAGCCGACCAAGCGAAGCTGATGCTTCATCCAACAGACACAGAGACAGGCATTCAATATCGTCTGCTGCCAATGACGCGCAGCATGATCGGTGAATTGCTGAATGCGGAGCAAGCAGAATCGCATTATGCCTTGATCCGTGAGCAGTTCCTATGCCCGGATGGCGTGCGTCTGATGAATCGTCCGGCTCAATATGCTGGTGGTGTAAGCACACACTTCAAACGTGCAGAGCAAGCGTCCAACTTCGGACGTGAGATTGGTTTGCAATATGTGCACGCCCATATCCGTTACGTGGAAGCGATGGCGAAGCTGGGTAAGACAGATCAGGTGTGGAATGGTCTCGCGATGATCAACCCGGTTGGTATCGGCGAGGTTGTACCTAACGCGGAGATTCGCCAAGCGAACTCATACTTCAGTAGTTCGGACGGTAAGTTTAATACGCGTTACGAGGCACAGGAGCATTTTGACCAGCTTCGTAAAGGGACTGTACAGGTGAAAGGCGGATGGAGAATCTACTCCAGCGGCCCTGGAATCTACATGAACCAGCTGATCTCCAATGCACTTGGCATTCGTCAAGAGGGTGGCGATCTGGTCATTGACCCGGTACTGCCAACTGAGCTGAACGGCATGCAATTCGAATTCGAGTATGCGGGTGAGCCAGTGACGTTCATTTATCACTTGAACGAAGGTGCTGTGAGCCGTGTAGCGGTGAATGGCAAAGACATTCGTACTGAGCGTACAGCGAACCGTTACCGTCAAGGCGGAGTAAGCATCTCACTGGATGAGTTCAGACAAGCACGCAGTGCAACTGAGCGTACGGTTGTTGATATTTATATGTAATTTTGTAGCATGATGTATACCAAGGTCATCCTCCTTTAATCAAGGCGGGATGGCCTTTTTGGCATATGCTCATAATCCACTAGCGCAGTGGAACCGCCAACAACGTATGTAACAGCTCGTTATGCCGCACATGTTTTGTTACGTAGCCCTGTTGCTCCAGCCAGCCGCATAGCTCATCCAGCAGAGGGAAGTGACGCTGGCGTAAGGCTAGCAGCTGTTCCTCGTGTCCTGTGGTTTCTGCCTGCCGAATATAGGAATCACGGTGAGTCGCATCAACAAACATCAGATCCGTTAGACCGATACGTCCACGCGAGGTTAATACCCGCTGCATCTCCTGTAAAGCCAATAGTTGCTGATCTGGACTTAGATGATGGAAAGCAAAGCTGGATACAACAAAGTCGAAGGAATGATCGGTAAAAGGCAACGCCAGAAAATTACCAAGTTTCACATGCATCTCAGGATATTTGGTACGACATCTGCGTAGCATCTCCCGGGATTGGTCGATTGCAGTCATGTCTGCGCCGTGCTGTAGCAGTTTCCCAGCCAGATTACCTGTGCCTGTACCAATATCAAGTCCTTTCTCACCAAGGGCGGGAGAGATCCAATGAGCTGTCTGTTCGAGCGCTTCGTCATAGTTGTGATACAGATAAAAGGAAGACTGTACCGTATCATTGGAATCGCCCGGCGTGGAATGACCTGCATTATGGTTTGGATGTGAAACTTCATTCTCATCGCTTATAGGCGAGGGGTTGGCCGAATGATGCCTGTCCTCTGAATTGGGGTGTTCAGTACTGACTCTGCCTTCTGCCTGCACTCGCTGATCATGGATGGCTGCCTGCATGTCATAATTCCACCGATCATGCCAGTTCTGCCGTGCTTCACGCAGGCGACGGGCACTGTCTGCGAGATCGTGCAGATGGCTGACATCCAACGGGCCGTCCTGACGATTCAGGTCAATCATGCGCTGGGTTGTATCCATCATACGTTTGAGCTCAATCCACTGGGCATACATGACGGCCTGTTGTAGCTCCAGATATTCTTCCAGCCGCTGCTGATTCCCTTGATCAATCTCTCCGAGCGCATGTGTAATATCCTGTAGCGACATGCCAATCTCACGCAGCGCAGCAATGGTCTGAAGCCGCCAGATATCATTCTCCGTATAGGTACGATACCCGTTACTGGACTGTTTGGCGGGGAGAATTAATCCTTTTTCCTCATAAAAACGAATGGCTCTCGCCGATACACCAAGCCTGCTTGCTGCCTCTTTGATGTTCATCATGCATCCCCCTCCTTATCGAATCAGTATAAACCATGACGTTACGGCAAGGTTAAGTGTTTATTTCATTTTGCGAAAAGGTTCAATACCGAGTGGAATTTTAGTCAAAGCTGAGGCTATGCTACAATATATAGAACAAAAAACTTAAATAGTGGAGTAAACGAACAATGTCTTCCTATTCCTAAGTTTCTCAACGTTCTTAACTCTCTTAACTTTCCCGACGTTGTAACGCACAGCGTTGTCGACTATAGCACGAAAGGTTGAATCATTATGCTTACCAGCCATACATTTACGATTCGTCCATCCGAGATTAAAGATGCAGCCCAGCTAATGGAGTTGGATGCCCTGGTATGGGACAAATACACCTCTCCTGCACCGATGCAATGGCGTTCCATACAACAATATCTGCAGCATTGCCCGCCAGGCAGTCAATTGATTGCGGTGCAGGGAGAGCGGGTATGTGGTTATGTGGGCTTTAATCCAGCCACAGGTATGCCCGTCAACCGTCATGTCTACGAGATTCATATTGCGGTTCATCCTCATGATCGGCGTTGTGGCATTGCCACAGCTTTGATGGATGCCATTAAGCAGCATGCGGCCCAACAAGGCGTTCGCAAGCTCAGGCTGCGCGTACTTTCCAGCAATCCGGGAGCCATCACGTTTTATACACAGTGTGGATTTGTGACGGAAGGCAGGTTGGTGTCCGAGTTTTATATCGGAGGCAAATATGTGGACGATATTCTTATGGGTTATTTTATCCAGAACAAATAGAAAGTAGCTGAGGAGGAGGAACAACGATGGACATGGGACTTCAAGGTAAAAAAGCACTGGTGCTGGCTTCCAGTCGAGGACTGGGCAAAGCGGTAGCCGCTCAATTGGCAGCAGAAGGTGCTGACGTCATGCTTGCCAGCCGGAGCGAAGAAAAGCTCGCAGCAGTGAAGCAGGAGCTTCTGGCGCTTGGTGGTGGCGGACGTGTGGAATATTGTGCAACCGATGTGACACGCAAGGAAGATATTGAGGCTCTTATTCACAAGACAGCGGAGCTGTTTGGACAGATTGATATTCTGGTGAACAATTCGGGTGGCCCGCCATCGGGTTCATTTGAGTCACTGACGGATGAGGATTGGGAACGTGCATTTGAATTAAATGTACTCAGTTATGTAAGGCTGATTCGCGGTGCTCTTCCTTATATGAAAGAAAGTGGAGGACACATTGTCAATATCGCTTCAACTTCGGTGAAACAGCCGATTCCGGGTCTGGTGCTGTCCAATACGTTCCGTACCGGCGTGTTTGGATTGGCGAAGACGTTATCCCAGGAGCTGGCTCCATACGGAATTTTGATCAACACGGTGGCGCCGGGACGTATTGCAACAGACCGTATACGTGAGCTTGATGCAGCACGGGCTGAGCAGAACGGAATCAGTGAGGAAGAGGTATCTGACCAATTCCGTAAAGAGATTCCACTGGGCCGTTATGGTCAACCAGAGGAGTTTGCCAAAGCGGTGGTGTTCCTGTTATCCGGGGCCAATACGTACATTACCGGAACCTCATTGATCGTGGATGGTGGCATGGTCCGAGCCCTATAAAAGTCATGGATACAATAAAATACCCTCTGTCACTACATTCTGTGGAGATAGAGGGTATTCCAGTTATTCCGATATGTTGGGAGAGATCACTCCCGATTCATTATGTAAGCGAATTAGCGCAAGAGTTCCCATTCATGCTGAAGCATGCCGTACACCGCATGGTTCACGTAACCTTTAGGCAGTTTCTCTGCCTGACGAATGACCCCCTCGAGAACAAATCCGAGTCTTTCAGGGATAGCACGACTCCGTTTGTTATTCGTTGCCGAGCGAATCTCGACGCGATTCAGATCCAGGGTCACCAGAGCATAATCAACCAGAACGCGACAAGCGCTTGTCATCAAGCCCTGACCCTCAAAACCTTTGCCAAGCCAATATCCGATGCTTACCGAGCGGTTGGTCCAGTTAATTTCGTGGAATCCAATGACGCCAGCTAGATCCCCTTTTGACCATACTCCGGCGGTGAATCCGCCATTCTCGGCACCTTGTTTTAACGCGTTGGTAATAAAGTTCGAGGTGTGTTCCACTTCTGTCACATGATCCACCCACGGCAACCAATGTCTCAATTGATCCCGCGAGCGATCCGTCAGTTCAAACAGCGGTTTGGTATGTTCCATGGCCAGTGGCCGGAGTTCGGTATATTCATCCAATGAATAGGTAAACATGAATGCAACCTTCTTTCTTTGTATAGTGTTGTTCAAAAAAGTCCACTTTTGATTACGAATTATGCCTAGCGGCATTATTAGCATCGAATATGAAAACCAGATTTTTGAACACGTATTTGTAGTGGATTAACGGGAAGTCTTGGGTAACTTTTGCTCCAGTGCAAACAGGTCTTCTTCCATTGAGGCCATGCGTTGATTGACTGTTGTGCGTGCGTCACGGAGTGCCTGATTATATATGTAGGGAGCGAGCTGTGTCATGAACAGGTCGAGGACACCCCAAGCAGCCAGATCACCCAGTTCTTCGCCACGTTCCTCTTCGAAATACGACTGGATGGTGCGAATGGCTTCATCCTGCTGTTCTTTGGTCAGTTTAAGCGAGTTCGATGGAATGGGAAACCCTCCCTTTAATTTGTTTTTACTATCATGCTACATGATTCGAGCGAACCCGTCAAAATGGTTTAGGGCCTATTTATGCACGGCTAATCCTGACTTTGGTGCCGTTCTTTATTGAACTCCTCCCCCGTTAAAGGTATATTTAAATGAAACGCGTACGAAACTTTCCAAGAAAATAGATTTTTTCAGGAAATGACTTCGTTATTAAGGAATTATAGCCGGAATTGCTGCAATTCCCTAAGGCTCCAATCCATTCATGAAAGGTTTGATACCTGTGGACAATCGTACAACCCCACCTAACTTTATCAAAAATATTATTACCGAAGATCTCCGGTCTGGGAAAGTCCAGGAAGTTATTACCCGTTTTCCTCCGGAACCGAACGGTTATCTGCATATCGGCCATGCCAAGGCGATCTGGATTAACTTTACGCTGGGCGGCGAATTTGGCGGCAAAACGAATCTGCGCTTTGATGACACGAACCCGGTCAAGGAAGATGTAGAGTACGTTCAATCGATTCAGGAAGACGTGAAATGGCTCGGATACGAGTGGAATGAGAAACGTTTTGCCTCGGATTATTTTGACGAGATGTACAATCGTGCTGTCTTGTTGATTAAAAAAGGTAAAGCTTACATCGACGACCAAAGCGCCGACGAAATCCGTGAAATGCGCGGAACGCTGACGGAACCGGGTAAGAACAGCCCGTACCGTGATCGTTCAGTGGAAGAGAATCTCGACCTGTTCACACGTATGCGTGCAGGTGAATTCAAGAACGGAGAGAAAGTGCTGCGTGCCAAGATCGATATGTCTGCACCGAATATCAACCTGCGCGATCCGGTTATTTACCGGATTTCTCATGCACATCATCATAACACGGGCGACAAATGGTGTATCTATCCAATGTACGCCTTTGCTCACCCGCTCGAAGATGCAATTGAAGGTGTAACGCATTCCCTCTGCTCCTTGGAGTTCGAGGATCAGCGCCCGTTCTATGACTGGGTTATTGCCGAGTGTGAGATGGAGAACCAACCACGTCAATACGAATTTGGTCGCCTGAATCTGTCCCAGATGGTAACAAGCAAGCGGAAGCTGAAACTGCTCGTAGATGAAGGACATGTGGATGGATGGGATGATCCGCGCATGCCAACGATTTCGGGTCTGCGCCGCCGGGGTTATACACCGGAAGCTATTCGTGATTTTGTATATGAGACAGGCATTTCCAAAAACTATGGAGTTATCGACCTGCAAACGCTGGAGCACTTTGTACGTGAAGACTTGAAACTGAAAGCTCCACGCACGATGGCTGTCCTGCATCCGCTCAAAGTGGTCATCACCAACTATCCTGAAGGACAAGTGGAATGGCTTGAAGCAGAGAACAATGTGGAGAACCCAGAGATGGGTAATCGCCAAATTCCGTTCTCACGTGAGATTTATATTGAACAAGACGATTTCATGGAGAATCCGCCGAACAAATATTTCCGTTTGTTCCCTGGCAACGAAGTTCGTCTGAAACATGCATACTTCATCAAATGTAACGATGTGATTAAGGACGCAGAAGGCAATGTAACCGAGATTCATTGTACCTATGATGTGGAGACGAAGAGCGGCAGTGGATTCACTGGCCGTAAAGTCAAAGGAACAATCCACTGGGTAGAAGCGACTCAAGCGGTACCTGCTGAATTCCGTCTGTACGAGCCGTTGATCCTGGATGAAGCACCGGAAGCAGAGGTGGAAGTGGCAGTAGCTGGGGCTGAAGCTGAGGTTGTGGAAGAGCAACCGGAGAAAACGTTCCTGGATCAATTGAACCCGAACTCCCTTGAGATTGTTAATGGGTATGTGGAACAAGAGATGAAAGAAGCGAATGCTCAGGATAAATTCCAATTCTTCCGTCACGGTTACTTTAGTGTAGATCCGAAACATTCCGAGCCAGGACGTCCGGTATTTAACCGGGTCGTATCCCTGAAAAGCTCGTTCCAACTGCCGAAGGCGTAATGTGAACATAGGTAGGACGATAGGTTAGCAGTAAACTTAAATCTATGAACGTAAAAGGCGTCTCCAGGGCAATAAGCCAATGGAGACGCCTTTTTCTTGTGCGCCTGCAATTGATTAAAGAAGGTTGTACTAATACAAGTCCTGGTTCTGCGTGGATACACAAAAAATAATTATTAATACAACGGGATACTTAAATGAACATTTTTCCAACTTTCGACGTTTAAGTTAATGTGAACAATAATTTCAAGGAGGAATCAAGATGAAGCGATTTGTTTCTTTATTGTTGATGTTAACTTTAGCTGTCTGTGTAGGCTCTGTTGCCTCTGCTGCTTTGGACCAATCCCTAATGGATCTACCCTTTAAGGAACGTGCGGCGAATGTGTACAATTCATCACTAAAAAAAGTTGAACTAAGTGTCATAAAGGATGGAAAGGCAACAAAAACAACTTATAAATCCATTTATATCCCAGTGAAAGATGTTTTTAAACGATCTGGAGCAACGTTTAAATGGGATGGAAAGAAAAAAATCACCACGATTAAAAATGAAGGACAAGAACTGATTCTTAATTTCTCTGGCAAAGAAATCACAGCGGGTAACAATCAAGTTGTGCTCCCTCAAGAGTGGGTACAATTGAAAAACGGGGTCTCGAGTATGGATGCATTTGTCTTAGCATATATTTTTGAACTCTCGACTGATGACTCCGATCAAGAAAGAGTAGACTGGAAAGAGAAACTGAATTTCTTGGATATCAAAGGTACAACCGGTTTTCCAGGATTAGATAAGTATATGCATGTGTTTGTTCAGTTTAATGATTAGTTAAAATCTATAGAGAAACTAGCATCGTGTTCATATTATGATAGAACGAACTACAGCTCCGCTTTATCTCCGGATTTTACCCTTTGAAAAGGGAATCAAGAAAATCCGGAGATAACAGCGATCAGAAGGTTGTTCTGGCATCGGAGTGCGCCAGTGTAACTTTAATCGTTCGAATAGCCTGTAACAAAAGATTATCTGTCCTCATTCATATTACCCATCTCTGTCAACACAACTGGTTGATAGCCGTTACGTCGATTCGATAACCACATGATACTAAATCCAACAGCGCCGATGAGCGAGAAGAATACGCCAATGCTATACATGATTTCTGCACCGAAGCTCTGGAACAACCAGCCACCGAACAGACCGGCAATCACGCCCGAGAGACCGCCCCAGGCCATTGTGTAGACCGCTTGACCGGAGGAACGATAAGGTCTTGGAATGAACAGCATGGTCAGCTGTGTGCCTACATAGAAGTATCCACCAAACGTAATGGAGTGCATTAACTGAATGAATACAATCTCCAGCGGGTTGTTAGCCATTGCCATGAGCTGCCAGCGAAGTGCAAACAGCACACTGATCAGGATGAGAGATGCCAGGAGCATGCTCATTTTGCGTTTGAGTAAACGGTCGAGCAGCAGGAATACGCCGACTTCGAGAATGGATGAGGTGAAGATGGCCCAGCCGACCATCTGTTTATCGCCACCCATCTCTACTATGTATAGCGACATAAACGTACTATTCATGGCATTAGGCACCGATACGAGTACACCCAGGCCGATAAATGCCATAAAATACGGATTGAACATGACTTTGCCAAACCGCCGAAAAGTAACCACGGGTGTATCCGAAGCGATTGGCTGTCTAGGCAGAAATACGGATAATACAAAGGCGGTGGCAATCATGCACGCAAATATAATGGATACACTGCCGATGCCAAAACGGTCAATGAGCGGTCCGGCTGCGACAGCAGTCAGTGCCCAACCGAGTGAACCCCAGAGCCGGAATGACCCGAATTTTTGGGTTGTACCATCGATATATCCGAGAATCAGGCTATTAGTTTGGGCGAATAATGGACTTTGAAAAAAATAAAAGAAAATCATAGCTACATAGATCCATGTATAAGTGGGCGCATAGAATACACCCTGGGCGAGCACAAATGTGCCTCCCATCATAATCATCAGAATGATGCGAATGTTGCGAGATTTATCGCTCCAGAAACCCCAGAACGGGTTGGCAAACAAGGATACAAAGGGTCCAATCGCCATCAGACTGCCAATCTCCAGTTTGGTCATACCAATCTCTTGCAGATACAACTGCAGGAATCCGGCAAAGATCGAGATGGCTCCATATATGAAAAAGTTATATAGTTTCAGAGAAACCAATGAGGGATTGCCTCTTGAAGGTGCAGGTCTGTCCAATTAAGCCATTCCTTTCAAATGCATATTGTTCAATGTATCATTTGTTGAAAGGGGATTCAATGCATAGCGAACGTTTTGAAATTGATGTAGTCAAACACATATCGTGATCTGAGGGAGGATAACAACATGAACACGCGTGAATGGACAGGCATCATATTGGCAGGAGGGTTATCCAGCCGCATGGGGACCAACAAAGCCGTGTTGGAACTGAACGGTTCCGTTGTACTGCAACATGTCACAAAGGCCATGAGACCCGCCGTATCCCGTATCATCGTGGCTGCCGGACCCAATGTGACAACCTACGGTACAATGGGCTACGAATGCGTTCAGGATCACTATCCGGGGAAGGGGCCACTCGCCGGTCTTCACGCGGCACTGGAGGCTTCCGGTACGGAATGGAATCTAGTCTGCGCCTGCGATATGCCGCTCCTGCAAACGACTTTCTTTGATGGAATAAAAAAACTGGTCGAATCGCATAACTCTTATTCTGCTATCGTTCCACGCGTGGATGGACATGTCCACCCTCTTGCAGGGGCTTACCACAAACGAGTGCTCCCTGATCTGGAGCAGCGTCTGATACAAGATCTTCTTCGAGTCATGCGATGGCTTGAAGAGATCGGTTGCTGTTATGTCGAAGCGGAAGAGCTTGAGAGAGCTGGCGTTCATCAAGTAGCGATGCAAATGAGTAATATGAACACGCCGGAAGAGTACGAGCGCATCCGTAATCAAGGTTCTGGACTCGATTCCGATCTGTAGGATACAGGATCACCTGATGCATCTGCATGATGATTGCGATATTGAAGCGGACTTTGGCCTGTCCAACGTTTGAATTGTCTGCTGAAATGGGACAGATGGGTGTAGCCGAGCTTCCACGCAATTTCCCCGAGCGACAGCTCTGGCTGTTCGATCAGCACTTTGGCCTCCTGCAACTTCAAGCTGGACAGGTAAGCCCTGGGCGATCGTCCATACACCTTGCGAAAGACCTGTAGACCATATCCCGGGCTGATGCCAAACGAGGATATAATCTGCTCTACTTTGACCGTGGATACACTGCTTTCCTTGGTTCGAAGCTGGGCATGGAATGCCTGCTTGATTGCCTCCGCTATAGCTCCCGCATAATGCATGGCTGTTGGAGCTGGTGCATGTGAAGCAGCAGCGGAAGTGGTGGCCTCCGGTTCATTGTCAGCGGCTTGGGACAACAGGGCGAACAGTTCAAACATGCGTGCCTGCATGATCATTTTGTCAGTGGACGTGTAGGCTTCAGATACGTTAATCATCCCCATCCAACTCTCCAGCACAACGCGTATTTTCCTATTATCAGCCGTACCTGCTGCGTAGATTCGGCTGTGCTGTGACATCAGCTTCAGGGTGAAGACCGGATCATCCACATTAAAATGAGCGCTAAAATAAGTCATGCCTTCCGTGGATACACATTGATTTGTATGTTTGAACCCGGGAGGAATGAGAAGAATGGAACCTTCCTCCACGGTATAGGTATAACCATGAATCACACTCTCCTGCGTACCTTCGATGATCAACATAATCTCAAAGCCCGGATGTGATTCCTCCGGCATCGCCCATCCACAGGGTACTTGTTGGCTGTGAGCACCATAGAATTTGATGTTACAGTCGATAATAGGCAGCCAGTGGGCCAGCGTATGGTGTGGCATTTCTCGGAGCTGTGATCGGATATCCATCATAATCACCTCGGAAAAGGGTAAAAACAACTTGCCTTATACAATCGGCACCCGTAGTATACTTCATTATAATCAGTTTAACGCAAGCATGGATAATCCATGGAACACATCAGCTTTTCAAGTGGTTGCTGAACAATCCAAGTTCTTCAACCGACATTAATGTAAACGCTACCATTATGGATTGGAATATGTCAACTCTTGCACACGTCAAGATCATTATATTTTCCACCTAAAAAGGAGATTAAATCATGGACAAATTATTATATGGCGTAGCTTACTATGATGAATATATGCCTTACGAAAGATTGGACAAAGACATTCAGATGATGAAAGATGCAGGGATTAACGTGGTCCGCATTGCAGAATCAACCTGGAGTACCCATGAACCGCAGAATGGCGTATTTGACTTCTCTTCCGTAGACCGTGTGCTCAATGCCATGCATGAGGCAGGGATTCAGGTTATCATTGGCACACCAACGTATGCTGTTCCTACATGGATGGTCAAGGAACATCCGGACGTGCTGGCTACCACCTCACAGGGACCTGGTAAATATGGCGCAAGACAGATCATGGACATTACACACCCAACCTATCTATTCTATGCCGAACGGATCATCCGCAAGCTGATCTCTCGGGTAAGCACACATCCAGCGGTAATCGGTTATCAGACAGATAACGAGACGAAGCATTACAATACGGCTGGAGATAATGTACAACTGCAATTCGTGAAATACATGCGTAACAAGTTCAGCTCCCTGGATGAACTCAACAAGGAATTTGGCCTCGATTACTGGAGCAATCGGATCAATAGCTGGGAGGACTTCCCGTCTGTTGTAGGAACGATCAACGGCAGTCTGGGTGCTGAATTTGCCAAGTTCCAGCGACAGTTGGTAACCAACTTTTTGGCTTGGCAAGTGGGGATCGTGAATGAATACAAGCAGGAAGGACAGTTTGTTACCCAGAACTTTGACTTCGATTGGCGTGGATATTCCTACGGCATTCAAGGGGATGTGGACCATTTTGCCGCATCGAAACCTTTTGACATCACCAGTGTGGACATCTACCATCCTTCCCAGGATGATCTGACCGGCATTGAGATTTCATTCGGCGGGGATGTGGCGCGTTCGACCAAACAATCGAATTATCTGGTACTGGAGACCGAAGCGCAGGCTTTCTGGCATTGGGTTCCCTATCCGGGACAGCTGCGTTTGCAGGCATTTAGTCATCTGGCATCAGGGGCGAACATGGTCGCTTACTGGCACTGGCACTCGTTGCACAATTCGTTTGAGACGTACTGGAAAGGATTGCTCAGTCATGACTTTGAACCGAATCCGGTGTACAACGAAGCGAAGACCATTGGCAGGGATTTTGCAAGACTGAGTCCTAAGCTTGTGAATCTGAAGAAAAAGAATCGGGTGGCCGTGCTGTTCAGCAATGAGGCGCTCACATCCATCAAGTGGTTTGGGTTTAACTTTACCAGTGACAAGAACTACAATGACGTGGTGCGTTGGATGTACGATGAATTGTATAAAATGAACATTGGCTGTGACCTGATCGATCCATCGGTTGAGAGTTATGCGGAGTATGACGTGCTCCTTGTACCTGCTCTGTATGCTGCTTCGGATGCATTGCTGGAAAAATTGAATCAATTCGTACAGGATGGCGGACATATCGTCTATTCGTTCAAAAGCGGATTCACAAATGAGCATATCAAGGTACGCTCTACCCGCCAGCCCGGCCTGATTAGTGAGGCATGCGGGATCAGCTATAACCTTTTTGTAGAGCCAAAACATGTTTCGCTGCGCGATGATCCATTCGAGGTTGGTCAGGAGCAGAACCAGATTCACACCTGGATGGAACTGATTACACCAACAACGGCTGAAGTACTCGCTTGGTATGATCATCCACATTGGGGTGAATATGCAGCAATTACCCAGAATGCCTATGGAAAAGGCAAAGCAACCTATGTCGGCTGTTATACCAGTTCTGCGGTGATCCGTAAGGTGTTGGAACGTGTCATGAAGGAAGCGGGCGTATGGGGAGCTGATCAGGAGCTGGCTTTTCCTATCATTGTGAAGACAGGTGTGAACGATCAGGGAAACACGATTCGCTACTATTTCAATTATGCAGGTGAGGCAACATCCTTCGTAAATGCTTATCGAAAAGGAACTGAACTTCTGGCAGGAACCCCGATTGCTGAAGGAGAGAAGATCGAACTGGAGCCATGGGGCATACGGATTGTCGAACAATAATAGAAAATAATAGAGTAGGCAATGGATGTTGAACTATAAATTTACACAAAAACGGAGATGACAGAAATAACCTAACGAAGCGAAGCTAAAAGCTTTCTGAAAGAAAGCTGCATCGGAAGCATACACCTCGCCTTTATCCCCGGATTTTCCCTTTTCAAAAAGGGAATCAGAAAAAATCTGGGGATAACAGCGATCGAAGGTTGTTCTGTCATCGAAGTGTCCGTGTAAATAGCATTAGTTGTAACATTTCCAAACGAATATAAAGACCAAAGCGCCCTCAGCTTCCATGCTGGGGCGTTTGTCTATTTTAGCTCAGGAGTGGATGCGCTGTGTTTACCGAATGTTATCGGAAGCTGATAGATCCTTTCAAACGCAGCATTCGCAATAAATTGATTCTTACCATGACGCTGCTGGCCGTTCTGCCCGTCATTGCCATGACCGCTATGGCTGCTGAGAATACCCGCTCTTCCATGGAAGAGGAGATTATGGAGACCAACCGAGCCAATATGAACTGGGCCTCCATCTATCTGGGTGAACAGTTCGCGCGCATGAACAACATTATCTATTCGATTCAGATCAGTGACGAATTGCATCAATATCTGGCGTTGAACGAGGAAGCGCCGGCGGCCAGCCGATTCGATGAACAGAAGGCCATGTTCAATATGCTGAACAGTGTATACTATTCCGCTGGCAATTATGTATTTGGCGTTGAACTGTACCTGAAGGAATTGGACACCTTGTTCACCTTCAACTCGATGGATTCTCGCATCAAAGCGGTATCGGAAATACCGGAAGGATATCATGAGCTTTTTGCACAACATAAAGATTTTACGATTATCAATGATCCGGACGATCCGCAAAAGTTTCACATGACCCGCAGCATGAACCGCTTCGAGGATCAGGCACAGATCGGGGCCATCAGTCTGGAGGTCAAGTGGGCTGAGTTCAACCAGACGCTGGAGCTGCTGGATAGCCGGGGTGACTATGCGGTATACATTGCTGACAGCACGGGGAGTCCGGTCTATCAGCCAAACCAAGATATTCAGCCTTCAGCGGAAGCACTGGAGAAATTGGCAGGCACAAAAGAAAGTTCGGGGTTTATCCGTACAGCCAAGGAGTACGTATTCTTTCATTCCATTGAGCCGTCAGGACTGCGTGTGATCAAGATTGTACCTGCCCATGTTGTTAACGAAAGTGCCCTGGAAACGATGAAATACGGATTGGTTGTGGGTGGCCTGGCCACTGTCATATCTGTAGGACTAGCTGCGCTCGTAGCCTGGCGTACATCGAAGCCCATTGTCAGATTGGCAAATTCCATGAAGGGTATTCAACTGATCAAGGACAGGGAAGTGGTGCGAAGTGGCCGGGTAGATGAGATTGGTCTGCTGGAGAAAAATCTGCACGGCATGGCTAGTCGTATCCGGGAACATATTCGCGACAACTATCTAATGAATCTGGAGAAGCAGACGGCCGAGCTCAAAGCACTGCAATCACAGATCCATCCGCATTTCCTGCAAAATACACTGCAGATGATTGGCGGCATGGTCTACTCGCAAAAACCGGCAGACAGTTACAAGGTCATTCGAGCCTTAAGCGAGATGTTTCGTTATATTGTGCGAGCGCCGGATGGACTGGTGCCCCTGCAGTCTGAACTCGATCAGTTGGAGCATTATATGCTGATTCAGAAGCAACGTTTTGCCGGCAGGCTTGAATATACACTGGAGATTACGGGAGAACTTCGGGCGTGTTATATCCCCAAGTTGTCTTTGCAACCCATTGTGGAGAATGCATTTTTGCATGGTCTGGAGAAGAAACAGGGCGAATGGAAGCTGGGCATTGAGGTCGTCTATGAACCTAAAGATGTAACCATTCGAATTTGTGATAACGGTGTGGGTATGGATGCTGAGAAACTAACGGAGATGAAATCCAGATTGGAGCGGCTTACCCGGCAGGCAGATCGGGTGTGGAGTTCAGGTACAAGTATTGGACTGGTCAATGCGGCCTCACGAATTGTAATGCATTTTGGACCTGAATACGGGATGAGCATGGAAAGTGAATATGGACAGGGGACGAGCGTTACGATACGAATCCCCTGCAATACAGGAGGCGAAGCCTTGTGACAAAGGAACTGTACAGAGTGCTACTGGTGGACGATGAACCGTGGAACCGGGATATTTTGCGCAATCTCGGAGATTGGAATGAACTCGGCATGACCGTTGCAGGTGAGGCAGAGGATGGCGAGCAGGCCATACAACTGGTCAAGCAGCATCAGCCTCACATTATCATTACGGACATGCGCATGCCCGGTACAGACGGTGTGGAGCTGTTGCAGACGCTTAGCGGACAATACCCACAGATCAAGGTGATCGTGGTGAGCGGATATGATGACTTCAATTATGCAAAACATGCAATCCGGCATCGGGCTGCAGATTATCTGCTCAAACCGGTGAATCCGGATGAACTGAATGGTGTACTTGCTAAATGTGCAAAGGAATTGGAAAAGGTTGAATCAGCACCTGAATCATGGGAATCGTACCCATCTTCGTTCGCAGGTGAGTTCTCCCTGTTTCAGCAGCAGGCTCGCTTGCGGTTTAATGACCTAAACGTTCAGAGTCTGCGGGAGTGGTTCCAGCAATTACAGCAGAAGCTGGAACGATGCGAGATTAACAGACCTCGGCAGCTTGGAAGGGTGGCTCATGAATTACAGGCTTTGCTGGACGAACTGTGCGTCTCCAATGGCTTGTACGAGCGGCCCGAAGCAACGGCGCTACCTCCTGCGTCTGCGCTGGCTTCCATCGAATCCACGATCACATGGATTTCGACTCCGTACTATCAGGCTTTGGAGCAGCTGATTGCGCAGCGTAAATTCAAGAACAAGCTGAACCTGAATGAGGTGAAGCAATACATTGAGCAGCACTGTATGGAGATGATTACGCTGGAGCAGCTCGCCCAGATCTTTTTTGTTAGTAAGGAATATCTCAGCAAGGTATTCAAGAAAGAGTATGAGGTGAATGTGACCGACTATGTTGTCCAATTACGTATGACGAGAGCGAAAGAATGGGTGATGGATGAACAGATTCCGTTCAAGCATATTGCCGAGATGGCGGGTTATGAGGATGTGTCCTACTTCTATCGAGTGTTTAAGAAGCATTTCGGAATATCTCCAGGGGAGATGCGGAAGGGACAGGCTCGTATATCAGGTAAATCAGGCAGTAGTAAGGAATGAGACATTCGAGAGAGCATTTGCGGCAGGATTAAGGTTTAAAATAATCCAATACACAAGTCTAATTTTGTCCAATGAAGCGCTTTCATTTACTGATATATAATGATCCTATGAAAGACAAACCAGTTACACACCGGGAGGTCAAAAGAGATGAAAGTATGGAAAAGCGTAGCAAGTGCGGTACTGGTCAGTGTTCTGCTCGCAGGTTGCGGTTCCAATGCAGGAACGGACAATGGGCAGGAGGAATCCGCATCAGGCAGCACGGTATCACTCAAAGTATTCGTTGCACAACCTCGGCTGAAAGAACATTACGACAAATATATAGAACAGTTCAAAGCTAAGGAGAAAGCAGAGAAAAACATTGAAGTGAACGTGCAACTGGAGATGCCGCCTGCGGACAATGCACCTCAGATTCTGAAGACTCGTCTCGCCTCCAATGATGCACCGGATGTGTTCGCCCTGCATGCAGTCAATGAGATTCCACCATTCAGCAAAGCTGGTTATCTGGAAGACCTGTCGGGCCAACCTTTTGTCGATAAGCTACTGGATTCGGTTAAACCTTCCATAACGGATGCAGAGGGTAAAATCGTAGCTATTCCATTGGAAACAGTATCATGGGGCTATCTGTACAATAAAGATATTTTTGAAGAGCAAGGGCTGGAAGTGCCAACGACGTTAACGGAAATGAAAGCGGTCGTGGAGAAACTCAAAGCAGCCAACATTACACCGTTTGAACTGTCCTACAAAGAAGCCTGGATTCCGCAATTATTCCTGCCACTTACCGTGGGTGCATTAACTCAGTCTGAGCACAAAGACTTCGTGGAGAAGATGAATCAGGATCAGGGCTCCTTCTCCGATATGAAAGCATTGTTTGATATCTTTGATCTCGTCAATGCCAATGGAACGGACAAAGCGCTGGAAGTGGGCGGAGATGATGGTTCAGCAGCCTTCGCATCAGGAAGCGCCGCGATGTGGATTCAGGGACCATGGTTTGCCGAGACCATTCTGAAGTCCAACCCGGACTTGAACTTTGGTGTAGCACCAATGCCGATCAATGACAATCCGGATGATACCAAAATCAATCTGAGCACCTCCACTTCATTGGCAGTATCGTCATCTAGCAAAAACAAAGAAGTGGCACTCGATTTCGTGAACTACATTCTCGATGACAAGGATTCAAGTGCATTCTTCGAAGCGCTCAAATTCAATCCGATTGCCAAGATCCATGACTTCAAGAGCTTCCCGTGGGTAGACGATGCCCAGAAATATGTGAGTGAAGGTAAAGCTTATGAGGACCCATCCCTCCCTCAAGCGGTGAAAGACGAGTCAGGCAAAGCGTTGCAAGGTTACTACTCTGGGCAATTAAATCAACAGCAGGTTATCGATGCGCTCGACAAGGCGTGGAAATCCTACAACAAAGTCAACAAGTAAGGAGCTGTGAGGAATGGAGTATCCGCCTTTGTTGGCAAATCTCAACGGTCTGAGAGTTTTGTCAACAAATTAGCGGTACTTTGTTTCGTCACAGTCTCCAAGCAGATGATACGGCAGGCAGAACGTTCTTCGTTCCCTCGTTTACAATCATCCGCTTCGAGTGAAAAGGGGGAGAACCAATGGCTACGAATGTGTTCAAGAAGTATCTGTCACTGCTCGCGTTCACTGCGCCTGCCTTTGTCATCTATGCGATTTTCCTGCTGTATCCCACGTTTAGTGGCATGTTCTATAGTCTGACGGATTGGAACGGACTTAATCGGGATTACAGCTTTATCGGTCTGGGCAATTTTGTGGAATTGTTCAAAGAAGATCCTGACTTTCTGAATTCCCTGTGGTTCACGATGAAATATGTAATATTTATGCTGATTCTGCAAAATGGAATTGCCTTGCTGCTCGCTGTGTTGATTGAGTCACGAACGCGCAGCAAAGGGCTTTTCCGGACGCTGTTCTTCATGCCTAACATGATCAGTACAATCATCAGTGCTTTCATGTGGACATTCATCTTCTCTCAGGTGCTGCCACAGCTCGCAGAGAAACTGGCCTTTTCGTTCCTCGACCAGCAATGGTTGGGTGATCCGAAGTTTTCATTTTACTCCATTCTGATCGTATCGCTCTGGAACGGTGTAGGGTATATGATGATCATCTATCTGGCTGCTCTCCAGGGTGTGCCGAAAAGTCTCAAAGAAGCGGCTGTTATTGATGGGGCCAACGCATTCCAGGTACTGCGCAATGTGGTGTTGCCAATGATTACTCATGCCGTGACCATCTGTTTCTTCCTGACGCTGAACGGAGCATTCAAAGTGTTTGAAGTGGTGTATGGACTGACTGGTGGTGGACCGGGCCGGGCCACGCAGGTGATCACGATGAATATCTATGAAGAAGCGTTCTCCAACAACTTCAGATATGGCTATGCGAGTGCCAAATCGGTTGTGCTGTTCATCATCGTACTCATCTTTACACTCATCCAGATCACCGTCATGAAGAAGAAAGAGGTGGAAGCATGAGGATGCAACGACTGAACAGTTATCTGATTCGACTGCTGCTGATTCTGGGCTCTCTCGTCGCTATGCTGCCGATCTACATGGCGGTTGTGAACTCTTTCAAAACACAGGGTGAGATGTTCCAATCCTTTCTCGCGCTGCCAACAACGTTGCACTGGGAGAATTATTCGGACGCGTTTAACAAAATCAATCTGTTGGGCAGTTCCATGAACTCGGCAATTGTATCCTTTCTGGGGATCGGGGGAATCGTCTTCTGTGCCTCACTTGCGGGATACAAGTTGTCACGTACCTCCGGCCGTTTGAGTAACCTGATCTTCTTCCTGTTTGTTGCATCCATGCTGGTGCCGTTCCACTCGATCATGATTCCGCTGACACGGGTAGCCAAAGGCATGGGGGTGCAAGGAAGCACGTACGGATTGGCCCTGATCTATATCGGACTTGGCGTGAACATGGCAATCTTCCTCTATCACGGGTTTGTGAAGTCCATTCCGCGTGAATTGGAAGAATCAGCTCAGATGGACGGATGTAATGAGTTCCAGACATTCTTCCAGATTATCTTCCCACTCTTGCTGCCGATCACAGTCACCATCGCGATTCTGGACTTCCTGTGGATCTGGAATGACTTCTTGTTGCCACTGCTCATGCTGACCGATGTGAATCGTTATACGCTGATACTGTCCACAAACATGCTGTTTGGTGAATATAACAAGGAATGGCCGTTGATTCTGTCCTCCCTGGTACTGACTGCGATTCCGGTTATTCTGATCTATGCGTTCTTCCAGAAGTTCATCATGGAGGGTATTGCGGAGGGTGCGGTAAAAGGGTAAAACATTCGAGGGAATTCTTAACTTCACCGGTAGCTACGCGCTTTTGGTATTCGAACACACTTAGGAAACTTACGCAAATAGCCTTGATCTGAAGGACGTGGTCCTTCAAGGTCAAGGCTGTTTTTTTTGATTGTGAAATCAGGAAAAAGCATTCGTCAAAGTCAGAAGCCAGAATCCATAAGCCTGTGGACAGCCTCTGCCAGGCATTGTAGTCCACGCTCCATCTCATCGGGGGAAGCATAAGCGTAAGACAGCCGAATATGACTCGCATCTAACCGGTCATACAGATAACCCGGGTGGATAAGTACATTTTGCTCCAGACAGGTATGGAACAATTGGCGGATAGAGAGCGGAGAGACAGTGAATTGCAGCCAGATGTAAAACCCGCCAGCGGGTATTTCCCACTCCGCAATCCCATGGAAGTGACGTTGAAGCAGCTCCAGCATGAAGTCTCTGCGTTTGCGAAGTTCAGGACGAAGGCGTTCCATATGTCCAGCGTGATGTCCTTCTGCGAACCACAGGGCAGCAGCTTCTTGGGCGAGTGAACTGGTACCATAATCGGTCTGCATCTTGATATCTGCGAGACGGCGAATGACCGGCTCTGGCCCAACCAGCCATCCGAGGCGCAGACCAGGACTGACTGCCTTTGACAGAGTGCCCATATGCAGCACCCGTCCTTCTTGGTCACGCGCCTTCAGCGATGACGGAGGAGGTGTATCCAGCCACAGATCACTATAGGCGGCATCCTCCAGTATGGAGATGCCTATTGTTCGAGCGGTGGTCATGAGTTCTTCCCGGCGGTGATCACTCATGACAGAGCTGGTGGGATTGTGAAAGCTCGGGATCGTGTAGAGAAGCGAGATATGATCTTGATCTTTGACATGCTGCGCAGCATCCTCCAGGCGTGCAATGTGTAGGCCTTCGTTATCCATCGGGATACCACTCATTTTCAACCCTGCTGACTGAAAGGCGTGAATGGAATAGAGATACGACGGTTTTTCCAGCAGAACCGCTGATCCGCGAGGGAGCAGTCCGACCGAAATCAAGTGTAGCGCCTGAAGAGAACCCGATACGATCAGTATGGAATCTGGAGAGGCCTGAATGCCGGTAGTCTGCAAATGGACGGATAAAGCCTCACGAAGCTCCAGGCTTCCTTGAGGTTCCAGGTAGTTCAGTGTACGAGAACGATGGGACAGGGAGTACAGAATGTCGTTAAAAGCATCCTGAGGCATCAGGTCCGGGGCAAGTTCCCCTGTACCAAGACGTATGATGCCAGGCCTGAATTCAGCCTGATTAATCTGCTGGATCTCGGGCAGGTTGGGATAATACCAGCCCTCCTCAATGGCTTCGTTCCAGTTGGGCATGGCTCCGTGAGCCATGCCATGCCAACCGGAGCCGGAAATATAAGTTCCCCCGCCATGTCTGCCTTCAAGCAGACCCGCGGCGGCCAGATTATCAAGGGCAGTGACCAATGTACTGCGGTTTACTCCCATGGACTCAGCCCATATTCGCTGTGATGGGAGACGGTATCCTGCGGACCATTCGCCCGTTGTGATTTTCTGCCGGATATAGGCTTCAATCTGGCGATATAAGGGCAAGTCGAGAGAAGTATTTGGCTTCCAACCCATGTTTAGCCGGGAATCAGAGCGTTCCATAACCGGCAGAATCACCTCCGTTTTTCTTTGTAACAAACACTATATCATTTGGTTGGGTCTGATGCCATCCAAGTGGTTGGTTACGTCAGTTATCATCTGCCCTAATATGGAGGACAGAGATAAGGGGGAAGAACGATGGAGGTTGTTATTCATGCAGTGGTTCTGGCGTTTGGCCTGATCTTGCCACTGGGTGTGCAGAATGTATTTATTTTTAACCAGGGCATGAGCCAGAGGCGTTATATACATGCCCTGCCTGCTGTAATAACGGCAGGGGTCAGTGATACGTTGTTGATCGGGGCAGCCGTCGGAGGGGTGTCGCTCATTTTGCTGCAATGGCCATTGCTGGCGAATGTGTTGTATGGCGCAGGAAGCTTGTTTTTGCTGTATATGGCATGGAGTATCTGGAGGTCATCCGAATCTGTGGAAGGTTCGGGGATGGTAATGTCAGCGGGGCGACAGATTGCGTTTGCCGCATCGGTGTCTTTACTCAATCCGCATGCTCTGCTGGACACGGTTGCTGTGATTGGCACCAGTTCACTTCAGTATGAAGGGGTGGAGCGCATTTATTTTGCCCTAACAGCCGCGGCTGTATCGTGGATATGGTTCTTGGGACTTGCAGGCGCAGGCAGGGTGATTGGCAGAACGGATCGAACTGGACGCATCAGTCTGGTGTTTAATCGGTTCTCCGCTGTGGTCATGGTTGGGCTTGCGTGTATGATGCTGTGGAAGCTCATCTATTCATAGAAGGACCGTGATGTGGCTGGCACAACTTGTTAAAATAAAAAAACTCCCCGTGACGTTAATCGCACGGAGAGTTCAATGTGGATGCTGAATTTGGTAATCAGCATAGCCTGTTGAATTAGTTATTGAGTAGGAATATGTAGTGCTCGATAATGCATCGGTATTGCGTCTCTTATATATGGTTAGTCATTTGAGTTAAGTTCATCGTAATCGGATCTATTCCGCCTTCAGCAACATGGATTCAATAAACACTTTCAGATCACGGCTTACACTGTTCAACTGATCAATGACCTCGCTGAACTCGGTTACCAGCACCGCTTGTTGGTTGCTAGACTGTGAGATGGATGTGATCTCCTGCTCCATCTGCTGAATGGAATGCTGAACATCTTTCAAGGAACGTTCGATATTCACCGTAGCTTCTTTGGTACCTGTAGAAAGTTTACGCACTTCAGATGCAACGACGCTAAATCCGGCGCCCGCTTCACCTGCTCGGGCCGCTTCGATGGCTGCATTCAGGCCGAGCAGATTGGTCTGTTCTGAGATTTCACGGATGAATGCGGCGACTTTGTTCACTTCGCCTGAGTTCTGCACAGCCATGCGGGTATTATCCAAAATTTGCGTGGAAGATGCCGTCAATTGCTCGGATTGGGCGGCTACCGTCTGCACCATATCTGTTAATTTTCCGCTGATACCGCCGATCAATTCAGTGAAGTACTCCAGTTTTTCCTCGTTCTGAAGAGAGAAACCAATGGCAAGTGTGCCCACGATATTTCCTTGTTCATCTCGAAGTGGGGTGGCCGCCGAGTTGATTGATGTGCCATAGAATTTCGCATCAATACGGTTCGCTGAAGTTTCCCCATGTATAAGTGCCCGGCGTAGTGTAGGGTCATCGAGGGAAACGGGGTCTCCAGCCTTGATGCCCAGATCGAGTTCGTTGCTGGGAACATAATACCAGAACTTCTCCGTGTCGGTTACCGCAATCATGATATCGTGTTCTTTCAGCATAATTTTAAAATATGGACTTGCTGCAACGAGTGCTTCAACGATGTTCAATAAGGTTCAGCTCCTATAATGTATGTGTATCATCTAGATGTATTGTATACATCGTCAGAATGAGGTTAATCTTGAAGGCCTGATAAGGGCATAACGTATATTAATTAAATTTTTAACAAATGAAACAGGGGAATTGATGATTTTCAGAAATTTATGAAAATATAACGAAAAAGCAGACAAGAACATCATGTTCTTGTCTGCTTTGGCTATCCATCTATGCCTTATGACACGCTCCACTTCACGTTATGAAAGCTGATTTACGTAAGGGGTCACCGCGCCAGCGTTACCTCATCCGTTGTGTGAAGAGGTCATCCTGACGGTAAAGATATATATCCATATGCAGGAATACGCGGTTGAGTTATATTGCGTACTGTTGTTATCCGCCAATCTGGGACATGCGGCGTACCGTCGGTGTATGAGATTGCATTTTTTGTTCCAAAGCCAAAGCCATCTCATGATTCTTCGGTTTCGTACCCAGCGCTTTGAGGAAAAGTGCCGCCATGGCATTCGGATCATCCACGAAGCGGCGAACATTATACTCATCGGACCAGTAGAGGCAGGCTTTGATATGTCCGTCAGCGGTCAGCCGAAGTCGGTTGCAATTGTCACAGAAGTGATCGCTTACGGGATGAATCAATCCAAATGTGCCTTCGGAGCCCGCAATTTTCATATTTCGTGATGGGCCATTGCCCGCAGGGCCTGTTGTATTTTCTACCGTCCAGCCTGCTTCAGCACATACATCAGTCACGGCTTCCAGCGGCAAATAGGATTTGCGCCATGAATCCGAAGCCTGTCCAATCGGCATATATTCAATAAAACGCACATGAAGAGGTTGATCAATCGTCATTGCAATAAAATCCTTGATCTCATCATCGTTGATACCCTTCATCAGCACAACATTCAGCTTGATCGGAGCAAGGCCAGCAGCTGTTGCAGCTTCAATGCCTTTCAGTACCTTGTTCACATCTCCGCCGCGGGTAATCATGGAGAAGCGATCAGCGCGCAGGGAATCCAGACTGATGTTAATCCGGTTCAACCCAGCATCTTTCAACGCCTGAGCTTGTTTGTCCAGCAGAAGAGCGTTGGTAGTCAGGGCAATATCGTCAATCCCATCAATTGCCGAGATCATGCTGACGAGCTTATGCAGATCCTTGCGTACCAACGGTTCGCCCCCGGTGAGTCGGACTTTGCGCATGCCCATCGGGGCAAGTACCTTCAGCACCTGTGCTATTTCTTCGTAGCTCATAATCTCATCATGCGGAGCAAACTCCATACCCTCTGCAGGCATGCAGTACACACAGCGTAAATTACAGCGGTCCGTAACAGAAATACGGATGTAGTCATGTATCCGGCCAAATGAATCCTGAAGCAGTTCCATGCAGACCACCCTTTCATCGGTTCAGATTGGAAATCTTCTATTATAAATGATACGACAATTTCAAAAGGAACAGTTGCATCAAATTTTAGCTATTTCTCCAATCCGCGTCAACGATGACGTCAGATGACAGCATTTTTGGCGGGGTGATTCAGATGGAATTGTCCCACGAGTTGTTGCAGAAAGACCGTAATGGCTTCCACGTTATGCGAAGAATGCTGAACCTGCAACATATCACGGATCAGCTCCATCATCTCTGCTTCTACCTCGGCAGAAGTCGCCCGATTCTGATGGCTGATTGCAGCAATATTCTCCATCAGCATGACCACCTGATCCACGACTTGTGTGCGCTCAGGTTCTTCAGCGGTAGCATTTTGCAGAAGTTGCGAAGCGGCCTGAACCAGTGTTGTTCCTTCAGCCAGTACCTGATCACCCTCTGTGATCAATTGAGATGCAGCTCCTGCTGCCGTTGAGATTCGGTCCAGAATCTGATGAATATTTTCAGTTGAAGAGCGGGATAACTCGGCTAGCTTGCGGATTTCCCCTGCCACGACCGAGAACCCTTGGCCATGTTCGCCCACGCGTGCGGCTTCAATTGTAGCATTCAGAGCGAGCAGGTTCGTCTGAGCTGAAATTTCATCAATGACAGCCAGTGCACGGTAAATCTCTTTCATGGTATCTATGAAGGACAGGATGGTACGGTTGGTATCGGACACCGCTCCTGAGATTTGGGTCATTTTGTCGCCGATTCGTTCCACTTCCTGCTGGGCTACGCCGATCTGTTTAGTTGCAGAGGTCTCCAGTTGTTGCAGCGTTATGCGCATGTGATCAGCAGCGATCTTGGCCTGGTCGAGATCTTCCAGTTGGGTGCGAATGGCCTGAATCATCGAACCAAGCTTGTAATTCACGCGCTCAGTCGTACCTTGTGTTGTCTCTGTTGAAGTTCGCATCTGATACTGATTATCCATAACGTCTACCGTGGCAAGTTGTACCTTCAGCATAATGCCTTCCAGAGAATCAATCATGTTGTTGATCCACTTCGCCAGTTCACCCGATTCATCTTGGGCAAAAGCAGACGTGTTCAGGCGCTGGGTCAGATCACCCCTGCCTTCGGCGTTAATTCGAATAAATCGGCTGATGCGACGCAAGTCTCCATGAACTCGTCGATATTGGCTGCGATGCAGCTGTAATGCAGTGAAGAATCCAAATAACACATTAAATGCTGCCATCGCTGCCGCGCCCCATCCACTACCAGTGAGGGCATAGACAAGGGCGGCTCCTGCAACGCCTGACAAAAGCGTGAAGAGACTGTGCTGCTTGAACTGGCGCCAGCCGATGCTTCGTATCCGATACACTTCCTCCAGATCTCCTTCACACATCATGCCCCAGCGATCAGGACAGTGTGGCAGCTGGAAGGTGATGCCTTTGCCAATCACAGAAATATGGCGATAATCCGAGTAGCCGGGAAAAGCTACAAACAGATTGGAACCATTCTGAATGGTGTTTGCTACTCCGGGGTGTAGTTCTCCGGTCGATGGATCAGTGAACATGAGTTCCAGTTCGGTATGCTCCTTAACGGAAACGATACCCCATTCGGTGGTGAGACCATCTTTGAGATTTTCCCCATGTGTAAAAGTACGATCCTCGAAGCGGCTTCGGGACAAGGCGGTGCCTGGTTGCAGATGGGGCCGTAATATCGACTCAGCCATAAAGAGGTAATTGTCACCGGAATCGGGATAGATATGACCTGATTCTCGTTGGATCAGGTCACCAAGTACATCCCCGGGAACACGGCTGCATAATGAACCGACATATCGACCTTCCTGCAGGATTGGGGAGATAAACAGCAAGGTGACATCATCGTGAAAAGCGGACGAGCGGGGACCAATATCCAACGTCAGTGGATCAGAATATGGACCATACAAGCATTTTTTGCCATGACGATCTGCTCTGGAGTATTTCAATCCTGGTCCAATTAAAGCTTCGTAATCTTCATAGATCTGTCCAATATGTTTCTTATATGTAGAGAATACCACCTGATTCTGTTCGTTCAGCATAAATAGCTCCGTACTGTCTACGGCTCGAATATAACTGGATTGAAACCATGTATCTAGTTTACTTCGTTGCTGTGAACCTTGTAATACATCTTGTAATCGGACCGACTGTATCTGTTGAAGCAAACGATCCAGGTGATTCCATTGTTCATCTGCCCAGTCCATCATAAGCTGCCGTCTCGTTTCGGCAATTCCCTCAAAAATCTGTTCCACATCTTCCTTCATATGTGCGTTCAACCGATACGATCGCCACAGCGGCAATCCTTTTCTCCATCCCAGCCAATCAAACATCATGACCACCCCGATTTCTGGATTCTCTATTCAATCTTTATACAAGAAAACGAACAAGAATACGAGGGGATATGTCATATTTTCCGAATATTTAATCAATAAATACAAATGATTGTGCGCTTTTTGTTAGGTGAAATGTATGTTAGCTATCTACGAAGAAAACTCACATGTATGTATCTGAGAATCCGTCTCATTTTACATTGTGTAACATGAACAGGTCCATACTCAAAACACACTGTATAATGTAATCCCCGCCCAAAGCGATATAGTATTATCTAACAAGCAAAACCTGTTACGTTTGTGTATATAAACCTCCCATTCAGCCTTGGTGTGCAATGAAAACAACTTCTCACAAAGGAGAATGCCCATGTCCTCCATATCCTCAGCCACAGTCCCCGAAGCCTGCCATATTGATGTAGATCATGTGTCCGTTGTTTTTGGTACAGGTACACAACAAGTGACTGCCTTGTCGGATGTTACATTCCAGATCCAGTCCAATGAGTTTGTCTCTCTGCTGGGCCCTTCCGGCTGTGGCAAGTCGACCTTGCTCCGGCTGGTGGGTGATCTACTTCAACCTACCTCAGGCACCGTACGCATTGCAGGTCAGGAGCCTGAGCGAGCTCGACTACAGCGACAGTTTGGAATCGTTTTCCAAACACCCGCCTTGTTCGATTGGCGCACCGTTCGTCACAATGTGGAATTGCCCTTGGAACTGCTGGGTACCCGCCGGAAGGAGTGCCGCCGCATTAGCGGTGAACTACTTGAAATGGTGGGGTTAACCCGCTTCGCAGACCATTATCCATGGCAGCTCAGTGGCGGGATGCAGCAACGTGTATCCATTGCACGTGCACTTGCACTTGATCCGCCATTGCTGCTCATGGATGAACCCTTTTCCGCCTTGGACGAATTCACGAAAGAAAAGCTTCAATTGGAGCTGCTTGAGATCAAGCGCTCAACAGGCAAGACCTTCCTCTTTGTCACACACAGCATCCCCGAAGCCGTATTTCTGTCCGACCGGATCATCGTGCTCTCGGCACATCCGGGGCAAGTACATTCCATTCATTCCGTCAATCTGCCTTCCGAACGTCATAGTGAACTGAGAGAAACGGAAGCCTTCTACCACATGATCACGACCATTCGCAACTGCTTCTACGAGGAGCGTGATGAATCTTATGTCTCTGCGGTTCTTTAAACCGGGATATCGATCCTGGGTTGTCATCTGGATTATGGCCATATTGGTGCTATGGGAAGGAATCGCCTGGATGCTCCAACTGTTCCTGTCACCTCAGCAGGCGGCGTCTCGCCTTCCTTATCTGCACGAAGTCCTTGCAGCCTTGTTTCGTTACTCGAGTACGCTCGCAGAGCAGGGGGCTGTCACGTTTGGCAATGCAGCCATTGGTTTTGGAGGGGGAACGTTGCTTGGTCTGGGTCTGGCTCTACTCATGAGCGGGGCTGTCTGGCTAGAGCGCACGTTATCGCCATATGTTGTCTCCTCACAGATGGTTCCGGTTATTGGTCTCGCACCAATTGTGTACGGCATCATCCACAACGCGGAGTGGGCGCGGATTGTTATGGCTGCGTATGTCACTTTCTTCCCGATCATCATCCATACGTTAAAAGGATTGAAAAGTGCAGCACCAGAGCATTTGGAGCTTATGCGTTCCTGTGGAGCTTCATTGACTGCACGATATATCAAATGTCTGCTGCCTTCTGCACTGCCGGGACTATTTTCCGGTATGAAAATAGCTGCTCCGCTGGCGGTGACCTCCTCCATCGTTGTGGAATTGATGGGGGCCCCCGATGGGCTCGGCGTCCTGATGGTCAGTTCGTTATATTACGGCCATGCCCAAGTTGGCATGTTCTGGGCAACCATCATGCTTAGCATTGGCATTGGCCTGATCTCATATCTGGCCATCAGTCTGGCTGAACGTTGGCTAACCCCTTGGCAGCCTGAATTCAGGACCAAAGGAGGTGATGCCATATGAGTGAAGGTAGAGTTTTGCAACGGAAGCGGGATGAAGGTGTAGCCATTGCTGCTGTAACTGGCGCGGCTACGAACCTCTCTGGTTCACAGATGACGACTGTTCCAGGTTCGGAAATTCATGGACAACAGGGACAAGCCGAAAAGGCCAGATTGGGCTCTGGCGTTCGCGGACGATCGGTTGCGCTGAGTATGCTTCCTTGGGGTGCGGGTGTGTTGTTTCTCGCCCTCTGGCAGCTCAGGGTGTTTCATTGGATATTTTCGTTGGAAAGCTACCAACTGCCCGTGCCTTCCGCCATTGCGGCATCCATTCAGGAAAATGCCAATATGCTCTTTCGATATGCGATGTACAGCGGAACCGAAATGCTGGGAGGCTTTTTGCTCGGTTCATTGTTGGGTGCTCTGGCGGCAGCGGGTGCATCGTTCTTTCCAACAAGCGGCAGGGCCGCGGTTACGGTTCTGTCTGCACTTAATGCTGTTCCGATCGTGGCCCTTGCCCCGATTATGAACAATTGGTTTGGTGATGAGATCTGGTCTCGTATTGCAGTCGTCACGGTGATTACGATGGCCGCCATGGCCGTCAGCCTGTTCAAAGGACTGACTTCCATTCAGCCGCAGTACAGTGATCTGCTGAGTGGTCTAGCCGCGAGCAGGATGCAGTTTTTTTGGAAGCTGAGACTGCCTCATGCGCTGCCTTCCCTCTTCGCCGGTCTGAAGATCAACATGTCGACCAGTATTATCGGGGCCATTGTGGGTGAATTTTTCATCGCCTCCCAGGGGCTGGGGTACTTGCTCTCGGATCAGATTCGACTGGCAAACATGCCCTTGGCCTGGTCCTGCATTGTCATCGCCGCCGCGCTCGGCATTGTGTTGTATGAAGCGGTTGTCCTGGCAGAAAAACGACTCATTCCGTGGAATCGTGCACGCACAGATCACTAACATACATCAGGGTATCAACCATCCATAGATCGTAATACCTGATAGAGGTTGTTCAAAAAGTCCACGGTACTGAAAAGTAGACTTTTTGAACACGGACTGATGCTTGATAAATCGTATATAAACAGGGGGTTGTTCTGTACATGTACAAAACGTTGAAGCCGGGTTTGCTGGTATTGGTCCTGTTGGTTGTTACGATGCTGAGCGCATGTTCTACGAAGTCCGAGCCGGCGGCTGAGCCTGTTGCTGCGAGTTCAGGAGGGGCGGGCGAAGCAGATCAACCCTTAACCAAAGTGAAAATTCAACTGAAATGGGTGCCGCAGGCGCAGTTTGCCGGGATCTATACAGCGAAGGAAAAAGGTTTTTTTGCAGATGAAGGCATTGATGCCGAGATTATTCCGGGTGGTCCGGATATCGTGATAGAGCAGCAGGTGGTCAATGGTGCGGCCGATGTGGGCATTACGGGTGTAGACAGTCTGTTAGTCAGTCGGGATAATGGCCTGCCGCTCGTCTCGCTCGCCCAGATCTCGCAGAAGAGCAGTTATCGTTTGATTGCCAAGAAGTCCCTAGGCATTACTGATCCGGCTCAGATGAAAGGTAAGAAGGTCAGTACCTGGTTTGGCAGTCAGCAGTTTCAGGTGCTCGCGTTTATGGAGAAGAATGGACTCGATCCGAAGAAAGATATTGAACTGGTGAAGCAGGGGTTCACGATGGATCAGTTTTTCAACGATCAGGTAGATGTGGCGACGGCAACGATCTATAACGAATTTCACGTGGTGCTGGAAAGTGGGATGAAAGAATCCGATCTGGATGTATTCAATATTGAAGATGCCGGTGTTGGGATGCTGGAGGATACGCTGATTGCCAAGAAGGATTGGGTAGACAACAACCGTGAGCTTGCGGTTAAAGTGACCCGTGCCATTCTGAAAGGTTGGAATTACGCCATCGACAATCAGGATGAGACGGTGGATATCGTGATGAGTAATGTGACGGATGGCAGCACCACCCGTGAACATCAGGTCACGATGCTCGAAGAGATTGCAAAGCTGATTCGCCCGGAAGGATTTACGGAGCAGCAAGTCGGCAGCTTTGTGGATGAGTCGTTTACCCGAACTGCGGATATTGCACTGAACTATGGTTTGATCAAAAAAGCCGCCAACCTGGATGAAGCGCTGGAGAAAAGCATCTATGAAGAAGCGGTGAAATAAGCGCGTGGAGGAGGATGACGAATGAGTTCTGTAGATCAGCAGCCCCAGCCGCTTGGCGGTACGAAGGAAGAATGGCTGGAGAAGGATCGCAAATATGTATGGCATCACATCTCACCTCATAACGATCATCCGATGATTGCAGTAAGCGGGGAGGGCAGTTGGATCACCGATCAGGATGGTACGCGTTATTTGGATGCGATGTCGGGACTGTGGTGTGTGAATGTGGGCCATGGCCGTGAGGAGATTGCGAGGAGTGCCTACGAACAGATGAAAGCACTCGCTTATGTCCCGATGACGCAGAGTCACGAACCGGCGATTTTGCTGGCGGAGAAGCTGAATGAATGGCTGGAGGGGGAGTATCGAATATTCTTCTCCAACTCAGGTTCAGATGCGAATGAGGTGGCTTTCAAAATAGCCCGTCAGTACCACCATCAGAATGGTGAGCCTACTCGGCACAAATTCATCTCCCGTCACCGTGCCTATCACGGTAACTCCATGGGAGCGCTGGGCGCCACCGGGCAAGCCGCCCGCAAGATCAAATACGAGCCACTCGGCGTAGGTTTCTCTCATGTTCCACCACCGTATTGTTACCGCTGTCCGTTTGGACGAAACAAGGATGGATGCGGACTCGAATGTGCAACCATCTATGAAGAGGTGATTCGTTGGGAAGGTCCTGAGACGGTTGCCGCAGTAATTATGGAGCCAGTGATTACAGGAGGCGGCATGATTGTGCCCCCGCCGGATTATATGCGTACCGTGCAAGAGATCTGTCAGCGCTATGGCGTGCTGCTCATTGTGGATGAGGTAATCTGCGGTTTTGGTCGCTCCGGGCAGAAGTTTGGTCATCAGAACTATGGTGTACAGCCAGATATCGTGACGATGGCAAAAGGCATGACCAGTGCGTATTCGCCGCTATCGGCAACGGCCGTGCGAGCCGATCTGTATGACACGTTCCGCGAACCCGGACCGGATGCCCATTTTCGCCATGTGAATACATTTGGCGGAAATCCGGTGTCCTGCCGGGTGGCACTGGCAAATCTGGAGATTCTGGAACGAGAGAATCTGGTCAGCCGGGCGGAAGAACTGGGATATCTGCTTCGTGAGAAGCTGGAGCCACTACTGGAGCTGTCCATTGTGGGGGATATCCGTTCATTCGGATTCGCCTGTGGCATTGAATTGATTGAAGCAGACGGATCTCCTGCGGAGGCGGATAAAGTAATGAAGGTACTCGCCAGTTGTAAAAGGGATGGCATCCTGATTGGCAAGAACGGCGATACCGTACCGGGGTTTGCAAACATTTTGACGATCTCTCCGCCGTTTGTTACCACCGAGGAAGAGCTGGATCTGATCGCTGGAAGTTTGCTCATTGCGCTACGTAGTCTGGACGCAGGTTAGTTGCCATACACAGGTACGACAGGCGTTTACGGTTTAGCAAGCAAAATGAAAATTTTCATATCATTACGCGAAAATAAGCGCAAGGAGGCGAGGAAGGATGCAGACCACAACAGGCAAACTCATTAATCAGCTTCGGCTGAATGAGCGAATTGAGCAGTTGTCACAGATTGGCCGAATCTCGGAGACGGGTGTTTGCCGACTTGCCCTGACCCCGGAAGATATGGATGGCATCATACAAGTTCGTCTCTGGATGGAAAATGCCGGTCTGACGACACGACTTGATGCCTTCGGTAATCTGATTGGTCGTCTGGAGGGTGCGGATCAGGCGCTGCCGCTCCTCATGATTGGTTCCCACATCGACTCTCAGCCTTATGGCGGTCGATATGATGGAGCGATTGGTGTGCTAGGCGCGCTCGAAGCAGTGCAATGCCTGATCGAAAATGGCATTCAGCCCCTAATGTCAATTGAGATAATTGCCTTTTGCGACGAAGAGGGTTCCCGTTTTAACAAAGGCCTTTTCGGCTCACGTGGCATAACGGGTCAGTTGGAAGAAGGCGAACTGGAGCGGCAGGATAAAAATGGAGTGACCCGCCGGGAGGCACTGGAAGCCTTTGGCTGTTCTCCTTCGGATTTTGAAGAGGCGATCTATCCGCCAGGTTCCATAGGCAGTTATCTGGAGTTGCACATTGAGCAGGGGCCGGTGCTGGAAGCGATGAATGCACCAGTAGGTCTGGTGACGGGCATCTCGGGTCCGTTGTGGCTTACGGTGACGATGAAAGGCATGGCGGGTCATGCCGGCTCCGTTCCGATGGGAATGCGGCATGATGCTCTGGTAGGTAGCGCCAAAGTCATTGCGGCTTTTGACGATATGGTGAGAGAAGACCCGGAAGTCCCAACCGTAGGTACGGTGGGAAGTCTGAGGGTGTTTCCAGACTCGCGTAACATCATCCCGGAGGAAGTCAGCTTCACGGTTGATTTACGAGACATGGAGATGGAGCGCAGGAACCGGCTTGAAGCCCGATTGATGAACATTTTGGATGACGTGAGTTTCCGATATGGTCTAACCTACTCGCTGACAGAGGATACGAACAGTGAGCCGCGGTATTGTGCAGAGTCAATCATGTCGGTGATTCGTTCATCCGCGGAAGAGATCGGGGTTACTTTGCCAGAGCTGATGAGTGGTCCGTTCCATGATGCATTGGCCCTTTCGCTTGTGTGTGATTATGGCATGATTTTTGTCCGCAGCAAAGACGGCATCAGTCATCATCCCAGCGAATATTCCTCCCCGGAGGATATTGGACTCGGCACGGAAGTGTTATATCGCACCATTCGGAGGATGTGTAGTGGAGTGAACCAACCAATCATTTTACCCGAGGAGGTGTTGTGACGTTATGAGCAAAATCAGCATCGGATTAATCCAGGCTTCTCATGAAATTGAAGGTTCGGCTCCCGTTGAGGTACACAAAGAAGCTGCGGTTCAGAAACACATTGCGCTGGTCCGTGAAGCTGCTGCAAGAGGCGCCAAGATCATCGGGTTGCAGGAAGTATTCTATGGGCCGTACTTTTGCACAGAGCAGAATCCCAAATGGTATGCATCCGCTGAACCGGTGCCGGAAGGACCGACGACCAGACGTTTTCAGGAGCTGGCAAAGGAGCTTGCGGTGGTGATTATTTTACCTGTATACGAGGTGGAGGGCATTGCTTCGTATTACAATACGGCAGCCGTTATAGATGCGGATGGTTCATATTTGGGAAAATACCGCAAACATCATATCCCACATGTGGAAGCAGGTGAGGGTACGAATGGGTTCTGGGAAAAGTATTATTTCAAACCAGGTAACCTTGGGTTTCCGGTATTTGATACGGCCTACGCCAGAGTCGGCGTGTACATCTGTTATGATCGTCATTTTCCGGAAGGGGCACGATTGCTCGGGTTGGCGGGGGCAGAGATTGTTTTCAATCCTTCAGCTACGGTTTCGGGTACATCGGAATATCTGTGGAAACTGGAACAGCCCGCTCACGCGGTAGCTAACGGCTATTATGTAGCGGCCATCAACCGGGTTGGCGTGGAAGCGCCATGGAATATGGGTGAATTTTATGGACAGTCGTACCTGGTCGACCCGCGAGGCAGAATGGTAGCGATAGGCAGCCGGGATCAGGATGAGGTCATCATTGGCCAGATGGATACGGAGATGATTCGTGAGGTACGTAATGTGTGGCAGTTCTACCGAGATCGCAGGCCGGAAACGTACGAACATCTGGTTAGTCTGTAAAAGTAGCTGGAAGCTGCGCGGATCAAACTTCAGGAGGTGCATGACATTGATGAACAGCTCAGGAACAACGTTATCCGATTATGGGTGGGAGAGTAGTTTTGCCGAGATGAAACCCGCCATGACAGGCAAGGAAGCGATGGAGGAGTCAAACCGCTGTCTGTACTGTTACGATGCACCTTGTATCAAAGCCTGTCCAACCGACATTAATATCCCTTCTTTTATTAGCAAAATATCCACAGGGCACCTGAAAGGATCGGCCCGCACCATCATGGATGCAAATCCGGTTGGAGCCAGCTGCGCACGTGTCTGTCCCACAGAGGAATTGTGTGAAGGTGCATGTGTTCTGAACGAATCGTCGAAGCCGATTCGCATTGGTGACTTGCAGCGTTACGCCACCGACTGGGCGCGGGCGAAGAATGAGCCGTTATTCCAGGCAGCACCTGCCAATGGGAGAACCGTTGCTGTTGTGGGAGCGGGGCCAGCAGGACTATCGGCAGCACGTGAACTGGGGCGTGCAGGATATGAGGTGACGATCTATGAAGCAAAACCCAAAGGCGGGGGGCTGAACACGTACGGCATCGTATCCTTCCGTTTGCCCGAATCGGTTGCGCTATGGGAAGTGGAGCAGGTGGAGGCACTTGGTGTACAGATCCGCTATGGGGTGCGTATTGGTGTGGATATCCCTGCTTCGCAGTTGCTGGAGCAGCATGAAGCGGTCATTCTGGCCTGTGGCATGGGTCCAGTACCTATGCTGGGCATTGAAGGGGAGACATTGGAAGGTGTCTATGATGCGATTGAACTGGTGGAGTCTACCAAGCAAGGTGTTCCGCCCGCGCTGAATGGTCTGAAGGTCGCCGTTATTGGCGCGGGCAATACGGCGATAGATGCAGCAACCTGTTCGGTACGTCTTGGTGCCGAGCGGGTGCAGATGTTATATCGGCGCGGGGAAAGCCAGATGACGGCGTATGCGTTTGAATATACGTTTGCCAAGCAGGAGGGTGTGGAGTTCCGCTGGTTTACGATGCCGCAGCGAATCATTGGAGACGAGAACGGTCGGGTTCAAGCTGTGGAATGCGTGAAAATGGAGTTGATTACCCCGCCTGGAGGTGGGCGTGCATTGCCTGTGCCTGTGGAGGGATCGGAGTTCATGATTGAATGTGATACGGTCATCCGGGCGATTGGGCAGCATCGGTTATTACCATTAATCGAAGCGTTTGGGCTGCGTCACCACTGGGGTGTTGTCGAGATCGAGCCGCATACGTACCGTACCTCACACCCTCAGATCTATGCGGCAGGAGATGTCATTTTTGGTCAGGGCCAGGGTGAGGCGATGGTTGTCTCGGCTGCACAGCAGGGTAAGCTGGCTGCCGCCGCAGTCATGAAGGCATTACCTGGACAGGTGGAAGAGACGGCGTGAGTTGTGAGCGAGACAAGGAACAGTGGAGAGTACACGGAAACCGTGCAATGAAAGGGTGTAAGGAGAGAATACAAGGAGAGGCGAGGGTGGGAGGGCGCAAGCGACTGCTAGAGTGATATAGGTGTGGATCAGATCTGAGCAAGAAGTGTGGGTACATCAAATTCTCGTGTACCTGACACGCTAACGAACCCTACACACCTTATAGTGGCAATTACCGAGGATTGGAAAATTTAACAAATCTCACACGTCTTATTTTGACGAATACCTGTTGAAATGAAGCCGAAATGAGCGATTACAGCCAAATAAGCTTTCTACGATTCGTTAGATTTTTAAAGTGCCGCTAATGAGCCCAATAAGAGGTGTACGGTTCGTTAGAATTTAGGTGTTATCCAGAAACCCCACTACTACGCAGAGATCCTGAGCGCGACCAAATGTCCAGTACAACTAATATGTTCAAACAACACCAAGGAGGGATCGTTATGGCTGACTTATCCATTAATCTGGCAGGTATTCGATCACCCAATCCATTCTGGCTGGCTTCTGCACCACCAACCAATACGGGATATCAGGTCCAGCGTGCGTTCGAGGCGGGCTGGGGTGGTGCGGTGTGGAAGACACTGGGTGAGCCAATTATCAATACATCCTCGCGTTTCGCGGCAGTCCATTTTGGTGGGCAACGGGTGGCGGGGTTTAATAATATTGAGTTGATATCGGATCGTCCGCTGGAAGTGAATCTGCGGGAGATTGTCGAGACCAAGAAACGATTCCCGGATCGTGCGGTTGTGGCATCACTGATGGTGGAACCTACGCGAGAGAAGTGGCATGAGATTGTGAAAAAGGTGGAGGCTGTCGGTGTGGACGGCCTGGAGCTGAACTTTGGTTGCCCGCATGGTATGGCTGAACGTGGCATGGGAGCTGCCTCCGGTCAGCAACCTGACCTGGTCGAACTACAGACGATGTGGGTGAAGGAAGTGGCGACCACACCGGTGATTGTGAAGCTCACGCCGAATATCACGGATATTACGGCGACAGCCCGGGCAGCTGTACGAGGTGGCGCGGATGCGATCTCCCTGATCAATACCATTAACTCCCTGGCAGGTGTGGATCTGGATTCGTGGAATACCGTGCCCCATGTGGGCGGCAAAGGAGCGCATGGTGGATACTGTGGCCCAGCTGTGAAGCCAATTGCACTGAACATGGTTGCGGAGTGTGCACGTAATCCGGAGGTGGGTGTGCCGATCTCTGGCATAGGCGGCATATCTGATTGGCGGGATACCGCAGAGTTTCTGCTCATGGGCGCTACAGGGGTTCAGGTATGTACCGCAGCGATGCATCATGGATTCCGTATTGTGGAGGAAATGATTGATGGGCTGAACGATTATCTGGATGAAAAGGGTCTGAGCAGTGTAGCAGAACTGGTAGGTCAGACGGTTCCACGTTACTCGGATTGGGGCAATCTTGATCTGAACTACAAAGTCGTCGCCCGCATCAACCGCGATATCTGCATCAATTGCAACAAATGCCATATTGCTTGTGAGGACACCTCGCATCAATGTATTGATATGTTGACCGACCCGTCCGGCTCCTATCTGGAAGTGGTGGAAGAGGACTGTGTTGGCTGTAATCTGTGTTCGATCGTTTGCCCGGTGGATGGGGCGATTGAGATGATTGAACTTGTACCTGAGCAGGAACCTGTAACCTGGAATGAACGTCAGTCTGCGATTGCGATGCTGCAATCGGTTAGAGATCAATCAACCAAGGAGGCGATATCATGAGTACCCGCAAATTGATTCGTAACGGTGTTTTGGTCACAGCGTCAGATACTTTTGAAGCAGATATTTTGATCGAAAAGGGTAAAATCACACAGATTGGCATCGGACTGGTGCCTGACGAACGAACGGAGGTTGTGGATGCAGCGGGTTGTTACGTCATTCCGGGCGGGATCGATCCGCATACGCATCTGGATATGCCCTTCGGTGGAACGGTCACGGCGGATGATTTTGCGACGGGAACGACAGCAGCAGCTTTTGGCGGTACAACAACGATCATTGATTTCTGTCTGACACAAAAAGGCCGTCATTTAATCGAATCACTCCAAGAGTGGCATGCCAAAGCCGAGGGTAAAGCAACCATCGACTACGGTTTCCATCTCATGATCGGCGAAATGAATGATCAGGTGTTAGAAGAACTGCCGCAGATCATTGAAGAAGAGGGTGTGTCATCCTTCAAGGTGTTCATGGCGTATAAAAACCAGTTTCAGGCCGATGACGGGATTCTCTTCCAGACGTTGCAAAAGGCAAAAGAGTACGGCGCACTCGTGATGGTTCATGCCGAGAACGGGGATGTCATTGACCTGCTGGTTCGACAGGCGCTCGCCGAAGGGCGCACGGAGCCGATTCATCATGCGCTGACTCGTCCATCCATGCTGGAGGGAGAAGCAACAGGGCGTGCGGCGCGTCTGGCTGCACTTGCGGATTCACAGTTGTATGTCGTGCACGTGACCTGTGCGGAAGCAGTGGAGCAAATTGCGCGTATGCGTGAAATGGGCTACCGGATCTGGGGGGAGACCTGTCCTCAGTATTTGATACTGGATCAATCGATCATGGATCAGCCGGACTTTGAGGGTGCAAAGTATGTCTGGTCCCCTCCGCTGCGGGAAGTAGCGCATCAGGAATTGTTGTGGAATGCATTGAAAAGTGGTCAGTTGCAGACGATTGGCTCCGATCATTGCTCGTTTAATTTCAAAGGGCAGAAGGACTTGGGCAAAGATGATTTTAGCAAAATTCCTAACGGGGGGCCAGTCATCGAAGATCGTCTCAGCATTCTGTATTCCGAAGGTGTAGTCAAGGGGCGGATTACGCTCAATCAGTGGGTTGATCTATGTTCGACAAGAGCGAGCAAGTTATTTGGACTATTTCCGCAGAAAGGGACTCTCGCTGTCGGGACAGACGCGGATATCGTTATTTTTGACCCCTCTGTAAACAGGGTGATCTCGGCAGATACGCATCATATGAACGTGGATTACAGTGCATTTGAAGGTATGCAGGTACAGGGATGTCCGGTGACGGTGTTGTGCCGCGGGGAGTATGTCATTCGAGATCGGCAGTATACCGGAACAGCAGGGGCAGGCCAATATGTGAAGCGCAACAAGTATGATGCAGGCGCGCCCATACCGATGAAACATCCTGTGACGGCAGTGAATGGAGGGAGAAGCTGATGTCGGATCATGATGTGTTTGAGACCGAGAGGATCGCCATAGAGCGAATGGTTGCACAGGGTTATCGGATCTATGCGGTACGGGAACATCTGGAGGGTGCTCACGTCATATGGGGGCACCCGGATCTTCCCGAAGAGAAACAAGAGCAATACGTAGGCACGGCGTCTGGACGGAAGTGGTTCAGTCACATCCTGATTCGCCAGCTTCAGGAGCAACGGGGAGCGTAGACCATACTGAAGCTTTTCATGCGATCGGGCCGTGTACGTACTCATATGCGTAGATGGCAAGTTCGATCGCGACCCTTTTCTCGGGGAGGATATAGTCTTCTCCCAAAAGGGCTTCGATTTTGTCCAAACGGTGATACAGTGTCTGTCTGACGATATATAGAGCGGTGGCCGTCTCTTGCTTGGAGCAGCACAGGACCAAATATTGCTTGAGGGTCCGCAGCAGCTGACCTCCTTTCTCCACATCGTAACGAATGAGCGGCCCCAAATATTCTTCGATGAAATCATCCAGATTCCCACTCTGCTTCATACTGGCGATGATGCGGTAACAATGAAGATTACTGTAAAAAGGCTGTTGCATCACACCGATGTCTTTCTGAATTCGCAGTGTCTCCTTCGCGGATTCCAGGCTCTCCTTGAGACGGGAGAGGTCCGTGCAGTTATGACCGATACCGATCAGGCCTGAGAAGAGGCAGTGGGTCTGTTCCTGCTCGTGCTGCTGCAGCTGTTCGATGCAGCGCCAGAGACTGCTTTTACGCTGAGATCCAGGTAGTGGGTCGAGAATGATAAGAATGATCTGGTGGTTTAGAACGGTGCTGTAGAGGGTGAAATTCTCCCGAGCGAACACGGAACGGGCAACGATGTTGCGTTGGATCAATAACTTCTGAAGTCTGAGGCTATCTGTGTACGCGGGGTTGCTGTCGAATAAGATTATGGTGGCTTTGCTCGTTGCGAGAAGGGGATTAACGGTGGATACATATTCATGGATTTCCTTCGTGGAGTGATGTCCGTTAAGCCAGTCAATGACCCACATATCTTCTTTGTAGCGGCGTTTCTCTTCCATGTATTTGGTACGCATCCAGTCCTGGGCAATCGCGGCCGCGCAACGTTCCAGTGCCTGAATGACGAATTCATCTGAGGGTTTGATTGATATATTTGAATCGTGATCCGGCAGCTTTTGATGCATCAGCACAAGGTCAGCAAAGGTATACTCCAACGCCTGAACAGGCATGCTGATCACATCCAATGTGTTATCTGACAGCTGCATTAAATTCGGAATATCCTCCCCCGCCAAATGTTCCCGCTGCAAAAACCAATCCTGCCGACGAGTCTCCAGCTGCTCTGGAGAGCAATAGGGAACGCTACTCGCTTCCCCCTCAAGTGGATATAACGCCACGGCACATCCGGTTGTTCGTGACAATAATCGAAGCAGAGGTTGTACGCCATCTCCATTCAGAAGAAGTTGGTTAAATGAGGTGGTGAGACTATCGAGTTCAGCGATCATCCGCTGATGACTGCGAATCAAGGTAAAATGCAGGTCTTGCGTAATATCGATATAACGAACTTGTTCGTGAAACCAGATCAACGGAAAATCAGCTGCTACTGCAATTTCTTTCATAGCCCCGAGCTGCGACTTGGTGTGATCCCCCAGTTCCATACAGAGTCCAGCAGCCCCACGTGCAATTAACTGATGCAAAAAAGACAGGCCATGCTGCTCACCTTCCTGCCAGCCAATGCCTGTCGTAAGAACCAATTCCCCTCCATTGAGCAAGTCCCCTACCTCAGGAACCTCCATGATATGAACCCAGCGAACATACCGCTCCAGCGCACGATCACTGGCCAGAACTTCCGCCTTGCGAAACACAGGACGTTTTAACATGTCTCTGACTTGAATATGAAGCGTTGTCTCCCCCACACAAACACCGCCCTTCCCCAATAACATGTGATCTATCTGGAGTCTGGAATCCGTCAACTTACATAATTAATCCATATTATAAGTCTATTTACAGCCAATGGGCTGAAATCTAACGTTCATTTGTTTCAAATGACAAATGGGACTGTTCTTTTTGTAATTTTGATTAAAATAAAGAATTTATATGTCAGTCTATGTCTCGTGTGAATTTTCATCAGCATTTTGCATAATTCGATTCCAATCGCTCACGGGTACAAGATATAGACGAATAGAATCATTTCGATCTATATCTTGCTGATTGGAAGACGCTCATGGGATTTATGCAAAATGCTTAAATAAAAAAAAGCCCCTTAACATCACATCGGAATTCAATCATTCCAATATACGCTAAGGGGCGAGAAGCTAATATTATAGTCTACATTTAAGTTGTACTCGAACCGTTACATGAGTACAATCAACGACTTCTTAATCTTCGATTCTTTTCTTTTTAAATTTCATCAGGAACTCATACACAATCGGTACGATAACCAGCGTGAGCAGCGTGGAGCTGATCAGACCACCGATTACGGTAATTCCGAGTCCTTTGGAGATGATACCCGCACTCTCTTCGAGACCCGTTACCAGTGGCAAGAGGGCACCGATGGTTGCGAGAGCGGTCATCAGAATTGGACGCAGACGTGTTGCACCGGCTTCCAGCAAGGCTTCACGGGTAGGCATACCCTCTTTTTCCTTGTGAATAACACGGTCGATCAACACGATAGCGTTGGTGACCACGATACCGATGAGCATCAGTCCACCCATCATGGCCGAGACGTCGAGCGTACCACCAGCGATGAACAGACCTACCATAATACCAATGACCGTAAATGGCAGGGAGAACAGGATTGCGAATGGTGCCAATCCGCCGCCGAATGTAACAACGAGCACGAAGTATACAATGGCGATGGCCGCCAGCATGGCGAGACCCAGTTGAGTAAAGGTATCATTAATCTGTTCGGTTGTACCGCCAAACTTCACTTCAACGCCATCAGGCAGATCCAGCTTGTCGATCTCAGCCTGTAGGTTACTCGAAGCTTTCGTTACATCCGAAGCCAGGATGTTGGCTGTGACTTGTACGACAACTTTACCATCAATTTGCATGATGGAGTTCGGGGACGTACCTTCTTCTACTTTGGCAACATCTTTGATTGGTACTTCGATGCCAAGCGGTGAAGTGACGGTTTCATCCTCAATTTCTTTAATACTGCTGAATGTTTTGTTGTCTGTCTCTACATATACTTTGTACGTTTTGTTATCGATATCGACTTCCGTAAGCACAGGACGTTCCCGTGCCGGGCTCAGCGTCATCGCCAGTTGGCCTGCAGTCAGGCCCAGGGAACTCAATTTCTCCTGATCCGCCACGAGCGTATACTGCCCGTAGGTGTCAGCAAGTGTTGTATCTGCTTTTTCAAAATTATCCTTATCCGCTTCAACCAGTTTCAGAATTTCATCCGATACAGGTTTAAGTTGCTCTACATTATCGCCATAGATGGAGAGGCTCAGGCCGCTACCACCCAGACCGCCGGACATGTCGAGCTCATTCCAGGTACCTACGGTAACTTCTTTCTTCAGACCTTCTACAAGCTGTTCCTTCACTTTGGTAAAGTCTTTCGTATCTTCGTTATATTCGATATAGAATAGAGCCGAGTTTCCGCCACCGCCACCCATACTGCTCAGTGGGTTCGTGCCGCCGATGGAATATTGCATTTTCTCCAGACCTGGTTGTTCCAGCAACCACTTCTCGGCAACGAGTGCTTCTTTTTCGACATCTTCACGCAAAGCTCCGGTTTGTGGGCTGTACGTAATAGTCACGTATTTATCCTGTTGTTCTGGCAAGAAGCTTGCACCGATGAACGGGTACAGGAACAAACTGCCGACCAGCAGGATCACTGCAATACTGACCGTGATGAGTTTGTGTGACAGAGTCCAGTTCAGCAGGCGTTTGTAACCTTCCGCCATTTTGCCTGGTTTTTCTTCGTGATTCTGTTTGTTCTTCAACCCTCCACGGAACAGGGTGTGCGCAAGCATCGGCACAATGGTAATGGCAACGATCAGGGATGCCAGCAAAGCGAATACCATGGTCAGTGCAAATGGCGTGAATAACTCACCGACCATACCGCTTACCAATGCCAGTGGCAGGAATACCGCAATAGTTACGATCGTGGAAGAAAGGATTGGCACAAACATCTCGCGAGTTGCTTCGCGGACTAGTTCACGGCCTTTCAGTTTCTCACCTTTGAGTGTTAACCTGCGGTAGATGTTCTCGATAACAACGATGGAGTCATCGACAACCCGTCCGATGGCAACTGTCATCGCACCCAGCGTCATCATGTTCAAAGTAATATCCATCATATTGAGAGCAGTCAATGCCATGAGCAAGGAGAGCGGGATCGAGATAATGGAGATAATGGTTGAACGAATATTACGCAGGAAGAGCAGGATGATCAGGATGGCAAACAAGGCGCCAAAAACGGCTTTGCCCAACATCGTGTTCACGGAGTCCTGAATCGGCTTACCTTGGTCAAGCAATACAGTCAAATCAGCATTTTTGAACTGCGATTGCAACTCTTCCGCTTTATCTTTGACTGCGTTAACGACATCAACCGTGTTGGCATCGTTGGATTTTACAATGGAAATACCAATCGATTCCTTGCCGTCTGTCCGGGAAATGGATTCCGCTTGACCGATGACTTCGATCTTGGCAAGTTCACTTAATTTCACTGTCGGGATACCAGATGCGTTGGCAGCACCTGAAGGGCTACCCACACTGGCATTACCACCAGCGGCTTGGTCCGTTCCTTGTGAAGCACTTGGAGCGGTACCTTGACCTGCTTCACCAGTTGGTGCTCCAGAGCCTTGTGGGGATGCGTTTGAACCATTGCCTGCGGAAGCTCCGGCACCGCTGGGTACAACTGGAATGGCAAGGTTTTTCAGATCATCGATGTCGATGATGTTTCCATCTACGACAACGGCTTTCTGGGATTTATCCAGTTCAAACAGTCCAAGGGGCACACGAATGGATGAACCCTGAACGATGCCGTTTACCGTATCTTCGGTCAGGCCCAGCTCGGCCATTTTGGCTTGGTCAAACTTCAATTGAACTTCTTTCACATATTGACCGGACACCTGGACCTGAGCTACACCGTCAATATCTTCGAGTGCAGGCTGAATATCCGATTCAACCAGTCGTGTCAATTGTTCCAGGTCACCGCCGTCCTTGTCGGACAGGCTCAGAGATACAACCGGGAAAGAGTTAATGCTGAACTTGGAAATGGTAGGCTTCTGCACGCTGTCAGGCAATTGAACTTCATTCAGTGCCTCACGAACGGTTGCAGTTGCGTTGGTCAGATCTGTTCCATAATCAAATTCGAGTGTGATCGATGCTGCGTTCTCCATGGAAGTGGAGGTAACTGTCTTCACGCCATCTACATTACGTAGTTTTACTTCCAGCGGCTTCGTGACATCCTCAACAATTCCCTCCGGTGCAGCCCCCGGATCAATGGCAGTGACATTCAGAAACGGTACGTTGATGTTTGGGATTGTCTCTTGTTTCATCGTCAATCCGCTGTACAAACCTGCGAAAGAGATGATAATCGTCAGAATCCAAATCGCAAACTTGTTGTTCAGTGAAAAATTAATAATACCTTTCATACGATGGTTTCTTCTCCTCTCTGTTTCTCCTGTTTATATGTGTGACGAGTCAGCCTGAATAAACCGGCTATACTTGGCATCCAGACTGTGCTTAAGCTCAGAGTGCAAAGGTTTGATGGCAGATACGCTCTCCAAATTGTGCATCATGCCAAGAATGATGGCACGCCTAGGCGTAAATTCCATCATCTCCTGTCTGAGAATGGCGATGGTTTCAAGCACATCATTCTTTGTTTGCCCTGATGGCAAATCGGAACCAGCGATATCCTGCATTTGCTTAATAATGTGAATGGGATGACGCATCACAGTGGAGTCTGTGTTTGGATCACTACTCCATGCGGGCCAGTCTTCCAACAAAATCAAAGGCGCAGGGCGATGATCGAGCAAACCGTAAGCTGCATAATCAATCATCTGTAGCATATTGGTTGCCATTTTGGAGACGGTAAGGGAAGGCATTTCCGTAAACCAGATCTTAACGTAGGAGAGGAACAGACCCTGTATTAGCAAAATAAGATCTATCGTATAGGGTTCAATCTCCGGTCCGTACATATCTTCCAGTTTGTCCTTGAAACCGTGTAGTGTAAGGACCTCCAGATCTTTATGCTGTGGGTTGCATTTTTCCTTGCGATGTGGCTCATCATTCATCATCATGCTTTGCATTTGCACACGTAAAAATTCCTTTAGCTCGGACACATGGCCGAGCAGTGTCTCAATCTGTTTGTGTGAACGTTCTCTCGGAGTAAGGTCAGCTTCATGTTCGATCTGGGATAGTTCGTCTATGAGCGTAAATAAACAGTACTCCATCGTGCTGTCTTCCAATTCCTCTTTGGATTTGAATATAAGGTAAAGGCTTCCCTTGGACATCCCGCATATCTCAGCAATCTCCTGCATGGAGGTTGCGGCACTGCCTTTGGCCGAGAATAGCTTGAGTGCTGTAGTAATGATGAGTTTTTTCTTCTCATTCATCTCATGTATAGGGTTCATTAACGATACTTTCACCTCATCAGGGAACTTGTGAGTTCTTGAATTGACTTTAAGGTCAAAATAAGTATAAACGATCTGGTTAAAGGAATTCAAATGGGAGTAAATTGGAAAATGTATATTGGGAAAAGTGGCTGATCAAAGGGAAGGAGAGACGGCAAGTAACAAAGTGCAGCCTGTATGTACGATAGGGATAAGGTATCAAGAACGTTTAAGTTAGTTTCCTCCAGTGAAGGCGTACAAGGCGAGTATAATAATGGCGACTAGAGCGATGAGATAGAAAATGGCCATGCCGATCAGAAGGGTATACCCTGTATAAGAGCCCATGCGTGCCAATAATTTTCTCATGATTACGACATCCTTTCTTACGTGGCAAAGTATAAAGAGGTTCCCTATTTATATCATTCCCCAAAAAAGACGACTTTCTGATCGAAGTCGTCTTTTTTATATTACAGAATTTAATAGTATCATAATGGAAGCTAAGAATTACACGATAACGGAGATTGGAAAGTGGGACTGCAATCGGAGATATAAAGTATAACTTCATTTTACTTTCGTTACGTGATGAGTTTCAGCCCAACAGCTGCCACCAAAATCATCGCGATAAACAGGATACGCTTCGCTTCTTTCCGTTCACCGAACAGGAACATGCCTGTTAACGTACTGCCGACCGTCCCGATCCCCGTCCACACGGCATATGCTGTGCCCATGGGAATGGACGTCATGGCGTAGGACAAGAGCGAGAAGCTGAACACAAACGACACCAGCATAAGTACGATGTATGGCCATCCTTTCTTGGTGGAAGCACCATTAATACCGATTACGCCGAAAATTTCACATATCCCTGCACCTACAATTGCCATCCAAGCCATTATACTGTACCTCCTTTGGCTTCTTGCTGATCCGTAACCAGCTTCAGTCCGATTACGCCGCAGAGCAGCAACCCGATAAGCAATACTTTGGCCAAGCGGAACGGTTCACCGAACAATACCATTTCCGTCAGGACGGTACCCGCCGTACCAATTCCCGTAAAGACGGCATACACCGTACCCACAGGCAACCTTTTGGAAGCGGCAATGATCAGTCCAAAGCTGATCACGATGGCAATCCCCGTTAAAGTCCACTCCCAGGCATTCGAGGCATGTTTCAGCCCGCTTACCCAGACAATCTCAATAATTCCGCCGATAAATACATATAACCAGTTGCGGTTCATGTTGTTGAATCTCCTTCCGGCACAACGCTGTGTGCCTCGTCGTTCAAATGATGAATGCCATGCCAAAATACAGGCCAGGATGCTTCCAACCGTCTCTTATACCGACGGGAACTTCCATAGATAATCTCCACGGTAATGCCGTCGAGGAGCGTCATGAATGCAATGGCGGCTTGTTCTGCGGGAATGGCTGGAATATCTCCATTACGCATTGCCCTTTGCAGCAGACGAGTCAGTGCGCGTTCCATACCATCGATAAACGGATACACTTGATCCATCACTTCGCCATACAGGGAAAGTGGTGGGTAGAAACAATTACGCAACATCAATCGAGCCGAAGCATGGGCATTGTATTCTTGTTCGAACCAGATCAGCAAGCCTTTCAGCCTCTGCTCCAATGGCAGATCCGCATGATCGCGGAAATATTCCAGTGTGTGCCGTGTTACCTCGTGAAATGCAAAGTCCAGTGTGTGTAAAAACAAGTCATCCTTGCAGCTGAAATGCGCATATATGGACGGTTTTTTAATCCCGACTTCATCAGCAATTGCTCTCAGAGAAGCTCCCTCATAGCCATCTCTGGCAAAATGGAACAGGGCTGCATCCCGAATGGATTGTGCAGTCATTCAATCACCTTCCTAACGGTCGTTAGGTAATTATATTTCCACACTTTACATCACCTGTCAAGATGAAAATATCCGCCTGCACAGTGAGTACAGGCGGATATAACAGGTATGGATGTGGTTTCTGATCAAAAGGTCGTAAGACCCAGAATCAGTTGCAGCTTATATAGGATACCTTTCAAAAACGTAGTCTTCTCCTGGAACTCATCCAGGTCTAACGTGAACTCGGCATCATTATTATTCCATATGCGCTCAAAATAATTCGCGATATCGAGTGTGAACTTATTGTCTGGAGGTGCAGCAACCCATAGATCATTCTCCAGATTGTAGTCATTCATGTTTCGGGGGGTGAAATTGGTTGAACCCCCGAGGACAATATGATCTCCGGTTGCTTTGGCAAGATAGATCATCTTGGTATGGTATTGCTCCTTGGTGGTGTTATACCAGCGGATCTGAATTTTACCGTCCGATTTATCATGCAATTCAGCAGCGACAGGACGGTTCGGAATGCCGATCTTTTCCTGACCAAAAGCATTTTCATTTGGATCTAGTACAAGCCGGATCTCGGTTCCTCGTTTTGCCGCTTCCAGCAGGGCTTCCAATACTTTCGGAGAGGCCACATAGAACATGCCCATCCATAAGGTGTCACCTTTGCCAGCTTGATTGATCTCATGGAGTACAGCGTCATTCACTTTGCCTTCAGTTAAATAACGTATTCGCAAATCTCCCGTGTTTGAATTCGAGGAAGGAGCTGTGTAGGCAGGAACCTTGCCTCCGCCTGAGATGTCGAGAACAGCTTGCTCGGACTGAAGAATATCGCCAATGATTGGACCTGTTACTTCAAATGCAATATTCGAGTGGTAGGCACTCGCATCATGAATATTGCCAGAAGAGACAATCGCCGTCTTCTCACTAACAACAACTTTGCGATGATTTGCTTTCACGTTGAGCAGCTTGAGATAGGAACGGACCGTTACATCCGGACCATCCGTGGCCATGAGGTTTTTGATCCAGCCATCTCCGGATTGGCCAAACCATTGGAAGAAGGTCCGCCAGACCGCAGAGTACACTGGAGTTGAATCACGCAAAGGGTCCACATCCGTGATGACCACATGAATGCCTGCTTGTTTCATTTGTTCCAGCAACGGATTGGGTGCTGAGTTATAGTTGGTATTTACTTCATCTGTAATGAACCAGATGTCCATATCAGGATGCTGATTTTTTTTGGTGACCAGCGCTTCGGTGAATTCAGTACTCACGGGAGGAAAGTTCTGTCCCTTGTGTTGATAATTATTGAACAAAAACATATCCACCAGGACAAACTGCTCTGCTTCCTCCACAATTTGCATCATGCGCTGGAAAATCTGCTGTTCGTGCTCCATCTGTCCGTCGGAGGAAGGATAAGTGAGGTCGTGCAGGAACTCGACTTGATCCACACGGTATTCTGGACTTTCATAGGAAATGCCCGCTGGTAATGGTTTGTAGGTCTGATAGAGCATGACGGCGATGAGCCATAGGACCAATAGGACAAGTCCTGTTCGTATGTATGGAATTTTGCCGCGTGAAGACTTGCGGTCTGATGTATGGCGGCGTAATGAGGCCAACGGTGGACTCCCCCTTCTGTACTTGCTGACTTCTATTACCACACGGATGATAACGTTGACGCAGGAGAACCCGCTAGCATAACGACTGTAGCGTTAAAATGCATATGGCAAAAATGGCAGTATGCAATCGACAGGTGTCTGAGCGTTGTGTATAATGAGTGTATTATTTTTGTAGAATGTTAGGGTTTTCATATGCCTGACAAGGACGGGGAACCAATGATATAACCTTTGAAATCTGGACATTTAGGAAAGAAAGTGGGTAATAAGGTGTATTCCATCAAACAAGTCGCTGCCATGCTCGGTATCCCGACGGTGACGCTCCGGGCTTGGGAGAATCGGTATAGTGCGGTCACCCCTGAGCGGACGGAATCGGGTTATCGAATGTATACCGAAGAGAATGTTGCGGATCTGCGCTGGTTGAAAGAACAGGTTGAGCTACATCAGACCAATATTTCGGAAGCGGTACGGATGTTGAAAGTAAACAAATTAAATCCGCCCGAGGCTGTGCCCACGCCGATCATGGCTCCGGTGCCTACGATGGAAGAAGCCTACGCACGCATGGCAGATCAGATCTATGACTCGCTCTACAACTTTCAGGGTGAACGTGCCAATGGTTTGATTGATTTTGGGTTCACCATGTATGGGTATGACTCGATGTTCTATCATGTGTTGGTGCCCATTCTGGTCCGGGTTGGAGATGCATGGGAGCAAGGTAGGGCTTCGGTGGCTCAGGAACACTTCATGACACAGCTGATATCACAGCGGTTTTATCAGTTTTTCCATCTGTTCCCGATCTATCCGCATCTGCCCAAAGTTCTGGCGTTGTGTCCGGAAGGGGAGCATCATCAGGTCGGATTGCTGCTGTTCTCTCTCTTTATGCGCAAAAATGGAGCGGAAGTACTGTATCTCGGTGCGAACACGCCAGAAGAAGGCATCTTCCCGATTATTCGGGAGCAAAAGATCAAGTTGGTCTGCCTGTCGATCACAAGTCCAGGGCTTCTTGTTAAATGTGATCAGCTCGTCGAGCGGATTATGAACGAGTTCCCGCATATTCGCTTTGTACTTGGAGGTAAAGGCTATGAGCGTGCAGAGCATGCGAGTTATCCGCAATGGATTATGCCGGAGAGTTCTGCGGACTGGCAGTCGTGGATGGAGCGTGAATATCTCTCCGAGCGATCACCTGGTGCACGGTTCGGACAGGCCAATAATTAAACATAATCTCAAATGATATGAATAGGTTAGTGTATAAAGGACATCCTTTGACGAAAGTGATCAAAGGGTGTTTTTTGTGTTTATAAATGGATTACCAGGTATTTTGACCGACGGGTCATTTTTTGGTTTACAAGCTCGTATAATATTTGTATTATATTTGTATAATGTTTTTGCTAGTTACCGCTTAAAGTGTTCTTGGGCGGTTTAATAATAGGTTAGGGGCTTGAGAACTATAGGAATTCCCTACATAGAAAGGTGAGTGGCATGATACCGAATCAACAACGCAAACGTGCAGCTGTCATTGGTGCAGGTCCAGGTGGACTTGCAGCAGCGATGTTATTGTCCGGTCAGGGGTACGAGGTAGATGTGTATGAGAAACAGCCAGTCATCGGGGGGCGTTCTGCCAGATTGGAACTGGGTGAATATCGATTCGACCGGGGTGCTACATTTTTGATGATGCCACAGCTGATCGAAGAGATGTTCGATGTGGTGGGACGCAAATTATCCGATTATGTGGATATGAAAGAGCTAACTCCGCTGTACGCACTGAACTTTGGTGACAAGGTGTTCAAGCCTTCTCGTAATCGGGAAGATACAGCTGCACAGATTAAGGAATTGTTTCCGGGCAATGAAGACAATTACCTTCGGTTCATGCAAGAAGAAGAAGTGAAGTTTGGCAAAGTTATGCCTCTGCTCCGTCGTCCTTTTGGCAAGTTGACTGACTATCTACGCAAGGATGCGGTAACAGCTCTACCTAAGCTTGATGTACACAATACAGTCTATGGAATCTTGTCCCGCTATTTTACAGACGAGCGTCTGCGCTGGGCATTTACATTTCAATCCAAATACCTTGGCATGTCTGCCTGGGATTGTCCGGGCACCTTTACCATATTATCGTTTATTGAGCATCACTACGGATTGTTCCACCCCATTGGCGGCGTGAATCGGATCTTCCAAGCCATGGCCGATGTCGTGGAAGAACACGGAGGACGCATACATACTTCCACCCCGGTGAAACAGGTCATCGTCCGCAATGGTCGTGCAGAAGGTGTGTTGCTTGAGAACGGTGAACGCATCGAAGCAGACCATGTGGTGGTGAACGCCGACTTTGCATATGCGGTTAACCATCTGTTTGAACCAGGCGTGCTTAAGAAATATACCCCGGAGAAAATGAAACGCAAAAAGTATTCCTGCTCTACAGCAATGCTGTATCTGGGCGTGGATGGTGATGTGGACCTGCCGCATCACTCGATCTATTTTCCCGAGGACTACCGGTTAAACGTTGATGAGATTACAAAGCATAAAATGTTATCAGCCGATCCATCTCTATATATTCATAACCCTTCCAGACTTGATTCGACGCTGGCACCGGAAGGGAAATCCGCTTTGTATGTTCTTATGCCTACGCCTAACCTTACCGCAGACATTGATTGGGAGGCAGAACGGGAGAATGTGCAGGAGGCCATGATGAAACGAATGGAAGGCATTCCTGAGCTGGCAGACATACGCAGCCGTATTGAGGAATGTATGCTGTTCACTCCACTTGATTGGGAGACTGAACTAGATGTGTATCGCGGAGCAACGTTTAATATGGCACATAACCTGGGTCAGATGATGTATCTGCGTCCCCATAACCAGTTTGAAGAGTTGAAAAGTGTATGGCTGGTAGGCGGCGGAACACATCCGGGCAGCGGGTTGCCCACGATTTTCGAATCGGCACGGATCAGTGTCAGACTGATTCAGGAAGAGGACGCACGCACACGTTCCAAGCCATCCTCTTATGTGAAGACGGCAGAAGCCAGAGGGCATTCATGAAGCGGGCCGCTATTGTAGGCGCAGGGATCGGCGGACTCACTTCGGCACTGTTATTGAACCGTCAAGGCTGGGATGTCACCGTGTATGAACGGGGTTCCCGCGTTGGCGGACGCATTGGATATGAGCAGGAAGGCGAGTATCGGATCGATCAGGGGCCAACGATCGTACTGCTGCCGGAGATGTTACTTGGCATCATGGAGGAGGCAGGCGTAGATCGTTCGAAGATTGAGTTACTTCGCTGTGATCCGTTATACAGAGTCCACTACCACAGTGGTCGTGTCATGACCAAGATGACCTCACGTGAAGAGCAGACGGCGGAGATTGAGCGTTTGTTCCCGGGAGAGAGCCGGGGATTCACACGATTCATGAAAGATATGGACACGTTGTTTCCGGCAGGCAGGGCAGCGTTTCTGGAAAGGGCTTTTCCGCGCAAAAGGGATTTCTTCACCCCTTCGCTCATGTCACTCATGGGCAGATTGCGTGCACACAAAAGTGTCCGGAAAGCAGTAGGCGATTATTTTGAGCATGAGGAATTGCTTGATGCGTACTCTCTGCAAAGTTTATACATCGGTGGATCACCGTTTGGAACGCCAGGTATCTATTCCCTTTTGCCTTACGCAGAGCATGAATATGGCATCTGGATGGTCAAAGGCGGATATGCAGCATTGCCAGCCATACTGGAACAGGAACTGATATCACGTGGTGGACGTGTCGTGCTGAATTCGGAAGTGAGCGGACTCAAGATTAAAAATGGTGTGTGTGAAGGTATAGAAACGGCAGCAGGCGCAGAAAATGTGGATGCAGTTATCTACAATGGTGATTTCCCCCATCTATCAGGTTTGCTTGGACAATCACCAGAGGTAGCACGTAAAAGAAAACCGTATCGTCCCTCTTCCGGATGTGTATTGCTCTATGTGGGCGTGGACAAAACCTGGGAAGATGCAACGACGCACCAGTTCTTCCTGCCACCGAGTCTTGAAGGCAGTTTGCAGGAAGTGTTCAATCAGCGACGCATTCCGGCAAAGTCCTCATTTTACGTATTTAATCCGGTCGCATTGGATGAAACTGCAGCGCCTCAAGGACAGAGTGTATTATATTTCCTCATTCCCGTACCAGATGCCGAAGGTGTCGACTGGGATCAGGAGAGTGAAGCATTGGCAGAACGTGTACTGGAAGAAGCGGAGCAACGAGGATTCCCGGGACTTCGTGCAGCGATCAAGTGGAAAAAGGTACGTACACCCGCTGACGCAGAGCGAGACGGGCTCTATGGGGGCGGAAGCTTTGGTATAGCACCTGTATTGTTCCAGTCCGGTGTATACCGACCGCAACCCAAACCATTCCCTAATATAAAGGGATTATATGCCGCAGGAGCATCTGTACATCCAGGTGGCGGAGTGCCGATTGTAATGCAGAGTGCACGGATGGCCGTCAATCAACTCATGAAGGAGATGGGAACATGAATGAAGCGATTTTGAGCAGGTGTGAAGAGTTGATGCAAAAGGGTTCTTCCTCTTTTTATCAGGCCTTTAGAGGGCTGCCAAGTCCACGTCGGGAAGCGGTATATGTCATTTATGCCTTCTGCCGCATGATTGATGACAGTGTAGACGAGCCGGAACATTCGCCCTATACGATTCACGAGATCCATGATTTGTTTGATCAGTTGGACGACGCGGAAGGACATTTTATCTGGCCAGCACTGAGATGGTTGTTCAACAGTTTTCCTCATCTGGATAAGGGGCCATTTTTCCGTCAGATGGAAGGGCAGCTCACGGATCTTAAAGTAACGCATTATACAACGATGCAGGAACTGGAGCATTATTGTTATCTGGTGGCCGGAACCGTAGGCGAGATGTTGTTGCCTGTATTGAGAGATGATAACGGCGCAGAAGTAGCGATGAACGGGATTGCTTTGGGTAAAGGAATGCAGATCGTCAATATTATTCGGGATGTTGGTGAAGATCGGGCCAGAGTGCGCCGGTATGTTCCGCTGGAGCTTATGGAGAAGCATGGTTACACCGAGCAGGACTTTGAAGACGGAATCGTGGACGAACGTTTTATTGCCATTGTTCATGAATTAAAAGCTGCAGCATTGAACTGGTTCCGTATTGGCATGGATCGTCTGGATACGTACCCAACGGAAAGTGCATTTTCCATCGAGCTGGCAGCAGCCTTTTACTCCACCATTCTACACGCCGTTGAACGCAACGACTATGACGTATATACCAAGCGGGCATATGTTAGCGATGAATTGAAACTGGAGATGCTGGGTGCGATTGTGAAACGTTACCCGATGCTGGCCTATCAAGCTTCCCGAACGGCGGTATCCTGATGATCCAGTGGCTTTACTGGGCGTGGTATGTCATTGGAGCAACCTTGATGCTAACGATCGGTGTGCCTGACGTATTATCTTTTTCAAATGGTTTATTTCTAATCTTCTACGCATTGTATGTGCTGGATCTGATCTATCAAGGGCGTAATCGGACAGGCCTGTCCGACCAGTCAGTCATCTGGCTGAAACCCGGACTCTGGATATCCTCTGTGATTATCTGGCTTGGAGGTATGGGTGTAGAGTGGGTAGGAGTGCATACGCATTGGCCCTTTGGTGAGTATGCTTACTCAGACTTCTTCGGGATTCATCTGTTCAGTGTGCCAGTTACGCTGGGTTTCGCCTGGATCGCAGTGGTGGGTAACTCGGCGCTGTTAAGTGGCGGTGGTTCAACGTGGACTGGCAGACTGCTTCGAGCAGTGAAGACCGGGTTCTGGGCTATTGTACTTGATCTGGTGCTCGACCCTGTTGCGCATGCAAGAGGATTCTGGGAGTGGCAAGCTCCAGGGGGGTTCTACGGTGTTCCGTGGACCAATTACATAAGCTGGTTTATCATGGGTGCATTCCTGTCCCTCTTCCTTCCGGCCATGCCTAATGACCGTAGCTCGTTGCTGCGTGCGAAATGGTTGTATCAGCTGTTTATTCTTCTGTTCGGCCTGCTTGCTCTAAAGGAAGGGATTACAGGCAGTTTTATCATCGCCATTGCTGGTGTGCTTCTTGCCGAAGGGAGCTGGCTCTATGATTCGCGCCGTAAAATCAAAACCGTTTAATCGTATTTTTGCCTTATACAATCACTATTATCTGCTACGTCGGCGCTTCCGCTCCTTCACGCTCACAGGGTCACTGGACCCGCAGGTGGACATCAGGGACAACTCCCCGATTGAACCGACTCGTCCCGTGATCTATTTCATGAACCACAGCTCCTGGTGGGATGGTCTGCTGCTCTATCATGCGGCCAGGCAGACATCGCGGGGTGATCATTATGTGATGATGGAGGAGCAACAGCTTCAGCAATATGCTTTTTTTCGTAAATTGGGTGCGTATTCGATCAATAAGGAGAGTGCGTCCGGTATTCGGACCTCTCTACAGTACACCAGTGAATTATTGGATTCAGGTAAAAGGGTCTGGATTTTTCCCCAAGGAGAAATTCTGCATCAGGAGGCCAGACCAATTCAGTTCCGTCCAGGCATCGGATTGTTGCTTCGTCGTTCTCCAAATGCCATCGCCGTACCGGTAACCTTGTGTCATGGGATGGTCCAGCATGATTTACCGGAAATATCGATGCAGGCGGGCCCAGCTGTGATGGAAGACTGGAAGGCATTGAAGAGTGAAGAGATTGCCGCCAGACTCGGCCATGTGCTGGAACAGCAGTTAGACGATCATAGATCAGAGCTTATACGGATGGGGCAGGGAAGTTTGCCAGATGCGATTCCACTGATTCGTCATGTACGTTCGACAAGTGAAAAATACGATGCGGCACGAAAGCGGGTGAACCGTTAGCATGAATGCATCTGAAATCTTCTGGATTGTGCTTACCTGCATATTGGGCGTACAGTTGCTGTTCGCTCTATGGAATGTCTCCTGTCTGTCCAAAGTACGTTCATTCCGAACAGACAAGATACAACCACCAGACCTGCTGGTCTCGGTGCTGATTCCAGCCAGAAATGAAAGACTACATATCGAAGGATGTCTGGAAAGTGTGCTCGCGAGCGATACAACGGGATTCCGGATGGAAGTAATGGTGCTGGATGATCGCTCCGAAGATGAGACAGCGGCCATGGTACAAGCGATTGCGGATCGGGATGCACGTGTGCGTTTGCTGCATGGCGTTGATCTTCCCGAAGGCTGGATGGGGAAATCCCATGCGTGTCACAGGCTGGTTCAGGAGGCCAAGGGAGAATGGTATATGTTCGTGGATGCGGATGTGCGTCTGGAGCCAAGTGCCATTCGGCAGACGCTTGCGGCAGGGTGTGAGCAGAGCGGGGGGCTTATAACCGGTTTTCCTTATCAGGTAACAAAGACGTGGATGGAAAAGCTTGTTGTGCCCATGATGGTCTTCACCATCATCAGTCATCTGCCCATTTTCATGATACGCAGATCATCCAGTCCGATGTTTGTGGCCGCTACGGGGGCTTTTTTGCTGATTCATCGCTCCAGTTACGAGGCTTCCGGTGGTCATGCTGCCATTCAGGCACATCTGGTGGATGATATGAGTCTCGCCAAAGCAGTCAAGCGTGCAGGTCATCCGGTGATGCTGACCGACGTGCATGACGTAACGAATACCCGCATGTATCAGAACGGTGCAGAAGTATGGAACGGATATAAGAAAAACATGTACGAAGGTATGGGGCGCAAAGACGTGCTCCTGCTTGGCACGATGTTAATGTATACACTGATGTATATTGTGCCCCCGCTAGGCTTGATTTTTGGACTCCTTATGGGCAGTTCGATGTCCATTCTGTATGGATTGTTAGGAACATTATTAGGTATGGCTGTGAAAAGAGTAGCGGATCATGCTGGCGGACAACCCTGGTGGCTTGCCCTTCTGCAACCGGTCAGCATGGCCTGTGTCATTGCCATCGGATTCGCTTCCTGGCAGGCAGGCCGCTCCGGCAAGGGGTATGTATGGAAAGGTAGGCGGTACAGTTGAGAGGTAACGTCATTATAATCGGTGCAGGATTTGGAGGTCTGTCGTGTGCAATACGACTGGCTTCACAAGATGTGCAGGTGACCATTCTGGAACGGCAGCAACACGTAGGTGGCAAGCTACAGCATTTTGTGCGGGACGGGTATCATTTTGACCGGGGACCGAGCACAATCACGATGCCATCGACCTTTCGTTCAGTCTTCGACCATGCGGGTGTAGCAATGGAAGATTACGTACAGTTATATGAGCTAGAGCCGCGCACGCGTAATGTATTTGCAGATGGCACAGTGGTAGATTTGTCAGGCAATCGCGGGTGGATGAAGGAGCAGATCGCAGCGTACAGTCCGGAGGATGCGGCTCGTTATGATGCATTTATGGATGAGTCTGCTGCACTGTATGCGGAAGCCAATCGTCATTTTCTGGGTAAGTTGCTGCTGTCTCCTTTTGACAAATACAATCTCCAAATGCTGCGCAGCCTGCTCCGCGTGCGGCCAACGGTGAAGCTGGATAAGTTGCTGCGCTCGTATTTCCGACATCCGCATACGCTGGCTATGTTCGGACGGTACGCGACCTATGTGGGATCATCGCCGTATCAATCGCCTTCGATCTTTGCCATGATGGGGCATGTGGAAGCAGAAGTCGGCATCTACGGGGTCAAAGGTGGAACCTATCAACTGATCGAAGGAATGACCCGGCTGGCTCGGGAAAAAGGTGTACAGATCATTACCGGCACAGAGGTCCGGCAGATTGTTGTTCGGAATGGTAAAGTGGCAGGTGTAGACACGGATCAAGGCTTTCGGGAAGCCGATCAGGTCGTTGCCAATGGAGATGTGCTTAGCGTGAATCGACTGCTGCTCGCACCGGAACATCGGAAAGAGATGAACAATGCGCGCATACAGAAATATGAACCATCCATCTCGGGATTTGTGACGCTGGCAGGTGTGCGAAGGCAATATGATGCACTGCTGCATCATACGGTTTTTTTCCCGGAACGGTATGAACCGGAGTTCGACCATATTTTCCGTGACCGTAAAATGCCCGAAGATCCGACGATCTACATCTGTTATTCCGGTTATTCGGAAGCGGGCATGGCTCCGGCGGGAGCCAGTAACCTGTTCATTCTGGTCAATGCTCCCTACTTGTCGGATTCATGGAATTGGGAGCAACAGACGGAACGTTATGGAGCGTTTGTGCTGGAACAGTTGGCAGGACGGGGAATCACCGGGTTGAATGAATCTGATGTGCTGATCCGGTACACACCGCGAGATATTGAACGGGATACCTTGGCGCATCAAGGGTCGATCTACGGCATCTCGTCCAACTCGGTGAAGCAGACCTTTATGCGACCAGGCAACCGAAGCAAAGATGTACAAGGACTCTGGTACGTCGGCGGAACGACACATCCAGGCGGCGGAACCCCGATAGTGACGTTGTCCGGACAGCTTGTTGGTGAGCAATTGGCATCGGAAATCTTGAGATAAGTTTGTTGTGCAGATGATGGAGTGAAAATGTGTTTTGTTGATCCATGTGCGTGTGTATCGTCTCTGCTAATTAACTTTGAAGCTGCTACGGATGATCCGTGCTGTTGAGTAGGTATGAGATAGTGGTGCTCCGGGATTTAAGTGAGACATTTGGTGTCGGGGCATCCTTTCAATAGCCGGTTTGGAACGTTATACTGGATAGAGTTAAACTGCTGAGCTGTAATGCTTATAGGATTAATGTTTTTGTCTTTTGCAAAAGACGTATATACATAGAAGTAAGGAACGGGCAGGTTATCCTGTCGATCCGCACGATTCTCACATAGGAGGTCTCATCATGAATGAACAAGAGCGAGCCGGCGAACGGCTGCTTCCCGAAGTGGCTACGGGAGAACGGAAGCTAGAGCACGTGCGCCTCTGTCTTGAGGAGAATGTGGCAGGAGAAGGGGTAACCAGCGGTATGGAGCGGTTTGCGTTTCGTCATCACCCACTGCCGGAACTGGATTTTGAAGAGGTGCATCTGGAGACTTCGTTTATTGGTAAAAAAGTACGTACACCCTTGCTCATCAGTTCGATGACGGGTGGAAGCAAAACAACGGGCGCCATCAATGAGCGCCTCGCTCGAGTAGCAAACGCCAGAGGCTGGGCGCTCGGCGTAGGTTCAATCCGGGCTGCCGTGGAGCAGCCGGAACTGGCAAGTACCTTCGATGTGCGGCGCTGGGCACCGGACATCCCGGTCATTGCCAACCTGGGCGCGGTGCAGCTGAACTATGGGTTCACCACGGCTGATTTCCAGCGTGCTGTAGATATTGCGGGTGCGGACATGCTCGTGCTTCACCTGAACACCTTGCAGGAAGTTTTCCAGCCGGAAGGTAACACCAACTTCAGTGGATTATTTCAACGGATTGAAAACTTGTGTCGTGAGCTAGACGTACCTGTTGGTGTGAAAGAAGTAGGTTTTGGCATCGATGGTGTGACGGCTCAACGCCTATATGAAGCAGGTGTCGCGTTTATCGATGTGGCCGGGGCTGGAGGTACAAGCTGGGTACAGGTGGAGAAGTACCGCAACAATAACCCGGTACGCCGAGCCGCAGCTGAAGCTTTTGCCGACTGGGGTATTCCGACAGCGGAATGTATTCAGGAAGTACGAGCGCTGAATCCTACTGGTTCCCTGATTGGCAGCGGTGGACTGTACACTGGCGTGGATGCGGCCAAAGCCCTCGCGCTCGGTGCAGATCTCGCTGGTTTCGGTCGATCTCTGCTCGAATCCGCAGTAGCTTCCGATGATGCGCTGAATGAGCGGCTGGAACAGGTTGAGTTTGAACTTCGTACCGTGATGTTTGGTATTGGCGCAGGTCGGATTGAGGATTTGAAGCAGACGTCACGTCTGGTGGAACGGCGTTAGACCGGGGTTGAAATGAAGATGATATAAACTTCATTAGGAGTTATTTAATTATATATTTTGAGTCTACTCGTATTGCTTCTATATAATCTGGAACAAAAATAGTGTAGAGGATACTTCATTAAGAAGTATCCTCTACACTATTTATAATATTAAAATTGTCGGGCGCTGATATTCATATCCATTTTATGACCTGTTGAACTATAGATATAAACTTTGACGTTTGTTGTGCCTATGACACCTATTCTTGTTGTTTTTTGAGTCCCTTTCTTGATTGGAATATCAATGGAGGAAAGATTGCCCACAGTAAGTTTGGCATAAATAGTATCCGTACTATTGTTTTGAATCCAAACATCTGCATCTTCCCCATTGTCAGGAACCAATGTGAATGATTTTTCGTACGCATTGTAACTGCTGTAATTGAATGGTCTGATAAGCTGTACATCCATTGGATTGATAATCGAATCCTCAGTGTTCTCCATAGTGATTGGAGAAGTAGTGAGAGCATCTTGCACTCTATCCTCTAAATCAACAGCACTAGCTGGATGTGCAGAAAGTAATATGGACAAAGCTACGCCTGCACCTAAAATTATGTTGAATAACAATGTAATTTCCTCCTTATTCAGTGTTATGTAATAATGTTTCAATTACTTACATGATCGTGTTGTCGAATTATTACATACATTCCTCTTTCACGGTGACATTCTCATTGGTTACAGTGACGTAGGAATTGCCGGACAAGTATTCGGTATAACCGCAAACTGTTTTGTTATAGGTTTTTCCGCGGCTGTCCGTAAACGCCAAGGAGACGGCCCCCTCCCCGGAACGTTTCAGTTGCGGAGCGAATTTCACGTTTGCTCCGCTGGGAATATCTTTTTTGAATATGTAGATGGAGCCACTCTCATTGTTGTTAAATGAGTTGTCGCCTTGAACTAGACTAGCCTGAATATGGGTGAGGTCATAGTCGGACTGATTGTAGATCGTGATCCTTAAGTGGCGAAAGGGATCCACTGCATTCAGAAAGCTCATAAAAGCGACTATGGCGATTCCGAGTATGATAGCGGATAAGATAATTGTTTTCTTTTTGGAGAATCGGCGACGTGTGTTCAATATGATCCACTCCTTTCCTTCATGAGGTATAAACGATGGGAAGAGATCAAAAGTTATAAATAAAATGGATGAATATGAAAATTGAAGTTCGAATCGTCAGAATAACTTCATGCGCTTAATAGGAGAAAAGGATACAATAAGATACTAGTAGTGCAAAAAGGGCTGCACAGAGATCATACATAATCAAGATCACTCGAAATAAGGAGGGGAATAACTTGGAACTTTCTCCAATGAATCAGGAAGATTATGCGAGTTTTCGCATTCGATCGATTAAGGATTTTGCAGAAGAAAAAGTAGAAGCGGGTACCTGGGCTGAGGAAGAGGCACAGCAACTGGCGGAGGAATCTTATGAACGTTATCTGCCAGAAGGCTTGAACACACCCGGAGCGTATCTCTACAATCTGGTGCATCCTGTGGACGGCAATGTAGGGTATATCTGGTTTAATATCACGGATAATCGTCGTGGAAAAGATGCTTTTTTGCTGGATATTGTGGTTGAAGAAGCACACCGTGGTAAGGGATACGGAACAGAGACGATGCAGGCGCTTGAACAGACGGCCTTGAGTCTTGGCGTGGATCGCATTGGTTTGCATGTGTTTGGACATAATGTGCGGGCGAGCAGCCTGTATCGCAAGATGGGATATGAGGTAACGGACCTGACGATGTACAAGGAAATCAGAGGGTAAATCTAAAAACGGATAATATAGGCCAAACTTAAGATCTGCGCAAAACGAATTATCAGCATTAACTGGGGATTTCGGGAAGCGGAAGGGACTCTGGTCGAATTGGCGAAGTTCCTTGATGCCTTGAGGTTTGTCATATATAATGTATAGGATTATCCATACCGAACAAGTAATCAATGAGGAGTTGTCATATACATGGCTTTGAAAGCAGGAATTGTAGGGCTTCCGAACGTCGGAAAATCTACGTTGTTTAACGCAATTACACAAGCAGGTGCCGAATCGGCAAACTATCCGTTCTGTACAATTGACCCTAACGTGGGGATCGTTGAAGTACCAGATGAGCGTCTGGACAAACTGACAGAACTCGTTGTACCTAAGAAAACAGTACCAACGGCGTTTGAGTTTGTAGATATCGCTGGTCTTGTTCGCGGTGCGAGCAAAGGCGAAGGTCTCGGTAACAAGTTCCTTGCCCACATTCGTGAGGTAGATGCGATTGTACACGTGGTACGTTGCTTTGTAGATGAGAACATTACACACGTCGATGGCAAAATTGACCCGGTAAGCGACATCCAGACAATCAATCTGGAGCTGATCCTGGCCGATATCGAGAGTGTTGAGAAGAAAATCGATCGCTCCAAGAAAAACATGAAGGGCGGCAACAAGACTGCCTCTCAAGAAGTAGAAGTATTGGAGAGAGTGAAGGCTGTTCTGTACGATGACAAGCCGGCACGTAGCATGGAACTTACGGATGATGAGCTTCTGATCGTGCGCGATCTGCACTTGCTTACCCTGAAGCCTGTTCTGTACGCAGCCAATGTAGCTGAGGACGAAATCGGCGACGTGGCGAACAATGCTTACGTGCAAAAAGTAAGAGAATTCGCAGCTGCTGAAAACGCAGAAGTGGTGCCGATCAGTGCAAAGGTTGAAGAAGAGATTTCTGAGCTGGAAGGCGAAGATAAACAAATGTTCCTGGAAGAACTCGGTATCGAGGATTCCGGTCTGAACCTGTTGATCAAAGCGGCTTACAAATTGCTCGGTCTGTACACATACTTCACAGCAGGTGTGCAGGAAGTTCGTGCGTGGACAATCCGTAAAGGTACCAAAGCACCTGGCGCAGCGGGTGTCATTCACACCGACTTCGAACGTGGATTCATCCGTGCAGAAGTGGTTTCCTACGACGATCTGGTTTCAGCGGGTTCCATGAACGGTGCCAAAGAGCGCGGACAACTTCGTCTTGAAGGTAAAGAGTACGTTGTAAATGACGGTGACGTTATGCACTTCCGTTTCAACGTATAGGTTGTTACACGTTTATATGTAGATTCAATAACATGACCCTGCGACCTTCTCGTGAAGTTCGTGGGGTCTTTGACTTAGAGTTTTGCAGATGAGGAACAAGAAAAAACATTGGGATTAGGTTGGTCGCCTTGCAATCCGGTGGTTTTTCATTCGTTTGATTGAAATTCGCCGTGGTCGCCCACCGGCCTTTGTTAGAGAAGTCACGATGTTAGCGCATCGTGGCTTTTGTTTATTTTACATTTCGGAACAACATCGAACAACAATTTCATTTTGTATTTCGCAGCACCAAAAATTAGTTCATCCGCATGCGGAACAGTTACTATTCAGAACCATAAGAATATGCTATAATTAAGAGTCGTATACCACGTTAAAATTCGCGCTTGAACAGATGAGCTTAAGCGAGTTTCATACAGGGTACGCGATTTCTTGATTTCACTTTAAAAGTAAAGGATTTGATGACGTTGTAGCGATGTTATACGTCGATCATACAGGAATGTGAATACATGCTGCAGTCAGGGGATTCGGTGAGAATCCTGTGCGTTGTGGAATATAGATTATAGATGTTATGAATAATGAAACCGAAATAATTATTAAAAACGATATTTGCATGGACAAAATAATGTGTGAGGTGACTATACATGTTGGATAAATTACAGGCGTTAGCCGACCGTTATGACAAGTTGAGCGAGCTTTTGTGTGACCCGGATGTGGCAAGTGACAACAAAAAGTTGCGGGAATACTCCAAAGAACAATCCGATCTGCAACCAACTTATGAAGCGTACAATGAATACAAACAGGTAAGTCAGGATCTCGAAGCTGCCAAGGAAATGCAGGGTGAGAAACTGGATGATGAGATGCGCGAAATGGTCAAAATGGAAATTGACGAACTGAGCACTCGCCAGAAGGAATTGGACGAATTGATTCGTGTACTCATGCTGCCAAAAGATCCGAATGACGACAAAAACGTTATTGTTGAGATTCGCGGAGCAGCTGGTGGAGATGAAGCAGCGTTGTTTGCAGCAGATCTGTATCGGATGTACACACGTTATGCAGATGCACAAGGCTGGCGTGTAGAGCTGATGGACGTTAACACAAATGATCTCGGTGGATTCAAAGAGGTTGTTTTCCTGATCAACGGACGTGGCGCTTACAGCAAAATGAAATACGAAAGCGGCGCACACCGTGTGCAGCGTATTCCAACAACTGAATCCGGCGGACGTATTCATACGTCAACTTCAACGGTTGCGGTTATGCCTGAAGCCGAAGATTTTGATATTGAAATTCATGACAAAGACATCCGTGTTGATACGTTCTGTTCCAGTGGTGCCGGTGGACAATCGGTTAATACGACGAAATCCGCAGTACGGGTAACGCACGTTCCAACGGGAATTGTGGCGACATGTCAGGATGGAAAATCACAGAACTCCAACAAGGAAAAAGCGTTGCAGGTTCTGCGTACACGTATTTTCGATATGAAACGTATGGAAGAGGAAGCAAAGATCTCTGTTGAGCGGAAAAGTAAAGTGGGAACGGGCGACCGTAGTGAGCGTATTCGTACGTACAACTTCCCGCAAAGCCGTGTGACGGATCACCGTATCGGTCTGACGATGCACAAGCTGGATCAGATCATGAACGGGGAGATTGAAGATATCTTGTCTGCACTGACGATTGCTCAGCAGACCGAGTTGATGGATAGAGGAGAATAATCTGTGACCCGCGCGCAGTTTGTCATGACGCCGGAACAGAGCTGTCGGGAAGCCTTCGTTGAGGCTTCCTCTTTTTTGGAGAAGTGCGGCGTGTACGAGCCGCAAAACAATGCCCGGCTGCTGTTGGAACATGTACTCGGCGTTTATGGCGCCGCGTATTACATGATGCAGCCGGAGCCTTTTCCCAGCGAGCATCGCAGCAGCTGGGAGGACGCCGTCACGCGCAAGGCTGCGGGTGAGCCGGCGCAATACATTATCGGCAGCCAGGAATTCTATGGGCTGCCGTTCGAGGTCACGCCGGCCGTACTGATTCCGCGGCCGGAGACTGAGCTGTTGGTCGAGGCTGTGCTGCGCGAAGCCGACCGCGTGTTTCCTGACGGCGCTCCGCTCGCCGTCGATATTGGCACGGGCAGTGGTGCCATCGCGGTGACGATGGCTTCACTGCGCCCGCGCTGGCAGGTAGGCGCCGGGGATCTCTCGGCGGCTGCCCTGCAAGTGGCCGCGCGGAACGCGGCCGCGAACGGCGTACAGATCGACTTCCGTGAAGGCGATCTGCTGGCCCCGTTCGCCGGGGCACGGGTGGACATCCTGGTGTCCAACCCGCCATACATCCCGGCGGCTGATATCGCCGGGTTACAGCAAGAGGTGCGCGATCATGAGCCGCGCATGGCATTGGACGGCGGTCCGGACGGGCTTGCACCGTACCGTATCATGCTGGAGCAGTTGGCGCTGTTGCCTGCGCCGCCGCAGATCATTGGTTTTGAGCTGGGCCAAGGGCAGGCTCGCGACATCGCAGCTTTGCTTGAAACGGCGGGACATTGGCCGGAAATTATCATTGTACCGGACCTTGCCGGAATCGAGCGGCATGTCCTGGGTGTTCGTACTTCGGAACAGGTGACGAAAATGTAAGGTTCCGCGGGTTTTCTTTTTGCCGTGAAATCCTCTACAATGAGATATACCGAAGATTTCTGAATGCTTGGGGGAACATAATTACATGCTGCACAAATTTAAAAAGATAGACTATTCTATTGTCTTTATACTCGTTATTCTGATGGGTATCAGTATTTTATCGATTTACAGTACAACGTTTGGTCGTCCAAAGCTGGAGGGACTCCCGAAAAGCGCAGTGATCTTTTATATTTTGGGCTTCGTAGTCTTTTTTGGGATGTCGATGATCAACTATAAATTCATAATCAAAAATTATTTATATATCTATGGCGTGGGGATGCTCCTGCTCATATTCGTTATGTTCTTTGGTAAGGAGTATTATGGTGCAAAAGGTTGGCTGTCCATCTTCGGGGTCAGTTTGCAACCTGCTGAATTGTTCAAGTTATGCCTGATTGTGTTTTTATCGGCCTTTTTGGCCCGAAAGAAGAACCGTCCGCTCTATTTTGGACGTGACGTTATTCCGATTTCGCTCTGTGTTCTGCCGCCGTTACTACTCGTATTGCTTCAAAATGACTTGGGAAATGCATTAAGCTATGTAGTCATTCTTGTGGGCCTACTGTGGATTGGTAACATTAAATTTACGCATGCCCTCATTGGCTTTATGATCGCAGTGGCTGCTTTTATCGGTGGTACACAGGCGTATATTCATTACCATGATGAGATTGTTAAATTCCTGAATGACATTGGACGTTCGCACTGGGCGGATCGTTTTGATCCTTGGCTTGTACCAGAGCTGACCTCAAGAGATGTACTCTGGCAGACGTATAATGCAAAGCTTGCAATTGGTTCTGGTGGGATTACAGGCAAAGGTTATATGGAAGGCACGACGATTCAGTCAAATCGGGTGCCGCTGGCCTATGCTGACTCCATCTTTGTGCAGATTGGGGAAGAATTTGGTTTCATCGGTGCCTCGGTACTGCTTCTCCTGTACTTTATCCTGATTCACAGGCTGGTGCTGATTGCACTGGAGTGTAAGGATCGCGCGGGGCCTTATCTCATTGTTGGGATCATAGCGATGCTGCTTTACCAGATCTTTGTTAATATTGGTCCATTCATTGGTCTGATGCCGTTGACAGGGATTACGCTGCCGTTTATCAGTTCGGGTGGTACCTCCATTATGATCAACATGATCAGCATGGGTCTTGTGATGAGTATTAAGGTCCACACGGAAGAGAATGAGGATATTCTTGGCTCTGCGGAACAACCGAGTATTACGGATCTGGTGAGAAAATTGCTAAGACGCAAGCCGTCCCAGCAGGAGCAATAACGTTTCTGAGTCAAACCGTGAAATAGCACGTCAGATTTATGTATATAAGCTAGATAACTATAGAACCCTGGAACAGACCAACCCAAGTTACATTGGGTGGATGTTTTGGGGTTTTTATTGTTTTTACGGCGTAATTCAGGCCGTTGAATAGTTCGTTTTTTAACCTGAAACGACCCTGATTTCCATTTTATTATCCAATTATATACAATGGTAATATTGAGTTCAATTGGAAATCATAGAATGCTAGATTTCAGGGGGATGGACAGAGTCATGTTGAGAATGTTGAAAAAGATGGACGGTGTTATTCTTTTTGTAATGCTGTTGCTCATGATTATTAGTGTATTTGCGATTTATAGCGGAACGCAGACAGATGCCAACTTGGCGAATCATCATGTCAAAACGATGTATTTCTATGTGGCCGGGTTCATTGCGGTGCTTGTGATCGGGCTTGTAAATTATAAGTTATACGTGAAATATGCGTTTTATTTGTATGGCTTGGGGATCATACTACTGATCTTGGCCAATGTCCTGGGAAGTTCAATCAATAACGCCAACGGTTGGCTGAAGCTGGGCGAAAACTTTTCTTTTCAACCGGCAGAGTTGTTCAAGATGATTCTGATTTTGTTTCTCGCCCATTTGATCGTGAAGAGACAACGAGGCACGCTGAAATTTTGGAGAGATATTGTGCCGATTGGCTGTTGGGCGTTTATTCCGTTTGCCCTTGTTATGGCTCAGAATGATTTGGGGAATGCGCTGGGGTATGTGGTGATTCTGGCTGCGGTATTCTGGATCGGGAATATGAGGCTGAAGCACGCATTGATTGCACTGGCGATTGTGGGAGTGGCGTTCTTTGGTTTTGTCAAAGCCTATACCTTCTACCATGATGAAGTATTCACTTTTCTTGAGAAGATAAAACGTGAGCATTGGGCGGAGCGGATTGATCCCTGGCTTGTACCGGAAAAGGCTACCTCAAAGGCTTCCTGGCATACGAAAAATGCAGGTTTAGCCATCGGTTCAGGGGGCATCATCGGCAAAGGTTATTTGCAAGGAACATCCGTTCAGAGTGGACGAGTCCCCTATACGTATTCTGATTCCATTTTTGTTGTGATCGCAGAGGAGTTTGGGTTTGTTGGTGCATCCGTACTGATTCTGTTGTACTTTATCCTGATCCACCGCATGGTGCTGATTGCTCTGGCATGTAGAGATCGCGCGGGACCCGTCATCATTGTAGGTATTATCGGAATGTTGTTGTATCAGGTGTTTGAGAACGTGGGGGCGTTCCTCGGACTGATGCCACTCACAGGTATTACGTTACCGTTCATCAGTTACGGCGGCACCTCTTTGCTTATTAATATGGCTTGCATCGGTGTAGTCATGAGCATTAAGTTGTACGGGCAAGAAGAGGAGGATGAACTTCTGATGGGAGAGCAGCAACCCCGGTTGTCGGAACGTTTATGGAATATGCTCAAGAAAGAGAAAAGTGCTGTGTAACTGTTGAGTCGGTGTAGGTGAAAAGTAAAGCGGTGAGACGTATAACGTGATCGTTTATAGGAATGAAGAGGTTGATTTGCCCTGTAACCAGGTGCGGATCAGCCTTTTTAACATGATGGGTGAGAAAGTGTAAATCATAGAAACGATTTAGTAGATTTATTGCAAATGCTAGGTTTACTTCCGTCTCTACCGGGCATACTGATAGACATGAGAGAGTTGCAGGCAACGTGATCAGAGAGCCGAGGGGGAGAACGGAATGAGCAGACGAATTGTAAAGCAAATTGGACTTATTATTGTATGTCTTATGATGATTATCATGATGTGGGAAGGTCAGAAAACGGATGCAGCTGTGGCGGCCACAGCAATTCCAGAACAATCGATTCGCTTGCGTATTCTAGCAAACTCGGATGCACCGGGAGATCAATTGGTGAAACGCGAGATTCGGGATGCTGTCGTTGCTCAGATGGGCGAGTGGGTAGCCGAACTGGAGAATCCGCAAAGTCTGGATGAAGCGCGCAAGGTTATTCGTGAGCATTTGTCCGAGATTGAGAATAGAGTAGGAGAAGAGCTGGCCAGTCGCGGTTTAAATTATGAGTATCAGGTGGAGCTGGGTTCCGTTCCGTTCCCGACCAAACTATATGGTGGCACTGTGTATCCTGCCGGAGATTATGAAGCGGTTCGGATTACGCTGGGCGAAGGAAAAGGTCAGAACTGGTGGTGTGTGTTGTTCCCGCCGTTGTGCTTCATTGATGCAGGGACCGGGGATGCACTGGCGAAACCTTCAACCGTATCAGCCGCAGCAACTGAACCAGGAGATGCCGAGGCATCTGTGCAGGGAGACACACCGGAAGCGAGATTCTTTCTGTGGGATATGGCTGTGAAACTATGGAGTTGGGTAACTGGATTGTTCTCATAACAACGTATTTATAATATAGTAGAGGGCGACTTCGATTCAGGGAGCTGCCCTTTTGATATGAATTAGTGGTGAATTTCCGGGCGAAGTTTGAAGGGCATCCGAGTTGGGACAGGTATGTTATAATTACTTATAGTGCGTGTTCAAAAAGTCTGGTTTTTCAGTACCAAGAAGATGGAATGAAGCTAGAAATGGAGTAGCGGAGCGTAGGAAAATTACGTGAGCAACCAAAATGTTTCCTTCGGAAACATACTTCGTAAGCCCCCGCTTATTTCGGCTGAATTTCATATTCGACGTTGATGATGCCGCTAGGCATCTATCGTAATCAAAAGCGTACTTTTTGAACAACCTCTTATATTGAATATGGATATGAACTAACCTACTTGAAGTTTAGGAATGATGATATATGAGCAGAGAAAACGAACCAGTGCAACACACCTCTGAGATGAGGGATGATAGAGAAGAACGTGATATGAAAGCTCCGGGAGAGCTGGTCACTGAGATGTGGGATGTACGCGTCTTGGTGAGCGCTGAGAACGATCACGGATTGGGTAATATTGAAATGTTGGATGTGAAAAAGGGGAGCGCCGATCAACAGGCGCTCGCCGACTTGCAGGCTGCCGCAGCCTGCATTCGTCAAGGTCAGACGGTGGCCTTTCCGACCGAGACGGTCTATGGCTTGGGTGCCGATGCGCGTAGCACAGCAGCCGTGGAGGCTGTATTTGTCTCCAAAGGCCGACCTTCCGACAATCCACTGATTGTGCATATCGCGCACCGTGACCAGTTGGATTCGCTGGTCACGGAAGTGAATGAAACGGCGGAAGCGCTGATGGCGGCCTTCTGGCCGGGACCACTGACGCTGGTGCTGCCGGTTAGGCCGGGGGCGGTGTCGCCGCGTGTCACCGCCGGTCTGGACACGGTGGCCGTGCGCATGCCGGACCATCCGGTGGCCTTGCAGTTGATCGCGGCGGCGGCATGCCCTGTAGCTGCGCCAAGCGCCAACCGCTCCGGGCGGCCAAGCCCGACACTCGCGTCTCATGTACGCGAGGATCTGGATGGCCGCATCGGCGGCATTGTGGACGGCGGCCCCACCGGGGTAGGTGTCGAGTCCACGGTTGTGCAGGTCGGTGACGACGGTACCGTCACCATCCTGCGCCCTGGCGGCATTACGGCGGAACAACTGTCCGCCGTTGCCGCCCGTGTCGCCACGGACCCCGCGCTACTCGCGGAGGGGGCCGATGGCGTGGGTAGCCCGGCGCCGCGCTCGCCGGGCATGAAGTACACGCACTATGCACCCGCAGGGGCGCTGTGCGTGGTGGAGGGGCCGCCCGCAGCGGTGGCGGCCTGGATCAGCGCCGCCCTCGCAGAGGCGGCGCAGCGCGGAGAGCGCACCGCTGTGCTGGCGTTCGCCGAGCACGCGGAGCAGTACCGCGCCGATGCCGTGTTCTCGCTGGGCGACGCCAGCGAGCTGGAAGAAGCAGCGCGCCGGCTATACGCCGCGCTGCGCAGTTGCGATGAGCAAGGCGCCACATATATTGTGGCTGAAGCCTGCTCACGCGAAGGGCTGGGAGCAGCCGTCATGAATCGGCTGCTCAAGGCTGCGGGGAACCAACTCATACAAGTTGGCAACCAGCGCCCCTTATAACCTCTCCTGATCATACAGTCAGGAGAGTAATCACTCTTTTTCCAAAACAAAATCAAGATTCTATAAAGCCAGCATCTGACCAGAGATCCGTCGCCGTTTGCCTTTCATCGGTCATGTTTAGGTCCTTGTCCGCATATCGTGTACAAGAACCTTTACGTGACTTGGGGGTATGGGGATGTGGGATGTGTCTGCCCATGTAGGGCAGTTGGTAACCATTTTGATCATGGCTATTGCGCTTGGCCTCGATGCGTTCTCACTCGGGATCGGAATTGGCATGAAGGGCATTCGGCTGCGGGATGTATTGCGAATCAGTATTGTAACGGCGCTATTTCATATCATCATGCCGCTCATCGGCATGTATATGGGCAAATACGTCAGCTCCCTGCTCGGTGACATTACGACGTATGCGGCAGGTGGATTGCTTGTTTTGCTGGGTGCTCATATGATTCTGAATGCATTCCGTGAAGGCGATACAAAGCTGGTGGACCACCGTTCCCTGCTCGGCGTTGTTTTGTTCTCCCTCAGCGTAAGTGTGGATTCATTCTCCGTTGGCGTATCCTTAGGGATGTTTAGCAGTGATCTGATCTTAACTGTACTTGCTTTCGGTGTGTGTGGCGGGGTGATGTCGGTTATGGGTCTGCTATTAGGCCGTCGGGTGAGCCAGAATCTCGGGGATTACGGCGAAGCAATTGGTGGCGCAATCTTGCTTGCGTTTGGACTTTTGTTTATATTTTAGAATAAAACTTGAGATATCATATCATTCGCATCATATGTAAAATGGGGAGGCTAACACAATGAAACATATTTTATTCGTATGTACAGGAAATACGTGCCGCAGCCCCATGGCAGAGGGGCTTTTGCGAAAACTGGCATCGGAGCGCGGCATTCAGGTAGAGGTTCGCTCCGCAGGGGTGGCAGCAACGTCGGGTATGCCGATTTCCCGACATGCTGAAGCGGTTTTGAGAGATCATAACGTTGAAGGTCCACCTCATTCCACACAGCTTAGCTCTAACCTGGTAGGTTGGGCCGATCTGGTTCTTACGTTAACACGGAGTCATAAGCAACATGTCATGCAGGTTTTTCCCGATTCAGTCCACAAAACTTATACATTGAAAGAATATGTGGAGGATGATGAACAGGTATTAAGTGATGTTCAGGAGTTGGACAGCCTGTTTGCAACGCTTGAGATGAAACGTGCCCTTGGGCAAGAGATCCTGGCATCGGAGCGTGAGCGAGCCATTGAGATTAGACAACGAATTCCAAGTTTCGACATCTCCGATCCGTTTGGGGGAAGTCGTGATGATTACAATATAGCTGCAGCTGAGATTCGGACGGCATTGGACCGGCTTTTGGATAAGCTGGGATAATTCTGATCCTGCGGGGCAGGTTATAGAAATAGGACACGTGATGTAAATTAACCGTTGATTTTAGACGCGGGTTGTTTTATGATGAAGGGGAAAACAGGGATCCGGTGTAACTGGCGACGAAGTGGGCATAACCACGATGGAGCACCGGAACAAACGGCCGGTCGCCTGGGCAAAAGAGCAATTCTGCGTTACCCGCAGACTGCTCTTTTTTTCGTCTTTCATCTGATTATTCGCTATAATAGTACCTGAGATGCCGTGCAAGAATACGAAGGACAGCTAAGAGACAGCGGGCATGATTTTATCGGGAGGCGATGATAGGATGACTATAGAGTTAGATTCGGAACAACCCGGATTGCAGGAACAGACCGCGTCTATTCTGCATGAACTGGCGCTTGCCGGACAGCTTGGGCCTGGACAGATCGTTGTGATCGGTACAAGCACAAGTGAAGTCGCAGGCGCTCGGATTGGTACGAGTGGTGCCATTGAAGTGGCGCAGCAGCTTCTTGCGGGTATACGCGAGGTGCAGGAGGAGTTCGGTTTTGACACGGTATTCCAATGTTGTGAGCATCTGAACCGTGCGCTGGTAATGGAACGTTCTGTGCTTACTCGACTTGGATTGACCGAGGTTGGTGCAGTACCCGTGCCCAAGGCCGGAGGTTCAATGGCATCCGCAGCATATCGTTCGCTGACCGATCCATGCCTGGCTGAACATGTGCCGGCCCATGCGGGACTGGACATTGGGGAGACGATGATTGGGATGCATCTCCGGCATGTAGCCGTACCCTATCGTACAGCGCTTCGCTATGTTGGAGATGCTCGTGTAACCACAGCGTTGACCCGTCCGAAGTTGATTGGCGGCGAACGCGCGGTGTATCGTATGGAAGAACAACCAGATTCGACATTTTGTGACTAACATATAAAGCGAGATTAATTGGTTACACTTCTGACTTTGATTGCATCACCATCTTCCGATCGCTGTTATCCCCAGATTTTTTAATTCCCTATTTAAAGGGGAAATCCGGTGATAAAGGCGACCACTTCGTTTCTTCAGATTGGTGTTGCACTCGCCGTTTTCGTGTAAACTTTAGTTTCACTTTATAACTTCACTTATACCTGGGAGGAATTTAATCATGGAACAATTGCGCAAGAATGACCCGGCAGTACTGGAAGCGATGAATCTTGAACTGAAACGTCAACAGAACAACATCGAACTGATCGCATCCGAGAACATCGTAAGTGAAGCAGTAATCGAAGCAATGGGATCTGTTCTGACCAACAAGTACGCTGAAGGATATCCAGGTAAACGTTACTATGGCGGTTGTGAGCATGTGGACATCGTTGAAGACATTGCGCGTGATCGTGCAAAAGAATTGTTCGGAGCAGAACACGTGAATGTTCAACCTCACTCCGGTGCACAAGCGAACATGGCAGTTTATCTTGCAGCGTTGAAACCTGGTGATACTGTACTTGGTATGAACCTTGCCCATGGTGGACACCTCACACACGGTAGCCCGGTTAACGCATCTGGTTTGCTGTACAACTTTGTAGCATACGGCGTACAGGAAGATACATTCCTGATTGATTATGATGAAGTACGCAAAGCGGCTTTCAAACACCGTCCTCGTCTGATCGTTGCAGGTGCAAGTGCATATCCGCGTACCATTGATTTTGAAAAGCTAGCTTCCATCGCCAATGATGTAGGCGCTTTGTTCATGGTGGACATGGCTCACATCGCAGGACTGGTTGCTGCTGGTTTGCATCCAAACCCGGTTCCACATGCGCATTTCGTAACAACAACTACACACAAAACGCTGCGTGGACCTCGTGGTGGTATGATTCTGTGCCGCAAAGCGTGGGCAGCAGCGATTGATAAAGCCGTATTCCCAGGTTCCCAAGGTGGACCTTTGATGCACGTGATCGCTTCCAAAGCGGTAGCATTCGGTGAAGCTTTGCAACCATCGTTCAAAACGTATGCTGAGAATGTCGTGAAAAACGCACAGGTTCTGGCTGAAACACTGATCGCTGAAGGATTGAACATCGTATCTGGTGGTACAGATAACCACTTGATGCTGATCGACACACGCAGTGTGAACATCACAGGTAAGGAAGCTGAGCATGTGCTTGATTCCATCGGTATTACCGTGAACAAAAATGCCATTCCATTCGACCCTACAAGCCCGTTTGTAACGAGTGGTATTCGAATTGGTACACCTGCTGCAACTTCCCGTGGCATGAACGAAGAAGCGATGGTCGCTATTGGTAAGATCATTGCTAAAACGCTGAAAAATCCAAAAGATACAGCGAAGCTGGATGAAGCCCGTGCAGAAGTGACTGCACTGACAGACCAATTCCCGCTCTATACCGATCTTAAATACTAAAAAACTTTGCTCATGGTGTTTGTATTTGAGTTTTTCAATGTAAACACTCGGACGGAGTAAACCGAAAGAACCTGAAGAAGCGTAGCGCTCGCCTTTATCCCCAGATTTCAACAATTATAATTGGATCAAAGAAATCAGGGGATAACAGCGATCGGAAGGTCATTCGGTTTGCGGAGCATCATCAGTGGTTACACGTTTTTGAACATACTCAATGACATAACAGCAAGAGCAAAACAGGACCGGATGGATCATTTTCCGGTCCTGTTTTTTATAGGATTCGGTAATCTGTAATGATTGGGTGCCCTTTGATGGTGTAATTCGTTGTTGGTGATGATATAATATACAGGATTTATCGAGCCCATGAATGGCGGCTAGGTATATTTGGAAATGCTGAACATGAAGAACTTACCGGAGGGACAAATTAGATGGGAAAATTAGTAATATGTGATCACCCTTTGATTCAACACAAACTGACGTTTATACGCGACATGCGTACGAATACGAAAGATTTTCGTGAATTGGTGGATGAAGTAGCAACGTTGATGGCTTATGAGATTACAAGAGATGTTGAACTGGAAACGATTGATGTACAGACACCTGTAGCTGCAACACAAGGTAAAGTCATCTCTGGACGTATGCTCGGACTGGTGCCGATTCTGCGCGCAGGACTCGGAATGCTGGATGGCGTTGTGAAATTGTTGCCGGCGGCAAAAGTTGGACATGTTGGTCTTTTCCGTGACCCGGAAACACTGCAACCGGTAGAATACTACACCAAACTGCCTACAGACGTAACAGAGCGTCAATTGATTGTAATTGATCCGATGCTGGCAACGGGTGGTTCGGCAATTGCAGCTATTGACGTGCTCAAAAAACGTGGCTGTACCCAAATCAAAATGATGAACCTGGTTGCAGCACCGGAAGGCGTAAAAGCTGTGCAGGATGCACACCCCGATGTGGACATCTATGTAGCAGCATTGGACGACCGTCTGGATGATCATGGTTATATCGTTCCAGGGCTTGGAGATGCAGGAGACCGTCTATACGGCACTAAATAAGCATATTGCATGCGGAGTAGAAAAGGGGCTTTGCTCGAATGTCCAACAAAATTAAAGTCATGACGATCTTCGGGGTGCGTCCGGAAGCCATCAAGATGGCTCCGCTTATTTTGGAATTGCAGAAACACCCTGAGTCTATTGAATCTATTGTTTGCGTAACTGCGCAGCATCGCCAGATGTTGGATCAGGTACTTGAAGTTTTCGACATTCATCCCGATTATGATCTGGATGTGATGAAGGACCGTCAGACATTGAATGAAATCACAATTCGTGTGCTTGGCGGTCTGGAGCCAGTGTTAGCCGAAGCTAAGCCGGATATTGTACTGGTTCACGGGGATACATTAACTACCTTTGTAGCGAGCTATGCAGCATTCTTGCAACAGATTCAGGTAGGACATGTGGAAGCGGGGCTGCGGACGTGGAACAAGCTGTCTCCATATCCGGAAGAGATGAACCGTCAGCTGACGGGAGTACTGGCTGATCTACACTTTGCGCCTACGGATTGGTCTTCTTCCAATCTTGCCAAAGAAAATAAATCGGAGTCTAGTACGTACGTCACAGGCAACACGGTAACAGATGTGTTTCAATATACTGTACGGGAGGACTACACACACCCGGTACTTGATTGGGCCCAAGGCAAACGCCTTGTGCTGATGACAGCTCATCGCCGTGAATCTCAAGGCGAGCCTCACCGCAACATTTTCCAGGCCGTCAAACGGATTGCCGACGAATTCGAAGATATTGCCATCGTGTACCCGGTGCATCCAAGTCCTGCTGTGAAGGAGCCGGCTCACGCGATTTTGGGGAATCATCCCCGTATTCAATTAATTGATCCACTAGACGTGGTGGATTTGCATAACTTTTACCCGCACACTCACTTGATTTTGACCGATTCAGGCGGTTTGCAGGAAGAAGCACCTTCGTTTGGTGTGCCTGTGCTCGTATTGCGCGATACAACAGAACGCCCGGAAGGTATTGAAGCCGGAACGCTGGAATTGGTAGGTACCGAAGAGGAACGTGTGTATGAACGGACCAAAGCTCTGCTTACGGACAAAACCCTGTATGCAAGCATGAGCCAGGCTGCCAATCCATACGGTGATGGACATGCTTCGGAAAGAATTGTCAATGCGATTTTGCATCATTTCGGTGTAAATAGTGAGCGTCCGGAATCATTTCACAGAAAATTCAAAAAATAATACATTTTTTCTGACGGATTTATAAAGGGCAAGCATACAGTTAAACTGTACGGTTTACGCGGGTTTATGGGCTTTGAGGGTCTGTATTCCCGTCGTTTCCCCCTTTAAAACGCTAAAATCATTCAATTGACAAAGGCTCTCATCATTCAGTAAAATTAACTGGGATTGCAAGGGTGGCGTGGAAAATGGCCGATTCGAACAAACCAAATTCATCCCGTAACCATGACGATAATGTATGGAAAGCAATGGGACTCGTGACAGTTTTTGGGATCGAGATTGCCATTCTCGCTGTTGCCGGATATTACGCTGGCTCCTGGTTGGACAAGACCATCGGAGGTAACGGAATATGGATCGCCGTAAGCGTTCTCTTTTTTCTTGCGGCAGGCGGTGTAAGTATCTACTTTATCGCGAAAAAAATCATGGGGGAAAGTGATGAGTGAACTAACCAGATACCGCAGATCGATGACTGTTTTCGTCATGTACTTTCTTATGATTTGTTTTCTCGCAGCGGCCTTTATGCCACGTGTGGAGACAATTGCTTTGGGACTGGCCCTGGGTACAGGAGTTAGCTGGATCAATGCATTTTACCTGGGCTACAAAGTAAGGAAAATGTCTGATGATGCGGCAGAAGGTAACTTGAAGCGTGTCAACTTGGGATTTTTGACAAGAGCGGCATTCGCTGTGCTCGGTATATTCATATCGATGCGCTTTCCGCAGTACTTCAATACATATGCGGTTGCAGGCGGTCTCGTCATTGCACAATATTCCTTATTGATTATAGGGATTGTCTATTCCCGCAGAGCAGAATGATGTTAAGGGCTGCAGCTTTCAAGTCGAGAAAGGGGTGAGAAAAATATGCATGAAGCTCCAATTATTATGCTTGGCGGATTTCGACTGGATCTATCGGTTCTGTTGATGCTGGTAGTTACAGGTGCAATTGTTTTTATTTTTGCTGTACTGGCAACACGGAGATTATCCGTTGAAAATCCCGGCAAGCTGCAAAATTTTATGGAGTGGGCAGTAGAATTCGTCCGCAATCTGATTTCCAGTACAATGGATATGAAGAAAGGTAAACATTTTATCTCTCTCGCTCTTTCCATGATTATGTTCATTTTTGTAGGGAACATGCTCGGCCTTCCGCTCGTGGCTGTATCTGAGGTAACAGATGTTAATCAGGCACAGGTATTCGGTAAGCCGATTGTTACAGCGGTGGAGGCGTTTGATAAAGCGCATGCCAAGGACCCTGAAGCCCACCCACATGTTGAACTGGCCTGGTGGAAATCACCAACAGCCGACTTGTCTGTAACGATGGGACTTGCTCTCGTAGCGTTCCTTGTATCTCATGGACTTGGATTGTTCCGTAACACAAAAGGATATCTCCAGCATTACTTCAAGCCATTCGCCTTGTTCTTGCCAATCAACTTGATTGAGACGGCATCCAAGCTGTTGACACACGGTATGCGTCTATTCGCGAATATCTTCGCGGGTGAGGTACTGATCGCAACGATCCTGAAACTGACCACATTCAAAGTGTTTGGTGCTATTGCAGCGATTCCGCTACTTATGGTGTGGCAAGGCTTTAGTATCTTTATCGGCGCGATCCAGGCATTTGTGTTTGTTATCTTGATGATGGTGTACATTTCACAGAGCATCGAGACGCATGACGAGCATTAAGTTTCAAGCCCTACGAAGATTTCTTCACCAGGCTGAACAATAAAAAATTCGATTTATCATTTTAAGGAGGATATACAAATGGGAGCAATGGCATTAATCGCAGCAGCAATTGTTGCAGGACTGGGCGCGTTTGGCGCAGGTATTGGTAACGGTATGGTAATCAGCAAAACGGTGGAAGGTATTGCCCGTCAACCGGAAGCAAAATCCACTCTTCAAACAACAATGTTTATCGGTGTAGGTTTGATCGAGGTATTGCCGATCATCGGTGTGGTACTCGCGTTCATGTTCTACGGTATGGCTTAATCAAATTTTAAAGGTTTGGCGGGGAAGGCCATAGCCATCCGCGCCTTCTTTTTAGGTAATGTCCGTTCTAACGGATGACGTTTCAAGGATACCTCCAGGAAGGAGTGAACAGATTGAGTTTCATATGGGAAAATACGCTTCTTGCGATTGTTGCATTTGCAATTTTATATTGGCTGCTTAGCCGTTATGCCTTCGGGCCTTTGTTCTCCATTATGGAAAAACGTCGTGAACTCGTGATGACGCAGATGAATGAGGCTGCACAGACTCGGGAACAGGCCATTGCCTATGTGGAGGAACAAAAACAAGCTCTTGAACAAGCACGTCAAGATGCTTACGACATCATTGAACAGTCCAAACAAACAGGTGGCAAACAAGCTGAATCGATTTTGGCTGATGCAAAAGCTGAAGCTAATCGTCTGAAAGACGATGCAGTACGCGAAATCGAGAGCGAGAAGAACAAAGCAGTCGCAGCACTTCGCAGCGAACTGGGTACAGCTTCCGTTCAGATTGCATCCAAGTTGATCAAAAAAGAAGTTGAGAACGGTCCTGCACAAGAAGAGCTTGTGAACCAATACCTCAATGAGGTAGGAGGCCGACAATGAGCCGCGATACGATTGTTGCCAAGCGTTATGCGAAAGCATTGTTCGAAGTTGCTCTTCAGCAACAGCAGGTACTTGAGGTTGAACAGGAACTGGTTGCGGTAGTCAGTGCATTGACCGGAGATGCAGATATCGAGAAATTTATCGTATCTCCTAATATCTCTGATGAAGTCAAGCAGAACGTGCTTCACTCAAGTCTTGATGGTAAGGTATCCGAACCTGTCCTTCGTACAGTCTTGTTGTTAATTGAACGCGGACGCGTTGAATTGCTGGGAGACTTGTTGAATGATTATCGGAAGATCCAAGGTGAGTCGCTGGGCATCGCTGATGCACGTGTCTACTCCACTTATGCGTTGAATGATGAAGAAAAAGAAGCGGTAGCCCGTCAATTCGGTGGCCGTGTGAATAAAAAGATTCGTATCGAGAACATTGTTGATCCGACTCTGCTGGGCGGATTGAAAGTCGCCATTGGCGATACGATCTATGACGGCAGCTTGGCTGGCAAGCTCGAACGTCTTGAGCAGTCTTTTAACAGACGAGTACAGTAGATTGGGGTGAGGACACTTGAGTATCAAACCAGAAGAAATCAGTACATTAATTAAGAGCCAAATCGAACAATACAAGACCGATATCGATGTAGTCGAAGTTGGAACGGTTATCGAGGTTGGTGATGGTATCGCTCGTGTTTACGGACTTGAGAACGTCATGTCCAACGAGTTGGTTGAATTCCCAAGCGGTGTTATGGGACTCGCCATGAACGTCGAAGAAAGCAATGTCGGTGTCGTTATCCTGGGACCTTACTACGATATTCGTGAAGGTGACCAAGTGAAACGTACTGGTCAAATCATGCAAGTGCCTGTAGGCGAAGCATTGATTGGACGCGTTGTGAACCCGCTCGGTATTCCTGTAGATGGCAAAGGGCCAATCGCTACAACGGAATTCCGTCCGGTTGAAGGTAAAGCACCAGGCGTAATGGATCGTAAATCGGTTCATGAGCCGATGCAAACAGGGATCAAAGCCATTGATGCAATGGTTCCAATCGGTCGTGGACAACGTGAGTTGATCATCGGTGACCGTCAAACAGGTAAAACATCCATCGCGATTGATGCGATCCTGAACCAAAAAGGTAGCGGCATGAAGTGTATCTATGTGGCTATTGGTCAGAAACAGTCTACGGTTGCTCAAGTTGTGGAAACTCTTCGTCGTAAAGGCGCAATGGAGTACACAATCGTTGTAACTGCAGCAGCTTCCGATCCATCACCACTCTTGTACATCGCACCGTATTCCGGATGTTCGATGGGTGAGTACTTCATGTACAAAGGCGAGCACGTTCTGGTTATCTATGATGACTTGACCAAACAAGCCTCTGCATATCGTGAGCTTTCCTTGTTGCTTCGTCGTCCACCGGGCCGTGAGGCTTATCCGGGTGACGTCTTCTACCTGCACTCCCGTTTGCTGGAGCGTGCTGCGAAGCTGAATGATGAACTGGGTGGTGGTTCTTTAACCGCACTGCCGTTCATTGAAACACAAGCCTCCGACGTATCAGCATACATTCCAACGAACGTAATCTCCATCACGGACGGACAAATCTTCCTGGAAGCTGACTTGTTCAATGCTGGACAACGCCCGGCAATCAACGTAGGTATTTCCGTATCTCGTGTCGGTGGTTCTGCTCAGATCAAAGCGATGAAAAAGGTTGCAGGTTCCCTGCGTCTCGACCTCGCTCAATATCGTGAGCTTCAAGCGTTCTCCCAGTTTGGTTCCGATCTGGACAAAGCGACTCAGGCTCGCCTGAATCGTGGTGCACGTATGATGGAAATCCTGAAGCAAGGTGTAAACCAGCCTCTGGCCGTAGAACAACAGGTGGTCAGCTTGTACACAGCCGTTAAAGGATTCCTGGATGAAATTCCTACAGGTGATGTGACTCGTTTCGAAGGTGAGTTCCTTGCCTTCATGGAGAGCAGTCATCCGGAAATTCTTGCATCCATCCGTGATACTAAAGAATTGACTGCAGACAACGAAAATGCACTGAAAGGTGCAATTGAGAAGTTCAGAAAGAGCTTTGCTGTCTCTGTCTAAATAAATGACTGCAGGTGCGGAGTTGTCTAACCGATTCCGCATGTCTGCATGTAATACTTTGACTCTGTCAAAAAAGATGATGCTTACGATGTAGTTTTGACTTTGTCAAAACTAGTGGTGATGCTTACGAAGTAACTTTGACCCCGTCAAAGTAGGGTTGTGCTTACGATGTAGTTTTGACTTTGTCAAAACTTTAAGGTGGTGAAATCATGGCAAAAGGCATGCGCGAAATTAAGCGGCAAATTAAAAGCGTACAAAGCACCAAGCAGATCACCAAAGCAATGGAGATGGTAGCTGCTGCAAAACTGCGTAAAGCGCAGGAAAAAGCGGAAGCAGCCCGTCCTTATTCGGAGAAGCTGAAAGAAGTTGTAGCTAGTATTGCATCAAGCACGCAAGGTATACAGCATCCGATGCTGGAGAGCCGTCCGGTCAAAAAGACAGCTTACCTGATCATTACATCGGACCGTGGTCTTGCAGGTGGATACAATGCGAACGTTTTGCGTCAGGTTAATCAGACGCTCAAAGAGCGCCACAACTCCCAAGATGACTACGAATTGTTCGTCATTGGACGTAAAGGACGCGATTACTTCAGACGTCGTGAAATGGCGATGGCATCCACAACAACGGATCTGTCGGATTCGCCTTCATTTGCAGATATCAAATCCATCGCACACGAGGCTGTTCATGGGTTTGAACTGGCTGAATTTGATGAATTGTACATTTGTTATAACCGCTTTGTGAATGCGTTGACCCAGATTCCTACGGTAGAAAAACTTCTTCCGATGGAAACACCTGAGGTAACTGCTGCGGAAGGACCAACGGCAAGCTACGAATACGAGCCGTCTGCTGAGGCTGTACTGGAGGTTTTGCTTCCGCGTTACGCGGAAACGCTGATCTATGGTGCGCTTTTGAACGGTAAGGCGAGTGAGCTAGGCGCGAAAATGACGGCGATGGGTAATGCAACCAAAAATGCATCCAAAATGATTAACGAATTGTCATTGACCTATAACCGTGCCCGTCAAGCGGCGATTACGCAGGAGATTACGGAAATTGTGGCAGGTGCCAACGCAGCACAAGGCTAACTGTTTTTATTAATGAAGGCTTGCAGAGCAAAGATAAACGAACGGTACATTATTTTTGCAAAAGTAGCAGGCTTGTAGGAGGGGAACGTTAAGATGAACAAAGGACGCGTTGTGAGCATCATGGGTCCGGTTGTTGACGTCGAGTTTGATCGCGGCGGTCTGCCGGAAATCCTCAATGCCATTACGATCACTACAGTAAGTGAGAGCGGCGTAAGTGTGAACCTTACACTCGAAGCTTCGAGACATCTGGGTGACAACCGAGTACGTTGTATTGCGATGTCCTCCACGGATGGACTTGTTCGTGGTATGGAAGCTTTAGATACAGGAGCACCAATCTCTGTACCCGTCGGAGAAGCAACACTGGGTCGTGTATTTAACGTACTCGGCGAAGCAATTGATACTGGCGGTGCCGTAGCTGCTGAGCACAAGAACCCGATTCACCGTTCAGCACCTGCATTTGATGAACTGACTACCCAAGCAGAAATGCTGGAGACAGGAATCAAAGTTATCGACTTGCTTGCTCCTTACGCTAAAGGTGGTAAAATCGGTCTCTTCGGTGGTGCCGGTGTAGGTAAGACGGTAACCATTCAGGAATTGATCAACAACATCGCACAAGAGCACGGCGGTATCTCCGTATTTGCGGGTGTTGGTGAGCGTACACGTGAAGGTAATGACTTGTATCACGAGATGAGTGATTCCGGCGTTATCAACAAAACAGCAATGGTTTTCGGACAAATGAACGAGCCTCCAGGCGCACGTCTTCGTGTAGCCCTCACAGGTCTGACGATGGCGGAATACTTCCGTGATGAAGAAGGCCGTGACGTGTTGCTCTTTATCGATAATATCTTCCGTTTCACCCAAGCGGGTTCAGAAGTATCTGCCTTGCTTGGACGTATGCCTTCCGCGGTAGGTTACCAACCTACACTGGCAACAGAAATGGGTCAACTGCAAGAACGTATCACATCAACGAAAAAAGGTTCTGTAACATCCATCCAGGCCATCTACGTGCCTGCGGATGACTACACTGACCCGGCTCCTGCAACGACGTTTGCCCACTTGGATGCAACGACGAACTTGGAGCGTAAAATTTCCGAGATGGGTATCTACCCTGCGGTAGATCCACTGGCTTCCAGCTCCCGGATCTTGTCCCCTGAAGTTGTAGGTGAAGAACACTACAGCGTAGCTCAAGGCGTTAAACGTATCTTGGCACGTTACAATGAATTGCAAGATATCATTGCAATCCTGGGTATGGACGAGTTGAGTGAAGAAGATAGAGCGCTTGTATACCGTGCTCGTAAAATCCAACGTTTCTTGTCCCAGCCTTTCCACGTTGCTGAAGCATTTAACGGTATTCCGGGTAAATACGTTCCAGTTAAAGAAACGGTGCGCAGCTTTAAAGAGATTCTCGAAGGTAAGTATGATGATCTTCCGGAAGCAGCTTTCCTCTTTGTTGGTACAATTGAAGAGGCAGTGGAGAAAGCCAAAACACTGGTTTAGTCTGAATCCAGGATTGTCCTTATGAAGCGGGCTATCCTTCGGATATTTCAGGAGGGATGGAATTGAGCACCTTTTTGTTGGAAATCGTAACACCCGAGCGTTTGGTCTATTCAGAACAGGTGAATAGCATTACGGCTCGTGGTATTGAAGGGGAACTGGGCATTCTGCCAGGTCATATTCCTATGGTTACACCTTTGCAGATTGCACCAATCTATATCCATAACGGAAAAGAAAATAAACGAGTTGCTATCGGTGGCGGGTTTATCGAAGTTCGTAAAGATAAGGTTGTTGTACTCGCAGAGAGTGCTGAATTCCCGGAAAGCATTGATGTGGATCGTGCGCGTGCGGCGAAAGAGCGGGCAGAACGTCGGCTTGCAAGCCAAAGCAATCAGGACCACTTTGATCACCGTCGTGCAGAGATTGCGCTGCAAAAAGCGGTTAACCGGATTAATGTGTTCGGCAAATAAACGATTCTTGGAAGCCTGGCGGCTTAGTCTGCCGGGCTTTTTTGAGTTTGTTTAATAGAATTGTTTTATCGAATATATCAAAAGGGCTGACCACAAATCCATCCAATCCCTTCAGTAAACAGAAGTATTTTAAGCGAAATATTCACCGATTATGATTATTTGAATAGAATGTAGGACTAAAGTAGTGGGCGCATTTACCACTAAGAGAACCATTTTTTTCATGAGTAAATTTAAATTATTTCCGAGGAAATGACAGAATCGATATCGAAATAGCGCTCTTTTATGTCGTTTTAGTCACAAAATCCCGGCATTTTAAAATTAAAATATTTTAGAAGTGGAAATCAATGTAATTGACAATGTATGATGAAAGAGCCTATATTCCATAGAGTCAGCAGAAGCAGGAAGCTGCGTAGTAGATTCCATAGTCATGCACAGCCGCATTGTTGCTGCTCGGTGATTGGGCATCAGGAGATTCCTGCCTGGCAGGAGTAAATCTGACAGTACGCTCAGTATGTTGTGCTTAAGACATTCCAGTATACTAACAAGTTATGGGTGCCGGGCATATGATATGCTGATCGCTGCAACAAATGTGGAGGTAAAGAATATATGGATACTGATCTGACGAATCAGGTGAACCAAGCGTTAAGCACCAATGGCTTGGTCTCAATTATCGTCTCCCTGTTATGTATAGCGTTGTCTTGGTGGGCTTTGACAAATCTCAAACTGGATTTAATCATCAGGCAACCACGAGGTGCTCAGGGAAGACTGTTGCATTTGTTGCTCGCCATCATTTTGGGGCATGCCGTTGCTGGCTTTGTCATTGACTACTTGTCCTGGACTCAAATGTTGCGTAATTTGTTTTAATGTTGAGATGGTTGGTTAATCATCTGTTAGGTTCTTCAAGCTGCTCATTGTCGAATAACATCGATTAATTGTGTTAACAATTAGAGTATGAGTTGTCGGTAAAGAAATTAAGAAAAAAATGTGACGTAAAATTGGATGAATTTGAGATGTTTTATGTAAAAATGCTTGTATCGTACAATTCAACAATGTTATGATGGAAGTTAGGGAATTCACAATTGTTCACTTATTTTGTAGTTATAAACGGGATATCCGGTTCATGCCGGCTAATAACCATCCCACTCTGTCTGTTCTGATGCTCTGCTGGCTTGTAAGACACTGATTTTTACATGCTGAATAGCAAGATGCACGGCACATGGTATCATTGATATGGATTATAAAAACCAATTCTTTTCTGAACAGACATCTGTGGCAATATGCCAGAATATGTCGAAATTCCACACACAGCAACAGTCCTTTCTAGCATAGTGGGGCTTACGTATTCCGGAATGAAGAAAAGGGAATAAAAGCGCGGAGGGAACCATGATGAGCAAATTTATCGTCCGCGGTGGCAAAAGGTTGACCGGAAGTGTCAAAGTTAGCGGCGCTAAAAATTCTGTTCTTCCGATCATCGCTGCCTCTCTCTTAGGGGAAGAAGGACAAAGCGTTATTATTGACGCGCCTCCTCTAGACGATGTGATGACGATTAACAAGGTGTTGGAATCGCTGGGAGCGGGAGTTACATACCGGGACGAAGTGATTACCGTAAATGCGGAGAAACTTACTTCCTGTGAAGCCCCGTATGAATGGGTAAGTAAAATGCGGGCGTCTTTCCTGGTCATGGGGCCTTTGTTGACTCGTATGGGTCATACAAGAATCTCACTTCCTGGTGGATGTGCCATCGGTACACGGCCTATTGATCAGCATTTGAAAGGTTTTGAAGCCATGGGCGCAGAGATCAGCTTGGGCCAAGGTTATATCGAAGCTCGTAGCCAAGGTCGGTTGCGTGGCGCGAAAATTTATCTGGATGTGGCTTCCGTAGGTGCCACTCAAAATATTATGATGGCTGCAACATTGGCCGAAGGTGTAACTGTTCTGGAGAACGCGGCAAAAGAACCTGAGATTGTGGATCTTGCCAACTTCCTGAATGGAATGGGTGCCATCGTACGTGGTGCTGGTACTGGAGTGATCCGCATTGAAGGTGTGGAGAAACTGACAGGTGTTACACACACCGTTATTCCGGATCGGGTAGAAGCTGGTACGTATATGGCTGCTGCTGCAATTTCTGGTGGTGACGTGTACATTGAAGGTGCAATCTCTGATCATTTAGGCTCCGTTATCGCGAAGCTTGAAGAGATGGGTGTTACAATCCAACCGGATGAGAATGGCGTGCGTGTAATCGCAGATCGCCCTCTTAAGGCTGTGGATGTGAAAACATTACCATACCCAGGATTCCCGACAGATATGCAATCCCAGATGATGGCACTTTTGCTTGCATCTGAAGGAACAAGTGTCGTGACAGAGACTGTTTTTGAAAACCGATTCATGCATGTGGATGAATTCCAATTGATGAATGCGGAGATCAAAGTTGAAGGACGTTCGTCCATCGTCACAGGTAATGCCAAACTGAAGGGTGCCAAAGTAACGGCTACCGATCTGCGTGCGGGTGCCGCACTCATTATTGCAGGTCTTGTTGCTGAAGGTACAACGGAAGTGGGCGGTGTTCATCACATCGACCGTGGCTATGTACATCTCGCTGAGAAGCTTAACGGACTTGGCGCTGACATCTATCGGATTTCGGTTGATGAGCCTAAGCTGGAAGCAACCAAAGCACCTAGTGAAAAAGTGGAGAAAGAAGTACCGATGTTTAAGGTACAACCAACTTTGGCTTAACACTGGATTGAATAGAAAAAATATGGTCCCTCTATTATGAGTCACACGGTTGTGTGGATTATGAATGCGATGGAACGTATATTGTAAAAAATGATAAAGCTAAGCCATCTGGCTTGGCTTTTTTTGTGTTTACTTTTAAGAAGACAACGAGATATTTGATACCTGATTCTATTAATAGCTGGTCCTAACTTGTATAGCATAACATCGTATTCTGTATCGATTCTGAACCAAATGAAAGAGCATACTTTATATGGGTGTCGGATCCAGCTAAACACCGGTATACAGCGACAGATCAACGTTTCTAAGATGTACATAGCAAAAGAAAACAAGAAATTGAACAGAACGAAAAGGGCCTCGTTTCTCTCAAATCAGGTTCTATCAGATCAAGCCAGCTCATAACCTAAACTATGGATTTGAACAACACGACCGGCACATGACCGGCCATAGATAACGGAGGGTTATATTCGAATGAAAGAAGCTCGTGTACAGGTAAAGGTACCCCTTGTCCCTCGTCCAGGTATGCAAGAGCCGGAGGGAAATACCGTTTCTGGAGTGGAAAAAGACAAGCCTGCCCCGTTGAACCTGAGGACTGTTCCATCACAGCCTGCAAGATTATCCAATCCAGGACGGGTGTCGGCAGATGAACTGAACCGAAAGACAACCGAGCATATTCATATACCTGTTATTGAGCTGGACCAGTTCCGCCGAGTGAAGCGTCGCCGAATGCGGACATTTGGACGAAAACCCCGATGGGGACGTAATACGACGCGATGGCAACCTGCTGCCGCTGTATCTGCCTTATTGGCGATGGCGTTACTGATTCCGGTAATTCTGGTATGGCCGCGGACAAGCGAATCACCAAAGCCGATCCCTGCTCCAACAGATTCAAGCAGTACAAGAACCCCAGCTCCTGCGCCAGCCGTTCCTGTTACGTACCCTGAACCTAAAGTGCGCGTATACCTGTCTGCAACGGGCACAACGATGAATCTGCCATTGGAAGACTATGTTACCGGGGTTGTGGCAGCTGAGATGCCAGCGGAATTCAGACTGGAGGCGTTAAAGGCGCAGGCAATAGCTGCTCGTACATTTATCGTGCGTAGGTTAGCTGCGAGTGATACAAGCGGTGTTCCATCAGGTGCGGCGGATGTGACGGATACGGTCAACCATCAGGTGTTTATTCCGCCAGATCAGGTGAAAGCGGATTGGACGCGTCTAGGGAAGGCGAAGGAATGGGAGAAGCTGCAACAGGCTGTGCGCGAAAGTCGAGATACGGTGATGACATATCAGGGCAAGGCAATCACCGCATCCTTTTTTTCCACAAGTAATGGGTATACCGAGAATGCTGAGGATGTATGGGGGAACGCTGTGCCGTATCTGCAAAGTGTAGACAGTCCGTGGGACAAAAACCTGGCACCAGGATTCAAGCAGACCGTCACCATGAAGCGTAATGATATTCTGCAGAAGTTAAACTTGGATGCTATTCCGGTTACCGCCCAGAAGGGTGGATCGTGGATGGAAGTATTGTCTACAACCAAAGGACATCGGATTAAAGAAATGCAGATCGCAGGTGAAACATTCAGCGGACCCGAGGTTCGTAAACTGCTTGGATTAAGATCCAGCCAGTTCAGTTGGAAGACCACAGGTGACGAAATCCAGATTACAACGTACGGTTACGGTCATGGGGTTGGCATGAGCCAATGGGGAGCAAACGGCATGGCGCAGGAGGGACACACGGCCACCCAAATTCTCAAACACTACTATACCGGCATTTCATTCGGACAGGCATCCAAGATGCTTGCATCGAAGTAGGAGAGATGAACACGGATGGATAAAGCGAAATAATTCGAATGAGTAGGAGTATGTGCGAATGTATACAAATGTATGTGAATGAGAGCAGTTGCACGCTAACGAACCTGGGAGGCCTTATCAGGCGATATTACAACGAATGGAAATTTTAACGAATCTCAGACGCGTTATATCACGACATACCACCGAACTGATTCGATAATAGCGCCCAAAAGAGTGATTAGCGTGTCTACGGTTCGTTAGAATTTCTAAGCCACGATTTCCCCGCCATTAAGGCCGCCTGAGTTCGTTAGAATTATTTTAATATCCTAATCATTAGCAAAATTTAGGTTACTGCCGTTCACTACATGCTCATTCGCAATAAGCAAGCCGAACCAGAACCAGAACCAGAACCAGAACGTTGAAATCAAGTTTCCAAGCCCTAAGGTTAAAAAATTGATTTATGTTCCCTGTCTACCAAGCAACTTCTAACTATAATGTAACCATTCATGATCCAGTTTCTTTTAAATCAAGATGTTAGATGGAACATTCAGTATTGGCGCGCTTTGTCTATCTCTAATCTCACATCTCACTTTCAAAGAACCTGGGCGGTTTAAATCTGCAATATCCAGTCACACCCTATATCCTTTCTCTCACCGATAAATGCACTTCATAGAAGGATTGGCCTCTACAGGCAATCCGGACCAGTCTACCAACACCCATTCCGGAGCTTTCGAGATTCGGCTATATATGCGAAGAGTGCTAGCGTATGGAGAGCGCGGGGGACAGAAAAGACCTGTAGAAACAAAGTGTCCGCCTTTACTACCGGATTTCACCATTCCGGAGCTTTCGAGATTCGGCTATATATGAGGAGAGTGCTAGCGTATGGGGAGCGCAGGGGACAGAAAAGACCTGTAGAAGCGAAGCGGCCGCCTTTATCACCGGATTTTTCCATTGGGAGAAATAATCAGGAAATCCGGGGATAACAGCCGGTCGAAAGGTTTTCTGGCCCCGAAGCGGCGCACGCACTAACCACTCACCCTTCACATATATAGCACTCTCTGAAACCTCCGTGAAAATAATTAGAGTCGCGCGTGTATAAAAGAGTTGCACCCGGTAACACTTGTTACTGAGGTGATTAACATGAATGAACAAAACAAAAAAACAAACCAAGAAGAAACTCCTAAAACAACTCAAGGAGTACCGGCTAGTCAGCCCTCTTCATGGAAAAGAGCAATGTCCAAACGCTGGGTCTTCCCGGCAGCCTACATCGCAGCAGCAGGCATTATACTAACCTTAGTGTGGGTCTATCAGGGCACAGGCGACAAAACGCTAAACTCGGACCCTGCTAGCGGGGTAGTAGAAACAGGTGCATCGGCGGGTACAGAAGGAACAACAGTAGGCGGAGAAGAAGAAAGTGTGGAAGTTGTTGCAAAGTCGGAGAATTTTGTATGGCCGGTAGCGGTACCGTCCGAAATTTCGGTAGTAAAACCTTTCTATGATAGCGAAGCTTCAACCGAGGAACATGAAGCGGCAATGGTGCAGTACAATGATACATTCATCCCGAACACAGGTGTGGATCTGGCACGTGGGGATAACAAAACGTTTGAAGTAAAAGCAGCGCTTGCTGGTAAAGTTACCCGGGTTGAGCAAAATCCGCTCACAGGTCAAGTTGTGGAAATCACACATAGCGATAACCTGAAGACGGTGTACCAAAGCTTGGCAGACGTCAAAGTGAAACAGGACGACGAAGTGAAACAGGGAGATGCGATTGCATCCGCTGGCGTCAATGAATTGGGTAAAACGCTTGGCAACCATCTTCACTTTGAAGTGTACGAAGACGGACAGCCGGTTAACCCTCAAGGATATCTTCCGGAAAAATAAATGAATTTTACCGCAGCAACATGACGGGCAGGGGGTTAAACCTCTGCTCTTTTTGTGCTTTTCAGAAAATAATGGGACCTTCGAAGCTTGTCACACCTCTAAACCGCGAATATATAGGCATGCTCCTCATATAATGTACCAAACTATCCACACAGTAGGGAGGCGGGAGCGTGCACGATTACATCAAGGAACGGACCATCAAAATTGGTCGCTGCATTGTTGAGACGAGGAATACGGTCCGTACCATAGCCAAGGAATTCGGCGTGTCAAAGAGTACTGTGCATAAGGATCTGACGGAGCGTCTGCCGGAAATCAACCCTGATCTTGCTGACCAGGTGAAACACATTTTGGAGTATCACAAGTCGATCCGCCATTTGCGGGGCGGGGAAGCGACCAAAATTAAATACAAAAAAACGAGTGGCAAGAAACGTGAGGTGTTGGCTTCCGCCAAATCGTAAGCATCTTCACAAAGACGTAGGGCAAAAAGCTCACACATGCATTGAATCCCTCCCCTGAAGTATGATATGTTAAAAGCTGGTACAGGATCGAATTATGACATCTTATCAGCCCGATTTTTACATATATATGTTGCACTTTGTCGAACGAGCGGTGACGTGATAAGGGACTCTTTTTCACAGGATACGCTGACCAAATAATATCACTTTGGGGGCTCTTTTATGTTTAGCAAGGATATCGGTATTGATCTTGGCACGGCGAACGTGCTTATTCACGTGAAAGGAAGTGGGGTTGTCCTCGATGAACCTTCCGTCGTGACCATTGAAAGAGATACGAAGCGTGTCCTTGCTGTTGGGGAAGAAGCGCGTCGTATGGTGGGGCGTACTCCAGGTAACATTGTTGCAATTAGACCGCTGCGTGACGGCGTTATTGCGGACTTCGAGATTACAGAAGCGATGCTCAGACATTTCATTAATCGTGTGGGTGCAAGAAGCTGGTACAGCCACCCTCGAATTCTGATCTGTGCACCCACGAACATTACTTCCGTGGAGCAGAAGGCCATCCGTGAGGCGGCAGAACGCAGTGGTGCCAAAGAAGTGTTTCTGGAAGAAGAGCCGAAAGCGGCAGCGATCGGTGCGGGAATGGATATTTTTCAGCCGAGCGGCAATATGGTCGTGGATATCGGCGGCGGTACGACTGACGTTGCAGTCCTTTCTATGGGCGACGTGGTCACCGCCTCTTCTATTAAAGTCGCAGGGGACAAGTTCGACGAAGCCATTATCAAGTTTATCAAAGCCAAGTACAAGCTCATGATCGGTGAACGGACCGCTGAAGATATCAAAATTGCGATTGGTACCGTACATCCGGGTGGACATCAAACAGAGATGGACATTCGCGGACGCGATATGGTATCCGGCCTTCCTGTTACCGTAACGATATCGGGAAATGAAGTACAGGAAGCACTTTGGGATTCCGTGCAATCCATCATCGTGGCAGCCAAATCGGTATTGGAACGTACACCGCCTGAATTGTCAGCGGACATTATCGACCGTGGTGTTGTATTGACTGGTGGAGGTGCATTGCTGAACGGACTGGACGAGCTTTTGTCCAATGAATTGCATGTACCGGTATGGGTGGCGGAAGATCCAATGCACTGTGTCGTGAAGGGGACAGGCATAATGCTTAATAATTTGGATCAGGTGGTTAAGAAAAAGTTCTAATCTGCCGATATAAATAGCAAAGGTTCGCCATGCTCGGAAAGCAGAACGGACAAGCAGCCAACCTGTGATGCAGGTCAAGCGCTTGAGGAGAGGGGTTAATTCATGTTAAGAGGTCTGTACACCGCTACTGCGGGAATGATTACGCAACAACGCCGCCATGACACAGCAACACAGAATATCGTAAATATGAACACCACGGGATACAAACAGGTGAACAGCGTAAGCCGTTCCTTCCCGGAAATGCTCATTACTTTGGTAGGCGGAGATGCAAATCTTCCAACAAAGCGGCTGGGCAAGCTGAACACGGGGGTGTTCGCGGAAGAGAGTTTGTCCATGAATTTGCAGGGGACCATTATGGAGACTGGGCAGAAAAATGATTTTTCCATTTCATCCAATATGACGGTCAATGATCCGCAGACTGGACAACCTGTCCCGTTTGACGCATCAGGCAAGTTTGTACGGGCCGATGGCACGGTGACTTACCAGCCTCAGGCGTATTTTACAGTTCAGGATGCAGAAGGTAACACCGGATATACACGCGATGGTCACTTCGAGATCACTGGAACGGGACAATTGCTGAGTTCAACAGGTTCACAAGTGTTGGATAATAATGGACAACCTGTAGTGTTGACAGGTTCTGTGGAGCAATTTAAAGTGGATGAGCAAGGCCGTTTGGTAGATGCAGCAACGGGTACACCAACAGGGGTTACTCTTGGCATTAGTGTCATTGACCAGCCGAATCAACTGGTTCGTCAAGGTAATGGCAATTTCAGTCTCAGCGATGCAAACGGGGCAACGTCCCGGATGATGGCTGCTGGTGATAATGTGCAGATCCGTCAGGGATACCTGGAAGGTTCCAATGTGGATGCCTCACAGGCAACGGTTGATATGAACGCTGCATACCGTGCGTATGAAGCAAACCAGAAGATCGTACAATTCTACGACCGCAGTCTGGATAAAGCCGTCAATGAAGTCGGGCGTGTATAACGCCGACGTTTAAATATAACCGCGCAGCGGAGAGCCTATGCGAGGAATGCGTAGCAGTACCTGAGCGAAGCGACGGTCACGACAGCCCTTTGCGGAGCAAAGCAGGGAAGAGACCCCGCGGAGCTACACGCCGCATAAAGAGCGTGCCGTGCTATGATTCAGCCATGTGAAACGATGGCGGGAATCATAGTCGGGCAGTCGCGGCGCACATACACCACCGCCACTTAGCAAGATCGTACCCCACTTACCTAATCCGCCTGTTTCGGGAGTCCAGAGGGCAGCGCCATCTGGGGCCCTCCCTACTAGGGAGGGTTTGGGAGGGTGGACAGGACACAAGGGAGGGTATACCACCAATGAATAATTCCATGATTAGTGCCAAGGTTTCCATGACTGCCATACAGCAGCGTCTGGATGTCATTTCCGATAATATTGCCAACGTGAATACGGCAGGCTATAAGAGCAAGCAGGCGGCATTCGAGGATGTGCTGACCCGGGTTCAACAACAACCGGACAAGTACAAACTGGATGGGCGTTCCACACCGATGGGATATAACCTCGGTTTTGGTGCTCGTTTGGCAGATGTAACGAAGGATATGTCTCAAGGCCCCTTGAACGAGACTGGTCTTCCGACCGATCTGGCCATTGAAGGAAATGCGATGTTTGCAGTTGAAGCGAATGGGGAGAAAATGTGGACACGTCAGGGTGCATTTCATTTTGTACCTGATACAAGACCTAAGCCTACTCCGAATTCACCTGATATGATGGTGATGGTCAATGGCGAAGGCCACTTTGCCCTGGATCGTCAAGGCAATCGTATTACGGCACCGAATAATAGCAAAGTTGCTTTTGATGAAAATGGCAACCTGTTAATCCGACGCGGTAATGCGGCAAACGCAACCATTGGAGCACAGCTGCAAGTGGTAGACATTGAACGTCCTGAGGGGCTGGTGCAGTTTGCGGATAACCTGTTTGGTCTGGATGCGGGATTAACCGAAGATGATGTATTTGGCGCTAATGCAGCTACACGTCAAGCAGCGGCCTTGATCCGACCAGGATTTCTGGAGCAATCCAACGTTGATCTGACACAGGAGATGTCTTTGCTTATGCAAGGACAGCGGACATATCAGCTGGCGGCAAAGGCGCTAACTTCAAGTGATTCCATGTTGGGTCTTGCCAACAATATGAGAGCGTAAAAGGTGAATGTGATGACAGAAACACAGCAGCAGAACAGTAAGCCGGAGAAAAAGGAAGTCAAGAAGAAGAAGAGTGGATGGCGCATCGCAAGATGGTTCCTGGTTCCGGTCCTGCTTGTTCTTGCCCTCGCTGGCGGAATGGTAGCTGGATATGTGGTACTGGGCAAACAGGATATCGGTTCCGTATGGCAATGGAGTACATGGGAACATGTATATAATCTGGTATTCGCTCCATAATGTAACGAGTTAAGCGAAAACTCCTGCGCAGGCAGGAGTTTTCTTTTTGACGTTGAAAACAGTATAATGATGGATGACGTTTGACGTCACAAAAGAGGCCTCCCCTGCGAAAGACATTCGTCATCGCGAAGAGAGACCCCTTATCTTAACCTTCACTACTGCAGTCATGAAGGATATAACTAGTGTTAACCGAAAATATGCTTTCCATACAAAATTTAAAAATTAAAAACCTTTTATATGAGCTTCGACTTGATCATAATCAGGTTTTCCATGTCCGCACTAAAGTCAGTGAAGGGAACGGAATCGTTCGAAAGAAGCGAAGCGCTCGCCTTTGTTTCCTGATGTTATCCATCTGAAAAATAGTTCAGAAACATTAGGAAACAACAGCGATCGAAAGAACGATCCGTAACCGTAACGGTCACCTATGCGCACATGAAAAATCCATGATGAAGAACGCTCATATAAACATCCTGAGAGGAGATTACACTGTGCTCGATATCAAACAGATTCAAGAAATTATCCCGCATCGTCCGCCGTTCCTGTTGGTGGACAAGATTCTAGAGATTGAGGATGGCAAACGTGCCGTTGGTTTGAAAAACGTAACCATTAACGAACCTTTCTTCATTGGTCATTTCCCAGAGTATCCGGTAATGCCGGGTGTACTGATTACAGAAGCGCTGGCGCAAGTTGGTGCAGTAGCCATTCTGAATCTGGAAGGCAACAAAGGAAAAATCGGCTTTTTGGCGGGACTGGACAACTTCCGATTCCGTGGACAAGTTGTGCCCGGAGATACGTTGATTCTGGAAGTGGAGATTACACGTCTGAAAGGTTCTATTGGTAAAGGTAAAGCAACTGCCCGAGTCAACGACAAAGTGGTCGCTGAAGGCGAGATCATGTTTGCACTGTCTGACCCAAGCTGATTACATATGTGAGCATTGACATCATGCAGGAACGTAGACGGACCGAATGATGCAAGATGCTGAAGTAACTCAGCAAACCTGAATTTATATAGACGGAAGGGGTTTATCGGAATGGAACAGTTAAGCACAGCAGCAGCAGAGACGTTGCAGCAATGGTTGGAGGATGCTTCGATTGATGAAGCAACGAAACAGGAGCTTCGTGACTTGCAGGATCAGCCGAAAGAGCTGGAGGAACGTTTTTACAGAAACCTGGAGTTTGGTACAGGGGGATTACGCGGGGTCATTGGTGCGGGAAGCAACCGGATGAACCGCTACACCGTAGGTCGGGCAACGCAAGGATTTGCGCGTTATTTGCTTGAGCAGCATGGTGACCAAGAAGGCAAACCTTCTGTTGTCATTGCTCATGATTCCCGTCATTTCTCACCTGAATTCACACTGGATGCTGCGCTTGTACTGGCTGGAAACGGCATTGTAGCCAAGCTGTTCCCATCCTTGCGTTCAACTCCTGAGCTGTCATTCGCAGTGCGTCACCAGAAGGCAACTGGAGGGATCGTTGTAACAGCGAGCCATAACCCACCGGAATATAATGGATATAAAGTCTACAATCATGAGGGCGGTCAATTGGTACCGGATGAAGCGGAAAAAGTCATTCAGTACATCCAGGAAGTGCCTTCCCTTGCTGACGTGAAGAAACTGACGCAAGAAGAAGCAGAAGCTCAAGGACTCCTGATCTGGTTGGGTGAAGACCAAGACCAAGCGTTTGTGGATACCGTAGCGAGCCGTAGTCTGAGCCGTGAACTGATCCAATCCGGCATAGGCCGTGATTTCAAAATCGTTTACACACCGCTTCACGGAACAGGTAACATTCCTGTACGTCGCGTGCTGGAGCAGATCGGATTCGAGCAAGTGCACATTGTAGCTGAACAAGAACAGCCGGATGCTGAGTTCTCTACCGTGAAATCCCCTAACCCGGAAGAACGCGAAGCGTTTACGCTTGCAATGAAGCTGGGAGAATCCGTAGGCGCTGACATTCTGATCGGAACAGATCCGGATGCAGACCGTATGGGTGCTGTCGTGAAAGACAATGATGGCAAATATTTCGTCTTGTCCGGTAACCAGTCCGGTGCCATTATGGTACATTACCTGCTCAGTCGCCTGCAAGAGACAGGTACACTGCCAAGCAATGGTGCGGTTGTCAAAACAATCGTAACAAGTGAGATGGGTGCTGTTATTGCTGAACATTACGGTGCAGAAGTGATGAACACACTGACGGGCTTCAAATATATTGGTGAAAAAATGAACCAGTTCGAAGCAACAGGCAGTCATACATTTTTGTTCGGATATGAAGAGAGTTATGGCTACCTTTCCGGTAACTATGCCCGTGACAAGGATGCTGTCCTTGCCTCGATGCTGATTGCTGAAGCAGCTGCGTATTATAAGAGCCAAGGCAAGACGTTGTATGATGTCTTGCAAGAGCTGTACAACCAATTCGGATATTTCCTGGAGAAGCTGGAGTCCCGTACGCTGAAAGGCAAAGACGGCGTGGCTCAGATTCAAGCCAAAATGACGGACTGGCGTTCCAATCCGCCACAAGAAGTAGCGGGAATTGCTGTACAAGATGTACTGGACTACTCCCTTGGTCTGGACGGTCTTCCGAAGGCGGACGTACTGAAGTTCATTTTGGCAGACGGTTCATGGTTCTGCTTGCGCCCTTCAGGAACAGAACCGAAGATCAAAGTATACTTCGCCGTGCGTGGAGAGAATTTGGAAGATGCGGAAAGCTGGATCGAGCGTCTGGTGACTACAGTGATGTCGCGTGTAGACGCACAATAATACGAATGCAACAATGAGCAAGAACATGAGAAGGCCTCTCCGCACCGTAAGGTTGGTTGGCGGAGGGGTTTTTCTTTGAAATAAAATTACAGATGGATCTATATAAATTGAACTGAACATTTACACGAGAACGTAGAGGGCAGAAATAACCTGAAGAAGTGAAACGTTCGCCTTTATCACCAGATTTTCACCTTTATTAAAAGTGAATCTAAAAAATCGGGGGATAACAGCGATCGGAAGGTTGTTCTGCCATCGAAGTGGCGAGTGTAAATAATGCTTTAGTTCAATCTATATAGCATATAAGAGGGCTTGTTGACACAAGCTGTTTGTAACCTATTGTATAAATGTTAAATGAACGAATTACTTGAGCTGAACGTGCATTTGGTTCCAACACTTGAGGAGGTACATGTAGTGCGTCAAAAATGGCTTTATTGGAATAACGCTTCTCGGAAGTGGTTGTGGCTCGTCGTTATTATCGGTCTGGTCGCGTCCATCCCTGTAATCAGTGATCGGGTGCAGACAGAATCTTCTGCCAAAAAGGTGGAGCTTGTCTTTAACTATCGAGGACTGCTGGATATCTCAGCGTATCAGGCACATCCGCAAGATTTCATGAATGAACAATTGACTCGTCTAAAAGACGCAGGCGTAACAACGATGGCTGTGTTCGAAAGTACATTGGACGAGCTGAGAAAGACACGCCGACTAATGGTATATAACGGCCAGGATCTCGCAAACCTGACCAAAGATGTGATCCCTTCTAATGCAAATTACACGTATGTGTTATTTACATCGGAGGAAAACGCACAGACGTATACCCCTATTATTGAACAAACGTTCGCTGATCGGCAGATTCCGGTAGTACCATGGGAATATGAAGGTCGTAGCGGCTTAATATTGCAGACTCCTCCGGAGAATGCCAACATGCAGCCTTTGCAGCCCGATCCGGTTGCCGTGAAGATGCTGCGTGATAAAGGTTTCTACATTTTGCCGCGGATCTCGGACAGTGTGCCATACAGCCAGGAATCGATGGAGCGCTTGCTTACCTTCTTCGAAGAGAATGGCGTAAAGCGCATCTTGTTTGATGGTGATGCTGTGAAAGGGTACAATGATAATGCAGACATGAAAAGTCTCGACCAATTTGCACAGTTGCTGAACAAGCACAATATTGGTCTTGCAGCCATTGAGAACTTGAAGAAACCGCAGTCTGGATTCCAGACCCTTGCATATAAAACGGATTACAACGTTACGCGTCTGTACTCGCTTAGTGATGGAGATGCCAATCTGGACGTAGACACGATTGCTGACCGTTTTGTTCTCGCAACCAAGGATCGTAACATTCGTATGCTCTATATGAATGCATCGCCAAGCCGGAATACAGCAAAGGCTATGATTACAGATCCAATTGAGAATCTGATCAATAGTCTGGGCGAGCCGGGTCATGCGGTAGAACGCATGGCGAAGCATGGATTCGAGCTAGGACAAGCTGAAGCATTTACAGTTAAGGATTCTTCGATTCAGCGTTATGCCAAACTGGTTGCTCTTGTTGGTGCAATTGCTATGATTGCACTTATGGTTTCTTATTTTATCCCATTACTGACCTTGATCGCATTTGTGGTCGCTTTGGTGGGCAGTGCAGGATTGTTCCTCTTGAAACCAACGCTGCTGGAGCAAGGAATCGCCTTGCTTGTGGCAATCGCCGCGCCGACCATAGCGATGGTGCTGGCCGTTCGTACAGTGAACTATCAGCAACAGCGTCAACCTGACGCATCTGCGGGTCGTCGTTTGAAACAGACATTAGTTTTATATGTAAGAACTTCGATTCTGTCATTCCTGGCGGTACCTTTTGTCATCGCATTGCTCAACAGTATTACGTACAGTCTGGTCATTAACCAGTTCCGCGGCGTGAGTCTGTTGCACTTTGCACCTATGGCACTGGTAGCGATCTATATTGTGTTTTATCGTGGTTCAGGTTCGTTCTCTATTAAGAAAATTAAAGAAATGCTTCGTATGCCAATTAATGTTTTGATGGTTGTTTTGGCACTTGTTGCTGCCGTTGTTGGATACTATTACTTGAGCCGTACAGGCAACTCGGGTTCAGTAACACCATTGGAGATGTTCCTTCGTACCACGTTGGAAGATACGTTCGGTGTACGTCCGAGATTCAAAGAATTTATGCTGGGACACCCGCTATTTATCGTTGGCGTGTTCGCCGCTTTAAAATATCGTAAAGTCATCTTTGTGCTCATTATTGCAGCGATTGGACAGTTGTCCATGGTGGATACGTTCGCGCATATCCATACGCCGGCTGTATTGTCACTCATTCGTGGAGTGATGGGATTGGGACTTGGCTTAATCTTCGGTATCATTGCTGTGGGTGTGTGGCAAGTAGCGGAAGGATGTTGGAAAAAATGGTCACCACTTCTCAAAAGTTAGTCATCTCGGGGTATTACGGATTCCGCAATAGCGGAGACGAAGCGGTGCTAAAGTCGATTTTGACAGCGCTGGAAGAGGAAAGCCAAAGGTCGAACATAACCATTGAACCGATTGTTCTCTCGGGTGATCCCGAGTCGACATCCGCCATGTACGGTGTGCGCTCCGTGCATCGTATGAAATTGAAGGAAGTCCGTGAAGCACTCAAGGAGAGCGACGGGTTAATCAGTGGCGGAGGAAGTCTACTGCAGGATGCAACTGGACTGAAATCCATTCCTTATTATCTGGGTGTAATCAAGCTGGCCCAGTGGCTGAAAAAACCAACGTTTATCTATGCACAGGGGATTGGCCCTGTGAATCGTAAAATTTTTAATCCTATGATCAAATCGGTCTTTAAGGCCTGCACCTATGTATCCGTTCGGGATGAACAATCTGCAGACTACCTGCGTGGGCTCGGATTACAGTGGAATCAGATCCATGTTGTACCTGACCCCGTAATGGGTTTGCCATTACCTGAAACAAAAGTTGAGAGGGGCGCAGGTGCTGTCTCAGCAAATGCTGCTACTCAAGCTAATCGAGTGGAACCTTCAACTGGAGGACATACCAAGCTTCCTGTGATCGGCGTATCGGTACGTTTCTGGGAGTCAGACCGGAAGGAACTTACGGCTATTGCCGCCGGATTAAAAAAGCTGTGCTCCAAAAGAGCGGTGCACTTGCGTTTTCTGCCATTTCATTTGCCAGTGGATGAACAGGCATCACGTTTCCTTATGGAAATGCTCGGTGATGTGACCAGCAAAGGCAGCAAGATTAGCATCACAGAAGATCTGACCGACCCTCAGCTTATGCTGGAGGAAGTCAGCAAGTGTGATCTCGTCATCGGTATGCGTCTGCACAGTCTGATCTATGCAGCTTCGCAATATGTGCCTCCGGTGGGTATCTCGTATGATCCGAAAATTGATCAATTCCTGCTTCGTCTGGACAGTGAACCAGCAGGAAATACGGATACACTCGATGGAGATAAACTCGCCAAGACGGTCGTTGGACTGCTGGATCAACGTTCACAGTGGTTGAAGGAACATGAAGAAGGCATCACCCAACTGAAGCAGGAAGCCAGAGTGCCTGCACAGCAGATTATTAACTATTTAGGCCGCAAAGGATGAGATAAAGATGAGTCAGACCGGATCAATACCTACCGTTTCGATCTACGGCATTCCTTTTTCCAAACTGACGATGAAAGAAACGGTAAAGGTTCTCCAGGAAGCTGTGCTGTCCAAACAGACACCACATCAGGTCATTACAGCCAATCCCATTATGGTTATGGCCGCATTGGAAAATCCCGCAATTATGGAAGTTATGCAAGCTGCGGAATTGATTGTTCCTGATGGAACAGGTGTCGTATGGGCTGCAAACTATTGTGGAGATCCTGTAGCTGAGCGAGTGCCGGGTTTTGAGCTTTTACATGAATTGCTGCGTGTTGGAGAAAACTATCGATGGGGCGTATATCTGCTGGGTTCCACCCCTGAGGTGATTCAAGAAACGGCAGTTCGGTTACAACAGCAATATCCGGCGATTCGAATTGTGGGTTATCGCGACGGTTATTTTGGTCCGGCTGAGGATGAACAGGTCGTCGCTTCCATTCGGGAAGCAGCACCTGATCTGTTGTTTGTAGCACGTGGGGCCGACACCCAAGAACCGTGGATTCACAAGCACAAAGATGCACTACAGGTTCCCGTAACCATGGGCGTTGGCGGCAGCTTTGATGTGATTTCGGGCAAAACCAAACGTGCGCCTGTCCTGTTTCAAAAGTTAAGACTGGAGTGGTTCTATCGCTTATTGCGTGAACCAAGCCGGGCTGGCCGGATGCTTGCGCTTCCGAAATTCGCTGTTAAGGTGATGCGTGACAAAGAAAATGTGACAAAAGTCCGTTAAAAACAGGTAATTGCGAGATAAATGGGTGTTTTTGCTAGAAATTGAGGATGGCTTTTCGGGTGTGATGAGCGTATAATTCATTCCGGATTACATGTGTGCCACTCCATGAAAAACGGAAGTTGTTGCATACGGCCACTTCGATGTCAGAATAACCTTTTGATCGCTGTTATCTCTGGATTTCTTTTATCCACCTTTGCAAGGTTGAAATCCCGCGATAGCATATGCCTACAAGCTTTCTTTCAGAAAGCTTGTAGGCGAACGCTTCGCTTCTACAGGTTATTTCTGCACTCTCCGTTCTGGTGCAAATTGCATTTTTCATCAAAAGTGACTAACAAATAATTTTATATATAAAAAGAGATCAGGGGATTTATAATTTCGTACAGGTATTATAATTGGGGGTCGAATGTTCAAATGGTAGCGATCTTTATCATTGGATTTATCGTGTCAATGGGACTGGCTCTTGCCTTGACACCACTTGTCAAAAAGTTCGCAGTCCGCATTGGCGCAATGGATACGCCGAATGCACGTAAAGTACACACACGGATCATGCCACGTCTTGGTGGTCTGGGGATATTCCTGGCCTTTATTATTACAGTTGCTGCATTGCTTCCGTTTGTATCGGCATGGTTCACGACTCGGGATATGAGTTTTGTCAGCGCGTTTCTGATTGGTGGAACAATTATCGTACTGATCGGCGCACTCGATGATCGGTTTGAACTATCGGCCAAAGTGAAGTTGCTTGGTCAGATCGTTGCTGCTTCTGTCGTTGTATTTGGATTTAATATCCGGGTAGATTTCGTTAACATTCCGTTTCAGGATTCCTACTCTTCACTCGAAGCTTGGGTATCCATACCGCTGACGATCTTCTGGATCGTTGGTGTAACCAATGCGATTAACCTGATTGATGGTCTGGATGGTCTGGCAGCTGGTGTATCTGGTATTGCAATTGGTACCATTGCCGTAATGTCATTCCTCATGGGTAACATGATGATTGCCTTGATGTGCCTTGTGTTGTTGGGTAGTATTATCGGATTTCTATTCTTCAACTTCCACCCGGCCAAGATCTTCATGGGGGATACCGGATCACTATTCCTTGGTTTCTCTCTGGCGATGCTGTCCATGCTGGGATTCAAACAAATTGCTATTGTGTCCTTTATTACACCGCTGATCATTATCGGTGTGCCGCTCTCGGATACCTTCTTCGCGATTATCCGTCGTGCGGTACAACGGAAACCGATTTTCGCACCGGATAAAGGTCACCTGCATCACTGCTTACGTGAACTTGGATTCAGTCACCGTCAGACGGTGCTGATCATTTATGGAATTGCCGCATTCTTCGGAGTTCTGGCGATTATCCAATCTTCCGCTGCCATGTTTGAAGCGAACTGGGTAACATTTGTGGTCATCTGTATCATGATGTTCTTCCTCCAGGTGGGAGCAGAAGTCATTGGACTTGTTAGCAAAACGAGAAGACCGGTTATTAACTTTCTGATGCGCATGCGCGTCAAGTTGAATCCGGAGACCCGTTCGAAATCATAAATAGACAAATGTAATGGTTACAGCTATTTTTGAATATTATTCCAGACCCAACCTTATCCCTTGTGGATAAGGTTTTTTGTTTATTTTGAGATTTTTACTAAATAATTGGTACCTTTTGCCGATATATAAAGGTAACTGACTTAAAAGAGGAGAGATGATATTTAATGCAACAAAAGAAACGGCCGTTGGTCTGGATCATGTTGGTCACCATGGTGTTCTCATTGTTCCCACAAGGTCTATTCGGTGGGTCCGTTGCTTCGGCTGCAGATGCATTTTCAACGTATTTTACGCCATCTGATAGAACAATCCGAGAAAGCTCAAGACTTTCGCTTGTCTATGATTCTACTCAAGGCAAGGATAACTCCAACTTTCTGACAAGGGAACTTGTGTATAAAAGCCCTACTTCGTCCCTTGATATTACGGGCACATTTTCAATGGTTAACGGTTCGAGTCTAAAAGTGAAAGTTGAGCAGTTAAAGCTTGTTGAAGAAGGAAACTTGCGTACATGGGTTCCGGATGAAACACGTACTGTAACTACAGCTATCACGAATAGTGGCAGTAACCGTTTTACAGCTAGTAACGTAGGCTTATTTTCAGGATTCAACAGAATAACGTTTATTGGAACACAAGGAAATAGTTCTGTAGAAAGTTCTGATTCATTCTATGTAATGTATGATCCTGCTCCTTATATTGAAAACTTCATACTTTATACAGACCGTACCATCCCAGGTGGCGGTGTAGCGTATAACCTAAATGAAGGTACCGAGACCGTTGTGGATACAGAGCGTGTAGATTTCCAGGGTACAGTTAAGAATGCAACTCAGGTCTCCATTTCAGTCAATGGTGGAGAACCAATGGACCCCCCTGTAACAACGGATGGTAGTTTCTTTGCATCTCAAATAAAGCTATTACCCGGTAAAAATATTCTGAAGTTCAACATTGAAGGTCAGCCTAATGGGATTGAAACGGAACGTGTTGTTTATTATTTTGATAAAACAAAACCTTTCGTAGATCTCAAAGTAACGATTGGAAATGAGACTAAATCTGTAGTGAGTAAAACGGATTTGGCAACTTTCACGGACCCAGATAAAACAAAAGGGACATTAGCTGGTCAGATTCTGGTTCCTTATGTGGAGGGTAGTGGCAAATTCGCAGATGAGGGTACTGTAACCGTCCAAGGTAAAAGTTACAGTATTATAGTACAGGCCCAAGATGAAAAGTTGATCACAGGCCCAGATGGAAAATCTGTCAAGTATCGAATGGTAAGCTTTACATCCACTGAGGAGTTTGATCTAACTCCTAGTAGCACTGACAGTACGAAGGCTGCCAAGGATCAGACACTTGTAGTGAAAATAGCCCAAGGTGCGTTCAGTGCGGAATATACAGCTAGTTACGTGTATTCATCAGGTGCACAAGATATTACGAACCTATATTACCTGCCTAACTATAAGGGAGGAGCAGTTGACTCTAAGAGACCACTGAATGGCGCAACATTGCAAGATGATAAACTATATATCCTTGTAGAGTCAGGAAGCTCTCTTGACAAGTTACCAGTTCCAACACTTAAAGGTGTTTACTTACCATCAGGACTTAAACCGGTTGAACTAAAACAATATCTTGGTGCAACAGGTCTAAAGGATAACGAGCAGATATATGAGATTACCAGCCTTGCAAGTGGTAAACAGCAACTTCGTTTCTCATTCAGTGATAATCCTGAACCAGATCTGGCTAAGGTAGTTGAGGTTACCTATGCGACGATTAGCTCAATCTACGTAGGAAGTATCCAGACAGGAGAAACGTATACGTTTGATTCATCCAAAGGAACGCAATACCTGAATGTAGAGGGTGAATTGTTAGGTTTCAAAGACCTGACTGACTTGAAGGCAGAGATGCTTGTTAATGGTCAGTTGACTGCAACAACGGTAACAAGTTTAGTGAATGCTACTGATTTGAACAACACAGGGTCTACAACAGCTCCGGTCATTGCATTCCCGAAAACACAAAAATTCAAATTCAGTCTGCCAATCAAAAAAAATGGTCCGATTTATTACGGAGAGAACACCATTGATATTCGAGCTATTGTTGACGATGCGGGTGGAAGACCGAAAACGATAACATCGGTTCTGAAAATTAATGTAGTGGATTCGTATAACTCAACCATTGCTTCTTTTATGCCAACACGTATCCCTACAAGTAGAGAATTATTTGATAATAAAACAGTCGCGAACTACACGGAAGAGAAATTAAGTAGAATTTTTGCCGTGACTCCTGACTTTATTCTCAAAGACGGTAAGTATGTAACAAGTGAGAAAGAGTTCGATCTCGTGTTCCGAGGAAGTGGAGCGCAAAATATCAACTTGAGTTTCGGTTCAAAAGTGATTTTCAGTAAAACTGTTAATAATACAGAGGTGTTGGAAAGTACAGATAACGGTGCAACAGTTGGAGATATAACCGGCTCTGACTTTGCTGGTAATGAAGATTCATTCATCGGACGGATTCGTGGTCTGAAGTTCGATGCGCCGGGAACCCAAGTGTATACGCTTGAGTTGATTAATAGTACAGGCGCTCGTTCTACACAACGAATTGAGGTTGTACGTGAGCCTGCTCCATACCGAATTCTGGCTCCTCAGCCAACGGTGGGTGATCAGATTGTTGTTAATAAGAACTATGTACGATTTGATATCGAAGCAGAGGGTGCAACTCAAGTTCTGGTTGGCAAAGAACCTGCTGAGAAGCGTACGGATTACAATAATCGTTTTGTGCTTGATTATGTGGGATTGAAGCCTGATAAGGATAATAAAATCAAGATTGAGATCACTCGTGCTGGTGGAACAATTAGTGATACAGTATCTGTGTACTACACTAGTGCAGTGACAACGAATTCACAGTATATGGCTCCTAAAGTAGCTAACAAATATACAGCTTTTAATAAAAACTTACAGCTTTCTTTCCCGAAAGGAACAGTTTTGCAATCCCAAAATTCAATAGGTATTACAAAATTCTATCCAACTAACAAAGTGTTGTTTGGAATTGCAGAACCGAGAAAAGGAATTGTAGAAAAGATAAATGATTACGGGTATGATACTGAAGTTGGAGGCGAATATAAGCCGAAGATTGAAATTCCTCTCTCCGTTTCGGGTAATTTCTCATCTGCATTGGATACAAGTGACTTTGCGTTGATTTCCGATATTTATTGGATCAGTGGAGGTATTGGAGAACAAGGTAATAGAAATGATAGCAGTTATAAGTCAGCTACAGACGGAGTCACACCATACAGTATGGACGGAATTTTCACTACGTTTGCCGCTGAACGTATCCTTACTCCATCCAATCGTGGATCGTTAATCTTGAACTACGATCCGTCAATTGTAGATGATGTGGGTTCAACAATCACCGTATTCCGTCTTTCGGACAAAACGCAGGCGGGTACCTGGGTACCGATTGGTGGTAAAGTAGATACGAAGAAACATACGATCACAGTGCCATTTGATGAGTTCGGATATTATAAAGTAATGAAACAAAGCAGAAGTTACGCGGATATTACGAACCATCCATGGGCAAGAAACTATCTTAATGCGATGTATGCCAAAGGTCTGATGAAACCATTGAAGAGTAATTCGTTTGGTGCAGATGACCGAGTAACACGTGGGGAGTTCGCAACATTGTTGGTTAAAGGTATGGATATTCCAATTACTACTCCGACGCAGCAAACATTCAGTGATGTAGGAAAAGGTACTGGAGCTGAGATCTGGAGTTATGAAGCCATTGAGACAGCAGCACGTGTAGGGATTATAACGGGACGTAGCGATGGATTCTTCCAGCCGCAATTGCCAATATCCAGAGAAGATGCAGCCGTTATGATTGCGCGTGCGATGAACGCCAAACTTGCAGCCAATGATAGCAAGTTGTCTTCAGCACTAGGCAAGTCGTTCCTGGATTCATCTTCAATTGAGTATTATGCTCGTCCAGCTGTACAAGCTGTAACAAAGGCTAAGATCATGGACGGTAGTCCAGTGACTGTAGCAGGATCAACCAAACCACAATACCAATTTAATCCAAAAGGTAACATGACTCGCGCAGAAGCAGCGAAGATTGCTGTGGAATTGCTCAAAAAGAGCACAGGATTATTTCCTAAAACCTTGAGTTAATTCGTTTGATACATTAATGCAATTTAGGAAGGACCTGTCCCTTACTCTAAAGGGGCAGGTCCTTTTCATGGCTGTCAATGAATTGACATAGAGTACTTTTATAATAGAAGAAACAGAATTTTTACCAATAACTATTTTTGTAATTTGCTAGAGTATAAGATACAATAACGGTAAATACACAATGATCTAGAGGGTGAAGTTAGCTAATGAAACCGATTTATTCAAAAGCCCAGCTGGGCTACATGAAGGCAAAGACACAGTTTGAGAAGCAGGCAGTCATTCTGGAGAAAAAGTTGGAAGATACACGTAAGACTCAGGAAATCTCTCAGGAAGTTATGGAAGGGCTTGTACAGTCTACTGGCTTCCATGATGCGTATAACAATCTGGTGCTGGCTGAGAATGAGTTGATTGAATGGTCTCATACAACGATGAAGCATGAGAAAACGTACCGTGAGAACAGACAACCAATTGACGATATGTATCTGAGATTGAACAGCGATCCAAATATGCGTGCCCAAATTATTGAACTCGCGATGAAGATTAAATAACTTATATTTCCAGAACTGCAGGAAAAGCATCCCAATAGGGGTGCTTTTTTATTTTATTTTTTGTGAATTTTGTCGCTTCATAGGTTGAAGTTGCGGGTATAAATAAACGTTGGTAGCACAGACAAACCAGAGATCACAATTCCAGATTCACTGCTGTATCAACGGTTTGAAAAGGTTTTGAATGGCTTCGATACCCGCACTGTACCTATACATAAAAAAAAACCAAAACTTTTTTTGTGCAATCCGCAACTTTTTGAAATCTACTGCGTTTAAAGTGTAGAGTCGAAAACATTGGGCCTGTTACCAAGAATGACCTCGTGAAGAATCTTGTCTATTTTTTAGAAAAAATTGCTTTACGACACGAGAGACCCATTGTATAATACGTAAGGTAGGATTAGGAAACTACTCTATTTACGTGTGATTCTGCTTTACAAACTAGTTTACAAGTTTCTGTGATATGCTCACAGACATCATTTATATTAACTTGCTCACAACTCTGGAAAGGGGGTGCAACAATATATGAGGAATACGAGCGACCCTATTAAAAAAGAAAATTCAAATGTTATGAACGCCCAAGGAGGAGAAAAAAAGGTTATGAAGAAAATTTTATCCGTAGCATTGTCTACAGCAATGGCATTCTCAATGTTTGCATCTGTAGCATTCGGTGACACAGCAGTTTCCCCGCAACAACAGTTTGATGCATTGAAAGCAAAAGGTATCTTCAACGGTTATCCGGATGGTACAGCAGGTCTTGACAAAGACATGACTCGCGCTGAGTTTGCAAAAGTTATCACTAAATTGCTGGGTCTGAAAGAGATCACTGGAACTCTTTCTTACACTGACAAAAACTACACAGCTAAAAACTGGGCTGTACCTTACATCGAAGCAGTAACTGCTGCGGGTATCATGGAAGGTAAAAACGTTGAGAAGAAAATCTTCGACTTCAACGGTAAAGTGACTGTGTCCGAGATGGCTACAATCCTGACTCGTGCATTGGATCTTGAAATCCCAACTGAAACAAACAACACTGCTCCAGCTTGGGCTAAAGGTTATGTTCAAGCAGCAATCAATGCTGGTTTGGTTGATGCAAACACTAACTTCACAGCTAACGCTTCCCGCGAATTGTTGGTAGGTGCAGCTTTCGCAATCGATCAAGCTCAAAGCTTGAAAGTATCTTCTTACACTGTAACTGAAGCTGGTAAAGTTGTTGAGTTCAAAATCAGCGACGGCGAAACAGTAAAAGTAACTTTGGATAAAGCTCTCGAAGCTAACAAAGAAACTGAAGTGAAATTTACTTACAAAGATAAAGAGTTCACTGAAAAAGTTACTTATGTAACTACAGTAGCTCAAACGGTATCTTCCGTATCTGCTACAAACCTGAAAGAAATCACAGTTAAATTTGATGGTACTGTAGATCAAATGTCTGCTGAAAACCAAAACAACTATGTTGTTAATGGTCTGACTTTCAAAAGCGCTACATTGTCTGATGACAAAACTACTGTAACTTTGTTGGTATCTGAAGGTAACACTTCTTTGACTAACCAAAGATCCACTAGTCTTCAAATCAACAACGTTAAAAATGCTGATGCAACTAAAACATTCACACAAAAAGTAGAGTTTACTCCACTTGATGTTGCAGTTCCAGAAGTAAAAGAAGTTAAAGCTCTGGGAACAAAAGCTTTCAAAGTAGTATTCAGCGAGCCAGTTAAACCAGAATCTGTGAACGCTACTTCTTTCCGTGTAGATAACAACGTGATTGCTGCTTCAGTAAAATACGTTTATCCTAACACTGCAATTGTAACTACAGATTTGACTGCTGGTGAACACACATTGCGTGTGAGCGGCGTACAAGACTACTCTGGTCTGTCCATCGTTCCAGTAGAAAGCAAATTCACAGCAACTGAAGATACAGCTGCTCCTAAAGTTGTTGGTGTTAAATCCAATGACCTGAAAGAAGTAACTGTTGAGTTCGACGAAACTGTGAAAAGTGTAGCAAGTGCGTATGCTAACACTACTGGCAATACTGCTCAAACCATTGAAATCAACGATAATAAAGTTACGTTGACATTCAACAATCCGTTGAATGTATCGGAAAACACAGTTTACTTGACTGCAGTGTCCGACTATAGCAACAACTCTGCTTCCGTTGACACTAAAGTAACTCCAACATTGGACACAGTTCGTCCAACAGTTGTAGATACTAAGTTCAAAATGGAAAATGGTAACTACATTGCTGAAGTTCAATTCAGCAAATCACTGAAATTGGATTCCGCAGAAAACCCAGAGAACTACGTTCTGAAAGATGCAGAAGGTAAAGTTGTAACTGTATCTGGATTGACTTCTAAAGGATACCCAGTTATCAAACCAAGTTATAACAGCAACAATAAAACTGTTACTGTTAACCTGGGAAGCAGCTTGAAATCTGATGCAACTTATACATTGACAGTATCTGGTGTTATTGACACTGCAACAATCGGAAATGTATTGTTGCCTTATACTGCTACATTGAACGCTAACACAGCTCAAAACGGTAGTGTAACACGTGTATGGTCTGACGTGACTAATGGTGTTCGTTATGTATATGTTCAATTCAACAAAACTTTGGCTACTTCCGGTGACGGTAATGCTCTGGATGCAGCTAAATATATGGTAACAAACGTTGATAACACTGGTGCTCCTATTGGAACTCCATATCAAATCGCTAAAGAAAACAATGACATCACATTGATTTCTACAAACACTGTTAGAATCGCTGTTACAAATAACATTGCGATCACTGACTGGGCTAAAGCTAAAGTTTCCGCAAGCTACATTAAAGATTCCGAAGGTAAATACTTCAACAGTGGTAACTACACTGTAGGATCTAACGTAGGTTCTTCCGAAGTACTTGCGACAACTAACGATGTATATGCTACAAGCCGTAACGAAGTTAAAGTTAAATTCAACACAGCGTTGTCGAATGTTAACTTGGGAGACTTCGATCTGAATGGCGTTCGTCCAACAAGCTACACGTTGGCTGATTCCAACAAAACTGTAGTTCTGAAGTTTGCTGATAACACAATCTCTAATGATGTTAACGGTTATACTTTGAAAGCTACTAACCCAAGCACTCAAGATAGCTTCGGTAACAAGCTTCAAGCATTCACTGCAACTGTACTAGATGGAATTGCTCCAACAGTAACTCTGAACAACATTGTTAGAGATAATAACACTGTTACAGTAACTGTTTATGCTTCTGAGGCTCTTACTCAAGATGGCAACTATGGTTCTGCTTACATCCAAGGACTCTTCGACATTGATGCAGGTAGTGGCGTGACAACAACAATCACAGGTGCTTCTATTGGTGGTACTGACAACAGAACTATCACTATTACTGCAAATGTAGTTGGTGACACAAATGGTAAAGTTACAACTGTGAAATTCGATGGTTCTAAAAATAAAGCAGCAAAAGCTATTACTGATGCAAAAGGTAATGCGCTGGATGAGTTTTCTTTCGGAAAACAGTTGACTAATTAATATTTTTTCTGAAGCAGCCTTGCATCTTTATAGATGCAAGGCTGCTTTTTTTTTCGCCCGGCAAGCGTAAAAACTTGGCGGTTAGTTCGAAATAGTTTAACAGTAGAAAAACACCCGCTTGAGGTACTGTCGATTGCGCTCAAATGGTTGAACCGCCGTATACCGATTGTACGTACAAGGTGTGAGAGATAGGCTACTCAATTTTATTTAACTTAGAGAATTTTTAAATTGTTAATACACAACAACATCGTAACTTTCTACCCTTCTCGAACGTTTATACTATAATGTAACAAGCAACTTATGGGAGGTTTGGAAGTGAATCAAAAGAAAATGTTTGTGAGCTTGCTCGCGAGTGCGATGTTGATTAGTTCAACGGCTGGCATTGCCATGGCAGCGAGCACAATCAATAAAAAGTCTGAAACCAGTTCAAATAGCAGCACATCGAAGAAAACGGCATCAACCACGAAAAAGGTTGTACATACACTCGGTAACCTATCGGCTGTTAAAGTGACAGCGCGAAGTTCCGTAAGATTAACAGATGTAAATATCTTGGCACAGGATGATGGCAATGTGGTTACGTATACATTGTCTTATAAGAACAATGACAGCACCCCAATGATGATGCTCGATTACTGGAGCAAGGTGAAAACCAAGGGTGGAACATCGTTCTCACCTAAACTGATTGCGAAGGATCAGGAAAAGAAAACGGTCGCCCCTGGATCAACAGTTGAGTTGACCTATGTCATGAAAGTGGGTCGCGAGGTGAAACTCAGTGATCTGAACTTCCTCATCGTGAAATGGGATTTCAGTCAAGCTAACTATGAACGTACGCTGGGTAAGTTTAACGTGCCCGCATCTTATAGTATTACCACACCTGTAGGTAAGCCGAAGACGGTTCGTCTAAGCGACTCTGCGGTGAAGGTGAAAGTATCTGGAATTAAAGTGTTTCCAGGTGAAGATAAGAATCAGTATGTGAAAATTGGCGTGAATTTAAACAATATCAGTTATAAATTGCTTGAAAATCCGAATATCAAATGGATCTTACGTACACCAAGTGGTACCAACTATCCGTTAACTCCGGATAAAGACAGTACGAGTGTCAGTATACAGGCTCAAGCTAATAAGGCCCTCAGTCTGATGGCATCTCTTCCTACGTCAGTGAAGCTGCAAAAGTCTGAGCTATTGCTGGTAGAGGAACAGGGTGAAGAGAAAAGTGTTCTGCCTGTTGCTGCATTGCAATTGCCAGAGGCTAGCAAAACGAATGTAGAAGTCGCTGCTAATCAGCCAAACATTATTTCAGTTGAAGGACAACGACTGTCCACATTGATTGAATCTGCCAAAGTTCGAATTGATGATGGTGAGTACAATCTTAACCTTCAAATGAAACTCAAGAATGAAGGCAAAAAAGCCATTAAGGTGCCGACATATACCTTCGAGGTACGTAATACAGACGGAACAGTATATCCGATCGAAACCAAAGCATTGGATACATTGAAGTTGAACCCCGGCGATATCAAGACAATTAAGCTAAGTGTAACCCTTCAGGGTGATGGTGATACAAGCAAAATCAAGCTGTATGTAATGAGTCCTGTAGACAAAAATGAAAGCACAGAATCGACAACTTCTGCTCCAACGAATGGATTTGTTTTCTCTTATCCTGTGGGTGTCTATGCTATTCCTGAATCGGTATCCAGTGGAGATGGGTTGACGACCGAAACTGTCGTTAAGAATAACAAAGGTACATTTGGTGTGTCTTTTGGATCGTTACAGCGGTTGCCGTGGCTTGATAGTGATATTATTGCCGCAAAAGTGACCATTCGTAATGCGGGTAACAAAACAGTTCAACTTCCTGAGCTTGAAGCGATGTTTATGATTGATTCTGCTGAGATTGAAGGAGACAAGAAGCTAATCTACACACAAAGTGGAAAGCTACTTGGAGCCGGCATGACAACAGAGGCTTACCTGTTGACCAAGATTCCTTCCGAATTACGTATATCTCGTCTGGAACTAAGTCTTAACGAGAAAGTTAGTGAAGAAGAGACGAATGAGTGGATCACGTTAAATACGTCCGGATTAATTCCACCCTTATCTTATGTTGGAAGCGGCAAGACATACACTTCGGGTACTGCTGATAAAGAGACGGAAATGGGTGTGCGGAGAACGATTCGTTATCCGGGAACATCATCGGACATCGTATATACCGAATTCGAAATGACGAACAAATCATTGCGTCAAAGTGGTCTCGGTAAACTGGTAGGATACTTCAAAACATCGGATGGCCAGTATTACAGAGCAACTGCGAAACAAGCAGAGCGTCTGCCTGGGCCGGGTCAGAAGTCAATTGTTACGTTCTGGGCTAAGATTCCGAAGTCCGTTACCTTCTCAGACCTGCGCCTAATAGTGGGTGAAGGCATTGCAGACAGCAAGTTTGTAACCGGTGAAGGGGAAGCGACTGCTTATGTGAATGCTTTGGCATTCGAAGTACCGCCAACCTCCATTAGTGTTCAAGGCTCGCTAAGCAATATTGATCTCTATCCGTACTCTTGGACTGCTAACAGTGTGAGAGCATATCTGGCAGGTAGTTCATCCGTACAAGTAGAGGTGAACTATAGCTTGACTCGCAATGAAGAGATCGAGATGGGGGAGAACGAACACAAATTAATCCTCACGCTGACCGATCAAGCAGGAAAAACATATGAGAAAGAACTGACTTCGGGAACCGATCTGAAAGTGGGAACCAACCAGACGCTGAGCTGGAGTGTAGAAGACAGCTTCTTCGAAAAATTACGTGGTGGTTCGTATCGTTTGACAGTATATGATCAATTTCAAGGACAACGTATCCGTCTTGCAGAGCAAAGTTATGGATACGACATTTCTAAGCTTCCAAAAGAAGAACCGGAGTTCCCTACGTTCCCATCGGATGGGTTTTAATAAAAAACAGGCAGCACTATAATTATCCATAAAACCTCGTTTCCACCCAACGGAAACGAGGTTTTGCTTGTCGCATCCCTACTTTTTCTCTATAGTTAAAGTTAATAGATTACCAGAGGAGGAAAATGATTCACATGAAACCTTATATGAAAGTATCCCTTGCAGCGCTCGCGATTGGTGTTGGCGTGTGGGTTGGGTCGGTATACAGCAATACAGCCATCGGTGCAGGTACAAGCCAGCCAGGAACAGCAGACGATCCGGTTGTAACGAAGAGTTATGTAGACCAGCAGATTCAAAAAGCATTGGGTGGAGGTGCTAGCACGGGTTCAGGCAACACATCTGGTAACAACACTGGCTCTACAGGAACCGGGGACTCCGGTAGCACAGGTGGAGACACATCCCTTCCTCCACTGGTCTCGGGCGCTTCTGAAGCCGTTGAGATCGTAACCGTAAAGCCGGGTCAACAGCTGATCGGAAAGTCCGGCGCGGAGTTCATTGTACGTAGCGGCAAAGCTGTGATCGTCAGTGAAGGTACGAATGGTGTAGCTGATCTGACGGACGGGATTGATCTGACGAATGGACAGGCAGCGCCGACCAATCACCTGCTCTCTTTTCCAAGGGATGGACGGGGGATCACGGTATTGGAAGGAAACAAATATAGCCTAACTGTAATGGTTCGTGGTGGATATACTTTGAAATAGGATTTGTAGCTGTTAAAGGAATTATTCATTAGTCTTACTTTTCATTTGCTCAGATTACCCATTTCTAACAAACATTAATACGGCTAGCCAACCTTGTTCCTGCTCACTCTATAACTGTTGACAATCAATTAATGGAGGTGCAGGAACCATGGCTAGAAGCAATCGCAAAGTGGTACCCGAAAGTCGTCAAATGCTGGATCAGATGAAGTATGAGATTGCTGCAGAGTTTGGTCTCAATGTAGGTTATGGTGGCAGAGGTTTAGCTGGTGCGGATACAGAATTTGGATCTGAACTTGGTAAAGTGAGTGATCACTCCTATGGGCAATACAAAGGGTGGGGACATCTGACTTCCCGCGAGAATGGATCGGTTGGTGGAGAGATCACCAAAAGGCTAATTCGTCAGGCAGAACAGCACTTATAGGGCATTTTCCTTACCCCATTTCGTTTGACACGTCTTGACAAATACGTTAAGATGGCACTTGAGGTATGCAACCTTTTCCACTAGGGAAAGGTTGATTTTCGTTTGAGGCAATTACCTGAAAAATCCTTATCTTCGGTACTGCGGACCCTGCGTCCTTATTCCATTTTGGAAAGCTTCGAGGGTACAGTGAACGAATCGCTGTCATGTTTTGTTCGGGCAATCGCCATACTACTAGTTATGGGAGGTTGAAACTTCATGTCTGTTAAAGGCCGGCATCTATTTACATCGGAGTCTGTAACTGAAGGACATCCGGATAAAATCTGCGATCAGATCTCAGACGCCGTATTGGACGCGTTCCTGGCGAACGATCCTAATGCTCGCGTAGCTTGCGAAGTTTCCGTAGCCACAGGCTTAGTGCTTGTCATCGGTGAAATCAGTTCAGCTTCTGAATACGTGGACATTCCGTCCATCGTTCGTAATACAATTAAGGAAATTGGGTACACCAATGCCCAGTTCGGTTTTGATTATAACACTTGTGCAGTTCTGACTTCTCTGAATGAGCAGTCTGCTGATATTGCCCAAGGCGTTAACGCAGCGTTTGAGAACCGTGACCCGGAACAAATGGCTCGTGAGACAGAAAACATTGGTGCAGGTGACCAAGGTCTGATGTTCGGTTTTGCAACGAACGAAACACCTGAACTCATGCCTTTGCCAATCGCTCTGTCCCACCGTATTGCGCGTCGTCTGGCGGAAGTGCGTAAGAACGGTACATTGGAATATCTTCGTCCGGATGGTAAAACGCAAGTAACGATTGAATACGACGGTGACAAACCGGTACGTGTGGATACAATCGTTGTGTCTACTCAGCACGCTGAAGAGACTACGCTGGAGCAGATCCAAAAAGATATTAAAGAACATGTAATCTTGCCTGTTGTTCCAGCTGGATTGCTGGATGAGCAGACTAAATATTTCATCAACCCAACAGGACGTTTCGTTATTGGCGGACCTCAGGGAGATGCAGGCCTTACTGGACGTAAAATCATCGTAGATACCTACGGCGGTTATGCACGTCACGGCGGTGGTGCGTTCTCTGGTAAAGATCCAACAAAAGTAGACCGCTCAGCAGCATATGCAGCTCGTTACGTAGCGAAAAACCTTGTTGCTGCAGGTCTTGCAGACAAATTGGAAATCCAGCTCGCTTACGCGATTGGTGTAGCCAACCCGGTATCGATCAATGTGGATACATACGGAACAGGCAAAGTCAGCGAAGAGAAATTGGTTGAGCTTGTGCGCAACAACTTTGATCTTCGTCCGGCTGGCATCATTCGTATGCTGGATCTGCGTCGCCCAATTTACAAACAAACCGCTGCTTACGGTCACTTCGGCCGTACAGACCTGGATGTACCTTGGGAGCAAGTGGATAAAGTAGACCTTTTGAAAACTCAAGCAGGTCTGTAAGTTAGGTGCAATAGTAATGGAGCCCTTGATTCCGTTAAGGAATTAAGGGCTTTTTTGTGCTTCCATCGATTTCACTGCTTGTCATGGACAAAGGAAAAATTATGGAATAAATCCCCAAATAACTAAATGAAATCCCTTCTCTAACCGAAATACATAATGAGGTCTGTGCATCAGACAGGAGAAGAAATGCAGATAAGGGGGAAGATCAGTGGAATTCAAGAGAATTGCAAGAAAAGGCATGCTCGGAATCTTAATTGTTATGTTGACGGCTCAAGGTTGGCTTACGGGATGGAGTGGAGTCGAGCAGGAAGCATATGCGGCCAATGAATTAAGTGCAAATGGAATAACGAATACTGTTCCTGCGGTGAACGGCAAAAACGTCGATGGATCATTGCCGTTACGTATTGAATTTGCGAGACCGGTTTCAAAAGTAATCGGTCCGGAAAGTAAGATATCCATTAAACGTGTCAACGATGATTCAGAGGTTGTTTCTGTAGACGTATCCAGTGAACTGGTAACGATTGAAAGCTTAGGGCTAATCACGAATCCTTCTGTACCTGTGAACGATACCGAACCGTCTACAGGAGAAGATACAGCTTCACCACCACCTGAAGGGAAATTTGTAAGCATCCAACTCCCAGAAGGAAATATTCTTCCTGGTGGAACATATTACGTTCAAATTGATGCAAATGCATTTGCTTACATGGATGGTGAGAATCTTACTTTATTTCCAGGATTATTGAACAAAGCGTGGACGTTTAGTACTCAAAATATAGGCTTGCCGGCAGTTACAGGCAAGATACCCCAGAACGCAGCTGTTCAGGTGAAACCTTCGGATCATCTGACAGTGTCGTTTAGTCTACCGGTTGTTGCTGGAGCAGGCACACTTCAAATTTATCAAGGGAGCGGAACAGGAACTTTATTTGAAGCAATTCCAATCACGTCTAAAGGATCACCACGAATTACTGGTCTTGGCACTAAGACGATTACAATTGATCCTGTAAAAAATTTCAATAACAATAGTACATATTATATCGTGATACCTGAAGGTTTTTTACGAGATCAGCAGGGGAATGACATCCGTGGAATCAGCGGCATGGATTGGGGATTCAATGTGCAGTCGGACCCAACTTCCCTAACGGTGTCCACCTTGTCTCCTACCAATGGCACCACGAATGCGCCTTTGTCGGGCAACCTAACAGTGACGTTCAACAAGGAACTGGACCGTAGCTTCCCAGGTCAAGCTATTCTCAAGAAAGCAAATGGAGCAACCGTTGATTCGACGACAACCTTTAGTTCGAACAACAGACAACTGATTATTACGCCAACAAGCACATTAGAGAATAATATGAACTATGTTGTCGATATTCCTGCCAATACGTTTCGTGATCAAGCAGGTAATACATTCGCAGGTTTGAATGGATCTACATCATGGGCTTTCAAAACCTTAAGCAGAGATACAACAATACCTGTAATTAAGAGTGCCAAGATGCATAGTAACAACACGATTCGTCTAACGTACGACAAGTGGCTTAGCAGCATCAGCCCACTGAGCAGCAGTTATACCGTTACCGTGAATGGAGAGAATCGAAACGTCAGCTCCACTTATATCTCAGGTGACAGTGTATATGTTGTCTTGGATACGGGTGTAGCGGTAGGACAAGTTGTGCGAATCGCATATGCACCCGGTACTACAGGTAATCGTCTTACAGATCAGTCTTCCAATGCTGCGGCTGCTTTTGGCGCAAGAGATGTGGAGAACGGTTTAGATTCTGTTATGTCCAAGCCGCGAGAAGGTAACGTGTATTACAGTACAATGACGTTGTACTACCCTGAGACGGTATATATCACTTCAAGTGATGCAGCAAGACAATTCAGTGTAACTGCGGATCAGTCGGCTGTAGGCATTAGTAGCATATCGATCAATGGCAGCTCTGTGGTGACATTGAATCTTAGTCGATCCATTACGGATGGTGAAGTCGTTCAGGTTGCATACACGCCAGGTTCATGGCCTGTAAAAGATACACGTGGACAGGCTCTTGCTGGATTCAGCGGCTTCTATGTCCGCAATTCAATTGATACCAAATCACCTGAGTTCAAGAGTGCTGAGGTGAGTGGCAACAAGTTATGGGTGCGTTACAATGAACCACTGAACATGACGAATAAACCCCTCAACAGCCAATATTCTGTTCTGGTCGATGGTAAGCCAGTCTTCGTTAATGATTCCGAGATCGAAAATGATCTGGTCACGTTAACGCTGGCTTCAGCGGTGAAAGATACACAAAATATATCGTTATCATATGTACCTGGAGCATTGCGATTAACGGATCTAAACAATAACCCAGCAGGATATCTCAATCTGACTCCAGTAACGTACACATATGGAAATGGCAAAATCCTTTCGGCTACGCTTCAGGGAGACACGGTTCAAATTAATTTCCGTGATTCAATCCAGTCCCAGGCTGCACTAACAGCATCTCAGTTCAGTGTAGTGATTGGTAATTCAACCACAACTGTATTGTCTGCTTCAGCTTCTGGCACTGTGGTGACATTGAAAGTGGATACTTCAGCAGTTACATCGACAGCTACTCAGACGGGAACGGTGAGTTATGTACCTGGGGCTTTGCCGTTACGGGATGCGTCGAATGTCACGATAACAGCATTTGGTCCACTTACGTTACAACAGACGAATAATAGTTCGAACAATAATCAGTCGGGAAACCGTCCTTCCTGGTTGTCGGAATTGGATGCATTGAACTATGGTCAGTCTTTACTTGTGATGAATAATACTACGGCTTCTGCTGTATCTGCGATGTCCCACTATAATCGCCCGACTCGTCAATTCAACGTGGATGCAACCAAGTTGATTCAGTCCTTTGAATACGCTGGAGCAAACGGGAAATTGACTCAGCCGGTGGTATTTGAGATTCCGGACAGTGAATCGGCTGCGTATGTTGGATTCCCATTAAATGCACTGACTCAGATTGCTGCAAGTTATCGCACAGGCACTATTGGTGTGAAATATGGCGATCTTCTCTGGACGGTGCCACTGTCTAATTTAGATATGGCGGCTATGAGTCGGAGTGTAGGAACGTCAAACACAAGTGCTACGACAGCAGCAGCAGTTCCATCCTTATACGTTCAGTTAGGGACGGTACCTGTGTCTTCATCGGGGACGATGGAAGGCTTGATTGCAGGTGCAGGAGCGCAGAAGCTTGGCAACTATACGGACGTATATTTGTATACCGGTAATGGAACAAGCGATCAACGTGTAGATCAGAATGTCAAAAGCCAACTGGCCATGCAATTGGCTGCCAATACCCCGAGTGTAACATCTGGATTTACGTATATCGATCCAGTTACGTTTAGGTTATCCAATGTACCTAGTTCCTTTAAAAATACGACAGGTGGTGTAGTTGTTCGAGGACAGCTGAATGGCAATCAGTCGGTAGTCCCTGTTAACAACATCGTTAGTTATCCGGATACGGCGTCACACTGGGCTAGTGAGGTCATTAAGGAGCTCTCTGCCAAATGGATAATTAACACACCGGGTGGTTCCTTCTACCGACCGAATGAGAACATTACACGTGCGGAATTTGCTGAATTGGTCGCTAGAGGTCTAGGACTGAATGGAGAACCTACTGCAGCAAGTCGTTTCCAGGATGTTCGTAGCGGTAGTGTGACAAGTGCCTATATCGGTGCTGCTGCTGAAGCGGGAATCATTACAGGAAATACCGATGGTACCTTTAAGCCGGATCGCCCCATTACGCGTGAGCAGATGGCACTTATGATGGTACGTGCGATGAACTACGGTGGGAAAACAGTCTCTCTTCAATCTTCCGCTGCTACCACTCTATCCAAGTTCAAGGACAGCAACAAAATCCAGTCCAAGGATTCTGTTGCCAAAGCGGTGCAGGAGGGAATCATTCAAGGCATGACAGCCAGAACATTTGAACCTCAGGGAAATGCAACTCGTGCACAGGCAGCAGTCATGTTGAAGCGGGTTTTGGACAAATTAGGATATCTATAATTTAATAGGGACACTTCAAGGAAGCTCATTTCTTGAGGTGTTCTTTTTATATAATTAGATAAAGGACTAAAGAGAGTTGAAGTTTTATAGAAAGGGTGACTTTTTTGAACATTACTAAGATACTCAAAAAAGTATTATATGAACGAATTCGAGAATTATCATTTGTTTATCAAGAATCTTCGTCTAATCCTTGGGTTTTTGTTAGATCTAGAAATGGTTATTCTAAAGAAATTATAGAAATTGATAGAAGTGATTGGGAATCATGTGCCATTCGTTGCACTTTCCAAACGGATTCTAAGTCAATAAGTAGTACAAAGCTTGCTGAAGGAAAGGTTCATGAGTGGTATGTATATCGTAATAATGAAGAACTGCATCAAATTCTTAACTATTTTGGTGAACTCATAGAGAAATACGCTTTGCAATGGTTTGCAGAGCATGCAGTGGCTCTTTCGCCCGCACCACCCAATTACCTAGGCACTGAGTGGATTGACTTTATGCATGATTTCGTCGAGACAAATCATATTAAGTTAGAGGTTCCAAGTTCGATTGTTATATTAGATGAGTTGATAGTACAGGGAATAGATCAAAATGAGATATATTCGGTAGGCTTTTGTTTTGGGGAAATTATTATAAAACGTTTTGGTGCAGAATGGGAGTATACTAAAGAACAAGGTCCGATGATAAAAAATATAGCTGGTAATCCTAAATTTAGACGATCACCGCATGAATTGGTGAAAAATGTATTAGAGAGTCGAAACCAATTATCATTACAGAGGTACTATAATGATATTGAATTTGTGGTAGAAGACTTGTAAGTTAATAGGAAATATATGAATCATAAATGGACTTCTGTTGTGCTTACTCGTGCACAGACGAAGTCTATTTTTTGATTAGTTTAACTACATAGCAGAAACGTGTGGAATTGATTAACCAATATATACCTCAATCTTGGCTGGGGGCGTAACTTTTTTCACAAAAAGTAGTCTATTAATAGAAGAGTATACTAGAGATCTCGCTATCGGCTGCCTACTTGGCAGTGTTCGTGATGTCTAAGATTGATATACAAGATGGGAGAGACGTTTCAGACATGCTGGGGAAACATGAGAAACAGCTGGAAGACGTTAAGGGCAGTAAGGTGAAGAAATGGGCGATTGTGACGCTGGCGGGTGTGATCTGGATTGCACCGGTGATGAGCGCAGGCGGGCAGATGTGGTCAGGCACTTCGTGGCAATCGGTGGCCGCTGCAGCATCTACAAATACAAGCAAGTTGAGTGAAGAAATTCTGACTTCGGGTGCGAAGCTCATGAAATACAGATATACAACAACACGTTCCGGTTCCAAGGTCAACGTACTGGCGGATGTAATCCAGGTGGATTTGCAGAACCCGTATGTGAAGCTGGATGTGATGACAGGCAAGGGCGGTAATCTGAACAGTAAACAGAGCACGGGTGCCATGGCTAAGGAAAATGGTGCAGTAGCTGCTGTGAATGGCGATTACTTCAATGTATCCGGCGAGCTCGCACCAATTGGTGGACAGGTCTCAGATGGCGTACTGGTCTCCACACCTTCCGAACTGTCGGGCATGTATGCCCTCACGGTGACCAAGGATGGCAAACCGATGATCGACGAGTATTCCTTTGACGGAACTGTGAAGGCACAGGATGGTTCAACCTTTGCTTTGCGTGGGATAAATAAAGAGGATTATACGGTAGAGTCGGGCGCGGTGAAATATAGTCATGCCAACTCAATGTATATTTATACACCGGCATGGACCTCCTCCAAACGTCCAAATGATCCTTCCACAACCCCAACAGAGGTTCTCGTGCAGAACGGAGTAATCACCCAAATCTCGGATAAAAAAGCGCTAAACATGACGGTGCCGAAGGATGGGTACATTTTGCGTGCGCATGGAACAGCGGCGACATGGATCATGAGCCATCTATCCGTTGGGCAAACCTTGGATGCGGATTACAAGTTAAAAGCCAAAACAACCGGACAATCGGTTGATCCGAGTAATCTGGAGATGATGATTGGCGGTCATACGATTCTTGTGAACGGTGGAAAGGCAGCATCCTTTTCCCGTGATATCGCATCTTCCGGCATTGGTGGCATTCGTGCAAGAACGGCAGTAGGATACTCCCAGGATGGTCGGTATGTCTATATCATTGCAGCGGAGAAAAACAGTAACAGCAGCGGGATGTCGCTGACGGAACTGCAATCCTTTATGACCAGTGTGGGTGTCTGGAAAGGCATGAACCTGGACGGAGGCGGCTCCACAACCATGGTAACCCGTCCGTTAGGTGAGCAGACCGCCGGTCTGACGTTCAACACAGAGTATGGCACCGAGCAACGTCAGGTTGTAAACACGCTAGGTGTGTTCTCTACGGCTCCTGTAGGTAAACTGAAGGGCTTTGCCGTGAGTGGTAGCCAAACGTTGCTGGTGGGTCAAGAGGGCAAGTACACAGCCAAAGGATATGACACCTACTACAACCCGATCGCAACAGGCGATATCAGCATGTCCTGGAAGTCCAGCAACAACAGCATCGTGAGTGTCAGTAACGGTACAATCAAAGGCGTGAAGCCAGGCACAGCAACGCTGACGGCAACGAGCAATGGAGCTTCATCCTCGATTAAAGTATCGGTATTGGGTGGAAGTGAATTGGCTTCCCTGACAGCAGGATCGGGTCTCGGTTCGCTCCAAGCAGGCACAACGATGTCCATTCCTGTAACGGCAACAACGAAGAGCGGACAAAGTGTGACGGTTCCGGCAGACTCGCTGACATGGGAATTTATCGGGTTCAAAGGTAAAGTCACTGCTGACCAATTAACGGTATCTTCCGTTAATTCTGGTGCACAAGTAGGATATGCGATTGGTCGTTATGATGGTTACAGCACAGTCGTAGTACTCTCGGCTTCTGCAAGTGAAACGATCTGGGAGAACTTCGAAAACGTGAATTATCCGATTAACTTCACCACGAACGCAGCGGGTGTAACTGGTACGGCAACAGTCACAGCAGGAACTGGTGAAAAAGCCGGCTCCAATGTACTGCAACTCGGTTATGATATGACTGCTGGAACAGGCAAAATGTACGCTTATGCACAACTGAATGGCTCTACCGGTAGAGAGGTATCTGCTGCAGCTACATCGATGTCAATGGATGTTATGGGAGATAAAAGCCTGAACTGGTTGCGTGCCGAATTCACGGATGCCAATGGCAAAACGGTATATGCCGATCTCGCCAAAGCGATTGACTGGAACGGGTGGAAGAAGCTGAGCGTGGACCTGAATGGACTGAACATCGCCTATCCGGCGAAGCTGAAGCGGGTCTATGTGGTGAACGTGGAGGAAGGTCAGGATGAGCGTGCGAAATCAGGTACGGTTGCTTTTGACAATATCGCATTCACGATGCCTTCCAAGTCCAGTGAAGTCGGATTGCCTACGGGTACAGCTTCGCTTGTGCTTGGACAGAAATCGATGACGGTGAACGGAACGAAAAAAGTGATTGATGCAGCACCGGTCCTGAAAAATGGTACAACGTATGTGCCAATCAAACATGTTTTGGACGCTTTTGGTGGTCAGGCAAGCTGGGATAGCAAAAATCAGCGGATCACGGTATTACGTGGTGGCAAGCTGATTGATCTGGTTGTAGGGCAGAAAGAATTCATTCTGAATGGTAAAAGACAGAGCGCAACTGTTGCACCATACGTAACGGGTGGTAGGACTTTAGTCCCGCTTAGACTCGTTTCCGAGCAACTTGGTCTGACTGTAAAATGGGAACAGAAAACGAAGACCGTTACCATCTCATCGTGATATGGTATGATATATACCGGAAACGATAGAAATGGAGTCGAACAAACGTGGATTTACAAGCCGATGCCATAGACCGCGTCATTAAAAACGCCATACAAGTCATGGAAAACAGCAAATATCAAATGTTCGAAATCATGGACTCGACTCGCGATGAGCTGAAAACGCTCAACGAGGAGTTGAAGTCGGTGTTGAAGGAGACGGCGGAAACGATCGAGAAAGTAGATCAGTTGGAGCTGAACTACCGCCGTTCCCGGATCCGGCTGACTGAGGTTAGCCGCGACTTTGTCCGTTATTCCGAGCATGATATCAAGCAGGCATATGAGAAAGCAACACAGCTGCAGCTGGATCTGATGATTTATCGTGAGAAGGAAATGTATCTGAAGGCCCGTCGGGATGATCTGCAGAAGCGTGCCAAAAATGTGGAAGCTTCTGTGGAGCGTGCCGAGACCATCGGTTCGCAGATGGGTGTTGTACTCGAGTACCTGTCAGGTGAACTGGGTCAAGTGACCCGGATCATCGAATCTGCCAAAAATCGACAAATGATTGGTTTGAAAATAATTTTGGCCCAGGAAGAAGAGCGGAAACGTATTGCTCGTGAGATTCATGACGGGCCTGCGCAGATGCTCGCCAATCTAGTGCTTAGGACGGAAATTGTAGAAAGAATGCTCATTAAGCAGGATTTTAAGATGGTCCAGGCCGAAATAGTAGATTTGAAAGGCCAGGTTCGTTCCAGTCTTGAAGAAATGAGAAAAGTTATTTTCAATCTGCGTCCTATGGCACTGGATGATCTGGGACTGATTCCAACGCTTCGGAAGTATGTGCAGGATTTTGAGGTAAAAACGAAAATCCGGTCGCTTTTTGAAACAAGAGGTAAGGAACATCGTTTATCTTCAGCCATGGAGGCTGCAATCTACCGCCTCGTGCAGGAAGGTCTGTCGAATGCTGCAAAGCATGCTTATCCCACTTATGTTGTAGTGGAAATTACATACCAGGCTCAGCTCGTCAAAATTGTCGTTCAGGACAATGGGCTTGGGTTCAAACCGGAGCTTCTTGCGAAGAAAAGCAAGGATCATACCCACTTCGGTCTGATTGGGATGAGAGAACGGGTTGAACTGTTAGAAGGAAGAATAGAGATTGAATCCGGAGAAAATCAAGGAACCAAAATAGTGATTCATATCCCGACAAACGTGGATAAGGGAAAGGAGTAGCAGGATGATGGAAAACCGTGATACTGGTAAAGCATCGATTAAAGTTCTTTTGGCTGATGATCATCAGCTGTTCCGTGAGGGACTGAAACGCATTTTAAATATGGAGGACGACATTGAGGTCATCGGCGAATGCGGCGATGGAATTCAAGTGCTCGAATTCTGCAATCAGGATAAACCTGATATCGTATTGATGGATATCAACATGCCAATCGAAAACGGGGTTGAAGCAACGGAGAAATTGCGTGAGCTGTTCCCTGATGTCAAAGTAATTATCTTGTCCATTCATGATGATGAAAGTTATGTATTTGAGACGCTTCGTAAAGGGGCTAACGGATACTTGCTGAAGGATATGGAGGCCGAGTCTCTGATCAATGCGATTCGTTCCGTGCATGAAGGACATGCGTTCATACACCCGAAAGTAACAGGCAAACTGATCATGCAGCTGCGTCGTATGACGTATCTTAATGAAACAGGGGCAATGAGTGAAGGAGCTTCGAAGGAAGCAGGTGTTAAATTTGTCGCTGGCGACAATAACCCGCTTACACGTCGTGAGGCTGAAGTGCTTCGCTTGATGGCAGAAGGTAAGAGCAACAAAATGATTGGTGAATTCCTGTTCATCAGTGAAAAAACAGTAAAAAACCATGTCAGCAGCATTCTGCAGAAGATGGAAGTGGACGACCGTACTCAAGCTGTTATCAATTCGATCAAATATGGTTGGGTTACGCTCTAATACCTTATGTTTTTTGTAAAGCAGTATTCTTACGGTAAGTCAGTCCATTGGTTGATTCAACCTAGATGAAGTATAGATTGGTGTTCACTCGCGCCCTTTCCAGAATGTTGGATTGGTCTGCGGGTTAATGGACTTTATCACTGCAAATGAGCAAAGTGTAAGGTTGTGCGGAACATATGTTCAAGCTTAGGCGTGAATGAATGACCTGGCCTGTCTTTCTTCGTCCGGTGTCGATCAGCGTGGAATATGAGTGATAGGAAATGCAAGTGTAACCCTTCAGGAAGTACAGCATATACTTGTTGTATACAGGGATGTTCGCCATGGGTGAGCATGACCTTCCGAGGAGGTGCAGTTGCCATGGTTGCTCATCTGACTATGATTCTGCTCATATACTTCCTGGCGGCAATGGCCGTTCATGCCATGCACCAGCGCCATCTTTCCCGTCCGGAATCTGAAGGTTTCGAGCAGATTCTGCTCATCCCTTCCAATCAGGCAGGGCGGATCGAAGGCATTGTAAGAGAACTTTGTCGGGAATTATTATACCGTGGTAAGAGCTTCAGATTAACAGTTGTCGCTGATCGTACAGAAGCGGAAACGATTACGATTATTGAAAAGCTTATGCAAAGGCAAGGCATGGAGACATCCTATCTGCCTGCTGTCCCTGCTGATATTGAACGGGTAGCACAGACCGATCACACGTTTCGACTGATTGATTTGCGTGAGTCAGAGCACTAAATCATCATGTGAACGGAAATGGGATTAACATTTCGCAGATCTACAGTGAAAAGATTACAGCAGAAGCTGTAGTCTTTTTTTGTAATTGTAGCCAAGTCTGCTTTTAAATTAAAAATGGGTTTTTATGCAATCTATGGTTATTGTCTGGGTTAAGGTGAGTTCATGAGCACTAAAATAAACTTTTCGAAGTCAGAACTCTTAATTTAAAAGTATAGACGATACAGATTGGAAAAAGTTTCGCAATTTTAAAGAAAGATTCTGGTTATTAGCAGAATTGTATGATGGAATCATGTTGTGTGACTAACCTTGTGATGTAAAGATTCAATTGGTATAGTGATAAGTAGATTAATCATAAGAAGATGGAATATGGACATGAAGCACATGCTCCGGCGAACAGCCGGGTTGGCATGTGCTTTTTTTGCGTTCGGAAAATTTACGATGGGGAGGAGAGTAAATGAAAGTTGCCTTATATGTGTGTCGTGTAGGGGAAGGGTGGAGTATGATCTTGTCCTTGGATATTCGAGTGGATGTATTTTGGTGGCTAGAGGGAGGAAGTGGGCGACATCTGCTGCGCTGGTTGCTATTAGATAAGGCGATGCCCTTAAGTCAGGCATCCTGGTTGATTGAACATTTTGAGATGGAGCGAGCTATGGATCAGTGGGGCCAGCGCGAATGGCAGAGTTATCTTGCACGGAAGCTGGATGTGTATGAATTGGCCTCTGGGGAAACAGAGGCCAGAAAAGGTATAGCAGGCAAAGCGGGGAGTGCCGCTGCGCGTGGTGCGTTGGTAGGCGGGATGCCAGAGCCGTATCCCGCCGGGCAGTGGGCTCAGCTGGAGCGGGACGCGGCCCTGCTGGCTGAGCGGATCAGCGGCCGCCAATTACTGGCGGCCGAGGCGGAGGCGTTGCTGGCGGATACCGCCCAGCCGCCAAAGGAGTGGCGCGCGGCTGCGCAGCTCGCGCGCTTGCACGGGCGGCTGAGTATCACAGCCGCCCTCGAAGGGCCTGCCACGCGCCGTCGGCACGCGTGGCTTGGACGCGCGCGGAGCGCGCCCCGCTGCCCCCGTTGTGGCAGCGAAGCCCGGCAGCGCGTGCCCTGCGCTGCCTGCGGCCTGGCGGCGTGCGCCTACTGCGAGGCTTGCCTCGCGCTGGGGCGCAGCCGTGCTTGTGCGCTGCTGCTACGCAGTGCAGCGCAAGAGGCCGTGCCACGATGCGGCGAAGCACCGCGTGGCACGGCCTTGGCCCCCACCGGCGGCGGACTCGCCCGGTGGGGGCTTAGTGCAGCGCAGAGCGCGGCAGCAGCCGCGGCGCTTGCGTTTTTGGCCCGCCCACCCGCAGGGGATGGGCCGGGGCGGTTCTTGCTGTGGGCCGTGACCGGGGCCGGCAAGACGGAAATGATATTCCCACTGCTCCAACATACATTGGATCGTGGCGGACGAGCTTTGGTCGCTACACCGCGCAGGGATGTGGTGCTGGAACTGGCTCCGCGTCTAGCTAAAGCTTTTCCGGATACCTCACTCGCTACGCTTTACGGAGGCAGTGACGAACGCTGGAAAGACGCTCAGCTCACGCTTGCGACCACACATCAATTGATGCGTTTTTATCAGGGATTTGATCTCGTCATTATCGACGAACTGGATGCTTTTCCTTATCACAACGATCCCATGCTCGCTCACGCGGCGGCATCCTCCTGTAAACCGGAGGGGAATTTCGTCTATCTGTCTGCTACACCGCCTGCTCGGCTCCAGAGGGAAGCGGCACAGGGGAAACTAACCCATGCCAAAGTTCCAGTACGTTTCCACCGCCATCCTTTGCCCGTGCCAAGATTGATCAAAATGGTTACCGTTGCTGAATGTATTAAGAAACGAAATCTTCCTTCTGCCTTGAGGACTAACATCCAAATTTCATTGAAGCGTGACGCTCAGGTATTTGTCTTTGTAACACGCATTGCCCAGATTGAGGCGTTTGTGAATCTAATGCGTCGTACTTTTCCCGGAATCCATATCGAAGGAACTTCATCTCAGGACCCTGATCGCGCTAGCAAAGTTATAGCCTTTCGTGAACGCAAAATTCGTCTGCTCGTAACCACCACAATTTTGGAGCGTGGCGTTACCATTCCACGTAGCGACGTCTTTATATTGGATGCAGACAATGGTCTCTTTGATGAAGCATCGCTGGTCCAGATGGCGGGTAGAGCAGGGCGTTCCATGGATGACCCAGCGGGTAGAGTGGTTTTTGCATCATCTCGTCGGACACGTTCACAGGTGAAGGCCGTTGCACAAATTCGGAAAATGAACACCATCGCTCGTCGCAAAGGCTACCTGCACCCACCATCCTAAACATAATCGTTATCTGCCCAGTTTGTATCCGCATTTCACAATACATTCCCGAGACTGGAGGTATGCCCCCTATGTTCAACTGGCTCAGCAACGTAACCCATCACGCGCAACACCTGACCCAGCGTCTCCACCACCTGCTCGCCCCACCGGGAGCGACTTGTCTGACATGTGGCACTCGAGCGATTCTGTCCTCAACTTATTCAGGCATATGCCCACGTTGTGTGAAACAGATTCCATGGATTCGTTCCATCCGTTGTCTGCGTTGTGGTCGGGGTGTTGGGTGCCCGGACTGTGCTCGTCCACACATGCAAAACCGTTCTTTTATCCTCAACCGCAGCGCCGTACAATACAACACCTTAATGAAAGAGTGGATCGGCATGTATAAATTCAGAGGCCATGAACGATACGCGCCGCTCTTAACCGCGCTGTTGATTCAAGCCTTTCAAGCGATGAGAGAGGAGCAGAATTCTGCTTTGGCAAAAGAACCCCCAGCTCACGTGGCTCATATCGCCACGCCTGCTCAACAAACGAAGCCGCAATGGCGGCCTGACGCGGTCACCTATGTCCCGGTGAGCAGCGAGCGTCTGGCCGAGCGCGGCTTCAATCAGGCGGAGCGGCTGGCTGCTGGGCTCGCCACCGCCTGCCGCCTACCCATCGTAGATCTGTTGCAGCGCCAGATCAACACCACCAAACAAAGCTTCAAATCACGCGGTGAGCGTATTGAAACGATGAAGAACGCTTTTTCCATCAACCCGGATGGCACGAAGTTAATTGAAGAGCTATACAGGGGGGCTCATCTGCCAACACATATGGGCGTGTCTCATGCCAAACCCATACGGTTACTGCTGATCGATGATATATACACAACAGGTAGCACTTTGGACGCTTGTGGCCGGGTTATTCTAAATTCTGGCTTCCACATGGAGATTCCGGTCGAGATTTACACACTAACACTGGCAAGATCCTAGACAGGAAAATATGTTCCTTTATTAATCATTGGTACGTTAATGCGTGTCTCCATTCCATTTATTCCGTTTGAAATATAGTTGTTTGATGAAATTATAAATGAAAGCGTAATAAGAAATTTTTTACATGTAAAAAAGAGGAATTGGTTTTCTCGCGCAGAATAGATAGTTTTGCCGTTCACCACAGGTGACAGCATAGGGAGTGGCACAACATATCTGTTGAAGGGGAGAACAAAAGTGGTCGCAGGAAAAAGAAAAAATGGATTTTACTTATGGACTGTCCGTCTACTAGTATTCATGCTGGTATTCGGACAGTTTGGCGTGTACGGGGGGAACCGGGCACATGCAGCAGTAGGAAGTGGAGTAATTTCATCAAGCAATGATTATCAATATGTAATGACCAACGACAACGGCCAATTACAGGTGAATCAAAAATCAGTTAATCTGAGTTGGGCGAGATCATACGAGATTTCAACATCAGGATATTCTTTTAGGAGAAGTCAATCGATCAATGGGGCAGTTGGAGACATAACCAAGATTTCATTTGGCTCCTACACATCTACGTATACCGGCAAAGTTACCAATGCTTTTATCGTCGACTTTGCTGAGGTATGGGAGTATTACACGACTATGGAATACAGACAATCCGGAACCAATGTTGGAGTATGGAAAAATTCCACCGTTGATGAGTTTGGAATGACTACGCCAAGATATGTGCAAAGCTACGAGGCAACACAGCTAAGTCTCGTAATTAACGCAGATACAGGAGCGGTAGTCGATTTTGTATCTAACCTGAATCCGTATTACATACGGAAAGCAGAATCATTCAGTTTTGTAAAAGAGCCGGGGACAACACAGCCTATTACTACAAATCCTGCTGTTCCAGCTAATTTGGCGGCTGATGCCAGTGATGTAGCTATTAATCTCAATTGGTCTGCTGCTCCACAAGCTGTTCAATATGAGATTGAAGAGAATGGCGTAGTCAAAGGGCCTTTTTACGGAATCAATTATACAAGTTCTTCACTTACACCCAATACTACATACACCTATAGAGTACGTGGAATTAACAGACTAGGAGCTAGTGAGTGGAGTGAGCCGGTTGCAATAACAACCTTGCTTGAGAAACCTGTTTTGGCCGTAACGCCAGAGGAAGGCAAGAATACGATTCAGTGGATGGCGGTTGAGTCTGCAGATCGCTACCAGTTGCAGATTGATGGTGGTACACCATTTGAATTAGGAAACGTAACTTCCTATGTACATGAAGGGCTTGAATCTAATTCAACGCATACCTATGTGCTAAAAGCCTTCTCGGCTAACAATGAGAGTGCGTGGAGTAAAATGGTGAGTCAGTTAACAGTACCTGATCGTACCAACGGGCTGACGGTTACTGATGCCACATTCAATAAATTAACGGTATCTTGGACTGCGGTAAAGGGTGCTACCGGATATGATTTGGAGATTGATGGCACTAATGTTGCTGTAACAGGCACCACTTATAGTAAAACTGGCCTTACAGCCAATACAGAGTACACTTTTAGAATCAGACCTAAAAATGCTGGTGGTGCAGGAAGCTGGAGTGATGTAACTACAGGAATCACCCAGATGAGTACACCCGTTATTCAGTCCAACCCTTCACAAGAAGAAGTTGTTCTCATCTGGTCACCAGTTGATGGTGCAACGTCATATGAAGTTGAGGCGGATGGCGTTGTCGTTAGATATATATCAGATTCAATCTATACGCACACAGGGCTCAAACCTGGAACGGCCCATAAGTATCGTGTACGAGCTATAAGTGACAATAACATTAGCGCATGGTCGGCAGTGAGATCACAGAATACGTTGCCTGATTCTGTTAATGGATTGGTGGTCAGTGCAGCGACCAATGCAGCTGTAACTCTGAAATGGACAGCAGTAACCGGAGCCACAGGTTATGATCTCGAGATCGATGGAACAGTTGTCCCTGTAACAGGAGTAACCTACACGAAGAATGGTCTCGCAGCAAATACAGATCATACCTTCCGTATTCGCTCGAAAAATGCCGCTGGTGCAGGGGCATGGAGTGATCTGATCAGCGGAATAACGCAGTTGAACACACCTATCTTGAAAGCAACATCAGAAGAAACTGCAATCAATCTGACATGGGCTGATGTAGCAGACGCAACGAAATATGAAATTGAGGCTGACGGAGCAGTGGTTGCAACAGTAGAAGAGCCTAGCTACAGTCACACATCATTGTTACCAGGAACGGCGCACAAGTATCGTATTCGTGCGTTGACGGATACCAATACGAGTGCATGGACAGCAATCCTGACGCAAAGCACCATCCCTGCTTCCGTTACAGGATTAACTGTTAGCTCGGCTACGAATGTAGCCATTGCCTTGAAATGGACAGCTGTAACTGGAGCAACAGGATACGATCTGGAAATCGATGGAATGGTTGTCCCGGTAACGGGAGTAGCCTATACGAAGAGCGGTCTTGCAGCGAACACAGACCATACCTTCCGTGTTCGTTCGAAAAATGCCGCTGGTGTAGGAGTGTGGAGCGAACTCATCAATGGAACGACACTCCTAAATACACCAGTACTAAAAGCATCATCGGAAGAAACTGCAATCAACCTGACGTGGGCTGATGTAGCAGACACAACGAAATATGAGATTGAGGCGGATGGAGCAGTAGTGGCAACAGTAGAAGATCCTAACTACAGCCATGAAGCATTGCTGCCAGGAACGGCGCACAAGTACCGCATTCGTGCGTTGACGGATACTAATATAAGTGCGTGGACAGCAATCCTGACGCAAAGCACCATCCCTGCTTCCGTTACAGGATTAACTGTTAGCTCGGCTACGAATGTAGCCATTGCATTAAAATGGACAGCAGTAACTGGAGCTACAGGATATGATCTGGAAATCGATGGAACCGTTGTCCCTGTAACGGGAGTAGCCTATACGAAGAGCGGTCTTGCAGCGAACACAGACCATACCTTCCGTGTTCGCTCGAAAAATGCAGCTGGTGTAGGAGCGTGGAGTGAACTCATTAATGGAACGACACTCCTAAACACACCGGTATTAAAAGCAACATCAGAAGAAACTGCAATCAATCTGACATGGGCAGCCATTAATGATGCAACGAAGTATGAGATTGAAGCTGATGGAGCAGTAGTAGCAACAGTAGGGGAACCTAGCTTCACCCAAACAACACTGCTTCCAGGAACAGTCCATAAATATCGCATTCGTGCGTTGACGGATACCAACACAAGTGCATGGACAGCAAACCTGACACAGAGCACCATCCCTGCTTCCGTGACAGGCTTAACTGTTAGCTCGGCTACGAATGTAGCCATTGCCTTGAAATGGACAGTTGTGACGGGAGCAACGGGATATGATCTGGAGATCGATGGAACGGTTGTCCCAGTAACGGGAGTAGCCTATACAAAGAGTGGTCTTGGAGCAAACACAGATCATACCTTCCGTGTTCGCTCGAAAAATGCAGCTGGTGTAGGAGCGTGGAGTGAACTCATCAATGGAACGACGCTCCTAAACACACCTGTACTAAAAGCATCATCGGAAGAAACTGCAATTAGCCTGACATGGGTAGCTATTGCGGACGCAACGAAGTATGAGATTGAGGCAGACGGAGCAGTAGTGGCAAAAGTAGAAGAACCTAACTACAGCCATGTAGCATTGCTACCAGGAACGGCGCACAAGTATCGTATTCGAGCGTTGACGGAGACCAATACGAGTGCATGGACAGCAATCCTGACGCAAAGCACCATACCTGCTTCCGTGACAGGCTTAACTGTTAGCTCGGCTACGAATGTAGCCATTGCCTTAAAATGGACAGCTGTGACGGGAGCAACGGGATATGATCTGGAGATTGATGGAACGGTTGTCCCAGTAACGGGAGTAGCCTATACGAAGAGCGCTCTAGTAACCAACACAGACCATACCTTCCGTGTTCGCTCGAAAAATGCCGCTGGTGTAGGGGCATGGAGCGATTTGATTAGTGGAACCACACTTCTAAATACACCGGTATTAAAAGCATCATCAGAAGAAACTGCAGTCAACCTCACGTGGGCTGAGGTAACAGACGCAACCAAGTATGAGATTGAAGCGGACGGAACAGTAGTGGCAACAGTAGAAGAGCCAAACTATAGTCACGCAGGACAGTTGTCAGGAACGGCACATAAGTACCGTATCCGTGCTTTGACAGATACCAACACAAGTGCATGGACGGCAGTACTGACCCAAAGTACCATCCCTGCTGCAGTCAACGGGCTGATGTTAAATACCGCTACACCTGTGGCTATCTCAATGAAGTGGAGCCCAGTTACAGGCGCTACTGCTTACGATTTGGAAATTGACGGTGTTGTAATTTCTGCGAGTGGAGCTGCTCATACGAAAAGTGGTCTTCTGGCAAATACAGATCATACCTTCCGCATTCGTGCCAAAAATGCTGCCGGCATTGGTAGCTGGAGTGAGATTGTAACCGCCTCGACCCAATTAAATGTACCAACAACGCCGAAAGCTGTACCTGAAGAAACGGCAGTTACGCTGACATGGAATGAAGTTGCTGGTGCAACAAAATATGAGATTGAGGCAGATGGTATAGTAGTTGCTACTGTAAGTGATCTCATGTATGTACACAATGGAGTGCTTGGTGGCACCATTCATAAATATCGTATTCGTGCCCTGACCGACACTAATATGAGTGCATGGACAGCAGTATTGTCCCAAACTACGTTACCTGCGAGTGTCTCAGGTTTGAGTATTAACTCTGCAACCACAGCGGCTATCGCGCTGAAATGGAGTGCTGTAACTGGAGCTACCGGGTATGATCTGGAGATTGATGGTACGGTGGTTGCCGTGAGTGGAGTTGCTTATACGAAGAGCGGACTTGCACCAAATACGGAGCATACCTTCCGGATTCGTGCCAAAAATGCTTCTGGTGCGGGAGCTTGGAGTGAGATCATAACAGGAGTGACTCAATTAACTACACCTGTGCTGAAGGGAACTTCGGACAAAACAAACGTTTTTCTGACTTGGGACTCGGTTGGGGGAGCTTCGTCTTACGAAATTGAAGCCGATGGGCAAATTGTGGCGACTGTCAGTGATAAAACGTTTATTCATTCTGACCTGTTACCGTCCAGTTTGCATAAATATCGCATTCGGGCATTCAACGATCAGAACACAAGTGCATGGTCTCCTGTATTAAGTATTAGAACATTGAATTAGGGATATAAAATTTGGGAGCAGGGTTGCGTATATGTGCATCCTGCTCCCTTCTTTTGTTTTGCAAATAGACTATGGCTTCATCAGAGAAAATAAGGTAATCTATAGTTATTATCTATTCGGAAATGGAAGTTTGAGAGGGGCGTTTTAGCGATGAATCTAGGCAATTGTCCTCGCTGTGGTAAATTATATGCGTTGAATTTTCGAGATGTATGCTCGAATTGTATTAAAGAAATGGAACAGGAATATCAGATCTGTGTAGATTATTTGCGCGAAAACAAAGGCACCAATATACAGGAACTATCTGATGCAACAGAAGTTTCGATCAAAACCATTACCAAGTTCATCCGTGAGGGACGGATTTCCATCGAAAATGCCCCGAATATGATGTATCCTTGTGAAGTATGCGGAACATTGATTCGTGAAGGTCATATGTGTGACTCTTGTCGTCATCGCTTGACGAAAGACTTAGCTAGTGCAGCTCGTGATGTAGGTCAGAAGGATAACGGCAATATAGGCGGACGAACCTACAATGCTGTCGACAAACTACGCGATTCATAGGAACGAGGTCTTAAATACAGATCTTGCTATAACAAATGTTTTGAAACGTACCGATAAACTTATTAAAGATTATCGGTTTTTTTTATTATCCTAATCATTTCGATAACATAAAGATAAAGTAAGAAAAACGTATATCAACATAAACTCCTAATCATGGAAGGAAGTGTATTTTGAATGAAAATCAATGAACCGAGTAGAATTGGAGCAATCAATTCATATCAAAGGAACGTTGAATCCAATCAGCAGGCTGATGCCAAGAAGAGCCGCCGTAAGGACGAAGTATCCATTTCTCCGGAGGCGATGAAGATGCTTGAGGAACAAAGTCGTACACAGGATGCAGGACGCATACAACGGATACAGGAACTGAAAGAACAGGTGAGTTCAGGAACGTATCAGGTAGACAGTAGCAAGCTTGCTGACAAGCTGCTGCCGTATTTTAAGTCTTTTGATAAGGAATAGGTGATCACGTAATGGCAGCACTGGACAGATTAATTGCAGTTTTGCAGCAAATGGAACAAAGTCACCGCGATATGCTGGCATTCAGCGAGGTCAAGAGACAGGTCATTGTCAAAAACGATGTGGATGAACTCATTGCCATTCTGAACAAAGAATCCCGTTTCATGAAACAACAGGAGCCATTGGAGATTGAAAGGCAGAGCGCAGTTCACGAATTGCTTCAGGAGCGTGGGATCAAGTCCATGCTGAACCTGAACATTACGGAGATCTCCAAACTGATTTTTGATCCGGCTGACAAACTGCGATTGCTTGAAGTCCAGAAAAAGCTGGCGGAAACACTGCATGAATTAAAGGAAATCAATCAACTGAATCAAAAGTTGATCGAGCAATCGCTGATGTTTATTGACTTATCTATGGACATCTTTGCTTCTCGACCAGAACAGGATGCCACATATCAGCATCCTGCTGATAAGAACGGTAATCCAGGGCGAATCGGTCTGTTTGACACGCGTGCCTGATTAATTAGGGGGAAACCAGGTGACATCTACATTTCATTCAATCGAAACGGCTAAACGCAGTTTGTTCACACAGACGACGGCTCTTAGCACAACAGGTCATAACGTAGCCAATGCCAACACGGAAGGGTACTCACGCCAAAAGGTAAACATGCAGGCCTCCATTCCAATGGAGCCATTTGCATTTCTGCATAGTACAACACCAGGACAGCTCGGTACAGGGGTAGAGTTCGACTCCATTACACGTGTGCGTGAGAAATTTCTGGATGACCAATATCGTAATGAAAACACCAACTTCGGGAGTTGGTCCATTCAACGAGACACGCTTGAGAAACTTGAAGCTATTGTGAATGAACCATCAAACACCGGATTTCGGACCGTTATGGATAACTTCTACAAATCATGGTCAGATCTGAGTAAGAATCCTGAGGATGTTACAGCACGTCGGATCGTGAAAGAAACGACTCTGGCGCTGACAGATGCGATGAACCAGATTAGCCGCCAACTGGGTTCGCTTAGTCAGGATTTGGATAGCAACATCGCGGTCAAAGGTAATGAGATCCAAGGTTACCTGGGTAACATTGCGAACCTTAACAGTGCTATTGTGAAAGTCGAGTCTCTTGGCGACAATGCCAACGATTTACGTGACCAACGTGATCTGATGACGGACAAGCTGTCTAAAATCATGAATGTTACTGTTACGGATTCTCCACAAGGATATCAGATTCAAATGAATGGACAAGCACTTGTTACAGGCGGAGCAGTGCAGGTTGCAGTAGATCCTGCTTTTCTGAATGCCGCGTATACAGCAGGCACGCTCACTAATGGTGAAGTCCACGGCATGATTAAGTCCAGAGACACGTTGGTAAGTGATTACCAGAAACAAATGGATGACTTAGCTAATACGCTTGCCAACGGTGATATTGATATTACTCTTCCTGCGGGTTCTGTCTTGCCGGATAATACTATCCTGGATGGTGTTACATACACGGGTGCAGCACGGACACTAGCTACAGATCTCAAGGTTACGGTCAAAGGTCTGAACGGACTACATCAGCTTGGATACAGCATGGATGGGACAAATACGGGAGGATTACCGTTCTTTACAGCAGCGGATGGCGGGACAGCTATTACAGCTGGCAATATCTCATTAAACGCAGAGATTTTGGCTGATCCAAATAAGATTGCTACTTCGCTCCGCACAACGGATGCTTCTGGCACTGAAACTGTAATAAAAGGTAACAATACACTTGCCATTTTACTTGCGAATCTGAAAGATACGCCGATGAAATCAGCGGACGGTTTACGTAATGCCACGATTGGTGCGCAATTCAGTGCGATTGTGGGACAACTGGGGGTGCAGTCCCAGGAGGCAGCTCGTCAGACATCCAACTCGGAGTTCTTGGTGGAGCAAGTGGATACCCGTCGTCAATCTGTGAGTGGTGTATCACTGGATGAAGAAATGGCGAACATGATCAAGTTTCAACATGCATACAGTGCTTCTGCACGTTTCATGACCACATATGATCAACTTCTCGATAAATTGATTAACTCTACAGGGATGGTAGGCAGATAATAGAAGGGAGTGACCTAACAACCATGAGAATCACGAATAACATGCTTAGTTCACAATTGCTCTTGAACTTGAACCGGAATGCACAGCAGATGAACAATACTCAGACTCAACTGGCAACAGGCCGTAAAATTAACAAACCTTCGGATGATCCGGTAGGGATCACATACTCCCTTCGTTATCGGGCAGAACTTTCATCCAATGAGCAGTATCAGAAAAACGTAGATAGTGCAGTTTCCTGGCTTGAGTTTAACGATACTGTTATGAATCAGGCGGGGAATGTCGTGCAGCGTCTACGTGAGTTGACGGTACAAGCTTCGACAGGAACGAATCCTCAGTCCGCGCTGGACAGTATCAATGAAGAGGTAAAACAGCTTAATGAACAGTTGATTGATATCTCCAATAGTAAGCTTAACGGGAAATATGTTTTCAATGGTGAGACTTATGATGTGAAACCATATGATTTCCCTGCAAATCCAGATGGTACTTTGGATACAACGAATGCTGCTTCTGTTGTTACTGATAAAGGAAAAATTAACTTCATTGTAGGTGAAAGTGTCCAATTGCCTATTAATGTGAGTGGTAATGAAGTATTTGGAACAGAGACGGAAGAAGACAATCTTTTTGTCATCATGAATACGATCATGCAAGCTTTGACGGAAGGTGATCAGAAAGAGCTATCTGATCAGCTGGACAACATCGATAGTCGAATGGGTAAAATGTTGTCGATTCGATCTGAAATCGGCGCAAAGACTAACCGTGTTGACCTGATGATGGGTCGTTTGGAGGATCTCGGTATTAACCTGACTGATCTGCAGTCCAAGGTGGAAGATGCGGATTACGCAGAACTATCCTTGCAATCTAAAATTCAAGAAAATATTTATAATGCTTCTCTTTCAGCAGGTGCCAAAATCATCTCGCCATCTCTGGTGGACTTCCTGAGATAATATAAGGAGGAGTTATGTTATGAACACTCTTCCTGTTGTTCAGATTCGAACTACACCATCTATATTAAACATGGATGCTGACCCCGGACAGTACTCCATTCGTCAGCCTAAGGCAGAGGTTCAACTTCATACCAAACCTGCAAAACTGACTGTACAAAGCCATCCAATTGAGCTGAATGTTGATCAAAGCAGGGCATTCTCTGCATATAATGGTGGTAACATGATTGATATGAACGCTCGTATTTATTCGGGGATCCAACAGAAATTTCTGCAAAACATAGCTTCGCGTGTGGAGCAGGGTAATCAGTTAGCGGCTATTCATAAACCGGGAAATACGATTGCTAATATTGTGGGTACCGATTGGAAGCCGCAACCTTTTCCGGAGACGAGAACCCCTGCTTCTTTTGATAACGTGGATATTCGTATCAACACAAGACCTCCAGATATCAGCTATGATCCCGCGGTCTCTGAGATGAACGTTATCGTGAATAAGCCAGAGATTGAGTATCAGAGAGGTAAGCTGGACATTTATGTGAAACAGTACGCATCAGTACAATACACTCCACCAGCCATAGATATGGAGTTATAAGTTATAATGTGAGCTATAGACGGTCTCGGACGCAGCCCTCTATGGCTCTTTTTGTATAAATTCATCGCCAAGGAGGCGTTTATTATTCATATTCAGACAAGCATGTGGGGAGAAGTAGAGGTTCAGGAGAAAGATATATATCAATTTCCAAAAGGGTTACCTGGATTTGAAGAGGAGACTGAGTTCGCGCTAATCCCATGGGAAGACACGCCTTTTAGTTATTTACAATCTGTTCGAGAAAAGGATTTGTCTTTCTTATTGGTAAGTCCATTTACGTTTGTTACGGATTATAGTTTTGAGTTAAGCGAAGTGGATAAGGAAGAATTGGAGATTGCAGAGCAAGTATCTGTATACTCGCTGGTCACAATTCATTCCCAGACGAATAATTCCACAATGAACCTTCTTGCACCTGTTGTGCTCAATCCGGAAAAGCGTCTAGGCAAGCAAGTTATACTCCATCAGTCGATCTATGAAACGCGCCATCTAATCTGGTCAGAAGACGAAGAAGCTAAATCCGTGAAGGGTGGGGTGTGACATGTTGGTATTATCTCGAAAAAAAGGCGAGTCTATAGTTATTCAGGATCACATCGAAGTAACTGTTCTTGCAGTCGAAGGAGATACCGTACGCATCGGGATATCTGCACCCAAGCATATTGATATCTATCGCCAAGAGATTTTTGCATCTATTCAAGAAGCAAATAGAGAGTCGGCAACACCGCTTGCAGCCAATGTTGAGGCCTTTATGGAGCGTCTTAGAAATAACGAAATAAAAAAAGATTAAAAAATATTCCAATTTGCTATAAACAGTTGTTCACCTTCCGTCGATATATAATTTAGACGCTGCTTCGGCAGGGCGGCCGACCTTAATGTCGCGGCGTTTACCACATGGATGTGGAATTAATTTATTTTCAGGGAGGAAACACTCTAATGATTATCAACCATAATATCGCGGCATTGAACACACACCGTCAATTGTCTGCAAACACTGCTAACACTAACAAAAATATCGAAAAATTGTCTTCCGGTCTTCGCATCAACCGTGCTGGTGACGATGCTGCAGGTCTGGCAATTTCCGAAAAAATGCGCGGCCAAATCCGTGGTTTGGACCAAGCTTCCCGTAACGCTCAAGACGGTATCTCTTTGATCCAAACAGCTGAGGGTGCTTTGAATGAAACTCACTCCATCCTGCAACGTCAACGCGAAATTGCTAACCAATCTGCTAACGGAACGAACACTGATTCTGATCGTCAAGCTCTGCAAGACGAAATGAACCAACTGACTTCCGAGATCAACCGTATCGGTAACACAACGGAGTTCAATACTCAAAAATTGCTTAATGGCGGTATCGGTTCAGGCGAAAGCGGTAAATTGACTCAAGCAACTAGTGCAACAGTTGAATTGGGAGCAGTCACTGGAGCTGCTGTTGCAGCGGGTACTTTTATCAAAGTTGATGGACAAACGTTTAACCTTGAAGGTGTTGTAACTACAGGTAATAATGCAGATTCAGCAACACTCTTGGGTAATGTTACTTCCGGTGGTACGAAATTGTCCGACTTGGTAGACATTAAAGTAGGAGCAACTGGACTTGAGTTTACTGCTAAATCGGAAGGTAAAAACAGTAAAATTGAATTTAGCCAGGCTGCAGATGCAGCCATTGGTTTGGGAGCAGCTCAGGCTGCAACTGTTGGAACTCCGAGTACTGTAGAACGCGCAGGACTTGAAGCTTCTACTGCTTTGAGTACAGCTGCTGGCGGTAATGCTGCAATTACATTGGCAGCAAATAGTTCGTTCAAAGTCACTGTTGGATCTGATAGTGCTGTTGAAGTTAGCCTAGGAGATACTGCAAAAACTTACGATACTGATAACGTTGACAAGAACGTTGCAAAAGCAGCTAAAGACGATCTGGTTAAAGACCTTAATGCTGCTCTTCAAAAAGCAGGTCTGGATAGCAAAGTAACGGCATCAATTTCCGCTGATGATCAAATTCAATTTATCTCTGAGTCCGGAAAAGACCTGCAGCTTTCTGCTGGAACTGGTACTCCGTTGACAACTCTTGGTTTTGCTGCTGGTGATCTTGCTGCTGTGAAAAATGTTGAGCAAGTTGTAGGCGCTGGAGCACAAGGCGTAGGCTTCTCCACGAAGTTCCAAATCGGTGCTAACACTGGTCAATCTATGTCTTTGACAATCAACGATGTTCGTTCTGCTGCCCTGGGTATTACAGGTAACGCTGGACAAGCTGGTTTCACGAAAGAGAACTCCGTTACTAACGGAACAAACGATATCAAGGCTGAAGCAGCTCTGAATATCTCCACTCGTGAAGATGCTTCCAAAGCAATCGATGTTCTGGACAAAGCAACTTCCCTGGTTTCAAGCGAGCGCGCTAAGCTGGGTGCTGTTCAAAACCGTTTGGAGCACACAATCAACAACTTGGGAACAGCTTCTGAGAACCTGACAGCTGCTGAATCCCGTATCCGTGACGTTGACATGGCTAAAGAAATGATGCAACAAACGAAAAACAACATCTTGGCTCAAGCAGCTCAAGCTATGTTGGCTCAAGCTAACCAACAACCACAAGGTGTTCTGCAATTGCTTCGTTAATTTCACCTTGCTTCATCTTAAACCTTGGATCTCTGATCCAAGGTTTTTTTATTGAATTTTACATATTTCCTAAAGCTGGACAGGCGAAACGCCGATATATAATATAAATGCGAAATATTTGGAGGTCGTTCAAGGGTGAACATTCAATTTTCCTTATCTGCTGCCTCATCTGCAAGTAATCCTGCTATCGAGGTACAGCACCCGGCAGGCGCTTCTCAAGCGGGAACCGACACAGTAAACATCAGGACAGCGAAAGAAGCCTATAGCAAAGAAAAGCAGGGTTTAAATCTATCCATGGGAGAAGAACTACTGATCCGTAATATTGATAGAGCAGTGAAAGCACTACAAGGTCCAGAGACAACGCTGGATATCAGCATTCACGAGAAGACTCATGATATCATGGTCAAAGTGCTGAACAAGGAAACGGGAGAAGTGCTTCGCGAGATTCCTGCTGAGAAGACATTGGATCTGGTAGCCAAGATGATGGAAATAGCGGGCATCCTGATCGACGAGAAAGTATAAAGGTACAAAGTAACTTAATGAGCGAGGAGTGAATTTATGCGTATTAACGGATTTTCCGGTATGGACATCGATAGTATGGTTAAGGAACTCATGACAGCCAAAAGGGCTCCGCTGGATAAATTGAATCAAAAAAAGACGACACTGGAATGGCAACGTGACAGTTATCGTGAATTGAATAGTAAGATGTATGAGTTCCGTAATACCAAGCTACAACAGACATATAGACAATCAACAGCGCTTAATACACAAAAGGCCGTTGTAACAGGTAATACGGATGCGGTTAAAGCTGAAGCAGGTGCAGCAGCTAATGGTATTAAAATGGAGGTTTCGGTTGCGCAGCTTGCTACTGCGAAAGCTCAAGAAACCGATGGGAAGGGCCAAGGTTATAGTTCGAGGCAGTCGTTAGCTGAATTAGCAAACGGCATAAAATTTGGAGAGCCAACTACAAGTTTAGGCGCAAGCGATAATACAAAAGAATACAAGATTAAGATTAATGATGTAGAAATGACTTTTACAGGGCAGGATACAGTCTCTTCTATTATTGCAAAAATCAATAGTAAGACGGAATTAAACGTAAAAGCTAGTTTTGATGAACTGACAGGAAAGTTTACCATTGCTTCTAAAGATCTAGGCTCTAAAGGCACACTTAAGGTTGAGGCACCAGGCGCTGGGAATAATTCGCTAATGGATTTATTTGGGCAAAACTCTACTGCAGTAATCAATGAGGTTGTAGCGAAGGATGCTATTGTTTTAATCAATGGTGTGAAGTTAGATCCTCCACCTTCAAGTAATGTGATTACTTACAATGGGGTGCAAATGAATTTGCTTTCAACGACTGCAAGTTCATTTACGGAGAATAATGGTGCAATTACATTGAATGGTGATAAACCCTTTACAATCAATACGCAAAATGATCCTGATAAGGCTCTTTCAACGGTTAAGTCCTTTATAGAAGATTATAATAAAATGCTAGAATTGTTAAATACCAAGGTTAGTGAAGAGAAGTATCGTAGCTTCCAACCGTTAACTACAGAACAACGTAGCGTTATGTCAGAAAGTGACATTAAGTTGTGGGAAGAAAAGGCCAAGAGTGGTCTTCTTAAAAACGATGATATCCTTACGAACTTAGCTTCAACGATGAGAAACATCATGGGCGAGAAAATGGGAGAACTAAGTAGTATTGGAATCACAGGTGGTAAGTATTACGAAAATGGGAAAATATACTTGGATGAGGATAAGTTTAAAAAAGCCATCCTTGATAATCCTCAGCAGGTCTCTGATTTACTACAAGGTACGGGTGCCGGTGCAGATAGCTCTATTTTTGGCAAGATGTATAAAGAGATGGATACAGCAATGAGCAAAGTTGCAGAACGTGCCGGTACGACTAAATTTAGCGGTGATGTTAACAGTCTATTCAAGGAAGAGAGCGTCATGGGTAAAACGCTCAAAGGCTATAATACTCAGATTACAGCCTTGGAAAAACGCCTGAGTGCTCTTGAAAATCGTTACTACAAACAATTCACGGCTATGGAAACGGCTATGAGCAAGTATCAAAGTCAGGCTTCAAGCTTATCCAGTTTCTTCTCCAGCTAAGTTAACTTAAAGATTGAAAGGGTGTAAATATGATTAAGTCTCCATATGATCAATATCGTCAGTCGTCCGTTCAGACCTCTTCACCAGGTCAGTTGTTGATAATGTTATATGATGGGGCTATTCGTTTTGTACGGACAGCGATTGATGGATTGGGTGCCAAGGATTATCAGAAGGTTAGTTTGAATCTTGGAAAAGCACAAACCATTGTTAGCGAGTTATCAGTTACATTGGATCGCTCTTCTGATATTGCAGAGAATCTTAATGCTTTGTATGAATATATTAATTTCCTTCTTATTGATGCTAATACGAAAAAAACTGCTGAGCCAGCTGAGGAAGCTTTGGGTTATTTGAAAGAGTTGAAAGAGACCTGGGTTCAGGCAAGCAAAATGGTATCCTCATCTGAACTTGGAGCCGTTCATGGATGATTTGATTAAAGAGCTAGAGCGGCTAACGCAAGATATCATGCTTCAGATTGATGAGGTGAGTTCAGATGAATTGGAACTATTTGTGGACAAGCGTCAGAACATTATTGATTCTATGTTAAAGCAGGATCAGCGCGAAGCTTCAGTGCCTCAACAAGCACGGCTTAAGAAGATTATGGATAATGATCATGCCATTCTGATGCGCATGAACAGCTTGAAAATAGAAGCAAAAGACTGGCTCATTCAACGCAAGCAGGCTAAAGTACAAAAGAATGCATATGAGATGTCTTACGCAGTGGACAGTATTATTGTAGACACAAAAAGATATTAAATAAGAATTCAGAAGGATGTAAGATACCTGTAAGGGATATTTTGCGTCCTTTTTCTGTTGTGTTATCTTGTGTTATCTTGTTTTAATTTTCTTAATATTTGGAATTATGAAATGTTTACCTACGCAAGGTGTATCTATTTCTCGTTATCTGAACAGTAAACTCTCATCCAATCGTCTATCATTAATACATCAAAAATAGACTTACCAACCCTCCAATTACCTGATATATTCAAGATATCCCACCTTTCAACACAAACCCCAATTAATCTACAAAAAATTCCAAGAAAACATTTACGTTTCCAATTGACAATGGATAACTTTGGATGGTATTATCTGAATTGTGGGCAGAGGTTAAGGCCGAAAGCTTCACTTCATTTGATGACGAAGGGAATGTTAGTGCATGCAAGGTAAAGTAAAATGGTTCAACGCAGAAAAAGGTTACGGTTTCATTGAGACTGAAGATGGCGGCGACGTATTCGTACATTTCTCCGCAATTCAATCCGAAGGATTCAAAACTTTGGAAGAAGGTCAATCCGTAGAATTCGACATCGTCGAAGGCGCACGTGGACCGCAAGCAGCTAACGTAATCAAATTATAATCATCCGGACAATCCGACCTACATATATGGTTAGATGGTTACCAAATTGAATTATCGCTAGCATCAGACTCCGGTACTTTCCGGGGTCTTTTTTTGTTTCAATAGATTAGAGATTTGAGGATCATCCGAGGAACATTATTCTCTTGAATTTAATAGATTCAAGAGATAGATTGAAGTTCATTTTACATATTAGATTGAGCAAGCTCAAAATGGGTTAATTACATCATCAAGCGCCTAATAATTCATACCAAGTAAATATTCGATTATGGCTGAATATGATGAAATATCGCGAAATATGGCGTTATGCCTACGTTGGCAGATGTGGCTTGAACAGATGTCATTATTCGGTCACCGGGAGTTTTTACATGGCGCTTACATTCGTGTTATAATGAAGTGGCAAAGGAAAAAGGAGGAGTGCCCTATGAATTTAAGTATTCGAGGTCAACAAATCGAGGTTACTGATGCTTTGAAGGATTATGTCGACAAAAAGTTGAGTAGACTCGAGAAGTATTTCGATGCACCCCTTAACTCTGACGGTGCTGTTACATTGAGCACGACGAGAGGTTTGCATACGGTAGAGGTGACGATCCCATTGAAAGGCATTGTGCTCCGCGCTGAGGATGAGAGCGATGATATGTATGCATCGATTGACTCCGTGGTGGACAAGCTGGAACGTCAGATCCGCAAACACAAAACAAAAATTAACCGTAAGTTCCGCCAGGAAGGTAGCCTGAAAACACTCTTCGTTGAAGATCCAACAGGTACTGTAGCTACAGCTGAACTGGATACGGACACGGATGACGATGATTTTGAAGTCGTACGGACGAAACGCTTTATGTTGAAACCAATGGACGTGGAAGAGGCCATCCTCCAAATGAACATGGTTGGTCACAATTTCTTCGTATTCTCCAACATTGACAGTGAAGAAGTTAGCGTTGTTTACAAACGGAACGATGGTAAGTACGGATTGATCGAACAAGGTTAATCTTAACGTACAGGATCATCGGAACGGACATGCGTATGAATATCTAATAATAATGAAGACAGGGACTGTAGTTTCCTGGATTGGACTTAACAAGAGCTTCTATCCCTTAGGGGATGGGGCTCTTTTGTGCGTAGAGAAGCTGGGAAATCACCTTTGGAAATAAAATGGTGAAACTATTCCCTATGCTGCTGCGTCTAATAGATAGTAAGAATAATCATAATTGGTACAAGTTTATCACCAGATTCCGATGCTTACGAAAATATTCGTATACCTACATTCGAGAACTGGATATTGAGATTTCCATCCAAATTTACCATCAAAATTCGTTGACAGAGCTGTCTATCCTGCAAAACGAAACATGACAATCGGACGCTTCCGCTAACGACTATGATTTTTTGCACTTAAACTCGGTTTGATATGTCTCAGAAGTTCAAAGAAGTGTGCCGTGGCGTGTTGCGGCGGCCCTTACAAACTGTTACAATTTATGCAAAGAGAATCATTGTCCTGATGAGGAATTGTCAACGAATGATCGCTAATCATAATCAATGACAGGCACAGCACCATGAACATGATTCGCAAGGCTCGGGCTTCGGCTAGTTTTTAATAACCGAATCCGTTTGAATACCGAATCAGCTTCATGAGGAACCCTTGGCAAGCCTGGAGTTGATTCATCATATTACTTATTAGCATATGATTTGAATTTGATTTTTACACGGATGACGAAGAGGGCGGAAATGATCTGTAGAAGCGAAGCGTTCGCCTGAAAGCTTTCTGAAAGAAAGCTACATCGGAAGCATACGCCTTTATCCCTGGATTTCCCCCTCTGAGAAGAGAGTTTAAAAGAAATCAGGGGATAACAGCGATCGAAAGGACATTCTGGCAACTGAGTTGACGAAGTGTAACCTTCATTAAGCTCAAATCATATTGTTTGTCACCCCCGGGCAAGTGGATGCAACATCCATCCGATGGTGTCGCATGGCGGCAACAGGGGGTCTATTCTGTTTTGCACGAAAGGGGTATACCATGCTAGGACTTGTCAAAAAGATCTTCGGCGACATGAATGAACGTGATGTTAAACGTCTGATGAAGACGGTCGATGTGATCAATAAACTGGAACCACAATTTCAGGCGTTGTCTGATGAACAACTGAAAGGTAAAACGGACGAATACCGTGCTCGTATTGAAAAGGGAGAAACAACAGATGAGCTTCTTCCAGAGGCATTTGCAACCGTACGTGAGGCATCACGTCGTGTACTGGGCAAACGTCACTACGATGTACAGATGCTGGGCGGTATCGCGCTGCATGAAGGCCGTATTTCCGAGATGAAAACGGGTGAAGGTAAAACGCTGGTAGGAACACTTCCGGTATATCTGAACGCGTTAATGTCCAAAGGTGTACACGTGGTCACGGTCAATGACTACTTGGCACAACGGGATAGCCAGGAAATGGGACAAATCTATGAGTTCATGGGCATGACGGTTGGGGTTAACCTCAGCGGTATGGACCATGCGTTGAAACAACATGCATATGCATGTGATATTACGTACGGAACGAACAATGAGTTTGGTTTTGACTATCTGCGTGACAACATGGTGCTGTACAAAGAGCAAATGGTACAACGTCCATTGTTCTTCTGTATCATTGATGAAGTAGACTCCATCCTGGTCGATGAGGCGCGTACGCCACTCATTATCTCTGGACAAGCTCAGAAGTCGACGGATATGTACTATGCAGCAGATCGTTTTGTGAAGCGTTTGGTGCCGGAAGAAGACTTTACGGTAGACATTAAGGTGAAATCCGTAGCGTTGACTGAGGCGGGCGTGGCAAAAGCAGAGAAAGCATTTGGTATCGAGAACTTGTATGATCATGCCAATGTAACTCTCAACCATCACATTGTACAGGGCTTGAAAGCTAATGCAATCATGCGTCGTGACGTGGATTATGTTGTCAGTGATGAGGAAGTCATGATCGTCGATGAATTCACAGGTCGTCTGATGTCTGGACGTCGTTACAGTGATGGATTGCACCAAGCGATTGAAGCCAAAGAAGGCATTGAAGTACAAAATGAGAGCATGACGCTTGCTACGATTACCTTCCAGAACTATTTCCGGATGTACCGTAAACTTGCGGGTATGACGGGTACAGCGAAAACCGAGGAAGAAGAGTTTAAAAAAATCTACGGTCTCGAAGTACTGCAAATTCCAACCAACCGCCCAAACAAGCGGGATGACATGGCAGATGTCGTGTACAAGAGCATCGATGGCAAATTCAATGCCGTTGTAGAAGAGATCGTGGCACGCCACAGTAAGAATCAACCGATTCTGGTAGGTACAGTGTCCATTGAGAACTCTGAACGCCTGTCTGACATGCTTAAACGCCGTGGTGTCAAACACCAGGTACTGAACGCCAAGTACCACGCGGAAGAAGCAGAGATCATCTCAGGAGCTGGTCAAGCGGGTGCAGTAACGATTGCAACCAACATGGCAGGACGGGGTACAGATATTATCTTGGGTGATGGTGTAGCTGAAGTAGGCGGCCTTCATATCATCGGTACAGAGCGTCACGAATCACGCCGGATTGATAATCAGCTACGTGGTCGTGCGGGACGTCAAGGTGACCCGGGTTCAACACAATTCTACCTGTCACTGGGTGATGAATTGATGAGACGTTTCGGTGCAGACAATGTATTGAACATGATGGAGCGTCTTGGTTTTGAAGAAGACCAACCGATCGAGAGCCGGATGATTACCCGTGCAGTAGAATCAGCGCAGAAGCGTGTTGAAGGTAACAACTTTGACGTGCGTAAAGTCGTTCTCCAATATGATGATGTAATGAACCAACAACGTGAAATTATATATAAACAGCGCCGCGAGGTACTGGAGTCCGAAAATATCAAACAAATCGTTATGGATATGATCAAGCCTTCCATTGAACGTATCGTTGAAGCACATTGTAGTGACGATATCCCGGAAAACTGGGAGCTTCAGGAAGTTGCTGATTACATGAACAGCAAATTGCTGGACGATGGTTCCATAACTAAAGATGATCTGTGGGGTAAGGAAGCAGAAGAGATCATCGAGTTCCTGTTCACGAAAGTTCAGAACAAGTACAATGCACGTGAAGAGCGAATTGGCGAAGAGATGGTTCGTGAGTTCGAGAAAGTGGTTGTGCTCCGTGCAGTAGACAGTAAGTGGATGGATCATATCGATGCAATGGATCAATTGCGTCAAGGTATCCACCTTCGCGCCTACGGTGGTACAGATCCACTGCGTGAATACCAGTTCGAAGGCTTCGAGATGTTCCATCAGATGATCGCTTCAATTCAAGAAGAAGTAGCGACTTATGTGATGAGAGCACAGATCGAGAGCAATCAGGAGCGTCAAGCGGTTGTTGAGGAAAGTCAAATCTCGACAAGTGGTGAACCTGCTGAGAAACGTCCAGTGAAGGTTTCTGACCAAATCGGACGTAACGATCCATGCCCATGCGGTAGTGGTAAGAAGTTCAAACACTGCCACGGTCAAGAGTAGTTAAAGGGTTCATTTATACACGAATGACATGAATGGCTCCTTGCAGCCGGGTATTCCATAGGATGAAGTGAAGGATGCAAAACCGATTAATGGTGCATAGTTATAATAATATGACCATGATCAGGGGGAAGAGATATACTGTTTACAACAGTAGTCTCAACACCAGGGTGGCGCATCAATTACTTGATCTGAAGGAATGCCCTGGATGCGGGGAGCTTATCTTAATGAAAAGAGGAATTGCACATGATCGATCCAAACGTGAAGCATGACCTGCGTGAAATAGGCAAGAAACTAACCAACCTTAGGGGGTCTCTTTGACTTAGATCTGAAGCAAGAGATGATCGGCAACTTCGAAGTGAAGATGTCTGCTCCGGATTTCTGGGATGATAGTGACAAGGCGCAATCCGTAATCGCTGAGCTAAATGCGGTGAAGGGATCTGTGGATCAATACACCAAACTCCAACAGGACTATGATGATGCGGTGATGATGGTAGAACTGGCTGACGAGGAAGGCGACGAAGACCTCGCTGCAGAGATCGGTAGAAGCGTCACAGCGATTGTGAGCAAGGTGGCAGAGTTCGAACTTCAGCTGCTCCTGAACCAGCCGTATGATAAGATGGATGCCATTCTAGAGCTTCATCCGGGGGCAGGTGGTACCGAGTCACAGGACTGGGGACAAATGTTACTCCGGATGTACACACGTTGGTCCGAGAAGCGTGGCTTCAAGGTTGAGGTGCTGGATTATCTGCCAGGAGATGAGGCGGGGATCAAGAGCGTCACGCTATCGATCAAGGGGCACAATGCTTATGGTTATCTGAAAGCCGAGAAGGGTGTACACCGACTGGTGCGGATCTCTCCTTTTGACTCATCGGGCCGTAGACATACGTCCTTCGTATCATGTGATGTGGTTCCTGAGATTGATGATACGATTGAATTGGACATTCGAACAGAGGATCTCAAGATTGATACCTACCGTGCGAGTGGCGCGGGTGGACAGCATATCAATACCACCGACTCAGCCGTGCGGATTACCCACCTTCCGACAGGTGTAGTTGTAACGTGTCAGAATGAACGTTCACAGATCAAGAACCGTGAGCGGGCGATGAAGATGCTTCGTTCGAAATTGTATGAGCGTAAAATTGAAGAGCAAAAACAACAGCTGGATGAAATCCGAGGAGATCAGTCGGATATTTCATGGGGTAGCCAGATTCGCTCCTATGTGTTCCATCCCTATAGTATGGTAAAGGATCACCGTACAAGCGTGGAGACTGGAAATACAGGGGCAGTAATGGACGGCGACCTCGATGCATTCATCGATGGTTATTTGCGTAGCCAGATTAAAGTAGAAACCGATTAATATAAGTTCCTGTATGGACCCATACGTGTAGGCGTATGCTGGTGTATACGGGAGCTTTTTTTTGAATAATTTTATAGGATAGAAAAAATGAGCGAACAACTGATCAGTCACATAAAAGGAGAGCACGAGAACATGCAACAACGATCACAACTTCACAATAATCGCAAAAAGAGGATAACTAGCCTCATTCCACTCAATGGTCCATGGAGAAACGTCGTGGATACGGTATCTATCATTGTAGGTTCGTTTTTAATTGCAGTGGCCTTTAATTTATTTTTATTACCAAATCAGATCGCTTCGGGTGGGGTGTCCGGGTTATCAATTCTGGGCAAGGAATGGCTTAATTGGGAGCCGGCATATACCCAATGGGCAATTAATATCCCACTTTTGATTGCGGGTTTCCTGCTCATTGGCAAGCAGTATGGTGTTCGCTCGGTATTGGGCAGTATTGTCCTGCCACTGTTAGTTTATCTCACGAAGGATTGGGCCATTCCAACAACGAATCCGCTACTTGGTTCACTGTATGGTGGGATTGGTGTTGGTTTAGGGATTGGAATTGTATACCGAGGTAGAGGATCAACAGGTGGCATGAGCATTCTTGCCAGGATTGTGCAGAAGTACAGTGGACTGAGTTACTCCCTCTGTGTCGTTATTATGGATGCTACGGTTATTATTATGGCTGCTTTTGTATTGTCATTGGAACAGTCTCTCTATGCACTAATTGGGTTGTATGTTACTGGTAAAGTGATCGATGCCGTTGAGATGGGCTTAGGCTTTTCCAAGGTGGCTTATATTATCTCCAACCAGACCGAAGCGATTAGCAAAGTGATTCTGGATGACCTGGATCGCGGATTAACGAAGCTGGAGGCCAAAGGCGGTTACACCGATGATCAACGAACGGTACTGATGGTCGTGGTTGGACAGAATGAGGTACCAAGACTCAAAGCGTTGATCCGGTCTGTGGACCCGGGAGCTTTTGTCATTATCAGTAACGCGCACGAAGTGCTTGGTGAAGGTTTTAAGCGGGGAGAACATGTGTGAACGGTGTGAAAAATAGCAAGTGAGCCGTGTAGGGCTCATACGTTTGGATGTTCAAGACAAGAAAAAAACAGGCACATCCTTCTCCAAAATGACGGGAGAGGATGTGCCTGTTTTTTTACTATAAATATTGACCGCTACAAAATCGGAGATAGCAGACGGGAAATGGCTTCTTTGAAGCGGATAATGAGACTACGTTTTTGGTATTCATCGAGCGTCATTTCTCGCGATACATGCAGGTCGTGCTCAAAGGTTTGTACAAGTGCTGTCGCAATCGCTTCATCGTACATAAAAGCATTAACCTCAAAGTTCAACCGGAAACTGCGGTAGTCAATATTGGCGGTTCCCACGGATGCAACCAAACTGTCGATGATAAGTGTTTTGGCATGAATGAAGCCATTATCATATATAAATACTTTGGCGCCCACCTTCAACAACTCACCAATATAAGATAACGTAGCCCAATATACAAAAGCGTGGTCTGGTTTATTTGGAATCATGATGCGAACATCTATACCGGACAGACACGCGAGACGAATAGCTTCGAATACACTGGCATCCGGGATAAAATAAGGCGTTTGAATCAGAATCGAATGTTTGGCCCCATTAATCATCTTAAGATAACTGTTCTTGATATGCTCGGTCTCTGCATCAGGTCCACTGGAGACAATCTGCATGGCAATCTTTCCTGTGCCCTCAATATGAGGGAAATGCGCCGGAACATAAGGTGTGTCGTGTTGCTTGGACGCTTCATTCCAATCTAGGAGAAAACGGGTCTGCAGCGCATGAACGGCATTCCCTTGAATACGCAGATGTGTGTCACGCCAGTAACCGAATTTGGAGTTCAAGCCAAGATACTCATCTCCAACGTTAAACCCGCCTGTGTACCCCAGGTTACCATCAATGATGACAATCTTACGGTGGTTCCGGTAGTTCATACGCAAGTTGATCAGACTGAATTTGGAGGGGAAAAAGACTTCAACCAAACCGCCTGCTTCGCGCAATTCTTTGAAAAAACGTTTTGATACCCGCCGTGATCCGAGCGCGTCATACAGCAAACGAACTTTGATGCCTTCCCGCGCTTTGCGGATGAGTGCATCTCGAATTCTTTTGCCCAGACGATCGCCTCTATAAATGTAGTATTGTACGTGCACGTGATCCTTGGCCGCTTCGATGTCATCCAAGAGCCGTTGGAACTTGTCTGTTCCGTCCGTAATGATCTCAACCGCATTATCTTCCGTCACCAGAGCTCCGTTCTGCTTCAGGTTCATATAGATCATGTCCTGGCTAGTCTCGGTTGCTTGGTTGCGGAAAGGGGTGCGGTTATCGTGCAACTGCGTGAGCTGGGCTTCAATACGTTCCTCTAGCCCGAGCTTCTTACGTTCTTTCCACTGGAAAAGCCGGTATCGGGTCAGGTTCTGACCGGTTAAAAGATAAAGTACAAACCCAAACACCGGAATAAAGTTCAAGACGAGCAGCCAAGCCCAGGAAGCGCTGGCATCCTTCCGTTCGAAGAAAACGACTGCTGCCGCAAAAATAATATTCAGGCCAAGGAGTACAATAAGTAAAATGGATTCGATATGCACTATAGTCCCCCACGTCTCATAATGACCATCATGAATCTATTCATATGTCCTTGGTAGCAGGTTAGTTATGAATGAGACCCTGATTGTAATGTTTCCTACTAATAGGTATTTTAACAGATGTATACCTATTCGTCCCGGATGAGAAAAAAAGATATGTTCGGATTGGATGGAAATCCATGTGAAATTGATGATAGAGTGTTGTATTTATATAACCAGAGTCGTATAATAATACACAAATATGCATATAAGCGACGGAATTGCTGTGTTCAAGTATCCTTCAGGCAAGGGCATAGCACAAGTAGCGCATACATCGAGATTGGGGGAGCGAGAGTGAATAACAAATTAAAAGTAGCAATCGTCGGTTCCACCGGCTACGGCGGGGTGGAGCTGATTCGTTTTTTCCAGAACCATCCGCTGGTTGAAATCACATCGGTGATCTCATCATCGAGCAGTGGTGAGTCCATCGCAGATGGATTTCCGCATTTGACGGGCGTGATTCACAGGCCACTCGACGGTGTAGATCCGGCTGAAATTGCGAGTCGTGCGGATCTGGTATTCACAGCGACCCCGTCCGGCGTAAGTGCTAAGCTCGTACCAAGCCTGCTGGCAGCAGGACTTAAGGTGATTGACCTGTCTGGCGATTTCAGACTCAAGGATGGAACAGTGTACGAAGAGTGGTACAAACATCCGGCGCCTTCAGCTGATTTGCTGGAACAAGCGGTATACGGCATGGCTGAGGTGTATGGCGAAGAAGTGAAGGGAAAGAATTTTATATCCAACCCAGGCTGTTATCCAACGGCTACACTTCTTGGACTGATCCCTGCTGTAGAGGCAGGCTGGATTGATCCTTCAACTATTATTATTGATGCCAAATCGGGCGTATCCGGTGCAGGACGTGGAACCCATCTGTCGTACCATTATGCAGAGATGAATGAGAATCTCAAAGCCTACAAACTGAATAAACATCAACATATTCCCGAGATCGAACAAGTGCTTGGCAGTATAACGGGAACGCCTGTTACGGTTACTTTCACAACACATCTGGTGCCAATGACACGTGGAATTATGAGTACGATGTATGCAAACCTCGTTGGGGAACACAGCGACCGGGAGATCGTGGATTTGTACCGCAAATATTATGAGAACCGACCTTTCGTACGTGTACGTGAACCGGGCATCTGGCCTTCTACCAAAGAAGTGTACGGATCCAACTATTGTGATATCGGATTTGCGGTGGATTCTCGCACAGGGCGTTTAACGATTATTTCGGTCATCGACAACCTGGTGAAGGGTGCTTCCGGGCAAGCGATTCAAAATATGAACCTGATGATGGGATGGGAGGAGAACCTCGGGCTGAACATGACACCGGTATATCCATAAGGGATTGGAATTTAGGAGGAGCACTGGGACATTCGGTGTAAGAGTGCTCTCTCAGAGTCTTCTAGGGAGAACGGATCAGGTTAAGCAGGCGATCATCAGCATATAGCTGAACGCATACGGGGGATATGATATGGGAACGAATGTGGAGCAACAGACTTTTACCGTGGTTGAGAACGGAACAATTGTAACCCCTGGGGGATTCACTGCTGGTGGACTTCACTGCGGATTGAAAAAGACATCTCGTAATGACATCGGAGCGATCCGCTGTGATGTACCGGCTACAGCTGCTGCTGTATACACGACGAACGTGTTTCAGGCGGCACCACTCAAAGTAACACGCGAAAGCTTGAGCAACGGACGCCTTCAGGCTGTTATCGTTAACAGTGGTAATGCTAATGCATGTACAGGGCAACAAGGGGAAGAAGATGCTCATGCGATGCGTTCGGCGGCTGCGCGTGAGTTGGGTGTGGCAGAAGAAGACGTGGCTGTGGCATCCACAGGTGTCATTGGTGAATTGCTCAAAATGGATGCTGTACATTCAGGCATTACTGGTCTTCCAGCGCATATGGGCAAGGAGTCGAATGAGGCGGAGCAATTTTCACAAGCGATTCTGACAACGGATTTGGTAAAAAAGGAAGCTTGCGTCTCCGTTATAGTTAACGGTAAGACGGTTACGATTGCGGGAGCCGCCAAAGGCTCGGGTATGATTCATCCGAATATGGCGACAATGCTCGCTTTCATGACCTCTGACGCGGTCATTGGTGCAGAAGCGTTGCAGCGCTTGTTGCGCCAGGCAACCAATCATACATTTAACATGATTACCGTTGATGGGGATACAAGTACAAACGACATGCTGGTAGCTATGTCCAGTGGTTATGCAGGCAATGAAGAGCTGACCACAGAGCATCCAGATTGGGACGCTTTTGCAGCCGGCTTCACCTATGTTTGCCAAGTGCTAGCCAAAGCCATTGCTCGCGATGGTGAAGGAGCAACCAAACTGGTTGAGGTAGAAGTTACAGGAGCAGTAAGTGATGAGTCCGCGCAAGCAATCGCGAAAACTGTCATCGGGTCCAGTCTGGTGAAATCCGCCATGTTTGGCGCAGACGCCAACTGGGGACGAATTATTGCAGCCGTAGGGCGTGCAGGACAGCCGGTGAACCCGGATACCGTAGATATCCGTTTGGGAGATATCTCGGTACTTGCGCAGTCCCGCCCAGTCGTGTTTGACGAAGAAGCGGCATTGGCCTATTTGCAGACTGATACAGTTCGCATCGTGGTGGATTTGCACCACGGCGAAGGAACAGCAACAGCCTGGGGCTGCGACCTGACGTATGACTACGTCCGAATTAACGCCGCATACCGCACGTAATAAACTTTTGGGATAAAGGTTTTGCGAAACAGCTGTCTTCTATTGTGAAGCTGTTTCGTGAGATGTTTCAAAAATTATCAATGAAATTTAAACTTGTTGTTTGGTGTTGGACATATAGCGATAGTAATGGAGAAGACGGAGTTGATTCTGCAGAAGCGGAGCGGTCGCCTTTGTCTCCGGGTGTTCCCCTATATAGGGATAATTCAAGATACCTGGAGACAACAGCGATCGAAAGAACAATCCGAATTCGGAATGGACTCCTACCAGGCTTTGTGACCGTATAAAAGTGTTATATTTTTTTGAATATAATTTTTACTATGATAGGAGCTTGCCCTCATGAATTCAACAATGCCAAACGAGAGTACCGCAACGGAAGCGAGCACAGAGAAACAGATGTTTGTCATGAAATGTGGAGGCAGCACGCTGGCAGCATTGCCCGAGTCTTTCTTTGCGGATCTGCGTGATCTGCAGTCTCAGGGCACGCAGCCGGTAATCGTGCATGGCGGAGGTCCTGCGATCTCGGATAACCTGGCGAAGCTTGGTATCGAAACCGAATTCGTTAATGGCCTGCGCAAAACGACTGAACCTGTGCTGGACGTAGTGGAGATGGTGCTTGCGGGCAGTATCAACAAACAGATCGTGCGCCTGATTCAGCGTGTGGGCGGTCGTGCACTAGGCTTGTCCGGCGTGGACGGGGGTCTCATTCAGGCGAAGCCCGTATCGAACCACGCAGAGATCGGTTGGGTAGGCGATGTCACTGGTGTGAACGCAGAGATTATCCAAGGCATCGTGAACATGGGATACATGCCGGTTATCGCACCAGTTGGCGTAGATGCAACTGGACAACGCTATAACATAAATGCAGATACAGCTGCGGGTGCAGTGGCATCTCATCTCGGCGTAAGCCGGATGATTGTCGTGACCGACGTTCCAGGCATCATGAAGAACGTAGGCGGCGAGAAAAAAGTACTGCCATCCGTATCTGTACAAGAGATTGAGGACATGATCCAGACCGGAGAAATCTATGGCGGTATGATTCCCAAAGTACGTGCAGCAATTGCATGTATTCATGGCCAAGTACGTGAGGTCGTCATCGTAGACGGCAGCGAACCCCAAATCCTGAGCCGAGTGCTCAGCGGAGAAATCATCGGAACAAGAATCATGCGTATGCAATAATTTGCTCGATACGCTAGGGTCTTAATAGTCTTATTTAAATAAAAAAATATGTGCACGGCTTTTTTATATAAGAAATCTAATATTACACTCACAATAACGTAGGGTGCAGAACCAATCTGAAGAATAAAAATGCATAACGGAGAGGACAGAAATAACCTGAAGAAGCGGAGCTAAAAGCTTTCTGAAAGAAAGCTACTTCGTAAGCATCATCTCGCCTTTATCACAGGATTTTCCCCATTGAAGGGGAATAAAAAAAATCCAGGGATAACAGCGATCGGAAGGTTGTTCTGTCATCGAAGTGGAGTATGCATACGTTCGGAAGATGGTTCCGCAATCGGAGTGATCTAGTGTAAATAAGAGCTCTTATATAATTGCCGTTGCACCAACCAATAAGGAGTGATAGGGTCATGGCAAAAGGCAACGAACAGCCAGGTTCTGGCACAGCGGTAGCGGGCGCAACAGCAACAGGTGCAGCGGCACAGACGGAAAGCTCGCTTTTCCAAACGTATGCACGTTATCCAATCAGTCTGGTCAAAGGTAAAGGCAGCTGGTTATGGGACGATCAGGGGAACCGCTATCTCGATTTCATGTGCGGACTCGCTGTAACTAGCCTGGGCCATGCACCGGAGAAAGTGGGAGCCAAGCTGAAAGCTCAGATTGATGAGCTGTGGCATGTATCCAACCTGTTCCAGATTCCAGGCCAGGAGAAAGCAGCAGCATTGCTGACAGCCAATACATGTGCTGACGCAGTGTTTTTCTGTAACAGTGGTGCCGAAGCGAACGAAGCAGCTATTAAAGTAGCACGTCGTTATCACCAAAAGGTGAAGGGTACAGATCGCTATGAAGTGATCACATTTGCCCAGTCCTTCCATGGACGGACACTCGCAACGCTGACAGCAACCGGACAGGATAAGGTGAAAGAAGGATTTTTGCCATTGCCAGCCGGATTTGTAACTGTACCTTTGCATGATATCCCTGCACTTGAAGCGGCAATTGGACCCAACACAGCAGCTATTATGCTGGAAATGGTTCAGGCCGAGGGTGGTGTATATCCGGTTGAACCGGAATTCGTCAAACATGTACGGAAATTGTGTGACGAGAATGGATTGTTGCTCATTGTTGATGAAGTTCAAACGGGAATGGGACGTACGGGTAAATTGTTTGCGCACGAATATTATGGCATTGAGCCAGACGTGTTCACCGTTGCCAAAGGTATCGGCAGTGGTTTCCCTGTAGGCGCGATGTTGGGTAAAGGTTTCCTGCGGGATGCGTTCACGCCAGGTAGCCATGCGACGACATTTGGCGGAACACCACTTGCTTCATCCGTTGTGATAGCAACAATCGAAACCATGCTGGAAGATCGCTTGCCAGAGCGTGCAGCGGAGATGGGTGAATACCTGATGAGCTCCCTGCGGAATCGTTTGGCGGGTAATTCCTTTGTGAAGGAAGTTCGTGGCTTGGGATTGTTAGTCGGTATTGAATGTGCTGAGCCGGTAGGTGATATTGTACTTGCTGGGCAAAAACGCGGTATCTTGTTTGTCTCTGCAGGACCCAATGTGATCCGTTTGCTTCCGAACCTGTATGTGAGCAAAGAAGAGATCGACGAGGCGGTATCGCTGGTAGCCACATTGATCGAAGAGTACGTAGCGGCGAAAGCCTAACATAAAAATGAGAACCTTTCTGTCTCGGGGCCATTACCGGCCTCGAAGCAGAACGAGATGATGAATCCCTGTAGCCGCGCGGTGAACTTGCAGAAGGCGGAAAAGAATAAACATGAGAAGCACCAAGACAAAGTGTCAATGTTGCTCTCTCTTCTGCCCATGCGGGTGCAGGGAACCGGAAATAAGGAGGACATTATACATGACAGCACAACAGACGGAAAAGATTCAGAAAATTGATCTGAGAGGCCGGGATTTTATCGAATTCACGGACTACACAGCAGAGGAGATTCGTTATCTGCTTGATCTCGCAATTGAGATTAAAGGCAAACAAAAAAGCGGTGTACCTTTTCAACCATTGAAAGGCAAAACGATCGGACTTATTTTTGAAAAATCATCTACACGTACGCGTGTATCCTTTGAAGTGGGTATGTTCCAATTGGGCGGACACGCGCTCTTCCTGAGCAAAAATGATATCCAGCTGGGTCGCGGGGAAACAACACATGATACAGCCAAAGTATTGTCCCGTTACCTGGACGGCATCATGATCCGTACCTTTGGACACCATAATGTAACTGAACTGGCAGAGCATGCGGATGTTCCGGTCATTAACGGCCTGAGCGATGCAGCGCATCCTTGTCAGGTACTGGCAGACTTCCAAACGGTGCTGGAGCACAAAGGCAAGCTGGCAGGTCTGAAAATGGCCTACATCGGAGATGGCAACAACATGGCACACTCCCTGATGCTCGGTGCAGCGAAGATGGGTATGCATGTTGCTGTAGCAACGCCAGAAGGTTATGAGCCGGATAGTGCAGTTGTGGAGCAGGCGCGCATTATCGCACAGGAGAGCGGTTCTGAAGTGATTGTAACCTACAGTGCACAAGAAGCAGCCAAAGATGCAGATATCGTGTATACGGATGTATGGGCGAGCATGGGCTTTGAGGAAGAGCAAAAGATTCGTGAGCAGGCATTTGCGGCATATCAAGTGGACGAGGAACTGATGAAAGGCGCGAAGCCAGACTACATGTTCTTGCATTGTCTGCCAGCACACCGCGGCGAAGAAGTGAGTGCCGGTGTAATTGACGGACCGAACTCCCTGATCTTTGATCAGGCGGAGAATCGCTTGCATGCACAGAAAGCATTAATGGCTGCATTAATGAGCGAATAGATGCTATTTGCCTTTATGGGTTGATTTTAGGCGCAGATTTCGCGATGATAGATTCATCTATAATGTACTTTAAAAAGTTAATTAAATAAGAAGCATACACAAACACGGAGAGACAGAAAAAGCCTGAAGAAGCGAAGCGTTCACCTTTATCCCCGGATTTTACCCTTTGTCATAAAGGGATGAAAAAAATCTGGGGATAACAGTGATCGGAAGGATTTTCTGGCTCGTAGGATTCAGTGTATGAAGGCTCTGTTTAACTTAACTGATCTTGGGGAGGACCATTGAACATGGCTAAGGAAAAAATTGTACTCGCGTATTCAGGCGGGTTGGACACATCTGTAATTTTGAAATGGTTGAAAGAAACGTATGATGCAGAGATTATCGCATTCACAGCGGATATTGGACAAAAGGATGAATTAGACGGTTTGGAGGAAAAAGCACTGGCAACAGGCGCTTCCAAAGTATACATTGACGATCTGCGCGATGAATTCGCAAAAGATTTTATCTATCCAATGTTCCAAGCTGGTGCCCTTTATGAAGGACAATACCTGCTTGGTACAAGTATCGCTCGTCCACTGATCGCTAAACGCATGGTGGATATCGCTCGTGCAGAAGGTGCTACAGCCATCGCTCACGGCGCTACAGGTAAAGGTAATGACCAAGTTCGCTTTGAGCTGAACGCGGCTGCGCTGACACCAGATATTAACGTAATTGCACCTTGGCGTCTGGAAGAATTCCGTAACCAATTCCCGGGACGTGCCGAGATGATCGCGTACGCTGAGAAACATGGCATTCCGGTAACCGCTTCTGCGGCTAAACCATACTCCACAGACCGTAACTTGCTGCATATCAGCTATGAGAGCGGTGTGCTAGAAGATCCTTGGTTCGATCCAAGCGCGGACGAGAACAAAGACATGTTCCTGCTGAGCAGTGCACCTGAAGATGCACCAGATCAAGCGGAATATGTTGAACTGGAATTCGAACAAGGTGACTGTGTTGCACTGAACGGTGAGCGTCTGAGCCCACTGCAAGTGATGGAGCAACTGAACGAGCTGGGTGGCAAACATGGTATTGGCCGTGTAGATATGGTTGAGAACCGTTTTGTTGGTATGAAGAGCCGTGGCGTATACGAAACACCAGGTGGAACAATCTTGTTCACCGCACATCGCAAAATGGAGTCCATCACGATGGACCGTGAAGTGATGAACCTGCGTGATAGCCTGATCACACGTTACAGCACACTCGTTTACAACGGCTTCTGGTTCGCACCGGAACGTCTGGCGCTGCAAGCACTGGTGACTGAAAGCCAGAAGAACGTTACAGGTACAGTTCGTGTGAAACTGTACAAAGGCAACATCATCGGCGCAGGCGTGAAAAGTCCTGTCAGCCTCTACAATCCGGACATCGCAACGATGGAAGCTGATCCAACGCAAGCCTACGATCAAGGTGATGCAACAGGCTTTATCCGCCTGAATGCACTGCGTTTGAAAGTAAACTCCGGCGTGGAGCAAAACAAAAACTAATTTCAACCTGCATCTATAGAGCTATATCAATATAAATGACAAGACAGGCCGTTCTTGCACTTCTGGCAGGAGCGGCTTTGTCCATGAGCGAAAGGGGAGTACTCACCGTGAGCAAGCTGTGGGGAGGACGTTTTACAAAACAAACCAATCATTTGGTTGAGGAATATACGGCATCGATCAATTTTGACAAGGCTTTGGCTGAGGAAGATATTCAAGGAAGTCTGGCTCATGTAACGATGCTGGGCAAATGCGGTATTCTTCCGGCGGAAGATGTGGAGACCATCAAAGAAGGTCTGATCACTGTTCTGCACAAAATCCGTGCAGGCGAAGTAGAATTCTCCGTATCGGACGAAGACATCCACATGAACATTGAGAAAAACCTGATCGAGACGATTGGCCCTGTAGGCGGTAAATTACATACAGGCCGTAGCCGGAACGATCAAGTTGCAACGGATATGCACTTGTACCTGCGCGAGCGCGTGGTTGGATTTGTGGGCATGCTGCATTCCTTGCAGGAAGCACTGATTGGACAAGCGAAAGATAACCTCGATACCATCGTACCGGGTTATACGCATCTTCAACGGGCACAGCCGATTCTGTTCGCTCATCACCTGATGGCGTATGTATCCATGTTCCAACGGGATGCAGAGCGTCTGATGGACAGTTACAAACGCATTAACATCCTGCCACTGGGCGCAGGTGCGCTTGCAGGCACAACATTCCCAATTGACCGTCATTTTGTCGCGGAACAACTGGGCTTTGATGGGGTTTACGAGAACAGTCTGGACGCAGTAAGCGACCGTGACTTTATCGTTGAGTTCTTGGCGGCGGCTTCGCTGATCATGACTCACTTGTCCCGTCTGAGTGAAGAGCTGGTATTGTGGAGCAGCACGGAGTTTGGTTTTGTGGAATTGGACGACGCATTCTGCACAGGCAGCAGCATTATGCCACAGAAGAAAAACCCAGATGTTCCTGAACTCGTGCGTGGTAAAACAGGACGTGTGTACGGCAACCTGATCGGTTTGCTGACGGTACTGAAATCTCTTCCACTGGCATACAACAAAGACATGCAGGAAGACAAAGAAGGTATGTTTGACACAGTAGCGACGCTGGAGGGTGCGCTGCAACTGTTTGCTCCAATGATCGCGACAATGACAGTGAACAAGGATCGGATGCGTCAAGCGGTCAACCAGGATTTCTCCAACGCTACGGATATTGCCGACTTCCTCGTGGGAGAAGGCTTGCCTTTCCGTCAGGCGCATGAAGTGATTGGTAAAACGGTACTGTACTGCATCCAGAACAGCAAGTATTTGCTGGATCTGACGATTGATGAATTCCGTCAGTTCTCACCACTGTTTGATGACCGGATCTATGATGTGTTGCAACCGGAAGCGGTAGTGAACGCTCGTAATGTTTACGGCGGGACAGCTTCGGGTCAAGTCGCTGAAGCGATTGGACGCAGTGAGAAGGTACTGGAGATCACCGAGCAATGGATTACGAACCGCGGTTAATACCACCGCTACTATAAGGTACCCTTACAGATACAACAGTACAACAAAGAAGCAGGCCAGAGAACTTTGTTCTCAACGGCCTGCTTCTTTGTGTTGTACAGCGATGTGCTCTAGATATATTGAACTCAACCGCGAACGGAAGGTAGGTTGTTCTACTATCGGAGTACCAGTTTAGTTACTCCTGGTAGCTCCATTGCAATTCTCCACTAATCGCGCTTTTGTAAAGGCAACCATTTCAATACATCCTGAATCTTGGCATCCCAGTAGCCCCACTCATGTTCACCAGGCCCTTCATCGTATGTCAGTTCGAAGTTCGTCTGTTCACAGGCTTGACGGAAGGTTTGATTATCCTCATACAGGAAATCTTCCGTTCCGCAGCATTGGTAGAGCAAAGGTCGAGGACTTTCGCTAGATTGATTTTCTTTTAACAGATGGATCAGATCATTCTCGGTGCCTGCCACCTCTGGTCCGAAAATACGTTGTAACTCCGTCTGTTGCAATGCTGAGGATGCGTTTCTATCCATATGTGCAGACATATCGAGTGCTCCAGACAAACTTGCAGCTGCAGCATATTGATCTGGTTTACGAAGGGCCAGCTTGAACGCCCCATAGCCACCCATGGATAATCCGGCAACGAAATTGTCCTCCCGTTGGTCTGAGAGTGGGAAGAAAGAACGAGCAAGTGCCGGGAGTTCTTCACTGATAAAGCTCCAATAACGTCCGCCTTCTACCATATCTGTATAGAAGCTGCGGTGAACCTGTGGCATAACAACGGCGATCCCGAGGTTGGCCACATAACGTTCGATGGAAGTCCGACGCAGCCAGATGGAATCATCATCAGACAGGCCGTGCAGCAGGTACAGGGTTGGGTGCAGTCCTTTGCCAGTCACATTCTCCATACCGATCTGATTGTGGGTTTGTTGCGGAAGAATGACATGCATGCTGGTGCTAAGCCCGAGCGTATCCGAGTAAAAATCACATTTAATAAGTGCCATGAGTATAAGAAACCCCTTTCATAAGTTCGTTAACCACGTGTTCTGACATGAGACGATGGGATGGAAATCGGATGCCTAGGCCTCCAAAGTGTTTATATGTAACAGGTTATACGCATTACGCTTCCATTGCAATAACAAGATCTACAGTAGAAAACAAAGAATTTCACACCAGTGGTTAAAGTGGAAATCTGTAATCTGATCATCGATTTTTCAATCTGGTTTACAACGTAACAATGTTATGTTACACTCATTTCAATAAAAAGGGGGACCATATATGACGGATGATTTGATCTCCAAGAAAGAATTGTTGGACCTGACAGGAATCTCATACGGCCAGTTATACCGTTGGAAGCGGAAAAATCTCATTCCGGAAGAATGGTTCATTCGGAAGTCGTCCTACACCGGACAAGAGACTTTTTTTCCCAAACAACAGATTTTACTGCGCATTGACAAGATTCTCAATATGAAAGACGGATTATCGCTGGATGAGCTGGCAGACGTATTCTCACCTACGTTGGGTGAAGTAGAGATGTCTGCACAGCAACTATTAGAGCGAAACATTGTTTCACAAATCTCGCTGGAGCTGTTAAAAGAAGCAGGTCGAGAACAACCGCTGTATGCTTTGGAGCAGATTATGATGCTCTACGTCCTTGATAAGCTGTTAATGAGCGGAGATATTACTCGGCAAGAGGGTGCGTTGCTGATCGAAGTGATGTCCGAACATTATTATCGTTTTACAGGCAAACCCAGCGAACTCGTGCTTATTCGTAAGATGGGTGTTCCTTCATTCATGCTGGTAACAGCAGGAACGGAGTTTTATTTTGACAATGGTGTGAAAGTGGTTCTTAGGCAGCCGATGGGAACATTTATGGAAGAATTAAAACTCAAATTGGGATAAGGAGAGGATCATCTATGGAAGAGCGGAATAAGCGGAATGATCTGAATGTGGCGGGCATAAGTCAAACGGCAGGCGGGAATTTTCACCGTGTATCTATTGATGGCATGGCTAAGGTGAACGGCAACCTGGACTGCACCTCTATGGAAGTGAATGGAACATTGAAGATGCACGGCGCTTTGACCTCCGAGAGTGTAGCGATTAACGGCATGTGTACGTTGAATGGACCTCTGACCAGTTCTCGTGTTCGGGTGGATGGCATGACGACGATTAACGGAGATCTCCATAGCCCTGAACTTGAAGTGAACGGAAAGTGTACCGTACGTGGAAGAGTAGATGGGGAACGAATTGATATTGGCGGTGTGATCGATATTGAAGGGGATGTCCAATGTGAGTCCCTGAATGTACGGGGCAATATTAAGATCAGCGGCTTACTGAATGCGGGAACAGTGGAGATCAGGCTGCATACATCTTCTTCGGCTAAAGAGATTGGCGGAGAGCGTATCGATATTCGTCGCAAGGAACAACAGAATGGCTTTTGGAAAAGTATTGGTCTGGGCGGGACCCCTTCATTTAAGACATCCTTAATTGAGGGTGATGAGATTGTGCTGGAAGATACCGAAGCTGACATTGTTCGGGGGAGTAACATTCTTATCGGTCGCGGCTGTAACATCAGACTGGTTGAGTATTCAGGTGAACTTGAGGTAGATCAGGATGCCAAGGTGGGCAGCAGTCAGCGAATTTAAAGTTTGGATATGGAGAGAAAGGGATGGGATCGACATGAATAACAATCCTGGGCGTTCATTGGACAAAAAAATGGATATCAGCATCGTTGGTGATGGCAGTTCTTCTGGTGGCGTGTACGGCAAGATCAAGGTCGTAGGGGACGCGTCCTTTAACGACAATCTATCTTGTGATCGATTCAAATGTACGGGTACATCGGTCATATACGGATCGCTTGAATCCACAGATATTAAAATTACCGGAACCCTGACTCTAACAGAGCGAGAGACCAGCAACGATGGTGAGGATGGAATCCAGGCATCTGGCCTGCATGCCAAAGCTGAGCATATAAAAGTGGTAGGTGAACTTCATCTGTCAGGGGATTGTCAGGCGGAAAATATCAAGCTGAACGGCCGTTTGACGATAGCTGGGATGCTCAGCGCTGAACATATGACACTCAAAATCATGGGTCCATCAGTGGTCAAGGAAATGGGTGGTTCCATCATCTCGGTGAAGAGTGGCCGGTTGAATGACTTGTTTACGGGGAATAAGTCAATTCTCAAAGCACAGATTATCGAAGGTGATGATATTGAATTAGAGAATACGGATGCCGAGATTGTCCGTGGCGATAAAATAAAAATCGGTCCTGGCTGCCGGATTGGTACAGTGGAATACCGTTCATCTCTGCAAATTCATCCGCAATCGGAAGTTTTGCTGCAAAGCAATCGGTCCTTGGACTGATTAACGCAGACTTCTTTTCGGATATACTAATGCAGTCATATGAATAGAGCGTGAATGGAGAGATTGAGTACAATGGTTGCACGTAAAAACAGTATTGGATTGGTGCTGGCAGGGTTACTGCTCAGCATATTAATGGCTTCGATGGATAATACCATCGTGGCAACAGCTATGGGGGATATTGTCGGGAAGCTAGGTGGGCTCGACAAGTTCGTCTGGGTTACCTCCGCGTACATGGTGGCTGAGATGGCAGGGATGCCGATATTCGGTAAGCTATCCGATATGTATGGACGGAAGAAGTTTTTTGTATTTGGTATTATTGTGTTTATGCTTGGCTCAGCGCTGTGCGGAACGGCAACGTCTATTGTGGAATTGACGATGTACAGAGCGATTCAAGGTATTGGTGCGGGGGCCCTGGTGCCGATTGCCTTTACGATCATGTTTGATGTCGTTGCACCAGAATCTCGTGGTAAATTGGGTGGATTGTTTGGAGCCGTCTTTGGCCTCTCCAGCGTATTCGGACCTCTGCTCGGTGCTTACATTACCCAGTATGCGACATGGGAATGGGTATTCTATATCAACCTGCCGCTAGGCTTGATTGCATTTGTGTTTATTGCGTTCTTCTATAAAGAATCCCATCAGCATCAATCCCAACAGATCGACTGGCTGGGTGCTGTAACACTGATCGGTGCTGTTGTGTGCCTGATCTTTGGTCTGGAACTGGGTGGCAAAACATTTGCCTGGGGTTCGTGGCAGATTCTTGGCTTGTTTCCCGGATTTGTAGCATTAGCGCTACTCTTCCTTTTTGCAGAAACCAAAGCCAAAGAACCAATCATCTCCTTCAGCATGTTCCGCAACCGGGTCTACTGGTCCAGTAACGTTATTGGTATGTTCAGTGGTGCGGCGTTCATTACAGCATCCGTGTACATTCCGATCTTCATACAGGGGGTACTTGGTGGTAAAGCGACCAACTCCGGTCTTGTGCTGCTGCCCATGATGCTTGGGTCGGTTGTGACGGCGTCCTTGGGCGGGGTGTTGATGACCAAAATCAAGTATCGCAATATCATGATCCCTACGTTAGCTTTACTTGTCATTGGACTTGGATTGCTGACCACACTGGATGAGAATTCTTCCCTTTGGACGATACGTATCTACATGGTGATGGTTGGTCTTGGTGTCGGTGCTTCGTTCTCCGTACTTAGCAATGCAGCCATGAATGCGTTTGAACCGCAAAGACGCGGAGCCGCAAGCTCCACACTTAACTTTTTGCGGTCCCTCGGTATGACGATGGGCATTACGATCTTTGGTATCGTACAGAGCCAGGTATTTACGCGTAAAATGAACGATGCTCTCGCTGGTTCAGCTGCGGAAGCAGGTGGTGCTTCGGCAGGTGGCGTGCCGCAGGGAGTGGATCTGACCGATCCACATGCGTTGCTCTCACCAGAACTCAGACAGGCGATTCCGCCTCAGGTGCTGGATACCATCACACATGCCCTGTCCTCTTCCATCGTACAGTTATTTGCCTGGGCTGTCATTCCGGCTGCACTCGCGTTGGTCGCTTCCTTCTTCATGGGAAAAGAGAAGATGGTCATAGGCGAAGAGCAAGGCGAATACACTGGCGGTCACTAAACCGTAATGCAGTAAACTAACTATAAGTTAAGGTAGTACAGCTGATCGTAGCTTGGTAAAACTCGAATAACATATCTTAAACCATAAAAAGACACACTTCTCGCGTATCCTTAAAAGGGACGGGAAGTGTGTCTTTTTGTTTTCGTAGGATCAGTTTATCCTAGAATGCATGAATTACGGATTGAACTCTTTTGGCTGCTTTAGAAATAGAGCCTAAGGCTGTTTCGTATCGCTAATTCCGTCCTCGACCACAGAAGGCCCTTGCGGGTCAGGCAGGCTGCTATGACCGGAGCGGGCAATCAGGCGATTCTGAGCTTTGTACGTGTCCCGTGTAATCGTTTTGGATTCGACCACTTTGCCGTCCAGCCTCTTGGTTCTTACCGTCTCCACAATATATCCAGGCTGTCCGTCTTGCAGCACCTGCTGTGCACCATCAGGCAGTACAGTACTGGACACATATTTTACCGGAACACTTAATGTTTCAATGGTGCGAGATTCAAGTGCATAGCTGACATTCTTCGGGAATGTGCCGAAAAATTTCACCATCAATTGGTGGTTCTTTACCTCTGCATGAATGAGTAAGGATTTTCCGGTATTATTCTTGAAGCGAAAATTGATGGCTCCCGAGGCAAAGGTGGCATCCAGTCCTTTCGGCAAATATTTGACCGGCAGGGAGTGGTTACGACGCTCAATAATTTCAAGACCCGTCAATAGTGCTGCGTTATACACCGTACTGGATACCTGGCAGATTCCCCCACCAATTCCGGGGGTGAGTCTTCCATTAACAATGACCGGGGCCTCACGAAACCCATACTCCTTTTCAGCTTGACGGACGACCTTCTCATAATCGAATGTGGCATCTGGTGGCAAAATCATGCCGTTAATCGCTTCCGCTGCTGCGCTGACATTATGTATCCGGCCATCACTACTATTGCCCAGACCCGTGGAGAACTGGATGATCTTTCGGTCAATGCCTTCCTGGCGCAGCGAATCAAGGGTTACTTCAGGTTTCAGCGTATACAGTGGTACCTGGATCAGCAGTGGGGCGGGTTTCTCATCCGGGTTCAGTACACTGAAATCTCGGTGCAGCTTCGTCTGAATGAGACTTGTGAGTGTGTCCCAGTCAATCCGGCGGACGCCCTTTTCCGGGATATACTGGACTTTGTCACTTGTGGTAATGCGGCGAACAGCGTCCGCAGGTGTACCGAAGGTTTCTTTTTCCCAGGCAGGGCTGAGATGTTCTTGGAGTGGTCTTGAGTTATAGGTCATATCGAGAGAGAACTCTTTCGGAAAATGATAACGTGCATAAGCGCGTTCCCACAGGTTACCTTCCTCCAGTTGCTGTATAGCGGACTCCAAGCTGTTAACGTTGTAACTCACCCCCACCTGAGCTGCGGTATACGACATCGTCTGGGGGTTGGGTTCAGTCACTTCAAAGGTGACAGGCCAGTCCTCCAGCTTTTGGATCTGTTCATCCAATTCATGCAATACGTTCTTACGATTCTTCCCCTCCACCAGCATCTCGCCAACATGAACGTTTTTGGGCAGGGCAGGCTGATTCACGTACATATACAACAATCCATAGGACGCGGAGCCGATCAAGAGGATGGAGAATAGAACAATGACCGTCAAATGTATTTTTTTCATAACCGTACGCTCCTTTATACTTCAGTTGTTCCCGACTTTGTAACACTTTCTATATATATGATCCAATGCAGGAAAACTTTCGGGTACTCAATAGGTAACAAATTTGTTACAATAAACTTCATATGCATCCATGCTTCACCATTGAAACAGGAACGAAGTGGATTTTTCCCTGATGAAATTCAGGTCTTTTTAAAGGAAATGCCGGGATTGTGTCGAAATGATAATGGCTAACTATGCGAGCAGGAAGTGATGATGTGATAGAAATGCAGGACGTGTGGAAGACCTACGCCAATGGGACCCACGCATTACAAGGGGTGTCGGTGAAGATCGACCGCAATGAATTTGTTTATATCGTCGGTCCGTCCGGAGCAGGTAAATCGACATTTATGAAATTGATGTACAGAGAAGAAGTTCCGACCAAAGGACAAATATCCATTAACGGATTTAATATTGGTAAGTTGAAGCCAAGAAAGATTCCTTATGTGCGTCGTAACATCGGCGTTGTGTTCCAGGATTTTCGTCTGCTGCCACGGATGACAGCATTTGAGAATGTGGCATTTGCCATGGAAGTTATTGAAGCACCGAAGCGTCATATCAAAAAACGAGTGATGGAAGTGCTCGACTTGGTGGGACTGCGGAGCAAGGCAAATCGCGAACCTTCACAGCTCTCGGGTGGAGAACAGCAGCGTATTGCCATTGCACGGGCTATCGTCAATAACCCATCGGTTATTATCGCGGATGAGCCTACAGGTAACCTCGATCCGGAGACGTCGTGGGGCATTATGCAACTATTGGATGAGATTAATTTCCGGGGAACAACCATTGTTATGGCAACCCATAACAAAGATATCGTGAATACGATGCGTAAGCGGGTAATTGCGATTGAACGTGGACAGATTGTACGGGATCAGATGAGAGGGGAATACGGTTATGAATTTTAGTACTCTCTTGCGCCATCTGCGGGAGGGATTCAAAAACGTATTCCGCAACGGCTGGATGTCTGTGGCCTCCATCATGTCCATCATTGTGTCGCTATTGATTCTTGGTGTGTTTATGCTACTGGTCCTCAATGTGAACTCCATGGCGAATCAAGTTGATAGCCAGGTGGAGATCAGCACGTTCCTCGAACTGAATGTGGACGAGAACCTGCGTAACACACTGGAGCAAGAAATCAGTGCGATGCCTGAAGTAAGTGAGATTCGTTTTGTTTCCAAGGAAGAAGGACTCAAGGAGTTCCGTGAGCGTCTTGGAGAGAGTGCAGATAACGTGCTTAGCGGTTTCGATGTGGACAACAACCCACTGCCGGAGACCATTGAAGTTGAGGTCATTGAACCGGAAACCGTCACTTTTGTGGCGCAAAAAATCGAAGCTTTGAACGAAAAACACCCGGAGAAGCCAATCATGAAAGTGAACTACGGCAAGGAAACGGTGGAAGTGTTGTTCAAATTTACGAAACTTGTTCGTAACATCGGATTTATTTTTGTTGGGGGACTGGGTCTGATGTCCATGTTCCTGATCTCGAATACGATTCGCGTAACGATTTTGGCACGTCGCCGGGAGATCGGTATTATGAAGCTGGTTGGTGCAACCAATACCTTTATTCGCTGGCCTTTCTTTATTGAGGGTGCACTCATTGGATTTATAGGCTCGGTCATTACGGTTGGTGTGCTGTTTGTTGGGTACAGCCAGTTGATGAAGACGATTGGTCAGGATGTTTTCATGCAGATGCTTAACTTAATCCCGCTCGGCGAAATCTGGGGGCTGTTTGGAACACTGTTGATCGGACTCGGTGTGCTGGTAGGTATTTTGGGAAGTACACTGTCCATTCGGAAATCACTCAACGTTTAATTTTGTTTTCAACGATCAAATTGCAGAATATGTCGAAAAGAATGGTAAAGCAGGTTCATTAATGGACGCTGTTTGACGATATGTAGGAAAGACGGAGTCTTTTAAGATTGAAGAAAGCAAAGAACATGCTGTTCACCACCTGTGCAGGTTGCTTTCTTGTGAAATCATAGGATGGGGGATCATCATTTTGAAAAAAACCGCTTCGCTGCTGGCCTTTACGTTATTGGCCAGTTTGACGCTTCAACCTTCTGACGGATATGCCAAGAGTAGCATCAGCGATATTGACCAACAGATTCAGCAACTGGAGAGCAAGGCCGCTTCTGCCAAGCAGGAGCAAAAAAAAGCGGCTTCCAACAAAAAGGAAGCACAGCATTACAAGAACAAAACCAACGCTTATCTGAAGGTTGTTATGGAACAGATCAATGTCGTTAGTGATGAACTGGCGAGTGTATCCTTGCAGATCGAGAACACGGAGGAAGATCTTCGTACAACGAAAAAAGATCTGCAAGCGGCAGAAGAACGCATTGTTGCAAGGGAAAAATTGTTGGAGTCACGCGTGCGCCTGATGTATACGGACGGTGCTGTATCCTATCTGGATGTATTGTTGTCCTCTACTAGCTTCACTGACTTCCTGACCCGTGCGGATTCACTCAAAACGATTGTGGATCAGGATCAGCATCTGCTGGATGAGCACAAAGCGGACAAGCAACTTGTCGTCGACAAAAAGGCAGAACTGGATGTGCAATATGCGGAAGCCAAGAGCCTGTATGCACAGAAGAAACAGCGCAAGTCCCAATTGAATGAAAAAGAAGCGGAAAAGCAAGTGCTTCTCGCTTCATATGATGCTAAAATTGAAGAGTCAGAAGAGCTGACACAAGAGCAGGAAGATGTACTAATGCAGATTGCCAGCAAACGTTCGGCACTTCTTCAAGAGAAAAATAAATTGCGTGAACAGCAGGCAGCTGCCGCAGCCAAAGCAAAAGCCGCAGCAGCGGCTCGGGCGAAAGCTGCAGCCAAGGCGCCTACTAGAGTGAGTTCGGATAGTAGCAGTGAGGTCACGTATTCATCCGGTAATGGTATCTTCTCAAGACCGGTATCTGGAGGACGTATTTCTTCTGGATTCGGCCCCCGTACCCATCCAATTACGGGCGTAGTGGGTAAAATGCATGCCGGTGTCGATTTTGCTGTTCCACAGGGAACTTCGGTTCACGCTGCTTCTGGCGGAATCGTGATCATGGCTGAATGGTATAGCGGTTATGGTTATACGGTTATTGTGGACCACGGCGGTGGACTATGGACGTTATATGGTCACTTGCGCGAAGGTGGATTCAAAGTCAGCAAGGGAGACACAGTGAGCAAAGGGGATACCATTGCGGAGTCAGGAAATACAGGGAACTCTACTGGACCTCACTTGCACTTTGAAGTGAGAGACAACGGTACCGCTGTAAATCCGATGAACTATTTGTAATTATTGCTCCATCGTTCGAATGGAAAAAACATATTCCGTACAAGCTAGACATATAATAAGCTGGCATGTTCAGGGAATGGATTCTGGCAACAATGGAATCGGACACGCTTCAAAACTAAAGGCGGTGACAAACGGATGATGAAGAAAAGATCGGCGCTACTGCTTGTCATTGTGGGTCTCCTGGGTGGTAGTTTGCTAACCCTGGTACTAATGACTTACCCGGGAATAGCAAACCAAACCACAGCGGGCGAAGGTTTGCTGGCTAGTGTAACCGGCAATACACAGCAGAAGAACGATTTGAAAAAGATTGAAACTGCGATGGATTTGATCTCAAGCAACTATTATAAAGACGTGGATCAGACCAAATTGATTGACGGTGCGATCAACGGCATGATGGAATCGCTTGGTGATCCGTACTCCAACTATATGGGGCAGGAAACGGCTGCTCAGTTTGAAGAGTCGATCGAAGGTTCATTTACCGGTATTGGCGCAGAGGTATCCTCACAGGATGGAAACGTTGTTGTTGTTTCCCCAATCAAAGGATCTCCTGCCGAGAAAGCGGGTATTCGTGCAAAAGACATGATTATGTCGGTCAACGGCGAATCCTTGCAAGGTTTGGAACTGAACAAGGCTGTTAACAAAATCAGAGGTCCCAAGGGCAGTGAAGCGAAGGTACAAGTTAAACGTGCTGGATCTTCCGAGCTGATTGAATTTGTGATTGTACGTGATGATATTGATCTGGAGACCGTATATGCTCACATGGAGGATGGCGGAATTGGCGTTATTGCCATTACTCAATTCTCTTTGAATACAGGCGATCGCTTTAAGGAAGAGTTGGCGAAGCTTGAGAAGCAGAACATGAAAGGTCTGGTCATCGACGTACGGAATGACCCAGGCGGTGTATTGCAAGTTGTTATTGATATTGCTGAACAGTTTGTTCCTAAAGGCAAGGTTATTGTGCAGGTTGAAGACAAGAACGGCAAAAAGGAACAAAGCAAGTCCAATGGATCAGCCAAAGCTTACCCAGTCACAGTCCTGATGAACAAAGGCAGTGCGAGTGCGTCGGAGATTTTGGCCGGTGCATTACAACAGTCAGCAGGTGCTAAGTTGATTGGTGAAAACTCCTTTGGTAAAGGAACCGTCCAGACGAGTTATGACAAGCAGATGGGTGATGGCAGCTTGCTGAAGATCACTATTGCCAAGTGGCTCACTCCGAACGGAGACTGGATTCATGAAAAAGGAATCAAACCGGATATTGCGGTAGACCAGCCGGATTATTTCTCGGTGGCACCGATTAACAAAGAGAAGTTACCACTGAAATATGACAGTAATAGCTCGGATGTGAAAAGTGCGCAGACGATGCTGAGAGGACTCGATTTCAAACCGGATCGTGTGGATGGATACTACGACCAGAAGACGGAAGAAGCGGTCAAGGCATTCCAGAAGCAAAAAGGCATTCAGGCTACAGGGCAGATTGACGAGAAAACCGCTGAATCACTGGAAGCGGCTCTGATTGAACGTATTGCCAATCCTCAATATGATGCACAGCTGAAACGCGCGATCGAAAATGTCTCGAAGGATATTTCGTCCGCTGTGTCGAAGCCATAAAGAAGGCTGATTTTCAGCCTTCTTTTTTTCTGAACCGGCTGAAAGAGAGGGGTGACCGACCACAATGGAATGGGTATGGCCGTGGTTAACTACATTAGGGGAAGCTTTGTTGCAGTTGTTTATTCAGCCGTTTTATTATATTGCGGTGATCCTGATTGCGCTGATCTATCATCGTCAGTTACTACAGGAGCGTAAATTGTTTCATGTCCGTTTGCAAAGCTCGATAACACAGACGATTCGGGCGGTGCTCGGAGGCATACTCATTGGTACCATCGCATCGATTGTGTCCCTATTCCTCGGTGCACATCTTACACTGGGAAGCCTGATATGCATATGGGCTGCAACATTAATTCTATCCTTGTTCCGTATCCGGTATCTGTGCTTTGCTTATGCGGCCGGGTTACTGGGTGTGTTGCAATTTGGTTTGAATCTGGCTTCAGGCTGGCAACCATTGGGTTGGATGGGCACTATCACGGAAACGCTACGTACCCTGGATATGCCTGCACTGCTTGTCCTGGCAGCCCTTCTACATATGGGTGAAGCCTTGTTGGTACGCATGCAGGGGGTATCGATGGCATCACCACTTCTCTTCGAGGGAAAACGCGGGAAACTGGTTGGTGGATATCAACTGCAGCAGTTCTGGGCTATTCCTCTACTGATTCTTGTTCCAGTCACAGGAGGTGGCGCGGAGCTGGCATGGAATCCACTGATGAATGCAGGTCATAGTTACATGCTGGTTGCGTTGCCGATTATGCTCGGATTTGGTGAGATAACGCAGAGTATGCTTCCGGGACAAAAGGTACAGATCTCATCCAAGCGGTTGATGATATACGGGGCAACTTTGCTCGTGTTCAGTTTGCTTGCTGCATGGTGGTCTCCACTTATGGTGGTTGCTGCGCTGATCGCATTTATTGGACATGAATTTCTGGTATGGTACAGCGCGTTTGAAGAGCAAAACCGCAGTCCGGTATTTGTCCATCCGCAGCATGGGTTGAAGGTATTGGCTGTTATTCCGGAGAGCCCTGCTGCAGATTTGGGGATTGAAGCAGGAGAGACATTGTACAAGGTGAATGGTAAGTTGGTTCATTCACCGGAAGAGTTACATCGTGCCCTGCGGATGAACCCGGCTTTTTGCAAACTAGAGGTTCGCAATCACCAGGGTGAAAGCAAGTTCATGCAACGAGCGATCTATGAAGGGGAGCATCATCAGCTTGGGGTCATTATGGCACCGGACAATCACGAGGTTTGGGCGATTCGGTTACGTCCACTGACGTTGTTCCATATCATCAACCTCAAATTGTTTGCCCGTCTGAAAAAACCACAAAGGGACGAAGCTCCCTTGGCGTTACCGCCAGCCCCTGTGGGCAGTGATAAAGGGTCCATAGAGATGTAACAACTAAGCATACGTGATGAAGTATGTTGCATAAATCAAGCAATGAAAAAGGTATTTCCGAGCGCCGTCACAGGCAAGGGAAATACCTTTTTTTGTTATTGTTTTAACATAAAGATGGCGATTTGGGTCCGATCACGCAAGCTCAACTTACCGAGAATATCCGTGACATAGTTTTTGACGGTGCCTTCACTGAGGAACAGTTTGGCGGCAATTTCCTTATTGGACAACCCCTCCGATATGGCCTCGGCAACCGCCAGCTCCATACGAGTCAGTCCATAGGCTTCGATTGGATTCTGTGTCAGGGGAATTGCAGCGGGACGAAGAAGGCCTGCCAATTTGCGGGCAATATCCGGATGGATTAACATATCACCGTTATGTACGGTCTTGATGCCTTGAATTATCCGTTCGGGGGGGACGTTTTTGAGCAAATAACCGCTTGCTCCATTCTGTAATGCCTGAATAATATACTCATCGTCGTCAAACGTCGTCAGCATGAGCACTTGGATTTCAGGAAAACGTGCCTTGATGCGTTTGGTACCTTCAACTCCGTCACATTCCGGCATCCGAATATCCATTAACACCACGTCCGCAGACGTCCCTGATTCAAGCAATTCCAACGCTTCCTGCCCATTTGAGGCCGTGCCTGTAACGAAAATGCCAGAGTCGAGTCCAAGCAACACTTTCAGGCTCTCACGAATGAAGTAATCATCGTCTGCGAGAATCAGCCGAATAAGTGGGAGCTGGCCTGAATCATTCTTGTTGTTCACATCATTACGTTCGGACATGAGAATATTCACTTCCTTTTTCAGAGTATATTCAACTGGTTCGTTATTGGAATGCGTGTAATCACTGTATACGGATAAGCCGATTGGATCTCCAACGTTCCTCCCACCATTTGTGTGCGAAGAAGCATGCCTTCCTGTCCTATGCCATTTCGCTTGGAAGAATGAGGATTGATTTTGCCATCATTACTCACACTCATACACACTTCTTGATCCCCGAATACCAACTCCACTGTGATCGAAGAAGCATTTCCGTGTCGCAGGGCATTGGTCAGGGCTTCTTTGGCATTTTTGAACAAAACGATTTGTATGCTGGGATACAGCACATGGGATGGGCCATGAACTTCATAATTTGTCTTCACGCCGGTATCTCTGCCCACTTCCTCTAGGAGACGATCCAGGGCGTAGACTTCGGATGCATAGGAATTAGGTTGCAGTTTGTGCAGTGTGCTGCGCATATCATCCATACTATCGGCCAATTGATCGCGAATCTGTCGCACCATTTCCGTTCCTTGTTCCATATCGAGGGGGAGGGTCAGCAGGGCGGCTTCCGACATCATTTTGGTGCGAATCAGTCGATGCCCGATATCGTCATGAAGCTGTCTGGAGATACGGGTACGTTCCTCTGTCTGAGCCACTCCTTCAAGTTGCTTTGTAAATAACAGCAGCTGCGCACGAGTTTCTTGTAGCTCGTAATGTTTGCTGCGAAGTTCGTCATAGACTTGTTCCAGTTGTCCGCGGCTGTTCGCCGTTCTTGATCCCTGCCAGGACAGAGCAGCTGTGATGAGCAGAAGCAGGTTGCCGAGAACCATCGCAGTTGTCTCTGTGGAGAGTAATGTAGTGTCGGTTGTAGTTAGTGTGGTTAACCCTGGCTGCGATGCCTGTGGGACAGAATAATGCCAATGCAAAGCGACATTGTTAGCGACAAGCTGAATTGCAAACATCAACCATCTCCGACTTCCCTCTAGTCTGTATATATACACGTAGAGCACGGATAGAGAGAGGAAAAACATAAATGGTCCATACGAAGCAATCAGCCAGCAGCTCCAAAGTATTTCGGCCAGCAGCAACAGCCATTGCTGTGTACTTGAACGGTTAAAATCTTTCCACACGGAGAGTACAAGCGCGATGATGATATACAAGGTGTAGATGGCTTCGTTTTCCAAGGGCAGCATCAACATGTACAGTACTGCTGGAACAATAATTAATCCGTATTGCAGAAACCGCATGGGCATATGTAAATGACATCCTTTATATAAAAAGTGGAGTAGAAAATCTCTTGGTAATGCGCCCTTGATTATACCATAAGCAGCATTCGAATCAGGAGATGACTTAAGTCACCTTCGATTCATGACTTTTTGTACCTTCGCTACAGATTGCGATCCGTTACAATACAAATATGAAATCCAGCGGCGGAAGCCGAAACGGAAGAGGGGCGTAAAAGGGATGGGTATACTTGAAGTGGATCATGTTGTGAAACGATACGGCAGCAAGCTGTCCGTGGATCATTTGAACCTTAGCGTTGGCAAAGGCGAGATTTTTGGATTGCTTGGTCCCAATGGAGCAGGAAAAAGTACCACCATCAGCATGATTGCAGGGCTCCTGAATATGGATCAGGGTGAAATCAGATTAGATGGGATCTCGGTCAAGGAGCGACCGCTTGAAGTAAAGCGCAAGATCGGACTCGTTCCGCAGGATCTGGCTTTATACGAAACCATGTCTGCTGCGGAGAATGTGACCTTTTTTGCCAGACTGTATGGACTGCGTGGAAAATTGCTTAAGGAAAGAGTGCAGGAGTCCCTAGAATTTGTAGGGTTGCAGGATAAAGCAAAGGATGCCCCCTCGACCTTCTCTGGCGGTATGAAACGCAGGTTAAACATCGCATGTGCGATTACACATCGCCCGGATCTAATTATCATGGACGAACCGACAGTTGGCATTGATCCGCAATCCCGGAATCATATTCTTGAATCGGTACGGACACTCAACAAGATGGGTTCAACGATCATATATACAAGTCATTACATGGAGGAAGTGGCGGCGATTAGTCACCGGGTTGCGATTATGGATCAGGGGCGAATTATTGCCTGTGGGACTGAAGCAGAGCTGAGAGAACGTGTAGCATCGGAGGAAAAAGTAGTGCTATCCACTTCCGGTATCGGTCCCGACGTCGTGGAAGAACTGAAACTTCACCCCCGTGTGCGGATGGTAGACGTTTCAGAGAATACACTGATCATTACGCTGCCTTCGGCACAGCAGGATCTCCAGGATCTGCTCTTCATTTGCAGCAAACATGAAGTATCCATTCAGTCGCTCAAGGTCGAAGAGCCGGATCTGGAAACGTTGTTCCTCAATCTGACCGGGCGTACACTTCGGGACTAGGGGGAGCGAGAGATGAATATATGGCATATTTGCATCTTTGAATTAAGGCGTATTCTTAAGATTCGATCTGTGGTGTTAAACCTGTTTATTTTGCCGTTGTTACTGATTTTTATATTGGGCACGGCACTTTCCAGTACGATGGGTACGGCGGCGGATGTTATTCCGGATACTGTACGTGTGGGAATCATCCATTTGAATACCGAATCTGGTGGAGGATCAAGTACAGTTAATCAAGCGCTGGATACATTCGTTAAATCCCCGGAAGTGGCTGAGATGGTCAAGGTGCAGAACTTTACGACTGAAGAAGAGGCCGTTCATGCGTTGCGTACCGACAAGCTGGACTTTGCTGTAATGATTCCTTCGGATTTTGAGCAAAACGTGATGATGGGGAAAGAGGCCAGGTTACAGTGGATACGAGGAAAGGACAACACACTTAATACCTTGGGTGAAACTTTGTTCACACGTTTTACGGATGAATGGAACCGACAGATGGCGATTACCAAAGTGCTCGGTCCGGAAGTAATTGCTGCCATGGCCTCTGCTTCGGAGTCCGGTGCGGCGAATTCCACCTCCATTGCTGTCACTAATCCAGGTAAGACAGGTACGGCGTATAGTGCCTCCCAATACTATGCAGCTTCCATGCTGGCGATGTTCATGTTGTACTCAGGCATGACAACCAGTACCAGCCTTTTTGGAGAGCGTGATAACAAAACGTTAATTCGCCTTCAGGCTGCGCCGATAGGTAACGGAGTTATTTTCGCTGGAAAAATTGCAGGCAATAGTCTACTCGCTTTCTTACAAGCAACAACGATCATCCTTATGACATATTGGCTCTACGGTGTAGATTGGGGATCGCATCCTTGGTATATTGTGCTGACTTGTGTATGTATCACATTGGCCTCCATGACCCTTGGTGTAATCGTCGCACTGGTATGCAAAAGCACAGCATCGGCCAGTGCAACCATCCAAGGTATCATCGTTGCCATGACATTTATTAGCGGTGGGTTCACGCCCATTCCAATTTATTTTGTACAACGGCTTAGCGAATTTACGGTTAACCACTGGGCGCTCCAAAGTTTTCTGAGAATGATGCTGGATGCACCTGTACGAGAGATTGTATATAACATTCTAATGTTAGGCGTGGTATGCGCTGTATTACTGTTCATCTCAGGATTGATCTATAGAAAGGCAGGATACCGATATGAATAGTCTACACATCGCCTGGTTGATGATTAGACGTACACTTGGCCGTAAAATGGGCTTCATTACGTTTCTGCTTCTGCCTTGCCTGGTGGTTACAGGAGCAGTTGCTCTATTTGGAAGCGAGCAGAGTACACGTACTGTTATTCCCTATGTCAATGAGGATGGAGGGGTGGCAGGGACATGGATGATTCATGAACTTGCTGGCAAAGAGGAGTATCTGCTCAAACCGATGACAAACGAAGCAGAAGTGAAGGAAGCCATCGCTCAGCAAAAAGGAAGCTCGGGTATCATCATTCCGGCACATTATACGGAGGATCTGTTACAAGGAAAGCCAACCGAGATCCAACTGGTGGAACTGCGTATAAGCGAAGATTCCTATACCCTACGAGCAGCAGTTGAAGGTTTGACGAGCGGATTGTTACAATCTGCTTCAGCTGTTAAGGTGGCGGCAGGTCCTGTCTCAAGTGAGACGGACATACTATCGAGTATACAGAAGCCCTTTGAACAGCTTTTACAGGAGATAGGAAAACATCAGGTTGCTGGTGAAGTCACCGATCTTCAGATTTATCCCAAGCCAGGCCTGAACAATGTGACTGGATTTACAATCATGTTTATGATGGGGCTGCTGACCAGTGCAGTGGCTGTGATAATGGAAGATCGCAGGAAACGTACGATGGCCAGAGTATATACGGCACCCGTCCGTGCATATGAGATTGCGCTTGGTAATTTCCTGGGTAGCTTTGTCATTGGCATGATTCAGATTGTTCTCGTTTTGGGAGTCAGCAGGTGGCTGCTGCATTATGATGCCGGTATTCCTTTTGGCATTCATTTCATCATCTTGGCCGCATTCATGCTGGTCTCCATGGGGATCGCAAGTACCGTGGCAGGATTAATCCGTAATCCCAAAAATGCCAACATGCTGAATTCACTTGTCATTATGCCAACCTGCATGATAGGTGGTTGTTTCTGGCCGATCTCGTTGATGCCGAATTATATGCAAAAGCTCGCCAACTTTGTTCCACAGAAATGGGCGATTCAGGCGGTGGAAACGATCTCTGCTGGTGGTACATTGTCGGATATCATATTGCCACTATTGATATTGTTTGGCATGGCTGCCATTTTGCTGACTGTAGGCTCTGCGATTCTACGCCCTAGCCAGCCAGGAGTAGAGGCATAAGGTAATACGACATAAAAGAAAGCACGCTCTGCTGAATTGAATTCAGTTAGAGCGTGCTTTCTTTGCATAAGGAATGATGCATTATGGGAGATATTGATGATTAAGGTTGAAGTTGACGCAGGACCGTTATTTCAACCCGACGGTTCTTTTGTCTTCCGGCGGCAGTGGTGTTGTCACCCGTTGGGCGAGTATCCGCATATCCGGCATACTGGAAGCCGTCCGGGTTAAGTTTCTCTGTATCCAAAAAGAATCGTAATACAGACAGTGCACGTTCTCCAGAAAGTTCCCAGTTGTCTTTGTACGTGGAGTTGGCCCCGACCGGAATATTGTCCGTATGTCCTTCGATGCTGACAACGGTATTCAGATCCCGAAACAGGCTGGCAAGTTTACTGAGCGTTGGTGCTGCACCATCCTTTAGAGCGGCCTGTCCCTGATCAAACAGGAAGCGGTCACTGAGGGTAATGGATAGGCCCTGTGGCTTGTCCGCAACAAAAATCTGATTTTCCAGTTTATTATCCTCGATATATTGGGTAATCACATTGAATAGATTTTGCAATTCCTGCTCCTGTGATCTGAACTGTTCTTCCCGTTCTGTGAGGGGCTTGTTGTCATCATCTGGTGTTGCAGTCCCTGTATCGGAAGGGTCATTTGAAGGATCTTCACCCTGAACCTCAGATGGTGGAGTCTCTGTAATCGTTTGACCGGGTTTCTCACCGAGTCCCTCACCAAGCTCAAGGATTGAGTCGGACGCATTAAATGTATTTTGTAACGATTGAGTAACGACGTCATATTTACTGGAATCCAGATTGCTCATGGCATACATGATGACAAAAAAGATCAAAAGCAGAGTTATGAGATCGGCATAAGTAATCATCCAGCGATCCCGATGATCGATAGTTTCACGTTTTCCGCGCCGTTTACTGCGCCGACTCATCCAATCCCTCCTTTGCTAGGGGGCGTATATGCTGACGATGCGTAAGGGTGAAGGACTCCAGTCTTTTGCGTACAAGCTGGGGATTCTCACCGTTCTGAATGGCAAGTACACCTTCGAGAAGCATTTCCATGGTCTGTACTTCATCGGCACCTCTGGATTTGATCTTAGAGGCAATGGGCAAAAAGATAAGATTGGCACTGGCGACCCCATACAGGGTTGCGGTAAAGGCAACAGCAATGGCAGGTCCGAGTCCGGTTGGATCGGTCAAACTGCCAAGTACCTGAATAAGTCCCATCACGGTTCCGATGATCCCCATGGTTGGAGCGTACCCACCAGCGGATTCGAATATTTTGGCGTAACCCTCATGTTTTTGTTCAATGGAATCAATCTCCATCTCCAGGATCTGGCGAACCACATCCTGATCGGTACCATCAACAACCATCTGGATACCGTCTTGCAAAAATGGATGCGGATGATCCATAACCTTGCGTTCCAATGCAAGTACACCTGAGCGGCGTGCGATTGAAGACATCTCCACCAGTTCTTCAACCCACAAGCCTGAATCATTATTGTTACGTCCAAAAGCCATACGCAGGGCAGCTGGAATCGTACGAAGGCGATGCGCCGGGAAACTGGCAACCACAGCAGCAATCGTTCCACCGAATACAATTAAAGCAGCCGTTTTTTGCAGGAGACCAGACAATTGGCCGCCTTCCCACAAAAAACCGCTAATGACTGCGGCAATTCCGGCAATAATACCGATAAGTGTCGCAATATCCATAAATTAACCCACTCCTATCTTCATTTCACGTTTGCATCACTAAAACGAACGAGGTATAATTAAACGGGAACAAATATTCCTATTACTATAAGTTTTCCCATATGAAAATTCGGGGAACTTCGACAATATATAGTGACTATTATTTTAGACGATAGGGTGAGATACGGCAATGAGCGATATTATAATGAGCGACAAAACGTTCGAAATCGAGTCAGAGTTTTCTCCCCAAGGTGATCAGCCTGCAGCCATTATAGAATTGGTGAAGGGTGTTCAGGAGGGGAAGAGATACCAGACACTGCTGGGTGCAACGGGTACGGGTAAGACGTTTACGATAGCCCAGACGATAGCCCAACTGCAACGTCCGACGCTGATTATTGCACACAATAAAACGTTGGCAGCGCAGCTTGCAAGTGAGTTCAAAGATTTTTTTCCTAATAACATGGTTGAGTATTTCGTCAGTTATTACGATTATTTTCAGCCAGAAGCATATATCCCGTCCTCCGATACGTATATCGAGAAGGATTCAAGTATTAATGAAGAGATAGACAAACTGCGGCACGCAGCGACAAGTTCGTTGTTTGAGCGCAGGGACGTCATCATTGTAGCGAGTGTTTCCTGCATTTATGGTTTGGGTTCACCGCACTCGTATTCAAGCATGTTGCTGTCACTTCGGGTAGGCATGGAGAAACCGCGCAATCAGATTTTGTCTCGTCTGGTAGAGATCCAGTATCAGCGGAACGATATTAACTTTGTGCGGGGTACATTCCGTGTTCGTGGGGATGTTGTTGAGATTTTCCCTGCCTCCAAGGGTGAACATGCAATTCGGGTTGAATTGTTTGGTGATGAGATCGAGAAAATTACGGAGATTGATGTGTTAACCGGAGAACTGATTGGTGAACGTGAACATATTGCCATCTTCCCGGCGTCTCACTTCGTAACGCAAGAAGAGACAATGAAGGTTGCGCTGGTGAACATTGAGCGTGAACTGGAGGAGCGTCTTGAAGTGTTGCGTGAACAGGGGAAACTGCTGGAGGCTCAGCGACTGGAGCAGCGCACAAGGTATGATATCGAGATGATGAAGGAAGTTGGATTCTGTTCGGGGATTGAGAACTATTCCGGTCCGCTGACTTTCCGCGAACGCGGCGATACCCCATACACACTGATGGATTACTTCCCGGATGACATGTTGATCGTGGTCGATGAGTCTCACGTGACTCTGCCACAGATCCGTGCGATGTACAATGGTGACCAGGCGCGGAAGACGGTATTGGTTGAGCATGGTTTCCGTCTGCCGTCAGCGCTGGATAATCGTCCACTCAAATTCGATGAGTTCGAAGGCAAGATGGATCAGATCATCTATGTATCGGCCACACCAGGCCCGTATGAGATAGAGCATACCGATACGATGGTGCAACAGATTATCCGTCCAACCGGACTGCTTGATCCAATCATTGAACTGCGTCCAACAAAAGGGCAGATCGATGACTTGATTGGTGAGATTAACGACCGGATTGCCAAAGACGAGCGTGTGTTGATCACAACATTAACGAAGAAGATGTCGGAGGACCTGACGGATTATCTGAAGGAAGTTGGAATTAAGGTTCGTTATCTGCACTCTGAGATCAAGACGTTGGAACGGATGGCAATTTTACGTGATTTAAGATTGGGCGTGTTCCATGTCCTAATCGGAATCAACTTGCTCCGGGAAGGTCTCGATCTGCCCGAAGTTTCCCTCGTCGCTATATTGGATGCCGATAAGGAAGGATTCCTGCGTTCCGAACGCTCACTGATCCAAACGATTGGTCGTGCGGCACGGAACAGCGAGGGTCGCGTTATTCTATACGGTGACAAAGTAACGGATTCGATGGATAAAGCGATAAAGGAAACAGAGCGTCGCCGCGCAATTCAGATCGAGTACAACGAGAAACATGGAATTACACCACAGACGATTCGCAAAAAAGTGCGTGATGTGATTGAGGCAACCAAAGTTGCCGAATCCAAGAAAGACTATCTTACAGGCGCAGCCGAGAAGATGTCGAAGAAAGATCGCCAGGCGCTTATTCAGCGCCTAGAGGTAGAGATGAAAGATGCAGCCAAAAACCTGCAGTTTGAGCGTGCTGCCGAGCTTCGCGATGCGTTGCTGGAACTTCGCGCTGAATAAGATACAGCTCATTCATATGCTCCGGTAAAGATGGATCTGTAACAAGAGAACGGCCAATTGGCCGTTCTCTTGTTGAGTAAGGAAATTGATGATATCTACCGATAATAAGAGATGTTGAAATCTTGAATTCAAGTCTATACTGATAGAAATGTTGAAATTGGTTAAAAGGTTTATAGGAAAGCAATTGGGAGTCGAGAGTGCCCCAGTGTTGACCTCGGAGCCGAGCCGAAGGCAATGGCGACCTGACGCGACCAGGGCGAAGCCGAGAGCGTCCGCTCTTGACCTTGGAGCCGAGCCAAAGGCAATGGCGACCTGACGCGACCAGGGCGAAGCCGAGAGCGTCCGCTCTTGACCTTGGAGCCGAGCCAAAGGCAATGGCGACCCTGTCGCGACCAAGGCGAAGCCGAGAGCGTCCCGCTCTTGACCTTGGAGCCGAGCCGAAGGCAATGGCGACCCTGTCGCGAACGTGGCGAAGCCGAGAGCGTCCCGGTATTGACCTTGGAGCCGAGCCGAAGGCAATGGCGACCTGTCGCGAACGTGGCGAAGCCGAGAGCGCACCCTCGCAGTAGAGCGGCCGTATAAGGTTCCGGCAATGAGCCGGAACCTTATACGGAGCCGCGGGCACACGACCACCCTTCACATAGCAAGACCCGACCCCTCACCGTTGCACCGCTTGTTTCGGGTGTCCAGAGGGCTGCGCCCTCTGGGGCCCTCCCTTGGAAGGGAGGGTTTGGGAGGGATCGAAAAGCCTTTAAAGGTTTGGATTAACACACTGAGAGGATGAATACTATTGGCGAGCGATAACATTGTCATTAAAGGCGCACGAGCGCATAACCTGAAAAATATCGACATTACCATCCCGCGTGACCGGTTTGTTGTATTGACCGGCCTGAGTGGCTCAGGCAAGTCCTCGCTGGCTTTTGACACCATCTATGCCGAAGGACAGCGGCGTTATGTAGAATCATTGTCAGCTTATGCACGCCAGTTTCTGGGACAGATGGAGAAACCGGATGTGGATTCCATCGAAGGATTATCTCCTGCCATTTCAATAGATCAGAAAACAACAAGCCGTAACCCGCGTTCCACGGTTGGAACTGTGACCGAAATTTATGATTATCTGCGTCTGTTATTTGCACGTGTGGGCCATCCACATTGTCCAGACCATGGCGTAGAGATCAGTTCCCAGACCGTAGAACAAATGGTTGACCGCATTATGCAATATCCAGAGCGTACCCGGTTGCAGATTTTGGCACCCATTATCTCGGGCCGCAAGGGCGAGCATAAAAGTGTATTTGCTGATGTGTCCAAGCAGGGCTTTGTCCGTGTACGGGTGAACGGGGAACTGCGTGACCTGTCAGAGGATATTCAATTGGAGAAAAATAAAAAACATACGATTGAAGTCGTTGTTGACCGGATCGTTGTTAAAGATGATGTACAGGCGCGTCTGGCCGACTCTATTGAAACAGCACTTAATTTGTCCGGTGGACAACTACTTGTGGACATTATGGGCGAAGAAGAGCTGCGCTTCAGTTCCAACTTTGCCTGCCCGGTGTGCGGATTCAGTATTGAAGAGCTGGCACCGCGGATGTTCTCATTTAACAGTCCTTTCGGGGCTTGCCCGGATTGTGATGGGTTAGGTGTGAAAATGATCGTTGACCCTGATCTGCTCGTACCGGATCGGACTAAGACCATCGAAGATGGAGCTTTTGATGCTTGGACAGGTGGCACATCCACCTATTATCCGCAGTTCTTGAAGTCAGTATGTGAACACTTCAACATTCCGCAGAATGTACCTGTCGAAGATCTGCCAGCTGAGCAGATGAACAAGTTGTTGCAGGGTACAGGTACGGAGAAAATCCGTTTCCGCTATGAGAATGACTTTGGACAACGGAAGGAAGCACTGGTTACCTTCGAAGGTATCGTGAATAACCTGGAGCGTCGTTACCGGGATACAGCATCTGAAGGTATCCGTGAGTTTATTGAGGGTTACATGAGTGCGAAGCCTTGTGGTACATGTAAAGGTCAGCGTCTGAAACGCGAGAGTCTTGCGGTTACGATCAATGATCACAACATGGCCTATGTGACTAGTTTGTCCATTGGTGAAGCTGGCCGATTCTTTGATACATTGGAATTGTCGGAGAAAGAGCAGACAATTGCCAAGCTTATTCTGAAAGAAATCAACAGTCGTCTCGGCTTCCTGGTGAATGTTGGTCTGGATTATCTTACACTAAGTCGTGCTGCCGGAACATTGTCCGGTGGGGAAGCGCAGCGGATCAGACTGGCTACACAGATTGGTTCCAGCCTGATGGGTGTGCTGTATATTCTCGATGAGCCAAGTATTGGCTTGCATCAACGGGATAATGACCGTCTGATCTCAACACTTGCGCATATGCGAGACATTGGTAACACCTTGATCGTGGTTGAACATGATGAAGATACGATGATGGCTGCCGACTATATTATTGACATTGGTCCTGGTGCGGGTATTCACGGAGGTACCATCATGTCACAGGGTACACCGGAGGAGATCATGAACGATGAGAACTCCTTAACCGGTCAATATCTGAGTGGACGCAAATTCATTCCGATTCGTACAGAACGTAGAAGTGTAGGAGACCGTTGGCTGGAAGTACGTGGAGCCAAAGAAAATAACCTGAAGAATCTGAATGTGAAGATTCCTGTAGGTGTATTTACTGCGGTAACGGGTGTGTCTGGCTCAGGTAAATCCACATTGATCAATGAGATCCTCTACAAAACGCTGGCACGTGATCTGAACCGTGCTCGGGTACGTCCGGGTCAACATAAAGAGATTCGTGGTCTGGAGCATATCGATAAAGTTATCGATATTGACCAGTCGCCAATCGGGCGGACACCACGTTCCAACCCGGCTACGTATACAGGTGTCTTTGATGATATCCGGGATCTGTTTGCTCAGACGAACGAAGCCAAGGTACGTGGATACAAGAAAGGCCGGTTCAGTTTTAATATCAAAGGTGGACGTTGTGAAGCCTGCCGTGGAGACGGCATTATCAAGATCGAGATGCACTTCTTGCCGGACGTCTATGTTCCTTGTGAAGTCTGCAAAGGCAAACGATACAACCGGGAAACGCTTGAAGTGAAATATAAAAACAGAAATATTTCCGATGTGCTGGAAATGACGGTTGAAGATGCAACCCAATTCTTCGAGAACATTCCGAAGATCCATCGTAAAATGCAGACACTGATGGATGTGGGTCTGGGTTATATCAATCTGGGACAACCTGCAACCACATTGTCTGGTGGTGAAGCCCAGCGTGTGAAGCTCGCTTCCGAGCTGTATCGCCGCAGTACCGGGAAAACCATTTACATCCTCGATGAGCCGACTACGGGTTTGCATGTCGATGATATCGACCGTTTGCTGAACGTATTACATCGTCTGGTTGATTCTGGGGAATCGGTGTTAGTGATCGAGCATAACCTGGATGTGATCAAAACGGCAGACTATGTTGTTGATCTGGGTCCAGAAGGCGGTAGCGGTGGAGGAACCATTGTTGCAACCGGAACACCTGAGGATATCATCAAAGTAGAAGCTTCCTATACAGGCAAGTACTTGAAGCCGGTTCTGGAGCGGGATACCGAGCGGAGCAAGGCACTGCAATTAGTAGACTAAGGTCCTCTAACCAGTAGTTATATCAATATGAAGTGGCAGTATTGGCTCTTCTTCTCGAAAAGGTAAAGACGTTGGATTACGATCTGATGTGCTCTGCTTCCGAGAAGAAGGGCTTTTCATTTTGAGTTATGCACAGTGTTTCCTTCGGACTAAGGTTATTTCATGAGAGTGTTTACATATGCGTTATGACGAGCATTACAGGAATATTCAGCCAAATTGTCTTTTTTTCATTTTTATGGATGATAGGGCTTGCATTACAAGCAGGGTACAGATAACATAGAGGAAGATATTAGGGTATGCGTTAGCTGTTCAACTATGGTAAGGAGGTCTGTCTATCCATGCTGTTTGCAGAAGCTGCCACGGCGAGTACATCGAATTTTAATGCATTTGATATTTTTGTCATCTTATTTACGATCCTGATTTTCATCGGAGTTGTTCGGCTTCTTCGGGCACCGAAGAAGAATCTGTTTGCGATCGGATTTGCAGTAGTCAGCCTACTGGTATTTCTGATGACAGACTATGCGATGATAACGGGTTGGTTTGCTCAGTAGGAATGCTGCTGAAGTGAATGGAATTTAAGCCAAAAGAGATATGGAGGAACACTTTCCATGGGAGACATGGAGGGTGTTTTTTTTCGTTTATATGGAGCGATTGAACAAGATTCTACCTTCTCTACTAAAATAGGACTTAAAACAATTGTATATCCAGATTCTGTATGATACATTGAGGGATACCGGAATTGCAGATGAGAGAAAAAGAGAATTGATTCAGCGATGAATCCGATGTCGAGTCGCGCAAGAAGGATGTATAGAGAGGGTCAGGTGAGAATATGAGCGTGTTGGGTAAAAAGGGGATAGCCATACTGATGGCTGCTGTACTCTCGATTAGTGTAGCGGCAACGGCCGGTGCAGCTGAATCCAAAGCGGCGATGCAAGCGAAAGTGGTAGACGGTCAAGTCTATGTGAACACCAAGGATCTGCTCGAGGCAGTTGGTGGAAGTGGACAATATGATGCCAAATCAGGAACGTACACGTACAAGGGAAGTGAAGCCATCCCCAAAGTGATCGAAAAGGTATCTCCTTCGGTCGTAGGCATTATTGGGAAATCTACCGAAGTGCAGGACGGTGCAACATCAGACGACCGTTATAATCTTGCACATGGTACAGGTGTCATTATCCGGTCGAACGGATGGATCGTAACGAATGCTCATGTGGTGGACGGATTAACGAATCCGGTGGTCGTAACGACGGATGGCAATACATACAAAATTACGAAAACATACAGTGATGCACTCAGTGATCTGGCTCTAATCAAAATCAATGCCAAATCACTCAAACCGGCGAGCTTTGCCAAAGCTTCACAAACCACTGTTGGAGAAACGGTGATTGCCTTGGGTACGCCGATTTCCTTTTCTTTGCGCAACTCGGCAACGGTAGGGGTAATTAGCGGCTTGAATCGTGGTGTTGAGGCGACCTATCGGTTGATTCAGACCGACACGGCCATTAACCCAGGAAATAGCGGAGGACCACTGGTCAACCTGAAGGGTGAAGTGGTTGGTATCAATTCCATGAAATTCTCTGCAGTAGGCGTAGAGAGTTTGGGGTTTTCGATTCCAGTGGATACCGTTCAATATATCATCGATCAGTTTTTTAAATATGGAAAAATAAAACGTGCAAGTCTGGGGCTACAGCTGGAAGAAAGCTGGTCTGCGATTGTGGGCCTGCCTACAGATGATCCCTTAACGATTACGGGCGTACTGTCTCCAGAAGCCAAGAAAGCCAAAATCAAAGAGGGCGATGTCCTTTACAGTGTCGCGGGCACACGTGTCTCTTCAGTAGTGGATATCAATGAGTTGCTCAAAAAGTATCTACCTGGACAAAAGGTAAAGCTGTTGATGCAATCGGATGGCGATATCGTCACCCGCACGTTAATGCTTGCTGATCGCGCAGACATCGTAGACGAGGAAGATGAAGCGTTCCTTGCAGATGAAGAACAATAAAGCCCGGCGATCAGCCCGGATGGAGAGAGGACGAAAGAACGGAATGAAAAAGTCATGGATACGTGTGCTAAGCACAGGTGTATTAACCGGGATGTTGACCATTGGTGCGGCATTGCCTGTATGGGCATCTGATCTGACAACAAGTGAGCTACGGGTCAAAGCGGGTAGCACGAGCGCCTACATTAACGGCGATAAGCAGGCCATAGCCAAACCGTACAAGGTCAAGGGTGTAACGATGGTGCCTGTTGGTGTATTCAAGAAAGCATTTGGCAGTGAAATCCGGCTGGAGAAAAATGATGTTGTCAAAATCAAGGAAGGTCCGCACACGGTCACCCTAACGATTGGCATTTCAATTGCCTGGGTGGATGGTGTAAAACATGAGATGGGTGCCGCCCCCAAGATGGTGAATGGCGTACTTATGGTTCCACTTCGGCCGGTTGCTGCCGGTATCGGAGCGACGCTAGCTCCAACCAGTTCCGGAGAAATGGTCATTCGTCTGTTGCAAACGGATGATTCGGTGGATGATGAGGATGGTATTCATCCGGATGAAGGCAAAACCAGAATTGGCAACAGTTTTTACGGTTGGTCCATTAACTACCCGGCAGACCTTATAGTTTTCCAGACCGGTGAGCAGGAGCGTATGATGACTTTTGGCGCTGCGGACAACAGTTATTATCTTGAAGTGTATGTCAGCGATCAGGATGTGGCTTTGGATGCAGATGATTTGTTGCAGCAACTTGTCCAGGAGGCCAAACAATCGGGAGATACGGTGCTGGATCGTGAAGCGGTGTCGAAAGGCAAAACTCCTTATGCACGGATTATCGTGAAAGATGTAGACGGCATGTTATGGGAGATGCGACAGTATCTGAGCGAAGGTCGTCAATATGATGTGTACCTCGCGGATTACGAAGCCCTGAATTATAAAGATCTGGGCAAACGTGAAGCGCTGCTCAATTCATTCCAGCCAACCTATGCGGAATCGGATCGAACGATCAAGGACCTGTCCACCGTAGATAATGGCATGCGCTCCGCGTGGAACGATGACTATGGTATTGAATTGAAGATTCCTGCCGGCTGGTCGATCGACAACAATCAGATGATCTATGAAGCCAAGGATGGTGCATATCTGCAATGGCGTGTCACATCGGCGAAGGCAGGTACTACGGTAAAAGACTGGAGCGGCCAACTGGATAAGTGGATGCGGGAGACATTTACACCAGAGAGTTACGAGCCAATTGGTTCATATACGATGGATATCTCGGGAGAGACTTCCGAGGTGAATGAATTCCGTTATAACTTTGGCGGGGGCTGGCAGACCGAGTTCGATGTTCTTTTGCAGAAGAATGGGTATCGATACTATGCAGAGTATACGTTCCCTGAGGAGCAGGTTGCAGATCGGGCATGGTTTGAACGGATTATGAAGAGCGTGGAGATTGATTTTGATACGGTTGCCGATAATTTTGGTCAGCTGGATGAAGATCCTTATTTGACAGACAAAACGAAGACACTTACACGTACGTCCAAACGTTATAAATACAGTGTAGATATTCCGCGTTACTGGACGCCGTATAGTGATCGATTCGAATATTCACCTGTGGTGTACACCTTTACTGGCGGAGAATTCTCCATTGCGGCGAGCGAAGACAAGTCGATCGAGATGACGGTCAGCCAATTGAGAGAAGCCTATGCCGAAGCCACCAAAACCCGTAAGAACTTCAAGTTGCTTGGCAGTGAAGAGCTGACGTTTGCGGGTGTGCCTGCATTTTCCTTTACGTATCATGAGCTGGACAAAGGCGTGCCATATGCGGGTCGTCAGATCGTGTTTGAGAAGGACGGAACAACCTATACGATCACAAGTGGGCTGAATGATGCCAACAAGACAGAAGTTCAGGCGGCAGCCTTGGAAAAAGCAGTGAACTCATTTACTTTTATTAAATAAATGTAGTGGAGCCGGAGGGTCAAAAGACCTTTCGGCTTATTTGTTTTCTGTATAAGATAAATTAAATATTTACACTGGGACGAAGAGTGCAGAACCGATCTGAAGAAGCGAAGCGTGCGCGTTTATCACCAGATTTTTCCCCTTTAGAAAAGGAAATAAAAAAAATCTGGGGGTAACAGCGATCGGAAGATGGTACTGCAATCGAAGTGTCTAGTGTAAATCTTAATGGAAATGAAAATGGTTTTTTCAGGAAAACGTAGAAGAGTCGGTGCAGAAGTGGTACACTATACTAGTTCAGGAGTTATGACTACTGATCTGATGAATAGGAATGACTGTAAGCTTGGAGTTCAGGCAATACAGACATAATAGATAGATATTGTAATACCGTGACAATGCAGGTGTACCCGATAAGGTGCAGTCTTAGGCTTAGTATGTTCAGACGTTTAGGGATATAGGGATGAAATCCGGCGGATAGCCGGTTATGGGGAGGATCTACATGAAAACAGCAACAATACGAAGAGAAGACGTTGAACTTCTGGCACCGGCTGGTGACTGGGATTGTATGCGTTCGGCGGTAGCTAATGGCGCAGATGCAATTTTCTTCGGAGTCGAAAAGTTTAATGCACGGGCACGGGCGAACAATTTCCGTATGGACGAGCTGCCGGAGATAATGGCGTTTTTGCACAGTTATGGCGTAAAAGGTTTTTTGACCTTTAATATATTGATTTTTGAAAATGAATTGACGGATGCCAAAGAACTGATTGACGCTTGTGTCGATGCAGGTGTGGATGCTGTAATTGTTCAGGATTTGGGTTTGGTGAAGATGATCCGCGAGATATCACCGGATTTCCCGATTCACGGTTCAACACAGATGACAATTACGTCTCCGGAAGCGGTAGAGTTTACGAAGCCGTTTGATATGGAACGTGTCGTTCTGGGACGGGAGAACAACCTGAAGCAGATCCAGAAGATCGGTGAGCAGGCAAAACTTCCAATGGAAGTATTTGTTCATGGTGCGCTGTGTGTATCCTACTCGGGGCAGTGTCTTACTTCCGAAATGTGGGGAGGACGTTCGGCGAACCGTGGGGAGTGCGCACAAGCTTGTCGTCTTCCATATGACCTGATGGTGGATGGGGTACACAAACCGATGGGTGATGTAGCCTATCTGTTGTCTCCGAAAGATCTGGCAGCGATTGACCTGATGCCGGAACTGATCGAAGCAGGAGTAACTTCTTTCAAAATTGAAGGACGTCTCAAAACGCCGGAATACGTAGCAAACGTAGTAAGCAAATATCGTAAAGCGATTGACCGTTATTTTGATGGAGATAACACACCGCCAAGCAAGGAAGAAGTTCGCGAATTGCAGCAAAGCTTCTCCCGTGGATTCACACATGGTTTCCTGAGCGGTACAAACAACAAAGAACTGGTGGATGGAACGTTCCCGAAAAGCCGTGGTGTCTACCTTGGTCGTGTAGATCAAGTGTTGCGCGATGGTGTGGTCCTGAAACTGGATGCACCTGTGAAACGTGGAGACGGAATTGTATTTGACGCCGGAGACCCGACTCAGAAGGAAGAGGGCGGACGGGTATACGATGTGCGTCGCAAAGGCGTAAAACTCGAAGGCGAAGCCGAAGAGGGCTGGATCGTTGACGTTGTGCCAGGCCGCAGTGACGTAGATCTGCGCCGCGTGAAAGTTGGCGACAAAGTGTGGAAAACGAATGACCCGGCGCTGGACAAACGTCTGCGTCAAAGCTTCGAGACCGAGAAGCCGTACCGTGTATTCCCGGTGAAGGTGAAGGTCATCGGCAGCCCGGGGCAGCCGCTTAGCACATGGTGGACAGACGTGCAGAAATGCACGACCGTCCGTATTGATTCCGAGATGGAACTGGACATCGCGCAGAAACGTCCAATGACACATGAATTGCTCGAAGAGCAGTTCGGACGTCTGGGAGGCACCGTGTTCCAGTTGGAAGGAATGGACGTCAACTTGCACGGTGACGTCATCATCCCAATGCGCGAGTTGAATAACATTCGCCGTCAGGCGGTAGAACAACTCGCGGGCGAACGCCCTAAACCACCCGTCTACGTCAAACGGGCGGTAGATGTGTACGGCGATTCGGTTAAACCGGCATCTCCAGTCGCTCGCGGTCAAGCAGAACTGACCGCACTCTGCCGCAGCCTGCCACAAGTGGAGGCAGCGATTGAAGCAGGAATCGGTATGATCTATGCCGACTTCGAGTTTATCAAACAGTTCCCGGCAGCCGTGGGAGCTGTGCATGCCGCTGGTCGCAAGATCGCGCTGGCAACACCGCGTATTCATATGCCTGGGGAGAACGGATATCATAACAACATCCTGCGTCTGAAGCCGGATGCGGTATTGGTTCGTAATACAGGCGCACTGTACTTCTACCTGCGCCACCGGATGGAAAACCCGGATGCGAAGCACCCGGAACTGATCGGCGACTTCTCATTGAACATCGCCAATCACAAAGCAGTAGAATTGTTCCTGGAAGCCGGATGTGACTGGATTACGCCATCCTATGACCTGAACATTCAACAAATGGTTGATTTGCTGGGTCACTCCCGTACAAGTCAGACCGAAGTGGTTATCCATCAGCATCTGCCGATGTTCCACACCGAGCACTGTGTGTATTGTACGTTCATGAGTGAGGGTACGGACTTCACGAACTGTGGCCGTCCTTGTGAGGAACAGCGTGCATCACTGCAAGACCGGATTGGCATGTCCCACCCGGTACGTGTGGATGAAGGTTGCCGTAATACGGTGTACAATGCAGTGGAACAGTCAGGTGCCGAGTATCTGACCAACTTTATGGATCTGGGTGTATCCCGTTACCGTGTGGAATTCCTGGAAGAGACACCGGAGCAGGTACGCGAAGTAATTGATCTGTACAACCGCGCACTGCGCGGCGAGATCAGTGGTACACAAGTGTGGAAAACACTCAAAGCAACAAACCAACTGGGCGTTACACGTGGCCAATTGGTGAAATAACGATTGTATGGTACAACAACAGTTACAAGCATGAAGGAACCCCAAACTCTGCTTCAAGGAGCTCTTGGGGTTTTTTTACATCATGACACAGGAGGCGAAGAAGCGTGGCGCCATTCACAATTATGGATATCAAATTGCTGTGCGGGGTCACGGCATTCAAGCGCGGAGAAGATTATAACCAATCTGGCAGGGTGACCAATCTGGTGGTCGGTGAGGATCAGCTTCATTATGAAGCTCAGGTACGTGGATCGGAGCGTTATCAGGTGACGGTGGATATAGATGGATCAGGTGAGATTGTGGCAGGCTGCAGTTGTCCGGGTGACGGCAGGCATTATGACTATTGCAAACATGTCGCTGCTGTCCTATTGGCTATTCACGAATGGGGTGAGCAGCAGGAGCGTAATGCCACGATTGCTTCGGGGAAGACCTCTCCGCCTTCTACAGGCCAAGGAGCCAATACCGGTTCCAGCTCAGGTTCCAAGTCCAGGGTTGGAACGTTGGTCGAAGAAAGCATATGGGAGCGACCACAGTCCGCTTCACAACGAGAGCAACTGAATGATGCTCCAGAGCGTTCTCCGGTTCATTTTGCCCAAGCAGGTCGGCCAAGCTCAGCTTCGGGGTGGGGCCGCTCGGCAGATAAACCTTCTTACCGTACGGCGGATCAGATTCTGTCCATGTTTGCCAAGGATCGGAGACCGCTGCATGGAAATGATCGTAAATACACTGCCCCTGTCAGCCGTTCCTCCCTGCGGGAAGAATTGCAGGTTCAGTTTATATGTAAGCTGACACAGGTTCACAAGGGTGGTGGGAAACTTGCTCTTGAATTGAAAGTGGGTAACAAACGTCTGTATGTGGTGCAGAAAGTGAAGCAATTCCTGAACTGTATCGAGAAGGGCGAGCCAATGTCATTTACCAAGCTGTTCCACTATGATCCATTGATGCATGTTTTCACTCCGCAGGATCAGGCCATTCTCTCGATGCTTATTCGAATGAGACAGAGTGAGGAGGCCTATCGCCAATCCATCTCCGGTTATCTGGGAGCTTCGGACGGACGGGATATACTGATTGCTCCGCTCGTATGGAAGCCATTGCTGGAATTACTACTACAGGCTGACAGCCGGATGGAGGGAACAGGATTTGCCAATGGACCACTCACACTGGGTGAGGGGGTACTTCCTTTATTTTACCGGATCGCCCAGGGAGCGAATGAAGGATATCAGCTTGAAATTTCGGGACTGCGTGAGCTGATTCTTCTTCCTGCTTATGATGCCGCCGTGGTGGAAGGACAGTTGCATATGTTGGAGCCGATGCAGATGCGAAGTCTGGAGGACTTGAGTGGGGCACTCACGTCGTATGGAATCAAGGAAAGCATCGATATTTCGACTCAGCAGGTGGATGAATTCGTACAGCATGTCGTGCCAGAACTGCGTACGCTCGGACATCTGTCCATTGATTCGCAGGTGCGTGAACAGATCGCGGAACCGGAACTTTCACCGAAGCTGTACATCGACTTCTATCGTGAACGTATTACAGCGCGTCTGGAATTCGACTATGAGGTCATGGTTATTAATCCGCTTGCCGAGTATTTGATAGATGAAGAAGAGAAAAAGGTTATTTTGGTGCGTGATCGATACAAAGAACGGAATCTCATTGAACGGCTCGATCGTTCTTTCCTGGAACGTGAGGGTAGCGTCTGGGCGAGCGAACGGGAAGATGCCATCTATGATGTTATGTATCATCTGTTGCCTGAGCTTGAGAAACAGGTAGATATCTATATGCCAAACGCCGTGAAGGCGATGGTGCAATCCTATCCAACACCGCCGAAAGTACGGGCAGATTTGGGAAGAGGATTGGACTGGCTGGAGATTTCATTTGAGATGGAAGGTGTGGACGAGCAGGAGCTTCAAGAACTCATGCGTCGCATTGTGGAAAAGAAACCGTATTTCCGTCTCAAGAGCGGTGTCTTTCTTTCACTTGAAAATGAAGGTGCAGATAGCTTCGCTCACATGGCCGATTCACTTGGGCTGGGAGAAGATGACATCAAGAGCAGCCATATCCGGCTGCCAGCTGTTCGGGCGTTACAATTGCCGGGTAGGGATGAAGTCTCCGCTCATGTGAAATGGGGAGGTTCTCTGAAACGTTTCCTCGATGATCTCCGTGATCCCGAGCGGATGGATTTTGCATTACCAAAAGCGTTGACGCCCATCTTGCGGGATTATCAGAATAGCGGATACCAGTGGCTGCGTACTCTCGCTTATTATCGTTTTGGCGGCATTCTGGCGGATGATATGGGACTTGGAAAAACATTGCAAAGCATCGCCTATATCACAGCGGTTCTTCAGGAGAAGCCTGAGTACAACATTGAACATACGGGCGGTGATAAATACCGGGAGAGCGGATCATTACGGGGCGGTGAAACGTTGGCGACTTCCAACATTGATTCCGAAACTGGGCTCCCATTGGATAAGATGGATTCAGAGAATACGGATGGCCTATGGTCCACGATGCAGCAGGATGGACTGACAATCCGAACGAGGGTCATTCATCCCCCGGTACTTGTCGTGGCGCCTGCCTCGCTAACCTATAACTGGGCTAATGAGTTTGCACGGTTTGCCCCGCATCTGAAAGTCCTGATCGCAGCCGGTCAGAAAGAAGAGCGAGCCAATATGCTTTCTGGAATGGATGAGGCAGATGTGATTGTGACGTCGTATCCTCTGTTGCGACGGGATTTGGATACCTACCTGGGCCGAACCTTTCATACGCTCATTCTGGATGAAGCTCAGGCAATCAAAAATGCTTCTTCTCAGACAGCGCAGGCAGTCAAACAGATTCAGGCCCCGCGTCGTTTTGCACTCACAGGAACACCTGTGGAGAACTCGCTGGATGAATTGTGGTCCATTTTTGAAGCGGTATTCCCTGGGTTGTTTCCAAGTTACAGAAGATTCCGCGACCTTCCTCCGGAACGGATCTCCCGGATGGTGCGTCCGTTTATTCTGCGCCGCTTGAAGAAGGATGTGTTGGAAGAATTGCCTGATCGAATTGAAACGGTACAGCGGTCAGAGCTTACGGTTGAACAGAAGAAACTGTACGCCGCATATCTCTCCCAGCTTCAGGATGAAGCATCGAAGGACATGGAGGATAACGGATTCCAGAAGAATCGTATCAAAATTCTGGCAGGCATCACGCGCCTGCGTCAGTTGTGTTGTCATCCGGCCCTCTTTGTTGAAGGCTATCAAGGCGATTCTGGCAAAATGGAACAGTTGCTTGAAACGGTCGAAGATTGTTTGGCTTCAGGGAAACGAATCCTCATCTTCTCCCAATTTGCGAGCATGTTGAACCTGATTCGTCAGACCCTTGCGGCACAGGGAAGGAATCTGTTCTACCTCGATGGTCAGACACCTGCACAGAGCCGGGTTGAGATGTGTCACAGATTTAATGAGGGCGAAGCTGAACTGTTCTTAATCTCCCTGAAAGCTGGAGGTACCGGATTAAACTTAACAGGGGCAGATACCGTTATATTATATGATCTGTGGTGGAATCCTGCCGTGGAAGAACAGGCCATTGGGCGAGCCCATCGCATGGGACAGAAACAAGTCGTGCAAGTTATCCGTCTGGTTACCGAAGGTACGATCGAAGAGAAGATTTTGGAACTCCAGCAGCGGAAGAAGGACTTGATTGCCGAAGTGATCGAACCGGGAGACGGAGGATCGACGACCTTATCCGAACAGGATATCCGCGAATTGTTGATGGTATAATGGAGTCCAAGCATCGTAGCAATAAGAATCATTAAATATATGAATCTATACAAGTTGAACTAATCATTTACACGAGAAACGTAGAGGACAAAAAAAGCTGGAGAAGCGTAGCGTTCGCCTTTATCACCAGATTTCACCTTTGTAAAAGTGAATTAAAAAATCTGGGGATAACAGCGATCGGAAGGTTGTTCTGTCATCGTAGTGTCATTGTAAATAATCTTTAGTTCAACTTGTTTAGCAAAAGGAGTGGGTTCGTGTGCGTATTCGCAAAGCGATTATTCCAGCCGCAGGGCTGGGTACCCGGTTTCTGCCTGCCACCAAGGCGATGCCTAAGGAAATGCTGCCCATCGTGGACAAGCCAACGATCCAGTACATTATTGAAGAAGCCGTAGCTTCTGGCATTGAAGATATCATTATTGTGACAGGTAAAGGGAAGCGGGCCATTGAAGATCACTTCGATTATTCTTTTGAGCTGGAGCAGAATCTGGCGGACAAACAGAAGTGGGACTTGCTTAACGAAGTACGCAAACCCTCCGAGATGGCAGATATCCATTATATCCGTCAAAAGGAACCGAAGGGACTTGGTCACGCCATCTGGTGTGCCCGCAAGTTTATCGGCAACGAACCTTTTGCCGTCCTGTTAGGGGACGATATTGTGGAAGCGGAACATCCCTGCCTGAAGCAGATGATCGATGTCTACGATGAACTGCAATCTCCGATTGTAGGTGTACAGCCTGTTGATTGGAGCGAGGTATCCCGCTATGGGATAGTGGACGGAGAGTTGCTGACCCCTACCGATGATCGTGTCTTTCGGGCCCGCCGCTTAATTGAGAAACCAAAGACTGAAGATTCCCCGTCTAACCTTGCTATTATGGGACGTTACATTCTTACACCGGATATCTTTGAGATACTAGGTCAACAATCTGCTGGCGTTGGGGGCGAAATTCAGCTAACGGATGCCTTGTCCCGATTGAATGAACAGCGACAAATTCTTGCTTATCATTTTGATGGGTTACGTCATGATGTTGGTGAAAAGTTGGGCTTTATTGAGACATCGATTCACTACGCAATGCAACGCCCGGATCTGAGGGAGGATTTGTTGGCGTATTTAAAGAAGATAGTGGCGTCGAACTAACACATCCCTAATGAATTAGATCACAAAAAAGGTGTGCCCTTTGATGAAGGCAAACCTTTTTTGTGTGGAATTATAGAGGACCACTAGTGCATTTTGTTATTAGAAATTCAGTTCTGCTATCTGTTTAATCTCGTCTGCTTCGTTAGGTGCGACAGCGATAAGCTTATCATATATAGCTTGATCTTGTTGCCCATCCTTCGTTAGAGCGGCAAGGTACCAACGAGCAATTTCACGGTTGGTAGCATCGGTCAGATCCTCTGCAATCCCACCCTTAAGGATAGTAGCTGCTCCAGCAGAATCGTTTAACATGTATTTTATTTTCCCCGCGTTCAGAATCATTGTTGGAGTCAGCTCGAACGGCTGTCCTTGAAGTTGTCCTTCAGGGAGGGTCTGTAGATGTTCTACTCCATCAACAACATGCTGATAGGCTTCCAGACCTGAAGTGAAATAAGATTCCTTCTTAGCTGCATCGCCTTGTCCAAGTGCTTGATAACCAAGATCGAATGAACGGCTTATCAGTGTTTCGTACCAAGCCATATCCCAGACATAATTGGCCGCATATTCTTTTTGGAGTGCATACGCTTGGTCAAACTCACCCTTCAATTCGTCTAAACTTATGAGTTGCTTAACCATACCTTTATTAAAGGGCTCTGCTTCAAGACCACGCTGGAGCAACTGTGCTGAGGCTGTATAGAACTGATCATCTTTTGTTTGCTCATAGCCTTGTTGATACAGGGAAGCCAGCATCAGCAAGGAGTCTGAATGTGTGCTTCGAATCGAAAGATCTTTTTCCAGTGGAGCTTTGATCATCTGGAAGTCTTGGCTCGTTTGAGCTACCTCCTTAGCCTCGTAGGCATATTGATTCGCTTGCAGGAAACGAATAGACATAATGAGCAGAACGATTACAGCTACTCCCGAAATCGAACTGTAGATTCCGCGTGCGGTGGAGTCGCTCATCTTCAATCGACGCATCGGCTTGGGGTCCATGGCAGCAGCCATACCGCCGAGTCCAAGGAATACCAAGATTCCAATAAAGACATAACTCATATTGAAATCGAGAAGGCTCAATACCAGAATGGACATCGATAGAATGAAGTACACAAAATGCGATTCGCGTTCTTCCTCACTCCGTTTTAAATAAGCACGCACATATTGATAGAATACAAAGAGAATAAATGCCATAAAAACAACAAAGCCTATGATCCCGACCTCAACCAGATATTGCATGAAGAAGTTGTGAGCCTGGGCGCTAATATAAGGATTGTTCTGGTACTTCTCATACAAGGCGGTCCAAGCGCCACCGCCCGCACCAATGACTGGGTAGTCTGCAAATAACTTTGTAGCATCTTTATAAAATGTAATCCGCTCCAGCACACTGTGCTGTTGGAAATTGATATTTTCAAGCCGTGTGCTGATGCTATCAGGTAAAATATTTCGCACACTCGTACCGAGCAGAAGCACGGAAACAACAACTGTGAGAATAACCGATCCTAGTGGAATCCATAAACTGGAGCCTTTTCGAGCTGACCAGGATTGAATGCCATGCTCTAGTTGTGGTGCGATCCAACGCTGGATAACCCAACTTACTATTGCCACAATGATGGATGCTGCTAACAGATAAATCCAACCCTTGGCTGCGAGTGAGCCGGAAAATTGTAGTTGCAATTCAAGTCCTGCTGTATTTATTGGATTCAATACAACCAGTGTGCCGATTGCGGCTACTCCGCTATAGATAAACCATAGAATTTGTTTAGCGGGTTTTAACAATAATAACAGTATAACGAACACAATCGGAAGCATGACAAGCCCAGTCCGGGAAAGTGTCAGCAGTAGCGACAAAATAATAGGTACAAGCATAAAACTATGTAGAAACTGCGTGTACACTTTTTTGGAACGGATCATACTAAAAATGGTGATAAATAAAAATGCCATCAGGAATGCGGCGTATGTATTAGGATACTGAAATACTGATGCAAGTCGTGGTCCATTTGAATCATTCCAGATCGCTTGGTTGTATACACCGTTAATAACTCCTGCAGAAAACCACCCCACCAGCTTGCCTGCGAAACTGAAGGCTCCCAGCCAGTTTAACAAACCAAAACCAACAATAACATATGCAATTCCTATTAAAGAAGATTGTATGATATGATTGATTTTGTTGTTTTGAAGCAGGTACATCGTCATCACAAAAATTATCGCATAAATGCACTGGATGAGGATCATATTGACTGCCAAATATTCCGATGCAGCATTGATGAGGGATAGTACATAGGTAAGTGGAATCAATAGCACGGCCACTTTGAGCCAATCTTGCTGTGTTTCTAACTTGATTTGTTTGAAGTAAATGGCCACCCAGATGATAAATAGGAGGATAGTGATTGCAACCGCCCAATAAATGGGAGCTTCAAATTGCAGCAATTGCCCATTGAATAGCGCAACTTGAAAAGCGGACCAGAGTAAAAATAAGATAAGTCCTATGGTTAATGACCTTTTTAGAAGTGGAGACGAACCAAGCGTGGCTTTGTTCGACGTCTTCTTCGTTTTCCCGTATACTGGATTCGACAAGATTGAAGTCTCCTTTGCTTGTAGATACGACATTATTTTAGCATAGGTATGTAAACACCGCTACTTTCTAAAGGCTGTTAAATTTATAGAAATGAGGTTCATGTGTGAATGTTATCTAGATGGAATGATGAGTTTATTACAAAATATAGATTTGTTGCTGAACTTACAAAGAAAGATTTTAAAACAAGATATGTCGGATCTTTTTTAGGAATACTGTGGGCCTTTATCCAACCTATGATTCAAATCATTATTTTTTGGTTTGTTTTTCAAGTTGGATTCAAATCAACACCGATTGATGATTTCCCATTTATATTATGGCTAATTTCAGCTATGATTCCGTGGTTTTTTATTTCAGATTCTATTCAAGGAGCGACTACATCTATTACAGATAATAGTTATTTGGTGAAAAAGGTCGTTTTCAAAGTGAGTCTCTTACCGATTGTAAAGATTTATTCTGCCTTATGGGTTCATCTGTTCTTTGTTGCAGTTATTTTTTTAATGTTTAGTATCTATGGTTACTTCCCGAATGTTTATAATGTCCAGGTGTTATATTATGTTTTTTGTATTTCAGTATTAGTGTTGGGGATTTCTTGGATTACATCATCTTTGATAATCTTTTTTAAAGATATGGGACAAATCGTATCTACAGTTCTACAGTTTGGATTTTGGTTAACTCCTATATTCTATTCACTGGATATTATTCCTCAGAAATATGCTTTTCTTTTGAAAATAAACCCTGCCTTCTATATTATTCAGGGTTACAGAGATACCTTTATTTATAAGTCATGGTTCTGGGAGCATCCAAAACTAACAGTCTACTTCTGGTTATGTACTATAGTTATATTAGTAGTGGGAAGAACCATGTTTAAAAAACTTCGTCCGCATTTTGCAGACGTACTTTGATAAGGGAGAAAATAAAAGCATGAATTCAGATGTTGCTATTAAAGTTGAGGGCGTAACTAAGACATATAAAATATATGAGAATCCTATTGATCGTTTAAAAGAGGGCTTGAATCCTTTTAAAAAAGATTATCATCGAGATTTCAATGCGTTGAATCAAGTGTCATTTGAACTCAAAAAGGGAGATGCACTTGCTATTATAGGTAAGAATGGTTCTGGTAAATCGACACTGCTTAAGATTATAACAGGAGTCCTTACGCCTTCTAGTGGGAAAGTTGCAGTTAATGGGAAAATATCAGCGTTGTTAGAACTGGGAGCAGGTTTTAATCCTGAATATACCGGCTTAGAGAATATATATTTAAATGGAACCATAATGGGCTATTCTAAAGAGCAAGTAGATGAGAAAATAGAGGATATTTTAAATTTTGCGGATATAGGCGAGTTTATTAAGCAGCCTGTCAAGTCCTACTCTAGTGGAATGTTTGCTCGACTGGCTTTCGCTGTTGCCATTAATGTCGACCCAGATATATTAATTGTTGATGAGGCTCTATCTGTAGGAGATATTCACTTCCAGGCTAAATGTTACAGGAAATTTGACGAGTTTAAGGAAAAAGGGAAAACCATTTTATTTGTATCTCATTCACTAGATAGCGTGATTCGATACTGTAACACCGCGATCCTACTTGATGAGGGCCAGCTTATAGATCAAGGTTCTCCTAAAGAAATGGTTGATATTTACAAAAGGATTCTTACCAAAAATTTCACTTCAACTACCACTACTTCTCAACCTGAGGTTCAAATGAATGAAGAGAGAAAAGAGATAAGTACGAACTGGAAACTTGAAATGGACATACATCCTGATTTTATAGACTATGGTGATAAAAAAGCTGAAATTATTGATTTTGGCATGTTTGATCAGTTAAATACATTGAATAATTCTTTTCAAAGTGATGAAATTACAACATTTAGAATTAGAGTTCGTTTTAACTCTAGTGTATCGAATCCTATTTTTGCCTTCGTTATCAAGGACATTAAAGGTATGGAGATTGCTGGAACAAACACGTGGTATAATGGAGAATTTACAGGTGATTACAATTCGGGTGATGAGGTAGTGGTTTCTTTCTCGCATCAACTGAATTTACAAGGTGGTACTTATACATTATCGTTCGGTTGTACGGGATATGAAAATGATGAACTGGTAGTTTATCACCGACTATATGATGTTATTTTTTTTAGAGTTGTTTTATTGAAATCTATCGTTGGAATAGCGGACTTAAATACTAAAATACAACTAGACCGATTATAGAAAGGAGAGTTAACGTTGAAACTCAACCTAGATTACTATAATGGGAAAGATCTTTATAGTGATGGAGAAGTAGAAGATAAACTGCTTCATATAACTAAAAATCATAAGTCCTTTCATAATGTTCTTAAAGAAAATTCCAGTTGGCCTATTCTATACCATCTATCTCCAATTAGATCCAACCTTCTTGAATGGTATCCATTTAATGAAAGAGCGTCTTTACTGGAAATCGGAGCGGGATGTGGAGCAATTACTGGACTTTTAAGTGAAAAGGTAAATAAAGTAACTGCTATTGAACTTTCAAAAAAAAGAGCAGAAATTCTTGCGAACAGATATGAGGACCGTGAAAATATAGAAGTAATTGTTGGTAATTTTGAAGATATACCTTTTGATAGGAAATTTGATTATATTACACTCATCGGAGTGTTAGAGTATTCTGGAAAATATGGGGAGGGGTCCTCCCCATATTTTGATTTTTTGAAAAAGGCAAAATCAATGCTTAGTCCTAATGGGACTCTTATTATTGCGATTGAAAATAAATATGGACTGAAGTATTGGGCTGGAGCTACTGAGGATCATACCGGGCAATGGTTTGATGGTATTGAGCATTATGTGGGAAATGATGAAGTTAGGACGTTCAGTAAAAAAGAGATTGAAGAGTTATTGAAAAAGGCTGGATTTTTTAATAATGATTTTTATTACCCAATGCCGGATTATAAGTTGCCATCTCAAGTGTTCTCTGACAGCTATTTACCAAAGCCAGGTGATCTTAAAATTACACCGAACTTCGACCGTGATAGGTTACTTTTATTTAACGAAAAAATTACCTTTGATAATATAATTCAGAATGAGATGTTTCCTTTTTTCTCTAACTCGTTTCTGATATTTTCGAAAGAATGAGGGGATTGTTTCATGAAAGTTATATATTCTAAATTCAATAGGGAACGGCTGCCCCAATACCAGACATCTACTATTGTGTATATTGATAAGGTGGGGGGGATATTCGCACAAAAAAAAGCTCTGACCAAAGAGGCTTATTCCCATATAAGCAGTATTCACGATAATTATATCAAATTAAGATTAATAATGAATGATATAAAAATAGCAGAATCGCATTTGGAAGAAAATGTTATTACCTTTGAGTATATTAATTCTCCTAGTCTTGATTCCTTATTGTTTGAGGAAATAATAGATGGTAACAAAAACAAGATATTTTCTTATTTGAACCAATACAAGTTGATGGTGCTTCAACAACCGCTTGTTTATAATGAAAGTTTTGAATCCGGAACAACGTTTAAAGAAGTGTTTGGACTCGAACCTCCGTTTTCTAATGTGATGTGTCAAAGGATATCCAACTTGGACTTAACTTTTGAAAATGTAACTCTTGATAAAGGACAATTTACTGTAATAGATTATGAATGGGTATTCGAAATGTTGGTACCTGTAGATTTTATTCTGTATAGAAGTATAAATGAATTTTATGCTAAGTACGCAGACTATCTGAGTCACCTTGCAAAAAAGGAAGAGTTCCTTCTCTTTTTTGGAATAAATTTGGATTATATTCAGATCTTTGAGCAAATGGAAGAAGGGTTCCAACGCTATGTCTTTGGAGAAGGTAGAGAATATCAAAATGCTCAAAGAGTACTAAAAGACACAAGCACTCTAGAAGATGTCCTTTCTGTCCAATTCGAGATTAATAAAAAAGATGAAGAACTACAGCTATTAAATGTAAAACTTAATCAAATTCAGAAGGATGTTTATCAACAAGTTTCTTCGCTACACTCAGAAATATCCTCAAAAGACAACACAATAAACGAGCTTACCAAACAAAGGGGAGAATCTGAGGTTCAACTTGTAGCAAAAGAAAAGGAAATAATGGATTTTAAACAAGAAATAAAAAATAAGGATGGCCACATCAATCAACTACTCGAAAGTGAACGGAAATTAGAGAATGTTTATTCCTCTCGTGGCTGGCGTATTTTAAGTAAATATTACTCTGTGAGAGACAGGGTGGTGCCACAAAATTCAAAGAGAAAGGTATTATTAAAACTTGCTTCAAAAACTTTGAAGAACCCAAGATTAATGCTTTCAAAGCTAAATAAAACAAATTTTAAAAAAATAAAATATTATTTGAATTCTGAAAAACCTTCCCAACTTATGAGTAGAATTGACTCCTATGTTGATCGTCATGATGACAATAACCAACAAACGGAACTGCAACTATATACTGTAACAAACTACGATGAGTTAGAGTTCAACCATTTTGAGAAACCTTTGGTATCTATTATTATACCTGTTTACAATCAATGGAAGTATACGTATTCTTGCCTCGCTTCTATACTGGAAAACACACCGGATCTAACATACGAAGTGATTATAGCAGATGACATGTCCACTGATGAGACAATTGATATTGAGAAAATAGTGAAAAATATTACTATAGTTAGAGATGGGGTAAATAGAGGGTTCCTGCTTAACTGTAATAATGCTGCCAAGTCAGCTCGTGGAAAATATGTGTTTTTTCTAAATAATGATACTAACGTCCAAGCAAATTGGCTGAGTTCTCTGGTAGAACTTATTGAGCCCGAACCTTCGATTGGTATGGTAGGGTCTAAACTTGTGTATCCAGATGGGAGATTACAGGAAGCTGGCGGAATTATTTGGAATGATGCAAGCGGTTGGAATTACGGCCGTTTGGATGATCCTGAGAAACCAGAATACAACTATGTGAAAGAAGCGGACTATATTTCCGGAGCTGCTATTTTGATTAGACACACGATATGGCAGGAGCTCGGAGGATTCGATGAAAGATATGTACCAGCTTATTTTGAGGATACAGATTTTGCATTTGAGGTTAGGCGCCTAGGCTATAAAGTGTTATTGCAACCTAAGTCTGTTATCGTGCATTTTGAGGGTATTTCGCATGGAACAGATACGAGTAACGGCATTAAAAGTTATCAAGTTACTAATAAAGAGAAGTTCATGGATAAATGGAAGGAAGAATTACTCAGAGATCAATTTCCTAATGCTGAACATATTTTTTGGGCCAAGGATCGAAGTAGGAATAGAAAAACCATTGTAGTCGTGGATCACTATGTGCCGCATTATGACAAAGATGCAGGTAGTAGAGCGACGTATTTCTATTTACAGTTATTTGTTTCGATGGGTTTCCATGTGATTTTCATAGGCGATAATTTCTTTAAACATGAGCCTTACACCTCGAACTTACAAGAACTTGGAATAGAAGTCTTATACGGAGACTATTATGCGAAAAATATAAACAAATGGATTAAAAATAATGGAGCCTATATTGATTATGTTTATCTTAATCGTCCACATATTTCTATAAAATACATGGAGACGTTTAAGAAATTCACTTCAGCGAAAATCATCTATTTCGGCCACGATCTTCATTTTCTTAGAGAAATGAGAAATTATGAATTAACGGGAAATACAAATCTTATGAAATCCTCAGAAGAGTGGAAGAAAACAGAGTTTTCCCTATTTAATGATGCTGATGTTATTCATGTAGTAGGTTCATATGAACAATCACTGCTTCAAAATGAGTTCCCGAATAAACCAGTAAGAAATATTCCGTTATTTCCGTATGAACATTCTTATAATTACGCTAAAAAGATTGAGGGCTTTGATGCTAGAAAAGATTTGCTATTTGTTGGCGGTTTTAACCATGCTCCGAATTATGACGGAATCGTATGGTTTTTGGATGAAATTTTCGATAGCATCAAAAGGTATATTCCAAATGTAAAGCTTTATATTGTGGGTTCCAATCCTCCTGATGATTTAAAAGCAAGATCCGCTGAGGATGTAATCGTTACTGGGTTTGTATCCGATGAAGAACTAGAGAGATATTATAATCAGTCCAAGCTTGTCATTGTGCCTCTACGTTATGGAGCGGGCGTTAAAGGAAAAGTAGTCGAAGCGATTTATTATCAAGTGCCTGTTATTACAACATCAATCGGTTCAGAAGGATTGGAAGAGTCTGAGATAGTAATGACAATAGCCAATGATGCGCAGCAGTTTGCTCATTCCGTCATTCAATTGTATCAAGACGAAACGATGTGGAATGCCCATTTCCAAGCATCAGTCCAATATATAGAAAAATATTTCACGCGAGAGGCTGCTAGTAAGATCCTTGCTCTCGATTTTAAAGACTAGGAGATACGAATATGATAAATGTTGTGTTATGCGGAGGGAATGGTACGCGGTTATGGCCGCTGTCTCGAACTTTGTATCCTAAACAATTTAATAAAATGATAGGAGACCGCTCTTTATTTCAAATGACCGCGGAGAGAAATGCCTCCCTTTGTGATCAAACATATATTGTATCTAACGAAGAACAGTATTTCTTGGCATTAGATCATCTTAATGAGTTAGAGATGAAAGCAGATAAATTTATCCTGGAGCCAGTCGGCCGGAATACCGCGCCGGCTATAGCTTTGGCTTGTTTTGCTGCAGAGGAAGATGAATTAGTATTGATTACACCATCTGATCATGTAGTTCAAAATCAGCAAGAATATAATCGTTGTCTTGAAACAGCCAAAGGACTGGCTCTTGAAGGATACATGGTAACCTTTGGGATCAACCCGAATTATCCTGAAACAGGTTACGGATACATAGAAGCGGATGGTCAGGATGTAGTTTCCTTTAAAGAAAAACCAGATCTATTAACTGCTGAAAGGTATTTGGAATCAGGAAACTTTTATTGGAATAGCGGAATGTTTCTATTCAAAGCAGGGGTATTCCTCAAGGAATTAGAGGCCTCAGCCAATGAGATTTATGATAGAACGCTCTTGGCTTTTAACAATGCAAGAGTCCATTACGACACCATTCGTATACTCAAAGAAGAGATGGAGGCCATACCTTCTAACAGTGTCGATTATGCGGTTATGGAGTACAGTACAAACGTAAAAGTGGTCTCTTCCGACATTGGATGGTCTGATCTTGGCAGCTTCGAAGCTTTATATGAACAACTGCCCAAAGATGAGGTAGGCAATTCTTTGGCTGATCATTATATTAGTGTTAATTCTTCACGTAATCTTATCCTGTCAAATGACAGGATGATTGCAACCATCGATGTGGAAGATCTTATGATTGTAGATACGCCTGATGCATTAATGATATCCAAACAAGGGTCTTCTCAAAAAGTAAAAGAAATCGTTACTGAACTGAAACGGAGAAAATCTAATCTTTGCGATAATCATGTTACTGCATACAGACCGTGGGGAAATCATACGGAGTTAGACATTTCACCGAACTATAAGATTAAAAAAGTGGTGGTGAAGCCAGGGGAAAAGCTTAGCGTCCAAAAACATTTCCACCGTAATGAGCATTGGATTGTTGTAAGCGGGACTGCTTTAATTACAGTGAATGGGGAACAGTCCCTGCTTCGAAGAAATGAATCTACCTTCATTCATATGGGCGATGAGCATACGGTCGAGAATCCAGGGAAGATCGATTTACATTTAATTGAGGTTCAAGTAGGGGAGTATATTGGGGAAGATGATGTTATAAGGTTGGAAGGAGAACGAGTTAACTTTGAATAAAAAAACAGGGAATTATCTAATTTTTACAGTTATATCTATACAATTTATTTTATATTTGTTATACGCATATAAGTCTTCAGCTAATATTTTTTTTCAAGATCAATTTGATCAAATACCCATCCTAGATGAGTTTTTCTCAGGAACTCTAACTTTCAATGATCTATGGCGTGCACACTTGGAACATCGGATTCTTGGGTATAACATTATTTCGCTAATGAACGCTATCTTTTTTAATTCTAATACCATGTATGAAATATACTTGGGTGCTGTGTGTTTGCTAATTACAGCATTTATTTTTTATAGAATTTATACAAGTTCAAGTGTCGAAAGAACGATGAGAACAGACATAACTTTTTCTGTAATCATATGTCTTATCTTTAGCTTGATTCAGTGGGAAAATATTGTTCTAAGCATTGGAATGAGTATAATGTTAAGAATGTTATTTTTTCTAATGGTTATGATTTCATTTGATCAGTATTTAAAAAAATACAATAATAAATCTTTAACTGTATTATTAATTTTTATCTTTTTTGCAATTCTGGTGTTTGGGGCAGGATATAGTCCTGCTTTGATTTTGAGTTTGGTTATAACTTTTGCAGTTATTCAGATTTCTGAGCATAAACTTTACGACAAAAGGAAGTGGTTGTTTTTAGGGGGGCTTACTCTTTATTGCATCCTATTATATGCCTTTTATTTCTATGGAATTTATGATGGAAATCATGTGTCGCAAAATACATCTATATTAGATAAGGCGCTAAATATATTAAGCCATCCTATAGATGCTACTAAATTCATCTTCGTCTCGATTGCTTCTAGCGTAATCGGAGTGAGCATATATGAAAAATATTTAAGTATTAACTTTATGATTTTTTTTGGTTTTTCTTTATTTGTTGCATATGTTTACTATATTTATTGTTTTTTCAAAAATAAGATCTATGAACGTACAATAGTGCCTTTTTTACTTATAGTATATTCTTTCATCATATTTGTTTTGATACTAGTTGCTCGCTTTAATTATGGATTAGATTATGGTGTCTCATCAAGATACACAACTGATACTCAATATGGAATAATTGGGTTGTTATGGATGTCTGCTACTATGTCGACAAATAGAAGTTTATCAAGATGGAACGTAAAGAAAATCATAAATCTAATGTTGGTTGCGGTAGTGTTCATTGCTTATTTATTTACTAATATCATTGAGTGGAAAACTTCCCCCTATAGAAAGATATATTTTGAAAACTTACAACAAATCGCACTTAACTATAGTAATTCTAGTAATGATGAGTTGAGTTTGTTCCAAAACCCTAATATAGAGGCTGTAATTAATGGGTTTAGGTTATTAGAAAAGAATCATTTGAATATTTTTTCGGAGAATAATAAAGTGAATTTCTTTAATGAATATCTAACCCCTAAATCGGGATGGTATGAGGAAGAGAATGGTGTAAGATGGACTAAAAAGGAGTTCGAGTTCCTTGTTAGACGGGATAGTATAACTACATTTAGTGAAGCTACCATATCTGGTTATATTCCTCCTGAGCAGAATAATGTGAAAATGTCCATTCTTATTGACGGACAACTCACTTTAGAGCAAGCAATGGATGAAGGAAGCTTTAGTATAAAGTTGCCGCTTAAACCAAACGTTGAATCCAATTCTATAAAAATTAAATTAAATTCCTCATTTACTCCCCAAAAGTCAGGAATCAATAATGACATAAGGGAACTCGGGGTATTGGTTACAAATATAACACCTCGATAGTGTTTAAAAGGAGTATCCTAAATGAAAATATCTATTGTTACTACAATGTACCGTTCCGCCGCCTATCTTCCTGAATTTTATTCAAGAATAAAAGGAAATATCACTAAACTTGGATTGTCCCATGAAATTATCATGGTAAATGATGGTTCTCCGGATAACTCACTAGATGTAGCAGTAAAAATTCAACAACAGGATCCTTGTGTGAAAGTAATAGATTTATCTAAAAATTTTGGTCATCATAAGGCCATTTTAAGTGGACTTTCTTATGCTAGAGGTGATTTGATATTTTTGTTGGATTGTGACCTAGAAGAGGAACCCGAGAATCTGGAATTGTTTTATAATGAATGGTTACGGGGTAACGGAGAATACGATGTTATTTACGGGGTACAGCGCGAAAGAGAAGGGACCTTCTATAGAAGGATCGCTGGGGATTTGTTTTATAAGTTCTTTAATTCGATTTCGGATGAAAAAATCCCTAAAAACCCTTGTACGATTCGTATAATGACTAAACGTTATGTGAGTAGTCTATTGGAGTTCAAAGATCAAAACGTTTTCTTGGCAGCGATGTTTGAAAAAGTAGGGTACAGACAGAAGTCTTATGCCATAAAAAAGACTTACAAAGGCTCAAGTTCCTATAATTTAATTAGGAAGTTGACACTCATGATGGATGGGGTTACTTCTTTTAGCAGCAGGCCTCTTCTGCTTATTATGGCAAGTGGTTCTTTAATTGCTTTTTTCTCGTTCGTCTATGCTATATTTTTAGTGTTCCGAAAGGTGTTTTTCCAATCGGTGATAGGTGGATGGACTAGTGTTATGGTTTCTATATGGTTAATGAGTGGTCTTATTATTTTTTCCGTAGGAGTAGTAGGGGTCTATGTATCCAAAATTTTCAATGAGACTAAAGATCGGCCAGTCTCTGTTGTTAGAAAAGTATATGAACAGGGAAGCAAAACGTGATTGGAATTAAAGGATTGTTTATCCAAATATATGGGATTGGTGTAAATGGGGATAAGTGGGCGTGAATGTTTTAAGTATAAAAATAAGTGAGGATGAATTATGAACAAAGTAGCTGTGCTTCAATCGAATTATTTACCGTGGAAAGGCTATTTCGATATCATTAATGATGTGGATACATTCATCTTCTATGACGATGTTCAGTATACAAAAAACGATTGGAGAAATCGCAATAAAGTCAAAAGCACGACGGGTGCTCAGTGGCTTACAATCCCCGTGAATAATTCGAATGATTCCTTGATCTGTGAAGTGATGTTGCCTAATTCGAATTGGAATGTAAAGCACTATAAAACGATAAGTGCGTTGTATTCAAAAGCGCCGTATTTTAAATTGTATAAAGATTTTCTTGAGCATGTTTATTTGGAACAAAAATGGAGCAGTCTATCCGAGCTCAATCAATATTTAATTCGATATATTTCTAAAGATATATTAGGTGTTTCAACAACGTTTAAGGATTCAAGGGAGTTTAGAAGTGAAGGGAAAAAATTAGACAGATTAATGGAACTGCTCCACAAATCTGAAACGGATCTTTACGTTTCAGGGCCCGCTGCCAAGGACTATATTGACGATGCTCGTTTTGAAGAAGAAGGGATTGAGTTAGTATATAAGGATTACAACCATTATCCAGAATACAATCAATTTCACCCTCCTTTTGATCACTATGTCACGATTTTTGATTTGTTATTCCAGACTGGATCGGATGCTTCCTATTATATTTGGGGCTGGAGAGAAAATGAAATTTGAAATAAGAAAAAGCTATCTTTTCCTTTTATTAAGCATAATTTTTCAATCTACTGCTTCCCTTTTTTCAAAGTTTGCAGCAGATACTGTGGGAGAAGGTCATGTGTTACTGGTTTTTACAAATAGTTATTATATATTGTCTGTAGCTTGCTTGTTTTTTCAAGCCATTTTTTGGCAGCGTACATTAAAGGATCTAGACCTGTCCTTTGCATATCCATTAACTGCACTAAACAATATTATTATTGTTGCCTTTAGCTATTTTTTGTTTCATGAAGAAGTTACTTTTAATAATATAATCGGAGTGCTTACTATTATGACAGGCATCATTATCCTAAATATAAAGAGCGAAAAATCATGATTCTATTGGTTAGTGCCTTATTGATTTTAATCAACAGCTTTGCTCAAATTTTGCTGAAGGTAGGTGCAGTAAAAGGAAAGAAGAATAAGGCTATAGTGTCTATTAATCTTCCTATAGTGGCGGGGTATATGCTCTTCTTGATATCGACCGTGTTGTCGGTATATTTGTTGAAATTCATAGCTTTGAAAAATTTCACTATAATCATTGCACTTAACTATGTGGGTACTCTGCTATTTTCATATATTTTCTTAAAAGAGAGGTTTACTAAACAAAAGATTATTGCAAGTTTCTTCATTATTGCCGGGGTAATTATATTTAATTTATGAGGTTGTTTGATGAATTTAAACGATAGGGGCTTTTTTTCTCATGATACTATTTAATGTACCTGGAGTTACTGGTAAAGAACAAGAGTATATCCAGAGAGTTGTTGAAAATCGCCGGTTTTCTGGGGATGGAGAGTTCACCAAATTAAGCAGCCAATGGATGGCATCTAAATTCGATACGATTAAAACATTGTTGACAACTTCTTGTACCCATGCCCTGGAGATGGCGGCTATATTAGCTGATATTAAAGAAGGAGATGAAGTGATTCTTCCTTCTTATACATTTGTTTCAACAGCTAATGCTTTTGCTTTAAGGGGTGCAAACATTGTGTTTGTCGATATTCGTCCAGATACGATGAATATTGATGAAACATTGATCGAGGCTGCGATAACTACACGAACTAAAGCTATAGTTCCCGTTCATTATGCAGGAGTGTCTTGTGAAATGGACACGATTATGGAGATAGCAAAGAAGTATAACCTGCTTGTTATTGAAGATGCAGCACAAGGGGTTATGAGTCGATACAAGGGCAGGTACCTAGGTAGTATTGGGCATTTGGGTTGTTATAGTTTTCATGAGACCAAGAACTACAATTGCGGGGAAGGCGGGGCCTTACTTGTGAATGATTCATCGTTCGTGGAACGAGCAGAAATAATCAGAGAAAAAGGAACAGACCGTTCCCTTTTTTTTAGAGGTCAAGTAGATAAATATACTTGGGTAGATATAGGGTCTTCCTATTTACCCAGCGAAATAAATGCTGCGTTTTTGTACGCTCAATTGCAAATGGCGGACGTTATTAATGACAGTCGCAAAGAGAGCTGGACTAAATATTACACTGGCTTAGAGCAATTACAACAGGAGGAATTAATCAAACTTCCTTTTATCCCCGTTGAATGTGAACATAATGCCCATATGTTTTATATCAAGTGTAAATCGCTGGAGGAAAGAACACGATTAATTCAATTTTTAAAAAGTAAAGAAATTCAAAGCGTTTTTCATTACATTCCGTTACACTCATCAGCTGGTGGCTTACAATTTGGCAGGTTTCATGGAGTGGATAAATTTACAACTTCAGAAAGCGACAAAATCCTAAGACTTCCAATGTATTATAATATAGATGACAATAATATTGGTAAAGTTATTGAAGCAATATATAATTTTTACCATTAATAGAAGGGTGTTTTTAAAATGAAGGGTATAATTCTTGCAGGTGGTACTGGTTCTCGCTTGTACCCCTTAACTAAAGTAACCAATAAGCACTTACTCCCCGTCGGTAAATACCCTATGATTTTTCATTCTGTTTATAAACTTAAATTGGCAGGGATAGAAGATATACTCATCGTCACGGGTAAAGAACATATGGGAGATGTAGTTAATCTACTGGGCAGTGGTAGCGAGATGAATGTTTCTTTTACTTACAAAGTACAGGATGAAGCTGGAGGAATCGCTCAGGCTTTGAATCTGGCTAAACAATTTGTAGCGAGTGAAAAAATGGTTGTCATTCTAGGTGACAATGTATTTGCGGATGATATAGGACCCTTTGTTGAAAATTTTAAAGCTCAAGCTAACGGTGCTAAAATTCTCATACAGGAGGTTAATGATCCAAATCGATTTGGAGTACCTGAAATCCAGGAAGATCGTATTTTATCTATCGAAGAAAAACCCGAAAAACCCAAAAGTAATTTTGCTGTAACAGGGATATATATGTTTGATCACAATGTGTTTGACATTATAAAGACATTAAAACCATCTGGAAGAGGTGAATTGGAGATCACAGATGTTAATAATGCATATATTGAAAAAGGGCAGCTTACATACGATGTCCTTCAAGGTTGGTGGACAGATGCAGGTACGCATGCATCACTGGCTAAAGCCAATGAACTTGCCCAAGATCTAATTTTTAGCGAAGAGTTTGGTAAACTGAAAATTTAAGTCAGGGGGAACCTGCTCATGAAAGTAACTCCTTTGAAGCTGCAAGGAGCCAGTCTACTGGAACCGATGGTTCACGGGGATCATCGTGGTTTTTTTATGGAAAGTTATAATGATCAGCACATGCAGCAGCATGGACTCAACTACCACTTTGTGCAAGATAACCAATCCTTGTCCGCACAGGCTGGCGTATTACGCGGTTTGCACTATCAGCTAAACCCCAAAGCACAGACGAAGCTCATTCGAGTCATTTCTGGAGGAATCTATGATGTAATTGTAGATATTCGTAGAGGTTCGCCAACATTTGGACAGTGGGAAGGGTTTATTCTAAGTGAGCATAACTATCGACAGTTACTTGTACCAAAGGGCTTTGCTCATGGATTTTGTACTCTCGTACCAAACACCCAAGTCTTGTACAAAGTGGACGAATACTATTCCCCGGAAGATGACCGTGGCATATTATGGAATGATCCGGCACTTGGAATAGATTGGCCTATTTCCAATCCTATTTTATCGGTGAAGGACGAGAAACACCCGATTTTGCATGATGCAGAGATCAACTTTAATTTTGGATAGTGAGATACAGGAGGTTTCGATGTTATGAAGCTGTTCGTTACCGGCGGTGCCGGATTTATTGGAAGCAATTTTGTGATGTATATGCTGCAGAGGCACCCGGATTATGAAATTATCAATGTGGACGCCTTGACGTATGCAGGAAATCTAGAAAACCTGAAGAAACTCGAGGGTAATACGCGGCATACCTTTATCAAAGCTGACATTACAGATACTGTCAAGATGGATCTCCTGATCGGTCAAGGCATAGATGTAGTTGTTAACTTTGCTGCGGAATCACATGTGGATCGAAGCATTCTGGAACCAGATGTGTTTGTGCGGACCAATGTGAATGGTACCCTAGCACTGCTAGAAGCAGCCAAAAAACATAACGTCACCAAGTTTGTCCAGGTATCAACGGATGAGGTCTACGGTTCGCTCGGTCCTACAGGTTTGTTTAAGGAGGAGACGCCGCTGCAGCCTAACAGTCCGTATTCGGCGTCCAAAGCAGGTGGAGACCTACTTGTAAGAGCGTATCATGAAACCTTTGAGCTGCCAGTGAACATAACTCGCTGTTCCAACAACTATGGTCCTTACCAGTTTCCTGAAAAGTTGATACCGCTGATGATATCCCGTGCCTTGGCAGATGAGGCCTTGCCTGTATATGGAGACGGCTTGAATATTCGGGATTGGCTCTATGTTGAAGATCATTGTAGTGCTATCGATCTGGTTATCCACCAGGGACGGGATGGTGAGGTGTACAATATTGGCGGCAATAACGAGAGGACCAATGTGCACATTGTAAAAACCATTCTGGAGCAGCTTGGCAAACCAGAGTCTTTGATTAAATATGTACAGGATCGTCCTGGACATGACCGCAGATATGGCATCGATCCGACCAAAATGATGTCCGAGCTCGGCTGGAAGCCGAAGCACACGTTTGAGACAGGTATCAAGGAGACCATTCAATGGTATCTGGACAACAAAGAGTGGTGGATGCGGATACAATCGGGTGTTTACCAACAGTATTACTCCAAACAATACGGCTCTCGCTTGGGAGATGCGAAGCAATGAAGGTACTAGTTACAGGGGCTAGCGGACAACTAGGACGGGATGTAGTGCTGCTTTTGGAAAAGGAGGGACATTCCGTTCTAGCATGCAACCGTGATCAGATGGATATTACTGATCAATCAAAGGTTAATGACGTCATCGTTTCATATGGACCAGAGGTGGTCATCCATTGTGCTGCTTTTACAGCTGTTGATGCTGCTGAAACAGATACAGATAGAGCTTATACGGTGAATGCGGTGGGAACCCGCAATGTTGCCGTAGCGTCAGAAAAGGTAGGAGCGAAGCTCATCTACATCAGTACAGACTATGTCTTTGACGGTAGTTCGAATAAGCCTTATCAGGAGTATGACAATACCAACCCACAAAGCGTATATGGGAAGTCCAAGCGAGCTGGAGAATTACTGGTACAGACGTTGTCGTCAAGATGGTTTATTGTGCGGACATCCTGGGTATACGGACTTCATGGCAATAATTTTGTCGAAACGATGCTGAAGCTTGGTCAAGAAAAGCCCAAACTGCAAGTAGTCGATGACCAAAAAGGATCACCAACGTATACCGTGGATTTGGTTGGGGTACTACTTGAGCTCATGGTGACGGAGAAGTATGGTGTATATCATGCATCCAACAGCGGGGCCTGCACTTGGTATGAGTTCGCGCAAGCAATTTTTGAGGAAGCGCAAGCTGTAGCGGGGATCTGCATTCAAGCAAAATTAGAGCCATGTACAACCGAAAATTTTCCGCGTCCGGCACCACGCCCACGCAACTCAGTGATAGACCATTTGTCTATTCGGACTAACAGTTTTAACGATTTGCGTCCTTGGCGTGAAGGATTGAAAAGTTTTTTGATTTCAAAATTAAAAGATTAAATCCATCATATTTAGTTGGTACTTTGTTTTAGTAGATCCTCCATGCTTTTTCCGAAGAGGTTAAAGTATGGGAGGATATTAATAAATAGCTACCGTAATCTATAGTTTAGTCACCAAACAAAATGGAGTGTAGTGAAAGAACTTTCTATAGTAGTTATCTTACACACCAAGTCTGGCACTGAGTAAAATGGTTTAGTGTTTGGAAGGCCGTGTAGATTGGGCAAATGGCGTAAGCAAGCTGTTAAAAACAATATATCTTATGCACCTTATTTTTAATGTGGTAAGGACCACGTATGAAATTAATAATATGCCAATATGTTATGGGATTTACTGAGGTGGTGGAAGTTGATGAAGGAAAAAAATGTGATTATTTATGGTTCACAAAGTTTTGCCTGTTATGTTAGAGAACTCGTTCTGGAGTGCGGGCATAATTTTATTGGATTTATTGATGATTTCAATGGAGGGACGGAAGTTCTCGGCTCTTTTGAGGATGTTATCAAAAAATATAGTCCAAATGAATATGAAATTGCAATAGCCATTGGATACAACAATTTGGCAGCCAGGTGGGATGTATACGAGAAAATCATCAATCAGGGTTACGAAGTGGTATCGCTGATTCACCCTAGAGCATATGTCAGTAAATCAGCTAGTATTGGAAGGGGAACCATAATTTCTGTTGGTTCAGTTGTAGATTTCAATGTTCAGTTGGGGGAAGCGAACTTTATTTGGCCAGGTGTAATCATAAATCACGATTCAACAATTGGGGATAATAGTTTCTTTTCACCAGGAGTAAACATTTGCGGGTTTGTTCATGTGGGTAGTAATTGTTTCTTAGGGGCCTCCTCTATAATTATTAACGGAAACACTATAGAAGACAATTCCTTTATTAAAGCAGGAACAACATATTACCAAAAAAGGATAGATAATAAATAAAGTAGGCCTTAATGCAATCCGATACATGCATGAATCCGTATTAGATCAAAATTCAGTTGGCAGAGTTAATAATATGACCAACCTTCAAAGATTAAGTGGAGAATGGTTTGTTTATTTTAGTATGATGTGGTAATTGCGATAGATCTCCTTTCCTCTCTTTCAGAATAATATGCTATACTTTCAATAAATAAGTATTAGTATTAGAATTCATAAAAAGGATTTTTATGATTCGTGAATATCAAATTCTGTTGTTACAGCAAAAAATGTCAGGAGTTTTTACACAATGACTGGATTCATAGGTGCTCCGCGGGTAGGATCGGAAATCAGCAACATAGTTCACCCCCCAGACGCCAGCATCATCATCGTCAACTACAACACCCGTCAGCTGACGCTGGATTGTCTGGCTTCAGTGTATGCTACTCACACCTCCTATCGCCTTGAAATCATTGTTATCGATAATGCTTCGCATGATGGCTCAGTGGAAGCTATCCGTGAGGTTTACCCAAGTGTACAATTGATTGCCAATAACCATAACACAGGCTTCGCTGTTGCCAATAATCAAGGAATGGAAGTAGCCAAAGGACGCTATATCCTGCTCCTCAATTCGGACACGGTCGTTCAGCTGGATACGCTGCAAACGATGATCGGATTCATGGATCGCCATCCTGAGATGGGAGCATCTGGCTGCAAAGTCATCCTGCCTGATGGCTCCTTGGATAAGGCTTGTAAGCGTGGATTTCCTACACCATCGGCTTCATTTTATTATGCATTCGGTATTTCTCGTCTTTTCCCTGATCGGCCGAAGTTTAATCAATATCAACTGGGACATTTGAGCCCGGATGATGAATATCCTGTAGACTGTCTTGTCGGTGCGTTCATGCTAGTGCGGCGTGAGACGATTGAGCAGGTTGGCGGGTTGGATGAGACGTTCTTTATGTATGGAGAAGATATTGACTGGTGTTATCGCATCAAAGAAGCGGGATGGGGCATTTTTTATTATCCGCGTACATATATTGTGCACTATAAGGGCGGCAGTGCTCGTCGTAAACCTTTGAAAATAACGTATGAGTTTCATAGAGCGATGTGGGTGTTCCACCGCAAACACTACGCGAAGAAGTACAATCTACTCAAGAATACAGCTGTGTGGGTGGGCATCTCTCTCAAATTTACTTTGTCCCTGCTGCGCAGCAAATTGTCCCTTCCTTCTCGACAAGGGCAGACTGCAACCCGCATGAGAGCGGAGAATGAAGCATCTTCCGAGGTGAACCCATGATTCGGCGTAATCAACGATTTCTAACTCAATTGTATATTGCGGCTGATTTTGGCGTGATTCAGATTTCATTTTTGCTAGCCTGGTGGCTGAAATTTGAGAGTGACCTGTTAACGAACCAAAATCCACTACCTATAGAGAAGTATATGATGTGGAGCTTGGTTTACGCAGTTCTTACCATTATCACAGGACTGATGTCCTCTCTGTATATAGCCAAGCGAAAAAAACGATTTGTAGACGAACTTTGGAAAATCGTCCAGTCTCATGGCATAGCCTTCTTCATGCTAATGAGCCTGATGTTCTTTTTCAAGGAAGTAAACATCTCTCGTGCATATCTTGCCATGTATATGATTGGCAATATATCATTCACACTGATCTATCGCTATATAGTGAAAGTGCAGCTGAAACGCTTGCGTAAAAAAGGCTTCAATCGTCAGTTTGTGCTCATCCTTGGTGCTGGATCACTGGGCAAGCGTTTCTATGACAACCTTAAAAATTATCCCGAACTTGGATATGAAGTAACTGGATTTATGGATGATTATCGTCACTGGGATCAGAGTGAACAGAAAAGATACAAACCCATTCTTGGCCGAATCGATGAACTGGAAGAGTTCTTGTCTATGCATCTTGTTGATGAAGTCATTCTGGCATTACCTCTGGATGCTCATGATAAGTATTCGCATATTATCAATGTGTGTGAGAAGGCAGGGGTCCGGACACTAATCATTCCTGATTTCTTTGATTACTTGCCAGCACGGCCTCATTTCGACAACTTTGCGGGTATGCCCATGATTAATGTCCGTGATATTCCGCTGGATATTGCGGTGAACCGATTGATGAAGCGAACCTTTGACATAGTGTTCTCGCTAGTGGCGATTCTGTTAACTTCTCCGGTAATGCTCGTTGTCGCGGTAGGAGTAAGATTGACTTCTGCAGGACCAGTCATCTTCAAACAAGAGCGAGTAGGACTTAACCGACGCAACTTCATGATGTTCAAATTCCGCTCGATGAAAGTCATTCCTGAGGGCACAATGGACACAGGGTGGTCCACCAAGAATGACCCGCGACGAACGGCTTTTGGAACTTTTATAAGACGCACAAGCCTAGATGAGCTACCTCAATTTTTCAACGTCCTATTAGGCCATATGAGTGTTGTTGGTCCTCGGCCAGAACGTCCATACTACGTGAATCAATTCCGGGATGAAATTCCTAAATATATGATCAAACACCATGTCCGCCCTGGAATCACGGGGCTGGCACAGAGCAAGGGACTACGAGGAGATACCTCAATCGAGGATCGAATTGAACAAGATATCTTTTATATTGAAAACTGGTCTTTATTATTCGATATCAAAATCATATGGGAGACTATTCGCAAAGGCCTTAAAAATGCTTATTGAGATTCATTATTCATTTAATCTTGCATACCACCAATTAACAGCCGCCTTCGGGCGGCTATTTTGTTTTGCACCTCCTCAATTCGGGTAGTTAGCTAACAAAAAGGTACTGAGGATGTGAATGTGATATGAAACGCATTGCCGCCGTGTTAATACTACTGATCGTTACCGTGGGCACACTCTTTTTCGCCTATGAAAGCGAGAGTGAGGAACAACGGGACGGATTTACCGCTTATAGATTAATCGCCCATGCGATGGGCAGCATTCGTGATCAACCATATACCAACGCCTATGAAGCGATGATTGCCAATTACGAGAAAGGCACACGTGTATTTGAGATCGACTTTATGTTAACATCGGATCGCAAAGCCGTAGCCAGACATGAATGGACCGCTAATATGAGCAAAATGCTAGGACAAGACGAAGAGCTTCCGGAGGATAAACAAGCCGGGGCACTGACACATGATGAATTTATGAATACGCCTATTTTAGGCATGTATCAACCCATGGATGCCGATGGCATTATAGATGTACTGGCCGAGTATCCGGATATGTATATCGTAACTGACACCAAGGAACAGAAGGATGAGGATATTCAGCAGGTGTTAAGATCCCTCGTGGATGCAGCCAAAGAACATGATCCATCCGTGCTGGACCGGGTGGTTGTACAGATCTATAACGAACCGATGCTCGAAACGGTGAAAGAAGTCTATGCATTCCCTTCCATTATCTATACGTTATATGCCACACAGGATACAGAAGCTCAGGTTGTTGATTTTGTACAAAAGAATGATATTGATGCCGTGACTATGCCGGAATATAAAGTAAACCAGAATTTCGTCGCCAAGCTGAATAGTGCAGGCTCAGTCACCTACGTGCATACTATCAATGACACTGAACAGGTGGCTAACTATGAGAAATGGGGCGTGTACGGGGTATACTCGGACGTGCTGACGGAGCAGGAACTGGATGAGATGAATACACGTTTTGCCTGGAAACCGTAAAAATACATGTTTTTCTGTTCCCCTTTTTATACGAACATTGACACTCACTGTCTGCTGACTTAGACTTAGTTTACAAGCTTTTTAGGATGCAGAAGAACCTCTGGAGGAATGTTCGTTGATAGACATGATTAAGCAGTGGAGACATGTATTTAAGCTTGACCCGGACCGGGAGATTACGGACGAAGAACTCGATCTGGTCTGCATGTCGGGGACCGATGCAATTATCGTCGGCGGATCTTCCGGAATTACCTATGATAACACGGTAGACCTGATGTCCCGTGTGCGTCGTTATGAGTTGCCATGCGTGCTTGAAGTATCCGACCTAGAGGCTGTTGTTCCCGGCTTTGATGGCTATTTGATCCCAATGGTCCTGAATGCAACGGACAGCAAATGGATGATTGGGCACCACCAGCAAGCCATAGAGCGTTATGGTTATCTTATTCCTTGGGATCTGCTTATTGCTGAGGGTTATATCGTCCTGAATGCAAACTCCACGGTAGCACGGTTGACTGGTGCAGATACGGATCTTACGACAGGAGCTGCGGTGGCATACGCCCAGGCTGCGGAGCGTCTGCTCAATCTTCCAATTGTATACATGGAGTACAGCGGAACGTTCGGAGATATGGAGCTTGTTGGTGAGACACACAGACAATTGGATCGGGCACACCTTATCTACGGCGGCGGAATTGATGATCCGGAGAAAGCCACGCAAGCTGCCCAGGTGGCAGATACTGTCGTGGTAGGTAACATTGTGTACAGCGATTTAACTAAGGCACTTGAGACGGTGTTGGCTGTAAAAGGAACCATTTAATCGGTTTAGTTTACCATTCCCCCATTTTCCCCTTATGATCTGTTAAAATAGAACTTTGCCCTTACTAATTAAAGAAGTTATATGAGCGTAATGTCGTTTACACGAGAACGAAGAGGAGAGAAGTGAGCTGGAGAAACGACATGCTCGTTAAAAGCTTTCTGTAAGAAAGCTAAATCCTAAGCATACTTCTATTACCTGATTTTGTTCTTTTTTTACTAAGAAATTCGTATAGAGGGACTATGTTTACACAGAAACGGAGAGTGCAGAAGCAATCTGAAGAAACGAAGTGTTCGTATTTATCACCGGATTTTCCCTTTCGATAAAGGGAATCAAAAAATCTGGGGATAACGACGATCGGAAGATGATGCTGCAATCGAAGTTCAAGTGTAATGGATAGATCATTTATACCGACCAACCAACGAAAGGAGCATGCATGCATGCAACCTGTAAATATACATGATGCCGTTGCACGGCTTAACACCCCTCAACGGCAAGCCGTCGAGGCGACGGATGGCCCGCTGCTGATTATGGCCGGAGCCGGCTCCGGCAAGACGCGGGTGCTGACACACCGGATTGCCTACCTTATTGCAACACGGAAGGCACCCCCGTGGGGCATTTTAGCGATTACATTTACGAACAAAGCCGCCCGTGAGATGCAAGATCGTATATCCCAACTAGTTGGTGGCTCCCAAGGCCGCGACATATGGGTATCCACGTTCCACTCCATGTGCGTGCGTATTTTGCGCCGTGACATTGAACGTATTGGCTTTACCTCCAACTTCAGTATTTTGGACTCATCGGACCAATTATCTGTAATTCGTAGCTGTATGAAAGATCAGAATATCGATACCAAGAAATTCGAGCCCAAAGCAGTTCAATCCATGATGAGCACGGCCAAGAATGAACTGATCAGTCCGGAGCAATATGAGAAGCAGTCGGGAGACTATTTCGAGGGTATTGTGGCGAAGGTATATAAGATGTATCAGAAAAAGTTAAGAGCCAACAACTCACTTGATTTCGACGATCTCATTATGCAGACCATTCAACTGTTCAAAGAAGTGCCGGAAGTCCTCGACTTTTACCAAAAGAAATTCCAATACATTCACGTGGACGAGTATCAGGATACGAACCGTGCACAGTACATGCTGTGCCGCATGCTCGCTGACAGTCACCATCACATCTGCGTTGTAGGGGATAGTGACCAGTCGATCTATCGCTGGCGTGGGGCGGATATCAGCAATATCCTGAACTTTGAGAAAGATTACCCTGAAGCAAGTACGATTTTGCTGGAGCAGAACTATCGTTCAACTTCCAATATCCTGAATGCAGCGAATGAAGTGATCGGCCTGAATACAGGGCGTAAACCGAAGAAACTGTGGACGGACAAAGAGGGTGGTTCGAAGATCAAGGTGTACCGTGCGGATTCCGAGCATGATGAGGGGTATTTTGTTACCTCTGAGATTAGTAAAAATGTGAAGAACGGCAAATCCTATCAGAACCATGCCATTTTGTACCGTACCAACGCTCAGTCCCGGGTTATAGAGGAAATTCTGATCAAGTCTGATATTCCGTATCAGATTGTCGGCGGCATCAAGTTCTATGATCGTAAAGAGATCAAGGACATTCTGGCGTATCTGCGCCTGTTATCCAACCCCGACGATGATATCAGTCTTACACGGATCATTAATGTACCAAAACGTAGCATTGGTGATACAACAGTAGCGAAGCTCGCGGCTGCGGCAGGGGAGCGTGGAATTTCTATTTTCCGTGTGCTTCAGGTCGTAGATGATCTTGGTTTTGCTGGTCGTACGCGGAATGCGCTGGTGGAGTTCTATGACATGATCGCTGCGTTGCATCAGATGGTAGAGTATCTGTCTGTAACTGAATTGACCGAGAAGATTCTTGAGATGAGCCAATACCGTCTTGAGATGCAAAATGAAAACACACTCGAATCCCGTGCACGGCTGGAGAACATTGAAGAGTTCCTGTCGGTAACGATGGAATTTGAGAAAAATAATGAAGATAAAACGCTCGTGTCGTTCCTCACCGATCTTGCATTGATTGCTGACATCGACAGCATGAACGATGATGAAGAGGATCAGAGCGACGCGGTTACCCTGATGACCATGCACAGCGCCAAAGGTCTGGAGTTCCCGGTTGTCTTTATCGTAGGTATGGAGGAAGGAGTCTTCCCGCATAGCCGTGCCTTTATGGACAATGAAGAGCTGGAGGAAGAACGCCGACTTGCTTATGTAGGGATCACCCGTGCGGAAGAGCAACTTTTCCTGTCTTGTGCACAGATGCGGACGTTGTTTGGACGTACAACAGCGAACCCGCCTTCCCGCTTCCTGGATGAAATTCCGGATGAGCTGAAGGAAGACACCTCCATGGCTCGTGATCGTTACCGCCGTGGCAGTAGCGGAGGAGGCTCATATGGTGGACGTGGGTTAGGCTCTAGTGGAGGAAGTAACTTCGGTGGTGGCACCAAGCTGTTCGATCACCAAAGTAAAAGCGGTTCATCTGCTACCTCATCCACGCCAACTTCGCGTGTGACCACAAGTGTCTCCCGCCCAACATATTCTACGCCATCCTCTGCTTCCAAGCCGGTAGCTTCTGATGGTGAAGCAGGATTCAAGGCAGGAGATAAAGTGCAGCATGGCAAATGGGGGACAGGCACCATTGTTGCGGTCAAAGGGACAGGTAATGATACCGAACTGCAGATTGCCTTCCCGGCTCCGGTGGGTGTGAAACGTTTGCTTGCCGGATTTGCCCCAATTACGAAAGTAGAATAAGAACGAAACCTCCTTTTGCACGATAACAGAGAGAGCAGAAATAACTTGAAGAAGCATAGCGTTCGCCTTTATCCCCGGATTTCCACCTTTTAAAATGGATTAAAAGAAGTCCGGGGATAACAGCGATCAGAAAGTTATTCTGTTATCGGAGTGTCAGTGTGGATATTCATTCATTGAAATTATGTAGTGATATCAACGATGGAACGTTATTCTGTTATCGGAGTTCACGTGCAATAGGAGTATTCGTTCTACATATATAGATCAAATTAACGGAGGGATGGCCCTGTATGGACCCGATGCACCGGATGGAGCAACTTGTTACCGAGCTGAACCAGCATAATTATCAGTACTACACGATGGATCAGCCACAGATCAGCGATAAGGAGTATGATCTTCTGTACGATGAACTGGTTACGCTGGAACAGGAAAGCGGCATGGTTCTGCCTGATTCTCCAACACAGCGTGTGGGCGGCGAACTGCTCAAGGGGTTTACCCCACATCGCCACTTATCCTCCTTATGGAGTCTGGACAAAGCACAGAATATTGAGCAGCTGCGCAGCTGGAATACCCGTGTACTGAAACTGATTAATGACTATAACAGTAAAAATCCCGATACGCCTTTACCGGAACCAGGTTATGTCATTGAGTTAAAGTTTGACGGATTGACGCTGAACCTGACGTACACCAACGGTGAGTTAGTGCAAGCCTCTACACGAGGGAACGGTACCGTAGGCGAAGGGATCTTGGCACAGGTGAGAACGATCCGATCCGTTCCGCTAAAAATTCCTTATACAAGCGGTACAATTGAAGTACAAGGTGAAGGTATCATGAATCTGTCTGTCTTGGAACGATATAATGAGACGGCGGCAGAGCCACTCAAGAATGCGCGGAATGCAGCAGCAGGAGCGCTGCGTAACTTGAATCCGAAGGCGACGGCTGAGCGTCGGCTAAATGCTTACTTTTATAACGTAGGTTATTCGGATGACATTCAGTTTGCCAATCATCAGCAGATGATGGACTTCCTGCGTGAGAACCGCTTCAAAGTGAATCCATCGATTACTTATTTCCATGAGTTTGATGATGTGATGGAACAATTGGCTGCGATTCAGGAGAACCGGGGTCAGCTGGACTATCTGATCGATGGAGCTGTTATCAAAATTACGGACATGCGCACCCGCGAAGTGCTGGGTTATACCGATAAATTCCCTCGCTGGGCGGTGGCATACAAATTCGAGGCAGAAGAGACCACGACGGTTCTTAACGCTGTGGTATGGAATGTGGGTCGTACTGGCAAAGTAACTCCGCTGGCACGCGTGGAACCGGTTGAACTTGCCGGGGTAACGGTACAGAACTGTACTCTGAACAATGTCGGCGATATTGAGCGCAAAAATCTGAAGTTTGCTCTGGGCACACGGGTCTTTATCCGTCGCTCCAACGACGTCATTCCTGAGATTCTGGGTAAAGTGACGGAGGAGAGTGATGGTGAGGAGATCGTCTTCCCTGAGCAGTGTCCAGCATGTGGATTCCCACTGGAGCAACGCGGAGCGCATCTGTTCTGTAACAATAGACTTGCGTGTAAACCACAAACGGTGGCACGTATTTCCCATTTTGCTTCCCGTGATGCTATGGACATCGAGACGTTCAGTGAGAAAACAGCGATTCAGTTGTATGATGAATTGAACGTACGTGAGCCTGCCGATCTGTATACGTTACAGTTTGATGATCTGGTGAAGCTGGAGCGGTTTGGGGAAAAGAAAGCGAACAACCTTATCGCTGCGCTTGAGCTTAGTAAAGATAGAGACTTGGCTTCCTTCTTATACTCACTGGGTATTCCGAACACAGGTAAATCGACAACGCGCATGCTCGCTGATCATTATCGAGATCTGCACGCCATTATGAATGCAACTGTGGAAGAACTGGTTGAACTACCCGACGTCGGTGGTATTGTGGCAGAGAGCATCGTAAACTTTTTTGCAGATCCGTTTACACAGGCTGCAATTGAGAAAATGCTCAACTTAGGTGTGAAAGCTCAGGCACCTGAGGCACCAGCCGTTGCTGTTGTGGAAGATTCCTTCTTCAGTGGTAAAACGGTCGTCTTGACCGGAACGCTGCATCAATTGACGCGGGAAGAGGCAACGCAAAGACTGGAAGCGCTCGGAGCGAAGGTGACTGGCAGTGTGTCGAAAAAGACAGATTTGGTTATTGCCGGAGAGAAGGCAGGTAGTAAACTAACCAAAGCCCATGATCTTGGCATTCCTACGATTGAGGATGAGGACGAACTTGTACGTCTTTTGAACCCACAGGGTTAAAGTGTAATCAGAGAGTTCATAATGAGGAAAAAGAAAAAAAGCCCCCGAAGACACGAATATGTGATCGGGGGCTTTTGCTATTTATTGAATTATTTTCACAACGAAAGAACGCTCACCAATCTTATCTTATCTCATCATGATCCACTTAAATTGTTAGGGATGCGCTGAGATGCGCCTGTAAGCCATGCATCCTTATCATATCCTCGTTCTTCCCAGTAACCGATATGTTCGCTGTCGATGAGTTCAATACGATTTAACCATTTTACCGATTTATAGGCATACATCTGAGGAATAACAAGCCGCACCGGACCGCCAAGATCAGCCGGGATGGGTTTGCCATCATGCATGACAGCGACCATAATATCTTCCATTTGCGCTTGATCCATCGTAATGGCATCCGTATACACACCATCACCGGAATAAAATTTCACACTGTGAGCTTCCGGTTTGACCCCGGCTTGTTTCAAAAGCTGTGCAAGAGAGATACCTTCCCAGGTATTCTTATATACAGACCAGCCCGTTACACAGTGAAAATCACTAACCTGTACGGTGCGCGTCAGCTTCACGAATTGTTCCCAATTCCAAACCTGTGCCCGTTCAACCAGTCCATCAATTCGGAAAAACCAGTTAGCATTGGAGAAGGACGGTATAGGCGTAACCGTATATACGCGGAAATGACCTTCAGCTCCGCCTCCAATGGGAGGTGAAGAGGCAGACAGCGGTTGTGGTAGAGGAACCATACGGTTAGGGTCGTTTTCCAGCATGCTATCAATACTGTTATCGATCTTGAGATTTCGTCCTACCCAGGATATAAAAGTAGGACCAAGAGTCACGGCGAGGCCAACCCCCACAGCAGAACGGATGAAAGCTCGTCGTGTATACAACGGTTGAGGTCGCTCCTCTGATTTGAGGGGATCTCTCTCGGAACTGCGATCAAACTGGGAAGAAGATATAGCAGCCGGAGTTTCTTTTTCATCCGATATTGAATCAGATGGGTCAGCTGTATTTTGAGTTCGTGTTGAAGTTGTAGTGGTTTTAACCGCACGACGTGCAGGATCCTTTAACCATTTGGTCCGAGTGATGGAGTGATAGATAATATAAGGTAGGCCCACCCAAGTCAGCAGGTCATGGATCAAAAGTGCAGCATTCGACCATCGAGGTCCAGCCAGCTTGAACTGCCATAATACAATACCCGAGAGTAGCCAGCCTACCAGCAGCGCAAGAACAAAGATGGTGTTCACCCTTTGCCAAGGTCTATTACGAAGCTGCTTCCAGTGCTTTCCGGCCAAAATTAAGTAATATACTACGGGTGCCAGCATAGCTAGCCCAACGATGATATGTAGCCATTTTAACCAGACACGTCCAATTCCGAGTATCTCTCGCCAAAAGCCGCCTACCAGCATAAGACCTGTTATAGCAAGGATCACAACAATCCAGGCATTCCACGCATGGATGGAAACCAACTTTTTGCCGTAACCTTTGCGTCTGTTCTTCAACCATTGCTTCAAGTGCGATCACCCCATATAGGTTAGTAATGAGTTTATTCAGAACTTTGATATGTAATAGCTAGCTGTGAATGGAGTACGTGATCTGTGTAAAGGTGCAATGCGAGATGGTTATACGATTGTTCATAGGCTACTTATGAAAGCAGTACACTTGACTGCTTAACCTTATCTCTATATCTATATACCTTATTATAGAGTTTTTGGATCACTTTCTTCAAACCATCAGAAGGGCAGGGATATTTATATCGATCGGTACTCTAACTAAAACTCATCTAGATCATTATTAATTGTGGTTATAGAAGGGAGTATTTATAGAATTGAGTTATTTCTGTTATATGTAATGCACTTTAAGGGTACCCTTCACTTGTTTAGAGAATGTGCTAATCTGTCGAATACAGGTTGGAAACAAGACACCGTAGATGAAGATATCATGATATCAAAAGGTTGATTAAAAATGCTTGCTAAATAAATCACTACGTGATATATTATTTCTTGTCGCTTCAAACGAATGATTGTCATAATCATTTGAAAGATGACGAAAACAAAGTGTTGACAGTAAGTTAGTTAACATGATATGATAATATTCCTGTCCGGTTGACAAACATCAACATAAACGGACATACAAGTTCCTTGAAAACTGAACAAATGGATAGTAACTTTTGATTCACAATGAATCGTCAGATTCAAAATGAGCTTATCGCTCTTTTCAATACTTTATTGGAGAGTTTGATCCTGGCTCAGGACGAACGCTGGCGGCATGCCTAATACATGCAAGTCGAGCGGACTTGAAGAGAAGCTTGCTTCTCTGATGGTTAGCGGCGGACGGGTGAGTAACACGTAGGCAACCTGCCCTCAAGTTTGGGACAACTACCGGAAACGGTAGCTAATACCGAATAATTGTTTTCTTCGCCTGAAGGGAACTGGAAAGACGGAGCAATCTGTCACTTGGGGATGGGCCTGCGGCGCATTAGCTAGTTGGTGAGGTAACGGCTCACCAAGGCGACGATGCGTAGCCGACCTGAGAGGGTGATCGGCCACACTGGGACTGAGACACGGCCCAGACTCCTACGGGAGGCAGCAGTAGGGAATCTTCCGCAATGGGCGAAAGCCTGACGGAGCAATGCCGCGTGAGTGATGAAGGTTTTCGGATCGTAAAGCTCTGTTGCCAGGGAAGAACGCTTGGGAGAGTAACTGCTCTCAAGGTGACGGTACCTGAGAAGAAAGCCCCGGCTAACTACGTGCCAGCAGCCGCGGTAATACGTAGGGGGCAAGCGTTGTCCGGAATTATTGGGCGTAAAGCGCGCGCAGGCGGTCATTTAAGTCTGGTGTTTAATCCCGGGGCTCAACCCCGGATCGCACTGGAAACTGGGTGACTTGAGTGCAGAAGAGGAGAGTGGAATTCCACGTGTAGCGGTGAAATGCGTAGATATGTGGAGGAACACCAGTGGCGAAGGCGACTCTCTGGGCTGTAACTGACGCTGAGGCGCGAAAGCGTGGGGAGCAAACAGGATTAGATACCCTGGTAGTCCACGCCGTAAACGATGAGTGCTAGGTGTTAGGGGTTTCGATACCCTTGGTGCCGAAGTTAACACATTAAGCACTCCGCCTGGGGAGTACGGTCGCAAGACTGAAACTCAAAGGAATTGACGGGGACCCGCACAAGCAGTGGAGTATGTGGTTTAATTCGAAGCAACGCGAAGAACCTTACCAGGTCTTGACATCCCTCTGATCGGTACAGAGATGTATCTTTCCTTCGGGACAGAGGAGACAGGTGGTGCATGGTTGTCGTCAGCTCGTGTCGTGAGATGTTGGGTTAAGTCCCGCAACGAGCGCAACCCTTATATTTAGTTGCCAGCACTTCGGGTGGGCACTCTAGATAGACTGCCGGTGACAAACCGGAGGAAGGTGGGGATGACGTCAAATCATCATGCCCCTTATGACCTGGGCTACACACGTACTACAATGGCCGGTACAACGGGCTGCGAAATCGCGAGATGGAGCCAATCCCAACAAAGCCGGTCTCAGTTCGGATTGCAGGCTGCAACTCGCCTGCATGAAGTCGGAATTGCTAGTAATCGCGGATCAGCATGCCGCGGTGAATACGTTCCCGGGTCTTGTACACACCGCCCGTCACACCACGAGAGTTTATAACACCCGAAGTCGGTGGGGTAACCGCAAGGAGCCAGCCGCCGAAGGTGGGATAGATGATTGGGGTGAAGTCGTAACAAGGTAGCCGTATCGGAAGGTGCGGCTGGATCACCTCCTTTCTATGGAGAATCGTTTCCTGCAACGGAAACATTCAAATAAGCAGGTTCTTAGAATCTGCAACAGCAACACAGTTACTTATCCATTTGTTCAGTTTTGATGGAATTTGAGGGGCCATAGCTCAGCTGGGAGAGCGCCTGCCTTGCAAGCAGGAGGTCAGCGGTTCGATCCCGCTTGGCTCCACCAAACAATTTCATCTATTTGGCTTGTTCTTTGAAAACTAGATATCGAAACGAAACAAACGCGAATTAGAACATTCCTTTAAGCTGATCTTGTGTAAACAAGTGAAGTGTTTTTATAAGGTAGATTGCTGGAGCGACAGCTCGAACACGAGCGCAATGGTTAAGCTACTAAGAGCACACGGAGGATGCCTAGGCGCTAGGAGCCGATGAAGGACGTGGCGAACAACGAAACTGCCTCGGGGAGCTGTAAGCAAGCTTTGATCCGGGGGTGTCCGAATGGGGAAACCCAGCTGGGGTAATTTCCAGTTACACCTAACTGAATACATAGGTTAGTGTGAGGCATACCAGGGGAACTGAAACATCTAAGTACCCTGAGGAAGAGAAAACAATAGTGATTCCGTCAGTAGCGGCGAGCGAACGCGGAGAAGCCCAAACCAGAGAGCTTGCTCTTTGGGGTTGTGGGACGTCTCACATGGAGTTACAAAGGAACCGGTTAAGCGAAGAGGTCTGGAAAGGCCCGCCAAAGAAGGTAAAAGCCCTGTAGTTGAAAGTTGGTTCCCTCCGAGACGGATCCCGAGTAGTGCGGGGCACGTGAAACCCCGTATGAATCCGGCAGGACCATCTGCCAAGGCTAAATACTTCCTAGCGACCGATAGTGAAGCAGTACCGTGAGGGAAAGGTGAAAAGCACCCCGGAAGGGGAGTGAAATAGAACCTGAAACCGTGTGCTTACAAAAAGTCAGAGCCCGTTTTAGGGGTGATGGCGTGCCTTTTGTAGAATGAACCGGCGAGTTACGTTCCCGTGCAAGGTTAAGGTGAAGAGCCGGAGCCGCAGCGAAAGCGAGTCTGAATAGGGCGAATGAGTACGTGGACGTAGACCCGAAACCGGGTGATCTACCCCTGTCCAGGGTGAAGGTGCGGTAACACGCACTGGAGGCCCGAACCCACGCATGTTGAAAAATGCGGGGATGAGGTGGGGGTAGCGGAGAAATTCCAATCGAACTCGGAGATAGCTGGTTCTCCCCGAAATAGCTTTAGGGCTAGCCTCGGAAAACAGAGTCGTGGAGGTAGAGCACTGATTGGGTGCGGGGCCCGCAAGGGTTACCAAGCTCAGTCAAACTCCGAATGCCATAGACTTACTTCCGGGAGTCAGACAGTGAGTGCTAAGATCCATTGTCAAAAGGGAAACAGCCCAGACCATCAGCTAAGGTCCCCAAGTGTGTGTTAAGTGGGAAAGGATGTGGAGTTGCACAGACAACCAGGATGTTGGCTTAGAAGCAGCCACCATTGAAAGAGTGCGTAATAGCTCACTGGTCGAGTGACTCTGCGCCGAAAATGTAACGGGGCTAAACACACCACCGAAGCTATGGCTTGATGCTTTGCATCAGGGGTAGGGGAGCGTTGTATAAGGGTTGAAGGTGTACCGTAAGGAGCGCTGGACATTATACAAGTGAGAATGCCGGTATGAGTAACGAAAAGATCAGTGAGAATCTGATCCGCCGAAAGCCTAAGGGTTCCTGAGGAAGGCTCGTCCGCTCAGGGTAAGTCGGGACCTAAGGCGAGGCCGAAAGGCGTAGTCGAAGGACAACAGGTCGAAATTCCTGTACCACCGTAAGCCGTTATGAGCAATGGGGGGACGCAGTAGGGTAGTGACGCGGACTGATGGATGTCCGTCTAAGCAGTGAGGCTGATGTGTAGGCAAATCCGCACATTGTAAGGCTGAGCTGTGATGGGGAGCGAAAATTATAGTAGCGAAGGTCATGATCTCACACTGCCAAGAAAAGCCTCTAGCCAGGTGATGGTGCCCGTACCGCAAACCGACACAGGTAGGCGAGAAGAGTATTCTAAGGCGCGCGGAAGAACTCTCGTTAAGGAACTCGGCAAAATGACCCCGTAACTTCGGGAGAAGGGGTGCCCCGGTAGTGTGAATAGCACGAGGGGGCCGCAGTGAAAAGGCCCAAGCGACTGTTTAGCAAAAACACAGGTCTGTGCGAAGCCGTAAGGCGAAGTATACGGGCTGACGCCTGCCCGGTGCTGGAAGGTTAAGGGGAGTGGTTAGGAGCAATCCGAAGCTGTGAACCGAAGCCCCAGTAAACGGCGGCCGTAACTATAACGGTCCTAAGGTAGCGAAATTCCTTGTCAGGTAAATTCTGACCCGCACGAATGGCGTAACGACTTGGGCGCTGTCTCAACGAGAGATCCGGTGAAATTTTAATACCTGTGAAGATGCAGGTTACCCGCGACAAGACGGAAAGACCCCATGGAGCTTTACTGCAGCTTGATATTGAATTTGGGTACGATCTGTACAGGATAGGTGGGAGCCTTTGAAACGTGAGCGCCAGCTTGCGTGGAGGCAACGTTGGGATACCACCCTGATCGTATCTAGGTTCTAACCTGGTACCGTAATCCGGTGCGGGGACAGTGTCAGGTGGGCAGTTTGACTGGGGCGGTCGCCTCCTAAAGAGTAACGGAGGCGCCCAAAGGTTCCCTCAGAATGGTTGGAAATCATTCGAAGAGTGCAAAGGCATAAGGGAGCTTGACTGCGAGACCTACAAGTCGAGCAGGGACGAAAGTCGGGCTTAGTGATCCGGTGGTACCGCATGGAAGGGCCATCGCTCAACGGATAAAAGCTACCCTGGGGATAACAGGCTTATCTCCCCCAAGAGTCCACATCGACGGGGAGGTTTGGCACCTCGATGTCGGCTCATCGCATCCTGGGGCTGAAGTAGGTCCCAAGGGTTGGGCTGTTCGCCCATTAAAGCGGTACGCGAGCTGGGTTCAGAACGTCGTGAGACAGTTCGGTCCCTATCTGTCGTGGGCGTAGGAAATTTGAGAGGAGCTGTCCTTAGTACGAGAGGACCGGGATGGACGTACCGCTGGTGTACCAGTTGTTCCGCCAGGAGCACCGCTGGGTAGCTATGTACGGACGGGATAAACGCTGAAAGCATCTAAGCGTGAAGCCCCCCTCAAGATGAGATTTCCCAGTATGTAAGACCCCTTGAAGACGACGAGGTAGATAGGCTGGGGGTGGAAGTGCAGCAATGCATGGAGCTGACCAGTACTAATCGGTCGAGGGCTTATCCAATAGCAAGTTGTAATTCGCATGTTTCGTTTCGAATCTAGTTTTCAGAGAACGATCTCTGAAATGAAAATTGGTACATCACAGAACGTGTGTATGATTTTCAGTTCCATATCTGATTTTAAGAAGCTATGCTTCGACAAATCGCGTTTGGTGGCGATGGCGGAGGGGTTCCACACGTACCCATCCCGAACACGACCGTTAAGCCCTCTAGCGCCGATGGTACTTGGACCGCAGGGTCCTGGGAGAGTAGGACGCCGCCAAGCGAAGAACCACTGCCGATGTTATTCGGTGGTGGTTTTTATTTGTTTATTTTAGGGGATGCGAAAGCATCTCCTATTTGACTTTGTAAGAATCCTCTGACACACTCTAAGGGGTACATATATCACATATCAGGCCATGATTTGGATTGATATAACTCTAGCGAATGGGGTGTAGGACAACATGGAAATTCAGAAATTGACGGTAGATGATTTTGAACCGGCGATGGCACTCTCCGAATATGCTTTTCAAGTAGTAATGAGTGAAGAACAGAAAGAAAAACGGCGGAGTCAATTTTCGTCACAGGATATATGGGGTGTATATGAGGACGGGCAGCTAGGAGCCAAACTTCACATCATTCCTTTTCAAACCTATATTCATGGCAGATCGTTCGAGATGGGCGGTATTGCGGGTGTTGCCACCTGGCCAGAGTATAGACGCAAAGGCTGGGTAGCGGGTCTGCTGAAGCATGCGTTGGAAGAAATGAATCGTAACAAACAGAGCATATCATTCTTGCATCCATTCTCTTTTGGTTTCTATCGGAAGTATGGATGGGAGACGTATGTTGAATTTAAACGTTATAAAGTACCTACAGCTCATTTGCCTCAGAAAAAAGCGACACCTGGAACAATTCGGCGTGGGGATCCGGGCCTCAGCATATTAAAGGAAGTATACAGTGCGTATGCTGAGCGTTATAACGGAACTCTGGTTCGGGATGATGCAAGGTGGGAGAATTCAGTTCTTGTTAATGGGACCAGCCAGAAGGCTGTATATTACGATGAAGCTGATGCAGCACAAGGTTATCTTTTATATGAGGTTAAGGAAAATAAGTTTACCATTAAAGAGATCATCTATCTGAATGAAGAGGCTAGGCTAGGGCTGTGGACCTTCATTGCTAACCATGATTCCATGATCCAGGAAGTTACGTTGCAGGCGCCTGCCAGTGACACGCTTGCCTTCCAATTGGATAACCCACGGATTCAGCAGGAGATTGTACCTTATTTTATGGCGCGTATCGTTAGTGTAGAGCAGTTTATATCCCAGTATCCCTTTGCAAGCCAGGACTCACCGGTGCAGATTGTACTTCAGGTAGAAGATGCCCACGCTCCATGGAATGAAGGGGTATGGCAATTAAACGTGGCAATGAACGGAACGGCGTCCATATGGAAAACATCGGAGCCAATTACTGATGATCAGATCATTAAGGTGGATATTCAATCCCTTACCGCGGTGCTCATGGGATATCGCAGACCAACGGAAATGGCACGAATCGGAAGAATTCACGGACCGAACACAGCAATCAAGGCTTTGGAACAAGCGATTCCTGAACGGGAAACCTATTTGCTCGATTTCTTCTGATGACTATTCCCACTGCTCCATTTAACTTGATTAGCTTATATAGAAATACGGCGTGATTGAAAGACAAATGGACTTCTCCAGCAATTTTGGGGAGGTTTTTTTGTGTCTGGGGAATATTTCGTGTAAAATCGTAAAAAATGAATAGTGACCCCACTTGGCAAAACCACAAAATATGCTATAATGGTTATAAAGTCAAAGAAAGTCAAAGTCAACTAAAGGTTTAATACTTAAGTAGCTTTCTTTCTACAATCTGATGCATGATCGCCAATATACGGGATTCATTTCATCGGAGGATCAAGGGAATGTTAAAGGACCTTCGTGCTTCCTTCGCTCTCCTGTTGGCACCTGTGGAAGCAAGATTCGCTGTTTCCATGATTGGTTAAATGGGTAGAGAAGGTGTACTCTGTGGGGGCGTGTGGGTCCTTATTGACTTAACGTTTCAGACAGTGGAGGATGATTGGATGCGTAATATCTCTGATATTATCGAACGATATCTGAAGAGTATTTTGCATGAAAGTCCCGAAGGAATGGTTGAAATTCAGCGTAATGATCTGGCAGATCAATTCTCATGTGTACCTTCCCAGATCAATTATGTCATCAGCACACGTTTTACACTCGAGAAGGGATACCTGGTAGAGAGTAAACGCGGCGGTGGTGGTTATGTTCGCATACAGCGCATTGAATTACCGGCCCAATCAGCTCTGCATAATCATTTGCACCATAGTATTGGTGAAGAGATCGGGCAGACAGCTGCCGAAGGTCTGATCTATCAATTGGAAGAAGCGCGCTTCTTGAACAAGCGGGAAGCCGGTTTGATGCGAGCTGCTGTATCTAGAGAGGTTATATTGGTCAAACTTCCTTACCGGGATCAAATTCGTGCCAGAATGTTGAAGGCGATGTTAATATCTTTGCTCGGTAAATGAAAACTATCGGGGTCAAAGGAGGTACATCAATATGCTGTGCCAAGAATGCAATAAACGTCCGGCGACACTTCATTTTACGAAGATCGTAAATGGAGAGAAGACGGAATTCCATATTTGTGAGTCATGTGCCCGTGAAAAAGGGGAAATGATCCCTGGAACAGCAGGTGGGTTTTCCATTCACAACTTGTTGTCCGGATTGCTTGATTTTGATCCAGCCGGCAAAAGTGGATCGGCAGGAACACCACCTGCAAAAGCTCTTCAATGTGAAGAGTGTGGTATGACGTACGCACAATTTAGTAAGATAGGCCGGTTCGGCTGCAGTTCATGTTATAAATATTTTGACAGTCGTCTGGATCCTTTGTTCAAGCGGGTTCATGGTAATACGTCCCATGTAGGCAAAGTACCTGCACGAGCTGGTGGTCGCATCAAGGTGAAACGGCAAATCGCTGATCTGAAGCGTGAGCTCCAAGAGAGCATCGCGCAAGAGGAATTTGAAGAGGCGGCCCAGATCCGTGACCAGATCAGAGGACTTGAAAAAGGAATAGCTCAGGAGTAAAGTTTGTCATGAGTAGGAGGGATGCGTAATGCCTAATCTGCGCTTTACAGAGAAGGCGCTCAGCGACTGGATGCGCAGTGATGCGGCTGATTCCGAAATTGTCATTAGCAGCCGTGTCCGGATTGCACGCAACCTTCAGCATGTTCCGTTTCCGATGCTGGCTTCCAATGAGCAATCGGAAGAGGTGCTGAATAAGCTGAGCGAAGTACTTCAATACGATGACGTTCATGCCTTTGGGGATTTTCATACGTTGGATCTGATCGATATTGACGAACTCGACAAACGGGTGCTGGTGGAGAAACATCTCATCAGTCCAAGTCTTGCGAATGAATCCAGGAATGGTGCGGTTATTCTCAGTGAGGATGAGTCAGTCAGTATTATGATTAACGAAGAGGATCATCTTCGTATCCAGTGCCTCTATCCGGGGTTCCAGGTGAAAGAAGCCTGGGAGAAAGCTTCCGCAATAGATGATGCTTTTGAAGCGCACGTGGATTATGCTTTTGATGATCGCAGAGGATACTTAACCAGCTGTCCTACTAATGTAGGTACAGGTGTTAGAGCATCGGTTATGATGCACTTGCCTGCCCTGGTGATGACACAACAGATAGGCCGTATTCTAACCGCAGTTTCCCAAGTGGGATTGACGGTAAGAGGAATATACGGTGAAGGTAGCGAGGCGATGGGTAACCTGTTCCAGATCTCGAACCAGATTACATTGGGACAGACCGAACAGGAAGTCATTGAGAACCTGCATGGTGTTGTGTTACAGATGATTGGTCATGAACGTACAGCCAGAGAACGGTTAATTACCGACTCCAGACTGCGGATTACGGATCGTGTCATGCGTTCTTATGGCATATTGTCTCATGCAGCTATTGTTGATTCCAAGGAAGCTGCACAGCGCTTATCGGATGTACGCCTTGGCGTGGATCTCGGATTGTTGGATGGACTGTCCATCACGGTAATGAATGAGTTGAATGTGATGACACAGCCGGGATTTTTGCAGAAAACATTCGGGGAAGATATGCGCACAGATGAGCGTGACATATACCGTGCTCAGTTGATTCGTGATACGATCAATGCAGCGAAGCAGTCCTAGTTTAGCCTGATATAGTATTGAATTATGGTTTCATGCCGCATTGCGGCTTTTATATAATAAGGCATGTACAAATGCCGAATGACTTTATTCGCAGCACGGCTGCAAACAAAAATGATATGAAGAATACGACGGTTATTTCATTACATGACCTCGTTTTATCCAAAACCATGGAGGTGCAGGAGATATGATGTTTGGAAGATTTACGGAACGGGCCCAAAAGGTGCTCGCACTCGCGCAGGAAGAAGCTGTCCGTCTCGGTCATAATAACATCGGTACTGAGCATATTTTGCTCGGCCTCATTCGTGAAGGCGAAGGCATCGCAGCCAAAGCACTGATCGGCCTGGGACTCGGATTGGAAAAAATTCAGGATGAAGTAGAAACGCTAATTGGCCGTGGCCAAGAGCAACCTACCAACATTGCATATACGCCACGTGCGAAAAAAGTAATTGAACTGTCTATGGATGAAGCTCGTAAATTGGGCCACACTTATGTAGGCACAGAGCATATCCTGCTCGGATTGATTCGTGAAGGCGAGGGTGTTGCAGCACGTGTGCTCAATAACCTAGGAATTAGCCTGAACAAAGCACGTCAACAAGTGCTGCAATTGCTTGGCAGCAGTGAAGCTGTATCCAGCCATAATGGCACACCTGCCAATGTAAGCACACCAACGCTGGACAGTCTGGCACGTGACCTCACGGCATACGCCAGAGAGAATAACCTTGACCCGGTTATTGGACGTAGCAAAGAAATTGAACGTGTCATCCAGGTGCTCAGCCGTCGTACGAAGAACAACCCGGTATTGATCGGTGAGCCAGGTGTAGGTAAAACAGCGATTGCTGAAGGCCTTGCACAAAAAATCATTGCAAATGAGATTCCGGAAACATTGCGCGACAAACGGGTAATGACCCTGGATATGGGTTCAGTAGTCGCTGGAACCAAATATCGTGGTGAGTTTGAAGATCGTCTGAAAAAAATCATGGATGAGATTCGCCAAGCAGGTAACATTGTCCTGTTTATCGACGAATTGCATACCTTGATTGGCGCAGGCGGGGCTGAAGGTGCCATCGATGCTTCTAACATTTTGAAACCGGCTCTGGCTCGTGGAGAATTGCAATGTATCGGTGCGACAACACTGGATGAATATCGTAAATACATCGAGAAGGATGCAGCGCTTGAGCGTCGTTTCCAACCGATTACTGTAGATCAGCCTTCTCCAGAAGAAGCGATTCAAATCTTGCACGGCTTGCGTGACCGTTATGAGGCGCATCACCGCGTGAAAATTACGGACGAAGCAATTGTGCAGGCCGTTAAACTGTCTGACCGTTACATTACAGACCGTTTCCTGCCAGATAAAGCGATTGACCTGATTGATGAAGCGGGTTCCAAAGTAAGATTGAACTCTTACACGATCCCACCAAACCTGAAACAACTGGAAAGCCGTCTGGAAGATATCCGTAAGGAAAAAGACGCTGCAGTTCAAAGTCAGGAGTTCGAAAAAGCAGCAGCTCTGCGTGATACGGAACAAAAAATCCGTGAAGAGCTGGATGTAACGAAGAACCAGTGGAAAGAGAAACAAGGTCGCACCGATTCCGAGGTTACTCCTGAGGATATCGCACAAGTGGTAGCCAGCTGGACAGGAATCCCTGTGAACCAACTGAAAGAAGAAGAGACACAGCGTCTGATGAATCTGGAGTCTATTCTACATGAACGTGTCATCGGTCAGGATGAGGCAGTGAAGTCTGTCAGCCGTGCGGTTCGTCGTGCTCGTGCGGGACTTAAAGATCCAAAACGTCCGATGGGTTCATTCATTTTCCTCGGCCCTACAGGGGTAGGTAAAACAGAACTTGCTCGTGCTCTGGCTGAAGCGATGTTCGGCGATGAAAATGCAGTAATCCGGATTGATATGTCCGAGTATGGTGAGAAGCACTCGACTTCCCGACTTGTCGGAGCGCCTCCAGGATATGTTGGGTACGAAGAAGGTGGCCAGCTGACAGAGAAAGTTCGTCGCAAACCATATTCCGTAGTCCTGCTCGATGAAATCGAGAAAGCACATCCAGAAGTATTCAATATCTTGTTACAAGTGCTTGAGGATGGTCGTCTGACGGATTCCAAAGGTCGCGTCGTTGACTTCCGCAATACGCTGATCATTCTAACATCCAACGTGGGTGCCGAAGCGATCAAACGTAACTCTACACTGGGCTTCACTGCAGTTGTAGATGCAGGAGCAGATTATGACAACATGAAGGGGAAAGTGATGGATGAGCTGAAGAAAAGCTTCCGTCCAGAGTTCCTTAACCGGATTGATGAAATTATCGTGTTCCACTCACTTGAAGAAAAACACATCGCTGAAATTGTTACGCTTATGAGTGAAGAACTTCGTAAACGACTGCTCGAACATGAGGTCGATTTCGAACTCACTGATAATGCCAAGTCTTTCCTTGCGAAGTCAGGCTTTGATCCAGCTTACGGTGCGCGTCCGCTTCGTCGGGCGATCCAGAAGCATATCGAGGACAAATTGTCCGAAGAGTTGCTCACAGGTAACGTAACCAAAGGGGATTCATTGCTCATCGACGAAGAGAACGGTGCACTGTCTGTTACGAAAAAAGACGTGGTCGTTCCGTCCAATGAGGAAATCGAAACTAAATAATATTTAGCAAGCTTTGGAGTTAAACTTCAGCTTGTATTGATCCATAATCCTTAATCAAATCCTTCCCGGCTTCGGCCGGGGAGGATTTTTTGCACTTTGGACAGAAGACGGACATGATTATGTCAGGAACATGTGTAAAGTTTGCAATAATCCTTTACGAAAAATCTCAAACAATGGTAAACTTTTAGTAACCCTGCACGTCAGGGAGTTTGGGTGAAATTCGTCGAATAATGCAAAATGCTGTTATAAAATTAAATTATAGGAGTGCTGAAGTGGCCAAAGTTAAAACCAAGTTTCAATGTACGGAATGCGGCTATGAAGCCCCCAAGTGGTACGGTAAGTGTCCGGGTTGTCAGTCATGGAATTCAATGGTGGAAGAAACAGAGACGGTGGTCAAAACACAAGGGAGAAATTCTCCTCTGTTTGACAGTAAAGATAAACCGCTTCCTATCATAGATATAGATAGCGGTCAGGAACCGCGTGTACAGACTGGAATCGGAGAGTTGAACCGGGTATTGGGTGGCGGAATCGTTCCGGGTTCACTCGTTCTGGTGGGCGGAGATCCGGGTATTGGTAAATCAACGTTGATGTTGCAGACGTCTCATGCTTTGACGCATTCGGGTTTGCGTGTGTTATATGTTTCCGGTGAGGAATCAGTCAAGCAAACCAAATTGCGGGCCGACCGTCTTGGGGCACTCTCTGCCGAGTTGTATGTACTGTGTGAAACGAATATGGAACGTGTAGAGGAAGCGGTGGATCAGATCCAGCCGCATTTTCTGGTCATCGACTCCATTCAGACGGTATATCTTCCCGAAGTTACCAGTGCGCCGGGTAGTGTAGCACAGGTAAGGGAATGTACGTCAAGGTTCATGCGGATTGCCAAAGGCAGAGGCATTGCAACGGTTCTTGTGGGGCATGTTACCAAAGAAGGTGCCATTGCCGGTCCACGTATGTTAGAACATATGGTGGATTGCGTGCTTTATTTTGAAGGAGAACGGCATCATACGTATCGCCTGCTGCGTGCGGTGAAGAACCGTTTTGGTTCCACCAATGAGATTGGCATTTTTGAAATGGGTGAGGATGGACTTCGTGAGGTGGGCAATCCGTCCGAACTCTTTTTGTCGGAACGTCCACTGGGTGTAGCAGGTTCAACGGTAGTTGCCAGTATGGAGGGGACACGTCCTCTGCTCGTGGAATTACAGGCGTTGATCTCAACCACCCATTTCCCTTCTCCCCGCCGTATGGCAACAGGGGTAGATCTGCATCGATTAAATCTGATCATTGCAGTGCTGGAGAAACGGATGGGGATGTTTTTACAGACCCAGGATGCATACTTAAATGTAGCTGGTGGAGTACGGTTGGATGAGCCCGCTGTAGACTTGGCGGTTGCTGTCAGCATTGCATCCAGTTTGAGAGATGTACCGACCAAGCCAGACGACGTCATCTTTGGCGAGATCGGTCTGACAGGTGAAGTTCGAGCCGTATCACGGGCCGAACAACGAGTGAAGGAAGCCGCAAAGCTGGGCTTCAAACGAGTCATTTTACCAGAAAAAAGCTTAAAGGGCTGGAAACATCCTCGCGGGATACAACTGATCGGTGTGAATACCGTGGCAGATGCACTAGCGGTTGCTTTAGATTAGGGGGCATAACAAGATGAAAGATATGAGCCAACTGGATAATATGAATGAGTTGTTAAGGCTGATCGCACCAGGTACACCTTTCCGCGAAGGTCTGGAAAATGTGCTGCGCGCCAAGACGGGCGCACTGCTTGTTGTAGGATACAGCCCTGAAGTAATGGAAGTGGTGGATGGGGGATTCTCGATTAACTGTGATTTCTCCCCAAACTATCTGTACGAACTCGCCAAGATGGATGGAGCCATTATTCTTAGCGAGGATTTGAAGCGTATTCTTTACGCCAATACCCAGTTAATCCCGGATTCATCTATCTCTTCATCAGAGACGGGGATTCGTCACCGGACGGCAGAGCGTGTAGCAAAGCAAACGGGTAAATTGGTGGTATCCATATCACAGCGCCGGAATATCATTACCTTGTATCAGGGAACACTTCGTTATTCCCTCAAGGAAATCGGGGTTATTCTGACCAAAGCGAATCAAGCGATCCAAACCCTGGAGAAATACAAAGCGGTATTAACACAGTCCCTTACGAATCTGAGTGCTTCGGAATTTGAGGAATTAGTAACGATTCCTGAAGTGGTTAATGTGATTCAGCGTACCGAAATGGTGATGCGGATCAAAACGGAAATCCAACGGTACATTCATGAACTCGGGAATGAGGGACGACTCATTTCCATGCAAATGGAAGAACTTGTGGGTACAACGGAAGAAGAAGCCTGGTTATTGTATAAAGACTATGCCCGTGACGACAGTGATGACAAAATCCGTGAAATTATCGTGGGACTGAAAAGATTGTCGGACGATGAGTTGCTGGATGCACATCATATTGTCCGTCTTCTCGGCTATCCATCATCAGCGGCTACTTCTGAGGATTCGGTTGCCCCTCGTGGATTCCGGGTATTAAATAAGATCCCCCGCCTGCCCAATGTTATTATCCATAATCTGGTGGATCAATTCGAACAATTGCCTCATGTTATTATGGCTACAATTGAAGAACTGGACGAAGTGGACGGTATTGGTGAAGTTCGTGCCCGGACCATTAAGGAAGGCCTCAAACGTTTGCAGGAGCAAATGTTTATCGACAGACAGATGTAAGGGTTTGCCTATATAAAGGCTTGAAATGGATGAGGTGAAACAACGATGCTAACCAGATTCATTCCGAATCTCTTTACCCTGGGTAATCTGTTTCTTGGAATGATGGCAATTTTGCTTGCGATTGATGGAAATTACAGTTTGGCTGCCATTATGGTCATTGTAGCGATGCTGCTGGATGGTTTGGATGGCCGAGTGGCACGTGCACTCAATGCTCAAAGTGAATTCGGTAAGGAACTGGATTCCTTGTCTGACATGGTTTCCTTTGGTGCAGCACCAGCCCTGATCATATTTATGGTGTCGTTTCAAGATTCGATGCCGATCCTCGCCTGGATCGCAACAGCGGCTTTTCCGATTTGTGGAGCCATTCGTCTTGCTCGATTTAATGTTCGTCCGGGAATTCCCGGGTACTTCACAGGTCTGCCGATACCGGCAGCCGGCGGGGTACTGGCCACACTGTCCTTGTTCAATAAGGATATTGGCCCGGTTAGCATGATGATTGCTACGTTGCTGTTATCGTATCTGATGGTGAGTTCGCTTAAATATCCCAATTTCAAAAAGGTCGGTTTGCCACGCAAGGCAATCTGGATTGCACCATGGGTTGTGTTATTTGCCATAGCTGTAGCCGTTATTTTCCCAGAGCAGTTATCCAAATTGATCTTTATTCCGCTGGTGTTATACGCCTTGTATGGAATGAAGCATAATGTGCGAACAGCGGCCTCGCGTAGTCGGGCGAAAAAGCGCAAGGATGAGAAATCTTCCCGTCCTTCCGATCGTTAAGTCGCCTTGGGGACAGACACTATACAAAGAAAGCACGTACTCTCCTGAACTGGAGAATGCGTGCTTTTTGTTTATTCAGATCTATTTACGGTAAAAGAGACCCTTACGGACGACATACATATCTTCTTACGACAGATTAAACATCCCTAACGTTGAACACTTCTGTGATTCGTGATTTACGACCTCTTCCATGTTAATGTCCAGCAGATTGCAGAGAGCCGACATGTAGAACAGGTTACGCCCTAGCTCAGAGCTGATGACCTCTCTGCAGTTCTCACACAACTCACCTTCCACATGCGTTTCCAGCAGGCCCTTGGTTTGAGCGATATCGCTCTCCGGGGCATATTTCTGCTTGGTGGCGTGCAGCTCGATGCAGCCGCATTCGGTAATGGCTTTGGACACGGCACGGTTAACAGACGCTCCGGCTTGTCCCGTTTTGGACAGTACATCAATCAGGCTGCGATGACGCAACAACAGTTCAGAAACTTGATCCTGGAAAGCCTGTAAACTTAGCGTACTCATTTTGCCACTCACCTCGGGATATGAATTGAATTCATTATATGCCAATAATTTACCTACTTTCAACTGACGATTGCAACATTTCCAAAAAGTTCTTCCAGATGGGATTAGCAATCTAGGAATTGGATCATACTGGATATAAAGTTCGAGATACATTGAAGGAGGTGCAGGGACTAATGTGGAAAAAAGGCATTTTAACTTTTACAGGATTGTGCGGTGCATGGTTCGGCTACACGGCATATCATCTGGCAGGAAAATCGGTCCCATGGATGGCGGAGTGGATTCAGTCAGCAGGATTACTGGGAGCTGGTATATCGACGCTGCTGGGAGCTGTAATGTTTATGGCTGTATGTAATATTGGTGGAACATTGATGGCAGATAGGCTGCATAGTGGAATTGACTCATTGGCAAAAGTACCTATGAACGAATTGGCTGCAGGTGCCGCAGGTACCGTTGCAGGATTGCTGGTGGCCTTGTTGCTCTACCCTGTTGTGGGATGGATGGGGACGGCAGGAGAAGTGCTGCAAGTAGCGCTGACGGTGATTAGTGCTTATTGCGGTTATACCCTTGCCATGGCGAAGAAAGACGATCTGGGGGCCTTCTGGATGTCTGGACGATGGGGTCATCCCGAGGTGGACGAGGATAGACGGATGGAAGAACATAAAATTCTGGATACCAGTGTTATTATCGATGGGCGTATCGCTGATATATGCAAAACCGGATTTATTGAAGGCACGATCGTAATTCCGGAATTTGTTCTGGAGGAGTTACAGCATATTGCTGATTCATCGGATCTGCTCAAGCGGAACAGAGGACGGCGTGGACTGGACATTTTGAACAAAATCCAGAAGGAACTCGATGTAAAAGTCCTGATCTACGAGGGGGATTTCGAGGAAATCTCCGAGGTGGACAGCAAACTGGTTAAACTGGCTAAAGTGCTTCAGGGCAAAGTGGTCACCAATGACTTTAACCTGAACAAAGTGTGCGAACTCCAGGGTGTATCTGTGTTGAACATTAATGATCTCGCCAATGCGGTTAAGCCGGTTGTTCTGCCAGGTGAGGAGATCATGGTGCAGATCATCAAGGATGGCAAGGAGCATGGTCAAGGTGTAGCCTATCTGGATGATGGCACAATGATCGTTGTGGAGGGCGGACGCGAGTATATCGGCATGATGATGGAAGTGCTGGTGACCAGTGTGTTGCAGACTTCAGCCGGACGAATGATTTTTGCCAAGCCGAAACTGTTGGAAAAAGCCCAATAAAGCGGTATGATGGGTAGTGTATCGTTGAATGATATTGTATATCTTTGGACGATAAACTGACAGACAAGGCAGGGATTGCGGCATGGATAAAGGGTGGGGCGTTGTCATTGTGGCAGCAGGTCGCGGAACCCGGATGGGGACGACCGAGAGCAAACAGTTTCTGTTGCTGCAGGACAAGCCCGTTTTCATACATACGCTTGAGGTATTTGCTGTGCTGGACGAGATCCGCGAGATGGTGCTGGTCACAGGAACCGCAGATGTTGAACGCTGCCAGGATTGGGTAAAAGAATACCAACTGGATTCACGTGTCCGTGTTATCCCCGGAGGGAAAGAGAGACAACATTCTGTCCATAAAGGTCTTGAGGCACTTGGGACGGATTGGGTTCTCGTTCACGACGGGGTACGTCCTTTTGTGAACCATGAGCAGATCAAGGGATGCATGGCGGCCGCCATAGCCGGTGGTGGAGCAGCTGTACTGGCGGTTCCCGTGAAGGATACGATCAAACAAGTGAATGCGGAAGGAGTCGTTACGGCGACGCCAGACCGCAGCAGTCTGTGGAGCATTCAAACCCCGCAGGCTTTTCGTCTTTCTTCCCTGCTCTCCGCCTACGAATCAGCTGAGCAGGACGGATTTCTGGGAACAGATGATGCCATGCTGGCTGAACGTCAGGGAATGTCGGTCAAGGTTGTGGAAGGCAATTATACCAATATCAAATTAACAACGCCGGAAGATTTGAAATATGCTGCGTTTTTGCTGGGGGGAGAGAAGAAGCGATGATACGTGTAGGACAGGGATTTGATGTACATCAGCTGGTAGAGGGACGCCCGTGTATTATTGGCGGAGTAACGATTCCTTATGAAAAAGGTCTGCTGGGTCACTCGGACGCAGACGTGCTGTTGCACGCGATCAGTGATGCCATTTTGGGTGCACTGGCACTTGGGGATATTGGAAAGCACTTCCCGGATACCGATCCGGAATTCAAAGATGCCGACAGCCTGAAATTGCTGGAGCATGTATGGCAGCTTGTGAAGGATCGCGGGTATAAGCTAGGGAATATCGATTCAACGATTATTGCCCAGAAGCCAAAGATGGCTCCTTATATCCCACAGATGGCTGAGGTTATTGCCAAGGCACTGGAAGCGGATGTAACGCAGGTGAACGTGAAAGCAACAACGACAGAGCAACTGGGATTCCCGGGACGGGGAGAGGGCATTGCCGCTCAATCCGTTGTTTGCCTTGTACGTGTGTGATATCATCAATCAATTAGTGACGGAGGGGATCATATGAGCACGGATATTCGTGTGCGTTACGCGCCGAGCCCAACGGGACACCTGCATATCGGGAATGCCCGTACGGCGTTGTTTAACTATTTATATGCCAAACATAATAACGGTAAATTCATTATTCGTATTGAAGATACGGACGTGAAACGGAATATTGCCGGTGGTGAAGAAAGCCAACTGAAATACCTGAAATGGCTCGGAATTGAGTGGGACGAAAGTATTGACGTGGGTGGAGAATACGGACCATACCGTCAAACGGAACGTCTGGACCTCTATCGTAAATATACGCAGGAATTGCTGGATAAAGGTCTGGCTTACCGTTGCTTCTGCACGGAAGAAGAATTGGAGCAAGAGCGCGAGGAACAGTCAGCACGTGGAGAAACACCGCGTTATTCTGGCAAACACCGTGACCTGACTCCAGAGCAAATTAGTGCGTTTGAAGCGGAAGGCCGCGTAGCGAGTATTCGTTTCCGTGTGCCGGAAGAGCGCACATATACGTTTGATGATATGGTTAAAGGCACAATCTCGTTCAACAGCAAGGAATCCGGTGACTTCGTCATTGTGAAAAAAGACGGCATTCCCACATACAACTATGCCGTTGCTGTGGATGATCACTTGATGAAGATCTCCCACGTCCTGCGTGGGGAAGATCACATCTCGAACACGCCGCGTCAACTGATGATCTATGAAGCGCTTGGCTGGGAGCCACCGCAATTCGGTCATATGACGTTGATCGTGAATGAAAATCACAAGAAGCTGAGTAAACGGGATGAGTCCGTTATCCAGTTTATTGAGCAGTATGATCAGCTCGGCTATTTGCCTGAAGCGATGTTTAACTTTATTTCCTTACTCGGCTGGTCGCCGGAAGGGGAAGAAGAGATCTTCTCGCAAGAGCAACTGATCTCCATTTTTGATACGAAACGTCTGTCCAAGAGCCCTGCGGTATTTGATACCCACAAGCTGGCGCACTTGAACAACCACTATATCAAACATGCTGACCCGGAACGTATTGCCGAAATGGCCATTCCGCATCTGCAAAAGGCTGGACGTATTTCTTCCGAGCTGTCTGCTGAACAAAAAGAATGGGCTTATACTCTGGTACACCTGTACCAAGAGCAGATGAATTCTGCCTCCGATATTGTCGAATTGTCGGAAGTATTCTTCCGTTCCAATCTGGAGCTTGAAAGTGAAGGAGAAGCAGTGCTTGCGGAGGAGCAGGTGCCAACTGTACTGAAGGCATTTGCGGATAAAGTACAGGCGAGCGAAGAGTTTACTCCAAGCAAAATGGCTGCATTGATCAAGGAAGTACAGAAAGAAACCGGCTTTAAGGGCAAACAGCTCTTTATGCCAATTCGTGTAGCCTTGACTGGACAGACGCATGGACGGGATCTGAACCAAACGATCGTGCTTCTGGGTCGTGATACGGTGATCGAACGTTTGCTTGCACAAGTAAAATAATCTTAGTCGAAGACATTCCGTTTATTTGGAATCTGAACACAGTCCTACGATGGATAGATTACGTAGGAGGCTGTTGTCAGTCTGAGGCCTTTTCGCTATAATAACAACACAACGAATAATTGATATGATTTATCTAATAGAACAGCAAAGATCGGGAGGAGTAGACTGACCCGTACAGATTCAGAGAGGATGGTCCCGTAGCAAAGAGAGATTTCTTTGGATGCGGTGGCTGTGAACCATCCACTGTCCATCAGTCGAAATGCGCCCGTGAGCTGCACAGCCGAATCCGGCCCCGCCTTTGTCGATCATGACATGGGAAAACGTTAGGATAGGTTGTGACGATTGGTTTCCGTTACCAAACCGCTTGAGGGCTCATTCTATTTAAGAATGGACCGAGCAGAGTGGGACCGCGATAAACGCCTCTGCAGCTAAATGCTGCAGGGGCGTTTTTTTGTTTAGGCGAGTGTGCAGTACACTACCAAGGAACGCGCCGTCCGGTAAGCCGGAGGACGGGAACCTGAACAAGAGGGGAACGAGCATGTTCAAGAAGATCAGATCAGATATCCAGGCGGTGTTTGAAAACGATCCGGCGGCCCGAGGTTGGTTTGAGGTGGTATTTACCTACTCAGGGCTGCATGCGATATGGGCACACCGGATGGCTCATTTTTTATACAAGCGAAGATGGTTCTCGGTTGCCCGGTTCATTTCGCAGGTTAGCCGTTTTATGACAGGAATCGAGATACATCCTGGAGCTACGATCGGAAATCGGTTGTTTATTGACCATGGAATGGGCGTCGTTATTGGAGAAACATGTGAGATTGGCGATGATGTTGTTATCTATCAGGGGGTTACCTTGGGCGGAACAGGGAAAGAAAAAGGAAAGAGACATCCGACCATTGGTAATAATGTGGTTATCTCATCCGGAGCCAAGGTGCTGGGTTCATTTAGCGTGGGGGATCAATGTAACATTGGTGCGAACTCCGTTGTGCTTAAGGAGGTCCCTTCCAATAGTACCGTGGTAGGTATACCGGGCAGAATTGTTAAACAGGATGGCCGACGGGTAGATCGCCTCAGTCAGCAATTGCCCGATCCGGTCGTTGACTCCTTGCGCAGTATGCAAAAAGAACTCGAACGATTGCAGAAAGAAGTACGTACACTGCAGAATGCCCGTGAAAATGAGACTGTGCGTGATACGTGATACAATAAATAAAGGCAGTATAGGATGAAAGGATAAGTGACCATGACGCTTCAGATTTATAATACGATGAGTCGTACCAAAGAGAAATTTGTTCCCCAAGAGCCAGGGAAAGTGAAAATGTATGTCTGCGGACCAACGGTATATGACTACATTCATATCGGGAATGCACGCCCGGTTATCTTTTTCGACACGGTTCGAGGATACCTGGAACAGACAGGACATGATGTGAACTATGTGGTGAACTTCACGGATGTGGACGATAAGTTGATTCGCAAAGCAGAACAACTTGGAACAGACGTTCCTCACGTGGCTGAGAAATTTATTGCTGCCTATTATGAAGACATTGAGGGATTGGGTATTCCCAAGGCAAGCAGCAATCCGAGAGTAACGGAAAACATGCCGCTGATCATTGACTTTATCCGTGAGTTGGTTGAAAAAGGATTTGCGTATGAAAATGGCGGTGACGTCTATTATCGTACAGGCAAATTCAGCGAATATGGCAAACTTTCAAAACAAAACCTGCAGGAGCTGCAATTTGGAATCCGTGTGGGTGTGGACGAGCGCAAAGAGCATCCCGAAGATTTTGTGCTCTGGAAGGCTGCCAAACCAGGTGAGATCTATTGGTCCAGTCCTTGGGGCGATGGTCGACCAGGCTGGCATATTGAGTGCTCCGCCATGGCTAGGGAGTACCTTGGGGATACACTGGACATTCACGGGGGTGGACAGGATTTGCAGTTCCCGCACCATGAGTGCGAATGCGCCCAATCCGAGGTATTAACAGGTAAACCACTTGCGAACTACTGGATGCATAATGGATTCATCCGGATTGATAACGAGAAGATGTCGAAATCACTCGGTAATGGTGTTCTGGTTAAAGACTTGCGGAATCAATATAAACGCGAAGCGATTCGTTATTTCATGTTGTCTACCCACTATCGCAACCCATTAAACTTTACGGATGATACGATGGAGCAGGCACAGAACAGTGTGGACCGGATTGCAAATGCGGTAGGTAACCTGAATCATCGTCTGAATGCGGTGACTGTAGATCAGGATATCACAGTAGAGTTTGCGGCAAGACTCGACCAAATTCGTCAGCAGTATCACGAAAAGATGCAGGATGATTTCAATACTCCTGATGCGATCACTGCGATGTTTGAGTGGGCAGGTGAAGCCAACCAACTGTTGCAGCAAGAAGTAGTTAATGCGGCAGACATTCGCGCGCTCCTCGAGTTGTTCAGTGAATTGAATGCTGTGCTGCGCATCTATACTGACGCAGAGCCAGAACTTCTGGATGAGGAAGTAGAACGTCTGATTGAAGAGCGTGTAGAAGCGCGCAAGTCCAAAAACTGGGCAAGAGCGGATGAAATTCGCGATGAATTGTCTGCACGTGGCATTCTGCTTGAAGATACGGCGCAGGGCATGAGATGGCGGCGCAAATGAGCGAAGGACATCCAAATACACCAAAACAACAGGAGCAGGTCACAGAGGGAGGGTGGTTCCCTTATCCTCCTTCCAGACCTGCGAGGTTGATTCCACCTATTGCACTGGCCTATATTGGTGATGCGGTATATGAGGTAGCTGTTCGTCAATATCTGTTGTCGAAGGCCAACATGCGTCCCAATCATTTGCACCGTAGTGCAACCGGGTTGGTATCAGCGAAGGCACAGAGCCGCATACTTACAACGATTGAGGATGAACTGTCAGAGGAAGAACGGGATATCGTCCGGCAAGGGCGGAATGCCAAATCGGGTAGTGTACCCAAAAATGCAGATGTATTGGAGTACAGACATGCTACGGCTTTTGAATGTCTCATTGGTTACCTCTATAGCAGTGGTCATCATGATCGCATGATTGAACTGATCGGGCTTGGCATTGAGCACGCGGAACAACAATCGCCATCGCCGACAAAAAAATAGAAATTTCAACAAAACAATGCATTACAGAGAGGATCGAACAACGATGGAAGAAGAATGGATCGCCGGTAAACACTCCGTGACGGAGGCGCTGCGTTCAGGCCGGACCATTAATAAAATATGGATTGCCGATACAGCACAGAAACATCTGACTCAACCTATTATCTCGGAAGCTAAAAAACTAGGTATTGTCATTCAACACGTGGACAAGCGTAAGCTGGATCAAACGGTACCAGGCATTCAGCATCAGGGGGTAGTTGCTCAAGCAGCACCTTACGCTTATGTGGAGGTAGAAGACATTCTTGCCGCAGCAAAAGCGAAGAATGAGCATCCTTTCCTGATTCTGCTGGATGAGATTGAAGATCCTCATAACCTGGGGTCCATTTTGCGGACAGCAGATTGCACGGGTGCGCATGGCGTCATTGTACCCAAACGTCGCTCGGCAGCGGTAACCGTGACAGTATCCAAAACATCAGCAGGCGCTGTGGAGTACGTGCCAGTGGCTCGGGTAAGTAATCTTGGACAGACCATCGATCGCCTCAAAGAGGAAGGTGTATGGGTTGTAGGGACAGATGTCACCGCTCACGAAGGTGTCTTTGGTAATGGAGTCTTTACTGGCCCTGTGGCATTGGTAATCGGAAATGAGAACAAGGGGATGGGACGACTTATTCGTGAGAAATGCGATGTGCTTATCAAATTACCAATGCAAGGTCAGATTAATTCCCTGAATGCTTCCGTGGCAGCGGGGGTTGTCATGTACGAAGTGCTCCGCTCGCGTCAAGCGCAGGAATAGAAGGTATGGCTGATTCCCGTGATGTGCTTCTTGTAGACGGGTACAACATGATTGGCGACTGGCCGGAATTAACCAAACTGGCGGAAAGTGGGCTCGAAGAGGCACGTAACAGGCTTCTCTTTCGTCTTGCAGACTACCAGGCTTTCTCCGGCCGTCGAGTCATTGTTGTGTTTGACGCCTACCTCGTGCCTGGACTCGGTAAATCCTTTACTCAGAGCAAAGTGCAGATCTATTTTACAAAGGAAAAAGAGACGGCAGACGAATGCATTGAAAGACTCGTTCGGGAACTAAGCATGCGAAGACGCCAAATCTATGTGGCTACGAGCGATATGGTAGAGCAACATGTCATTTTTGGACAGGGAGCGCTACGCGTATCTGCAAGGGAGTTGCTAATTGAAGTTGAGCAGAACGAAAAAGAATTAAAAAAACGACTGGAAGAAGATCAGGCGAAGACCACGCGTAACACACTCGGGGGTAAGTTAAGTCCCGATGTATTAAAAGAGTTTGAGCGATGGCGCCGGGAATAACAGCACGTTTTTACAAAATTTAGAATATTGAAACTCTTGACATTTATGTTATTGATGTTCTTTTTTAGGCAGAGCGTGGTTGACGGTGTGAGGTACCATCATATATACTGATCCTATATTTCATAGAGTAGAGTAACGGGGTACCTTGCGTTGCAGCCGGAGGGATTGTCTGTGAGTGTCGACCTCAAAGATATCATGTTATCTAAGTATGATTACCAAAGTGACGAAGACATTGTCGAAGCTTTCCGTGAAGGCGAAAGCGAAGCGTTAGAGTTTCTAATTAACAAATATCGTAACTTTGTACGCGCCAAGGCAAGATCTTATTTTCTGATTGGGGCAGACCGGGAAGATATTATTCAAGAAGGAATGATTGGCCTCTACAAATCCATTCGAGATTTCAAAGGGGACAAGCTGGCTTCGTTCAAGGCTTTTGCCGAACTGTGTATTACAAGACAGATCATCACGGCGATTAAGACAGCAACACGTCAGAAGCATATTCCGCTTAATTCTTATGTATCTCTGGACAAGCCTATTTATGACGAAGAGTCTGATCGTACGTTACTCGATGTGATTTGTGGAACCCAGGTCAGTGATCCGGAAGAACTTATCATCAATCAGGAAGAGTTTGTGGGCCTGGAAGATAAAATGTCCGAGATTCTGAGTGATCTGGAACGTAAAGTATTGATGTTGTATCTGGACGGGAGATCTTATCAAGAGATTGCAGTAGATTTGGACAGACATGTGAAGTCCATTGATAATGCACTTCAGCGCGTCAAGCGCAAACTTGAAAAGTACCTGGAAGTTCGAGATAATTAAACACATGTTGTCGTTGACGGAAAAGGCTCGGTGTTTGAGTCTTTTTTTAGTGTCTCAAGTTTATAAAATCTAAGAATGTTTATACTAGTAATCGCTCGGTCCAAGCAGGAGAAGAGAAAAACAGAGATGAGAAACGAATGTACGTTGTACGGAAGTAATACCCAATGAATGAAAGACTATTCTTTCATTGACATGGTTATACCCTTGTGATAAAGTGTTTTAGGTAGGCCTAAATTTATGGCTTTTTTTCAGGATCAATTTAGAGACTCTGCTTGAATGTGGAAGTCTTCGGGAGGTGTACATCATGCGGGTAATTATTACTTTGGCTTGTACTAACTGCAAACAAAGAAATTACACTACGACAAAAAACAAGCGTAATCACCCCGACCGCATGGAGATGAAGAAATTTTGCAAGTTTTGTAACGAGCAGACTTCTCATCGCGAAACCAGATAGTTTTTGGAGGTGTCGGCGTGAAACGAAGTTTCAAATCTCTGATTTCCTTTTTCTCAGAAAGCTGGGCTGAACTTAAAAAAGTTCGCTGGCCTAATCGTAAAGAGCTGACCAACTACACATTGATCGTACTTGGTACTGTTGTGGTTATGACGCTGTTTTTTTGGGTCATTGACATTGGCATCTCCTTTGTGATCGAAGCGATTATTTAAGAAGGGTTCCGGTGGCTTGATATGGAAAAAAGATGGTACGTCGTTCATACCTATTCAGGGTATGAGAACAAGGTCAAAGCCAATTTGGAAAAACGCGTAGAGTCTATGGGCATGGAAGACAAGATATTCCGCGTTCTTGTTCCTATGGAAGAAGAAGTGGTAAACAAGGACGGTAAGAAAAAAACCGTTATGCGTAAAGTTTACCCCGGTTATGTCTTGGTGGAAATGGTACAGACGGATGATTCTTGGTATGTTGTTCGCAACACACCAGGGGTTACAGGATTTGTCGGTTCGACAGGTTCTGGGTCCAAACCAACTGCATTGTTGCCTGAAGAAGTGGAACAAATTCTGAAGCACATGGGAATGGTTGAACCTAAGCCGAAAATTGAGTTCGATCTTAAGGAATCCGTACGTATTAAAGTCGGTCCTTTTGCGAATTTCGTAGGCTCCGTGGAAGAAATTTTGGTAGACAAAAGCAAGTTGAAAGTGCACGTGAACATGTTTGGACGGGAAACACCGCTTGAGTTGGAATACACACAAGTGGAGAAGATCTAGTTTCTTCAAGTTTCTTGTGGGAGGGTTGAAAAACCCGTTAACCACTATTTTGCAAGGAGGTGTCAATCATGGCGAAAAAAGTTATTAAAATGGTAAAACTGCAGATTCCAGCAGGTAAAGCAAACCCAGCACCACCAGTAGGTCCAGCTTTGGGTCAAGCAGGTGTCAACATCATGGCATTCTGTAAAGAATTCAACGCTCGTACAGCTGATCAAGCGGGATTGATTATTCCAGTTGAAATTTCTGTATTCGAGGACCGTTCCTTTACTTTCATCACTAAAACTCCACCAGCAGCAGTTTTGTTGAAAGTGGCAGCTAAAGTTGAAAAAGGATCCGGCGAACCGAACAAGAAAAAAGTTGCTACTGTTAAACGTGATGCGGTACGTCAAATCGCAGAAACAAAAATGCCTGACCTGAATGCAGCAGACGTTGAGTCCGCAATGCGTATGGTCGAAGGTACTGCCCGCAGCATGGGTATCACCATCGAAGACTAATTTTCATAAGAAACATGGCTTCGTAAAACCGGTCGATTCGCGACCGGTTGATGTGGGAGGTATATCCGCTAACACCACAAAGGAGGAATAAAACATGGCTAAACACGGTAAAAAATACCTGGAAGCTGCTAAGCTGATTGACAGCGAAGCAACTTACGAGCCTTCAGAAGCTGTAGAGCTTGTGAAAAAGGCAGCTACTGCAAAATTCGATGAAACAATCGAAGCAGCAGTTCGTTTGGGTGTAGACCCTCGTAAGCAAGACCAGGCTGTACGTGGTGTTGTTGTCTTGCCACACGGCACAGGTAAAACACAACGCGTATTGGTATTTGCAAAAGGTGACAAAGCGAAAGAAGCGGAAGCGGCTGGCGCGGACTATGTTGGTGATGCAGACATGATCAACAAAATCCAACAAGGCTGGTTCGAATTCGACGTCTGCGTAGCGACACCAGATATGATGAGTGAAGTAGGTAAATTGGGCCGACTGCTCGGCGGTAAAGGTCTGATGCCTAACCCTAAAGCCGGAACGGTAACTTTCGATGTAACTAAGGCTGTTCAAGAAATTAAAGCCGGTAAAATCGAATATCGTCTGGATCGTGCAGGTCAAATTCATGCACCGATTGGTAAAGCTTCTTTCTCTTCTGAGCAACTTAATGAGAACTTCAAAGCTCTCATGGAAGCTCTGAATCGTGCTAAACCAGCGGCAGCAAAAGGTGTTTATCTGAAGAATGTTAGTCTTTCTTCCACGATGGGCCCTGGCGCACGCGTGAACGCAGCAGCTTTTAGATAATATCTCTTGACAGGCTTGTCCTGTTTTTGATAAGATATAAAAGTTGTGAGTCCGAGTGACTGACCGTTGACATTTGAATATGCTTGCCGTAGACAGTAGGTGCCATTTGGCTTAATTTCCTGCCGAGGTGTGATTATAGAACTTAGAACGATGCAAATCGATGATGAGTATATATCAAGCCTTCGTGATTCTACGGAGGCTTTTCTTAATGGGATAAATTTGATCAGGAGGTGTACAGATTGGCAAACGCAAAAGTGATTCAAGCAAAACAAGAATCCGTTGATGCAGTAACAGCAAAATTGCGCGAGAGCGTTACAACTGTTGTTGTTGATTATCGCGGATTGAACGTTGCCCAAGTAACTGAGTTGCGTAAGCAACTTCGTGAAGCAGGGATCGAATTCCAAGTGCTGAAAAACTCGTTGCTTCGCCGTGCAGCTGCAGCAGCAGAACTGACAGAACTTGAAAATGTTCTTACAGGTCCTACTGCAATTGCATTCAGCGTAGATGACGTTGTGGCTCCAGCTAAAATTCTGAACGACTTCGCGAAAAAGAACGATGCACTGGAATTGAAAGGTGCAGTCGTAGAAGGTCGCGTAATCGGAGTAGAAGAAGTTAAGGCATTGGCAGAACTGCCATCCCGCGATGGACTCCTCTCCATGCTCCTCAGCGTGCTTCAAGCGCCAGTGCGCAACTTCGCGCTTGCGGTTAAAGCAGTTGCAGAAAAAGAAGAACAAGGCGCGTAAGCAACTTGATCTGAATGCTGCTTAGGCGGCAAATGAATTTAAAAAAAATAATATTATATATGGAGGTTCACTCATGAGTAAAGAGCAAATCTTGGAAGCAATCAAAGGCATGACTGTACTGGAATTGAACGATCTTGTTAAAGCAATCGAAGAAGAATTCGGCGTAACTGCAGCAGCTCCAGTAGCTGCTGCAGGTGCAGTAGCTTCTGCTGAAGCTGAGCAATCCGAGTTCGACGTAATCTTGACTAGCGCTGGTGCTTCCAAAATCAACGTTATCAAAGCAGTTCGCGAAATCACAGGTCTTGGCCTGAAAGAAGCAAAAGAATTGGTTGACAACGCTCCAAAAGCATTGAAAGAAAAAGTTGCTAAAGAAGAAGCAGAAGCGGTTAAAGCTAAGCTTGAAGAAGCAGGCGCTTCAGTTGAAGTTAAATAATTTAGCTATTACAAGCTAAATGAACAAAACAACAAACCCCTTGACTTATATCAAGGGGTTTGTTGCTGTAATTGTAAATGGAAAGTGAGTGAGGGCATGTCCAATCATTATTATTCGGACAAACCGCAAGTGGCGCATGATCGCAGAGCAACTGAAGCGGTTCTTCGCGGATTCAGTCTGCGATTCGTGACGGATGCCGGTGTGTTTTCCAAAAACGGAATCGATTATGGCAGCAGAGTATTGATTGATGCGATAGAGTTGCCATCAGGGGCTCATGTTCTCGATGTGGGCTGTGGATACGGGCCAATGGGTCTTACAGCAGCCAAACTTGTACCGGATGGGCATGTCACCATGATCGATATCAACGAGAGAGCCGTTGAACTTTCCAGGGAAAATGCAAAAGCGAACGGAATTAACAATGTTACGGTATTGCAAAGTAATCTACTGGCTGAAGTGAAAAAGCAAGATTTTGACGTTATCCTAACCAACCCGCCTATACGGGCTGGGAAAGAGACGGTTCATACTATTTTCGAACAGGCACATCGCCATCTGAAGGTAGGCGGTTCGTTGTGGATTGTCATTCAGAAGAAACAAGGAGCCCCGTCAGCGAAAGCGAAATTGGAATCTTTGTTTGGAAGAGTGGAAGAAGTGACGAAGGATAAAGGCTATCGGATTTTCAAAGCGGTGAAATCGGAATAGGTATCTACTAAAAGCTGAATCCGAGTTTGTAAAGTAAGCAGGGGATCATTTTTTTTGCAATAGGACTATTGACTTGAAATTCAGGTCGTGGTATAGTTGTAAAATGTCAGTATTAAGATGCCCTACTTGGCTTTAGCTAACTAAAAATGTCAACCTTTTTTTACGCCGAACGGGCTTATTATGCCTACGTTTGGCGTATAATATGTACATTTTGGGCAAACTGGGGATAAGAATGATTTGGAAAGACATCCGCCGATCAAAGTTGCTCTTTTTTCGAACGACATTTCGAGTAAGGGCTTTTCTTTATTTGTGGATGCATTGCTTTGCTCTGTATGTGTACCATTATAAGGTTACAAACAGAGGTTCGCAACGAAATTTTTAAAGTGAGTAGACATTGAGGGGTGAGTTTAAGTTGGCAGGACATCTTGTTCAATATGGTCGACGCACTCGGCGCAGTTATGCACGAATTAACGAGATACTCGAAGTTCCGAACCTGATTGAAATCCAACAAAAATCCTATGATTGGTTTTTGGAGGAAGGGTTGCGCGAAATGTTCCAGGATATCTCGCCGATCCAGGATTTTACAGGTAACTTGATTTTGGAATTTATCGATTACAGTCTCGGTGAACCGAAGTATACAGTAGACGACGCGAAAGAGCGTGACGTTACGTATGCAGCACCGCTTCGGGTCAAAGTCCGGCTCATTAATAAGGAAACCGGCGAAGTCAAAGAGCAGGAAGTATTCATGGGAGATTTCCCGCTGATGACCAACACGGGCACATTTATTATTAATGGTGCGGAACGGGTTATTGTCAGCCAGTTGGTTCGCTCTCCTAGCGTTTACTTCAGTACCAAAGTAGATAAAAACGCCAAAAAAACGTATACCGCTACAGTTATTCCTAACCGCGGCGCTTGGTTGGAACTGGAGATGGACGCGAAGGATGTTGTTTACGTCCGGATCGACCGTACACGTAAAATACCGGTTACGGTTCTCCTGCGTTCACTTGGTTTTGGCACAGATGCTGAGATTCTGGATCTGCTCGGTAATGACGAATATATCCGCAACACACTGGACAAAGACAACACGGATTCCACGGAGAAAGCACTCATTGAGATCTATGAGCGTCTTCGTCCGGGCGAGCCGCCAACGCTGGATAATGCGAAAAGCTTGCTCGTAGCACGTTTCTTTGATCCAAAACGTTATGACCTGGCTAATGTAGGTCGTTACAAAATGAATAAAAAACTGCACATCAAAAACCGTTTGTTCAACCAGCGCTTGGCTGAGTCACTTGTTGACGCTGAGACTGGTGAGATCATTGCTGAAGCAGGTCAAATGGTTGATCGTCGTTTGTTGGATGAAATCATGCCGTATCTGGAGAAGAGCGTTGGATTCCGCACGTATCACGTGGGTAACGGCGTTTTGGATGCCAATGATATCCCTATGCAAACGATTGATGTGTTCTCACCAACTGAAGATGGTAAAGTAGTCAAACTGATTGCCAATGGAATCATTGACAAGTCCGTTAAAAACGTGACGCCGGCGGATATCATTTCGTCCATCAGTTATTTCCTTAACCTTCTGCAGGGAATTGGTAGCACGGATGATATTGACCATCTGGGTAACCGTCGTTTGCGTTCGGTGGGTGAACTCCTGCAGAATCAGTTCCGTATCGGTCTTTCCCGTATGGAGCGTGTGGTTCGTGAGAGAATGTCTATTCAGGACGCTAACGTAATTACACCACAGGCATTGATCAACATACGTCCTGTTATTGCATCCATTAAAGAGTTCTTTGGTAGCTCTCAGTTGTCACAGTTTATGGATCAAACGAACCCGCTGGGTGAGTTGACACATAAACGTCGTTTGTCCGCACTCGGACCCGGTGGTTTGACACGTGAGCGCGCAGGTATGGAAGTGCGTGACGTCCATCCATCCCACTATGGCCGTATGTGTCCAATCGAGACGCCAGAGGGACCAAACATCGGTTTGATCAACTCCTTGTCTACGTTCGCCCGTGTGAATGAATATGGCTTTATTGAAGCTCCATATCGTTGGGTTGATCCGAAGACAGGTATTGTAACCGAGCAAATTGATTACCTGACAGCGGACGAAGAGGACAACTATGTTATCGCTCAAGCGAATGCGAAGCTGAATGAAGATAGTACATTTGAAGAAGAAGCGATCATTGTACGTTATAACAAACAGTCGGATAACATCCTTACGATGCCGAGTGAGCGCGTTGACTACATGGACGTATCTCCTAAGCAAGTTGTATCCGTCGCTACAGCGCTTATTCCGTTCCTTGAGAACGATGACTCCAACCGTGCGCTCATGGGATCGAACATGCAGCGACAGGCCGTTCCACTTTTGATTCCTAAAGCACCACTTGTGGGAACAGGTATGGAACACAAAGCCGCGAAAGATTCCGGTGTATGTATTGTCTCCGATTATGACGGAATTATTGAACGATCTACTGCGAACGAGATTTGGGTCCGTCGTGTTGAAGAAGTGGACGGTCAGGAAGTTAAAGGCGATATCGTTAAATATAAATTACACAAATTTATGCGTTCGAACCAAGGAACATGCATTAACCAACGTCCGATTGTCAAAAGAGGTGCCGCTGTCAAAGCTGGTGATATCCTCGCTGATGGTCCTTCAACGGAAATGGGTGAGTTGGCTCTGGGACGTAACGTTGTTGTTGCCTTCATGACTTGGGAAGGTTACAACTACGAGGATGCGATCTTGCTCAGTGAAAAACTCGTTAAGGAAGATGTATATACATCCATCCATATCGAGGAGTATGAGTCCGAAGCACGTGATACCAAACTCGGACCTGAAGAGATCACACGTGATATCCCTAACGTTGGGGAAGAAGCGTTGCGTAACTTGGATGAGCGCGGTATTATCCGCATCGGTGCTGAGATCAGTGCTGGCGACATTCTGGTTGGTAAAGTAACACCTAAGGGTGTAACAGAGCTGACAGCAGAAGAACGTCTCTTGCATGCTATCTTTGGTGAGAAAGCACGTGAAGTACGTGATACTTCCTTGCGTGTACCACATGGTACTGACGGTATCGTAGTAGACGTGAAAGTATTTACCCGTGAAAACGGTGATGAGCTGCCTCCAGGTGTCAACCAACTCGTTCGTGTATATATCGCTCAAAAACGGAAAATTTCCGAGGGTGATAAAATGGCCGGACGTCACGGTAACAAAGGGGTCGTGGCCCGCATCTTGCCGGAAGAAGATATGCCTTTCCTGCCAGACGGTACACCGGTTCAGATCGTTCTTAACCCACTGGGCGTACCTTCCCGGATGAATATCGGTCAAGTACTTGAGGTTCACTTGGGTATGGCGGCGATGCAACTGGGTATTCACGTAGCAACTCCTGTATTCGACGGAGCGAAGGAGTATGACGTCTTCGATACGATGGAAGAAGCGGGTATGCAACGTAATGGTAAAACTGTCCTGTATGATGGTCGTACAGGTGAAGAGTTTGAACGTGAAGTTACCGTAGGTGTCATGCACATGATCAAATTGGCACACATGGTTGATGATAAGATCCATGCCCGTTCCACAGGTCCTTACTCACTTGTTACGCAACAACCATTGGGTGGTAAAGCTCAATTCGGTGGACAGCGTTTCGGGGAGATGGAAGTATGGGCGCTTGAGGCATACGGTGCTGCTTATACACTGCAAGAAATCTTGACTGTTAAATCCGATGACGTTGTTGGTCGGGTTAAAACGTATGAATCCATTGTCAAAGGTGAGAATGTTCCGGAACCAGGTGTTCCTGAATCATTCAAAGTATTGATCAAAGAGCTGCAAAGCTTGGGTATGGACGTTAAGATTTTGAGTGAAGATGAGCAAGAGATTGAAATGAGAGAAATGGACGATGAAGATGACGCTGCGAGCGATAAGCTCAGCCTCAACCTTGAGGGTACAGAGGTCGGAGCGGAATAAACCGCTTCGAGCGCATGATGACCGGCGTTTTTCATCAGGCTCACGTCTTGCTCCGGCTTCGGCCGGAGTGGGCGTAACCTAGATTACAGGAATTGGTTAAGGAGGGTTGCTCCTTGTTGGACGTCAACAATTTCGAATACATGAAGATCGGGCTTGCTTCCCCAGAGAAAATTCGTTCTTGGTCCCGCGGAGAAGTGAAAAAACCGGAAACGATCAACTATCGTACGTTGAAACCGGAAAAAGAAGGGCTGTTCTGCGAAAAGATTTTTGGCCCTACAAAAGACTGGGAATGTCATTGCGGTAAATACAAACGCGTCCGTTATAAAGGCGTTGTCTGTGATCGTTGTGGCGTTGAAGTAACACGTGCGAAAGTACGCCGCGAACGGATGGGCCATATTGAGCTCGCTGCTCCGGTATCGCATATCTGGTACTTCAAAGGTATTCCGAGCCGTATGGGTCTTGCTCTGGATATGTCTCCAAGATCTCTTGAAGAGATTATTTATTTTGCATCATATGTTGTAACTGATCCAGGAGAAACTCCACTGGAGAAAAAACAGCTGTTGTCCGAGAAAGAATACCGCAGCTACCGTGAAAAATACGGCTATGGTTTCCATGCTGGCATGGGCGCAGAAGCGGTTAAAAAATTGCTTCAAGACCTTGACATAGACAAAGAGCTCGAGTTCCTGAAAGAAGAGCTCCGGACTGCGCAAGGACAACGTCGTAATCGTGCAATCAAACGTCTGGAAGTTATCGAAGCATTCCGCAACTCCGGCAACAAGCCAGAGTGGATGATCATGGATGTACTTCCTGTTATCCCGCCGGAACTTCGTCCAATGGTACAGTTGGATGGTGGACGTTTTGCAACGTCTGACCTGAATGACTTGTACCGTCGTGTAATCAACCGGAACAACCGTCTGAAACGTCTGCTTGATCTGGGCGCGCCAGATATTATCGTGCAAAATGAAAAACGGATGTTGCAGGAAGCTGTTGACGCATTGATCGATAATGGTCGTCGTGGCCGCCCTGTAACGGGTCCTGGTAACCGTCCATTGAAATCTCTCAGCCACATGCTGAAAGGTAAACAAGGACGTTTCCGTCAAAACTTGCTCGGTAAACGGGTTGACTATTCTGGTCGTTCCGTTATCGTTGTTGGACCTTACCTGAAAATGTATCAGTGTGGTCTGCCAAAAGATATGGCACTTGAATTGTTCAAGCCTTTTGTTATGAAAGAGCTTGTGAATAAAGGGCTTGCCCACAACATCAAGAGCGCGAAACGTAAAGTTGAGCGTGTAAGTCCTGAAGTATGGGATGTTCTTGAAGAAGTAATCAAGGAGCATCCGGTTCTGTTGAACCGTGCCCCTACGCTTCACAGACTCGGTATTCAAGCATTTGAACCGATTCTCGTTGAAGGTAAAGCAATTCGTCTTCACCCGCTCGTATGTACGGCATACAATGCCGACTTTGACGGTGACCAAATGGCCGTGCACGTTCCGTTGTCTGCTGAAGCTCAAGCGGAAGCACGTATCCTGATGCTTGCATCGGGTAACATTTTGAACCCGAAAGACGGTAAACCGGTTGTTACTCCTTCCCAGGATATGGTGCTTGGTTCTTACTACCTCACTATGGATAACAAGGAAGAAAAGGGCACAGGTATGATCTTACGTACAGTTAACGAAGCTGTATCGGCATACCAACGTGGTACTGCTGGTCTGCATGCGCGTGTAGCTATTCCTGTTAAGGCGCTTGGTAAAACAAGCTTCACGGAAGAACAACAAGAAGGAATGTTGCTGACAACTGTCGGTAAAATTATCTTCAATGAAATTTTCCCGGCAAGCTTCCCGTATATCAATGATGCGACTCGTGCTAACCTGTACCAAGGTACTGCAGATCACTCATTTGTATATGAAAAAGGTGCTGATCTCAGAGAAGCTATTATGAATGCTCCTCTGGCTGGCGGTGTCGGTAAAGAATACCTCGGCTCCATCATTGCACGTTGTTTTGAAATTTATCACACAACGGAAACAGCCGTTATTTTGGATAAAATCAAACAACTTGGTTTCACATACTCTACACGTGCCGGTATTACGGTTGCGGTATCTGATGTTATCGTTCCACCTGAGAAGTTTGAAATTCTTAGACAATCTGAGGAAAAAGCACAAATCGTTACGAATCAGTACCGTCGTGGTCTGATTACGAATGAGGAGCGCTATGACCGTATCATTGATATCTGGTCAAAATCCAAAGATGACATCACTGAGATTCTGATGAAGTCCATGGATCGTTACAACTCGATCATGATGATGGTAGACTCCAAAGCACGGGGTAACAAATCGCAAATCACCCAATTGGGCGGTATGCGTGGTCTGATGGCCAACCCATCCGGTCGAATTATCGAACTCCCAATCAAATCGAACTTCCGTGAAGGTCTGACGGTACTCGAGTACTTTATCTCCACTCACGGAGCGCGTAAAGGTTTGGCGGATACAGCCCTGCGTACAGCCGATTCAGGTTACCTGACTCGTCGTCTCGTAGACGTAGCCCAAGACGTAATCGTGCGTGATGATGATTGTGGTACAGATAAAGGCTTTACGGTAAGTCGTATCCAGGATGGTAAAGAGGTTATCGAAGATCTCTACGACCGTATTGAAGGCAGATACTGCTTCGAGACACTTCGTCATCCGGAAACGAAAGAAATCATTGTAGGTCGCAATGAATTGATTGACTCCGATAAAGCAGAAGCGATTATCAAAGCAGGTATTACTAAATTGCAAATCCGCTCCGTCCTCAGCTGCCGTGCAAGTCATGGTGTCTGCAAGAAGTGTTATGGTCGCAACCTCGCGACTGGTAAACACGTGGAGATCGGTGAAGCAGTTGGTATTATCGCAGCACAGTCCATTGGTGAGCCAGGAACACAGCTTACAATGCGTACGTTCCATACTGGTGGTGTAGCCGGAGACGATATTACGCAAGGTTTGCCACGTATCCAGGAGTTGTTCGAAGCTCGTAATCCTAAGGGTCAAGCAACGATCAGTGAAATCGATGGTGTGGTTAAAGAGATTCGCGAAGCGAAAGATCGTCGTGAAATCGAAATTCAAGGTGAAGCGGAATCCAAAGTATACGCCGTTACCTACGGTTCCCGTGTGCGCGTAAGCGAAGGCGCGGAAGTTGAAGCGGGTGACGAGTTGACAGACGGTTCCATTGATCCAAAAGAGATGTTACGGATTAAAGGTATACGTGGTGTACAAAACTACATTCTGCAGGAAGTACAACGCGTATATCGTAACCAAGGCGTAGAAATTAACGATAAGCACGTTGAAGTTATGATCCGTCAAATGCTGCGTAAAATCCGTATCGTAGATGCAGGAGATACAACGCTGTTGCCAGGATCGTTCGTGGATATGCATGAGTACGAAAGAGCTAACAAAATTGCGATTCTTAGTGATAAAGAGCCGGCGGTTGCTAAACCAATCCTCCTCGGTATTACGAAAGCATCCCTGGAAACAGACTCCTTCCTCTCGGCGGCTTCGTTCCAAGAAACTACACGTGTATTGACAGATGCAGCGATCAAAGGTAAAGTCGATCAGTTGCTCGGTCTGAAGGAAAATGTAATCATCGGTAAATTGATTCCTGCAGGTACAGGTATGCACCGTTACCGCAGCATCAAATTTGCTGAGCCAGAAGATGGCCAATCTTCAGTAGAAGAACTTGAGCCAGTTTCGGTTGATTAAATATATTTCTCCTCATTAGAGGAGAGTGAAAGTTTTGTGCGTCAGGAGACGGACGTTTGTATGATACAGGCGGACGAATCCTGATGTACGTAAACTTTTAAAAAATGTTTTAGGATTAGCATTGACAATGCTTGCGCTAGATGCTAATATATCAAAGGTGCGTGGGCAGCTGATTGTACATGGTTCTATTCGGAGGAATACACAATGTCTAATGAAAAAGCCTTGCAAGATGCTCATGTCAAAATAGGTACCAAACAGACCATGCGGATGGTGCAGACAGGTATGGCTTCTGAAGTCTATGTCGCAGAAGATAGTGATCCGCAGCTTACTTCCAAAATCATTGCTTTGTGTGAACAACACAATGTAAAATGCACGAAAGTGGATACAATGAAAAATCTCGGCAAGGCTTGCGGGATTGGAGTAGGAGCAGCTATGGCTGCTGTCGTAAAATCATAGGGTAAGGAACGTTTTTGTCCGAGAACTTTTAAGGATTCTCCAAGGCAAAAACTTTTCATTTGTCTTTTTATGAACCGCCTGGGTCTGTGGACTTAGTGCAAAGAGGTTTATAAAGAAACATGAATATTTGAGGAAGGGGGTGGCAATCACATGCCAACTATTAACCAACTGGTTCGTAAAGGACGTCAAGCAAAAGTTGAGAAGTCAAAATCTCCAGCTTTGCAAAAAGGATTCAACGCTTTGAAACGTGAATCTACTAACATCAGTGCCCCACAAAAACGTGGTGTCTGCACTCGTGTAGGTACAATGACTCCACGTAAACCAAACTCTGCACTTCGTAAGTATGCCCGTGTTCGTTTGACGAACCGTCTCGAGGTTACTGCTTATATCCCGGGAATCGGACATAACCTTCAAGAGCACAGTGTGGTATTGATCCGCGGAGGTAAAGTTAAAGACCTTGCAGGAGTTCGTTATCACATCGTTCGTGGAGCTCTCGATACTGCTGGTGTAAACAACCGTATGCAAGCTCGTTCGAAATACGGCGCTAAGCGTCCAAAAGCTAAAAAAGCCTAAACTATTATAGGCAGATAGCCTGAAAGCCTTCTGGTCTAAGTCTGGAAGGTACAGGATCTGCTGAACAAGAAAGAAAGGGGGATATCCATGCCACGCAAAGGTCCAGTTACGAAAAGAGACGTTCTGCCTGATCCGTTATATAACAGCAAGTTGGTTACTCGTTTAATCAACCGCATCATGATCGGCGGAAAACGCGGTGTTGCTCAAAGCATTCTGTATAATGCGTTCAAGTTGATTCAAGAACGTACGGGTAATGACCCTATGGAAGTATTTGAAGCAGCAATCAAGAACATCATGCCAGTCCTGGAAGTTAAAGCTCGCCGTGTCGGCGGTGCCAACTACCAAGTACCAATCGAGGTGAAACCAGAGAGACGTACTGCTCTGGGATTACGTTGGCTCGTGAACTACTCCCGCAACCGCGGTGAGAAAACAATGGAAGAGCGTTTGGCGGCTGAGATCATCGACGCTTCCAACAACACAGGCGCTTCCGTTAAAAAACGTGAAGATACGCACAAAATGGCTGAAGCGAACAAAGCGTTTGCTCACTACCGTTGGTAGGATTCAGTTCACAATAAAAAAACTTCAATTTTGAAGGGAGACCCATTTCATGGCTAGAGAGTTCTCCTTAAAAAATACACGTAATATCGGGATCATGGCTCATATTGATGCGGGTAAAACCACGACAACTGAGCGGATCCTGTTTTACACAGGACGTACGCACAAAATCGGTGAAGTACACGAAGGCGCTGCGACAATGGACTGGATGGAACAGGAACAGGAGCGCGGAATTACGATTACTTCCGCTGCAACTACCGCTGCTTGGAAAGGCCACCGCGTTAATATTATTGATACCCCGGGACACGTTGACTTCACTGTTGAAGTTGAACGTTCCCTTCGTGTATTGGACGGAGCAGTTGGTGTATTCAGTGCGAAAGAAGGCGTTGAGCCTCAGTCCGAAACCGTATGGAGACAGGCTGACAAGTACGGCGTACCTCGTATCGCATATGTAAACAAAATGGATATCATCGGTGCTGACTTCCTGAACGTTGTATCTGACATGCGTGATCGCCTTCAAGCGAACGCTGTTGCGATTCAACTTCCAATCGGCGCTGAAAATGATTTCAAAGGTATCATCGATATCGTTGCACAAAGAGCTCATATGTACAAAGATGACCTTGGTCAAGATATCGAAGAAACCGACATTCCTGCAGAGTTTGCAGATCAAGTTGAAGAACTTCGCAACGAGTTGATTGAGCGCGTTGCTGAACTGGATGAAGATTTGACAATGAAATACCTGGAAGGCGAAGAGATCACAATTGATGAGATCAAAACCGTACTCCGTAAAGGTGTTGTAGATGTTAAGATCTTCCCAGTTATCTGTGGATCCTCATATCGTAACAAGGGTGTTCAACTGATGTTGGATGCTGTTATCGACTACTTGCCAGCTCCAACAGATGTTGCATCGATCACGGGACATCTTGAAGATGGAACTGAAGCAATTCGTAAGTCATCCGATGAAGAGCCATTCTCCGCATTGGCATTCAAAATTATGACTGACCCTTACGTTGGTAAATTGACATTCTTCCGCGTATACTCTGGTGTTCTTCAATCCGGATCATATGTATTGAATGCCACTAAAAACAAACGTGAGCGTATCGGTCGTATCCTTCAAATGCATGCGAACAGCCGTCAAGAAATCACTGTAGTTTACTCCGGTGATATTGCAGCTGCCGTAGGTTTGAAAGATACAGGTACAGGTGATACACTATGTGATGAGAAAAATCCGGTTATCCTGGAGTCAATGAACTTCCCTGATCCGGTTATCGAAATCGCTGTTGAACCTAAAACCAAAGCTGACCAGGATAAACTGGGTGTTGCTCTCGGTAAGTTGACTGAAGAGGATCCAACTCTTCGTGCTCATACTGACGAAGAAACAGGCCAAACGATCTTGGCAGGTATGGGTGAGCTTCACCTTGATATCATCATCGACCGTATGCGTCGTGAGTTCAAGGTTGAAACTACTGTGGGTAAACCACAAGTAGCTTACCGTGAAACATTCCGTGCTCCAGCGCGCGTTGAAGGTAAATTCGTACGTCAATCCGGTGGTCGTGGTCAATACGGTCACGTATGGGTTGAATTCGAACCTCTCGAGCCGGGTACAGGCAGCCAGTTCGAAAGTAAGGTTGTCGGTGGTTCCGTACCAAGAGAATACATTCAACCTGCACTGTCAGGGATTGAAGAGCAAATGAAAAACGGCGTTATTGCAGGCTTCCCGCTTGTTGACGTTAAGGCTACAATCGTAGACGGATCTTACCATGATGTCGATTCCAATGAGATGGCATTTAAAATTGCCGGATCTATGGCGCTTAAAGCGGCTAAAGACAAGTGTAAACCAGTTCTGCTTGAGCCTATCATGAAAGTAGAAGTAACTGTTCCAGAAGAGTACATGGGTGACGTAATGGGTATGTTGAACTCCCGTCGTGGCCGCATCGAAGGTATGGATTCCCGTAGTGGAGCTCAAATCATCCGTGCTAAGGTACCTCTGTCTGAAATGTTTGGTTACTCTACAACTCTTCGTTCCGGTACTCAAGGACGCGGCGTATTCTCCATGGAACTCTCTCACTATGAAGAAGTTCCTAAGAGCATCGCTGAAGAAATCGTTGCCAAAACAAAAGGCACCGAGTAGTTTTCTCACACTGGATGCAAGTGCATAAGAATTAAATTCGGAGCACTTCATTCAGTGAAAACATAAAATTATAATTTTAAGGAGGCCACGTTCAAATGGCAAAGGCTAAATACGAACGTAATAAACCCCACGTTAACATCGGTACTATTGGTCACGTCGATCACGGTAAAACAACTCTGACTGCTGCAATCACAACTGTATTGTCCAAAACTTACGGTGGTGCTGCAATTGCATTCGACCAAATCGACAAAGCTCCAGAAGAGCGCGAACGCGGTATCACAATCTCCACATCACACGTTGAGTACGAAACTGACACTCGTCACTACGCTCACGTTGACTGCCCAGGTCACGCCGACTATGTTAAAAACATGATCACTGGCGCGGCTCAAATGGATGGAGCTATCTTGGTAGTATCCGCAGCAGACGGCCCAATGCCACAAACTCGTGAGCACATCTTGCTCTCCCGTCAAGTAGGCGTACCTTACATTGTTGTGTTCTTGAACAAATGTGACATGGTTGAAGACGAAGAGTTGTTGGAATTGGTTGAGATGGAAGTTCGCGACCTTCTTAACGAATATGAGTTCCCAGGTGACGATACTCCAATCACTCGTGGATCCGCTCGTGAAGCTCTGGCAAACCCAGATGGCGAATGGGCTCAAAAAATCGTTGAGATGTTCAAAGAGATCGACACTTACATCCCACTGCCTGAGCGTCAAACTGACAAGCCTTTCTTGATGCCTGTCGAGGACGTATTCTCCATCACTGGTCGTGGTACTGTTGCTACTGGCCGTGTAGAGCGTGGTACTGTTAAAGTCGGCGAAGAGATCGAAATCGTTGGTATCACTGAAGAAACTAAAAAATCCGTTGTAACAGGCGTTGAGATGTTCCGTAAATTGTTGGATTCCGCTCAAGCGGGTGACAACATCGGTGCATTGTTGCGTGGTGTTGACCGTACTCAAATCGAGCGTGGTCAAGTACTTGCAAAACCAGGTTCTGTTAAGCCACACACAGAATTCACAGCTCAAATCTACGTTCTGACTAAAGAAGAGGGCGGACGTCACAAACCATTCTTCACTGGTTACCGTCCACAGTTCTACTTCCGTACAACTGACGTAACAGGCATCATCAACTTGCCTGAAGGTACTGAAATGGTAATGCCTGGTGATAACATCACTGTTACTGTTTCCCTGATCTCCCCAATCGCGATTGAAGAAGGAACTAAATTCTCCATTCGTGAAGGCGGACGTACAGTAGGTGCCGGTTCCGTAGCATCTATCCAAAAATAATTTGGCTTAACGCTGAATAAAGCATATGTAACAGTGTACTGGAACGAGTAACATTGTATTGTAACGAAGCTTCGGAAGAGTTCTTTATCCGACATCGGATAGAGAACTCTTTTATTATGTTTAAAGTTCGGAACCTGCGTCATACGAAATGAACATCATTTACGTGTTTAGAAGGATTGGCAAGGCAGCCTGGATATTGAAGATTAACACTGCAATAAACGAAGTCATTTCATCAGAAAAGATAAGTTTAAATGTTTTTCTTAAATATGCTTGCAATACGCCTATCTTTTCTATATAATAATGAATGTTGTTCTGTGACGTTGCGATGATGTGAGAGGTTACTGGCACACCCGGCCCCTTTGCCATGGGAGAGTGGCTAGAAAATTTTCACGGAGTATGTCCGATAAAAAATTGGGCGATAGAAGGAGGGACTAAAATGGCAAAGCAAAAAATTCGTATTCGTTTGAAAGCTTACGACCACAGAATTCTTGATCAATCCGCGGAGAAAATTGTTGAAACAGCAAAACGTTCGGGTGCTGGTGTATCCGGTCCGATTCCGCTTCCTACTGAAAAACAAATCATTACTATTCTTCGTGCGGTGCACAAGTACAAGGATTCTCGGGAACAATTCGAACAACGTACACATAAACGTTTGATCGACATCGTTAACCCGACTCCACAAACTGTGGATGCCTTGATGCGCTTGGATCTGCCGTCCGGTGTAGATATCGAAATTAAATTGTAATATAAGCTACAACAAAGACCATGTATAAAGGAAAAGAGGTGTCAACATGAAAGCAATCTTAGGAAAAAAACTCGGAATGACTCAAGTATTTACTCCTGAAGGTAACGTCGTTCCAGTAACGGTTATCGAAGCAGGCCCTTGTGTTGTTTTGCAAAAGAAAGACATTGAGAACGATGGCTACGAAGCAATTCAAATCGGTTACTCCGATAAGAAAGAGAAAAATGCTAACAAGCCAGAAGCAGGTCACGCTAAAAAAGCGAACACTGCCCCTAAGCGCTACGTTCGTGAAGTTCGCGGTATCAACATCGCAGAATATGAAGTTGGCCAAGAACTGAAAGCTGACATTTTCGCTGAAGGCGAATTCGTTGACGTAACGGGTATTTCTAAAGGTAAAGGTTTTGCCGGCGTTATCAAACGTTGGGGACAAAGCACTGGACCTATGTCACACGGTTCGCGTTACCACCGTGGCCCTGGTTCAATGGGTTCGATCCAAGCTAACCGCGTTCCTAAAGGCAAACGCCTGCCAGGACACATGGGACATGATACTATTACAATCCAACGTCTTGAAGTAGTTAAAGTAGACGCTGAGCGTAACGTGTTGCTCGTGAAAGGTTCCATTCCTGGACCGAAAAACAGTCTCATTAGAGTTAAAGAAACGGTGAAAAAATAACCACTGAAGAAAGGAGGAACACAAAATGCCAAAAGTATCAGTTTACAATGTAGATGGTAGCCAAGTAGGCGAAGTTGAATTGAACGATGCGGTTTTCGGAATTGAGCCGAACCAACACGTTCTGTACGATGCAGTTCTTATGCAACGCGCTTCCCTTCGTCAAGGTACCCACAAAGTAAAAGGACGTTCTGAAGTTCGTGGCGGTGGACGTAAGCCTTGGAAACAAAAAGGTACAGGTCGCGCTCGTCAAGGTTCAATTCGTTCACCACAATGGAAAGGCGGCGGTATCGTATTTGGTCCAACACCACGGAGCTATGCGTATAAACTGCCTAAGAAAGTTCGCCGCTTGGCGATCAAATCAGCCCTTTCATCCAAAGTGCTTGACAATGACATTATCGTTTTGGACGCTCTCACGTTGAGCACGCCTAAAACTAAAGAATTTGCAGCCATCTTGAGTAACCTCAAAGTGGGACGTAAAGCTTTGATCGTAGCTCCTAGCTATGATGATAATGTAGCTCTTTCCGCACGGAATATTCCAGGCGTGAAATTCGTAGCTGCTGACGGTATTAATGTTCTTGACGTGCTTTCGCACGACAAATTGATCATTACGAAAGAAGCAGTTCAGAAGGTAGAGGAGGTGCTCGCGTAATGAAGGATCCTCGTGATATTGTAAAACGTCCGATTATTACGGAACGTACTGCTGACATGATGAACGACTTGAAATATGTATTTGAAGTCGATATCCGTGCAAACAAAACCGAGATCAAAAAGGCAGTAGAAGCTATTTTCAATGTAAAAGTGAAAAACGTGAACACGCTTCGTGTTCCAGCTAAGCCGAAACGGTACGGACGTTATTCCGGATATACTAGCGAATGGAAAAAAGCGTTTGTAACGTTGACAAAAGACAGCAAAACGCTTGAGTTCTTTGAAACTGTATAATTGAATTTTTGAAGTAAGGAGGGAAACCCAGTGCCAATCAAAAAGTATAAACCAACATCCCCGGCAAGACGGAACATGTCCGTTTCTACATTTGAGGAAATCACCACAAATCAGCCGGAGAAATCGTTGTTGGCCCCGTTGAGCAAACAAGCAGGCCGCAACAACCAAGGTAAAATTACAGTTCGTCACCATGGTGGTGGACACAAACGTAAATACCGTATCATTGACTTCAAACGTACTAAAGATGGAATACCGGGCCGCGTTGCTACGATTGAGTATGACCCGAACCGTACATCCAACATCGCTCTGATTCACTATGCTGATGGTGAAAAGCGTTATATCATCGCTCCTAAAGGTTTGAAAGTTGGAGATCAAGTATTCTCCGGACCTGAATCAGACATCAAAATCGGTAACGCACTGCCACTCGAAAACATTCCAGTAGGTACCGTTATCCACAACATCGAGTTGAAACCAGGTAAAGGCGGACAATTGGTTCGTGCTGCTGGTACAGAAGCTCAATTGCTTGGTAAAGAAGAAAAATACGTTTCCGTTCGTCTCTCTTCCGGAGAAGTTCGTCGTATTTTGAAAGTTTGCCGCGCGACAATCGGATCTGTAGGTAACCAAGACCACGAGCTCATCAAAATCGGTAAAGCCGGTCGTAGCCGTTGGTTGGGTAAACGTCCTGAGGTTCGTGGTGTAGTAATGAACCCTAACGATCACCCACACGGTGGTGGTGAAGGTCGTGCTCCAATCGGACGTAAATCGCCAATGTCACCATGGGGTAAACCTACACTTGGTTACAAAACGCGTAAGAAAAATAAAGCTTCTGATAAATACATCATTCGCCGCCGCACGAAGTAATACACACTGTGCATAACTTCGTGAGGCATCTGCGGATGCATAATAGCTATGTTTGAAGGGAGGATCTCCACATGGGTCGCAGTTTGAAAAAAGGGCCATTCATTGATGGCTACATGCTTAAAAAGGTAGAAGAGATGGAAGCTTCAGGTAAGAAGAATGTGATCAAAACCTGGTCCCGTCGTTCTACAATTTTCCCGCAATTCATCGGACACACATTTGGCGTTTACGATGGTCGTAAACACGTGCCAGTGTATGTAACTGAGGACATGGTCGGACACAAACTGGGTGAGTTCGCTCCAACCCGTACGTACAAAGGCCATACTGCTGATGATAAGAAAACAAGAAGATAAATGAATATCTTTAATGTTTGAAAGGAGGTTACACAATGGAAGCAAAAGCACATGCTAAGTTTATCCGGATTGCTCCTCGTAAAGCTCAACTCGTTGTTGACTTGATTCGTGGCAAGCAAGTAGGTGAGGCGGTTGCCATTCTCCGTCACACTCCGAAATCTGCTTCTCCAATCGTTGAGAAGTTGCTTAACTCCGCTATTGCGAATGCGGAACATAACTATTCTTTGGATGTTAACAAATTGGTTATCTCGCAAGCTTACGTGAACCAAGGACCGACAATGAAACGTTTCCGCCCTCGTGCAATGGGACGTGCAAGTCGTATTAACAAACGTACTAGCCACATTACTTTGGTGGTATCTGAGAAGTAGAAGGAGGGGAAATGTGTGGGCCAAAAGGTAAATCCAGTCGGACTCCGTGTCGGAATTATCCGTGACTGGGAATCTAAGTGGTATGCAGGCAAAGACTTCGGTGATCTTTTGATGGAAGACGTGAGAATTCGTGAATTCCTGAAAAATAAATTGAAAGACTCCGCTTTATCTCGTGTAGAAATTGAGAGAGCGGCTAACCGCGTAAACGTAACGATTCACACTGCTAAACCAGGTATGGTTATTGGTAAGGGTGGTTCGGAAGTTGAAAATCTTCGTAACCAAATTACGAAAATTGCTGGCGGTAAAAAAGTACACATCAACATTTCTGAAATTAAGAACCAAGACTTGGACGCTGTTCTTGTAGCTGAAAGCATTGCACAACAATTGGAACGTCGTGTTTCTTTCCGTCGTGCTCTGAAACAAGCAATTCAAAGAACTATGCGCTCCGGTGCTAAAGGTATCAAAACTCAAGTAGGCGGACGTCTTGGCGGTGCTGAGATCGCACGTTCTGAAGGCTACAGCGAAGGAACTGTTCCACTGCACACACTGCGTGCTGACATTGACTACGGTACAGCAGAGGCTCATACTACTTACGGACTTATCGGCGTAAAAGTATGGATCTATCGTGGAGAGGTTCTTCCTACGGCTAAGAAACAAGCTGCTAAGGAAGGAGGCAACTAATCATGTTGGTACCAAAACGCGTAAAACACCGTAAGCAACAACGTGGACATATGAAAGGCCAAGCTAAAGGCGGAACGACTCTGAACTTTGGCGAATACGGTCTGCAAGCTACGGAACCGGCTTGGATTACGAACCGTCAAATCGAAGCGGCTCGTATTGCGATGACTCGTTACATCAAACGTGGTGGTAAAGTTTGGATCAAAATTTTCCCAGACAAACCAATCACTCAAAAGCCTCTCGAGGTTCGGATGGGTAGCGGTAAAGGTAACGTAGAAAAATGGGTTGCAGTAGTGAAACCAGGTAAGATCATGTTTGAACTTGCTGGTGTACCGGAGGAAATTGCACGCGAAGCAATGCGTCTTGCCGCTCACAAACTGCCAATCAAAACGAAGTTCGTGAAACGTGAAGAATTGGGTGGTGAAGCAAATGAAAGCTAGTGAATTTCGCAACCTAACCTCTGCTGAAATCGAGCAAAAGATTGCCGGATTTAAAGAAGAACTCTTTAACCTCCGCTTTCAATTAGCTACCGGTCAGCTGGATAACCCGACTCGCATCCGTGATGTGCGGAAAGAAATAGCTCGTGCTAAAACCATTATCCGTGAGAGAGAATTGGGAATCGGTTAATTAGGGATAGGATGGACAATCCGTCCGTAATCAGGAAGGAGGCCAACAATGAGCGAAGAACGTAACGCACGTAAAGTGCAAACTGGTAAAGTGGTCAGCGATAAAATGGACAAAACGATTGTTGTTGCTGTAGAAACTTACAAAAAACACAACTTGTACCATAAACGCATTAAGGTTACTAAAAAATTCAAAGCGCATGACGAAGAAAACACTGCGAAAATCGGTGACACGGTGAAAATCATGGAGACTCGTCCGCTTTCGAAAGATAAACGCTGGAGACTTACTGAAATCGTAGAAAAAGCGGTTATCATCTAATGCATCAGCAGCATTGCTGAAAGGAGGAATACTAAATGATTCAACCATTTACACGTTTGACTGTGGCCGACAACTCCGGTGCGAAGGAACTGATGTGTATCCGCGTACTCGGCGGTACGGGACGTCGTACAGCTCAAATCGGTGATCTGATCGTTTGTTCTGTTAAACAAGCAACACCAGGCGGCGTTGTCAAAAAAGGTGATGTAGTTAGAGCGGTTGTCGTTCGTACGAAACGTTCTGTACGTCGTAAAGACGGTTCCTACATCGGTTTTGATGAAAATGCAGCGGTTGTTGTAAAAGACGACAGAAGCCCACGTGGAACACGTATTTTCGGACCAGTTGCTCGCGAACTTCGCGATAAAGACTTCATGAAAATCGTTTCCTTGGCTCCAGAAGTTATCTAAAGCTTAATCTCGTGATGTTAGAAACAGGAGGTGTACGAAATGCCAAGAGTGAAAAAAGTTCTGGAATCCCATAACAACAAACTTCACGTTAAAAAGGAAGATACGGTTATGGTGATCAGCGGTAAAGACAAAGGTAAAAAAGGCCGTGTCATCGCTGCTTATCCTCGTGAGAACCGCGTCCTTGTGGAAGGTGTTAACATGGTGAAAAAACACCAGAAGCCTAACCAGCAAAATCCGCAAGGCGGCATTATCGAGAAGGAAGCTCCGATTCACGTTTCCAACGTAATGCACATCGATCCGAAGAGCGGAAAAGTAACCCGTGTAGGTTACAAAGTTTTGGATAACGGTAAGAAAGTGCGCGTTGCTAAACGTTCCGGAGAAATTATCGACTAATTGAACCGAATGAGAAAGGAGGGCTATGATTCATGGCATCAAGAATGAAAGAACGTTACCTGCAAGAAATCGCTCCTGCTTTGATGCAGAAGTTTAACTATACAACGGTAATGCAAGTGCCGAAAATCGAGAAAATCGTTATCAACATGGGTGTGGGCGACGCTGTCCAAAACTCTAAAGTGTTGGATTCTGCAGTAAACGATTTGCAACTGATCGCGGGTCAAAAACCTGTAATCACTCGTGCTAAAAAATCTATCGCAGGTTTCAAACTGCGTGAGAATATGCCTATCGGTGCGAAAGTTACATTACGCGGTGAGCGTATGTACTTCTTCCTAGATAAGCTGCTCAACGTAACGCTTCCTCGTGTCCGCGACTTCCGCGGTGTATCGAGTAATGCTTTCGATGGACGTGGTAACTATACACTGGGTCTGAAAGAGCAATTGATCTTCCCGGAGATCGAATACGATAAAGTTGATAAAGTCCGCGGTATGGATATTGTCATTGTAACAACGGCGAAAACAGACGAAGAGTCCCGTGAATTGCTTACGCAAATGGGAATGCCTTTCGTTAAGTAATGTTGGCATAACGTTTCCGGGTGTCTGGAAAGACTCCCTTTTCTCCGAAATTATTTAGGAGGTGTCAGGCTAAGTGGCAAAAACTTCGATGAAAGTTAAACAACAACGTACACCTAAGTTTAAAGTACGTGCATATACACGCTGTGAGCGTTGCGGACGTCCACATTCGGTCCTGCAAAAGTTCAAAATTTGCAGAATTTGTTTCCGTGAATTAGCTTATAAAGGCCAGATCCCTGGCGTGAAAAAAGCAAGCTGGTAAAAAGTCCTGAACGGGAAGGAGGTTAACTCACAATGACTATGTCTGATCCAATTGCAGATATGCTTACTCGTATTCGTAACGCGAACACTGTTCGTCACGAAACGGTAGAAATGCCTGCTTCAACAATGAAAAAACAAATCGCCGATATCCTGAAGCGTGAAGGTTTCATCCGTGACGCTGAAGTTATCGATGATAACAAACAAGGGATTATCCGTGTTTTCCTGAAATACGGTCAAAATAACGAGCGCGTTATCACTGGTCTGAAAAGAATCAGTAAACCTGGTCTTCGTGTTTACACGAAAAGCAACGAAGTACCTCGTGTACTTGGTGGCCTGGGAATCGCGATCATCTCGACATCTAAAGGTATCATGACGGACAAAGAAGCTCGTCAATCGAAATCCGGCGGAGAAGTCGTTTGCTACGTTTGGTAATATAACGTCACAAGATAGGAGGTGCAACATATGTCTCGTATTGGTCGCAAACCAATCACAGTACCAAGTGGTGTAGACATCACCCTGGACAACACCGTTATTACGGTAAAAGGACCTAAAGGAACTTTGACTCGTGAGCTTCATAAAGACATGAAGGTTACAGTTGAAAATAACGAAATCACAGTTGTGCGTCCTTCCGATAACAAAACTCACCGTTCTTTGCACGGCACAACGCGTAGCGTTGTAAACAATATGGTGAGCGGCGTTACTGAAGGATTCGCGAAATCTCTGGAATTGGTTGGGGTCGGATATCGTGCAAGCAAATCCGGAGATAAAATCGTTCTGAACGTTGGTTACTCTCACCCGGTTGAAATTACACCGGAAGCGGGAATCGAATTCGAAGTACCTTCGAATACAAAAATCATCGTTCGCGGAATTGACAAAGAGCGTGTAGGTGCTTACGCTGCTAAAATCCGTTCCGTACGTGAACCTGAGCCGTACAAAGGTAAAGGTATTAAATATGAAGGCGAGCGTATCATCCGTAAGGAAGGTAAAGCCGGTAAGAAGAAATAAGATTTCTCTTACCGCCTTTGCGCGGCTTTCGGCTTGCTTGCTTCGTGTGTTTCTAATATACCCCGTGGCTTCTGCTTTGAAGCCAGCGAGGTAACCTGAAAGGAGTGAATCTTTGAGATGATTACGAAACCAGATAAAAATAAGGCTCGTCTGAAAAGACACCTTCGTGTTCGTAAGAAAATCCAAGGAACGGCAGCACGTCCTCGTTTGAACGTATTCCGTTCTGGTAAACATATGTATGCTCAAATCATCGATGATGTTGCTGGTGTAACAATCGCTTCCGCGTCTACCGTAGACAAAGAATTGAGCACTGACATCAAAAATGGTGCATCTGTTGAATCAGCTCGTAAAGTTGGCGAACTCGTTGCTAAACGTGCGAAAGACAAAGGTGTTTCCAACATCGTATTTGACCGTAGCGGTTATCTGTACCATGGTCGTATCGCAGCATTGGCTGAAGCGGCTCGTGAAGCAGGACTTGAGTTTTAAGATATTTTTCAAAAGGAGGTTAACGACTTGCGTGTAGATCCGAATACTTTGGAACTGACTGAAAGAGTTGTAAATATTAATCGCGTAGCTAAAGTAGTAAAAGGCGGACGCCGTTTCAGCTTTAGCGCACTGGTTGTAGTCGGCGACGGCAACGGCTGGGTTGGAGCTGGTATCGGTAAAGCGGGCGAAGTACCTGATGCAATTCGCAAAGGTATTGAAGACGCTAAGAAAAACCTTGTACACGTTCCACTCGTAGGAACATCGATTCCTCACTTGGTAACAGGTAAGTTCGGCGCAGGACGCGTGCTGTTGAAACCAGCATCTGAAGGTACTGGTGTTATCGCTGGTGGTCCTGTACGTGCGGTTCTCGAACTTGCTGGTGTAGGTGACATTTTGACAAAATCTCTGGGTTCTTCGAATTCCATGAACATGGTCAATGCGACTTTGGAAGGTTTGTCCCGTTTGAAGCGTGCTGAAGACGTGGCTAAACTGCGCGGAAAATCCGTCGAAGAGCTTCTGGGTTAAGGAGGGAATTCTCATGGCTAAATTAGAAATTACCCTCGTCCGCAGCTTGATCGGACGTCCGGAGACGCAAAGAACAACTGTGAAAACATTGGGTTTGCGCAAAATCAATAGCAAAGTGGTACAAAACGATAATCCTGCCATCCGTGGTATGATTAACAAAGTAAGCCACTTGGTTGCTGTTAAAGAAGTAGAAGCTTAATATCGGGTTAATCCCACAAATCTTTAAGGAGGTGCAACGAACGATGAAGTTACATGAGCTTTCACCATCTCCTGGATCCCGCAAAGAACGTAAACGTCTTGGTCGCGGTCCAAGTAGTGGTACAGGTAAAACATCAGGTCGCGGTCACAAAGGACAAAATTCTCGTTCTGGCGGTGGAGTACGTCCAGGCTTCGAAGGTGGACAAAATCCATTGTATCGTCGCTTGCCAAAACGTGGTTTTGTAAACCCAACTCGCAAAGAATATGCAGTTGTGAATACTGAAGACCTGAACAGTTTTGCTGCGGGTACTGAAGTAACTCCAGAATTCTTGATGACGAACGGCGTAGTTAAAAACGCTAAATCCGGAATCAAAATCCTGGGTAACGGTGATGTCACTGTGAAGCTGACTGTTAAAGCTAACAAGTTTTCTCAATCTGCTATTGAGAAAATTGAAGCTGCCGGCGGTACAACCGAGGTGATTTAATGTTCAAGACCCTAAAGAATATCTGGCGGGTTGAAGATCTGCGCAAAAGGGTATTATTTACCCTTTTTGTACTGATCATTTACCGCATCGGCTCCTTTGTTCCCGTACCGGGAGTTAACAAAGACGTGTTCGAAGCGACAAATTCTGCGGGTAAAGAAGTTTTTGGACTTCTCAATACGTTCTCGGGTGGAGCGCTCTTCCAGTTCTCGATATTTGCGCTCGGGATCGTGCCTTACATCACTGCGTCTATCATAGTACAGTTGCTTTCCATGGACGTTATTCCTAAATTAGCGGAGTGGGCAAAGCAAGGTGAACAAGGTAAGAAGAAATCTGCACAATTGACCCGTTATTTAACGATTGGCCTGGCATTGATTCAAGCGTTTGGTACGTCGATCGGATTCAACCGCTTGTACAATACAGACATGATTCCTAACGCTACATTTGCAGATTATATCTTGATCGCGATTGTACTTACGGCCGGTACTTCATTCCTGATGTGGCTTGGTGAGCAGATCACCGAGAAGGGCATAGGAAACGGGATTTCGATCTTGATCTTTGCGGGTATCCTATCTACGGTGCCTAACATTATCAAACAAACGATCGAATCCGACTTCATTCAACCTGACCAACTGTTTATGAATATTCTTAAAGGTGTTATCATCGCAATTGTTATTGTGTTGATCATCATAGGGGTCATTTACATTCAGCAGGCGATTCGGAAAATTCCGGTACAGTACGCTAAACGTGTCGTAGGTAACAAAATGTACGGTGGACAGAATACACATATCCCGCTGAAAATTAATGCAGCAGGTGTTATCCCTGTCATCTTCGCATCATCGCTGTTGATGTTCCCGACGATCATCGCCAACTTCTGGGCAGATCGCCTTTGGGCACAGTGGATCGGACAGAACCTGACTACACACAAGCCTCTGGGTATGTTGTTGTATGTCGTGATGATCTTCGGTTTCACATTCTTCTATACTTTCGTACAGATGAATCCACAGCAGATGGCTGATAATATGAAAAAGAACGGCGGTTACATCCCAGGCATTCGCCCGGGTAAAGCAACCGAGAAATATCTGACCCGTGTCATGACTCGTTTGACAATGGCCGGTGCCATGTTCTTGGCAGTCATTTCCGTTCTGCCTGTAATCTTGGGGGCACTGTCTGGTTTGCCTCAATCTGCGCAAATTGGAGGAACATCCCTCCTGATCGTTATCGGTGTTGCGCTGGATACGATGAAGCAAATCGAAAGCCAATTGATCAAACGCCACTACAAAGGTTTTATCAATAAATAGGCAATAGGTACCGGTCGAGTGAAGATTTACTTGCCGGCACCTATTGTGCTGTTTGTTGATGTAGGGTAGTCTTGGAGGGAGTGACATAACGTGAACATCCTATTCATGGGCCCTCCGGGGGCAGGAAAAGGAACGCAAGCAGACGTCATCGTGAAAGAGTTCGGTATTCCCCATATTTCAACAGGCGATGCATTTCGTCTCGCGATCAAACAGGGAACTCCCATTGGCATGAAAGCCAAGGAATATATGGATCAAGGATTGCTTGTACCAGATGATGTAACCATTGGCATCGTTGAAGAACGTTTGCAGCAGCCTGACTGCAGAGAAGGTTTCCTCTTGGACGGATTTCCAAGAACCCTTTCGCAAGCAGAAGCGCTCGATGGCATTCTGGATCGATTGAACTCAGGTCTCGATCATGTAATCAACCTGAAAGTGGATCGCAACAAATTGCTCGCTCGTTTGACGGGTCGTCGAATTTGTAAAAACTGTGGTTCCACTTATCATGTGGTATTCAATCCGCCTAAGCAGGAAGGTATTTGTGATAAATGCGCTGGTGAGTTGTATCAACGCTCTGATGATAATGAAGAGAGTGTAGGTACACGACTGGACGAGTATATCAACAAAACAGCACCACTCCTCACGTTCTATGAGACTAAAGGTCTTCTTCGTCAAATGAACGGAGAACAGGATATCGATCAAGTTTCTCAAGAAATCGTGTCCTTACTGAGAGGTTAATTGATGATCATTGGTAAGTCCGAAACGGAACTGGGCTTGATGAGGGAAGCAGGGAGAATTGTTGCGGAAACGCATCGTCTCTTGGCAGAGCATATCGCTCCCGGTATTACGACTGGAGAACTTGACCATATGGCTGATCAATATATCCGCAGTCAAGGAGCTGTGCCGTCTTTCCAAGGTTATAACGGTTTCCCTGCCAGTGTGTGCGCTTCAGTCAATGAAGAGTTGGTACATGGATTTCCCGGCAAACGCAAGTTGAACGAGGGCGATATCGTTACGTTTGACATTGGCGCGCAGTACCAGGGGTATCATGGAGATTCCGCCTGGACTTATCCGGTCGGCCGTATTTCCGAAGAAGCCCGTCGTCTTCTGGACGTTACCGAGGCTTCGTTATACGCAGGTCTGGCGCTGGTAAAACCGGACGTTCGCTTGTTTACAATATCTCATGCAATTCAGAAATATATTGAAGATGAAGGGTTCTCCGTAGTTCGTGAATATGTCGGTCACGGCATAGGCGCAGATCTGCACGAAGAACCACAGATTCCGAACTATGGTCTTCCCGATCGGGGACCACGGCTTAAAGCGGGCATGGTGCTGGCCATAGAGCCGATGGTTAACGTAGGTAGACGGTATGTGAAAACGTTGGAAGATAACTGGACTGTCGTCACGGTTGATGGTAAGTTATGTGCACACTTTGAACACACCGTAGCAGTTACACCAGATGGTATGGAAATTTTCACAAAACTGAATGCGTAGGTGATGAGGCATGAACAGTCAGTCTAATCCGCAGCTCGGTCAACTTGTGAAGATCCGTAAAGGCCGCAATGCGGACCAAGCCGCAGTAATTGTTGCTATAGCGGACGGTAAGTTCGTATATATTGCGGATGGAGACAAACGTAAGTTTGATCAACCAAAGAAGAAGAATCTTCTTCATCTTGAGCTCCAGCCCATGATTAGCAGCGAGGTTGTGAACAGTTTAAACGAGAGTGGTCGGGTGACAAATGGAAAGCTCCGTTACGCGGTTCATTCATTTCTGGAATCCACCAACATTCAAGCTGAAGAGAAAGGAGACTGACTAATGGCTAAGGAAGATGTCATTGAAGTGGAAGGTACGGTTCTCGAACCGCTACCGAATGCAACATTCAAGGTTGAGCTTGAGAACGGTCATCAAATTCTCGCTCACGTTTCCGGAAAACTGCGGATGCACTTTATCCGTATCCTGACTGGAGACAAAGTAGTTGTTCAGTTGTCGCCTTATGATTTAACAAAAGGTCGCATAACTTACCGTAAATAGTAGTAGACAGTTGCAATGAACTGTGAAGCTTATGTAGCGGGTTTTGCCCGGCAAAACTTGCGAAAGCTTCGAAGCCGGTTTTACAATAGTAGAACAAGGTCAATGCTTACGAAGAGGGTTTTGCTTAGCAAAACTTTGAGGAGGTAATTCACATGAAGGTAAGACCTTCGGTCAAGCCGATTTGCGAAAAGTGCAAAGTCATTCGCCGCAAAGGGAATGTTATGGTTATCTGTGAAAATCCGAAACACAAACAAAAACAAGGTTAAAGAAGGGGGTGTAGCGTAAAATGGCACGTATATCTGGTGTGGATTTGCCACGTGATAAGCGCGTTGAGATCGCCTTGACTTATATTTTCGGAATCGGTAAAACGACTTCCCAGAAAATTCTGAGCACAACAGGCATCAATCCGGACACTCGTGTTCGTGATTTGACGGAAGATGAAGTCAGCAAATTGCGTGAAAGTATCGATAAAGAGGTCAAAGTAGAAGGTGACCTGCGTCGAGAAATCTCTTTGAATATTAAACGTTTGACGGAGATCGGTTGTTACCGTGGAGTTCGTCATCGTCGTGGTCTGCCTGTTCGTGGACAACGTACGAAAACGAATGCTCGTACTCGTAAAGGTCCTCGTCGTACAGTAGCGAACAAGAAGAAATAATAAGGGGGGATAAGAGAAAATGGCTAAACCGAAAAAAGTCGTACGTACTAAACGTCGTGACCGTAAGAATATTGAATCTGGCGTGGCGCATATCCGTTCCACTTTCAATAACACTATCGTTACTATTACGGATCCTCACGGAAACGCAATTTCGTGGGCAAGCTCCGGCGGCCTCGGATTCAGAGGTTCCCGTAAATCGACTCCGTTTGCTGCACAAATGGCTGCTGAGACTGCTGCCAAAGCTGCAATGGAACATGGGATGAAAGCCGTTGAGGTTATGGTTAAAGGACCAGGCGCAGGCCGTGAAGCAGCGATCCGCTCTTTGCAAGCTGCTGGTCTTGAAGTTAACCTGATCAAAGACGTAACTCCAGTCCCGCATAACGGATGCCGTCCTCCAAAACGTCGTCGTGTCTAATGAGATTTGCCCCTGCGTGTGGTATATTTCCGGCACAATCTGCTAATAATGGTTGTTTAGGCATACTACTACATGTTTTCGCAAGAGAAGGTAAATGTTTCATAGAGGACCGACGTTTTGAAGGAGGGGTATTGCAGTGATTGAAATCGAAAAGCCGAAAATTGAGACGGTAGACGTCAACGATGATGGCACCTATGGGAAATTCGTAGTAGAACCGCTTGAGCGCGGATACGGTACGACGCTTGGAAACTCGCTTCGCCGAATCTTGCTCTCGTCACTGCCGGGTGCGGCAGTGTCTTCGGTTCAAATCGATGGCGTTCTGCATGAATTTGCTACAGTTCCTGGCGTAATGGAAGATGTAACGGAGGTTATTCTTAACCTGAAAGCTTTGTCGCTTAAGATTCATTCAGACGAGGAGAAAGTGCTCGAGATTGATGCTGAAGGCGAAGGAGCAATTACGGCTGGAGATATCCGTGCTGACTCCGATGTGGAAATCCTTAATCCGGATTTGCACATTGCTACGCTCGGACCAGGTTCGAGACTTCACATGCGTATTTTTGCCAATCGCGGTCGCGGCTACGTCCAGGCAGATCGGAATAAACGCGATGACCAGCCGATCGGCGTCATCCCAGTCGATTCCATCTTCACCCCGATCAGTCGCGTTAACTACGCTGTGGAAAATACGCGTGTCGGTCAAGTGACCAACTATGACAAGCTCACGTTGGAAGTTTGGACTGATGGAAGTATTCGTCCTGAAGAGGCTGTAAGCCTCGGCGCTAAAATTTTGACTGAGCATTTGATGCTCTTCGTGGGTCTTACAGACGAAGCGAAAGATGCAGAAATCATGGTCGAAAAAGAAGAAGACAAAAAAGAAAAAGTACTCGAAATGACGATCGAAGAGCTGGATCTCTCTGTTCGTTCCTACAACTGCCTCAAACGTGCCGGTATTAATACCGTGCAAGAGCTGACTACGAAAACGGAAGAAGACATGATGAAAGTCCGTAACCTCGGACGCAAGTCTTTGGAAGAAGTTCAAGAGAAGCTTGAGGAACTTGGTTTGGGACTCCGTACAGAAGAATAGACAGCCGAGTGCTTGAAGTGAAGGAGGGAAAACAATGGCATACCAAAAGTTGGGCCGTAATTCCAGCGCACGTAAAGCTTTGTTCCGTGACCTGGTAACCGACCTGTTCTTATACGAACGCATTCAGACAACTGAAGCGAAAGCAAAAGAGGTTCGCTCTATTGCTGAAAAACTGATCACTAAAGCGAAAAAGGGAGATCTTCATGCCCGTCGCCAAGTGGCAGCTTATGTTCGCCGCGAAACTATCGATGGTGAGCAAGATGCAATCCAAAAACTGTTTAGCGAATTGTCCGGTCGTTACGCTGAGCGTCCAGGTGGATACACTCGTATCTTGAAACTGGGACCTCGTCGTGGTGACGCAGCGCCAATGGTTTACTTGGAACTGGTAGACCGCGCGTAAAACAGATGAGATGAGGAAAGGGGACAGAATCAACGATTCTGGATTAACCCTTTTTTTCTCTTCATTTCGGAATTCGTGCTGTAATAGAAGCTCCGTAAGGGGCTTCTTTTGCTGTTCGGGATAGGGATATGTATAGTATGGAACAAAGGTGTGGTATTAATGCGAAACTTATGTATGACGTTAACTTATGATGGCACTGCCTATTACGGCTTCCAAGTACAGCCGGGTGGGAATACCATTCAGGATCATCTTGAAGATGCGATTCGTGCTTTAACCGGTGAGAAGGTTAAAATTACAGGTTCAGGCCGAACAGATGCAGGTGTTCACGCCCGCAGACAAATCTTCAATTTTCCTACGGAGTCCCAGATCCCGATTGAACGTTGGTGTATTGCACTCAACTCCAGATTACCCTCCGATATTGTCGTTATTGATGCGATTGAAGTATCGGCTGATTTTCATTCTCGCTATGCAGCGAAAAAGAAAACGTATCGTTATACAGTCAATGCGAATCAATTTCCGGATGTATTCAACAGAAGACTGCAATATCATCATCATGCGAAGCTTGATATTATGGCAATGCAGGAGGGCTTACGACATTTCATAGGGACGTATGATTTTACCTCTTTTGCTTCACGCAAGTCTCAGAAAGAGAATCATGTCCGTTCGGTGTACGAAGCATGGATGGAAGTGGACCGATCAATGTGCAGAGACCATCCGCGCGATCAGGGTGTCATTCACATTTATGTGAGTGGTAACGGCTTTTTGCAGCATATGGTTCGTATCATTGTAGGGACACTGCTGGAGATCGGAGAGGGCAAACGGAAAGCCTCTGATGTACCAAATATGATTGCTGCATGTAATCGATCTGCTGCAGGACCTACTGCAGTTAGCTGCGGTTTAATGCTCTGGGATCTTGAATACAAAAAAGATTGAATTTGGTGAGTGAAAAGCTTAATTAACACTTGCGATTTAATCGCCTATCATGTAATATAAAAGTTGTGTTTTCTTAATGGCTTTCCCACAGCCCCAATTAAGAGTTTCACATCAAATTTACAATCCATCAACACCTAAAGTTATAACTTAACGAACGAAGATAAATGAAAATGATGATTTTGAACATTTTAAGGAGGAACTTTTCATGCGTACTACGTACATGGCGAAGCCTAACGAAGTTGAGCGCCAATGGCACATCATTGATGCTGAAGGCAAAACCCTCGGACGTTTGGCGAGCGAAGCAGCAGCTTTGATTCGCGGCAAACACAAGCCACAATTCACTCCACATGTGGACACTGGCGATTTCGTTGTTATCATCAATGCTGAGAAAATCGTATTGACTGGTAAGAAAATGCAAGGTAAAAAATACTACCGTCACTCAATGCACCCAGGTGGTTTGAAAGTAACTACAGCTGAAGAGATGGTTAAAAACAAACCTGAGCGTATGTTGGAATTGGCTGTTCGCGGTATGCTTCCTAAAACTCGCATGGGCGAGAAAATGAAGTTGAGACTTAAAGCGTACAGAGGCACTGAGCATCCACATGCAGCACAAAAACCAGAAGTTTACGAACTTCGCGGTTAATTAAAAGGAGGACAGTTTCATGGCACAAGTACAATACTATGGGACAGGTCGTCGTAAACATTCGGTAGCACGTGTTCGCCTTGTACCGGGTGAAGGACGCATTGTCATCAATAAACGTGATATTAATGAATACTTCGGTTTGGAAACACTCAAACTGATCGTAAAACAACCACTGAACTTGACAGAAACGCTCAACAACTATGACGTTCTTGTTATTGCTCATGGTGGCGGAATCTCCGGTCAAGCCGGCGCAATCCGTCATGGTATCTCCCGCGCTCTGCTCAAAGCAGATCCGGAATACCGTGCATCCCTGAAAAAAGCAGGATTCCTGACTCGTGACCCACGTATGAAAGAGCGTAAAAAATACGGTCTTAAAGCGGCTCGTCGCGCACCTCAGTTCTCCAAACGTTAATATTAAAAGCCTTTGGCCTCGGTCAAAGGCTTTTTTTTATATTCATGAATATTACGCCATATATTATATTAGTTTGTGCGATAGCTCTCATATCTCTGATGTCTCTCCCCGTGCTTGTGCATTTTTCCTTCATTGCCTTTGCATTGTGCTCTTAATGTCCCTCAATACAGTCCTATAATATGTACGTTGATACATCTACATCTTACTGAACCTCTCTAATCGTTTATATCATTGAATTTGCTCTTACGCTCTCACCCATCGCTCACCACACATTTTATAACAGCTCCTATAAAATCATCGATTAGAACTCACGCCGGATTTTTTGAATACACTAGGCTTAATGTTTTTGCACTTAATTCTTTATTGCAAACCTTATCAGTATTTCTTATGGAAACGATAAAAGTCCCTTACATATCAACAGCTAAAATCCGCAAAGCTGCTCCCCTTAAAACTTTAGCTTTTCTTCCTTCAACTTCAATCGCCCAGTGATTTTTTGATGTTGTTCTTGACGACAAGAACTGTCCAAACCCAGTAACAGCAAAGGTTTCCCAGGCTAAGCGATGTATTTTTACCTGTCTAATGACCTGGGCCAATATCATTGTTTTTATCTCATTAACAGAGAAATGGATAAATTGAACCAAAATATTGTGTAATAGCGGCAATCAAAAAGGGTCAAAAACTGATTTATTTTACCATATGGCAGGCATTGACATCCCCAATGAAAGATTTATACTAAACATAATTCATATTAGATTAGTCGGCTTTAGGTGTATTGAAATGCAGAATGGGGGAAATTCACAGATGAACTTGTTGGAGAAAGAAGATTTGGCACGGACGAAGGCAGAGGAACTGGAACATGCCAGTCCAGAGGATATTATTCGGTATGCTATTGAAACATTCCCAAATATCACTTTTGCATGTAGCTTTGGTGCAGAAGATGTTGTACTTGTAGATATGGTGCAGAAAATCAGCCCATCCACAGATATTTTTTATCTGGATACAGATTTTCACTTTAAAGAAACATACGAAACACGTGATAAGATGCAGGAGAACTACAACCTTGAATTTGTACGTGTGTCACCTAAGATTACTCCAGAAGAGCAGGCAGCTGAGCACGGTGAAGAGTTGTGGAAGTCTGATCCCAATGGGTGCTGTAACATTCGCAAAGTCGAACCGTTAACACGTATTCTTTCTCAGTATGATGCATGGATTACAGGTATCCGCAGAGATCAAGCACCAACTCGTGCAAACTCAAAGAAGGTTGAATATGATTCCAAATTTGGCCTGATGAAGTTTAATCCGATTGCTCACTGGACGACTGAGGATGTATGGCAATATATTCGTGACAATAACGTTGTATATAACCCTCTTCATGATCAGAACTACCCAAGTATTGGTTGTGAGCATTGTACACGTCAGGTTATGCCTGGTGAGGACCCTCGTGCTGGACGCTGGTCTGGTAATGATAAAACGGAATGTGGCCTTCATAAATAATAGATATACAAGGAGCTGACAAGATGACATCGATTCTGCCTCATGGAGGTACGCTGGTTCAGCGTATCGTACAAGGAGAAGAACGGGAGCAATTGTTGCAAGACAGTAATAACTTATCCTCTTTGCTTATTAATACCTGGACGATTTCAGATTTGGATCTGATTGGTGTAGGTGCGTTCTCACCACTTCAAGGTTTCTTGAATGAGGAAGATTACCTTTCGGTGGTGTCTCGCATGCGTCTCGCCGATGGAACAGTCTGGAGTATACCGATTACACTTGCTGTTGACGATAAACAAGCCGCATCCCTCCAGATTGGTGAACGTGTGAAACTTGTTGGTGACCAAGATGGAGTCACTTATGGATTGCTCGAAGTCCAAAGTATATACCAGGTGGATCAGGGTGAAGAAGCCCGGCGTGTATTCAAAACAGATGATCCCGAGCACCCGGGCGTTAAAAAACTGTTGGAGCGTCCTGCAACATACGTAGGAGGTCCAATCCAAGTGTTGAACCGTCCAAAACCTTCGAAATTTGAGGAATTCTATTATGATCCTGCAGATACCCGGAAGATTTTTCAGGAGAAGGGTTGGAAGACCGTAGTTGGTTTTCAGACACGTAATCCGGTCCATCGGGCTCATGAATACATTCAGAAGAGCGCTATGGAGATTGTAGATGCACTCTTCCTGAATCCGCTTGTTGGAGAGACGAAGTCGGACGATGTACCTGCAGATGTTCGGATGAAGAGTTATCTGGTATTACTGGAGAACTATTACCCGGCTGATCGTGCGTTTCTTGGTGTGTTCCCCGCAGCCATGCGGTATGCCGGTCCACGTGAAGCTATTTTCCATGCGATGGTTCGCAAAAATTACGGGTGTACCCACTTTATTGTTGGTCGTGACCATGCGGGTGTTGGTGATTATTATGGAACATATGAAGCACAGGAGATCTTTACTAACTTTACAGCAGAGGAACTGGGGATTACTCCGTTGTTCTTCGAACATAGTTTCTTCTGTACCAAATGTGGAAACATGGCATCCAGCAAAACTTGCCCACATGATAAAGAACATCATATGGCGCTTTCCGGCACCAAAGTACGCGGGTTGCTCCGTGACGGCCAGTGCCCTCCACCTGAATTTACACGTCCTGAGGTAGCTGAGGTGCTGATTGAAGGAATGGCGGAGCAAGTCCGCTCCTAGCGGTATAATTGTCCATCTTGTCCCATATAGATGATTAGAGTCATTTATAGGGACGAGGTGGTTTTTTTATGCGTAAAAATATGGGGAAACACTTTGTAGTCTGGATTAGGCTAAAAACAATCAAAAGGGTCATGTTGAGTCTCTGTCTACTGGCCATGTTAGTGGCGGTAATGTCCTATGAACTGCCTTCCGCTAAGACGTCAGGTTATTGGAGTTTGCCGATGGCGGGTAAAGTCATTGCCATTGATGCAGGACACGGAGGTCCAGATGGAGGAGCGGTAAGTAAACAGGGGGTTATTGAAAAAGATATCAACCTGTCTATCGCCCTGTATGTGAGAGATTATTTGCAACAGGCAGGGGCCTTAGTGGTTATGACACGAGAAATAGACACTGATTTGGCGGAATCGGACACCAAGGGGTACTCCAAACGCAAGACGGAAGATCTGAAACAAAGAGTACGACGGATAGAGGATAAGCAAGCAGATCTCTTTATCAGCATTCACATGAACAGTGTCCCATCCAACCGATGGAGTGGAGCGCAGGTTTTCTATACAACTAACCATCCGGATAACGAAGGTTTGGCTAATTTGCTTCAACAAGAGATGGTTCGTAATCTGGAGAATACAGATCGAATCGCCAAAACGGTGAATACGGTTTATCTGTTACAGGCTCTGAAGATCCCTTCAGCGCTGGTAGAAGTGGGTTTCCTTTCTCATCCGGAAGAGGCACGTATGCTTGCTGACGAAGCTTATCAACGCAAGGTAGCTGCATCGATCTATAATGGAATTCTCAGATATTCCTCAGGAGAACGGCCTAAAAGTTAGTCAGAACAAGAAAGGTAATGATATAATTGGATCAGCATACCTAATTACATGCCAATAGATAAAGCTGAGGTGCTGTCTGATGTTATCAAAAGAACAGATACTTGAACTATTACAGCCATTACAAGAACCACAATTGGGAGTAAGTCTGACCGAACTGGAATGGTTTCGAGATATTATGGTGAAAGAAAATCATGTGGCTCTGACCATAGTGACACTGGAAAATCGACCTGAGGATACAACAGCTTTGAGTGATGCAGCGCGTAATCTGTTGTCCCAGCACGGACTGAAGGATGTACATATTCGTGTGCGTGCAGCTTCTGAGCATGATCGTGAGAGCCTGAATATGGGACAACCCGATAATGAGCCAGATCGGGACGAAGTGCTCGTAAAAGGTCACGCAGCGGGTCTGGATGGACATGAGCTGTTAAGTCCTGACTCAGGTGTTCGTTTTATTGCTGTGGCCAGTGGTAAAGGTGGCGTTGGTAAATCAACGGTAACCGTTAATCTGGCTGCAGCCTTGGCACGTCAAGGCAAGAAAGTGGGCTTAATTGATGCGGATATCTATGGCTTCAGTGTACCCGACATGATGGGGATTGAAGAATATCCGGTCGTTGAAGATGGTGTTATTCAACCGGTTGAACGTTTTGGCGTCAAAGTCATGTCGATGGGCTTCTTTATTCGGGAGAACAACCCGGTAATCTGGCGTGGACCCATGCTAGGTCGGATGCTACGTCAGTTCTTTACGGATGTCCAGTGGGGCGAATTGGATTATATATTACTGGATTTGCCACCAGGTACGGGAGATGTTGCTTTGGATGTGCATCAGATGTTGCCACAGAGTAAGGAAATCATCGTTACCACGCCACATGCAACAGCAGCTTTTGTCGCAGCACGAGCGGGTGCGATGGCTATTCAGACCGATCATGAGTTACTTGGTGTGGTTGAGAATATGGCTTACTATGAGTGTGGCAGTTGCGGAGAGAAGGATTATGTCTTTGGTCGTGGAGGCGGGGGAAGACTTGCGGAAAGTCTGCATACAAGCCTGCTTGCCCAGATTCCATTAGGCACGCCGGATAATCATCCTTCCGAGCCTGATTTCTCACCATCTGTATACAAAGCTGAATCCCGTATAGGGGCTATCTACGATGAAGTTGCCCGGTCCATTGAATCCAAATTCTAATGGTATGAGTGTTATAAATACAAATAAAGCCTGCGTCCATTTGGATGCAGGCTTTTCAGTATCTGTGGTGCGTATTAACACCTACTGTTTATGATCCGCCGCCCGAATCTCCACTGCTTCCACCATCGCCGCCATCACCACCACCTTCGCCCTGACCCTCTTGCTGTCCGCCTTGCTCTTGCCCCTGTTGTCCGCCACTTTCTACTTTGGGTTGCAATTCCTCCTGCACAACCTTTTTAAGCAAAGTGAGTACTTCCATACGGAACAACGGGTTTTGCATCACTTCCTGCATGACAGTCATCGTCTGTTTACGATAATCGGGAGTCTTCGTCATATCCATGAACATCTTGGATACCTCAGGTGACTTCATGATGTCTTCAACAGACTTTTGATATGTGGGATCTTTAATCAATTGCATATGAAGTTGTTTACTTTGTGCGTTGATCACTTTGGCAAATTCACCCGCAAACTGCGGATCGGTCATGATCTTTTCGAATTCCTTCTTATATTCGGGAGCTGTGATGGTATCTTTTACTGCAATACGTATTTGTTCCGAAGATTGCACAGGCATTAACATTTTCATACCAATGGATCCTGAAGCACCACCCGAACCGCCACCTTCTTCAGAACCGCTGCTTCCGCTGGATGAGCTTTGACCTGTAAGAGCTTCTTCCACCGCTTTCTTGCCTTCGTCACTTTTCAAAATATCTACAACCATTGTTTTCATCTCTTTATAACTGCCCTGAGGAGGCGAAGAACTCTGATCTGAACCGCAGCCGGCAAGCATGACGGATAGCCCCAGTACGACACAGCATAGCTGCCACAAAGGCCGTTTCATGTGTACAATCCCTCCTTGATTAGATACTGGATGTAGTATGTGATGGGAAAGGGGGAAATATGTTGAGCAATGATGGTTTTTTGCTGAGAAGGTTGGTAAAATAAACACTCGGGGGTGGAAAACATTTGAATTTACGTAGATGGTTTTTCCTGTTTTGGACAGCCTTGCTTATTGGGGCCGCGGGAGCATTGGGTACAGGATTGATTATGATGCTGGTGAACGGGGAGAAAACAAATGGATTGAATGATTTTCTTCTGTATCTTTTGATCTTATTTGGATCAGGGGTTATGATCAGCGTGTATTCACAAATGGGTTTCTTTGCATATCTGATATTGAATTATATGGGTAAAGGTGTATTTCCAAAGCGCGGTTGGCAGATCGTGCAGATTGTACTAACGGTGTTAGCCCTGCTTGACGTGATGTTTTTACGCCTGTTTGTTGGGGGAGACCGGGAGCGCATATCGGATATTGTGTTAGGTATCATTATTTTGGCAGCTGCAATTGTTACCGCTTACGTTAAAGTAAAGTTGACTCATATCTCTGCGCTCGTACCTACACTCTTTTTCATGATTGCCGTCTCCATAGTGGAGACGATCGGCGTATTACGTATTGATGTGAATGCTGCAACCATATTTATTGTGGTTCCCTTGCTCCTATGTAATGCATACCAAATGCTGATATTGCACAGGCTGGTGGATGTATCGACGAACCGGAGTGTAAGTGGAAAGGCAGAACAGTTGAAAGAAAGCCGAGCATAGAATTCATTTTGCATAAAAAACATACCAAAAAGAGCTAACCTGGTTAGCTCTTTTCAACTTTTAAGCACTTATTTGAGCTATAGCTCATAATTGAGTAATCATTGACCGCTGGCTTGGTCACGAACTTCCTTACCTTCCACACTGGAATGGTTGAGCAACTCAGACACGGTAACAAATTCATAGCCCTGATTTTTCAACTTGTCGATAATTACAGGGAGTGCTTCATGCGTTTGTTTGGAGGAATCGCTTGCATGCAGCAGTACGATGTCCCCTGGATGTGCCTTGCTTACTACGCGATCAACAATGGTCTGTACACCAGGGTTTTTCCAATCTAAGGAGTCTGTATCCCACTGCACAACCTGATAATTCAGACTATTGGCTACCTGAAGCACTCGCTTGTCAAAGTCCCCGTTGGGCAGACGTAGTAATTTCGGTTCTTTTCCCGTTAAATCGGTTAAAATGCTATGAGCTGTCGAAATTTCTTTGCGAATTTCTTCTTCAGTCAGGCTGCTGTAGTTCTCATGTCTGTGACCATGGCTGCCAATTTCATATCCTGCCTCTTTGATGGCAGTAACAATTTCGGGGTGTGTCTTGCTCCAGGGGGAGGAAAGGAAAAAGGTTGCCTTCTGCACTTTATTCTCCTGAAGAACTTTCAGAATTGGCTCCGTCCGTTTATCCCCCCAGCTAATGTCAAAGGTGAGTGCGATTACCTTCTTCTCGGTTGGAACGCTGTAGACGGCGGATGGTGCTTCCTCCGAGAATACGGAGACATTGCCTCTCTCCAGATAGATAATACCGATCGCAAAGATGGCAGCAACGAGGACAATCAGGTACCGTTTAATCTTTTTGCCGCTAAATACATAGAACGAGTTCATTTCAATAAGCGCCCCTCTCCCATAAGAAATGCTTGTTTACTCTCCAATGTATGCTCGTACTGCCCAGTTATTCGTCACTGATCCTTGTTTGTCCATCATTTTAGATTCTACAGGAGGTTATTATGTTAAAATTCAGTACATTTCTTAAAGATCTTGGTTCCATCCGTAGTGCATTAATCTGGTCCGTAGTTTTGTTTGCTGTTGGTATAGGGGCAGGATGGGTGAGTACAGGGCCACTGGAAGAACTGTTGTTGAACCAAATCGGAGGATTACGTGAAGTCAGTGAACGGCTGGAGCAGGGGGGCAATGTGCAATGGAACTTCTTTCTGTTTATCTTTTTCAATAATGCCATCAAAAGTGTACTTGTCATCTATGCCGGTATATTCTTCGGAATTCTGCCTGTCATCTTCCTGCTGATCAATGGGATGGTCCTTGGATTTGTGGTGCACACCACGATGAATTATGGAGCAAGCTTCTATGACATTGTGGTTAAAGGTTTACTTCCGCATGGCATTATTGAGATTCCGGTCATTATCATTGCTTGCGCCTTCGGACTGAAGTTTGGTGGTCTGGTTATCAAAAGCCTTGCACAACTTGGAAGTGACAAGCGAAATACGATGGGTACCCGGTGGAGAGCATTCATGAATAGGACGCTAACGGCATCCTTTTGGGTTGTCATCTTGCTTCTTGTTGCAGCAATCATCGAAAGCACACTTACGTATACTCTGGTGAGAGGATAAAATTTTGTGATGGTTGGCATTCATAAATTTTCAGAAAGTTGACCATAACAATAAAACGGGTTTCAGCAGCACCCACAAAAGCGAGAATGCACGGGGTGTTGCATGAAACTTGTGTAAGTGTGATAAAGAGGCTATGCACAAAAAGGAGAACTCTAATGCTGGGTATGTTGTTTAATGAGAAGGAATGCAAGGAACTGGACTATGTGCTGCGTAAAGAATTAGATGAGATGCTTTTCGATCTAAGTGATAATCGTCTTGACCAAGAGATCAAATATGCTATCGCGAGCCGATATAAGACTGTGTTCCGCATGTATGCACGCTTTGCCCCGCCAAAAGAGTTGTCCAAGTACGCCAGAGGTGGGAAGCTGAAAAAGTCGAAGCCATAATGCTAAAGCTGGTCATATATTCGATTTACAGTAGTGGAAGGGAGGTGCGGCTCTTCATAGCGGGTGCTGTACCTCTGAACTATGAGAATGTGAAATTGCTGAGGGGTTCATACTTTTTGTCGAAAAAGGGTTGACCTTTCTAATTTCATATGGTAAATTAATTTTCGTTCCTTTTTTAGGAGCGGTTCACGGAAACAAGCATGAAAATAAAGCGATTGAAAATAATTGAAAAAATAATGCTTGCAAAGAGAACTTCAACATGATATATTATAAAAGTCGCCGCTGAAACGACGACAATATGAAAAACAGCACTAAATTGAATGTTTGATCTTTGAAAACTGAACAACGAGTGAGTTAACATTCTGCTTGCAGAATGAACGCGAAAGTTTGAAACAAGCCTTGGCTTGAATCGACTGGAGCACAAATGAGATTTTTAATCTCGTCAGATTCAAAATGAGCTTATCGCTCTTTTCAATACTTTATTGGAGAGTTTGATCCTGGCTCAGGACGAACGCTGGCGGCATGCCTAATACATGCAAGTCGAGCGGACTTGAAGAGAAGCTTGCTTCTCGGATGGTTAGCGGCGGACGGGTGAGTAACACGTAGGCAACCTGCCCTCAAGTTTGGGACAACTACCGGAAACGGTAGCTAATACCGAATAATTGTTTTCTTCGCCTGAAGGGAACTGGAAAGACGGAGCAATCTGTCACTTGGGGATGGGCCTGCGGCGCATTAGCTAGTTGGTGAGGTAACGGCTCACCAAGGCGACGATGCGTAGCCGACCTGAGAGGGTGATCGGCCACACTGGGACTGAGACACGGCCCAGACTCCTACGGGAGGCAGCAGTAGGGAATCTTCCGCAATGGGCGAAAGCCTGACGGAGCAATGCCGCGTGAGTGATGAAGGTTTTCGGATCGTAAAGCTCTGTTGCCAGGGAAGAACGCTTGGGAGAGTAACTGCTCTCAAGGTGACGGTACCTGAGAAGAAAGCCCCGGCTAACTACGTGCCAGCAGCCGCGGTAATACGTAGGGGGCAAGCGTTGTCCGGAATTATTGGGCGTAAAGCGCGCGCAGGCGGTCATTTAAGTCTGGTGTTTAATCCCGGGGCTCAACCCCGGATCGCACTGGAAACTGGGTGACTTGAGTGCAGAAGAGGAGAGTGGAATTCCACGTGTAGCGGTGAAATGCGTAGATATGTGGAGGAACACCAGTGGCGAAGGCGACTCTCTGGGCTGTAACTGACGCTGAGGCGCGAAAGCGTGGGGAGCAAACAGGATTAGATACCCTGGTAGTCCACGCCGTAAACGATGAGTGCTAGGTGTTAGGGGTTTCGATACCCTTGGTGCCGAAGTTAACACATTAAGCACTCCGCCTGGGGAGTACGGTCGCAAGACTGAAACTCAAAGGAATTGACGGGGACCCGCACAAGCAGTGGAGTATGTGGTTTAATTCGAAGCAACGCGAAGAACCTTACCAGGTCTTGACATCTGAATGACCGGTGCAGAGATGTACCTTTTCTTCGGAACATTCAAGACAGGTGGTGCATGGTTGTCGTCAGCTCGTGTCGTGAGATGTTGGGTTAAGTCCCGCAACGAGCGCAACCCTTATATTTAGTTGCCAGCACTTCGGGTGGGCACTCTAGATAGACTGCCGGTGACAAACCGGAGGAAGGTGGGGATGACGTCAAATCATCATGCCCCTTATGACCTGGGCTACACACGTACTACAATGGCCGGTACAACGGGCTGCGAAATCGCGAGATGGAGCCAATCCCAACAAAGCCGGTCTCAGTTCGGATTGCAGGCTGCAACTCGCCTGCATGAAGTCGGAATTGCTAGTAATCGCGGATCAGCATGCCGCGGTGAATACGTTCCCGGGTCTTGTACACACCGCCCGTCACACCACGAGAGTTTATAACACCCGAAGTCGGTGGGGTAACCGCAAGGAGCCAGCCGCCGAAGGTGGGATAGATGATTGGGGTGAAGTCGTAACAAGGTAGCCGTATCGGAAGGTGCGGCTGGATCACCTCCTTTCTATGGAGAATCGTTTCCTGCAACGGAAACATTCAAATAAGCAGGTTCTTAGAACCTGCAACAGCGATTCATTTCGGTCCGTCACTTCGGTGTGGATGAAATGAAGAGCACAAGCAACTCACTCGTTGCTCAGTTTTGAGAGCTCAAACTCTCAAACGTTTGGTGGCGATAGCGAAGGGGTTCCACACGTTCCCATCCCGAACACGACCGTTAAGCCCTTCAGCGTCGATGGTACTTGGACCGCAGGGTCCTGGGAGAGTAGAACGCCGCCAAGCGTAACCCATTTTGGGTTCGAATAGTATATGTAATGTGGGCCCTTAGCTCAGTTGGTTAGAGCGCACCTCTGATAAGGGTGAGGCCGGTGGTTCGAGTCCACCAGGGCCCACCATCTATACCTTTAAACTTTATATGGGGCCATAGCTCAGCTGGGAGAGCGCCTGCCTTGCAAGCAGGAGGTCAGCGGTTCGATCCCGCTTGGCTCCACCAAAAAAAAGTTTTACAAGTTTGTTCTTTGAAAACTAGATATCGAAACGAAACAAACGCGAATTAGAACATTCCTTTAAGCTGAACTTGTGCAAACAAGTCAAGTGTATAAAGGTAGTTAAATTGCTTTTGTGATGGTATCGGGTGAGAGCGACTTTTGGCTTTGCGCAAGCAAAACAAGGGAAGCGAGCGACCGAAACCGGAACAAAATGGTTAAGCTACTAAGAGCACACGGAGGATGCCTAGGCGCTAGGAGCCGATGAAGGACGTGGCGAACAACGAAACTGCCTCGGGGAGCTGTAAGCAAGCTTTGATCCGGGGGTGTCCGAATGGGGAAACCCAGCTGGGGTAATTTCCAGTTACACCTAACTGAATACATAGGTTAGTGTGAGGCATACCAGGGGAACTGAAACATCTAAGTACCCTGAGGAAGAGAAAACAATAGTGATTCCGTCAGTAGCGGCGAGCGAACGCGGAGAAGCCCAAACCAGAGAGCTTGCTCTTTGGGGTTGTGGGACGTCTCACATGGAGTTACAAAGGAACCGGTTAAGCGAAGAGGTCTGGAAAGGCCCGCCAAAGAAGGTAAAAGCCCTGTAGTTGAAAGTTGGTTCCCTCCGAGACGGATCCCGAGTAGTGCGGGGCACGTGAAACCCCGTATGAATCCGGCAGGACCATCTGCCAAGGCTAAATACTTCCTAGCGACCGATAGTGAAGCAGTACCGTGAGGGAAAGGTGAAAAGCACCCCGGAAGGGGAGTGAAATAGAACCTGAAACCGTGTGCTTACAAAAAGTCAGAGCCCGTTTTAGGGGTGATGGCGTGCCTTTTGTAGAATGAACCGGCGAGTTACGTTCCCGTGCAAGGTTAAGGTGAAGAGCCGGAGCCGCAGCGAAAGCGAGTCTGAATAGGGCGATGTAGTACGTGGACGTAGACCCGAAACCGGGTGATCTACCCCTGTCCAGGGTGAAGGTGCGGTAACACGCACTGGAGGCCCGAACCCACGCATGTTGAAAAATGCGGGGATGAGGTGGGGGTAGCGGAGAAATTCCAATCGAACTCGGAGATAGCTGGTTCTCCCCGAAATAGCTTTAGGGCTAGCCTCGGAAAACAGAGTCGTGGAGGTAGAGCACTGATTGGGTGCGGGGCCCGCAAGGGTTACCAAGCTCAGTCAAACTCCGAATGCCATAGACTTACTTCCGGGAGTCAGACAGTGAGTGCTAAGATCCATTGTCAAAAGGGAAACAGCCCAGACCATCAGCTAAGGTCCCCAAGTGTGTGTTAAGTGGGAAAGGATGTGGAGTTGCACAGACAACCAGGATGTTGGCTTAGAAGCAGCCATCATTGAAAGAGTGCGTAATAGCTCACTGGTCGAGTGACTCTGCGCCGAAAATGTAACGGGGCTAAACACACCACCGAAGCTATGGCTTGATGCTTTGCATCAGGGGTAGGGGAGCGTTGTATAAGGGTTGAAGGTGTACCGTAAGGAGCGCTGGACATTATACAAGTGAGAATGCCGGTATGAGTAACGAAAAGATCAGTGAGAATCTGATCCGCCGAAAGCCTAAGGGTTCCTGAGGAAGGCTCGTCCGCTCAGGGTAAGTCGGGACCTAAGGCGAGGCCGAAAGGCGTAGTCGAAGGACAACAGGTCGAAATTCCTGTACCACCGTAAGCCGTTATGAGCAATGGGGGGACGCAGTAGGGTAGTGACGCGGACTGATGGATGTCCGTCTAAGCAGTGAGGCTGATGTGTAGGCAAATCCGCACATTGTAAGGCTGAGCTGTGATGGGGAGCGAAAATTATAGTAGCGAAGGTCATGATCTCACACTGCCAAGAAAAGCCTCTAGCCAGGTGATGGTGCCCGTACCGCAAACCGACACAGGTAGGCGAGAAGAGTATTCTAAGGCGCGCGGAAGAACTCTCGTTAAGGAACTCGGCAAAATGACCCCGTAACTTCGGGAGAAGGGGTGCCCCGGTAGTGTGAATAGCACGAGGGGGCCGCAGTGAAAAGGCCCAAGCGACTGTTTAGCAAAAACACAGGTCTGTGCGAAGCCGTAAGGCGAAGTATACGGGCTGACGCCTGCCCGGTGCTGGAAGGTTAAGGGGAGTGGTTAGGAGCAATCCGAAGCTGTGAACCGAAGCCCCAGTAAACGGCGGCCGTAACTATAACGGTCCTAAGGTAGCGAAATTCCTTGTCAGGTAAATTCTGACCCGCACGAATGGCGTAACGACTTGGGCGCTGTCTCAACGAGAGATCCGGTGAAATTTTAATACCTGTGAAGATGCAGGTTACCCGCGACAAGACGGAAAGACCCCATGGAGCTTTACTGCAGCTTGATATTGAATTTGGGTACGATCTGTACAGGATAGGTGGGAGCCTTTGAAACGTGAGCGCCAGCTTGCGTGGAGGCAACGTTGGGATACCACCCTGATCGTATCTAGGTTCTAACCTGGTACCGTAATCCGGTGCGGGGACAGTGTCAGGTGGGCAGTTTGACTGGGGCGGTCGCCTCCTAAAGAGTAACGGAGGCGCCCAAAGGTTCCCTCAGAATGGTTGGAAATCATTCGAAGAGTGCAAAGGCATAAGGGAGCTTGACTGCGAGACCTACAAGTCGAGCAGGGACGAAAGTCGGGCTTAGTGATCCGGTGGTACCGCATGGAAGGGCCATCGCTCAACGGATAAAAGCTACCCTGGGGATAACAGGCTTATCTCCCCCAAGAGTCCACATCGACGGGGAGGTTTGGCACCTCGATGTCGGCTCATCGCATCCTGGGGCTGAAGTAGGTCCCAAGGGTTGGGCTGTTCGCCCATTAAAGCGGTACGCGAGCTGGGTTCAGAACGTCGTGAGACAGTTCGGTCCCTATCTGTCGTGGGCGTAGGAAATTTGAGAGGAGCTGTCCTTAGTACGAGAGGACCGGGATGGACGTACCGCTGGTGTACCAGTTGTTCCGCCAGGAGCACCGCTGGGTAGCTATGTACGGACGGGATAAACGCTGAAAGCATCTAAGCGTGAAGCCCCCCTCAAGATGAGATTTCCCAGTATGTAAGACCCCTTGAAGACGACGAGGTAGATAGGCTGGGGGTGGAAGTGCAGCAATGCATGGAGCTGACCAGTACTAATCGGTCGAGGGCTTATCCAATAGCAAGTTGTAATTCGCGTGTTTCGTTTCGAATCTAGTTTTCAGAGAACGATCTCTGAATGTAAGCTAAGCTATGCGTTTGGTGGCGATGGCGGAGGGGTTCCACACGTACCCATCCCGAACACGACCGTTAAGCCCTCTAGCGCCGATGGTACTTGGACCGCAGGGTCCTGGGAGAGTAGGACGCCGCCAAGCGAACTCTTTCATCATACATAGAAAACAGGCTCTGCATGTGGACGTTGTACGATGAATTGCATTTGCCCTGCAAATGCATATATTCCCTGATAGCTCAGTTGGTAGAGCACTCGACTGTTAATCGAGTTGTCACAGGTTCGAGCCCTGTTCGGGGAGCCATTTGCTCTCATAGCTCAGTAGGTAGAGTGCATCCATGGTAAGGATGAGGTCACCGGTTCGATCCCGGTTGAGAGCTTTGGAAATGGGGCCCGTTGGTCAAGGGGTTAAGACACCTCCCTTTCACGGAGGTAACAGGGGTTCGAATCCCCTACGGGTCATATAGTTGGAGGCTTAGCTCAGCTGGGAGAGCATCTGCCTTACAAGCAGAGGGTCGGGGGTTCGATCCCCTCAGCCTCCACCATATTTTTATTGGGGATTAGCCAAGCGGTAAGGCAACGGACTTTGACTCCGTCATGCATAGGTTCAAATCCTATATCCCCAGCCATTTTAGTATGAGTCATTAGCTCAGTTGGTAGAGCACCTGACTTTTAATCAGGGTGTCGAAGGTTCGAGCCCTTCATGACTCACCATCATATGCGCGTGTGGCGGAATTGGCAGACGCACTAGACTTAGGATCTAGCGTCTTTGACGTGGGGGTTCAAGTCCCTCCACGCGCATCCTTTATTTGCGGAAGTGGCTCAGCGGTAGAGCATCGCCTTGCCAAGGCGAGGGTCGCGGGTTCGATTCCCGTCTTCCGCTCCAATATTTTTGCGCCCTTAGCTCAGCTGGATAGAGCGTTTGACTACGAATCAAAAGGCCGGGAGTTCGAATCTCTCAGGGCGCGCCATTATTTTTTTAGTATCGGGATGTAGCTCAGCTTGGTAGAGCACCTGGTTTGGGACCAGGGGGTCGCATGTTCAAATCGTGTCATCCCGATTTTTGTTTACGCGGGTGTAGTTCAATGGTAGAACTTTAGCCTTCCAAGCTAATAGCGTGGGTTCGATTCCCATCACCCGCTTACAGAATGTAATGAAAGAGCCTTTGCAGATGCAGAGGCTTTTTTATTTTATTTAACGAAATAATCAGCAGTTATTTTATATAATAATTTATGTAAAGTATAATACAGGTTTATTTAAAAAAAGAGCCAAGACCCCTTTACTATCCAAATAGGGAGGTCTTGGCTCTTCTGTTTATCTTTGTGGATGAGCTGCCTCTAAGACGCAGCAGCTATTGTATAGTGAAGAGCGCACAATTTAACGTTCGTTATGGTCCGTTACTCTTTTACGCATGCCAGCTAATCCAAGCAGTCCCAACAAACCAAGCCAGCCCCAATCCATGCCGTTGTCACGGTCGGTTGTTGTGGCGTTTGCCCGAACATTGTTGGTACGATAGTCACCATTGTTGCGGTAGTTTCCATCCATGTTCATATTCATGTTGGAATTAGTGTTTGTGCGGTCCATGTAGTTGGTGTCCTGATAAGACCGGACACGTGAGCCGGTTGTATCCATTCCTTTGGACATATGACCATCAGCAGCAGCAGGGCCAGCCATCGCGGCCACCAGAAGCACGGAAGCAATAATTGTTGTACCTTTCTTCATCATGTGGATTCCTCCTTTTTAGTAAGAGCTACAGATTAATCTGCCCAAGAAGACAAGTACAATATGTAGAAATAGTCTGTTAAGATATACCTTTGAGTCCAATTGAATAACAACATACATAAGAAACTTGCCTAGTAAGCAGACTGTAGTGGGAAGAAAATTATAATTACATCTTTAATTTATTGCGTCACTGTGGTAAAGTATACAAAAGCTTGCTTTGCCGGTCATGTTTCTTTGTATATCATCTGTTCTCAAACAATGAAATTATGCGGTTTAACCTTAATATCAGGTACATCGGATCATATCTAAAAGAACTGTATATTTATGAGTTTTTAAGAATAGGTATGAGACTTTTGATTTATCTAAAGTACGTGAAAAAGGTATCATGCGACAGTATATGACCATTAATTGAAGCAGAACAAGAAAATGAATAAAAAAGCGTGTTTTTGTGCTGTAAATCGGGGATAATCCCCATTTTTTCTAGTAGAAAAATAAAGATTTTCGTACCATTTTATTGTATGATGTTATGAAGGTGTCAAATTTACGTGTACGAATGGAACGATCAGATGGGAGGATAAGCATGACTGAAACTATGGTAACCGCCAGCAAAAGCCAATCCAACAACCTGCTTCGGCGAGACGTGCGGTTCCTGGGCAATATACTCGGAGAAGTTCTTGTCCATCAAGGCGGCACGGAGCTTCTAGATATCGTTGAGAAGATTCGGGAAACGAGCAAATCGTTACGTGCAGAATTTCTGCCAGAACTCTATGCAGAGTTCAAAACGATGATCCAGGAATTAGACTCGGACAATCGTCACCAGGTTATTCGGGCTTTCGCTATTTATTTTCAATTAGTTAATATTGCTGAACAAAACCATCGGATCCGGCGTAAACGGGATTATGAACGTTCTGCTGGGGACGCTGTGCAGCCAGGATCGATTGAGAAAGCAGTACAGGATCTTAAGGAACGTGGACTGTCTCATACAGAGGTGGAAGAGATTCTCGACGATTTGTCGTTGGAACTCGTTATGACAGCTCACCCAACCGAAGCTATGCGCCGGGTTATTCTGGACATCCATAAACGGATATCCGAAGATGTCATGTCACTTGATAATCCTACGCTGACGTTGCGTGAACGTGAACAGTTGCGTGAGAAGCTGCTGAATGAGGTTATTACACTCTGGCAGACAGATGAACTTCGCGACCGCAAACCGACTGTACTTGATGAAGTGCGGAACGGGATGTATTACTTTCATGAAACGTTGTTCCACGTACTTCCGGATGTATATCAGGAGCTGGAACGCTGCCTGAACAAATTTTATCCTGACCATGACTGGCATGTGCCGACGTATTTGCGGTTCGGTTCCTGGATCGGTGGAGACCGGGATGGAAATCCTTCGGTAACTTCAGATGTAACATGGCAGACACTGTTGATGCAACGCAAGCTTGCTTTGCGTGAATACCAACGGATTATGATTGAACTTATGGGCCATCTCAGCTTCAGCACAAACATCATTCATGTATCGGATGAGCTGGTGCAGTCGATTGAGCAGGATCGTAATTCTGTTACATTGAAAAAAGTGGATATCTGGCGGAATGAAAAAGAGCCATACCGCATCAAATTGGCTTATATGATTGCCAAGCTGAACAATGTACTGGATGAAAACAAATTAGGTCAGCCTGACCGTTATCATAGCGCACAGGATTTGATTGATGAACTGATGATTATTGATCGAAGTCTGCGCCATCATTTTGCCGATTACGTAGCAGATACGACCATTCGCAAAATGATTCGTCAAGTCGAGTTGTTTGGTTTCCATACCGCAGCATTGGATGTGCGTCAGCACAGTAAGGAACATGAAAATGCGATGTCGGAGATTTTGGCGAAAATGAACATTGTAGAAGATTATGCGCGTCTGACTGAAGACGGTAAAATCGATCTGCTTGCTCGTTTGCTGGATGATCCACGTCCGCTTACTTCTCCTTATCACCAATACACGGAGGGAACCAAAGAGTGTCTGGAAGTCTTCCGTACCATCAAACGTGCCCAGAACGAATTTGGGAACGGCTGTATCACAAGTTACCTGATCAGTATGACGCAGGGCGCAAGTGATTTGCTGGAGGTTATGGTATTTGCCAAGGAAGTGGGCTTATTCACCAAAGGTCACAACGGTGACGTTGTATCTACACTTCAAGCGGTACCGCTGTTTGAAACGATTGATGATCTACATGCGGCTTCGGACATTATGCAGAAGCTGTTCAACCTTCCTGTATACCGCGCAAGCGTAAAAGGACGGAATGAACTGCATGAAATCATGCTTGGTTATTCAGACAGTAACAAGGATGGCGGCGTGGTTACTGCCAACTGGGAACTGCGCGTAGCGATGAATGCCATCACGGCTGTAGGTAATGAACACGGCGTTAAGCTGAAGTTCTTCCATGGACGTGGCGGGGCTCTTGGACGTGGCGGCATGCCACTCAACCGCAGTATTCTTGCTCAACCACCACATACGATTGGTGGGGGCATCAAGATTACGGAGCAGGGAGAGGTTATTTCTTCCCGTTATTCCCTTCAGGGGATTGCATACCGCAGTCTGGAGCAGGCAACTTCGGCTCTAATCACAGCAGCACTTAATGGGCTTGAGCCGCAAGAGTCAGCATCCGAACGTCATTGGGACAGCATCATCAAAGAGATTTCGGAAGTATCTCTGACGAAATATCAGGATTTGATTTTCCGTGATCCGGACTTCTTCACCTTCTTCAAGGAATCCACACCGCTTCCAGAGGTGGGTGAACTGAATATTGGTTCACGTCCGTCCAAGCGGAAGGGTAGCGACAAGTTCGAAGATCTGAGAGCAATTCCTTGGGTATTTGCTTGGACGCAAAGTCGTTATCTGCTTCCGGCATGGTATGCGGCAGGAACAGGATTGCAAAGTTACTATCAGGATAAAGAGGAAAATCTGGTTGTCCTGAAAGAAATGTATGCAAGCTTCCCATTCTTCCGTACATTAATTGATACGGTACAGATGGCCGTAGCCAAGGCAGATCTGGTCATTGCCAAAGAATATTCAGCCATGACTTCGAACAAGGAAGCCCGTGATCGCATCTACGGTCAGATTGAAGCCGAATTCAAGCTCACAAAAGAGCTGATTCTGAAAATTACGGGAGAAGCTGAAATTCTGGATGATGTACCGGTTATTCAAGAATCCATTCGCCTTCGTAACCCTTATGTGGATCCGTTGTCCTACATGCAGGTTCAACTTCTGAGCGAGCTCAGAGATATGCGTGAACGTGGTGAGGATGATACGGAACTGCTTAGAGAAGTGTTGCTGACAATCAATGGAATCGCTGCAGGACTTCGTAATACAGGTTGATTATCAATTTGTTGTGAATGATGATTATATGTAACAAAGTGCCCATTACTTTGTTAACTAAAAAGCTCCATTCTCTGCTCTACGGAGTAAGAGATGAAACGGGACTCCTGCGGGAGTTCCCGTTTTTACTGTTTTTGGCGGATATTTGTCATACAGTCTTGATTTTTGACCAAAGTTGATTTACGATTTGATTGGTGAATTACAAGTGTGGACGGGTATCAGAAGACGGAAGACCCATCAGCATGTCTGGGGGAATAAGGGTGGACAATTTGGAGAACAGGCTTATTAAACTGGTGCTCAAGGGCGACCAGAGAGCCTTTGCAGAAATCGTTGAACTATATAAGGACAAGCTATTTCATTTGGCATATCGGATGCTGAACAATCGTCATGAAGCTGAAGACGTTGTGCAGGAGACGTTTTTGCGTGTGTTTCGTAATATGGAGAAGTACGATCCGAACCAGAAGTTTTCAACCTGGATCTACCGGATCGCAACGAATCTGTGTATTGACCGACTGCGCAGAAAGAAACCTTCATACTCATTGGATGCTGAACTGAATGATCAGGAAGGATCTGATGGTTATGCGATGCTCCCGAGTGATGATCGTACACCGGAGAGTGAAGCGCTCCTGTCAGAAACGCAGACACTCATTCGTGAGGCCATTGACAGTTTGCCAGCCAAGTATAAGTCCGTTATGATTCTGAGATATTTACAGGACTTGTCGCTACAGGAAATCAGTGATGTGACAGGTATGCCCGTAACAACGATCAAGACACGCGTTCATCGGGGCCGTGATTTTCTACGTAAAAAATTGGAGTATAAGTTATAAATGTTAAGCGCCTTTAAAAATGGGCGAAATTATTTGAAACATATCCGAAACGGATGCGTATGTAATGTATGCAAGTCTTATGCGTGCTTTTTAATGGCACATGGACTAAGTGATTTAAGAAAGGATTGGCTCTCATATGGATTGCAACTCGGCCGTCTCTTTAATGCATGAATGTTTGGATGAGTCGTTGTCCCCGGCCCAGAAGGTTGAACTGAAAAGTCACCTTGTGATCTGTCCGGATTGTCGCATGCGCTTTAAAGAGTTGGAACAGACGGAAATGTTACTCTTTGCCATGAAACACTATTCACCGTCTGCCTCTGATGAGCTGACCAATCGAATTATGAATGCTCTGCCCCAGCCCAAGAGACAGCAAGCATGGCTCAAATGGGTCAAAGGACATCCCGCGCTGACGGCGGCAGCCTTCTTTTTGGTCGTGATGCTCTTTAGCGCCTTGAATTTCTGGAATCAGAATAACGAAATGGTTGTTAAGGGAAATAATCTGGACCAGATCGTGATTCAGGGTAACACGGTTATTGTTCCTGAAGGTAAGTCAATTGCTGGCGATCTTACGATAGAAAATGGAACCGCACAAGTATATGGTGATGTGAACGGCAATCTGACGGTTATCGACGGACAACTGTTTCAGGCTTCAACGGCGCATATTTCAGGTCAGGTGAAAAGTATTGATCAGGCGCTGGACTGGTTCTGGTACAAAATAACCAATATGGTAAATGAAGTGGCTTATCGCTAGAACAGGGTAAAATTCTTCAATGGTATATACCAAGCAGGGTACCTCCAGATTGCATGGGGTACTCTTTTTTTATACGCAAACTTTGTAATTCATGGTAAATGTGATGTTTATGTGCAGTTTGAGACTGCCGTAACTTGCAACCTGAACGTTAACGTTATAACCTAGATACTAAAGAGAACATACTACTACATATAGATAAGCATTTTGCACAAATCAAATAATGCAAAAATGCGGAGACAAAGGATTATATAAAATCCTAATGGGTTAATATGAGATCAGGGTTTACTCATCAATGGGGATAGCGGGGGCTGGCTTATGAATTATTTTGCTGACTTAACGTGGACAGAGTCCATTAAGGACGTTATCGATATATTGATCGTTACCTATATTATGTACAAACTGATTTTGCTTGTGCGGGGGACACGTGCGGTTCAGCTCCTAAAAGGGATTCTGTTCCTTGTGCTGATCTGGGCATTAAGTACGTGGCTAAACTTGTATACGCTCAAATGGTTAATGAACCAGATGTTTACGTTTGGTGTCGTTGCGGTCTTCATTATCTTTCAGCCGGAACTACGTCGTGGTCTGGAGCAATTGGGACGCGGTAAGCTGTTTGGACGTTCAGCGGCAGCGAGTGATGAAGAACTAACCGTGTTAATTGGTGAGATTATTAAGTCAGTTAATTATTTGTCACGGCGTAAAATTGGCGCTTTGGTCGTATTTGAACGTGAAACAGGTCTGAACGATTACACGGAATCGGGCATTAAGATGCACTCTCTGGTCAGCTCGGAGCTGATGATTAACATCTTTATTCCAAATACACCGCTCCATGATGGAGCCGTTATTATACAGGGAAAACAGATTTCGGCGGCAGCTTGTTATTTGCCATTATCAGAGAATCCTTTTATCAGTAAGGAATTGGGAACACGTCACCGTGCAGCAATCGGGATTACCGAAGTTGCAGATGCGATCTGTTTGGTTGTCTCCGAGGAGACTGGACAAGTGTCACTTGCAATGAATGGACAGGTCGTTCGTGATATTAAGGAAGAATCGCTGATTGCCAAACTGTATGAGGAGTTGCGCCCTACATCCAATCTGAAAAAGAATGGCTGGACAACCTTCTGGAAACGGAAGGGAGGACGTAACAATGGATAAGTGGTTTAACAATAATAACTTTGCCAAAATACTTGCGCTTGCGGTGAGCCTGTTGCTCTGGTTCATGATTCATCTGGATGAAGTACCAACCACCCCTACGATTACAACAGGGACAACCAACAAGGTTGTGGAACGTACGGTGCCTGTTCAACCTTATGGATTAGACAGCAACAGCTATGTGCTCACTTCATTAAGTACGGATGAGGTCCGGCTGGAGATTAAAGGACAGCGCTCGATGCTAACATCGATTTTTACGAATGACGATTACAAGGTACTGGTCGATCTGAGTCAGGTGAAAGATGGGTCCAATACACTGCCACTTGTACCTGATTTGCCTTCCGGGGTAGAAGTGGTCAGCATGGAACCTTCCATGGTTACGGTGAACGTAGAAAAATTGGGCACCAAATCCTTCAATGTGAATATTGTACCCGAAGGGGAACCATCCGCCGGATACAGCGCTGGAACGCCCGTAACTGAACCTTCGACGCCGGTTAAGGTAACTCTGCCCGAAGGGCAACTCGAGGCTGTAGCGAAGGTCCAGGGCAGTGTGAGCGTGAAAGATGCCAAGGAAGATGTCATACAGAAAAAAGTGAAGCTTCAAGCATACGATGCTGAAGGCAAGGTCCTTGAAAATGCGATTATAACGCCTCAAACGGTTGAAGTCCGAGTTCCGGTCAATCAGCCCTATACATCTGTACCCTTAAGAATCAAATATTCGGGACAGCTTCCGGAAGGCCTGGTACTCTCCACGGTAGAGCCAAACGTGAAAGAAGTCTCGGTTTATGGATCAGAGGATGCGCTTGCAGGTATACAGTCCTACGACCAAGTAACCCTTGATCTTACACAGTTTGATCAGTCGGGTACATCGACAGTTAACGTGGACTTGACGCCGCCTTCCGGTTTTGAGAAAATCGAGCCTAGTTCGATTCAGATCAAGGTAACCATATCACCATTTGACGAGGCAGAGGAGACAACCAAAGTCTTTCCGAACGTCCCCATCACACTTACCGGTGCGGGGAATGGACTGGAAGGGACGCTGGTTACGCCTCGAAGCGGCGGTCTGAACCTCACACTTACAGGCTCAGCAAGTATGCTTGAGGGTCTGAGTAGTGATGATCTCACGTTAACTGGGGATCTTGCTGGACTTGCGGTCGGAACGCATGAGATCAAGCTTGAAGCCGACCTGCCCCGTTATGCCAAACTGGATGAATCATCCACTGCATTGAGTGCGACGGTCAAAATTAGCGAAAAGGCTGAAGATACCACGACCACTCCTGGCGAAGAACCGACGGACGAGGGAACGGTAGCACCTGACCCAACACCAGCAGAGGTTGAAAATGGGGAAACAGAGCCTGTTCCTGATGAAGAAGAAACGGAATCGAATACGGATACTCAGGATCAGGGTCAACAGGGGAGCACAAGCAGTCGAGGTAATTTAAATAATAATAACAGCGGTACTGGCAGTAAAAGTGGCGCGAATCCGTAAACGTTCTAATTTTAAAATTCTCAAAAAAATAATAATAGTGCTCGTATATGATGCGAATAGAAGGAGTTAAATCATGGGGAAATATTTTGGTACAGATGGTGTAAGAGGGGTTGCCAATAAAGAGTTAACGGCAGAGCTGGCTTACAGCATTGGACGTTGTGGTGGTTACGTGCTTGCAGGTGGTGTGGAAAGACCAAAAGTGGTTATCGGCATGGATACTCGTATCTCGGGATTGATGTTGGAATCCGCACTGGTTGCAGGTCTGTTGTCCATTGGCGCTGATGTGATCCGTCTGGGCGTGGTATCCACTCCGGGAGTGGCGTATATTGCACGTTTGTTGAAAGCTGACGCGGGCGTGATGATCTCGGCTTCCCACAATCCGGTTGAGGATAACGGAATCAAGTTCTTTGGTGGAGATGGCTTCAAGCTGTCTGATGAAACAGAGAACCGGATTGAAGAACTGATGGATGCGGAGACAGATCAATTGCCACGGCCAGTTGGTGGCGGGCTGGGTACTGTAACGACAGATGAAGAGTCCCGTTATCGTTACCTTGATTTCCTGAAAACGACTGTAAATGAATCGTTCTCTGGACTTAAAATTGTTTTGGACTGTGCAAACGGAGCAGCTTATGAGCTGGCACCAAAATTGTTCAGTGAACTAGGTGCAGAAGTCATTGCCATTGGCGCTGAGCCTAACGGCCTGAATATTAATGAGCAATGTGGATCAACTCATCCAGAGAACCTGAAACAAGAAGTGCTCAAACATAAAGCAGATTTGGGTCTTGCTTTTGACGGGGATGCAGATCGTCTGATTGCTATTGATGAGACAGGCGCTGAGGTGGATGGAGACTTCATTCTGTGTATCTGTGGTGATGCGATGAATCGTGCAGGCAAGTTGAAGGACAGTACTGTTGTATCGACCGTTATGAGTAACATCGGATTCTACAAAGCAACAGAGAAACTTGCACTGAAAACAGCTAAAACGGCAGTAGGTGATCGTTATGTGATGGAGGAAATGCGTCGCGGCGGTTACAACTTGGGTGGAGAACAATCTGGCCATGTTATTTTCCTGGATTACAATACAACTGGAGACGGTATGCTGACTGCGATTCAACTCGTGGATACGCTCAAGGCTTCCGGTAAAAAACTGAGTGAACTAAAAGCGCTAATGACCCAGTACCCACAAGTATTGGTGAATGTACGTGTTGAAGATAAGAGTAAATACGAGGGCAATGCTGCAATCGAGCAAGCTATTGCTACAGTAGAACAGCAACTCGGCGATAATGGACGTGTACTCGTTCGGGCTTCAGGTACTGAATCTCTGATCCGTGTTATGGCGGAAGGACCAGATAAAGACGAACTTGAACAATTTGTGTCTCAAATCGCAGATGTGGTGCAAAAAGAGCTGGTATAGGACTGGAAGATGTAAGAGGCTTAATATAACATGATTTAGGACTTATGCATGGATATTCCTGCGTCCCGACCTGATGAGACCATAGGTCTGTTTATCCGGTCGGGATTGTAGGTAAATATGCTAAAATTGTCACAGGTACTTTGCTCCATTGCAAAATGGACCTGACGTGCATATAATGAGTGGAGTCGTCATTCAGACACAGAAAGTGAGGAACGTAAGGTTACAGTTATACAAGCGCCAGAGCTTGGAGTTGCGCGGGATGATGTTGATCAGGATTTCTTCTAGGTTGAAGAACGCTGATTAAGATCAACGGCAATCAAGCTGACGAGGTGGAGGTGTTCGGATTGTTCGGCGGGGACCTCCCGGTGAAGCACCAGAGCCGTAAACCGGATTGCGGAAAATGGATAGGTGACTGTCCACACAACGCGCCGGTGCAGGTGCAAGAGTTAAACTAAAATTCAAATGAATGTGCGTGAAGAGCGTAAACAGTACGCGGACGGGAAAATGATGTACATTCATGATTGCATTCATTACAGCTTATGATGACAGCGGGGCGACACGAGGTCGCTCTGATCATTGATAATTGAATAAGTACCAAGTATTCATGAAACGCTAGGCAATCACTCATTTTTCCGATATGCCGCCTCTGCCTGTTTCTCTTCGTGACACAGTATTCATATACAAACGGAGGAAATAAATTATGTGCGGTATTGTTGGATATATTGGTAATAAGAACACTCAGTCGGTATTGGTTGAAGGATTGAAGAAACTCGAGTATCGTGGTTATGATTCTGCAGGTATCGCAGTATTCACACCGGAAGGTCTGCAAATCACGAAAGCTCTTGGTCGTCTTGCGAACCTTGAAGCCAAGCTGGATGGTGCACCATTGGTAGGTAATGCCGGAATCGGACACACACGTTGGGCAACTCATGGTAAACCATCGGATGAGAACTCTCATCCACACACAGATGGAAGCCAGAAGTTCTCTGTTGTGCATAACGGTATTATTGAGAACTACCTGGATCTGAAGGACGAATTGATGGCTCAAGGTCACACGTTCACTTCCGAGACAGATACTGAGGTTATCTCTCACTTGATCGCACGTGAATACAATGGTGATATCGTCAAAACAGTTCAAAAAGTGATCACGTTGTTGCGTGGCGCATTTGCACTGGGTGTATTGACAGAGCATGAGCCAGAGAAACTCGTAGCAGTGCGTCAAGCAAGCCCATTGATTATTGGTATTGGTGAAGGCGAGAACTTCATTGGTTCCGACATCCCGGCAATTCTGGAACATACACGTAATGTGTACATTCTGAATGATGGTGAAATGGCTGTATTGACACATGATGCTGTCGAATTGATGACGATTGAAGGTAACTTTATTTCTCGGGAAATGATTCGTGTCGATTGGGATGCTGTAACCGCAGAAAAAGGCGGATTTGAGCACTTCATGTTGAAAGAAATTCATGAGCAACCAAAAGCATATCGTGATACTATGCTGGGTCGCATAGATAATGAAGGCAAAAAAGTTCAACTTCCTGAGTTGAAAATGACTGAAGAACAAATTAAAAATATCCGTAACGTTCAAATCATTGCATGTGGTACAGCGTACCATGCAGGCCTGGTTGGACGTACAGTGATTGAGCAATTGGTACGTATTCCGGTTGAAACAGATGTGGCTTCCGAGTACCGCTACCGTTCCCCAATCGTGCACAAAGATACACTTGTAATCGTAGTGAGCCAATCCGGTGAAACTGCCGATACGCTTGCTGCATTGCGTGAAGCACAATCCAATGGTGCACATGTACTGGCAATCACAAACGTAGTGGGTAGCTCCATTGCACGTGATGCAGATGATGTTATCGCAACATTGGCAGGTCCTGAAATTGCAGTAGCTTCTACCAAAGCGTATACTTCGCAATTGATCGCGTTTAACTTGCTTGGTCTGTACCTTGCACAAGTTCGTGGTACTCAATCTGCAGAAGAGATTGAACACACGCTGGCAGCAATGCAAGCATTGCCTGAGCAAGTGGAATCCATGTTGGAGCAAGCGGAAGCAATCAAAGGATATGCAGAGCAAATCTCCAAACATGAACATCTCTTCTTCATTGGCCGTGGTCTTGACTATGCAGTAGCTCAAGAAGGATCTTTGAAGCTGAAAGAGATCTCTTATATTCACTCCGAGGCGTATGCTGCGGGTGAGTTGAAACATGGTACGCTTGCATTGATCGAAGACGGTATCCCTGTTATTGCCCTGGCAACGCAGGAGAACGTACTTGAGAAAACAGTGAGCAACATTAAGGAAGTAAAAGCACGTGGCGCAGATGTATTGGCAATTACGTATGAAGAGCACGTAGCACCATTGCTGAAATCCGTAGACCAAGCGTTTGCGATTCCTAAGACGCTGCCACTGCTTAGCCCTGCTTTGTCTGTAGTTGCGCTGCAATTGCTGGCATACTATGCTTCCCTGGCACTGGGTCATGATGTAGATAAACCACGTAACCTGGCGAAAAGTGTAACGGTTGAGTAAGGTATTCTGTACAAATTAGTTTATTGTCGGATGATATGGATAACGGGTTGATCAAAAGATTCAGTAAACTAATACAGTATAAACAAAATAATGGTCCTGATGACTCTAAGTCATCAGGACTTTTTTGATGTTTCAGGAGGGTGGTTCTAAATATTAGAACCACCTTATTTGTGTTTTTGCATTGTAAATTGCGGTCATTCATTGGACGAAAATCCATCAGATTATAAAGTATCTTAGGAAGAGTATCCTTTTGTAATTCTCACATTTGAAATATTCTTCGTGCACGAATGTAATCAACTTCTTAAAGAGAATCATTAACCTTCGCAACTCGTAAGTGCAAATATATCCCCAAGAAGGATGCGGATCGGGCATAAAAGATCATTTGAATGGTAAAGGAAGATGACTGAACGTGACGGGTACATCTTTCAGCAACTCACAAAATGGTATGCCAAGAAGCAACAATGCGCTCGATGAAGAAGCTTATTACGCGAAGTAAAATTATTGACCGTTCAATTCGGACTCAGAACGCGATTGTAATCTGCATGTAAATGAGTGAAGGACATCGGAAAGCGTATAAGGGAAAACCTCACCTACGGTTTGACGAGGAGGAGCAGAATATATTTACCCTTTACTCTAACAGAGGCGTAGAGAAGAAGGCGTGATACAAAACGATGTCGGCTACCATCCGTGCGGACGCTGTGACCAGTTTCCAGCCAGGCTTTCAGAAATTGGTCAGGTAATCATATTGAAAATTACAAAGTGCAAGGAATCGGAACACCGGCAAAGAATATTTAAAGGGAATATATACCAAATTTACCTGTTAAATGACTGAATGTCAACACTCGTCGAATTCCTTGATTGATGTCAAATCATGCCCAACGTTTCTTTCCATTCACTATTTTTAACGAATAATGTTAACACATAATGTTTTATGAACCAAATTTAACAATATAATTACTATATTTAACAAAAATTTCACTATACATTCTTGTAAATTTTGATATAATTCAACCTAGGTCTTATTCCCTATTATTCTAATAAATGGAATTGTAGGGTTTTTTATACCCATCCAAGCTGTGTGCGAGAGACCAGTATACTGGCTTACCAACAAGCCGGCATGTGGGGACCAACAATTGTGGAAAATGACAGCCTAGAATATGTTGCTCCATGACGTCAGAAGGTTTAGAAAGGAAGGTTCGGAAAGATAGAGCCAACCTTATCCCAATTCCGATGGAGGATGAAGCGAGTGAGCATTTTTGAAAAGCTGGAATCCAACGTAAGATCTTACTGCAGAAGCTTTCCGGTGGTATTCGACCGGGCCAAGGGAGACCTTTTATATTGTGAGGACGGAAGAGCATATATTGATTTCTTTGCAGGTGCCGGGGCACTCAATTACGGCCATAACAACGATTATATTAAAGACCGGGTTCTCGATTACTTGACCTCCGACCGGATTATGCACGGTCTGGATATGTATACAATGGCCAAGCGTGAATTCATCCAGAGCTTCTCCGAGCGGATCCTGGAGCCGAAGAAGCTAAATTACAAGCTTCAATTCTGCGGTCCAACAGGGACGAATGCGGTGGAAGCGGCCCTGAAGCTCGCACGCAAGGCGAAGAAGAGAAGTGGAATATTCGCATTCATGGGTGGCTTCCACGGCATGTCGCTCGGCAGTCTGTCGGCGACAAGCTCCAAGTCCATGAGAGAAGGGGCGGGGCTTCCTCTGGACGGAGTTACGTTCATGCCGCACCCGAGCGGGGCTTTCGCAGAAATGGATACGCTCGGTTATATCGAGAATATCCTGACTGATTCGCACTCTGGAATCGATAAGCCGGCCGCGATCCTGCTTGAAACGGTACAAGCCGAAGGCGGAATTCACGTTGTCGACGCACAGTGGCTACGTGAGCTGCAGCAGCTTTGCCGCAGGCACGATATTCTGCTCATTACAGACGAGATTCAAGTAGGATGCGGCCGGACAGGCGAATTCTTCTCCTTCGAACGTGCGGGGATCGAGCCGGATCTCATTACCCTGTCGAAGTCGATCAGCGGGTACGGCCTGCCAATGTCCCTCCTGCTGCTGAAGCCCGAACTGGATATCTGGACACCGGGCGAGCACAACGGCACCTTCCGCGGCAACCAGCTGGCTTTTGTGGCCGCGAAGGCTGCTCTCGAGTTCCGGGACAGAACCGAACTGGAAGCTCAGGTGAAGCAGAAGGAAGAGTATGTGCGCTCGTTCCTTGATCAAGAAATCAAGCCTCTGCATCCGTCCATCGCCATCCGCGGACTCGGCCTGATCTGGGGCATTGACGTCTCGGGGTTCATGGATGAAGCCGGGGCGAAGCGGGTGACGGATATCAGCTTCGAGAACGGGCTCATCATTGAAAGAGCCGGCAGAGGAGACTGTGTACTGAAGATCATGCCTCCGCTGACCGTCTCGATGGAGCATTTGGCCGCCGGCTGTGAGATTATCAAGTCCAGTATGCAGCGGGTGATCTCTCAGGAGACCAAGGATTTGTTAGTAACGACCTAAGCTTGGCCAAGCCGATGGCCGCCCCCGGCAAGAGGCATGAAAGTGCCTTCCGGAGGGTGTGCGGACTTGATGTTAAGGTAGCGCTTTCACCTAAGTGGAAGGCTTTCTCCTTATGCTCCTGCGGTAACGTCAATCAGCATGGAATTCTCCGCAATCCAAGGGCAGTCCCGTTCGTGCCATACGGAGCATTCCTTGAGTCTCATGCAGTGCCCTCGTTAAATTTAATCGTCAAAAAAAGCTCACTACCCCGCAGCCGAATCTTTACTTATCCACACCAGGGCTGTGGGGGAATAATCAAATCGTACATAGAGTGTATCAATACCCCTTAAACATAGGCTTCGTCAAAGGCAGCTCGGGTACCAAATCAGGAGGTACGGTCGACTTCCTGCTGGACGGCCGGAACCCTGCGGCAAGCCTTACATCGACAGGAGGAACATTCCTTGTCGTCTATCCCCAAATCCAATTCCGAACCCCAAGTTAAACCAAATCCCGTCTTCGGGTGGCTCGTCCGCAGCAATCATATTGAAGCAGAGGAGTCCGAAGCAGCCGCATCTCTTGCGTAGAACGATGTTTGTTGTCCTTTACGCACGGGAGCCGAGCGGTACAGCTGCTAGGCAGAGGATTGCCGCATGCGATCTACCGGGCAATCGAAGCGGTGACGTTGCGCAAGCCATTGATATTGTTGTCAGATGTTTGAAAAAGAGAGGAGCGAGGCTGGAGCGTTGCTTCGGCATATGCTCCGCCGGATTGCTTTTACCGATGAAGAGAGGGGAACGATCCAGATGGCTTTTGAAAAAGAAACGTTGTTTTGGAACGAAAAATTCGGTAGTGACGATTATACCTTGACGCGGTTGCCTTACAGCAAAGCTCCAAACTCCCTGGTGCCCAATGTTAAAACCGTTGGCGGTTCGCTTTCGGAGGAAGCGGCGCAGCGCGTCCTTCAAATGAGCAAGGGTGCTCCGCTGGCTGCTTTTATGATTTTGCTCGCCGGTGTTCAGGCACTCTTGCATAAATATACAGGAGCTTCAGACATTCTGGTCGGCATGCCGGTTGTGCCGAAAAAGGGGGAGACGCATCGATCCGTTAATCATACGGTCATTTTGAAAAACTCGCTTTCGGTGGGGGCAACTTTTAAAACGCTTCTGAGCGAACTGAGGACTTCCTTGCCGGAAGCCATTCAGCATCAACATATTCCGTTCTTGAAAATGACGGAGAAGCTGGATCTGCAATATGCAGAAGGTATACCCTTCGTCCATACGCTAGTATCCCTTAAGGAGCTGCATCTGGACGAAATTGGGCAAAACGTGGTCACAGACTGTTCATTTGAATTCAGTTTAGCCAACGGGACGATACAGCTAGCGCTGTCATATAACGAGCACTTATATGACTCCGAGTTCATGAATCGGGTAGTCGGCCATCTGAATCGCCTGCTGTCCGTGGGGCTTCATGAGCTGGAGCTGGACATCGTGCGAGCGGACATGCTGTCGGAGGACGAAAAATTTCAATTAATACAAAGCTTCAACGATACCGAGAAGGACTATCCTCGTGATCGGACGATTCATCAGCTTGTGGAGGAGCAAGCGAAGCGTGTACCCGAGGCGACTGCGGTTGTTTTTGAGGGGCAGCGGCTTTCATACGCAGAGTTGAACGAACGGGCAAACCAGCTGGCGCGTACGCTACGATCGGTCGGTGTGCTGCCCAATCAGTTGGTAGGCTTGATGGTTAGGAGATCGCTGGAGACGGTCATTGGCATTTTGGCGGTTCTGAAAGCTGGCGGTGCCTACGTGCCGATCGACCCGGAGTACCCGGAAGAACGTATTCGCTACATTCTAGAGAACTCGAACGCGCAGCTGCTGCTGACTCAAAGAGAGCTGTTACAGCAGGTCCCGTTCGAAGGGACCGTATTGGCGCTAGATGACAAGCAGGCCTATAGCGACGATGGCTCGAACCTGGAGGCGGCCAGTGGTCCACATGATCTTGCTTATGTCATTTATACGTCAGGTACAACGGGCAAACCCAAAGGGGTCATGCTGGAGCATCGTGGTTTGGTCAGCTTGAAGTTGATGTTCGCAGACAGGCTGGGCATTACGGAGCATGACCGGATCGTTCAATTTGCGAGCTTGTCCTTCGACGCATCCTGCTGGGAGGTTTTCAAAGCACTCTATTTTGGCGCGGCTTTGTACATCCCGACGGCCGAAACAATTCTCGACAATCGTCTGTTTGAGAGTTATATGAACGAGCATGCGATTACGGCGGCGATTTTGCCTCCGACGTACAGCGCTCATTTGAACCCGGACCGTCTTCCCAGCTTAACAAAGCTTGTAACGGGAGGTTCGGCGGTATCGGCCGAATTCGTGCAGCAGTGGAAAGCGAAGGTTCACTATTTCAATGCTTACGGCCCTACCGAAGCTTCGATTGTTACGACGCTTTGGGATGCGGATGAGCAGCAGCCAGAGCGCAGAGTCATTCCGATTGGGCGCCCGCTGTCTAATCATCAGATTTTCATTTTGGATGCCCACCTGCAACTTGTGCCTCCGGGAGTGGACGGCGAGCTGTGCGTGGCAGGCGTGGGACTTGCGAGAGGTTACCTGAACCAACCGGAGCTGACGGCAGAGAAGTTCGTGGAACATCCGTTTGCGCCGGGAGAACGCCTTTATCGGACAGGAGATCTCGCCCGCTGGCTGCCGGACGGTAATATGGAGTACTTGGGCCGGATCGACCATCAGGTGAAAATCCGTGGATTCCGAATCGAGGTCGGTGAGATTGAAGAGCAGCTTCTGAAGATCGACTCGGTGCAGGAGACGATTGTGATTGCGCGGGAAGGCAAAAGCGGGCAAGAACTGTGCGCTTACCTGGTCGCTAGTCTCCCTCTTACGCTTGGCGAGCTGAGAAGCGCGCTGGCGCAAAAATTGCCGAATTACATGATTCCGGCACATTTTGTTCAGCTTCCGCAGATGCCGCTCACCCCGAACGACAAAATCGACCGCAAGGCTTTGCCTGCCCCGGAAGGAAACGCACTGACCGGCGGCGAGTACGTAGCTCCACGCAATGAAGCCGAGCGGACGCTTGCCGATGTGTGGCAGGCGGTATTGAACGCCGATCGTGTTGGGGTAACGGATCATTTCTTCGAGCTGGGCGGAGACTCGATCAAGTCCATTCAAGTATCTTCGCGGCTTCATCAAGCCGGGTACAAGCTGGAAATTCGGGATTTGTTCAAATATCCGACGATCTCACAGCTTAGCCTGCATGTGATACCGATCGGACGTACCATCGATCAAGGCGAAATTACGGGTGAAACGGCCCTGACGCCGATTCAGCATTGGTTTTTCGAGAGCTCCTTCGCGGACCCGCATCATTTCAACCAGTCGGTGATGTTTTACCGGAAGGATCGGTTCAACGAAGAGACAGTGTATCAGGTGCTGCAAAAGCTGGCCGAGCATCATGACGCCTTGCGTATGGTGTTCTGCAAGACGGAACAAGGGTTTAGTGCGTTAACCCGAGCTATTCAGGATGGTGGGCTGTTCACGCTGGACGTGTTCGACTTTAAGGATGCGGAGAATCCCACGCAGGCTGTGGAAGCGAAGGCAACGGACATTCAAGCAGGCATCGATCTGGAGAACGGGCCTCTCATGAAGGCGGGACTGTTCCAGTGCGAGGATGGAGATCATTTGCTGCTCGCGGTTCATCATGCCGTGGTAGACGGCGTGTCTTGGCGCATTTTGATGGAGGATTTCGCTCTAGGTTACGAGCAGATTGGCAAAAGCGAAGAAATTCGTTTCCCGTCGAAAACAGATGCGTACCGCACTTGGTCCGAGCAGCTGGTTGCTTACGCGCAAAGCCCGGAGATGGCAAAAGAGCGGGCCTATTGGCAGGCTGTTGAACAAATGGCGGTTCTGGCCATGCCGAAGGATATGGAGGCGGACGTTACGACGCAGCAGGACAGCGAATCGCTGTTTGTCCGTTTGGCTCCCGAAGAAACGGAGCTGCTACTGAAGCGGGTTCACCGTGCCTTCAACACCGAAATGAATGATATTTTGGTAACGGCGCTCGGCATAGCCTTACGCAAATGGACGGGGCACGAACGGGTGCGGATCAATCTCGAAGGACACGGACGTGAATCGATCGGAACGGATATCGATATCACGCGTACAGTCGGCTGGTTTACGACCAAGTTTCCGGTCGTCCTAGAGCCGGAAACTGACCGGGATTTGACCTATCAGATTAAACAGGTCAAGGAAAACTTGCGCCGCATTCCGAACAAGGGGCTTGGGTACGGCATATGCCGCTATCTTTCTAAATCGGAGGAAGGCTTGGTTTGGGGCGCAGAGCCGGAAATTAATTTTAACTACCTCGGCCAGTTCGACGATGATGTCAACCAGGGCGAGATCGGCATATCTTCTTATTCCAGTGGCAGCCCGGCTAGCGACCGGCAGGCCCGCAGCTTTGTGCTGGATATCAACGGTATGGTGCTGGACGGTGCTTTATCGCTCGATCTCAGCTACAGCCGGAAGCAGTATCGGAAGGAAACGATGGAAGCCTTCGCTCAGCGGCTTGAGCAAAGTCTCCGAGAGCTCATTACCCACTGCGCAGGCAAAGAGAACACCGAAATGACGCCAAGCGACGTGCAATTTAAAGGGTTGACCATCACAGAATTGGAGCAAATCGCCCAGCGCTCGAGTCATCTCGGGGAAATCGAAAATATTTACTCGCTGACGCCGATGCAAAAGGGTATGTGGTTCCACAGCGCGCTTGACCGGCAAACGGCAGCTTACTTTGAGCAGACGCGGTTTACGATGCGGGGAGCGCTCGACGTCCAGCTTTTTGAGAGGAGCTGGATGGAGCTTGCAAAACGTCATCTGGTGCTGCGGGCGAATTTTGTGAATGGACCAGCGGGCGAGCCGCTGCAAATCATATACCGCGATAAGCCAGTCGGCTTTGAATATGAAGAGCTGCTTCATTTGCAGGTACATGAGAAACAAGCTTACTTGGATGAAAAGGCCGAGGAGGACAAGCTTCGTGGCTTCGACATGGAACATGATGCGCTCGTTCGGTTTACGATTCTGCGCACCGAAGAGCAAAGTTATCACGTTCTGTGGAGTTTCCAGCATATTTTAATGGACGGCTGGTGCCTGGCTCAGCTGACGCAGGAGTTGTTTGAGATATACTCGGCCCTGACCTCTGGGAAGCAGCCAGCGGGAGGTAAAGGATCGGATTATGGCGATTATATCGAATGGTTGGAGAAACAGGACGATCAGGCGGCATCCGGCTATTGGACGGCGTTCCTGGCAGGCTACGAAGGGCAAACCGTACTTCCGGGGCAAAAGGAACCAGCGCCGAGCGGCAGATTTACAGCTGATCACGTCACCGCCGAACTAGGCAAGGACTTGAGCAAACGGATGGACCGGGTGGCGAAACAGCACCTGGTTACAGTCAATACGCTGCTGCAAGCCGTTTGGGGCGTGATGCTGCAAAAATATAACGGAACAAACGATGCCGTATTCGGCAGTGTCGTTGCCGGAAGACCGGCGGAAATCCCGGGCATTGAGTCTATGATCGGGCTGTTCATCAATACGGTGCCGGTCCGCGTCAATAGCGAAGTGGACACCGTGTTCGCCGACCTGATGGCGAAGCTCCAAGAGAGGGCGCTGGATTCCGGGCGATATGATTACTATCCGCTGTATGAAATTCAAGCGCGTAGCGTGCAAAAGCAGAATCTGATCAACCATATCATCGCTTTCGAGAACTATCCGGTGGACGAGCAGATGGAGCAGGCGGGGGACCAGCAGCACGGCGGCCTGACAATTGCTGACGTTCAGATGGAGGAGCAGACGAACTATAACTTCAACGTGACTGTGATGCCGGGAGCCGAGATCGAAATTCGATTCGACTTTAACGCCGAAGTGTTCGATAAAGACAGCATCGAGCGGCTCAAGGGGCATCTCGTGCATCTGCTGGAGCAGGTAACGGATAACCCAGAAATTACTGTGGGCGAGCTGGAACTTGTGACGGAGGCAGAAAAGGCCGACCTTCTCGGACGTTTTAACGACACCACGACGGAATTTCCGCGCGGGCAGACGCTCATTCAATTGTTCGAAGAGCAGGCGGAGTACATCCCGGATGCAGCCGCCATCTCCATGAATGAGCAAGAGATGACTTACCGGGAGCTGAACGAACGTGTCAACCGCCTTGCCCGTACCTTGCGCAACCACGGGATATCCCAAGGACGTCTGGTCGCCATTATGGCTGAGCGTTCCATCGAAATGGTTATAGGTATACTGGCAGCACACAAAGCCGGAGCCGCTTACGTACCGATTGACCCGGAATATCCAGAGGAGCGTATCCGTTTCTTGATAGAGGATTCAGGAGCGCAGGTCATGCTGACACAAAGCCGCTTGCGCGAGCGACTGGCGGGTTTGGACTCGTTGATCTTACTGGATGACGAGTCCTTCTATCACGAGGACGGAACAAACCTAAATCAAGGGATTGAAGCGACAGATCTGGCCTGCGTGATCTATACGTCAGGCACGACGGGCAAGCCAAAAGGCAACCTTGTTTCGCACCGCAACATCGTGCGCGTTGTGCAAAATACAAATTATATCGACATCACCAATCGCGATCATGTCCTCCAGCTTTCGAGCTATTCGTTCGACGGAGCGATTTTCGATATTTTTGGTGCTTTGACCAACGGGGCGCGGCTGGTGCTGGTTCCCCGCGAGACGTTGCTGGAAATTGGTCTACTGGCGGATCTCATCCAGCGCCAGCGCATATCGGTCATGTTTATTACGACGGCTTTCTTCAACGTGCTTGTAGATGTGAACGTCCATTGTTTTCGGGATGTCCGGGCGATTTTGTTTGGAGGAGAGCGTGTCTCGGTTGGTCATGTACGTAAAGCACTCGCCCATCTTGGAGCGGGTAGGCTCAACCATGTGTACGGACCGACGGAAAGCACGATATTTACCACGTACCTTCCGGTCGACTTCGTTGATGAGTCGGCGCTTACCGTTCCTATCGGACGACCAATCAGCAATACGACGGTGTATATCGTCGACAGCCGGAATAAGCTGCTGCCGATCGGCGTGGTCGGGGAGCTATGTGTCGGTGGAGAAGGTTTGGTACGGGGCTACAATAACCGGCCGGAACTGACGGCGGAGAAATTTGTGCACAATCCTTTTACGTCAGGAGAGCGCATGTACCGGACGGGGGATTTGGCGAAATGGCTACCGGACGGCACGATTGAATATGTGGGACGAACGGACGACCAAGTGAAAATCCGTGGCTTCCGCATAGAGCTGGGCGAGATCGAAGCTCAGCTTCAGAAAGTGGAGGGAATTCGGAAAACGACAGTATTCGCGCGGGAAAACGTGTCCGGCGAAAAGCAGCTTTGCGCCTATTATGAAGCGGACTGTGAGCTTCCGGCGGCCGAGCTGAAGAGCATGCTGTCTCAGGAACTGCCGACCTATATGATCCCGGCGTACCTGATCCAGTTGGAGCGTCTCCCGCTGACGACGAACGGCAAGGTAGACCGCCGTTCCCTCCCGGCGCCGGAGGAGAGCTTGCAACCGGGCGAAGGACATACTCTGCCTAGGACTCCGCTCGAAGCCAGCTTGGCTGAAATTTGGAAAAGTGTGCTTGGATTGGAGCACATCGGGGTTCATGACAACTTCTTTGACTTGGGCGGCCATTCCCTGCGGGCAACGACTCTGGTGAGCAAGGTGCATCAGGAGTTGAACGTCGAGTTGCCTCTGCGCGACGTATTCCGCTACTCAACGATCGAACAGATGGCTCTCGCCCTCTCCCGGATTGAACAGCAGTTGTTCTCGGCGATTCCGATGGCAGATGAAAGAGCGTATTATCCACTTTCCTCAGCTCAGAAGCGGTTGTTTATCCTGAATCAGATGGAAGGAGCCGATCAGAGCTACAACATGCCGGGTGTGCTGCTGCTCGAAGGATCGATTGATCATAGCCTGCTGGAGAAAGCTTTCCGCGGACTGATCCAACGTCATGAAACGTTGAGAACCGGATTTGAGGTCGTGCAAGGCGAAGCGGTACAGCGTATTTACGAGAGCGTTGATTTTTCCGTCGTGTGTCGACATGCGAACGAGGAAGAAGCGTCTGCAGTCGTGCAGGCTTTTATCCGACCTTTCGACTTGGCGAAGCCACCGTTACTGCGTGCCGAGCTCGTAGAGCTGGCAGCCGATCGTTATTTACTGATGTTTGACATGCACCATATCATCTCCGACGGGGTTTCGATGGATGTGTTCGTTGAGGAACTCGTTCGTCTGTATGGCGGTGAGTCATTAGAGCCTTTGCACATTCAGTACAAGGACTATGCGGTATGGCAGCAATCGGACGAGCAAAAAATTCAATTGAAACGCGAGGAAGCTTACTGGCTGGACCGTTACCGGGGCGAGCTGCCGGTTCTGGAAATGCCAACGGACTATCCGCGTCCTGCTGTACAGAGCTATGAGGGACATACGCTGACGTCCTTCGTGGACGAGGCAACGAACGAAGGCTTGAAACAGCTGGCCGCTCAAAGAGGAACGACGCTATATATGGTGTTGCTTGCCGCATATACCGTGCTTTTGCATAAATACACAGGTCAGGATGATTTGATCGTCGGAACGTCGATTGCGGGCAGAACGCATGGCGACACGCAGCCTTTGATCGGAATGTTCGTCAACACGCTGGCGATCCGCAATTATCCGGCTTCGGAGAAGACCTTCCTGCCGTATTTGGAAGAAGTGAAAGAAACGACTTTAGGTGCTTACGAGCATCAGAATTATCCGTTCGAAGAACTCGTCGATAAAGTGCAGGTTAGCCGGGATTTGAGCCGCAACCCGCTGTTTGACACGATGTTCTCCCTGCAAAACCTGGAAGAGTCAGAGTTTGAGCTGGAAGGGCTGAAATTGTCCCCGTACCCTAGCGAATATGGTATGGCCAAGTTCGATCTGAGTGTGGATGTTACGGAAGAAAATGGCGGACTGGAGTGCAACTTTGAATTCGCAACGGCTCTTTATAAAGAAAGCACAATCCGGCGGCTGTCGATTCATTTTGGACATTTGCTTGCGGCGATCGTAAGCCGTCCAGATGCAAAGATTGCCGAGCTGGACTTGCTGACGGCAGATGAAAAAGAGCAAATTCTCGGCGTGTTCCACCCGACGCAATCGGAAGTGGCTCCTGTGGCCGCGTTCCACCGACTGTTCGAGGAACAGGCGGAGAGCACTCCGGAAGCAGAAGCCGTTGTCTACGAGAACGATCGGCTGACGTATGCGGAGCTGAACGAGCGGGCCAATCGCTTGGCGACAACGCTGCGTGCAAGTGGAATCGGTCGGGAGGAGATTGTTGGCATTCTCGCCGAGCGTTCGGTCGATTTGTTGGTGGCCGTGATGGCCGTCTGGAAAGCGGGCGGGGCGTATGTACCACTTGACCCGGATTATCCGGCGGACCGCGTGCGGTTTATGCTTGAAGACAGCGGAGCGAAGGTGCTGCTGACACAAACACTGCTGAGAGAGCGTGCTGAAGCTTGGCTCAGCGAAGAGGAACTGGCACTTGCAAAGGTGTTGTACCTCGACGACGAAACGTCATACAGCGAAGAACGGGAGAATGCACCGCTTGGCTCCAGCATGGTTTCCGGTAAAGTCTCCGGCGAGCTGACGGGTGCTGTGAACAGCGATGATCCGAGTCATCTGAAGGTTGCTGGCTTGGACAGCTTCCATGAAGCTCGTCCTGAGGACCTAGCGTACGTGATCTACACGTCGGGGACAACAGGCAAGCCGAAGGGTGTAATGATTGAGCACCGCAGCTTGGTGAACACGGCAGCGGGCTACCGGCGGGAATACCGGTTGGATCAGTTCCCAGTCCGGCTACTGCAACTCGCTAGCTTCTCGTTTGACGTGTTCGTGGGTGATATCGCACGCACGTTGTATAACGGAGGCACCATGGTCATTGTACCGAAGGATGATCGGATTGATCCGTCTCGCCTGCACCACTGGATAGAGCGGGAGCAAGTGACGATCTTTGAATCAACACCAGCACTGATCTTACCGTTTATGGAATACGTGCACGAGCAAGGGGTGGAGTTGAGCGGGATGGAGCTGCTCATCACAAGCTCGGACAGCTGCAGTGTGGCGGATTACCGGACCTTGCAGGAGCGTTTTGGCTCATCGTTCCGCATTATTAACGCCTACGGCGTGACGGAAGCGGCAATTGACTCCAGTTTCTATGACGAAGAATTGAAGGAGCTGCCGCAGACAGGCCATGTGCCGATTGGCAAAGCGTGGCTGAATGCGAATTTCTACATCGTGGATGCACAACTGAACCCAGTACCGGTCGGGGTGTTGGGCGAGCTGGTTATCGGAGGAGTCGGCGTGGCACGAGGCTACTTGAACCGTCCAGAGCTGACAGAAGAGAAGTTTGTAGACAGTCCCTTCACCGCTGGTGAGCGGCTGTACCGCACAGGAGACTTGGCGCGGTGGATGGAGGACGGCAACGTGGACTTCATCGGCCGAATCGACAACCAGGCGAAAATCCGGGGCTACCGGATCGAGGCGGGTGAGATCGAGTCGCAGTTGCTGCGGGTGGAAGGTGTGCGCGAAGCGGTGGTGCTGGTTCGAAGTGATGCGAACGGTCAGAAGGCGCTGTGTGCGTATTACACGCCGGATACCGGTGCGAAGCTGTTGGTGAACGATCTGCGCAGTGCGCTGGCACAGGAGTTGCCGGGTTACATGATCCCGTCGTACTTCGTGGAGCTGGAGCGCTTGCCTCTGACACCGAACGGGAAAATAGACCGGAAGGTGCTGCCAGCGCCGGAAGGGGAAGCGGGAAGCGGAACGGAGTACGTCGCACCGCGCAATGAGCTGGAAACGAAGCTGGCGGCGATTTGGCAGGAGGTGCTGGGGCTTGCGAAGGAGATTGGTGTTCACGACAACTTCTTCGACATCGGCGGCCACTCCCTGCGAGCGACAACGTTGGTCAGCAAGATTCATAAAGAGTTGAACGTGGATCTGCCACTGCGCGACGTGTTCCGCCATTCCACGATCGAGAGCATGGCTACCACCATTTCTCGGCTGGATCAGCAGATATTTGTTTCCATTCCGGTGACGGATGTCCGAGAGGTGTACCCGCAATCTTTTGCTCAAAAACGTCTCTTTATTCTGAATCAGCTGGAAGTTGCGGAGCTTAGCTACAACATGCCGGAAGCGATGCTGCTGGAGGGTGCTTTGGACCGGGCAAGGTTCGAAGAAACGTTCCGTAAGCTCGTGGCGCGGCATGAAATGTTGCGCACCGGGTTTGAAATGGTGGATGGAGAAGCATCACAGCGGGTTTACCAGGACGTGAATTTTGCGGTGGAGTTCTATCAAGCGGATGAGCAAGAGGTCGAAGCGGTGGTTCACGGTTTCGTCCGTCCGTTTGACTTGGCTAAGCCACCGCTGTTGAGGGTAGGCCTTGTTGAGCTGGCTCCGGAACGCCATATTCTGATGTACGACATGCATCATATTATTTCTGACGGCGTTTCAATGGAAATCTTTGTTGAAGAATTCGTGCGTTTGTATGGTGGAGAGCAATTGGAGCCGCTGCGCATTCAGTACAAAGACTACACCGTTTGGCAGCATTCGCAGGAGCAGCAGGAACGGCTTCAGCATCAGGGGGCGTATTGGCTGGACATGTTCCAGGGCGAGCTTCCAGTGCTGGAAATGCCGACCGACTATCCACGTCCGGCTGTACAGAGCTACGAAGGTCAAACGCTGGAGTTTTCCTTCGACGCTTCAAAAACCGGCGGCCTGAAACAGCTGGCTTCGGAAACGGGCACGACGCTGTTTATGGTGCTGCTTGCGGCGTATAACGTGCTTTTGCATAAATATTCAGGTCAGGAAGACGTAATCGTTGGTACGCCGATTGCCGGAAGGAATCATGGAGATGTGCAGCCGTTGATCGGGATTTTCCTAAACACGCTGGCGATTCGCAGTTATCCGTCTTCGGAGAAAACATTCCTGTCATATCTGAACGAAGTCAAAGAAACAACTCTGCGTGCCTTTGAGCATCAAAACTATCCGTTCGAACAATTGGTGGACAAGGTGCAAGTCACCCGTGACTTAAGCCGTAATCCGCTGTTCGACACGATGTTTACGATGCAAAATACGGAGAACGAGCAATTTGAGCTGGAAGGGCTTCGCCTGATTCCTTATCCGAGCGTACTTGATACTGCGAAGTTTGATATCAGCTTGGATGTGGGCGAGGAGAACGGCGGCTTGGATTACAGCTTTGAATATGCGACAGCTCTTTACAAAAGGGAGACGATTGAACGGCTGGCAAAACATTACGAGCAGTTGCTCCTGACAATTGTAAACCGTCCAGATGCGAAGATTGCCGAGCTGAACTTGCTGACAGCAGAGGAAAAAGAACAAGTTCTCAATGCGTTTAATCCAGCGCAGCTAGAAGCGGCTCCTGCGGCTACGTTCCACCGTCTGTTTGAGAAACAGGCAGAGTGTACGCCGGAAGCGGAGGCCGTTGTGTATGAAAATAACCGCCTAACGTATGTGGAGCTGAACGAGCGAGCGAACCGCTTAGCGGTCACGCTGCGTGCAAGTGGCATCGGCCGGGAGTCAATCGTTGGCATTCTCGCCGAGCGGTCGGTGGACTTGCTGGTGGCCGTGATGGCCGTCTGGAAAGCCGGCGGGGCGTATGTACCCCTCGACCCGGATTATCCGGCGGACCGCGTGCGGTTTATGCTCGAAGACAGCGGAGCGAAGGTACTACTGACACAAACGCCGCTGCGAGAACGTGCCGAGGCCTGGCTCCGCGAAGAGGAGCTGGCGCTGATGTCGGTGCTGTACCTTGACGACGAAGTGTCGTACAGCGAAGATCGGGCAAATGCTCCGATGTGCTTTGATCAAGGCTCCAACATGGCTTCCAGCCGGGTCTCTGGCAAACTAACGGGGGCTGTGAACGGTGCGGATCGGAATCATCTGGATGTTGTGGATGATGTTGATGTTGATGTTGTTGGCATGGACAGCTTCCATGAAGCCCGCCCAGAGGATCTGGCGTACGTGATCTACACATCGGGAACGACGGGCAAGCCAAAAGGTGTGATGATCGAGCACCGCAGCCTGGTGAACACGGCGGCGGGTTACGGGCGGGAATACCGATTAGATCAGTTCCCGGTGCGGTTGCTGCAGCTCGCCAGCTTCTCGTTTGACGTGTTCGTGGGCGACATTGCCCGGACGCTGTACAACGGAGGCACGATGGTGATTGTGCCGAAGGACGACCGGATCGATCCTTCTCGTCTGCACTACTGGATAGTGCGGGAGCGAGTGACGATCTTCGAATCAACACCAGCACTGATTGTACCGTTTATGGAATACGTGCACGAGCAAGGGCTGGAGTTGAGCGGGATGGAGCTGTTGATTACGAGCTCGGATAGTTGCAGTGTGGCGGATTACCGCACCTTGCAGGAACGCTTCAGCTCGTCGTTCCGCATCATTAACGCTTACGGTGTGACGGAAGCGGCGATCGACTCCAGTTTCTATGACGAACCGCTGACGAAGCTGCCGCAGACAGGCCATGTGCCGATTGGCAAAGCGTGGCTGAATGCGAAATTTCACATCGTGGATGCACATCTGAACCCGGTGCCAGTCGGTGTGCTGGGCGAATTGGTTATTGGCGGAGTCGGTGTGGCGCGCGGGTACTTGAACCGTCCAGAGCTGACGGAAGAGAAGTTTGTAGACAGTCCTTTCACCGCTAGTGAGCGGCTGTACCGCACAGGAGACTTGGCGCGGTGGATGGAAGACGGCAACGTGGACTTCATCGGGCGGATCGATAACCAGGCAAAAATCCGGGGCTACCGGATCGAGACGGGTGAGATCGAGTCGCAGCTGTTGCATGTGGAAGGTGTGCGCGAAGCGGTGGTGCTGGTTCGAAGTGATGCGAATGGGCAGAAGGTGCTGTGTGCGTATTACACGCCGGATACTAGAGCGAAGCTGGCAGTGAACGATCTGCGCAGTGCCCTGGCTCAGGAGTTGCCGGGGTATATGATCCCGTCGTACTTTGTGGAGCTGGAGCGTCTGCCTCTGACACCGAACGGGAAAATAGACCGGAGGGCGCTGCCAGCGCCGGAAGGGGAAGCGGGAAGCGGAACGGAGTATGTCGCACCGCGCAATGAGCTGGAAATGAAGCTGGCGGTGATTTGGCAGGAGGTGCTGGGGCTTGCGAAGCAGATTGGCGTTCACGACAACTTCTTCGACATCGGCGGTCACTCCCTGCGGGCGACGTCACTGGCAGGCAAGGTATTTAAGGAACTAAACGTCAACCTCCCGCTGCGCGACGTATTCCGCCACTCGACGATTGCGGCGATGGCCGAGGCGATCGCCCCGATGGAACGGCGGGAGCATGAGGCCATTCCTCAAGCGGAGCAGAGAGAGTACTACCCTCTGTCCTCCGCGCAGAAACGGCTGTTCATTCAGCACACGCTGGATGGAGCAGATCAGCTTTACAACATGCCGGAACTGGTGCAGGTGGAAGGTGAGTTTGATTTAGACCGGTTGGAAGCCGCCTTGCGGAAATTGATAACACGGCATGAATCGCTGCGCACCGGTTTTGAAATGATGAAGGGCGAAGTGGTTCAGCGGATATACCCACAGGTCGATTTTGCTATCGAGCACCATCAAGCGGATACAGAGGATTCAGATCAAATCGAGCAGATCGTCCGCAACTTCGTTCGTCCGTTTGATCTCGGCCAACCGCCGCTGCTGCGCGCCGGGGTCATCGAGCTGGAGCCGCACCTGCGTATTCTCCTTTTCGATATGCACCATATCGTGTCCGACGGTGTATCGATGGCGATTGTGATGGAGGAGTTCTCGAGTTTCTACGCCGGAGAACAGCTGCCACCCCTGCGCATTCATTACAAGGATTATGCCGTTTGGCAGCAGTCGAAGGCCCACCGAGAGCGAATCGGGCGGCAGGAAGCATACTGGCTGCAAACCTTCGAAGGCGAGCTGCCCACAGCGGACCTGCCGATGGACTACGAACGGTCTGCCGTTCGTAGCTACGAAGGCGCGCATGTGGAGTTCGACGTCGAAGCTTCTCTCTCTGCGCAGTTACGCGAATTGGCTGCCGAGTGTGAAAGCACACTGTTCATGGTGCTGCTTGCGGCCTATACTGTGTTGCTGTCCAAGTACAGCGGTCAGGAGGACTTGATCGTGGGCACCCCGGTGGCTGGAAGAACTAACGCCGATTTGGAGCGGGTCATCGGCATGTTTGTTAATACGCTGGCGCTCCGTAATCGTCCGTCTGGCGACAAAACGTTCTTGTCCTACCTGGAAGAAGTGAAGGAAACGGCTTTGGGTGCTTTTGAGAACCAGGATTATCCATTCGAGGATCTCGTGGAGCGTTTGAATGTGAAGCGGGAGCCGGGCCGCTTCCCGTTGTTCGATGCCGTTTTCGACTTGCAAAATATCGAAGAACGAGACGCCGAACTGGAAGGGGTCAGCCTGAAGAATTACGAGCTTGACCATTTGGAGGAAGCGAAGTTTGATCTGACGCTGTTTATGTATGAAAACGAAGGGGCATTGAGCGGGGGCTTCTTCTACGCCACCAAGCTGTTCAAAGAAACGATGATCCGCACCTTGACTGAGGATTACCTGCGGGTACTGTCTCAAATTGCAGAAAATCCACAACTCGAGCTAAGCCGAATCGAATGTCATAAACCGGCGGCAGGCGCAAAGAGTGCCGTCGATACGATCGAATTCGCGTTCTAATAATACAAGCGCGCTCCACCGTCAACCGAAAGTGGTGAGCATCCAAGAAAGACGGCGAACAACTTGCAAGTCCGTAAATCAAGCCCGTAAACGCGCAGGTCGAAAGCAAGCCTTTCCAGACCTGCGTCGGGGTATGCGGTCACTTCATTTTTAGGGGAGGTACGAATGAAATCTTTATTTGAAAAGGAAGAACGGTACTGGAGCGGCAAGTTTGACGCAGATGATAGCCTGAGCTTCCTTCCATACAGTCAATCCTCCAAATTATTCGAGGGCGGGGAATCTGCGGCAGAGCCGGACTTGCTTCACCGTACTCTGCCGAGCGAACTCTCGGAGAGAATCATTGGCCTCGCCAGCGGTTCGGATTTGGCTCTGTACATGATTGTTTTGGCAGGAGTCAAAAGCCTGCTGTTCAAATATACCGGGCGGGACCCAGTGCTTGTCGGCATGCCTTCGTATAGCGCAGACCAGGGCGAGACGCCGCCGCATGACATCTTGGTGATCAAGACATCGGTAAGCAGCCAGACTACGCTGAAAACGCTGCTTGGGGGCATCAAAGGCTCCATCGGCGAGGCGCTGGAGCATCAGCACCTGCCTTTTCGAAAAATGGTGGAGCCGCTCCATCTGAACTATACGGGGCATGGCCTCCCGGTCGTCAACACCATCGCATCCTTCGCCCCGATTCATCCTGGACCGCTGGGTAACCGTGTGGCGGCTGATACCGTTTTTCGCTTCGACCGCCAAAACGACTCCATCAAGCTGGAAATAAGCTTTGACGGACAGCGGTACGAGCGGGCATTTATGGAGCAGGCGGCCGACCATCTTGTTCGGTTGCTGTCCATGCTTTTATTTCAGCCGGATCTGGAGCTTGGACAAGTCGATATGCTGTTCCCAGTCGAGAGGGAGATGCTGCTCAAGGGATTTAATGACACCGAAACCGAGTTCGAGCGGGGGAAAACGATTCATGGCTTGTTCGAAGAACAGGCGGAGCATCGCCCGGATAACGTGGCCGTCGTCATGAACGAGCGGCAATTGACCTACCGCGAGCTGAACGAGCGATCCAACCGCCTTGCGCGGAAGCTGCGGGAAAAAGGAGTAGAAGCAGACCAGCTGGTAGCAATTCTGGTCGAACGCTCGCTTGATATGGTCGTCGGCATTCTGGCAATTCTTAAAGCGGGCGGAGCCTTCGTGCCTGTCGATCCCGACTACCCGGAGGAGCGCATCCGCTTCATGATCGAGGATTCAGGCACACCGTTATTGCTGATTCAAAAACATCTGCACGAGAAGACCGACTTTGAAGGAACACGCCTTGAATTAGACGATTTTGTTTGGGGCGATAGCGGGGCGGAATCCACTGGTGTGCTGGATGCTTCGAATCTGGAGCCGGCCAGCGGTCCGAATGATCTGGCTTATGTCATCTATACATCAGGTACGACGGGCAAACCCAAAGGGGTCATGCTGGAGCATCGTGGTTTGGTCAGTTTAAAGCTGATGTTCGCGGACAGGCTGGGCATCACGGAGCATGACCGGATCGTTCAATTCGCCAGCCTGTCATTCGACGCGTCCTGCTGGGAAGTGTTCAAAGCGCTCTATTTTGGCGCGACTTTGTACATCCCGACGGCCGAGACGATTCTCGACAACCGCCTGTTCGAGAGTTATATGAACGAGCATGCGATTACGGCGGCGATTTTGCCTCCGACGTACAGCGCATATTTGAACCCGGACCGCCTTCCCAGCTTAACGAAGCTTGTAACGGGAGGTTCGGCGGTATCGGCCGAATTTGTGCAGCAGTGGAAGGAGAAGGTCCACTATTTCAATGCTTACGGGCCTACCGAAGCTTCGATTGTTACGACGCTTTGGGATGCGGTTGAGCAGCAGCCGGAGCGCAGAGTTATTCCGATCGGGCGCCCGCTGTCCAATCACCGGATTTTCATTTTGGATGCCCACCTGCAGCTTGTGCCTCCTGGAGTGGACGGAGAGCTGTGCGTGGCAGGCGTGGGGCTTGCGAGAGGTTACCTGAACCAACCGGAGCTGACGGCAGAGAAATTTGTGGAACATCCGTTTGCGCCGGGAGAACGCCTTTACCGGACGGGAGATCTCGCCCGCTGGCTGTCGGACGGCAACATCGAATACCGGGGGCGGATCGATCATCAGGTGAAAATCCGCGGCTACCGGATCGAAATCGGCGAGATTGAAGAGCAGCTGCTGAAGATCGCCGCCATGCAAGAAACGGCGGTGCTCGCCCGCGACGACGCAAACGGCCATAAGCAGCTTGTTGCTTATTACGTTGCGGAAACGAGGCTGGCGGCGCATGAACTCAAGGAGCAGCTCGCCAAGCAGCTTCCAGGATATATGATTCCTTCGTACCTCGTGCAGCTTTCGCGGATGCCGCTGACTCCGAACGGGAAAATCGACCGCAAAGCGCTACCCGCGCCAGAGGAAGCCGCCACTGGAAGAACGGAATATGTCGCGCCGAGAACGCTGCTCGAGATGAAGATTGTCCGTGTTTGGCAGGATACACTTGGCATTCCACAGGTTGGCGTAAAGGATAACTTTTTTGAGCTGGGAGGCAATTCCTTAAGTCTGATTAGGCTCGTTCAAGCCGTTTACGATGAAACGGGCATCGAGATACCGCTGAATCGCCAATTCCATCATGTAACCGTTGAAGCCATGGCTTTTGGAGAGGAAGATCTGGGTCTGGATAAAGGGGGAGACTCCTTCATTAAGCTAAATAAAACAGGGGATCTGAACGTGTTCTGCTTCCCTCCAGGCAGCGGCTTCGGCATCGGTTACCGAGAGCTTGCAAGCAGACTAGACGGCCGATTCGTGCTTTACGGCATTGATTTTATCGACGATGTCATCGATTACGAGGCCATGCTGAACCGTTATGTGGATGAGATTGTTCGTATCCAGCCTGAAGGACCCTACGTGTTGCTCGGTTACTGCTTCGGAGGCAACCTGACGTTCGAGGTAGCCAAATCGATGGAAAGAAGAGGGTATTCCGTAACGGACGTGCTCATGGTGGACTCATGGATTAAGGACGCACTCACACCTTATGAAACGTCTGAGAAAGAGCTTGAAGAGATGCTTGCGGATTTCGACGAAGAAGAGAAGGAATTAATGAGCAATCCGCTCGTGCGGGAGCGTGTTCATCGGAAGATCAAAGCCACATTGACGTACGAAGCGCAGCTTATTAATTCAGGAACGATAACTGCCCGGATTTACGAACTGATTGCGAAGGACAGTGAAGCGTTCCGCCTGGAGCACCAGTTGCCGTCCTGGCAGAGGGCAACGACGCAAGCTTACGCCGATTACCGGCTGGAGGGCGCACACGAGGAGTTACTGGAACTCGCGCGCGTGGACGAAACGGCCGTTGTCATCCGTGACATCTTAGTGCAAATCAAGCAGCAGATCGAAGCGGAGGCAGGGGTCCTGCATGGGAGCTGACCGGCAGACGTCTGTTCAAGGACAAGGCACAGCGGCGCCTTCCAAGCGCCGAACCGCTTATGCCACCTGGAAAGCGTTCCGCTGGCTGATGTCCTATGTAAGCCGTCACAAAGGCTGGATGATCGTCGGTATCCTGTCCGCAATTGCCGCCGCGGTTATTGAGATATGGACGGGACGTTTGGTCGAGCAGCTGACCACACAGGCCGAGAATGGGGCGGGGCCTATCGTTCTGCAGATCGTGTACACGGTCTTTGTGGTCATCTTGATCGGTGTGCCGGCGAAGTTTTTCATGAGCTTTGGTGTGGAGCGAAGTAGTGCCTCTGCGGTGCGGGATATCCGCAACCATGTCATGCGTCATATCGGCAAACTTCCGGTCCCCTATTTGGAAAAGCAACACTCCGGCGACGTATTGTCGCGGATCAACAACGATCTGCAACTCATCCAGCAATTTATGATTCGGGACCTCGCCCAGTGGTTTTATCATCCGCTATTATTTATCGGCTGTTTCGCTTATTTGATGTATCTCCAATGGGAGCTGATGCTGTACAGCCTGCTGTTATTTCCCGTAGCACTGCTGGTTTCCCAATGGATCGGCAAGCAGTTGGAACAGTTGACGGAGGAAGCCCAGGCGAACATGGGCCGAATGAACGTCAACCTCCAGGATACGCTTGGGGGGATGCCTATTGTAAAAAGCTACCTGCTATCCGGTATGTTATCTCGCTCCTACCAAGTGCTACTGCAATTGACGGCTCAAAAAAAGCTGGCCGTGAAAAAGCGGGAAGCCTGGGTCAACCCGCTGCTTTCTACGTTGATGATTAGCCCGATCATTTTCGCCGTCAGTTACGGAAGCTATTTGATCTACAACGGGCAGCTAGGCGCGGGAGAACTGATCGCCTTCCTGTACTTGCTTAATCTGTGTCTGGAGCCGCTGGAGCATATTCCCGAGCTCATCACGCGCACGTTCGAAATGACCGGTGCCCTGAGAAGGGTCTCCGAAATCGTCGAGCAGCCGACCGAAACAGAAAATGGCCGTTTGCTTCCAAAAGCGAGTGCCGCCCCCATCCAGTTTCAGAACGTAACCTTCGGGTATGAAGAAAGTTCCCCGATTCTGCGGAATGTTAACTTCTCGGTGCCGGAAGGCAAGACGATTGCGCTTGTCGGAGCGAGCGGCGGAGGGAAGAGTACGGTGTTTAAGCTGGTATGCGGCTTTTATCCACTTCCGGAGGATCAGGGCGAGATCCGCGTGTTCGGAAGCCTGATCCACGGTGCAGATCCGGAGCAGCTTCGGTCGCATTTTTCCGTGGTAACCCAAGATTCATATTTGTTTAGCGGTACGATCGCCGAAAATATCGGCTATGGGCGGCAAGAAGCGTCGATGGACGAGATTATCGAAGCCGCCAAAGCCGCTCAGGCTCATTCTTTCATTATGCAGCTTGAGGACGGTTACCAGACGTATGTCGGAGAGCGCGGCGGGTTTTTGTCCGGTGGGCAACGGCAGCGCATTGCAATAGCTCGGGCGTTTCTGAAGGATGCTCCCGTTCTGCTGTTGGACGAGCCCACATCGGCACTTGATCCGGAGTCGGAAAGCGCGGTTCAGGAAGCGTTGGGCGTATTGATGAAGCAGAGAACGACCATGGTTATTGCCCACCGGCTTTCTACGGTACAAAACGCCGATGAAATTTGGGTTATGGAACAAGGAAGTATTGTCGAAAAGGGCACTCATGAACAATTGCTCGAGAGGAAGGGACTGTACGCCCAGTCGTATTACCAGGAGTTTACCGAGTCTGCCGAACGCAGGGAGGTGTCGTACACATGAAAAAGGGCGGAAGGCTATCACAAGTGAAAGAACTCGGCTACTTGCTGACGTTTATGAACCGCAAGCGCAAAACCCAGTACGCGATTGGCCTTGCTGTAACGGCGCTCACTCAGACATTGTTTCTGATCGCCTTCAGCTTGGTCGTACATAACTTGGTTGATTTCGCCGTGTCCCGAGATACGTCCCTGATGGTAGAAGCTTTTGTTATTTTGGGCGCGGCCCTGTTCCTGGAAAATATAATTTCTCCCTGGTTCATTTACTTATACCAGCGCAGTGTCGAGCTGACTGTGCTGAATATCCGCAAACGTCTTTATGACAAGCTGTGCCGGGTGCGGCCGAGATTCCTGGAGCAGAACCACCATGGGGACTTGCTTTCGCGAGTGAACAACGACGTAACGACCGTTGAGTTTACATTCTCGCAGGTTTACTTCGTTTTGCTGCTTCAAGTTGTCTTCTGCATCGGCTCCATTGTCTCTATGGCGGTGATTGATTGGCGGTTTGCTGGCGTATCCTTCGTCATTCTGCTGCTGTCCTCTCTGGTCAGCCTGAAATTTGCACGGGATATCCGCGCTTTGTCCGAACAAGGCTTGCGTACGCTCGGTAAAATGACCGAAAAATTCAAAGATTTTATGGGCGGCATTCAAATTGTGAAGTTGTTCCGCATCCGCACGATTTACGGCCAGTACGAGGCGTTGAACGAACAAATGACGCAAACGCTTCGGCAAACGGCGAAAAAGAATGGTATGCAGGCTGCGGTGAACCATTTTATCAGCTACGTCACGTTTTGCGGCATCATCGTCATCGGCAGTCTTCTATATGCCTACGGATTGATGGGAATGGGAAGCGTCGCCGCTCTGGCAGTTTTGCAAGTGAATCTGACGCACGCCTTGTTGAACTTGGGGATGGTTCTGTCGATGACCCAAAATTCGCTCGCGGGTGCTCACCGGATTCAAGAGGTACTAAGCGAGGAAGAGGAACCGGAGCGTCTGGGATCTTCTCATAGCGAACTTGTATCGGAGGCTGCGGTGGAGTTTCGCGATGTGGAATTTTCCTATCAGACAGATAAAAAGGTGCTTGTCGACATGTCCATGCAGGTGTTTCCTGGTCAGGTCGCTGCGATCGTGGGAGCCAGCGGCAGCGGCAAAAGTACGCTGATCAAGCTGCTGCTCGGCTTTTATCCTGTGGACAGCGGAGATATCCTGCTTCAGGGTAAACCGTTCGGCCATTACACGCTGGAAGAAATCCGCAGGCAGATTGCATATGTTCCGCAGGAACCATTTTTGTTTACCGGCACGATTGAGGAAAATATCCGTTATGGCAACCCGGATGCAACGGATGAAGAAGTGGTTGAAGCGGCCAAAGCGGCGTACGCTCACCATTTTATTCAGGAACTTCCTGAACAGTATAAAACGCCGGTGGGAGAGAGAGGAGCGTCGTTGTCAGGTGGACAAAGGCAGCGAATTGCGATCGCCCGGGCGATTCTCAAAAACGCCCCGATTCTACTGCTGGACGAAGCGACTTCTGCATTGGATAACGAATCCCAGCATTGGGTACAGCAAGCTCTGAACGTATTGATGAAGGGGCGCACCACCATTCTGATTGCTCACCGTCTCAGCACTGTGGAACATGCGGATTTGATTACGGTCATGAATCAAGGAACGGTCGTGGAACGGGGCCGCCATCAGGAACTGCTGGCGCTCGGAGGTTACTACGCGCGGCTGTACGGCTAGACCCGCTTTTCGGCGGGCGGCTTCCTGCTGATATTCAGGTATAAAGCCTATCTACAAACAATCTCTAATACGGGAGTGTGTCGATGTGAGAGAGAATACGAACAAGCAATATGGATTAACGCAAGCCCAGCGCCGGATATGGTTCATGGAAATTATGAATCCGGGCACATCCATCACGATGCTTTCCGCGACCTACCAGATTACGGGCGAGATCGACACCAAGCTGCTTGAGCAAGCGGCGGCAGAGATTGTCAAAACCTATGACGCTTTCCGAATCCGCATTAGCGGGGATATGCAAAATCCAACGCAGTGGTTCGAAGAACTGGAGAATGTCCAAACCAGGATAAGCCACCTCGAAATAGGCACAACCGAACAATTCTATGCTTGGGTGAAAGAAGTAACCGAAAAACCGGCGAGTGTGTTCGACGAACACCTCTATCAATTTACGATGATCCATTTTGCGAACGGCCAAGTATGGCTTAATTTGACTATAAATCATATCATCGCCGATGGCTTGTCCGTCACTGCTTTGCTGCATGCGGTGATGGAAAAATACCTGGAACTGCGCAATGGCATCTTCAGCAGTTACCAGGCCCCATCCTATCTGGATTATATTTCAACTGAGCATGAATATGAGCAATCGCAGCGTTATCAAAAAGGCAAGGAATATTGGCTAACCAAGTACAACACTTTGCCTGAAACGAGCGGCATTAAATCAGTTCCGCCATTCTCGATTGGCAGCGAATCGAATAAACGTTCCATCACTTTGGATGGTTCCCGCTATGACCGCATTCTGGCTTTTAGCGAACAATATCAGGTTAGTTTATATACGTTATTTTTGTCCGCCATGTACGTCTTATTGTATAAGCTGACCGACAGCACCGATGTTCCAGTCGGCACGGTGTTTGCCAATCGCACCAGCAAGAAGGAAAAAGAAACGATCGGTATGTTCGTCAGCACTGTGGCTACGCGGATTAGTCTGAATCCAGTTGGGTCCGTGCTTTCCTTGATCCAAACGGTTTCCAAGGAAAATACGGCGGATCTGCGGCATCAGAAATATCCGTATAACCAATTGATTCAGGATTTACGCGAACAACACGGCCGCAACGATCTTTCGGAGTTGTTCCGCACGTCTCTGGAATATCTACCTTTGAAAATCGTGGAGTACGAAGAAATCAAGGTACGTCTGGAGGCTCACTTTGCTAGACACGAGATGGACGATCTACTGCTGCGCTTCGACCATATGCTGAATGAAGGCCATGTCATTCTCCATGCTTCCTATCGTACCGACCTGTTCGAGACGACCGAGATTGATCGCATTATGGAACAGTATGTAACCGTTTTGGACCAGTTTCTTGAGACTCCCGAACTGCGGGTGCGCGAGATTTCTCTGTTGAGCGATGAGGAGAGACACCGTATTCTGGACGTGTTTAACCCGCCGGTGGCAGCACTGAGCGAGGGAATAGCGTTTCATCGGTATGTCGAAAAGTTTGCCCGAGACATTCCGGATCACCCGGCAGTTGTTTACATGGACAAAAAGCTGACTTACGGCGAATTGAACAAACGCGCTGAGCGGCTGGCTGCGCTCCTTCGTGAACAGGGAGTGGGCAGGGAGACGATTACGGGGATCTGGGCAGAGCGTTCGGTGGAACTTCTGGTCGGTGTGCTCGCCGTATGGAAAGCCGGCGGAGCTTATGTACCGCTGGACCCCGATTATCCGGCGGAGCGGATTGAGTACATGCTCAGCGATAGCGAAGCATCGGTGCTGCTTACGCAGCGTCATCTGTTGGAGGGGGCCGGAGGTTGGCTGGCCGATGACCGGCTGAAGCTTCAAGCTGTCTATGCGATGGACGATGAACAGATGTATAACGGGGATACCTCAGCCATGGAATTTGAATCTGCTGACAGTGCCCCACAAGACTTGGCTTATGTGATTTACACCTCCGGTACGACGGGACGTCCAAAAGGCGTCATGATCGAGCATGGTAGTCTCATGAATACGGCGGATGCGTACCGCCGTGAGTACCGGTTGGATCAGTTCCCGGTGCGGTTGCTGCAACTGGCGAGCTTCTCGTTTGACGTGTTCGTTGGAGACATCGCGCGGACGCTGTATAACGGAGGAACGATGGTAATTGTGCCAAAGGATGACCGGATTGATCCGAACCGCTTATACGGCTGGATTCGGGACCAAAACATTACGGTATTTGAATCGACGCCTGCGCTTATCCTGCCGTTCATGCAGCATATTTATGAAGAAGGGCTGGACGTCAGCTCCATGCATTTGCTGATTACCAGCTCGGATGCTTGCAGTGTCACCGATTACCGATTGCTGCAGGAAAGATTCGGCGGACAATTCCGTATCATCAATAGCTACGGCGTTACCGAAGCGGCCATTGACAGCAGCTTTTACGATGAGCCGCTGGACAAGCTGCCATCGTTGGGTCATGTGCCGATCGGCAAAGCCTGGCTGAACGCCCGGTTTTACATTGTAGATGCCGGGTTAAAGCCGGTTCCTGTAGGGATTCCGGGGGAGCTTGTCATCGGCGGCGCCGGGGTGGCGCGCGGGTATTGGAACCGTCCGGACCTAACCGCCGAGAAGTTTGCAGACAGCCCGTTTGTGCCTGGAGAACGTCTGTATCGGACAGGAGATTTGGCCCGCTGGCTGGAAGACGGCAACGTTGACTTCATCGGCCGGATCGACTATCAGGTGAAAATTCGCGGGTTCCGGATCGAACTCGGCGAAATTGAAACGGCCCTGCTCAGTTTCCCGGGGGTCAAGCAGGCTGTGGTGACTGACCGTACGGATGAGCAGGGGCAAAAGTATTTGTGCGGTTACGTGGCGGGGGATGTTTCCTTGCAACTGAGCGATCTGCTGTCCCAATTGAAACAAGAGCTGCCTGCGCATATGGTTCCGGCCCGGTTGGTGTCTCTTGATCAGCTTCCGCTCACACCGAACGGCAAGATTGACCGTAAAGCGCTACCTGAGCCGACCGGAGAGATAGAAGCCGGCCGTGAGTATGTGGCTCCTCGCACAACGCTGGAAACAAGACTTGCTCTTATTTGGCAGCAGGTGCTGGGTATTGCGCGAGTTGGAGTCCAAGACGATTTCTTTGACCTGGGTGGTCATTCCTTGCGGGCCTCCGCGCTTGTTTCCAAGATTCGAAAAGAGCTACAAGTCGAGGTTCCGCTGCGGGACGTTTTCCGCTACACCACGATCGAACAGCTTGCCCAAAGAATTAGCGGTTTAAAGCAGCAGGAAACCTATGAGATTACAAAGGCGGCAGAGATCGAGTACTATCCGGTTTCATCCGAGCAAAAGCGTCTGTACGTCCTGCGCCAGCTTGACGCGGCCGAGCGTAGCTACAATATGTCGGCGGCGCTTCTTCTCGAAGGCAAGCTGGACCGCACGCGCGTAGAGTACGCATTCCGGGCGTTGATTCAGCGCCATGAGACGCTGCGTACTGGGATCGAGCAGGTTCAAGGCGAGCTTGTGCAGCGCATCTATGACGAGGTGGAGTTTGCTGTAGATTATTTCCAGGCGAGCGAGCTAGAAGTGGACCATGTGGTGGAAGCATACTTTCACCCGTTTGATCTGACAAAGCCGCCACTTCTTCGCATCGGCCTGATCGAAGTCGCCGAGGATCGCCACATCCTGTTGTTCGATATGCATCACATCGTCTCGGATGGCATCTCGACAGCATTGCTTTTCGACGAGTTCAGCCGCCTGTATCGTGGTGAGGAGCTGGCTCCGTTGCGTATTCAATACAAAGATTATGCCGTTTGGCAGCATTCCGAAGCCTACGGGCAGTTGATCCAGCCGCAGAAGGAGTACTGGCTGGAACAGCTGTCGGGCGAGTTGCCTGTATTGGAACTGCCGACGGACTTCCCGCGGCCTGCGGTGCAAAGTTTTGACGGCCGGACCGTGAAGTTTGATATTGGGAAAGAACGGACGGAAAAGCTGAAAGAACTGGCCGCACGGACGGGCACGACCCTGTACATGGTGCTGTTGTCTGCTTACTCGATCCTTATGCATAAATATTCGGGTCAGGAAGATCTGATCGTGGGAACGCCGATTGCCGGAAGAACGCAGGAAGAAGTGCAGCCAATCGTAGGTATGTTTATCAACACGCTTGCCATTCGCAGCCATCCGGAGCGTTCCAAGCCGTACCTTAAGTACCTGGAAGAAATGAAGGAAATCACACTCGGGGCTTTTGAACACCAAAATTATTTGTTCGAAGATTTGGTGGAAAGTCTTCATATACCACGCGCGACCGGCCGGAATCCGCTCTTTGATACGTTCTTCTCCCTGCAAAATACGGAGAATGAGCAAATTGTCATCGAGGGGCTGGAGCAATCGTTTTATCCGTTGGAAAACCGAACGTCCAAGTTCGAGCTGCTTCTGGATATTTCGGAACTGGATGGCCAGCTCGAATGCCGGTTGGAGTACGCTACGGCTTTGTATAAACAGGAGACCGCGGAGCGGTTCGCCAGACATTATGACAAGCTACTCGAAACTATCGCAACAGCGCCGGAAGGGGATATTGCTTCGCTGGAAATGCTAACCGAGCAGGAAATCCGTGAACTGGTGCGCGGTTTTAATGATTCGGAGGCAGACTACCCGCGTCAGCAGACGATTCATGGCTTGTTCGAAGAGCAGGCGAAGCTTTACCCGGATAACGTGGCCGCCGTCATGAATGAGCGGCAGCTGAGCTACCACGAACTGAACGAGCGATCCAACCGCCTTGCGCGTAAGCTGCGGGAGACAGGAGTCGAAGCGGATCAGTTGGTAGCGATTCTGGCCGAACGTTCGCTTGATATGGTCGTCGGCATTCTGGCGATTCTCAAAGCGGGTGGAGCCTACGTGCCTGTCGATCCCGACTACCCGGAGGAACGCATACGCTTCATGATTGAGGATTCGGGCGCACCGTTATTGCTGATTCAAAGGCATTTGCATGAGAAGACCGACTTCGCAGGAACGCGCCTTGAATTGGACGATTTCGTTTGGGGCGACAAAGGGGCGGACTCCGCTGGTGCGCTGGACGCTTCGAATCTAGAACCGATTTCCGGGCCGGGTAACCTGGCTTATGTCATCTACACATCGGGAACGACCGGCAAACCCAAAGGCACGTTGATTGAGCATAAAAACGTCGTGCGCCTTTTGTTCAACGACAAGAACCTGTTCGACTTTGGGCCGTCCGACACGTGGACGTTATTCCACTCGTTCTGCTTCGATTTCTCCGTCTGGGAGATGTACGGAGCACTTCTGAATGGAGGAAAGCTGGTTATCGTACCGCCACTTACGGCGAAAAATCCGGCCGAGTTCCTGGCACTGCTGAGCTGCGAACAGGTCACGATTTTGAACCAGACGCCAACATATTTCTACCAACTGCTGCGTGAGGTTTTAGCGGACCATCCGTACAATCTGCGGATTCGCAACGTCATCTTTGGCGGCGAAGCACTCAGCCCGCTGTTGCTCAAGGGTTTCAAGACGAAGTACCCGGAGACAAAGCTGATCAATATGTACGGTATTACCGAAACGACGGTTCACGTGACGTATAAGGAAATTACATGGATCGAGATGGAGGCGGCAAAGAGTAATATCGGCAAGCCGATCCCGACGCTGAGCGTGTATGTTCTGGATGAAAACCGTCGTCCTGTTCCGATCGGCGTAGCAGGCGAAATGTACGTGGCCGGTGAAGGCCTGGCAAGAGGATACCTGAATCGACCGGATTTGACGGCGGAAAAGTTCGTTGATTCCCCGTTTGCGGAGGGGGAAAAACTGTATCGCTCAGGCGACTTGGCGGCATGGCTACCGGACGGCAACATTGAATACCTCGGCCGGATCGACCATCAGGTCAAAATCCGCGGGTACCGGATCGAGCTGGACGAAATCGAGACGCAACTTCTGAACGTGGAGGGCGTGGAAGAAGCGGTGGTGCTCGCCCGTCAGGACAACGAGGGAGAGAAGGCACTTGTTGCCTACTTTGTTGCAGACCGGACGCTGACAGTCAGCGAAATGAGAACCTCGCTGGCACAGGGAATGCCGGGATACATGATCCCGTCGTATTTCGTGCAGCTGGAGCGCATGCCGCTGACGTCTAACGGCAAAGTGGACCGCAAAGCGCTGCCGGAGCCGCAAGGTAGCCTGCAAACGGGCATCGAACACGTAGCCCCTCGTAACCTTATTGAGTCCCAGCTTGTACAGATCTGGGAGGAAGTGCTGGGTTACTCCGGCATTGGAATCCTGGACAATTTCTTCGAGCTCGGAGGGCATTCCTTGCGGGCGACAAACCTTGTCAGCAAGATTCGTAAGGAAATGAACGTTGAACTTCCGCTGCGCGATGTGTTCCGCTATATGACGGTGGAATCGATGGCCGGGGCTATTGCCAGCTTGGAAGAATCAGAGCACAGCTCCATTCCAAAAGCGGAAGAGAAAGCATACTATCCAGTTTCCTCTGCGCAAAAAAGGCTGTATGTCCTGCACCAGCTAGATAGCTCGGAGCTGAATTACAACATTCCGAGCGCCTTGCAATTGAAAGGGACTTTGAACGAGGCCAAAGTGGAAAAGGCGCTGACTACTTTGGTGGCCCGGCACGATATGCTGCGCACCGGTTTTGAAATCGTGAATGGAGAGCCGGTTCAGCGTATTCATCCGCTCGTAGATTTCAAGGTCGAGAAGCTTCAAGCAAGCAAAGATCAGGTCGCGGCCATTCTGGAAGGCTTTATTCAGCCTTTTGACTTGACCCAGCCGCCTTTGCTGCGCGTCCTGCTGATCATACTTGAAAAAGAGAAATTCCTGCTTGCGCTGGATATGCATCATATTGGTTCCGACGGTCTTTCCATGGACGTGCTACTACGCGAATTTGTGGGGCTTTACAATGGGGAAGAATTGCCGGAGCTGCGGATTCAATACAAGGATTACGCCGTTTGGCAGCAATCCGACGAGCAATGTCAGCGTATCAAACGGCAGGAGGAATACTGGCGTGGGGTATTCAGCTCCGAGCTTCCGGTTCTTGAGCTGCCTCTTGACTTTTCCCGCCCAGCCGTCCGGCAGTTTGACGGTCAAACGCTCACGTTTGCGCTGGATGCGGAGAAAAGCGAAGCTCTAAAACGGCTTGCCGGAGATTCGGGGGCGACGCTGTACATGCTTCTGCTGGCTGCTTACTCCGTATTGCTTCATAAATACGCGGGACAGGAAGATATCGTAGTCGGCACTCCGATTGCCGCTCGTTCTCACGCCGACCTGCAACCGATTATCGGCATGTTTGTCAATACGCTGGCCCTTCGCTTGGGTCCAACGGCAGAGCGGACGTTCCTGGATTACTTGCAGGATGTGAAGGAAACGACGCTTGGAGCCTACGAGCACCAGGACTATCCGTTCGAGGAGCTGGTAGAAGCTCTTCAGGTGAGCCGGAATTTAAGCCGGAATCCGCTGTTTGACACCATGTTTTCTTTGCAAAAGCACGAAAGCCTGGATTTAGCCCTGGAAGGTTTGCAATGGTCGCTGTTTGACATCGAGGAAAAGAGAGCAAAGTTTGATCTTAGCCTGGATATCGTGGAAGAGGGTAACGAGCTGGTTTGCAAGATCGAGTACGCTACCTCGTTGTTTAGACAGGAAACGATGGTACGGCTGGCGGGTCATTACGAGCAGCTTTTGGCATCGATCCTGGCTCAGCCGGGTGCGAGGATCTCGGATTTGAATATTTTGAAGGACAGCGAAAAGCATGATTTGCTGGTCGGGTTTGCCGTGTCGTCTTCGGCTCTGGCGAAGCAATCCGCCTCAGAGGGTCCAGGCTTGGAAGCGGATGAGTCGTGGAGAGAGAGAACGATCCACGAGCTGTTCGAGGAGCAAGCAGAGCGAACGCCGGAGCAGGTGGCCGTTGTCTATGAGGACAGCCGTCTGACTTACCGGGAGTTGAACGAGCGGGCGAACCGGCTGGCGCGATCCTTGCGTGCCTCTGGCGCGCAGGCCGATCAGCCGATCGCGATCATGGCCGAGCGCTCGCTGGAGATGATTGTCGGCATCTATGCGATCTTGAAGGCCGGGGGCGCCTACGTGCCGATCGACCCACAATTCCCGCAGGAGCGTATTCGCTACATGCTCGAAGATTCGTGCGCTAGGCTGCTGCTGATTCAGAGCCATTTGCGGGAAAGCGCGTCATTTGCCGGGACAGAGCCACTTGGTGGTCTATCGCTCGTCGATCTGAACGATCCATCCGCGTATGACGAAGACGGCTCGAATCTGGAGCTGGCCAGCGGACCGGAGCATCTGGCCTACGTCATTTACACATCGGGCTCGACAGGCAAGCCCAAAGGCGTCATGGTGGAGCACCGTCCGGTGATCAACCGGCTGCTGTGGATGCAGAATGCATACCCGATCGACTCCAGGGATACGATTCTGCAAAAGACGGCGATCACCTTCGACGTTTCCGTGTGGGAGCTGTTTTGGTGGGCTTGGACGGGGGCCAAAGTTTGCTTGCTGCCGCCGGGCGGAGAGAAGAATCCCGAGACGATTCTGGACACGATCGAACGGCAATCCGTCACCACGATGCACTTTGTGCCGTCGATGCTGCACGCCTTCCTCGAATATGTCGAGCGTCAGCCGAGTGAAGATCTGGGTAACAAGCTGTCTTCGCTGAAACGGGTGTTTGCAAGCGGGGAAGCGCTGGCGACATCGCATGTGAGCCGGTTCTGGCAGTGGATTTCGTCATCCGTGAATCAAGCGCAGCTGATCAACCTTTATGGGCCTACGGAAGCGACGGTTGATGTCTCGTACTACGATTGCGGACCGGAAGAGGCGTATGTATCGGTGCCGATCGGCAAGCCGATCTCGAACATCCGGCTGCATATTGTCAAGGAAGGGACGACAGCGCTGCAGCCGATCGGCGTGCCGGGCGAGTTGTGCATCGCGGGCGTAGGTCTGGCTAGAGGCTACTTGAACCGTCCCGAGCTGACCGCGGAGAAATTCGTAGAGTGTCCGTTCGCGCCGGGCGGGCGGATGTACCGGACGGGCGATCTGGCCAGATGGCTGCCGGACGGCAACATCGAGTATATGGGCCGGATCGACCATCAGGTGAAAATCCGCGGGTACCGGATCGAACTCGGCGAGGTGGAGGCGCAGGTCCTGAAAGCGGCGTCCGTACAAGAGGGGGTTGTCATCGCCAGAGAGGACGAAGCCGGTCAGAAGCAGCTCTGCGCGTACTTCGTGGCGGACAAGCCGCTTGCGGCGAGCGAGCTGCGAAGCGCGCTGGCGGAGGATCTGCCTGCGTACATGATTCCGTCCTACTTCGTGCAGCTGGAGCGGATGCCCCTCACACACAGCGGAAAGCTTGACCGCAAGGCGCTGCCCGCACCGGAAAGCAGTATGCTCGTTGGAACGGAATACGTGGCGCCCCGGACGGCGGCGGAGCAGACGTTGGTTGCGGTGTGGCAAAAGGTGCTGGGAACGGGTCGTCCGATCGGCGTGATGGACAATTTCTTCGAACTCGGCGGGGATTCAATTAAATCGATCCAGGTGTCGTCCAGGCTATATCAGGCCGGGTACAAGCTGGAAATTAAGCATTTGTTCAAATATCCGACCGTAGCGGAATTAAGCCCGTATCTCCAGTCGGTCTTAAGACGCGCCGATCAGGGGGCAGCTAAGGGAGATACGGGGCTGACGCCGATTCAGCGCTGGTTCTTCGAGCAGTCGTTCGCCGAGCTGCACCACTTTAACCAGGCGGTGATGCTGTACCGGGAGGAAGGCTATGACGAAGCGGCGCTTCATCAGGCCGTGCGGAAGCTGGCCGAGCATCACGATGCGCTGCGCCTCGTCTTCAGCCGGACCGAGAGCGGGTATGCGGCATGGAACCGGGGCATCGCGGAAAGCGACGGCGAGCTCTACAGCCTGGAAGTGATCGATTTCCGTGGAATGACGGACTGCGCGCAGGCGATCGAAGCCAAGGCGAACGAGCTTCAACGCAGCATTGACCTGCAGGCAGGGCCTTTGCTGAAGCTCGGCTTGTTCCGCTGTGCGGATGGAGATCATCTGCTGATCGCGATCCACCACTTGGTAGTAGACGGCGTATCCTGGCGGATTCTGCTTGAGGATTTTGCTGCCGGCTATGAGCAGGCGCTGCAAGGGCAGCTGATCCGTCTGCCGCTCAAAACGGACTCATTCCAAACGTGGGCGAAACAGCTCGCTGATTATGCGAACGGTCCGGCGATGGAAAGCGAGAGAGCGTATTGGCAGCATATCGAGCAATTGACCTATGAGCCGCTTCCGAAAGATTTTGAACAAGGCAGATCCAAGCTGAAGGACAGCGGGATCGTGACTGTCCGCTGGACGGCGGAGGAAACCGAACAGCTGCTGAAGCAGGCACACCGTGCTTACCATACAGAAATGAACGATTTGCTGCTTGCTGCGCTGGGCCTCTCAGTACAAGCTTGGAGCGGTCAAGAACGCGTGCTGGTGAATCTTGAAGGCCACGGCCGGGAAGAACTTTTGCCAGATGTGGACATTACACGTACGGTAGGCTGGTTTACAAGCCAATTCCCTGTCGTTCTGGAGCCGGGTCACGTCCAGGAGCTCGGTCATCAGGTGAAACAGGTGAAAGAAAGCTTGCGCCGCATTCCGAACAAAGGAATCGGCTACGGCATCCTGCGTTATTTGTCGGCGCCGCATGACGGCGAGCGCTTTGCTTTAGAGCCGGAGATCAGTTTTAACTATCTGGGTCAGTTCGACCAGGATTACGAAAGCAGCGGCTCGCAGCCTTCTCCGTTCAGTCTGGGCTCCGATTCAAGCCCGAATGCTGTGATGAATTATGTCCTCGATATCAACGGTATGGTATCGGAAGGCGTGTTGGAACTTACGATCCGTTATGGGGAAACCCAGTATCAACGGGAGACGGTTGAGCGCCTGGGTACCCTGCTTCAATCGAGTTTGCGTGAAGTCATCAGCCATTGCGTATCGAAAGAGCGGCCGGAGCTTACGCCTAGTGACGTACTGCTTCAAGATGTGACGGTGGAGGAACTGGAGCGGCTGTCCGAACATACGACGGCACTCGGCGAACTGGAGAATGTATACACCCTGACTCCGCTGCAAAAAGGGATGTTGTTCCATAGCTTGCTGGATGCCGATTCGGAAGCCTACTTCGAACAGGTGACCTTCGATCTGTATGGAAGCCTGAATGTGGAAGCCTTCACCCGCGGATTGGATACGCTGGTACAGCGAAATGAGGCGCTGCGGACCAATTTTATTACCGGCTGGAGAGACGAGCCGATTCAAGTGGTATTCCGCGAGCGGAAGTGTGAAGTGTACTTTGAAGATATTCGCTCGGCAAGAGATGAACACCCGGAGAAGACGATAGCCGATTTTGTCAGCGCGGATAAAGCGAACAAGTTCGATTTGGCCCAAGGCTCTCTGATGCGCGTTACAGTTTTGCGTACGGGCGACGAGTCCTACCAAGTGATCTGGAGTCACCATCACATTTTGTTGGACGGCTGGTGCATGTCCTTAATGATCAAGGAAGTGTTCGACACCTACTTCGCGTTCCAGGAGCAACGGACGCTGGAGCTTCCTCCGGTTACCTCGTACTCTCGGTATATCGAATGGTTGGAAGCTCAAGATGCCGCGAAAGCTTCGCGTTACTGGTCCAAGTATTTGGCGGGTTATGATCAGCAGACCAAGTTGCCTCGGGAGAAAACAGGGCTGAAGCAGGGCGCTTTTGAAGCAGCTGAGATCGATGTGGAACTCAGCAAGGAACTGACTGGGCAAATCGAGCGGGTGGCGCGCCAGCATCAGGTGACGCTTAATACATTCATGCAGACCGTATGGGGACTGGTTCTGCAGGTATACAACAACAGCGAAGATGTTGTATTTGGCTCCGTCGTATCCGGACGTCCAGCGGAGATTCCGGGTATCGAAAGCATGATCGGTCTGTTTATTAATACGATCCCCGTCCGTATTCAAGGCAAAGCCGAGGAGACGGTAGCCGATATTTTGAGAAAAACCCAGGATCAAGCGCTGACATCGGGAGCTTACGAAACGTTCCCGCTGTTCGAAATTCAGTCGCTGAGCGAGCAAAAGAGCGACTTGATCAACCATATTATGGTCTTTGAAAATTATCCGATGGAAGAACAGATTGAGCAGGTTGTCGGCGGAGGACAAGAAGCGCTGAAAATCGCTAATATCCAATCGCCGGAACAAACGAACTACGATCTGGACATTACCGTCATTCCGGAAGAGCATATTTTGCTGAGGTTTACGTACAATGCACTGACATTCAGAGAGCAAGACATCAGGCAGATCCACGGTCATTTTGCCCGTGCATTGGAGCAGGTTGCGGCTAATCCGAATGTTCGTGTACATGAGTTAGAGCTTTTGACGGCGGCGGAAAAAGAAGAAATTATCGGTGTGTTTAATCCGGTGCAGCCGGAAGTGGCTCCTGTGGCAGCGTTCCATCGACTGTTCGAGGAACAGGCGGAACGCACGCCGGAAGCGGAGGCCATCGTATACGAGAAGGATCGGCTGACGTATGCGGAGCTGAACGAGCGGGCGAACCGCCTGTCGACCACGCTACGTGCAAGCGGAATAGGCCGGGAGACCATCGTTGGCATTCTCGCCGAGCGTTCGGTCGATTTGCTGGTGGCCGTGATGGCCGTCTGGAAAGCGGGCGGGGCGTATGTACCGCTTGACCCGGATTATCCGGCGGACCGCGTGCGGTTCATGCTGGAAGACAGCGGAGCGAAGGTACTGCTGACACAAACGCTGCTGCGAGAGCGTGCCGAATCCTGGCTCGGCGAAGAGGAACTAGCACTGGAGAAGGTGCTGTATCTCGATGACGAAACGTCATACAGCGAAGACCGAGCGAATGCACCAATGGACTTCGGCCAAGGCTCCAGCATGGTTTCAGGTCTGATCTCCAGCGAGCTGACGGGTGCTGTGAACGACCGTAATGAGAGCCATCCAAATGATGTTGATGTTGTCGGTATGGGCAGCTTCCATGAAGCCCGTCCTGAGGACTTGGCGTATGTCATCTACACGTCGGGAACGACGGGCAAGCCAAAAGGCGTGATGATCGAGCACCGCAGCCTGGTGAACACGGCAGCGGGTTACCGACGGGAATACCGGATGGATCAGTTTCCGGTAAGGCTGTTGCAGCTCGCCAGCTTCTCGTTCGACGTGTTTGTGGGCGATATCGCGCGGACGCTGTACAACGGAGGGACCATGGTGATTGTACCGAAGGACGACCGGATTGATCCGTCTCGTCTGCACTACTGGATAGAGCGGGAGCAAGTGTCGATCTTTGAATCAACGCCGGCACTGATCGTGCCGTTTATGGAATACGTGCATGAGCAGGGGCTAGAGTTAAGTAGTATGGAGCTGTTGATTACAAGCTCAGACAGTTGCAGTGTGGCGGAA